>JBOEHK010000003.1:0-6219 GCA_050633885.1 Cellvibrionaceae bacterium
AAAAAGACTGAATCGATTTAGTCTGCGAGGAAAAACTAAAGTCGATACACAATGGAAATTATATTGTATGGTGCATAATATTGAGAAGTTAACCAATTATGGCAGTATAGCGGCATAGTGCGGAAATAAGCGCAGTAAACTGTTTTTAAAGAACATCAGCTTGAAATAAAAATTAATTGTGACAGCGTCACGTTTAATTATTTTTTAAAATAAATAAAATGGAGAATGTAGATGCTTAGGTTTTTGAAAGTTTTTCTACAGACTCGTTACGTGTCCCTCTGACCTGAAATATCCTACCGAAATCCAGACTTGCCAATAGTATCAATAGTGATATTATTGGCTGCATGGCAACTATAGAAGATATCCTCGCAAAGATGCGAGACAATCCAAAAGGCATACGTTTCAATGACTTCTGCAAAGTCTGCGATGCCTATTTTGGTGAGCCTCGCCAATCGGGCTCGAGCCACAGAGTTTATAAGACTCCGTGGCAAGGAGACCCAAGAGTCAATATCCAAAATGCCAAGGGTAAAGCCAAGCCGTATCAGGTGAGGCAAGTATTGGCTGCTATCGAGCGTTTGGAGGTAGAAAATGGCTAAATTTATTGATCGTTATACTTATCGAGTTACTTGGTCTGAAGAAGATCAAGAATATGTGGGGTTGTGTGCTGAGCTACCTAGCTTGAGCTGGCTTGAAAAAACGCCAGAGAAAGCTCTGGGTGGTATACGTAAGCTGGTAAAAGATTGTATTTCTGATATGCAGGCAAGCAATGAGGCAATTCCAGAACCAATTTCCACTAAAAGCTATAGCGGGAAATTTATGGTTCGAGTTCCACCTGAAACACATCGGTCGCTTGCCATTCAAGCAGCAGAGGCGGGTGTAAGTTTAAATAGGTTAATTGCGAGCCGGCTGCATTAAACACGTAACAAATGGCTCAAAATCGCTCCGGCCCTGCGGGCCTCCACTGGGACGCGCTTACAGCGCGCCCTTTAGCCAGGCGTTATACATATTAATGAATCAATACTACGTAAAATCAATACTTCTATTTCTTGGTGGAATCTGTGAAGGGATTGTTGCTTATTATCATTTAAGACAATACTTAAAGGGTAATTCGTTAGAGCCAATCATGTCCCCTATTTTACAGTTTATTAATCATTTTATAGGAGATTGGGGTTTAATAAGTGCAGAGGTTAGCTTGTCCTTAGTGTTATTCTTATTTTCAATTAATTATTTTTTCCGAGCGCGTAAATAAAATTAATGTATAACAAAGCCATTAAAAATCGCACAACAAAAAACGTTGTGCTGGACTCGCAACAAGTTGCTCGCTTTTTATGGCGGCGTTATGTTCACTAGGTAAATCATGGACAATTGTAAAAGATGCAATAAAAAATATGACTACACAGAAAAAGAGAACTGTGTATCTCAAGGTATCTTTACAGTTAAAACCAAATGCCCTCACTGCGGCCAAATTCACAGATCAGACTATCTATCTAACTTTGTGAGTGCTGTATCTTTTATGATTTTAATCAGCGCATTAGCTTCATTTTTAAATATCACGCCAATTAGCAACCTTCCTCAAAACGTTAAATTAGCAATGCTAATAGTCGGCGTAATTGGTATTTTTACAGGCCTTAAAATCACAAAGGTTGTGGCAGTTGAGTAAACATAACAAGTTACTCAAGACATTCCGCCAGCAAAAAGACGCTGGCTCCATTGGGACGCACTACACGTTGTTTCGTGCGCCCCTTAGCAAAGCGTTAGCCATAAGAGATAGATCGAAGTGATATCGATATTTAGGGATAAAAGGGAGAAAATTATTTTATCTGGGGCTTGCTTCTGTTTGGCCCTCTTGTGCCTGGTAGAATACCGACCATATTTATGGTCTTGCTTGTCTGGAACCCCTGTTGAAAGAGTGCTAATTTCTGAAGGCTTGTACAAAATAGTATCTGGCCTTCTGGTGGGCATAATTTCAGCGTATGTTATATATGTAGCTATTGAACTAGAGCCTAGAGTGCGCAGAGAAAAAGGAGTATTTCGAGCGCTAAATTTATTGGTAGCCGCAATTCTTGATTCCTATGATAAAACTAAGACGTTCGGTCACGAGCAGCCCATATCTACTATTGATACTGGTGTCTTAGACAAGGAGTGGCTTTCTAAAACAAAAATTAAGTTCAAAGAAAAAGAATCAGATTTCTTAAAGCTCAAATATGCTATGGAAACAGCATATACAAGACTAGACGATTGTCGTCACGCGCTTTCTATGGCCTCAAGCGTGTCACCAGAAGCTGGTGTGCAATGGCTACAGATCACTGATCGAGTTAGGTTGCTCGCTGAGGAATATGGGCAGCAACCTGAAGTTCCAGTAGAAAAGCTGCATTTAGTTAATAAAGATATAGAAGAAAATCCGTTGTATCTTTATCGCCTTGCGCTAATGCAAAGAATCCATCAGCTGATCGTCGATGTGGAAGTATGGCTGGATATGCAAAATGGCTAACAAGGTAATCATGTCGCCCGCGAAAAGCGCGGGCTGGGACAGCCTACTCGCCGCTTCGCTCTGTTTCGGCTGCCCCATATTACGGCGTTAAGCGGCAATTATGACTGAGCAAGAATTTATAGAATCAATTGATTTCAGCTTTCCCTATGAAGATAAAGAGAGGGCAGTTGATCTAATTGCACAAGGGCGAGTAATATCAGCAAATGCTTCGTTTATGGTTCTTCATGAGATAGTTCGTGCACCAAGTGAAGTAGCGCTAGAAACAAAGGAGCGCTTATATGATTATTGGTGTAGCGGTTTCTCCCATGAGCTTCTGGAACCCGTGAAAGAGGCTGCTTCTGCTCTGTTGGCAAGTAAAGTCATCCCAGTTTCTCGTGCTATCGAATTAATGCGGGAAATTGAAAAACACACAGATCAGTATTGCGCCCTAAGTATTGTCTACTTTTCATGTGATGATGCTCAGGGGCAAGCAGATCAAAAATTTAATCAGGTAATTGAGCAATGGCAAGGCGCTTAACAAGGCCAAGCACAATCGTGCAATGCAAAAAACGCATTGCACTGGACCTCGCTTCGCTCGGTGAAGCCTCACCACTTTAATGGACAGTCAATTCTGTTTATTAAAGGAGCCCCGAGATGGGACAAACAATCAAACGTCAGTACGACCGTTACACCCTAGAGTTCAAACTACAAGCCGTTAAGTTAGCCAATAACCCTAACGTTATGGCAAAGGATATCGCCGAATCATTAGGGATACATCCTGTCATGCTTTATCGTTGGCGAATGGAACATAAGAACGGTGAGCTGAAGGCTAATAAGTATATGAAAACCCAACCCCCTTCCCCTAAACGTCGTGCTAGTCCGGTTGACCCTTTGACGGCAAAAGACGATGAATTAAAAAAAGCGCAGAAACGCATTAAGCAACTCGAAAAAGCGCTCGAGAATCGTACGGAGGAACTCGACCTCCTAAAAAAGGCGGAGCGGTTCTTCGCGGAGCAAACAAAAAAATAATTTTTGAGTTTATCCATAAGAACCGAACCCAACAAAACATCAGACGTTTATGCCAACTGTATGGCGTATCGACCAGTGGCTTTTATGCATGGCAATCACGGCCAACAAGTCAGCATAAAACGTATGATGAAAAACTAAAGCGATTGATTGCAGAATTACATCAAGGCTATAGACGTTGTTACGGGGCAGAGAGAATGCATCAAGAATTAGTGCAACGCGGCTATTCCTGCAGTAAAAGACGCATTAACCGCTTGATGAGAGAAATGGGTGTCAAACCGTCGACTACCGGTTTATATGCTTGGCGACCGGGTCAACATGAATTTTATTCGTGTGCCGGAAATCAGTTAGGCAAAGACAATGCAATGACTCAAACAGGGACTCATTGGGCCGGAGATTTTACGTATGTGAAAACGCATCAAGGCTGGCTTTACCACGCAGTAGTATTGGATCTGTTTCACCGCAAAGTCATCGGATGGTCTTTTAGCAGTCAGCGAAATTCAGAGTTGACGAAAAGTGCACTTAAGATGGCGTTACAAAATGAAAGACCGAAACCAGATTGTTTATTTCATTCCGATCAAGGCATTGAGTATGCCGCACATGATTATCGCGATATGTTAGTCAGTGCAGGCATGCGACGCAGCATGAGCCGAAAATCAACACCCACGGATAATGCGATCGTCGAATCGTATTTTCATACCGTCAAAGCGGAGAGTGTTCAACGAAAGGTTTATGCGAATAAAATTGAAGCCGTTGCTGAGATCATGGGATTTATTCATTTCTATAATCATCAGCGATTACATTCATCGCTTAACTTCCAATCACCGATTAATTATGAAAAACTGTGTGCGTAAATGTGTCCACAAAAGTGGTGAGACTTCACGGCCTGTGTTGGCGGCGTTATGCAGTCATATGAGGTTGCAAGTGAAAATTATATTTCTTATAGGCACAATTATTTGTTCTTTAAACTCATTCGCTAACGACGAAGTAGCGAAGCTTACAATCGAAACACGATCTGTGGAGATGAGTTACAACATTGCTGGGGATTTTCTTAGCATAGAAGTCAAAAACGATGAATTAAATGGCTTATATCTACCTGTCTTTACTAAGATAGAACTAGGTGAGCGAGACAAATTGTACCTCCAGAGTGCGTTCAAGAGTATTTTCAATAATGTAGGTGTGAAGAGCGCCGATGGTTTCGACGGTAGTACTTGGTGCATCATAATAGGTGGTTTAGATAAATGTCTTTGGTCTCCGAAAGCTGAAAGTGAGAGTGATGCTGAAAAAGAACTTTATTATCTTGGAGTGTATCTCTGGGATCTTAGCGGCTTTCAAATGCCTTCCGAAAAACCATATATTGTAGTGAATGGTATCGCCATTAGAAGAGCGTACTAGGATGCATAACAAAGCTATCGTGCGGACAAATTTTTCGTCGCTTCGTTTTGTGCTTGAATAGCACAAAACAAACCAACTACAAAGTTGCCGCACATAGCGGCGTTATAAGCAAAGAGGCTCAGGTTGAATCTCCAGGATGAAACAAAGAATCAGCACTTTATATCTCAGTCAGAACAGAGACTTAATGCCTCTAATCCTGAAGCTAAGGATGTAAATAAATCAATATTTGAGTTTCATATAGCTGATAGAGAAAGTCATGCAATCGAGTTGGCTTCAAAAAAGGCAAAAAAAATAAATAAATCACTTAGCCTAAATGATCTTTACAGTTTTGACGTTTTGGATAAATCGAATAGATTGAATTTTGAGAAGATATTCCATAAATACGAGTGCCAAATATCCGAAAACATCAATTCGCTTTTAGAAAAGCTAGAGAATAATAGCAATGACATAAAAAATGAAGTAATGCATATATTCATATCCAAGTTTTCTAGCTTTATAAGAAATCCATTTTCAATAAAAAAGGTTCTCAATACATTTCCTTCACTTAAAAACTTATATCCGACTGATCCAGTAATGAAAGAAAACTTCAACAAGATTCTTGAGGGAAGGAAGCCTCAGCAAGGGCATCTATGTAAGGATCTAGGCATTACTGAAGATGAATATAAAGAATGGCTTGCAATTGTTTTCCTCACTCTCTCCGACTTGTCTGATGATATGCCTACCTTGCTAGAATCAATGGTTAAAGATATGTATGAATGTAAAAGCACATTCATCATGATATGTGTATACACATATGACGATAATGTATGTTTGCTTTCTGATAGGGGGTATAGCATGCCACTTCCCCCCGAAGATCATATGTCATGGGACTTCAACCTAACAAAGAACTCATTTATTCGTTACATATTCTCGGATATTGAGAAAGCCAGCCCCAAAGGGACTAGCAAAAAGCTTATAGAAGCATGGAAGAGCCAGCCTAAAAACATCAGTCTTCATCATATAAAAAATGATTTAGATGCACTAGCGCAATACAACCAACATGTAGTGTACCAAGCACATAAAAGCGTCCTGTCTGCTTCAGAAATATGCTACGGCTTATAACAATCGCATTAAAATCGACGCCCAACACTCCGGTTGCTTTGTGTTGTTCGCTTCGCTTCCAAATTAACACAAAGCAACCTCCATATTGGCCGCGTTTTATGCGGGCGTTAGCAGGAAAAAATATTCATGAGCGATATCCAATTTGATTACACACCAAATATATGGTTTTGTAGTATATGTACTTTGTTAGTTGTGCCAGTTGGACTATTACTACTTTTATTCGTTTC
>JBOEHK010000004.1:0-219957 GCA_050633885.1 Cellvibrionaceae bacterium
CCGGTTTTAGTTGACCAGTACACTGTAAAGTGCATGGAAGAAATATTCACGGCAATACTAATATCGGGATAATGTGCTTGTAGTGATTTTAATTGTCGGCAACTGGCGTCTAGCACAAAGTTATCAAGTTGATTAATGATTCCCATGCTTTCCATAGCAGGGATAAATTCCATCGGAAGCAAAATGCCTCGCTCTGGATGATCCCAGCGGACTAAGGCTTCAAAGCCTTGAATGACATTGTCCATAGTAACTTTCGGCTGAAGATATAATGTAAATTCTTCTTGCCCCAGAGCTCGCCTAATATCAGATTCGAGGGTCAAACTATCATGTGCTTCTTGAGCCATTACGCTACTAAAAACACTAAAGGTATTCCCTCCGCGAGATTTCGCATTATACATCGCGATTTCAGCATTTTTTAAAAGGTCATTCGCTGATTGTTTCTTTGCTGCCAATGCGACTCCCAAACTGCAATTAATGACGATCGAATGGCTATCAAGCTCGATGGGTCGAGAAGTCAGTGCGACTACTTTCTTACATATTTTTTCTAAAAGTGCGAAATCTTTTGCACCTCTTAAGGTGATCGCAAATTCATCGCCGCCTAACCTGGCAACCATTCCTAGATTTCGTGTTGCATTTTTTAATCTCAAACCAATTTTTCCGAGCAGCATGTCACCATACTGATGTCCAAGGGAGTCATTCAGGCGTTTGAAGTTATCAAGGTCAATCATAATTGTCGCCAGTATATTATCCTGCTCGGTGAAGCGATCTAAATCAGATTGAAGTTCATAAAAAAATAAATTTCGATTGGCAAGCCCTGTTAGAGGGTCAAATAAAGAGAGCCGTTCCATTTCTCGTGTTCGTAAATTGACAGCTTTATGTAATGACTCAAATTGATAGGTCATGGAAGTCATTAAATCATCGACGGTGTCACTTTCGTCTCTGTAGTATGATCTGTGTCTCTGGTGATAGATAAGTTCTCGGGCTTCATGAAATTGTTTGTCATTTATTAAAGGAATGATCTGAGTTTGTTGTTTGATTCTAGCGTTATATTTTCTCAAATGAAGATTGAAAAAAATGAGTACTAAACATAAAAAAATGGCGATCAAAATAAGATCTTTAATCTTTGAGGAGATAATTGTATTTCGGCTATCAGTAATATCTTCTACGATTAAATATTGAAGGGATTCGTTTGAAGATGTAGCGACTGGAAAGCTGGTAAATGAATAATACATATTATCCAGTTCTTCTATTGAATTTAGCTGATTCAAATGATCGCTAGCAGAGTAAGTGTCGGTTAGGGCCTTAATGGATTCAGGTGTCGATGTCTGCCAATGTTGAGTTATTGACATCGTCCATGTTTCATTGATTTTTGAAGGTTTATCTGTATCACTGTTTGCTTTTTCTTTATTTGATTTTTTGAGAGTGGTGCCTTCGTTTAATTTCTGTGAAGTAATTGAAGGTTGTAATAGACTCAGATAGATATCTGTCGCGCTGTATAATAAATCAGAAAAATACGCCATTGGTTGACTAGCAACAAAGTATCCAATATGTTGATTACCATTATTAAGGCGCAAGCTAATATATTGGCGACACACTTCCTTGCAGATTATAAAAGAATCGGAGCTTTTCTCTGTGAGAACTTTTTCGGTTATGTCCAATCGATTTTTTTTCGAGTTGCTATTGCCATTACTCTGATCACTATTTTTGGCTTTGTTGATGCTCGAGACTAAGTGATTTTTAATGGTGTGGTATAAGTTTCCTTGTGAGTCAAATAAATACGCTTTATCAACTCCCCAGTTTTTTACTAAGCCGTAAAAATGGCTATTTAATTGATCTTTATAAAGTTTTAATATCTCTCGTGAATGCCTAGCATTCACTTCATTCTGTATTGCTTCAAAAGAAAAGCCCGTGATAACTGACTGCAAGTTGGCTGCGCTATCTGAAACTTGTGTAGTAAGTTGGCTTGAATGTGTGTTTTTTTTGTCTAATAAAAATCTCTGCAAAGCATTCGTATATGAGTAATAAAAATACACAGATAACAAAATTGAAAAAAGTGTTGTAAGAATAAGGTTGGTTATTACCAGCTTGGAATTTAATCCCATGAATCGGGGAAGAGTTGATTTTTTTGCCATCAGATGACCACGTGATTTCACGGATAATATTTCCTAATGGAATGAGTTGATAATGACGTTATCTCACTATCAAGTATTGGTTTTAGATATTCTTATTCTATGATTTTATGTTCAATATGTGAGTTTTTGACTTTAATCGCGAGCATGATCAATAGATTAGTAGCGATTTTTTTTGTATATCCATGAGTATAGGATATTTATTTTTTTATGCAGGCTTTTGTTGGGTAAATTCAAACTATTTTGTGAGGGTGTGCTGTATAAAGCAGTATGAGGGAGTGATGAGACACTAAGTGTTGAATAGAGGTTGTATTTTGGGTGTGTCAATCCGTTGGTCAGTTTGTCCCTTTTGTAACTAAATAAACATAATGAGATAAAACAACCGTTAAGCAAACTGTTTTAATGTTGTCCCTAATCGCTGGTAATGGGTTTCTTTTTCATCTTTAAGCGATTTTTTATCGATTAATGAAAGTTTACGCATAATTTTCTTTTTTGATCGAGAAAAGCTGACTGGCGTCATGTTGAGAAAGTTTGCCAGTTGATACTGAGGTACTTTGTCAAATAAATTCGACCTTTCACGTAATAAATACTCTAGGCGCTCTTCGCCACTACGACAGCTGATATCCATAATATGCTTTTGCATATTGACACAGCTTTGTCGTAATTGCTTCCCGTACCAAATAGAGAGTTCGTGATCTGTTTCGATAAGGTTTAAGTAATCAGAACATTTTATTCGGTATGCCTTAGCAGGTGTTACAGCGGACAATGAATATACGCAGCCAACGCGCTCTTCATAAGAATTCAAACTGCCCGTACCTGTTCTGGCTTCATGGAGTGCAATAATGACGTCAAGTCCATCACTTCGAAGGCCGTGTTCACGAATTATCCCTTCAGAAATTACATATAACCACTCAGCAATCTCGCCTTCAGTTTGAAGTACATCGTTTTTTTTATATTCGACATGTTCAACCTTATTGGCGATGCTTTCTAATGTTTTCATTGAAAGCCTATTGCTGCACAGGGCCACTTTAGACATTAACTCGATATATTTTTCTTGGTCATTATTCATTATATAAATCCAAATTCATTTTGGTCGAATAACTGATACATGTCATTAAATACACATAGCCAAATGCACATAGTGCTGGTTAGCTAAACATTATTGCTGAAATTAATAGTAGGTTGTTTGAGTTTTAAACATATCAGATGCTATCAATTGATTAAAGAAAACACTATAACTTTTATTGATGCCTATGATGGGATGTGAATAAAAAATACAACTATAGTTGTAACCAAAACAAAAATAATATCATTTGATAATATTTTTGGTTGACAGGGCAAGTATTATGTACGCGATTATATGAATGCCACGGATTGCGGATGACTTAAAAGACTAAACAATTATTTTGACCAATGTTTATTTCAAAAAAAGTTAAGATACGTCTTATTATTGGTTTCTGAAAAATGACTGGCCAGTTGCAGTGATTGATAGGTTGATAAGCTGCTTGAGTGATCTACTTTGTCGATACTGCTTGCCCTGTATTTTTTGAGTAGTTAATCATTTCTTTATAATTTTTATCGTATGTTGATTTCCCCATTTTTGTTATTTGATGTTCGATGAAATCGGAAAACATACGGTTTAATGCTTGGTCATTCATTATCCATGAAAAAGTTTCTATGCTGGATAGTTCTTCAGTTGATGATACTTTTCTGATCAAGTAATTCGAAACCTTTGTTGGTTTGACAGTTGTTTTCGGTAAACCTTTTAACCATTTATTTAAATGTAGAATTTTTTTTGACTTTCGCCATGTAGCATCAATTAATATGAAATTTTTGGTTTTATCAGAGCCAGCTTGATCAACCTGTCTTTCTGTTTTTTTAGTATTGATTATATTTGATGGATTAAAATGGTTAGGACCTATGTCAGGGAAAAGAAGAGATAAGTCTGAGGCTCGTACAGGTGAAAATATTTCGCCTTCTTTAACCAATACATTAGGGTATCGCTGCTTAATTAACGATACTGTTGACAGCGTACGTCTTCTTTCGTTTGGATGTCTTAAGATAATAATCGGGGGAATATCTAAGAGAGGTTTTATAGATCCGCATCTACATACCTTTCTTGGTAACCCGCAACCAAAGCAATAACGGCTTTCGGTGATTGATTGATGATAGATTGCAGTTCGTTTTATTTTCGTTTCATCAAGATGCCAGCGAACGCCGATTATTTTTCCGTGTTTGTCGGTTTGCAATTCAATATTTCGCTGAGATAATCCGTTTTCTTTTTTGGTCGAGTCAATAATGGGAACTCGGTAAGTGAATTCATCAATTTTAACGGGTAAGCCCCTCGTGACTAATACATGCCCTGTGTCACCTTTCTTGGGCAGCTGATCTTTACGCCATGCGAATAGATGACCTTCTTTAATATTATCAATTCTATTGCTTCCTATTTCTTGTAAAACAGAAAAATAATGAACAGCTTGAGGGCGATCAATTTGGTAGGGGAGGGGAATGTTATGTTGATCAAATAATAAGTTAATAAAACCTGAGCAGTCACAGGTAATGCTTTCGTTTTCTACAGCGCTTTCCCTGGAAAATTTTCTGTGTGGAATTTTGAGCCAGAGGCTTAGCGTTTTTTCAATGTCCATAGAAATATTTATTGTGGTGAATAATGAAAGGGAAAATAGTTTTATTATAGGGGCGTTGTTTTCAGATGAATTGAAAATAGAACAATTGGAATGTATAGACTAACAAAAAAGCCGGCATATCGCCGACTTTATTTGTAGGTGGTTATGTAATCCGTAGTGATGAAAATATCACTATAATCCACCAGGGCCACAACGATTCGCGAGGTAATCTTCTATGGATCCTAAGACATTGACATGATGAGTGGGCCACCAAGGTAGACTGTGCCATAAATCAGGAATTTCGTTGTACTCAACTGTTTTACCAGCTTTTTCTAGTGCTTTATAAAATTTTCGTGATTGTTCAACAGGTACTCGTTGATCGCGATCACCATGAAAAATATAAATGGGTATATTGGCATCTTTCACATGCTCTATCGGGGATAGTCCAGCGATGGTTGGGTTTTGAAATTCTCGTCCAAATTTTCCTTCAAAGGTGACCTTGTCAAACGTGGCAAGCTCAGATAATCCTGCGCCAGCGATGGCGCATTGGTAGGGAGAATTTGGTCTGACAACAGCAGCCATAGCTGCATATCCGCCATAGGAATAACCATAAATCGCCATGCGGTCTTTTGCAGCTATGCCTTCTTTTACTAACCATTCGGCGCCATCGTCTTTATCATCTTGCATTTTTTGGCCCCATTCTCTATCGCCAGCGCGCCAAAGCTTTTGTCCCCAACCGTCTGAACCACGATATTGAGGCTGTAATACGGCGTATCCTCGGTTTGCGAGAAATTGAACCCAACGATCAAAACCATAAAAGTCTCGAGCCCAGGGTCCGCCATGAGGCATGATCACTGTTGGATAGGGAGCTTTTCCTGTGTTTGGTATCGTCAGGTAAGCCGGAATTTTTAAACCATCACGCGCTTTGTAAGTGACAAACTTCATGTCAGCAAGTTGTTCTGGTTTTAAGTTAGGAAAAGATCGGCCGAGGGCAATTAATTCTTTACCATTAACCATTAAATAATAAGCGCCGGGCTCTTTTACGCCGGTAGATTTAACCACCATAACTGTCATGTCGTCCGACATGGATGTTATTTTGTGACCCTGATCTTTGGGTAGGGCGGCGTCGAGTTGTTTTTGTAATTGTTTGCGAACTGGATCGACATAATGTGTTTTTCTTTTTGCGCCGTCAGTTGTGTAGCTAATGACCTGGCCAAGATTTTGAGGGTTTGAGCTAAAAGTGACACCGGATATGCTGAAGTCGTCGCTTGCTAATATGGGCTCGCCCAATTTGCGAGTGTTCAAGTCGTACTTGAAAAGAGCAGACTTATCTCTGTTAAGATTATTCATCATGTAGACATGTTGGCCATCTATATCAAATCCGATGGGCTGCATACCTTCTCTTTTGCGAGCGTATAGTGAATGATGAAATTCCATTTCACCCGTTTTTGGATTTATATAAGAGAACTCTATACGTGTGTCTTCGCCACTACCTTTTAATTCGCTTTCACCGATGACTTCGCCCAAAGGGTTATTAAAAAAATCTTTTTTAGGTGATCCTCGATAAATGCGTTTTGCAATAAAATTTTTTAAATTAAGTTTATAAATATCTGTTGCATAGTCTAAATTGGTTGCTGTAACTAAAACATTGTCGGGTTCTAGAGGAAGTGTGTTCATAAGACCAGCATCTAATTTTTCTTTACTAGATAAAATCTCTCTGAATTTTTTCCCTTTTGTGTCGACTATGTAAGCTTTGTTTTTAAACCAACGAGTTGGTCTTCCGCCGTATCTGTAATCAAATTTTTGTCGGCCAACGACCATTAGCTGTTCGTTACTAAGCCAAAAAACTGACAGTGCTTTAACATCTTTTGGTGCGAATCTTACTGGAGATTTTGATAGATCTTTCGTTTGCCAAACTGTTATATCAGGTGCTTGATCTGTTTTTTGAATCGTGAGCGCAACGAGTTTGTTTCCGTCAGGCGATACATTGACACTGCTTATCACTGGATCGTGAGTCCAAGCTTGCATTGGAATTATCTGAGACGAAGAAGTATTTGCGCTCAATGAGTTTGAAAAAAAAGTGAAGAACATTAATGTGAAAAATATCATGAAATGTTGATTGCTTTGTTTTCGCATTTCTAGTCTCTCTTAATTAAATGTGATGCTTTTTCTATTCAAAATAGGCTTTGTTATAATACACATAAGCTTTAGTCTTTATACGATGCTGATGCATCGTATGAAGGCCAAAAGCCTATGTAGCTTAGTTCAGTTACTCTTAAAAGAATTTTGAAAACTGTAAGACAAATGATCTTCCGAGTATGTCATACCCTGTTCCTGGTAGGGTATTGAAGACTCGACCAGCGCTATCTGAGCTGACATTACTGCCTACAATCGGCGGTTGCTTGTTACCTATATTTCGAATTGTTCCTATGATTTCCCAATCATCTGGACTTCTATATCGAGCGCCCAATGTGTGGTAAATCGCACTGTTTGCTTTATAGGTAGAGTTAGGTGTTTCGACCCCACCAATATCTACAGTAGTAGGTTCTTCTTCTGATTCGCCGATATAGCTCATGTTCCATGTGATTAACCAATCTTTGTAATCAAATCGGAAGTCAACATCACCACGCCATTCTGGAAACCCCCAACGCTCTTCGAGGTCGTAGGACTCTTCGAATAACTCAACGGTTTGCTCATCTAATTTTACAAACGCTGCATCTATTGCGAAATCAAAAGAAGGGAATGAATATTCATAAGCAATATCAATATCAATACCTTTAGTGGCCTCTATCCCGACATTAACTAAGCTAGAATCAACATCTGTTAGAGCGCCGCTTGCATCTCGAGGGCTCGTTCGGCTACAAAATGCATTTGAAAAATTTTCTGAGTTATAGCAACTAAAAAGCACATATCCTACCGATGGGCCTGCGACAGAATTTTCGATTTCGATATCAAACCAGCTAAGTGATATTGAAAGACCGAGATCGAGCGGAGTGAAAATAAATCCTGCTGTCCATGAGTCAGACGTTTCAGCCTCTAAGTCTTGATTTCCTCCTGTCACTGAGCGAATAGACGGTAACGCTCCGGTTGTTCCAAAATCAGGCGCTAATCCTAGAGACGCGCAGTTGTCATATAAGTTGTCTCCAGGATTGTTGTTTGTTCCATAATCGATACATGGATCTGCACCAAAAGGAGAGACAAATCCTGTCTGGTTTGCTAAAAACTGCTCATAAAGTGCGGGAGCTCGAAATGAGGTGCCTTTTGTACCACGGAGTCTCAGCGTTTCATTTATTTGCCAATTTATTCTTACTCGGTAGGTATCATCGCTTCCATAAGAATCATAATCGGTATAGCGATAGGAGCCATCAATTAATAGCTCTTCAGCTAAAAATAAGTTACTTAGAATTGGAATTTCTAATTCAGTGAAAACTTCTTTCACTTTATCTGTTCCTGTTGTAATACCCGATGAGGTAAAAGAGTAGATGTTATCGAACTGAGCTTCTATATCAGGTGTGTCGTCGATATAACTCTCTCTCGCTTCAATCCCTATTACGGTGTTGAGTGGTCCTGCAGGTAATTCGAATAGGGGGCCAGTAACATAACCGCTTAGTTGTTTTTGGCGATAGGTTGTTTCTCCTTTGGTATCTTTTCGAGCAAAATCCAAAAATTCTGCAGGTAGTTGCCCATTTAAAAGAGCAGCTTCCGTAAATAAATCGACAGGAACGCAATTTGGAAAGTTGACTAAATCATTACACACTAAATTATTGTTTGTATCTAATGAAGCATCCAGCGAGGCGTAAAACCTATCCTCAATAAACCGTTGGGCTTCATATATCCCTTTTGAGTTGCTGTATCCCAAATAAGCGTCATAGGTCCATTCAGAGGTGATATCACCTTTTATGCCAACAAATGTATTTGATCGCTCAACTTCAATGTTTTGAGTAGGACTCATAATTTCATAAGTTGGTAGGACGGGCACTGCGACATCACCGTCAGCAATACCTAGTGGGCCAAGTATGCCGAATGGATTAGTTGGGTTATCCGCAGGCACATTTGGAAACACTTGCGAGTAGCCACTGGTGGCCTGAGTTTCTCTTTTATTGTAATAAAACTCACCGTAGATCGTTGCGCTTCTTCCAAAGACTTCAACATCGATGTCCGCAAAAGAGGTAATTGAAAACAGTTCTGTTTCTGGAACAATTTCTTCGATGCCAAAGCTTCTTGTATCGTTGTAAAAGGGTCCTTGGCTGTCAAGTGGGCCCTCGGGAGCTCGAGTGAAAAAGGGAATACCAATTAAGCCGTTTACTAACGGATCATAATTGGGGTTAGCGGGTGTTGCACTGGGATCTAATGATGGGTCATAGCGCACAAATCCAAATGGCGAAACGGACAAGCCATAAATAAACCCAAAGCAGAGAGGCTCTCCGGTGGCAGGGTCGGTGTTATCGATAACACCATCGCCATCACTGTCGACAGTTCTAGCGTTAGTATCGCACTCACTGTACTCACGATCAGTTCGTACCAGATTTTCTTGCTTAGAATAATTGGCGCCAATATTAAAAGACCAATTCTCACCGATTGTTCCCCAAATACTATCAAGGCTATAGGCTTTCGCTCCTCCTTGGTGAGTGTCTACGCCTGTTGCATTGAATTGGAATCCATCAACACGTTCTTTTGTAATTACGTTGACAACACCACCAACGGCATCCGCACCGTAAATTGATGAAGCACCGTCTTTTAAAATTTCATAGCGGTTAACAATCGTAGAAGGGAGAGAAGAAAGGTCGACAGAGTTTACGGCTCCGCGAACACCTGATGGTCCCCAGCGTTTACCGTTAACGAGAGTTAACGTTCTTTGAGCGCCTAAGCCACGTAATCCAATTGAATTTGCTCCTGGTCCACCATCTGTCACAAAGCCAGAGAATGAATCATCAATTTGTTGCCCAGAGGCTGCAGCCGAGCTTTGAAGAATATCACTAGCGTCAATTAAGCCAGCCAGTGCGGACCGCTCAGCCGTAATGACTTGAATGGGAGATGTGCTAGAAAATGTGTCTCGCTTAATCCGGGATCCTGTGACTGTGATTTCATCAACCTCTTTGACATCATTACATTCAGGGTCATCAATCCCTTCTGAACAGTCAACAGTTGAAATGCTTGAATTATTTTCTTGAGAATGGATGACAGTAGAACTAAGCATGCAGAATATAAAGAGTGTCGCTCCAAAGATACAATGATTATTTAATGATTTAATCATGTGTTACGCCCCTAGGTTATGTGAAATGTGGTAAATATTAAGATTTATAGCGATCTTAGAATCAAAAAAATGCCGCTTTTTAAATTCCTTTTTATAGAGACGAACGAACATATAACTTCCGTAACGTAAATATCCCTTCTGCATAAATAAACCTTGGAACAATTGGCGAATGAAATACATCTCTCGCAGAAAGGATAGGCGTTGAAGTGGATCAATATTTTTTAGGTGTAGATGCTAGGATTCGTATTTAGAGTGAGGGGCAGCTATTCGTTTTGACGCTAAAAAAAGCTCGCGATAGCGAGCTTTTAAAAAACGATGAGAGTGTTATAGGTGAAAATTATTTCTTTTTATCCATTAAAAGTCCTTTTAAAATGCCTGGTAAAGCGTAGTTACCTTCGTGACAGCCGTACTCATAAATCGTTCCGTCAAGAGGTGAGAACTCGTATTCGCCACCCCATTTTTTATCCCAAACTGTTGGGTCATCTATCGTGAAAGCATAGTGGAGGCGTTCGTTTGATACGCGGGTAAAACGTTCGGTGACGGTTAAGTTTTTCCATGAGCCATAGAGCGCTTGTCTAGGATGGATATGAGTGGTTTCTACGACTAGTGTATTTTCATCCCAGTGACCAATAGAATCGCCGAACCATGGCCGGACATCATCAGTTCTGTGTTTGCTATTGAGTCGGATAATGCGAGCGTCGTGATTCATCTCTACCAAAATCATAACGTGATCGGGCGCTTGAACAATTTGGTAATTATTGTTGTAGAAACCATTGGCGAACATAGGTGGGCCACCGTTACGGCCAAATCCGATAATGCACCTTTCTCCTAATGAGCGTAATGCGTAATCAACTGCTCCGGGTCCTGCGCCACTCCCACTATAAAAACGTCTAAAAGGAGGTGCGTCCTTTTTACGAGGAGGGAATTGGCCATTTTTTGTTGTCAGTATCGACGTTCTTGGTTCGCCGCCCACTCTCATAACATGAGAGCCAGGATCTAACCAAAAATAGTTGTACCCACCGACATCGCCACCTGCAGCTTGGTATTCAGCTTTCAGCTCATATTTCGATTCAGCGACATATTCCGCGGGAGCGTTGGGGTCGGTTGCTTCGTTAGCTTCAGCTTCCTGCAACTTTAATAAATTTTCAGCTTCAGCGACTTCTTCCTCGGTGTAAGTTGCTTTATTTCCTAAATCTCTTGGTCGGGTTAGAGGTGTTAAAGAGGCGTTGCTCCAGAACCCGCTGATATCAGGTTGGCCGTAAATGTTGATGGGTGTTTTATAATCGCCATACATTTTTGGATTGTCTGCAACAACGGTAAAGGTTATCAATGCAGTTAAAGATAACAATGTTGTGCCAATGATTTTTTGTGAAGAAAGGAGAAACGATTGTTGCATTTGAAGTATCCTCATGAAGAGATTTTGTTCGGATAAGTTTTTTCTTAAGCGTCGTGTATTCTTTTTTTATTGATCTCGAAGAGCTTATCATTGAGAACTTAAATTTGAAACATATCGAAACAATATTTACTTTAAGACGCATTAACTTACATTAGAAATGAAGATAAATGATATTTTTGTATGAAAAAAATACGTGCTAAATAATAACTTAATATAAATGGGTATAAGCAGCATGAATAGAAAGGCAGCTACTTAAAAAATATAGCGGATATGAAAAATTAGAAAACGATAATCACTGAATCCTGATGTTGCTTTTGATGAGGGCGTATTTGATGGTTATCGGAATAGCTAAAAGTAATAAGTACGTATTATTCTCTTTTTTATTTCATGAAGACGTTATTTAACGATGCTTGATGGTAATAGTATCGTTAAAATAAAAAAATTTTAAAGTGATTACAAGTTGAAGTTTATTCTTGTTGGTAGTCAAGCTGGAAAACTTTTTTTCCTAGATCGTTTCCAAGAAGGTTGGTTGTTTGTCGTTCTGATAATTGTGGGTGAATTCTCAATGCTTCTTTCATCGATCCCTCTGCTGCATCAAATGATTCAATAATTATATAAGAACCGGATAAAGCAATCATTGGTAAGTAGTTTTTTGGATCATGCTGGCTAGCATGCTGTGCTTTTTGAATGGCAATATCTGGAAATCCTATTTTGCAAATAGGCGAGTGCAAGAATGGTTCCCCATACCGCTATTTTTCCATCGGCAGGGCTTAAACTAATTCCTGTTTCAAGCAATTTAATTGTTTCATTAAAATTCCCTATAATTAAATTAGCCGCACCTAGAGCAGCAAATGCTTGACCATTATTTGGATTCAAATCAATTGCGCGCTTTAATATTGGTATTGCTCGATCTGTTTCTTTGAGATCAGCTAATGCACAGCCGACCAAGCCTAAAATTGTAGAGTTCATACTTTCAATAGCTAATGCCTTTTCTGCGACAGTAATGGCTTCCCTAAACGACTCCTTTCTTTTATCTAATATTCCGATTCTTTGCCCAAGCCCCAGTATTAACGCTAGGTAACTCAAAGCTAATGCGTTATTAGGTTCATCTATTAGTGATCGACGAAGTAGGTTTGCTGAATGAACAAATGAGCTTTGATGCCATCCTTGAAGAGATAGCATTGTGACTGCTTCGAAAATTTGTCGTTGGCTACTTGAGCATTTTGATGCGTCGATATCAGAAAACATCGCTTTTATTAATTGTGGCTCTAGATTTGATAAAATTTTATGAAGTACTTCTAATGTTGAATCTGTTTTAATTGGGTATTCATACTGCTGAGACCAAATAAGTGCACCAGAATATTGTGAAATTAAAGTAATATTAATCCTAAAATCATCGTTTATTTTTTGAATGTTTCCATTGAGAATATAATTAACAACAGCTTTATCGTTTGATTTTTCTGCGATCAATGTTAGGAAAGGACGCGTGTCAGGACAGTGTTAAGGTTTACCATTAAGCTGTTTGATATGGCCGAAAGACTTTTCGTGTTTTCTGAAACGTGAAAGGTATCAATAAATAGTGTATATCTTAACGGCTTTATTTTTCTTGTATTAATTTTAAGTTTTTTTTCGTCATGATTCCTTTCAGATTTAACGTCAGCAATAAACTGAAAGCCTCGTCCCCTTATTGTTCGGATGTATTTTTGCTGTGCACCATCATCGCCTAGGGCTTTTCTAGCTGATTTTATCGCGCTAGAAATTGTTGAGGCAGAGACAATTTTATTTTTCCAGACGATATTCATGAGTTCATCCGAAGAGATAGGGTGAGCCGCATGTTGAATTAGACAAATGATGAGGTCGAAGACCAGAGGCTCGACATGAACTACATGCTCGTCTTTAAAAATAACGAAAGACTGATTGTCAATTTCTACATTGTCGAATGTGTAGTTCATTTTAAGGCTTATATTTGGTTATTTTTATGAGCCTATTATAGTTTACGTCAGAAATATATGACATTTCAGTTAATCTCCATAAAATCTTCATGTTTTCTTCAAGTAAATATCGCTGATGCGAGTAACCTTTGACGACAGGACGATTCACAAAAGATTGAATCGGTATGAGTAAATAAATTGGAAAATGACTGGGGAATAACTATGAAATATGGAATTTTTGCTTATGCAATAGCGAGTTATGTTGTATTTGTGGCTACTTTTTTATACGCCATTGGTTTTGTGGGAAATATTTGGGTGCCCAAGTCAATGGATGTCGGTGAACAATTGCCAGTTTGGCAAGCTTTGCTAATCAATTTAGTGCTTTTGGGTGTTTTTGCTGTTCAGCATAGCGTCATGCCTCGTAAAACGTTTAAAAAATGGTGGGTAACAATAATTGATCCTGCGGCAGAACGAAGTACTTATGTGTTGTTGTCCAGTTTGGCATTAGCGTTTCTTTTTTGGCAGTGGAAGCCAATGGGGCAAGTTATATGGGATCTTAGTGGTACGACATTTGGTTCATCATTAGTGTTGATTTCAATGTGCGGTTGGTTGTTTGTTTTTTGTAGTACATTTCTAATTGATCATTTTGAATTATTTGGTTTAAAGCAAGCTTATTATCATATGATGAATATTGAACCAATCAAATCAAATTTTAAGACACCAGGGTTTTATAAGTTTGTTCGTCATCCTATATATCTGGGTTTTACAGTCGCTTTTTGGTCAACACCAATCATGACATCAGCTCATTTATTATTTGCAATTGCTACGTTGGGTTACGTTATTATTGGGATTTTTTTTGAGGAGAAGGATCTTCGATCTTTTTTTGGCGATGAATATAAAGAATACCAATCTAAGGTGTCGATGCTTTTTCCAATTTCATTCTTAAATAACAAAGAAAAAGAAACGTCTCGAATAGATGATTAATTAAATCAGCAGTTTTATTTCAGTTTAGTAAAGAGTCAATGAGTAGTTTTTTAAAGGTATTCTATTTTGTCGATGTAATAATACTGGTCGCCAGTTGGTGTTTTAATGGTCAATTCATCATCAATACGTTTTCCTAAGAGTGCTTTTGCAAGTGGTGAATCCATACTTAATTTATTCTTTCGCAAGTCAAATTCATCGGGACCAACAATTTGATAAGTCACTTTTTCTGTTTTGTTATCACACTCTTTTGTTAGTGTCACGTAAGCACCAAAAAAAACTTTGTCCTTTTCGTTGGGAGTTGTGTCGACAATGGTAAATTCATCAAGACGTTTTGTTAGGTATCGAACTCGACGATCAATTTCAGCCAATCTTCTTTTGCCGTAAATATAATCTCCATTTTCTGAGCGGTCTCCATTCTTTGCTGCTTCATGGACAACAGCGGTAACTTGAGGTCGTTCAACTTTCCATAGCTGTTTTAATTCAGCTTGAAGTGTGTCTGCGCCCTCACGGGTAATGTAGTTTGATCCTCGTTGTTGAGGTGGTCTCCAGCGTCCCATAATCTACCGTTAGAAATGTATTTTTAAATGGATTGTATTCAGTTGGCTTTACTGTTGGTAATGAATCGTTAATTGTTATCGATATGTTTTATCTGTATTGGTTTTATATCTTCAGTAAGAGGAATATCAAACACTTTAGAATAAAAGTAAAGTTCAGATTCTAGCGCTTTTTGTATGTTTTCTGCTTGTCGAAACCCGTGACCCTCTTCAGGAAATGCCACGTAAGCAACAGGAATCTTTTGTTTGTCTAAAGCATCAACCATGGCTTCCGCCTGATTGGGGGGTACCACTTTATCTTTCAGGCCTTGCAGGAATAAAACAGGGCAGTTGAGGTTCTTTACAAAATGAATGGGAGATCTATCTTGATAAACATTCTTGTCTTTAGGGTAGGGGCCCACCAGTTGATCAAGATAACGACTTTCAAATTTGTGCGTGTCTGTAGCGAGAGTTTCTAAATCACCAATGCCGTACAGACTGGTTCCTGCTTTAAAAATATTGTGAAACGTAAGAGCAGACAAAACCGTATATCCACCAGCGCTACCACCACGGATGGCAGTTTTTTCTGGATCAATTTTATTTTCATTCGATAAATATTTCACACAGTCAATTACGTCTTGGACATCGACTAATCCCCACTGTTTTTTTAATCGATCGCGATAATGGCGGCCATAACCAGTGCTGCCGCCGTAGTTTACGTCGGCAACGGCAAAACCACGGCTCGTCCAGTATTGTATTTTTAAGTTTAAAGATGAATGTGTGGCGGCTGTTGGACCTCCGTGACAAAAAACTAACAAAGGTGGTTTTTTACCTGTTTTAGAATTCGTCAAATAATCAGCATTTTGTGGTGGGTAGAAAAAAGCATAACCTTCATCATTTAATGTTGTCCCACTTGTTACTGGAAAAGTAATAGTTTCTGGTGTTGATAGATAGTGCTCGCCGACTGTTAAAGAACCCGTATGAGAAATAACTGAGGTCGAATTTTTGATTGGGTTATTTTCAAATAGATAAAGAGAGTCAAAATTTTTACTGTTAGCGCCAATAAAAATTCCACGCCCATCGTGTGCGGTTACATAGCCGATATTCGTTGAATCTATTTCAATATCTTCTTTAGTGTTTTTGTCGTGGTTTTCTCTGATATGTATTTTCGCTAAAAACCAAAAACCATTTTTTGTGTAAGTCGTCAGGATTGTTGATGAATCTAAAAAGCTAAACGTTTTAAGGCCAAAGACCCATTGTGGAGTGGCATATTCAGCGTCATCTTTATAAATACATCTTACCTTGTCGTTATTATTTTTGGGGTTGTAAGTATATATATTCCACCAATTATTTTTGTCGGATGAAAAATACATTTTGTTATCGGGAGACCAGATTGGCTGAAAGAGAGATTCATTTTCCTTGGAAGGGATTTGTACAGTATTGGTAAGTTTTCCGCTTTTCTCCAACTCGGCAATCCAGCATTGAGTTTCATCCCACGGCATGTTGGGATGATTCCAGCTAAGCCAGCTCATTTTTTTTCCATCAGGAGAGATACTTGGGTTTGAATAAAAGTCTTTTCCCGATGTGAGAATGGTCGGTGGTTCTAGTGAGTGATCTTTATAAAGGTTGATTGAGACAAGGTAAGTTTCAGGTTCTTTGGCGTCATTGTGATTATTTTTGCAGCGAGAGTGGTCTTCACAAACAGCTATTAATTTTTGTCGAATAGGATCAATCGTTAAATCTCCGTATCGAATATTGTTTTCTTTCGGTGTTAATGCTTGGGGCGTTGGTTTTGTTAGGTGAAGTTCAGCATGTTCTTTTGTTTGCGATGCAAATGTTCGCGTATCAATTGAGTAAATGCGTTGATCGTCGAATAAAACGAAAAAGACAATACCGTCATGAACACAATAACTGCCTCCGCCGTATTCGTTAATGCGGGAGCGTGCATTGAGAGGGGCAGGTAAAATGTCTTGTTGGCGACCGTTGCTATCTAATTTTATTATGCAGTTACGTCCTTTTTCAAAAGGCCTTGATTCTAACCAATAGATATCATCGCCATCGAACTGAGGTTCTGAAAGTCCACTGTTTGCCTTTGTAAGCATTGTCGCTGTTATAGGGGATTTCCAGCTTCCGTAAGGTGTATTGTTGATAATCTTTTTTTTGTCTAAGTCGTTAGAATGTATAAGATTTGTTTTATTCATGTCAGTAATGTATTTTGCTTAATTGTTGTGGCGTTGGCACACGATGTTTTTATCGTATCGAAAATATCTTAGCGAAACTATTTTGTCTAAAATACGGTCTGTTAAAAAATACGGCATCGAAAGTCATTGTTCTAGTGATGGTGCAAGTGGTGATGCAATGGGTAAATTCGTGAACTACAACCGAGGTTGTTATTAGTAAACCATTATAGAATAGATGCGTTAACTAAAAGTCACAATTTGAGTGTAGATGCTAAGTTTGGTTCTGGCAGATTTGTTAGCTATCTTAGTACAGTTACCTTAGTACAGCTCCCTTATATCTACAGGTACCACTCAAAATTCAAGTGTTAAATTCTAACGAGTGTAGAGTATCTTATATGGCTTTAACAAAAGAAATTCTCAGCGAGAAATTACAGCATTTGCCAGATACAACCCACTGGGTTGTTGGTCTTAGTGGTGGTGTAGATTCCGTTGTACTTTTGCATTCTTTATTATCGTTAGAGTTAGCTACTCCTATTACCGCTGTTCATGTTAATCATGGTTTGTCAGAGAAATCAAAAGACTGGCAGAAACACTGCGAAACACTTTGTGAACAGTGGAATATTCGTTTAATTGTTGAAAATGTTGATGTTGAGAACCAAGGCAAAGGCATAGAAGACGCTGCTCGACAAGTGCGTTATCGGGTTTTATCCAAACATATGAGTCAAGGAGATGTACTTTTATTAGGTCATCATCAAGATGATCAAGCTGAAACGTTATTATTTCGTTTGATGCGTGGAGCGGGGCCCTATGGTTTAAGTGCTATGGATGAATGCAGAGCATTTTCTGACGGATATATTGCCCGACCTTTTTTGTCGATCAGCAAAACTGAATTATTGGATTATGCTAATCAGAATAATCTCCTCTGGATGGAAGATGAAAGTAATCGAGAAAATGAATTTGATAGAAATTATCTAAGAAATGAAGTCATGCCTTTGCTTGAGGACCGTTGGCCTAACTTTGCAAAGCGGTGGCAACAAACAGCGGTAGCTTGCCAGCAAGCTGATCAAATGAGCCATGATCTCAGTTTATTGGATATGGATCGATGCGATGAGCAAAGAGAGCGATGGGGCTATAGTTTATGTTTTGCCTCTTTGGCGTTATTACCACGCTATCGTCGACACAACTTATTGCGCAATTGGGTCCGTTCTCGCGGATTTGCCATTATGGAATTTAAGCATTTGCTTGAAGCGGAAAAGCAATTTTTTCAAGCGGCGGTGTCGGGTGCTGAAGTTGCTTGGAGTGGTACAGCGCTGAGGTTATTCGCTGATCGGTTATTTTTGACAGGTATCAGCCGATTGGAATGGAGTCATGAAGCTGTTCAGTGGTCGCCAAAAGACAACATTGAATTACCTGATGGTTCTTTTTTAACAGCAAAGCCCGCAGGTAAAGGTGTGGGCTTAAAGACCAACAAACAGTATGAGATTCGTTGGCGTGAAGGGGGAGAGCGTTGCCAGCCTACGGAGCGTGCTCATTCCCAGACGCTTAAAAAATTGCTTCAAGAATACGGTTTGGAGCCTTGGTTGCGAGATAGAGTTCCTCTTATCTATTGTGGTGGTAAGTTGGCCGCCGTTGGTGATCTATGGGTTTGCAGGGGATTTGTGGCTGAAGCGGAAGAGCTGGGATGCTTGATTGGCTGGGATCTTTCCTCTATTTCTGATGATATTCATACGGATGAAAATGTTGCTGCCGGTAGTCCTCCAGAAGTAAAAGCTATACCTGCTTAATAGTGTTCCTATTATCGTATTTGTTGGTTGTTATTTAGGCTTTTGAAAGCTTGTTCGAGCCACTATTTTCAATTGAGCTAAAATCACCTTTCTGTTAATCTGGCGCCCCATCTCAGTGATGAATCTTTTAGGGGCTTTAGTATCTTTGTGTATGTTCTTTGATCAGTGATATACCCAGACGTACAGGCAATATTGCCAAAAATCCCCTCTCATGATTTCTCTATGTCCAGCCCAATCATCCGTTAGACGTTTCTTGTCTCATGCTGACAGATTCTCTCATGCGGTGTGTTAGTTTTATCAACAAAAGGCCTTAAATGACCAGATATATATTCGTAACCGGTGGTGTTGTTTCCTCGTTGGGCAAAGGTATTGCATCGGCTTCTCTTGGCGCTATTCTTGAATCACGCGGTTTAAAAGTCACCATTCTAAAACTAGATCCTTATATCAATGTTGACCCTGGAACAATGAGCCCTTTTCAACACGGTGAAGTTTTTGTTACCGAGGATGGAGCAGAAACTGATTTGGATTTGGGGCATTACGAAAGATTCTTACGAACGCGTATGACTCGTCGAAATAATTTCACGACAGGTCGCGTATACGAAACAGTCTTAAGAAAAGAACGTCGCGGTGATTATCTTGGTGGCACTGTTCAAGTTATTCCTCATATTACAGATGAAATTAAACGCCGAATAATTGAAGGTGGAAAAGATTACGATGTGGCGCTTGTCGAAATTGGTGGAACAGTGGGTGATATTGAATCCCAACCTTTTCTGGAAGCTGTTCGTCAATTGCGTGTTGAGCTTGGTCCTAAGCAGACACAATTAATTCACCTCACACTTGTTCCCTATATTGCAACAGCAGGAGAAACAAAAACCAAACCCACACAGCATTCGGTTAAAGAGTTGCGGTCGATTGGTTTGCAACCAGATGTTTTATTGTGTCGCTCTGAAATTACTGTTGATGAAGATTCAAGACGTAAAATTGCACTGTTTACTAATGTTGCTTTTGAAGCAGTAGTGCCTCTGTCTGATGCGAAAACTATATTCTCAATACCTCGCCTTTTGCATGAATACAACCTTGATCAAATTATTTTAGAGAATTTTGGTTTGGAAGCTAATCCAGCCGATTTAAGCGAATGGGATCGTGTTGCAGAAGCAAAGCTTAACCCTACGAAAGAAGTCACAATTGCCATGGTCGGTAAATACATGGACTTATTGGATGCTTATAAATCGTTAAACGAAGCGTTAGAGCATGCCGGTATTTTTAAGCATACCAAGGTTAACTTTGTTCATATTAATGCTGAAGATATTGAAGAGCAGGGCATTGATCAATTAAAAAGAGTCGACGGAATTTTAGTACCGGGTGGATTTGGAGAGCGTGGACTAGAAGGGAAACTGATGTCTGTTCGCTTTGCACGTGAAAATAATATTCCTTACCTCGGTATTTGTTTGGGTATGCAAGTTGCTGTTATCGAATTTGCAAGAAATGTCGCCGGTATGCCTAAAGCAAATAGCACCGAGTTCGATAAAGGAACGCCGAACCCCGTGATTGGTTTAATCACAGAATGGATCAGTGAGAGTGGCGATGTTATCTCGCGTGATGAATCTTCTGACCTCGGCGGTACAATGCGCTTAGGCGCGCAAGAATGTCGGCTCGCTGCTGGTTCAAAAGTGCAAGAAATTTATGGTGAAGATAGTGTTTCTGAGCGTCACCGACACCGCTACGAAGTCAATAATAATTATGTCGACCGCTTACAAAAAGCGGGTTTACGAATAGGAGGCTGGTCGACAGATGATGCGTTGGTTGAGGTTGTTGAATTGCCCGATCATCCTTGGTTTGTTGCGTGTCAATTTCATCCGGAGTTTACTTCGACTCCAAGAGATGGGCACCCATTATTTTCGAGTTTTATTGATGCTGCACTGGCGCAATCAGAAAAATAATCTCGTTTTTTATTCGATGAATAATGATTGAAATAATCAAGCTAAGTCATATAAATTTAAATAACAGCGAGTTAATCAGTGAGCCAAAAACAACTAAGTATTGGAAATTTTAACGTGGGCAATAATTTGCCCATTGCTATTTTTGGCGGTGTTAATGTACTTGAGTCAAAAGAGTTGGCGTTTACAGTGGCGGAGAAATTCTTAGAGGTCTGCCAAAAATTATCTTTACCCTATATATTTAAAGCTTCTTTTGATAAAGCAAACCGCTCCTCAATACATTCATACCGAGGTCCAGGTTTGGAAGAAGGGCTGAATATATTAGCCGCCGTAAAAGAAGAATTTTCAGTTCCGTTAATAACCGATGTTCATGAGCCAGAGCAAGCAGTACTTGCCGCTGAGGTTTGTGATGTTATTCAGCTGCCTGCGTTTTTAGCGAGGCAAACTGATCTCGTTGAAGCGATGGCAAAAACGGGTGCGGTGATTAATATTAAAAAACCTCAGTTTATTAGCCCTCCTCAAATGGGAAATATCGTCGAAAAATTTGCTGAATGTGGTAATGATAAAGTCATGCTTTGTGAGCGAGGCAGTTGTTTTGGCTACGACAATTTAGTTGTGGATATGCTGGGTTTTCGGACGATGAAACAAGTAAGTGCCGGTGCTCCTTTAATTTTTGATGTCACTCATGCGCTACAATGTCGCGATCCTAGCGGATCGGCTTCAGGCGGCAGAAGAGAACAAACGGCTGAGCTTGCAAGAGCGGCTATTGCAGTAGGAGTAGCTGGCTTATTTTTAGAAACGCATCCAAATCCGGATGTGGCAAAGTGCGATGGTCCGAGTGCATTACCTCTCGATAAATTAGAAGGTTTTTTATCGCAAGTAAAAATTGTCGATGATGTGGTGAAGCATTTGCCACCATTAGAAATTAAATAACAAATTTATAGATAATTATTTTAGTTATGTGTCAGTGGAGATTAAGTAATGACAAAAATTTTGGAAGTTAAAGCATTTGAAGTATTAGATAGTCGCGGGAATCCGACGGTTAATGCTGATGTGATTTTAGAGAGTGGTATTGTGGGTTCTGCTTGTGCGCCTTCTGGGGCGTCAACAGGATCACGTGAAGCGCTCGAATTAAGAGACGGCGATAAAACGCGTTATTTAGGGAAAGGTGTTTTAACCGCGGTGAATAATATCAATACAACGATCAATGCGTTATTAAAGGGTAAAAATGTTTCGGATCAGCGTGCTCTTGACACTCTTATGATCGAAGCTGATGGCACTGAAAACAAAGCGAAACTTGGTGCGAATGCAATTTTAGCGGTTTCCCTCGCGGCTGCTAAAGCAGCCGCAGCAGATAAAAACATCCCGTTGTATCAACACATTGCTGACATCAATGGCACTCCCGGTAAGTATTCGATGCCTGTGCCGATGATGAACATTATCAATGGTGGTGAGCATGCGGATAACAATGTTGATATTCAAGAATTCATGATCCAGCCAGTTAAAGCGCCTACCTTTTCTGAAGCTTTACGACAAGGCGCTGAAATTTTTCATCAGCTGAAAAAAGTATTGGGTGATGCAGGGTTAAGTACGGCGGTGGGTGATGAGGGTGGCTTTGCACCTAACCTGCCTTCAAATGAAGGTGCAATTACAGTCATTGCTGAAGCTGTTGAAAAGGCGGGGTACAAATTGGGTGATAATATTACTTTAGCATTAGATTGCGCTTCTTCTGAATTTTATAAAGATGGTCAGTATGACCTAGCTGGAGAAGGAAAAGTATTTTCTGCTGAAGGCTTTGCCGATTATCTTGCTGATCTATCTAAAAAATATCCCATTCTTTCTATTGAAGACGGCATGGATGAAAGTGATTGGGATGGTTGGAAAATCCTAACAGAAAAAATTGGCGACACAGTACAGTTAGTCGGTGATGATTTATTTGTAACAAATACCAAAATATTAAAACGCGGTATCGATGAAAAAATCGGTAATTCTATTTTAATTAAATTCAATCAGATAGGCTCGCTTACTGAAACACTAGATGCTATTAAAATGGCACAGGATGCAGGTTTTACAGCTGTTATTTCACATCGTTCAGGTGAAACAGAGGATACGACAATTGCCGATTTAGCAGTGGCGACATCAGCGGGTCAAATTAAAACCGGCTCGTTATGCCGTTCTGATCGAGTTGCTAAGTATAATCGTCTTCTACGTATTGAAGCAGAGCTTGGCGATCTAGCACCTTATCGTGGCATTGCTGAATTCAAGGCGTAAAAAATGAAATGGGTCATTGCTGTCCTACTAATTATTATTGCCTATCTACAATATCGATTGTGGATAGGTGAGGGCAGCATAGCCGAAGTAGTTAGCCTTCAAGATAAAATAACTGTTCAGCAAAATGAAATTTCTGAGTTAGAAGAACGCAATCGTATTCTTGGTTTAGAAGTGACAGAATTAAAAACGGGCGTAAAGACAATAGAAGAGCGTGCTAGAACAGAAATGGGCATGATCAAAAAAGGTGAAACTTTTTATATTGTTGTCGATGAAGAAGACTTACCCTCACCACAAAAAAAATCCAAATGAATCGCTCTCCACGTTATTGGCTCGTTGTTCCCGCTGCTGGTATTGGCTCACGTTTCAATTCAGACACACCAAAACAATATTTATCACTTGCTGGAAAAACTGTACTTGAGAATACACTCCATCATTTTTTAAGTGATGAAAAAATTGAAAGAATTTTTTTGACTCTCAATCCAAATGATTCACATTGGAAAACGCTTTCCACCAGTCATCACTCTAAAGTTGAGGTTGTAGAAGGTGGAGAGGATCGTCATATTTCCGTTTTCAATGCTCTAAAAGTGTTAAAAGAAATAGCGGATAGTGAAGATTTTGTTCTTGTGCATGATGCGGCAAGGCCTTGTATCACCCCTTCAGATATAGACTCATTAATAGAATCAACAAAAGATCATGCTGTGGGTGGTTTGCTGGGAGCTCCAGTCACCGATACCTTAAAAAATGTTGGATTTGAACCGTTATCTAATACCGATACGGAAGAGAAACCTTTATCGAAACCAGTTGTTTTAAATACAATTAATCGACAAACAACATGGTCAGCGTATACCCCTCAAATTTTTCGCTTTCGGATACTTTATGAGGCGCTACGAACATTGGTTAAATCAGAAACCTCTGTGACGGATGAATCGATGGCAATCGAATATGCCGGCTATCAACCACTTTTGGTAAAAGGGCGAAGCGATAATATAAAAGTAACGGTGCCAGAAGATTTAGACATGGCTGAAAAAATTCTTGAAAGTCATCGTAAAAATTTTAGCTAACGATCAATGGTGATTTTAGACAAGCGTAACTGAGGTTTTAAATGCGAATAGGGCAAGGCTTTGATGTTCATAAATTTGGCGAGGGTGACAAGATTATCCTTGGCGGTGTTGTCATCCCGCATAAACGAGGCCTTATTGCTCATTCTGATGGTGATGTTTTACTGCATTCGCTCTGCGACGCATTGTTAGGTGCTTCAGGTCTTGGTGATATTGGCCAACATTTCCCTGATAATGACCCTCAATATAAAAATGCAGATAGTCGGTCGTTACTGCGAATGGTAGCGTCAAAGATTCAGGCGAAAGGCTGGCTGGTGGTGAATTGTGATAATACAATCATCGCGCAACAACCGCGAATGATGAATCATATTCCCAATATGGAGAAAAACATTGCAGAGGACCTGTCTGTCGATCCATCGAATGTTAATGTAAAAGCGACTACCACAGAAATGTTAGGTTTTACTGGAAGAGAAGAAGGTATAGCTGTGCAATCAATTGTATTGCTAAAAAAAAATAACAATACAGCAGGTTCTAGCCTTTAATTTTTCTATAATATTTTATAACGTGAAACTGACATGTCATCTCAAACAAATTACCCATTAGATTTTGCTTATGCTTATGGGACGCCGACGTCAACAGCGTTTTACCGTGTTGAAATTGATGATTTTAGTGTTCGCGAAAACCTAGGCTTTACCCCTGAGGGAGAAGGGGAGCATTTGTATGTTCATGTCAAAAAAAGAAATCAGAATACTCAATGGGTAGCTAAAGAAATAGCAAAGTTTGTCGGTGTTTCTCCTAGGGATGTCGGTTTCTGTGGTCTTAAAGATCGTTTCGCTGAGACTTCACAGTGGTTCAGTATTTACACACCTAAAAAAAAGGCCGTTGATTGGAGTCAATTTCTCATTGAGGGAGTAAGCGTTATTACGTCAACACGACATGCTTTTAAATTAAAGCCCGGTATGCATGAGTTTAATCACTTTTCTATTACGCTTAGAAACATAGAATACAATGACGACCTTCAAATAAGATTAGAAAAAATTAAGGAAGGTGTGCCAAATTATTTTGGCGATCAACGTTTTGGTATCGATGGAAATAATTTGCTACAAGCCGAATCGTTATTGATTCGTAGGCAACCGATAAAAAATAAAAAATTAAGGGGGCTAATTATCTCTGCGGCACGTTCTTATTTATTTAATACCGTATTATCAAAAAGAGTTGAAAGTGAAAATTGGAAAACGAGTATATCTGGAGAACCAGAAAAGTTTTCATCTGCGCCCATGTGGGGAAGAGGGCGTCCGTTGTCTTTTGATCAAGCGTTAGAATTCGAGTCAGAGTCGCTCGCATCACTTAATGAATTGGCTAATGGTCTTGAGCATGTAGGCTTGAAACAGGAGAGACGCCAATTGGTTTGTATTCCTCAGACGTTGACGTACTCAAAAGAAAAAAATGATCAAATTAATTCTAATTTTAAAGAGAGTTTGACTTTGACTTTCAGTTTACCTCCGGGGCAGTACGCGACAAGCGTCTTACGCGAAATAGCTTTAATTGAAAACTATCAATATAGAACGTAAAGATAGAATTTGAAAATATAGAACTTAAATATAGAACCTGAAAATATAGCGCTATGTTCGAGATAGAAAAGGCATAAGCCAAGCTTGGCTGACAGCTAATTGCTTGTGATATAGTGCGCCGCTAATTCACAGAAATTTAAATGTTATAGCTTGGAGCGTACAAGAGTGTCGAAGTTGAATTTATCGGGTATTGGAATGACATCGGAAAGAACCCGAATGAGATTAATTGATCGTTTGCGTGAGCAAGGGGTCAGTAACAGCCAAGTACTCGACATTGTACGAGAAACTCCGCGCCATCTTTTTTTAGATGAAGCACTTTCTCATAGAGCCTACGAAGACAGCGCCCTTCCTATCGGTTACGGACAAACATTATCACAGCCTTACATTGTTGCTCGTATGACAGAAATTTTGTTAGCAGCAGCGAAGAAAGTTGATCGAGTATTAGAAATCGGGACTGGGTCAGGGTACCAAACAGCAATTCTAGCTCAGTTGGTTGGAGACGTTTATTCTGTTGAGAGAATAAGGCCGCTACAAGAAAAGGCGAGGAGCAGGATGAGGCAGCTGGGTTTAAGGAATATCTATTTCAAACATGCCGATGGTGGTTTAGGTTGGCCAGAAAAGGCTCCCTATGATGCTATTTTAAGTGCGGCTGCTCCAAGAGAGATTCCTCAAGAACTACTTAATCAATTAGGTCCCAATGGAGTTTTAGTTATTCCTGTGGGTGACGACTCTGCTCAATCATTAACGCTAGCCGTTCGTGATGGAGACAGCGATGATTTTATCATTAACAAAGTAGAGCCAGTGAAATTCGTACCTCTCTTATCGGGTGTGACACGTTAAAGGCACTCTATAAAGTGCTGTTGGAGAGTGAGCGAGAAAAATACATCCCCTGTATGAATTGCGTTCTTACAGATACGGTACCGATATAAATTTGAAGTGTTAAGTTATGAATATCAATAAGTTAAAGCATTATCTTCTAGTGTTTTCTAAAGGAGTGGCGATGGGCGCTGGTGATGTAGTCCCTGGTGTCTCTGGTGGTACTATTGCTTTTATTACAGGAATCTATGAAGAACTGATTGATTCGCTTAAATCTATTAACCTTGAAGCCGTAAAAATACTATTCTCAAAAGGCATCCCAGCAGCTTGGGATCATATCAATGGGACTTTCTTGTTGAGCTTGTTTTCAGGTGTTTTGCTCAGCGTATTCTCATTAGCAAAGTTAATCGGTTTTTGTCTTGAGAATTATCCCGTATTGGTTTGGTCTTTTTTCTTTGGGCTAGTTTGCGCTTCTATTATCTACATACTTAAACAAATCAATAAATGGACTTTGGTCGAGATATCCGCACTTATCATTGGTACCTCTTTGGCTTTAGCAGTCAGTTACCTTAAGCCGGCTCAATTGTCGTCAGATTGGTGGGTCATTATGCTTGCCGGCTCTGTTGCCATTTGTGCGATGATTTTGCCAGGTATTTCTGGTGCGTTTATCTTAGTTCTGCTGGGCCTTTATCCCGTTATACTTTCGGCGATTACCAGTTTCAATTTTATAATACTGCTATCTTTTACTTGCGGGTGCCTGTGCGGGTTGCTCGTTTTTTCTCACATATTATCTTGGTTACTCCATCATTTTCATAATTTGACATTGGCTCTGTTGACGGGATTTTTACTCGGCTCGCTCAATCTATTGTGGCCGTGGAAAAAAACCATAGAAACTTATACAAACCGTCATGGAGAACTTGTGCCTTTAATTCGTGAGAATATCTCTCCTATTTCATATTCTGAGTTATCAGGTTTGGACTCCTATTTAAGTTTTTCGATCGTATTTTTTATCATTGGCTTAGCGCTAGTGTTAGGGCTTGAGGCGTTAGGAAAAAAGAAATGATTTACATGACAAAAAGAGGCTTTTTTTACACCGTCGATACTACTAAAGTCGGATTTTTCTCAAAACACGTCACTTTTTAAGCATTTTCTATTACTTTTTATAGAAAAAATTACAATTAAAAAACATTTAAACTGATTCTTTTTGAATATATTAGTTTGTTTTTTGATCACTGTAAGTTTTAACTGGCTGATAAGTCGGAGGAAGAATGTTAAACCCTGCACTGATAAGAGTGGTCAATATTCTATCCACTATTCTGTTTTTGGCAGGTTGTAGCGGTCCAAAATATAAGGCGCCTCTGACTGATCTTAAGCAGCCCCCTTCCTATAAAATCACTTCACATACTGTTTCGAGTAATGAAACTTTGTATTCCATTGCTTGGCGTTATGGATTAGATGTGAAGGACTTAGCTTATACAAACAGCCTCAGAGCGCCATATATAGTCAAGCCCGGTCAACGATTGAACCTTGACACTAGAGCACGCCCTGCTCAGAAAATGAAAAAAGCGCCAAAAAAACGTGCAGTTGTGCAACGTTCAAAGAATAAGCCATTAGTTCCCCCCTCAAAAGTTAGACCTAGTCCGCAAAAATCTGAATTGCAATGGCGTTGGCCTGCTCGTGGTGTACTTGTGACAAAATTTGGTGAAAGACAAGCGCTTAGTAAGGGTATTGATATCGCTGCTAAAAAGGGCGAGCCTGTATTTGCTGCTGAGTCAGGCTCTGTTGTTTATGCAGGGGACGGACTACGTGGTTATGGCAATCTCCTGATTGTAAAACACGAACAAAATTTTTTAAGTGCTTATGCTCATAATCATAAAATGTTTGTTGGAGAAGGAGATTCTGTTAAAGCTGGGCAGAAAATTGCCGAAATAGGTTCAAGTGGGACAGACAGAAACAAGCTTCACTTTGAAATACGTCAAGATGGTAACCCTGTAGATCCATTACAGCATTTACCAAGGAGGCAATAATATAGTGAAATCATGATTTGTTCTGCCTGCTTCAACAATAGACATCAATATATAAGGCCCATAGCTATTTATTAAAGGAACCAGTTTTTAAACAAATAGCTTACAAGTAGCTAGTAAGTAGTTAACAAAAGGGTCATTGAAGTTTAGATAAATTTTTAGAGCGCAAAAGTTATACGGGAGTAAGAGCGTTAATCAACAACATTAATCAATTTCAAATTACAAATTTAGATGACTGAACTAAACAATCATAAATCAAATTAAGTATTAGAAATTTTACACGTTGAATATTGATCGCCTTACTAAGACAACAATCCGGATACTCACAAGGCTTTCATCATGGCAGTTCAACAGCAAGAATCTACTACAATTTCATCGGAAGAAAGTATTCAAGTTCTTCAACAGTTTTCTGAATTATCAGAATCAAATGCTACTGTTACGGCGAAAGCCGAAAACCCATCAAAAAAAGAAATCGAAGAAGTAGAAACGGTTTCTTCACAAGGCAGTGATCGCTACGCTGAACCGGAAGAAAAATTCCAAAAAAACCTCGATGCAACACAACTCTATTTAAATGAAATTGGTTTTTCACCTTTATTAAGCGCTGAAGAAGAAGTTTACTTCGCACGTAAAGCTCTATTGGGTGAAGAAGCAGCTCGCAAACGTATGATTGAAAGCAATTTACGTTTGGTTGTTAAAATTGCTCGTCGCTATGTAAATCGTGGCCTAGCATTACTTGATCTTATCGAAGAGGGAAATCTCGGTTTGATTCGCGCAGTCGAAAAATTTGACCCTGAACGAGGATTTAGATTTTCAACTTATGCTACGTGGTGGATTCGCCAAACAATCGAGCGGGCTATCATGAATCAAACACGGACAATTCGTTTGCCAATTCACGTGGTAAAAGAATTGAATGTTTATTTGAGAGCTGCAAGAGAATTAACACAAAAGCTCGACCATGAACCAAGCGCAGAAGAGATCGCTGATTTATTAGACAAGCCCGTGGGTGATGTCAAACGTATGCTGGGTCTTAATGAGCGAGTCACATCAATGGATGTACCTGTCAGTGCGTCCTCCGAGAGAATGGTTGTTGATACCATTCCAGATCAACAAGTCTCAGACCCAGCTTCCCTTTTACAAGCCAGTAACCTCAATGCAAGCTTAGATGATTTCTTAGATGACCTCACTGAAAAACAACGTGAAGTTATCGCTCGTCGATTTGGTTTACGCGGATATGAAATGAGCACTCTAGAAGAAGTGGGTCGAGAAATTGGATTAACGAGAGAGAGGGTAAGACAGATTCAAGTAGAGGCGTTAAAGAGATTGCGTGATATTCTCGAAAGTCAGGGGTTAAGCGGTGAGGCTTTGTTTAGCGTATAACAACAAGTCGTTTATGTAGAATTAAGGTCAGTCTATTTACCGGCCTACGAAAGAAAAGCAGCTCATAGGGCTGCTTTTTTTTGCCGTGTTATTTTAGTGCTATGTTGGCACATGCGTCTATTGGTATTGGATGTCATTAGATTAAACGAGTGCACTTGAAATCAAAAAGCCCAGCTAATTAGCTGGGCTTTTTGATAGGATATGGCGCACTCGGCAGGATTCGAACCTGCGACCCCCTAGTTCGTAGCCAGGTACTCTATCCAGCTGAGCTACGAGTGCGTTTTCTCTTTGCTGTTTCTCGTTGACGTCCTCTCTTTTATGTCCTCTCTAAGTAGTGACATATAAAGTAGCGACATATACTTAAATTGGCATATATCTTATAAAGACACGCCGATCTGCAAAGAGGCGCGTATGTTAGAGATTTGGCTATAAGTCGTCAAGTGACGTGTGAGGAGAATTGTTAAAATTTAAACGTAATCTTTCTGAAATAAGCGCATATATAAACTGGGTCAAGCTCGCGTTAGATACGGTTGACTCTGTTGAGGTTAAGATGCGTTTCTTATGTAGGGACACTTTTAAATGCATTAGTTGAAGAAAAGCGCTGTGTTTGGAAATTATTGTGTTAATGAATGGTCAGTTATATGCTTACGACCGTTTTTACTTAATCGAAGGGTAATGTCATGTCATCACAGCGTTCTTTAGCACAGGGTCTTGTGCAAGCTCTAGTCAGAAAAATAAATGTAAGCTTATTTAAAAAGAGTTTGTTTGTCAGTGCGTTGTTGATTACATCTTACTTACCTTCATTAGGGATGGCGCAAGAGTATTCACAGGTGGCGAAGGATGGACATGGCGCTGTCGCGACAGTTCATCCACTGGCCACCCAAGCTGCCATTGATGCTCTCAATAATGGAGGAAATGCCGTGGATGCGGCTGTGGCTGCGGCATTTACATTGGGTGTCGTTGATGGCCATAACTCGGGGATAGGGGGCGGATGTTTTGCCTTGGTTCGTTGGGCGAATGGGAAAGTAGAGGCCATTGATGGAAGAGAGATGGCTCCGGGTTCCGCAACAAGTGATATGTATATCCGCGACGGGAAGGTTGATTCAGGATTGTCAAAAACGGGTGTGTTAGCGATTGGTATTCCGGGCTCAGTTGCCGCACTCGAATATTTAAATAAGCAGGGTGGTAAACTTTCTCTTAGTGAGCTTGTTAATCCAGCCGCTCAATTGGCTGAAAATGGATTTTCAATGGACCGAGTTTATGCCAGCCGTTTGGCAAGGGCTGCCCCATCAATTTCTAAATTTTCTGCTAGTGCAAAAATTTTATTAGATGAAAACGGAAAGCCTTGGCCTGCCGATCATCGGTTAATTCAAAAAAATTTATCAAAAACATATAAAGGGATTGCAAAGCACGGCGCTAACTATTTTTACAAAGGAGAGTTTGCTAAAACGGTCGGCGAATGGATGCCAAAAAATGGTGGCATTATTTCGTCAGAAGATTTTTCTAATTATGAATTAAAAATTCGTAAACCTGTGAAAACCACTTATCGGGATTACACCGTCTATGGATTTCCCCCTCCAAGTTCTGGAGGCGTTCATGTGGGTCAAATTTTAAACATGTTAGAGCAATTTGACGTCAGTCATTTAAGTGTTGCAGATCGTTATCAACTGTTAGCTGAATCGATGAAAATTGCTTTTGCCGATCGTGCGCATTGGTTAGGAGATCCAGATTTTGTTGATGTTCCGACTGGGTTGATTGATAAGCAATACGCGAAAGATCTAGCGAAAGGTATTCATCTCAAAAGAAGTTCGATTGTAAAAAAACACGGAACACCTCCACGAGCCACTAACGATATTTTTGGGAAGCACACAACACATATTGCTACGGCTGATAAAGAAGGTAACTGGGTTGCGATTACGACCACTGTCAACACAGGTTTTGGGAGCAAGGTTATCGTGCCAGGGACCGGTGTGATTTTAAATAATCAAATGGATGATTTTTCTGCAAAGCCGGGAACACCTAATGCCTATCGTTTGGTAGGAGCAGAAGCGAATAAAATTCAGCCGGGAAAACGCCCCTTATCAAGTATGAGTCCTACAATTGTTTTACGAGGAGATACGCCTGTGCTAACAACGGGAGCAGCCGGAGGTCCAACAATTATTACTCAAGTTCTTCAAACTCTCGTCAATTATTTAGATGTGGGAATGCCATTGCCCGACGCATTAGCTGCGCCAAGAATTCACCATCAATGGGCGCCAGATCGGTTGTTTGCTGAATCTGCTTTAGCTGAGGATGTCAAAGAATCGTTACAAGAAAAGGGACATAATTTATTAGATCGTCGGTATATGGGATCTTCGCAAGCGATATCATTGAGTGATGGGGGATTTGTGAGTGTATCTGAGCCTAGATTGTTGTTGAGGAATGCGAGATAAACTGCAAGAAAACTGTTGAAAAAACGATAATCAGATAAGACTATAATCCGATAGGACTATAAAAAATATTTTAAAGGAAAGGTTGTGACATTTAATCGTGTATTCGTATTGAGCCTGATGTTGGTGTTTTCGAACGTTGTTTTTTCTGATGATGATATTAAGTGGAAGCAAGTCAGAATCTATAAGGAAATAAATGAGAGTCTATGCCTTTTTAAATCGCAAATGAACTGCTCGGATCATACGGCGAAATGTGAAAAGTGGCACAAGAAAAAAGCGGCTAAACAAAACGCTAACGCTATTGTTATTATTAATCAGTGGGACCAGTCGATGACAGCCGATTATTATTATTGCAACAAAAAATAATATTGAAATAGGGTGAGTTAGATGGCGTCGCTTAAACGCATTTCTACATTATGTGGAATACGTTTAAGCGATGACCTATCTAGATTGACCTTAAAAATCTAAATCTTGCTCTATTTCTTGAAGCTTTCGTCTTGCTAACGCTAGATTAGATTTATTTTTGTCGAGAACATAATAAACAAAAATACCTTCTTTTTGGGCTAGCGGCCTAATCAAATGATAGTGCTTACCTAGCGTAATTAAAATATCCTCAATAACATCCTTAATCTTCAGTGCCTTCATCGTTTTCAATTTTGCTCTAACCACCTCCGTATTTCCAGCTGCAGCCACTTCTAAGTCTACACCTGAACCTGCAGAGCCTAGCATCATGCCACTTGATGAATCGACGATTGCGGAACACAGTGCACCGTCTAATGTTAATAGGTCATTCATGCTTTCATTGATAGTACTCATGTTTCAATCTCTCTTGTTGAGTTGTCGTGTGATTTTAGTTAATGACTGATTGTTTTCTTTTTCTAGTAATTCATAATATTTATCTAAATGTTTAGTTTTCTCCATCCAATCGTTCCAGTTCACTTTATTCATTTTTGTTAAAGCCACTAATAACGTATTTTCTCCGCATGGCTGCAAGCAAATAATCCCTTTTTTATGGCGAATTTTAATGTTGTCTAAATCCCCTAATATGTCATAAATCTTTCCGTTTCGGTTTTGTAATGACCAATAATCCCGTGCTCCTTCAGCGATCATTTGAAATTCTTTAATGTTTGATGTGGTGAAATAGATAATTCCACTGTCAATAGCGACCAAGGCGCATGCAATAATCCCTTTCGAGCAACTTAAGCGCTTTAATTCGAGTTCAATATTCGTCGCGTTCAATGGGCGTCCAATTTGGATTTAGTTTCTTGGCACTGATAAATAATTTGAGCCAATATAGCCGAGTCATTGGCGATTAAATTTAGAATGTATGCCTCTTCGTCCATATTCACAGAAATAATGTAAGCAAATCCATTTTCTGTTTTAACGGTTATGCTTTCGCTTATACCAATATCAGCTTCTGCTGAGACAACGGAACCGATGGCATTAATCGAACTTGCCATAGCTGATATACGTACAGAGTCTAAATTTTTAGACACTTGACTTGCGACATCGAACCCATCTTGACTTGCGATGACAACCGCAATAATTCCATCAAGTTCATTACAAAGCCGTTTACATTCAGACTGTGCTAAATTTTTTGTTTTTCGGGATAACTTCATTGCCTAATTGTCTCTATATAAAAATTAATCATCTAAATCTGATTCAACTTGAGCGAGTATCATGTCTATTAACAGTAGGACATTTTCTTTTTCTCTGACATCTGTTGCTATTACTGGGAATACAAAATTATGTTTTGTAAGAGTCTCTACGAATTCATCGATGTCTGGGTGCGAACATTCTTCCGACCGACCAATACCAATGACACAAGGTGTATTTGATAACGCTTCAGAAAAAGCGTCTAAATATACTGCTAAGTCGTCTAAGGGGGCGGGTCTTGAATTGTCGATTAAAATAATTATCCCAAAAGCATCCTTGGCGAGAATTTGCCACATAAAATCAAAGCGTTCTTGTCCTGGTGTTCCAAAGAGCCGCAATCTATCTCCGTCTGGGAATTTCAGTACGCCAAAATCTAGCCCCACAGTTGTTGTAAGTTTCTCGAAAGAACTGTCTGTATTATTAACGTCTGTCTGAACGATGTCGTTATCGCTGACAGCTTTAATAGCAGTGGTTTTTCCCGCACCCGTCGTACCAGTAAAAACCAATTTGTATTCATTCATATTTGCAAAGGGTTCTGTTTTATAAGTGTTTATGGGTTAGGTGATGATTTGCTCATTGAAAAACGCGCTTTCAACTGACTAATAAAACTCTTTTTAATATTTAATTTTTTGGTTTTTTCAGATCGTGGTTTTTCTGATTCAGAAATAATTAATAATATTTTTGCATCTTCTAATAAAGTTATAAAATCCGAACATAGTTTTTCTTGGTGGCCTGATAAATAGGATAGCTCGTGAATGGTTTTATAGTTTCGGCTTAAAAATGTCGCAAGTTTTGGGTATCGCTTATCTTTTTTAAGGATATCTGATGTTGGCCATTTTCGAAGTTTATAACTAACCCCGGGCAACATATCTTCCCAGTGCTTTGATTGTGATTCCGATTCAACCACACCCGATTGTATTTGTAGTAGAAGCTTAACTAACTCTTCCGCGCGAATTGGTTTGAAAAAAACGTAACCATCGGCTGATTCTCCACGCCTTTTGATATATATTCTTTTGGTGTCGACTTTTGTTGAAAAAGGTTCCGTAGCGCTAAATAAATCATTTAATATAATCGCATCACATGGGCCAGATTTTTCTAATTTCCATCGACCTTGGAGGATGGAGCTAGTTCTCAATATCGATTTGATTAAATTTATTTCTGGTTTTATGAGCGCATCTACAGCAAAACCCAAGACGAGTTTTTTGTGCATATTTCAATGTAGTCCTATCCAATATGAACGAAGTTTTCTGTCTGTCATTATTTAAAATCTAAGATCTTAAATATATTATTAGAAAAATATAATGTAACAAATATTTTAAAAATTATAGGTGAACATATTATCTCTGCATTGTTAACGCTAAAATATGGTGTTGGTTTTTATGTTTTTTGGTGATTTTTAGGCTGTTTTTATTTGTTTTAATGGGCATATCTGACCGCTCATCTAAGAACGATAAAAAACCATAATCAAAAGGTTTCGATGTTTTTGTAGTAAGGCTTTTTTTGTAGTATTTTTTTTAACGGTTAGATGTAAATTGATATCGTTTTCCAATCAAGGCGTTATAAAATTCAGAATAAAATTTCAATAAGTGAATAATCCGGTTTGCAAACTATATTGCTTGAATACAGAGATAAAAATATTTTTAAAATTTATTATTTTCAGATTAAAATAAGTGGCCTAATTTCATGCTGAACCACTGATATCGCTGTTAATTAAATAGAAGATATCGAGAAAATATGTCAGTTCAGAATATTCTTTTGATCTTTACATTTGATACGAAAAGTAGCGGAAGACATTAAAGGCAAAGTTAAGACAGGGGATAAGTTATAGATCATAAGGACAGGAGCGTCTTTTCCCCGTAGATAATTGGGTGGACTCTTGGGAGGATTCTATCGTGATCAGAAGATATTCGACCTTAATAGTTTATTCTTTGAGCTATTTTATGGAAGGTGAAGGAAGTGAACTGTAATCGCCTATGTATTCGCTCAATGATGACCGTGAGTAAAGATCTGTTTGTAATCGACGGAAAAATGTCACATAAGTCACATCATTAGATAGAAAAAGTTAAATAAGTACAAAAAATTGGCGCTTCTGAGTTCTCGAACTATATTTTCAGTATCAAATTTTAGGCGCTAGCTATTCAGTATTGACATTAAATAAGCGGCTTGCACCTAGTCCTAATAACATATCTACCCCGTATCACTGCGTGATATTGAGGATGTAACAATAAGGTTGAACTGGTTTCATGGCAAAAGTACTAGTCATAGATGATGAGGCGCTTCTTAGAGACAATCTAGAGGCTTTTTTAGAGGATGAAGGCCACGAGGTTCTCGTTACCCATTCAGCAGAAGCGGGGTTGGTTAAGCTGTCTACGTTTAATCCTGATATTGTGGTGGTTGATTTACGACTGGAAGGCGCCAGTGGTGAACGTTTCACCAAGACAGCTTACACGCTCCAACCGAACACTCGGTTTATCATTCATACCGGCTCAAAAGAATATACGCTTCCACGTGATTTATATTCGTTAGGCATTACTGATAAAAATTTGTTATTTAAGCCATTAACTGACCTGAATGAGCTTTCCAGCCTTATTGAACATCTGTTACCGCATTCTGCTTGTTCGATGTAAAACGTTCGTTATGCCGTCTCTTTGCGTTCTTTAGGTGATTCAATTTTGGGTGATACCAATCAAGCCACGTTAGAGTGCGCTTTGTGATCTGCTTTTTTTGAATATTAAGAAACGTTCCGAACTATTGCCTAAGATAAAGATTCCGGTAAACTCCTCTCATCGTTTTTTAAGCATTTGGCATTGATAAGGACTGCTTACTCAATCTTTATTTGATGTGCAAATGAAATTCAAGTGGCCAAAAGCCATTAACTATTTCGGTTATTGCTGTTAGATCGCTAAGCTCATCATCTTTTCTGGCTTGCTATACATGTAGCCAAAAAGAACTACTGCTTAACAAGCAGTTGATTGACATTGACGATTATTAAATAACGTTTGTAACGTTTGTAGCAACACCGAATACATTTGAGAGTACCCCTTTCATGGAAAATGATTTATTAGCTCAAGGTATCAACCTCATGCTATTAGGTATGGGCGTTGTTTTTGTTTTTTTGGCTGTCCTTATTATTACTACCACAGTCATGTCAAACATTATTCAAAAGTATTTCCCCGAAGTCACTCCCCTTAATGTCCCCGATTTATCTTCTAACTCGATAGAGTCGTCGGAACCTGTTCCATCTCCCAGAATATTATCCATTATAAAAGCTGCTATCGAAGATCATCGTAAAGCTCAGTGATGCTTGTGATGTGTGTCGTGAATAATGTCACTTATTATTCTTATAACAGATATTTAATCCACAATTAAAAAAAGAAAGAATGGGCAAACTTAGTATGACTAATAAAAAACCGCTTGGAATAACCGATGTAGTATTGCGAGACGCACACCAATCATTATTCGCAACAAGAATGCGTTTAGATGACATGCTGCCCATTGCTGAAAAATTAGATGATGTGGGCTTTTGGTCTCTTGAGAGTTGGGGGGGCGCGACTTTTGACGCTTGTATTCGCTATCTAGGTGAGGACCCATGGCATCGCATCCGCGAATTAAAAAAAGCGATGCCAAAAACGCCGATGCAAATGTTATTTCGCGGTCAAAATATTTTGGGTTATCGCCATTATGCCGATGATGTAGTCACAAAGTTTGTTGAACGTGCAGCAACAAACGGCGTCGATGTTTTTCGTGTTTTCGATGCCATGAATGACATGCGAAATATAAAAACGGCACTAGCTGCCGTGAAAAAATTTGATAAACATGCGCAAGGTACAATTTCATATACGATCAGCCCCGTTCACACCATTGATAAATGGGTAGAGCAAGGAAAAATCATTGAAGATATGGGCGCAGACTCAATTGCCATCAAAGATATGGCTGGGCTATTAAGACCCTATGATGGTTTTGAGCTGGTCAGTAAACTAAAAGCAGCCTGTGACATTCCCATTCACATGCAATGCCATGCTACGACGGGCTTGTCCACCGCCACATATTTAAAATGTATTGAAGCCGGTATCGATAACGTTGATACCGCCATTTCTTCTATGTCGATGACTTATGGTCATAGCCCCACTGAAGCTTTGGTAGCAACGCTTGCAGAAACCGATCGCGACACGAATTTAGATATTGAATTATTAGAATCGATAGCCGCTTATTTTCGCGAAGTTCGAAAAAAATACGCAAAATTTGAAGGTTCACTACGCGGTGTTGATTCTCGAATTTTAGTCGCGCAAGTCCCTGGCGGCATGCTTACTAACATGGAAAATCAATTAAGAGAGCAGGGGGCAGAGAATCGTTTAGACGAAGTACTCGCAGAAATTCCTAAGGTGAGAAAAGACTTAGGCTACATCCCTCTCGTAACACCAACATCACAAATCGTTGGCACTCAGTCAGTCATTAATGTGTTATCGGGCGAGCGGTATAAATCCATCACCAAAGAAACGGCCGGCGTATTAAAAGGCGAATACGGTCTAGCTCCCGACAAGGTGAATCCTGAACTTCAAGCAAAAGTGTTAGAAGGCAAAGAACCGATCACATGTCGTCCTGCAGATTTAATCGAAGACGAGATGGATCAACTGACCAAAGACTTGGTAGAAAAAGCTAAAGCACAACAAATTGAATTGTCCGACGGTGAAGGTTTAGTTGACGATGTTCTCACTTATGCGTTGTTTCAACAAATCGGTTTAAAGTTTTTGAAAAATAGAAAAAATCCTTCTGCTTTTGAGCCTGTTCCTACCGGAAAAGAAACTGACACAGTGTTGTCACCTGATGGCGAAGCAATTTATACCGTGAGTGTCGAAGGGAAATCTTACACCGTTACCGTGAACGATGGCGGTGACTTAACGGGTATTGTGAAATTAGCGGGAAATGTCAGTGCTGATCCAACGGTGAGCAGTGATAATGAACACGCGCAACCTGTTCCCGCTCCACTGGCAGGCAATATTGTCAAAATTATTGTTAAATCGGGTCAAGTCGTTAAAGCGGGCGAAAAAATTATTATGTTAGAAGCCATGAAAATGGAAACAGATATCACAGCACCTTGTGATGGCGTTATACAAGCTATCAATGTAAGAGAAGGTGATTCGGTTGCAGTTGGCGATTTATTAACATCGATTAAATAAAATACTCTAAGTTATTTTCTATTCCTATAAATATAAAAACATGTAAGCAGTATTACTTATTGATTAAGCGGTATTGGTTATTGATAAAGGCGGCTTAAAAAGATGCTCGAGAATTTATTCACCTTATGGCATGACACGGGGATTCGGCAATTAGGAGCAGGGCAATTCGTCATGATCCTCATCGGGATGTTGTTACTTTTTTTGGCCATAAAGAAAAATTTTGAACCGCTATTGTTAGTCCCCATAGGGTTTGGCACTATTCTGGCAAATATACCCGGTGCTGGCTTGGCATATTCCGCGGTAGAAAATGCTTTTTACAGTCAAGATGCGCAGTTAATTTCTGTAATTGCTCAACAATTAAATCTCGCTTCTTGGGATTCTACACAAGAAGTGATTGCTGCCTATAAAAATTCCGCACTACAAATACATCAAGATATTAATCTTATTGTCTCCGCGGCTGGTTTTACTGACGGAATGCTTTATAAATTTTATAGGGTAGCAATTGATAGTGGCGTTGCACCCCTTGTGATATTTATGGGTGTCGGTGCGATGACAGATTTTGGTCCGTTGCTCGCGAATCCTAAAACATTATTTTTAGGGGCAGCGGCGCAGTTTGGCATTTTTGTTACCGTACTGGGTGCTGTTGGTTTGTCTGTACTCGGTATTATGGATTTTTCAATTGCCGATGCGGCAGCGATTGGGATTATTGGTGGCGCAGACGGTCCAACGGCAATTTATGTTTCCAGCTTACTAGCTCCGGACTTGTTAGGAGCAATTGCTGTCGCCGCTTATTCATACATGGCGTTAGTTCCTATGATCCAGCCTCCCATCATGCGATTATTAACGACAGAAGCAGAACGAAAAATTAAAATGGTGCAGTTACGAACCGTTTCTCAGCGAGAAAAAATTGTATTTCCTTTGCTCTTGTTAATTTTAGTGGCGCTCATTTTGCCGGCAGCCGCTCCGCTCTTAGGAATGTTTTGTTTTGGCAACTTGATGCGCGAGTGCGGTGTTGTAGAACGGTTAAGCAGTGCGGCACAAAATGCATTAATTAATATCACAACCATCTTCTTAGGTTTGTCCGTAGGTTCAAAATTAGCAGCCGATAAATTTTTAGATCCAAAAACCATCGGTATTTTATTGCTTGGTGTCGTTGCTTTTGCTATTGGTACAGCAATGGGTGTACTGATGGCAAAACTAATGAACGTTGTCAGCAAACACAAAGTAAACCCCCTTATTGGCTCTGCTGGTGTCTCAGCAGTGCCCATGGCGGCACGCGTGTCCAATAAAGTCGGTTTAGAATCTGACCCTCAAAACTTTCTTCTCATGCATGCGATGGGGCCCAACGTTGCTGGAGTTATCGGTTCTGCTGTTGCAGCAGGTGTGATGATCTCTATGGTGTCGGGTGGTTAGTTTTTTATCTTAAAAGGAATATCGTATGGAAGCCGGTCCTTATGTAAGGCATTATTATGGAAAAAAGTAACAGAAAAATGGAATTTGCATAAAGGAGATTGGTTAAACTGCCTTGTCGAGCATACTATTCAGTGGCCAGAGAAAAATATCATTGTCGAATATAATGGTGAAGAATTTTACTTACGTGGTTTAAGGGATGCTGACGAAACAAAACTTAATCATCCTTTAGTTTCAATTAAAAATACCCCCCTTGAAGACCTAAAGGCACATCTAACCAAAATATATAATTTCATATCGATCCTAGGTTGGTATAAAAGTGGGATGGTTGATCTTATTCATTGGACAATTCAGAAAGAACCGTTTCTTTATTTTGGTTATGATGAGATAAACCCTAATATTTTAAGCGGAGAGAAATCTTTCACATGTAATTATCTTCCAGTTATCACTGATGAAAACATGAAAACCTCATTAGCTTTTTGGCGAGAAGGTCTAAGACTTCAATCTTTGCATAAGCCATATTCTTTTCTGAGCTTTTTCAAGGTGATCGAGTCACAATATGCTTCTTCTGGTGAGCGTGTTCAATGGTTTAGGGGGGCTATTGAAAAGCTTCGAAATCATCCCGCTGCGAAAGCCAGAATTTTAGAGTTGGAAGAGGAAGGGCACGATATAAATGATTATATTTTCAAAGAAGGCCGGTGCTCAATTGCTCACGCCACGTTGGGGAATTCATTTGTAACACCAGATAATATAGGCGGCCGAATCACTGTGATAAAAGATTTAGCGTTAATGCGTTTTTTTGCTGAACTTTTTATAAAAGAAAAGTTTAAAATACCCATAGAAAAAGAAGCTATTACCTCTGTTAACCAAGTAAAACCTTTATATAAACTTATAGAAAATGAGGCTGTTAGCGATTTGGAAAAGGGTAGAAATGTTTTTGGTAGTAAGTTTCAATTAGGTCAGGCTAAAGTTTCGGTTACTTGGTGGTCCCAAGAGCCAATTGTTGGATTGAGCAATGCATCACTACAGTTTGTATCATCTAAAGATGGAGTAGCTAAAATACGTGTAGTTAATTCAGCTAAAAGCATCAAGCTAGATTATTACTTTGATTTTAATCTTGGGAGAATTTATATATCAGACAATATAGGATCGTTTGATGAATTGAACAGTAAAGCAATTGATATTTTTAATGAATATAAAAGTATTGTGAAAAGGAATCATATAATTGAGTTGAATTTTAGTGATGGATCTATAGCCATGTGTGAAAGAAAACAACCCGTTTTTGGGGATTTTGATTCATTGGAATACAGAAGTAATAAACTGATTGAAAAGCTGAACAGTGAGCATGCGAACAAATAAAATTAATTGATAAAAAACTTAGATGAGTTTATGGGGTAAAGGAATGTTTCGAGACATGCAGGTGATCTTAAGAAAATAAATGCGATCAATATTGATACAGAGTAGTATCAACCTTGATTTTTGAAAAAAAGTTTGAAGCCGCTGTATTTAATGATAGCGCGTTTCACATTTTTTTAAGCCACCAAAAGCTCCTGCCTATTATTTGAGAATCCCTCAGCCATAATAGAGTTTTATTTGAGTTATTAGGTATTAAATGAATCGATTTTGATTAAGATATAATCTATATAAAAATTAACTAGAATAAGAAGGTATATCTACTCGCGAGTAAAAATTCTTGCCAAACTCATAAAGTGAGTGTAATAGAAAGCTTTGTTAGCGTCATTGCAGGTTATATTTTAAACGTGCTTTTTCAATTCTTTCTTTATCCTATTTTCGGAATTGATGTAGGTTTAGATAAAGCATTTATCATTGCTATTTTTATCACTGGTTTAGCATTCATTAAAAACTATGGTGTGCGAAGACTTTTTAATTTTTTATATATCAAAGGTGTTGGGGTGTGATATTCCTAATATTGAAATATGGCGACAGCATAAAAATTGACGAGCGCCTATAACTTTATTTTTAGTTCATTGTTTTGAGAGGAAGTAATTCAGAAAACTAAAAGGTACACCAAAAGATAAAAGGCAATAAGGAAAAAATTAGTAGAGCAACTTGATTAGGGTAAGATCATATAATAGACAAGAAAAAAGTGGGCAGGGTGGACATCCTCTTTTTGAGAGAGGGCTCTCCTAGTGCACTACGGAGACTTTGATGTACAGTAGGCCAGTTAGCTGTTGGGACTTGAATCTTTATTAAATGTAATTAGAATGAATCTTCAGGATTAGTAATAAAAAGGAATTAATCATGTCAAACACTACCAGTTCTTATACACAGAAAAATATTAAGCTAACTCCAGTTGAGCGTAGTGCACTTAGTCGCATATGTAATGATCGTTTAAATTGGTCAGATGGTGGGCATTGGATAGGCTTTGGGCCAAAACCAAATTGTTTTAAGAGCGATTCATTATCTAATAAGATTTCTCATACTTGGAAGTTTCCAACAGATACTGCAGCCTTAAAATGGAATGAAGAGCAGGAAAAGCAAATTCGTTTTGTAGGGCATGGTGTTACGACGGGACTAACTGTTGCAATCGGTTTGGTTTTTGGTGGATGGCCTGGTATAGCAGTGGCAATCATAGCTGGCGTTGCTAAGGATGAGGTTCAGGCAAAAGTTCCTTACCCTAAAATGGCTAGAGGTTGGAGTTTTGAGGTGATTTTTGAGCATGGTTTTAAATGGTCGCCACATCCTTGGGGCCAAAATTACTTTAAACAGCAAACCATTACGATAATAAGAAATCATCTAGGCGAGATTCAAAGTACTTCAGTTTCCACATCGAAGTATCAACTTGACGAATTACCTGAAGGGTTAGCAAGATCCCTTTCAAGTGTACCTTCGAAAACCACAAGTAGCATTTATGAATAAGAATTTAAGTAGTCGAACAAAGCGATTAATAGCCTTTGTTTTCTTTTCGGTTTGTTTAACCACATCTTTATTTGCTTGCTCTGTTGTTGATCGAATTGAGAATGTTGGAATTTACAAGGTATGGGTGCTTAGTAGAGTAGTTTATGAGAGTGGTGATTCAAGGTTGTTTAGCGAAAGTGATGTTGCGCTTGTCGAAATTCATCCGGACTATATTTTAGAAAGTATGGGTAATACCGAAAAAAGACGTTACTTATACGAAAGAAAAGCCAATTTACTGATATTGGATCCAGGCCTTAATGATATTAAATGGGAAATCACTAAGAACACACCTGAAGAACTAAACATAAAAACACCTATAGGAGATTATATATTAAGAGCGGAAGCTCATTAAATAAGTCTTAAAAAGTGGTTTCACAATAAAAAATTTTTTATTGTGAAAACAAAATAATACGTATGTTTTAGGGAATAAAATTTCAAAAATTCGAAGTTTAATGCAAAAAAAATTAAAGTCTTCACTTTCTATATCTCTGATGTTCATTGTGGGTAACATAATCCCACTCTTTTGTATTTAAAAATTTATAGACCCTCTTGTTTTTACTTAGAGATAACGCTGTTTGATTCTGATATGCAATTCGTCGATTTATTTTCCAAGTTTTATTTAGAGGCACCTAATGCAAGTTTGTAAATAAAAATACTAGTAGACCAGCTATTGTAGATTGAGGAACACTTTGAAATATGGGTGGGCAATGCAGATGAAACGACATGTGTGCCACCAAAACGCGGTGTAACACTGGTAAAAAATAATTACCGGTGGCTGGGAAAGTGGCAAAAGTTTTTGCAGATCAGCATGGTCTAGATTTTGATGCTAAAAGCTATGATGATAATTATCCTGAGCACATGAAAAAAACTATTTATTGATTTACTATGTGTGACCATTCTACAAATTAGGAGAGTTTGATGAAAAAAATATTGTTGGCTTTATTTTCATTTCCGTTATGTCTCTTGTCCGTGTTAACTTTCTCAGAACCAGAATTGAAAGGCAGCCCCAATGAACTGCGTCAGTTCTTATACCCCAACGATAAAATTGTCACAATTTTTTCTGATGCCGAAAAGAAAGCCTATTCAGATGAAGCGATTATTAGCTTGGTGATAACGACTGAAAATAAAATGTTATCTCAATCAATAGCGGAGAATGGCGAGCTTAGAGGAAGTATTGTTCAAACGCTGTCATCTTCAGGCATTCCCAAGGATTCTATTAAAAGCTCGAAATTTTCAACATCACCCCAATATGGCTGGTTTGGTAAAAAGCCAGACAGTTATAAAGTGGTTAATAGAATGTCGGTTCGTATTAATGACGAAAAACATTTAAAAACGATTGCGGCTTTATCTGATAATTCAAAAGAAATTGAATTGGCGGATACCGAGTTTGAACACAGTAAAAAAGAAGCGTTCAAATCTGACGTTAAGAAAGAAGCGTTAGACAAAGTGATGAAGCAGAAAGTAGCTTACGAAAAAACATTGGGCGTTAAGTTAACGCCGATTGGTTTTAGAGATTCGCAAGTAAATCCCCAGGCGACTAGAGGTGCAAGAGTATTAGAGGAAGTGGTGGTGACTGCTCAAAGTAGAGTTAAAAGTTCTAGAATGATGGCGTCAGAACCAATGGCCGATATGGCTTCTCAGCCATCCGAACCCTCATTTGATGAAATTGTCTATAACGCAAACATTACCGTTCAATTTAAAATTGAATAATCTCCCTATTAAAAATAAAAGACATTGGTTGTGAGCTACAAATTAGAAGAAAAAATTCCTTCCGTTGACGATTACATTCAGATTCGTTTAGCAGCAGGGTTATCAAAAAAGTCAATTGAAGCTGCTTCGAAAGGGCTTCCTAATTCTATATACGCCGTTACTGTTTATCATGAAAATATTCCTATCGGTATAGGGAGAATCGTTGGTGATGGAGGATGTTTCTACGAAATTACAGATATCGCCGTAATTCCAAAGCATCAGAAAAAAGGTGTTGGCGTCATGATTATGGAAGCATTAGTGAGCTATTTAAACGATAATGCACCCAGCACGGCTTATGTGAGCCTGATGGCTGATCACGGCACACCGCATTTTTACGAAAAATTTGGATTCACTTTATCAGAAATGCCAAAGTCTTCTGGCATGTATATGAGAATATCGTAATTATTTACATTGTGAGCGACTATTTAAATGAAAAATTCACTGCAAGATCAATTGCTCAAAGCTGGATTGATTGATAAGAAAAAAGCGAAAGCGCTTGAAAAAGAACAGCGAAAAGTTAAAAAACAACAGCCGAAAGGTCATACGATTAAAAACGATATTAAAGAAAAAACTCAGCAAGCCGCTTTGGAGAAAGTAGAGCGAGATAGAAAGCTAAACCAAGAGAAGAATAAAGCGGCTGAAGAAAAAGCATTGCAAGCTCAAATAAAACAATTGATCGAAGTCAATCAAATTAAATCACTTGGGCAAGGTGATGATGGTATCGCTTACCAGTTTACGGATAATAAAACGATTAAAAAACTCATTGTTGACGCGATACAACACAATCAGCTCGTCAATGGGGTGCTTACTATTGTCCGATATAACAATGGTTATGCAATGGTCCAGCGGGCAGTGGCTGAAAAAATACAACAACGAAATAATGCGGTCGTTGTTGTCATCAATAGTCGTGAAGTAGAAGGCGATGATGACGATCCTTATGCGGAGTTTAAAATTCCAGATGATCTTATGTGGTAATTTTGTATTTTTTCTGAAGAGATCATTTCTATGGTCTCTCTAGGAGTTAAAACAATCAGTGCTGATTCGTATAAGTTATTTTTTTGTTTTAAATAACAATTAAAAAGTGCTGATTCGTGAAACTTCATCTCGATAATATATAGACTATCCTTTCTTTTTTTATTTCTTACGATTATCACTCACTAGAACTTATTGGTCGACATTAAATTTTCTAAAAGTGTGATCAACCTTCATTTTGTAAAAGTATATTTCTTGTTGCGTTGCAATAATTACTTCAGAATCCTATCCCTAATTCTACGAATTCATCGTTATTAAAACTGATAAAAATAAATGTAAGAAAAGAGAAAACAATGAATACAGCTGTTCTTTCTCAAACTCAAGCTCATACTCATAGTCCACAAGACGCTACTATTAAAAATTATCATATTAAAGGGCAGCTGTTGTTGTCTTTGTATCTGATTATTCCCTTGTGTTTTCTTGTGGCCTTAATCGATTATATGTATTTGGGTAATCAATTGAGAGATAAATGGCTTCCTACCAACCCTACTTCTTTAGTCCTTTGGGCTATTTTATTTAATTTCCCTCATATTGTTTCAAGTGTCGTCACCTTAGCCGATAAAGAATATTTGCACTTTTATAAGCGAAAATTTATTTTTGGGCTTATCGTCATAGTTTCTTTAGTGTTATCTGTGGATTTTATTGCGCCATTAGTTTTTCCTAAGGCAACGGCGAGAAATATCTATAGTGCTTTTTTTGTTTTCTTTTCGGTTTACACAATGTACCACGTGTTATCACAACAGTTGGGCATTGGTATGATGTTAATGAAACTACCAAGAACAAAGCAGTTCGAATCATTGCGGATTTTATCAACAATAGCCGGTACATTGATGTATCTGAATATCTTCGGTGGTCGCTTGTTAAATAACCTAAACGTTGGAAATATTACGGGTTATGGATTGATTCAAGTTCTGGGTGGAGTGTTTGTTATTCTTGCTATTATTCAGGGCTTACTTGTTACGAGAGGGTCAAAATCTCGTACTGGAACTTGGTATATTTACAGTAATTTAATTATGCTGCTAGCCGTATATGCCTTTCTTTGGTTGGATTATTATATTTTTGTTATCGCTATCCCAAGATTCGTCCATGATATCACTGCGTTTATTATTTATAGTGTGCATGATCAAAATCGTAACGCTGTCGTAAAACACAATTTTATTTACCGTTGGCTTTCATTTTTACCTATTGCTCCCATCGTCCTCTGTTCGATTTTAGCTGTTTTACTTGCTAATACAATTGAATGTGGTACTTATATGTTAGATGTTTCTTTGGGTTTTTATGCGAAGGGGTCGTCCGAATGCTTTATTCGAAATTTTTATTCACCTCAACCGACAACGGACTTACCATTTACTATGAGGATTGGGTTGCAAATTAGCTTGATTGTAGCTTTATTTCATTATTATATTGAAGGTTTTGTTTGGAAAAGGGAGTCAATACACCGTCATTCCGTAGCATTTACATAGTCTTATTCTACAAAACAATTAAAAAATATTTTTTAATTGTTTAGCTGTGATTTCTAGCGGTTGTATTGATTGTTGTACCCTTGCCTGAATTAATGCACCGCTAATGGCGGTAATGGAGAAATCTGCTTTTTGTTTAGCCTCATTTTTTCCAGCTCCTGATTCTAACAAGGATGTTTCGATGACTGCTTTCCAACTTTCAAAAATACTGTGGCTAATTTTGGATATGGTTGATGAATTAGGAACCGTCTCTAAAACCGTTGTTGTAATAGGGCAGCCAGATTGATAATTTGAATCACTTAGCCATTCGCCTAGCATCTTGCAATAGGCTTTTATGAATTTATCAGTTTGTTTGTATTTTCGAGCTAGCTCAATCAAAGTGCTTTCTACTGTTTTCCCAGCAACTTTTAGTGCTTCTCCTGCCAATTCTTCTTTGCCGTTAGGGAAGTAATGATATAGCGAACCTTTCGGTGCTCCGCTCTTTATTAAAATTTCACTTAATCCTGTACCAGCATATCCCTGTCTTCTAAATAAAACGATAGCTGATTCGATAAGTTTATCTCTGTGTTGTGGTTTGTTTGCCATACTATTCTCAGCTAAAAACTAAATTAGTGAAATTAAAAATCAATGAAATTAATGATTATATATTTGACCGATTCGTTTGATTATAAACCAAATGGTCTATATTGTACGTTTAAAATAAACCATTTGGTCTAATTTATGACAATGATACAGCAATTAACCTATTTGGCTTCAAAAAAAGTAGAATGGCAAGGCGTTTTAACTCCAAGATTAACAACAGATAAAAGTGCTTTAGTAAAACCTATGGCAGTAGCACGCTGCGATTTAGATCGATTTGTGGTCGCAGGACAGTATCGGACACGAGGGCCATTTGCTTTGGGGCACGAGATTGCGGGACTCGTTATTGATGTGGGCGATGAGGTCACGAGCTTTGTTCCTGGCGACCGTGTGATTGTGCCGTTTCAAATTAATTGTGGTGAATGTGTTAATTGTTTACGAGGTTGGACTAATGCATGTTCCAGCGTGCCATTTTCTGCATCCTATGGATTAGGCGGTAATGACGAAAAAGATTATGGCGGTGGATTCTCTGACCTAATTGAAGTTCCTTTTGGTGAGGCGATGTTAGTCAAAATACCAACCGCATTGTCTTTCAGTTCCGCTTGTGGCCTGTCTGATAATGTAGCCGATGGATATAGGACTGTTGCTCCGTATTTAGCATTATTTCCGAAAGCTCCTGTATTGATCGTAGGTGGGTTGGCGCAAAGTGTTGGGCTTTATGCCGTTCAAGCGGCAATTACTTGTGGATCTGAAAAAGTTGTTTATGCGGATCACGATGATAATAAACTGGCGATTGCTAAAAGATTAGGCGCGAAAATATTTAAATTGTCATTAGATAATAATCTACGCGTAGAAAGATATCCTGATGAAGAGTTTTTGATCACAGTAGATGCAGCTTGCACTTCTGAAGCATTGTCGTTTGCTATTCATTCAACCATGGCTTGCGGTTTTTGTACTAGTGTATCGGGAGGTCTCTCAGAAAAAACAGAATTACCTTTGAGTACAGCATATTTAAAAGGTATTCGTTATGACGTGAGTCGGGTTCATGGGCGCTCTACATTGCCAGATGTTCTACATAAAGTCTGCTGCGAAAGCTTAGATCCTCTTTTAATTGTGAAAGACAGTTTAACGTTTGACGATCTTTATAAAAATCCTGTAGAACTTTTACTGAACCCATCACCAAAAATTATTTTTAAACGAGAGAACTCTAATGACTGACCTGCCTGATGAATTCGAACCGCTATTTCGAACAAGCCCTTATTTAGAAATGATAGGTCCTATCTATAATAAAAAAATAGTGAAAAGTGTTGAAGATGTTAGTTCATTAAAAGGAATCGTGATTGGATTCTTTGCACAAAAAAAACATTGCAATGCACGAGGGCTTGTACATGGAGGTATAGTCAGTGGAATTGCTGATATCGCATTAGGCTACAATGCGTCGCTTTCTAAAGATCCACCGGTCTCAATGGTGACAACCAATTTATCGATTGATTATGTGGGCGCAATCAAAATGGAAGAATGGGTAGAAGTGCATGTCGACGTACAAAAGGTAGGAAGCCGCGTTGCGTTTGCCAATTGTTATTTTGTCGTTAAAAATAAAAGATTGGCTAGAGCAAGCGGCGTGTTTAATTTAGTTTGATTTTTATAACTTGATATTTATTTTTCTACAAAAGCGCGTTCAATGACATACTCGCCTAAATTGCCTTGGCGCGCTTCAGAGAATCCTGCGTTATCTAAAATATCGCATGTGTCTTTTAACATCGCGGGGCTACCGCAAAGCATAAAGCGATCGTCATCCAAGTTGGGTTTTGGTAATCCAATATCTTGGTACAATTTTTCACTGTTCATTAGTTCGGTAAGTCTTCCTGTATTTTTAAAGTCTTCCCTTGTTACGGTTGGATAATAAATTAATTTATCGCCTACTTGATCACCAAAATATTCATTGTTGGGGAGATCGTTACAGATCATATCGCCATAAGCTAATTCATCGACATTTCTGACGCCGTGTACAAGAATAATTTTCTCATAGCGTTCATAAGCTTCAGGGTCTTTAATGATGCTCATGAATGGCGCTAAGCCGGTTCCGGTACTTAGTAGATAAAGATGCTTGCCGGGTTTTAAATTATCCATGATGAGCGTGCCTGTTGGCTTGCTATTCACTAAAACTGAATCACCGATTTGTAAATGTTGGAGTTTTGACGTCAATGGACCATCAGGAACCTTAATACTAAAAAACTCTAATTCTTCTTCGTAATTGGCACTGACGATACTGTAAGCTCGAAGTAGAGGGCGTTTTTCTTCTTGTAGACCAATCATAGTGAAATGACCGTTCTTGAACCTGAATCCAGGATCTCTTGTGGTTTTAAAGCTAAAGAGATTGTCGTTCCAATGGTGAACGCTAGTGACTGTTTCTTCCCGTAATTGACTCATGCTGTATACCCTAAACATATTGATGGTTGGACTATAAAGGGCTTTCTTATATCGCACAAATGGATTGTTTGAATATTTGATATCTGTAAAACCGATATATAAGATAGGCTATCGCTAATGTGACTGGATTAATGGCAATGGCGTCTAATCTGCTGACTCAAGCATCCTGATCGACGCTATAAAACTAATAAATAGTGTATTTAGGCTTTTTCTGAGTCAGATGAATGAAAACTTTTTGTTGCCTCGGCCCGTATATCTCGATCTGATATTCTCGGTCTGTGGCTTCATATGTATGCAAAATAAGTCACCGACGGGCTTTTCATAAGGGTAGAAGCTCAGTTGTTGATATGACTGGAGAAAGACAAGTGCGATACACATTAAGACAATTGGAGATCTTTTTAGCGGCTGCTCATTTTCAAAATATATCAAGAGCTTCTGAAAGCTTGGCTATGTCACAATCGGCCGCTAGCGGTGCTCTTAAAGAGCTGGAGAGTCAATTTGATATTCGATTGTTCGATCGAGTGGGAAAACGGCTTCAACTTAATGATTTTGGACGTGCTTTGCAACCAAGGGCTGAAGAGTTGCTGGCTCGCGCTGGTGAGCTAGAATCAGCTTTTGGCAGGCATGTTGATAGTGGTCCTATTAAAGTCGGTGCGACCTTGAGTATCGGGAACTATTTAGCGGTGCCGATGATAGCTGAATACATGAATATGTATGATGGTGGACGCGTCACGTTGGATGTTGCAAATACAGCGACAATCAGTGAAAGATTACAAAAATTTGAGCTAGATGTTGGTTTAATAGAAGGAGAGGTTAATCACTCTGATTTTATGATATCGCCTTGGCGTGATGATGAACTTGTGGTTTTTTGTTCAAAAAATCATCCCCTTGCAAGTAAGATTCAGTTAAATGATAAGGACCTTTTGGGAGCACAATGGATTGTTAGAGAGTCAGGATCAGGCACACGACAAACATTTGATCGAGCTATGCATAATTTATTACCAGATTTGAACATTCTTTTGGAGTTAGAGCATACAGAAGCGATCAAACGTGCTGTAGAATCCGGTCTTGGAATTGGTTGTCTATCTCGAATCACGTTAGAAGACGCGTTTGACCGTGGTTCATTAGTTGAGCTAAAAGTTGATAGTCGTGATTTGAGCCGCAAATTTTATTTGGTTTACCATAAGCAGAAATACTTAACGGCCGCCATAGAAAACTGGCTGGCACTTTGTAAAAAATTTAATGAATAATAAATAAAGTTGAGGGATATGTCTGAGCATCAATCACCAGTAGAAAAGCGTACCGGCTTTTCTCATCAGCAAACACCGAAAGTAGGGGTGTTGATTGTTAATCTAGGAACGCCAGACGCGCCAACACCCAAAGCGTTGCGGGTGTATTTAAAAGAATTTTTATGGGATCCCAGAATTGTAGAAATACCACGATTGATTTGGTGGTTTATTCTGAATGTCATTATTTTACAAGTGCGCCCTAAAAAATCAGCAAAAGCCTACAAGAGCATTTGGACAGAGCGAGGATCTCCGTTAGCGTACCACACCGCTGACCAGTCTAAAGGAATTGAAGAATCGCTCGAAAAAAAATACGGCGATCAAGTCGTTGTGGAGTGGGCGATGAGATACGGTAACCCGTCCATGGCGAGTGTCCTTGAAAAATTAAGATCAAAGGGCGTTCAAAAATTAGTGGTTTTACCTTTATACCCGCAATATTCAGCCGCTTCTACGGCATCGACGTTTGATGCATTAGCGGCTGACTTTTCGAACCAGCGTTGGTTACCCGAACTGCGTTTTATCAATTGCTATCATGACGATGAAAAATATATTAATGCGTTAGTAAAAAGCATTGAAAATTTTTGGAGTGAGCACGGTCGCGCGGATAAATTATTATTCTCTTATCACGGTATACCGTTAAAGTATCTTCATACTGGCGATCCGTATCATTGCCAATGTTTAAAAACATCGCGTCTTGTTGCGCAAAAATTAAATTTACAATCTGAAGAGTATATGACTACTTTTCAATCGCGTTTTGGTGCCAATGAATGGCTAAAACCGTACACCGATGCAACAATGAAGTCATTGCCTTCCGAAGGCGTAAAAAGTGTGCAAATTGTATGCCCTGGATTCGCGGCTGATTGTTTGGAAACGATAGAAGAAATTGCAGAAGAAAATTGTGAATATTTCAAGGCGGCGGGCGGTGAAAAATTTCATTATATTCCTGCGCTTAATAGCACAGAAGATCATATTGAAGCCCTGTCTACTATTATTCAAAAGAACCTTGAGGGTTGGAATTTGGTGGATAGCCTTTCACCTAAAAGAACGGCTTTAAATGAAAGAGAAGCTGAATTGAATAATAATCGACAGGAAAGATTCCAGCGTTGTCCGCATAATCAAATGTCATAAATTCGTCAAATTACGTCATACTTTCAGATAACTATTAGCAACCTATGCTAATGTTAAGTAATAATATTTGAGCCGTGGCTATTTGAATCGTGGCTGTTTGAGAGGTGTTCATTTTAGCTACGGTGATCTTAGCTTAACGCCAGCTTAAATAGTCAGTACCGTCATAATAAGGAATGTAAGAAATACATGTTAGAAGAATCAGTTATTATTATTTCGCTTATCGGGTTAGTTGCCTTTGCTTGCCAATGGTTGGCTTGGCGAGTCAAATTGCCCGCGATTTTGTTTTTATTAGGTGCCGGTGTTCTTCTTGGCCCTTCTTCTAGCATTGTTGATCCTGATGCATTATTCGGTGATCTACTTTTTCCGCTGATTTCTCTGTGTGTTGCCATTATTCTTTTTGAAGGAAGCCTCACACTGAACCTTTCAGAGATTAAAGCTCAGCAATCAATCGTCCAAAGGTTGATCATTGTCGGAGCGGCAATCACTTGGGTGGTCGTGGCCGTTGCGACCCATTATTTATTTGAAATGAGTTGGGAGTTAAGTATCCTCTTCGGTGCTTTAACGATTGTTACTGGCCCGACCGTTATCGTTCCGATGTTGAGAACCGTTCGCCCCAATTCTGCAATTGCCAATATCCTTCGATGGGAAGGCATTTTAATTGATCCCGTTGGTGCGTTGTTAGTGGTTGTGGTTTATGAATTTATCGTGACACAAACTCAGGGAGCGGGTTTGTCACACGGCTTATTGGCTTTTGTCGAAATTATCGGTGTAGGTAGTGTTCTGGGTTTCTTTGGCGGCTGGTTATTAGGATTTTTACTGAAAAAACATTGGGTGCCTGAATATTTATTGAATCTCGCCACGTTGTCTTTAGTCTTTATTGTCTTCAGTTTTTCGAATCATTTCGCTCATGAATCTGGATTGTTAGCTGTGACGATAATGGGGATGTGGTTAGCGAATCAAAAAGATATTCACATTCAAGAAATACTGAACTTTAAAGAAAATCTAACCGTCGTTTTAATTTCAGGATTATTTATTTTATTGGCAGCAAGACTGACTTTTGAGGAAATCTTAGGCTTCGGTTGGACGCCTATTGCGTTGTTAGTTGTTATTCAGTTTATCGCGAGACCACTTTCGGTTTTGGCTTCCACTTATGGCTCATCATTGCGATGGCAAGAAAGAGCATTACTGGCATGGATTGCTCCCCGCGGTATTGTGGCAGCAGCGGTTTCCGCCTTATTTGCGATACGATTAGTTGAAGCGGGTGAATCTCAAGCGGCCGCATTAGTTCCGTTAACATTTATTGTTATTGTCGGTACGGTGGTCATTCAAAGCGCTACGTCTCGATTATTTGCCACATGGTTAGGTGTTGCTGAGCCCGCACCAAAAGGTTTTTTAATTGTTGGTGCCAATGCCGTTGCTAGAGCCATTGCTAAAGAATTAAAAAGCAAAGGCTTTCGCGTATTATTAACTGACTCTAGTTGGGAAAATATCAGTACGGCTCGCATGGAGGGATTAGAAACCTTTTATGGAAATCCTGTGTCTGAGTATGCGGATCAAAAATTAGATTTAGTTGGAATCGGTAAATTATTAGCACTATCACCTCGGCGGGCATTAAATGTTGTGGCGGGTATGCGTTATAAAACGGAATTCGGTCAACAAAACATTTATACCTTGATGAGCAGAGAAGATGCGAATGTGTCAGAGAAGCATAAGCTGGGTGCAGAAGAAGAGAGGGGTTACATACTCTTTAATCGAGATCTTACGTTCAGCAAGTTTGCGAGTTTATTGAGTAAAGGTGCAGAGATTAGTTCGACGACGTTATCTGAAGAATTCGATTTCGAGGAATATAAAAAGGTGAATGGAGCTGATGTCATTCCATTGTTTGCATTAAGTCCGAAAGGAAAATTACAAGTGTTTGTTGATGACGGCAATTTTAAACCCATCTCCGGTTGGCAGATTATTAGTTTGTATGCTCAGGCTGAAGAAAAACGAATAGCTGCTGCTGAAGCAGAGGTAGAAGAGGCTTAATTGTCGTTAGATAAGCCTATTGATCAATGAAGCCGCTTTTAAAGAGCGGCTTCAGGTTTTTCTTTTCTCTAATCTTTTTTCTCTAACCCTTCTCCTTTTTTACCCCATTAATCTAGTTTCTTCTCGCTTGTTTCTGTCCTCCTGTCTCGTACCCTTTATTTTATTGTCATTTTTCGGTGCCATTAACTTTTGTCATTCACCGCCTCTGGCTCTGTCATCAATCCTTTTTAAAAGCTTCATCTAACTGAAATATTTCTCCCTTATCTTCGCGGTCATGAATTTTGACATAAGCCGCGATAGTGAACATTGTTCATTGAAGTTTTCGTCGAGCAGCGAGCTACATAATACTCGCCAATCTGTTTTCCCTAATAAAATCCTTTCTTTTTTTAACAACTTGATTGCCGCTTTTATCATTTCTAATTCGATTAACTTTGTGCTTGGTCACTTCATCACAAAGGCAATTGATTGTTTGTGTTTATTAAAAATTCAAATTTTAAAACATCGGGTGATATATGAATGTAAATGTGAATGCTAATAAAGTATCAATCAATGGGCTGGAGAGTAGTGAGCTGGATGACAACTTGGTGGAGAGCAATGCACAAAGTCGTGATCCACACCGTATTCAAAAAGCCAACAATAGTTTCAGAACATTGTTTATTTCCGATGTGCATTTAGGCTGCAAAGATAGCCATGCCGAGCTTTTATTAGATTTTTTGAATGCAGTTCAATGTGAAACGTTGTTTTTAGTCGGTGATATTTTTGACATGCTAGCGATGAAACAACGCATATATTGGCCTGAATCTCATTCAGAAGTGTTAAAGGCGATTTATAGAATGGCCCAGTCAGGAACAAACGTTATTTATATTCCCGGCAATCATGATATGCCAATGAGATATTTTGAAAGAGGCATGTTGCTGAATGTAGAGCTGCATGATCAAGTGATACATGAAACTGCAGATGGTAAAAAATTGTTGGTCGTTCATGGTGATGAGTTTGATCATGCTGTGCTTTATAACGCTTTAAATCGGCTGATCGGTGATCATGCCTATGGATTAATGGTTTTCTTAAATCGATCATTGCATAAAATTCGCAGTCTTTTTGGTTTTCAGTATTGGTCGTTGGCAACTTTCCTAAAAGAAAATATTTCGCAAGCGCGACAAACAATTGAAACCTTTGAAAAGGCTGCTATCGGTGAAGCGAGACAGCGTGGTTTAGATGGTGTTGTCTGTGGGCATATTCATAAAGCAGCCTTGAAAAAAGAAGGGGGTATCACCTACTGTAATGATGGTGATTGGACAGAAACGTGTTCGGCTTTAGTCGAGCATCAATCCGGAGCGTTAGAGCTATTAGATATTGAGTGTATCCGAGACATCATTGCACACCACGGTGTGACAGATCCAAATACGAAAAATACCGATGAAGCATTGGATAAAGCGGCCTCAGCAGCATAATGCTGAGTTAATCCTCGTAACGCTGGAATACCTATATGATATGCATCGAGTCTGCCGTTGAAGAGCGATTCCCAGGATTAACGGTAAAAAAACCGTTAATTGGAAAAGGACTGTTGAAATTCTTACGATTTATTTGTCATGAAAAAGAATTTAAACAGTTTGAGGAATCATACCCGCACTTAGAAGGATTTGATTTTCTAGAACAAGCACTGCATTACTTTGATTTTTCTTATCGTGTAAAAGATACCCACCGAGAAAAAATACCTAGCCATGGTCGTGTTGTTATTGTCTCTAATCATCCTATTGGTAGTTTGGATGGCTTAGCCTTATTAAAAATGGTCGGGGAAATTCGTCGTGACGTTCGAGTTGTTGCTAATGAATTGTTGTATGCAATAAAGCCTCTAAGATCATTATTGTTACCAGTTGACAACATGACACATCACAGTGGCAAACAACAATTGCGAGAAATTAAAAATCATTTAAAAGGAGAGGGAGCAATAATCATCTTTCCGGCGGGCGAAGTGTCACGTATTAGCCCGACGGGCATAAAAGATTCTCGCTGGAATTCTGGGTTTTTACGATTTGCGACAAAAACACAATCACCTATTTTACCGATGTATGTCGATGGTCGAAATTCTTGGTTTTTTTACAGCTTGTCGTTATTAGCAAAGCCGATATCAACATTGTGGCTGATTCGTGAGATGTTTAAACATGCAAAAAGCCATGTTGATATCTCAGTCGGTAATCCTATTTTTCCTGAACAGTATCAAACGTTAGGCGTCACATCGGCGGTTGTTTCTAAATTATTTCGTAAGCATGTTTATCGGCTATCAAATAAAAAGCATTCATCAAATAAAAATCTTATCAATAAAAGCAAGTTCGCATCCGAATATGAAGCTATCGCTCATCCAGAAAATAGACAGTTACTAAAAAGAGAGATGCAAGCTTGTCAAAATCTAGGTAAGACCAGCGATGGTAAATGTATCTACCTTTACCGATATAGTACTAATTCAGTGGTTATTCGAGAGCTAGGCCGCTTGAGGGAGCTAGCGTTTCGTTATGTGAAAGAGGGAACTGGTAAACGCAGGGATGTTGATATGTATGATCGATATTACGATCATATCGTACTTTGGGATGATAAAGACTTAGAAATCGTTGGTGCTTACCGTATGGCGCAAAGTGCTACTATTTCATCACAAGCAGACCATCTACCTGCACTTTATACAGAAACACTCTTTGCTAATCGATTGAACCAATCGGATGACTTAAAAAATATTTATGATCAAGGTTTGGAGTTGGGGCGAAGTTTTATTCAGCCACAATATTGGGGTAAAAGAAGTTTAGATTACCTCTGGCAAGGTATTGGCGCGTATCTAACTGTGAATCCACAGATTCGTTATTTATTCGGTCCTGTGAGTATTAGCTATGAGTATTCGCCAGAGGTAAAAGATTTACTCATTCATTTTTATAAAAATGAATACGGAGTAAAAGATAGTGAGTTAAAAGGGATGGTAAGTGCGTTAGAACCGTATCAACCGTTGCAGCACAATTCATTAATATCAACATTGAACGAAGCAGAGGGCGTGACTGATAAATTTAAAGCACTGAAATCAATTTTAAAAGGATTAAACTACACGGTTCCTACTTTATATAAACAATATACAGAGCTGTGTCAGCCGGGAGGGTGTCAGTTTTTAGCCTTTAATGTCGATAAATATTTTGCAGATTGTGTTGATGGTTTGGTGTTGGTTGATCTTGAAAAAGTGAAACCTGAAAAGCGTAAGCGCTATCTTGCTTCTTTTATTTCTAATGATTGCGCGGATAAGGAATAAAAAACCTTAAAAAAGATTGGAGTCAGATACAAATGGCGAATATAAAATATTCGCCATTTTTGGTTTATACAGTGAATAAGATGAAGTGGGTAAAGTAGAAAAAAATACTCACATAAGTTGCAGCGATGTTTAGCAAAGATAAATGACATCAAACAATCAATAAGTATTAGTCAGCCAGCTTTTCTAAAAATACTTTTTGGGCGGACAATGGTTTAGCTCGACCCGGTGTATTTTGAGTGTATGAGCCGTCACTGTTCAGTTCCCAGCTCTCACAATTGTCAGCGAGGAAGACTTCTAGTTCTTTTCGGATTCGGGTCGCAAAGTTTTCATTTTCGATTGGAAATGAGACTTCTACGCGATTATCTAAATTTCTTTCCATTAAGTCAGCACTTGAACAAAATACACTAGGGGTGTTGTTCGCAAAATAATAGACACGAGAGTGTTCAAGTAAACGACCGACGACAGAGCGTACCGTGATGTTGTCAGAAACACCGGGGATTTTTGGGCGTAAACAACACATGCCTCTCACGATTAATTCGATTTTAACGCCGGCTTGTGATGCTTGGTATAACGCTTTGATAATTTTGGGGTCTGTTAAACCATTCACTTTAGCGACAATTCTGGCAGACTTTCCGCTTGAAGCGACTTCCGCCTCATTTTGAATCATTTGTAAAAGGTTCTTTTTTAACGTAAAAGGCGCATGAGAAATTTTTCTGATGCGAACAGTTTTTCCCATGCCCGTAAGTTGCTGGAAAATTTTATGAACGTCATTACAGAGATCGGTGTCACTGGTAAATAAACTGTAATCTGTATAAATTTTTGCATTGCTTGAATGATAGTTACCCGTGCCCAGGTGAGCAAAGCGTTTTAACTGTCGACCTTGACGGCGAAGTATGAGCATTATTTTCGCGTGACATTTATAACCAACTACGCCATAAATAACGAGTGCGCCAGCTTCCTGTAAGCGATCTGCGAGCATAATATTATCTTCTTCATCGAATCTAGCGCGTAACTCGATGACAGCTGTCACTTCTTTTCCATTTCTTGCTGCTTCTACTAATGCATCAACTACTTCGGATTGACTGCCAGTTCTGTACAGTGTTTGTTTGATCACTAAAACATTGGGGTCGTTCGCTGCTTGCCGTAGTACATCAACAATGGGTGTGAAGGATTCATACGGATGATTTAATAAAATATCTTCATTCGAAATTACACTCAGTAGGTTCGAGTTTTTCATTAAATTTTTCGGAAGACCTGGTGTAAAAGGAGGAAAATATAAAGCAGGATCTTTTATGTGATCGATTAAATGGGTGAGCCGATGAAGATTAACCGGCCCATCAGCCAAGTAGGTATCGTTTGACGATAGTGCGAATTCTTGTTGTAAAAATTCGATAATTGAATCGGGGCAGTCTTTGACTATTTCTAATCGTACGGCGGTACCAAATCGACGAGAAGGAAGTTCACCACGAAGTGCGCGAGCCATATCTTTGACTTCGGCCGCATTCAATTCAATATCGGCATCCCGAGTAATTCTAAATTGATAACAGCCGATAGCCGTCATGCCAGGAAAAATATCTGAAGCATGTTTGCTCATGATGCCTGAGAGGTAAATAAATTGCTTTTTATCGGTTTCATTTTTAGTAGGAAGTTGTATGACTCGTGGCATGTTTCGAGGCGCTGGAACAATGGCCAAGCCGCTATCTCTTCCAAAAGCATCTTTTCCTTCAAGTTGCACAATAAAGTTTAAACTTTTATTCACAAGGCGGGGAAAGGGATGAGTGGTATCCAGTCCTACGGGACTAATGATGGGCATGATTTCACGACGAAAATATTTAGCTACCCAATCTTGTTGTTGTTCGCTAAGCTGAGAATTATCTAAAATTTCGATACCGTTTTTACTCAGCAAGGGTAATAAAGTGTCATTGTAAGCTTGATATTGATTCTCAAAAGCTTCGTGGCAAGTGTTGGTGATTTCTTGTAAGACATCTTGTGCTCGCATACCGTCAGCACTGAGATGGTCATGGCCAAAATGAATGCCTTCTTTTAATTCTGCAACCTGTACTTCAAAAAACTGATCGATGTTATTTGAAAAAATAGTGAGGAAGCGAACTCTTTCTAATAGAGGGTATTCTTCGTTGTTGACTTGAGCAAGAACGCGAATATTAAATTGCAGTAAACTTAATTGCCTGTTCAGATAGTATTGCGGCGACGTTAGTTGTATTTCATCAATCATGGGTTTGTCTTTTGTTCTCGGCATATAGACCTGAGCGTCTGTTAGCGTATTTGTTTGCTTATCTACACGATAGCCAACACGACTCTTTACAGTGTCAGGGTTTAATTTAGTCATCCAGCTACTGTACACCAATGACTTGAGAGGAATGTTAAAGATTTATGACAGTGTAGCGCATGTTGACAATATCATAGATTAATCTCTTGCAAGTTGAACGGGTAAACAGCAATTTAGATGATGCGTAGATAGGCCAATTAACGAATAGGGATCGTATTTGGTCTTTCTTTTCGATTCTTTAACCAGCTTGCCTTCGGTGTTGGATCTGGTTTTTTTCCGTCATAGGCGTTTGTATCAGGAATATAGGGATCGATTAACGCGACGGCTTTTTGATAAGTTTCAAAAACATCGACAGTGGCCCCTATTTCTAAATGGCGAGAGAGCATGGTGGTCGGGAAAAGGCAGTGCTCCGTATTCGGGACGCAAAGCGCTCGGCTTCTGCCGTATTTGTCTTGATAAACAACCCAATCCAATTTGAGCTCATTTTCTAAAATGTTCCCTAGAGCGACGCCTGTGGCTTGTAGAGTTTCTTTATCTGATTTTTTAATAATCTTTCTGTCGGCGATTCGTTGTAGCAGAGCGATATCAGCTGTCGAGCCCGACAAGCCCTGACCGAAATGCCGTCTTCCTAGATTCTCAATGCTTTGTGATTTCCGCTTCAGTTCATTTTTATCTGACCATGTTAAGGGCGAAACAGGGCTAGGTTTTTGCTCAGCGTTTTGAGATAATGCATTTGATACCTGCATAGTGGAACAGATAGCTGCGATTATGAGTGCAATAATTTTTATTGAGTGTTTCATGTCGATTTTCTTTTAAACAATTAATTGGATGTAGTGATCAATAATTATTGAGAAATAGGCAATAAAAAGTTGTATTAAGCCGTTTCTTTATTCATTGGTTCGTTCTCGATTATTTTCAGTTTCTTGATGCTTAATGTCTATATCTTGTTTAAACATGTCGGCTTTTTCTGTTGGTAAAGGAAAAATATTTTCAAAGCCAACTGAGTAACCACTGTCCGTCACGACTCTGACGTGTTTTCTTTGAAGTTGTCTGGGCTCGCTGACGCCACAGGAATGAGCAATTAACCCAACGCTATGCACTAAGTGTTTTTGGTATTGAGCGACTCGTTCAGCTTTTGTTGTTGTATTCAGGCCTCGTTGGAGTTTCGTGTTATGTGTTGCAACTCCAGTAGGGCAAGTATTTTTATTACACTGTAACGCTTGAATGCAACCAAGTGCAAACATGAACCCTCGAGCGCTGGTGACAAAATCAGCACCCAATGCGAGGGCCCACGCGACGCCAGCAGGGTTAATTAATTTACCAGCAACAATGACTTTGATTCGATTGCGCAGTCCTTGTTCCGTTAATTTATTAACAATCCAAGGTAAGCTTTCTTTAATCGGTAATCCAACATAATCCATGAGAGGTTGTGGCGATGCGCCAGTTCCGCCATCGGCACTGTCAATGGTGATAAAGTCGGGGGCAGATTCAATGCCTCGAATTCTAATTTCGTGAAATAAATCATCGATCCAAAGCTCGTCCCCGATGACCAGTTTAAAGCCGACAGGTTTTCCCGTAACGCGACGTATACGTTTAATCATGTCGAGCAAGTCGGCATTTGAATCGATATCGACATGCCGATTAGGGCTAAGTGAGGCTTCTCCTTCGTTAATTCCTCTAATGCGAGCGACTTCTTTCGATACTTTTTCGGCTGGTAGTATTCCGCCTTTTCCTGGTTTGGCTCCTTGGCTTAATTTGATCTCAAACATTTTAATTTGTGAGTGAGACGCCATTTCTTTTAATTTGTTATCGCAAAGCATGCCATCTTTTCCTCGGACACCATACTTAGCCGTACCAATTTGAAAAACAATATCGGCACCGCCTTCAAGATGATAAGGAGAGAGACCACCTTCGCCGGTATTTAACCAGCAGCCTGCTTTTGCTGCGCCACTTGATAAAGCTATGATAGCGGGTTTTGATATCGCCCCATAACTCATAGCAGAAATATTAAAAATAGAATCTGTTGAGTAAGGCTTTTCACAGTAGGGGCCAATAGTGACGGGAGAAGATTTTAACGCATCTTCATCGAGAGTAGGGAAGGCCGAATTCATAAACATGACTACGCCAGTTTCGTTTAAGTCACGCGTTGATCCAAAGGCAATACTACTGTCTACATTTTTTGCAGCACGATAAACCCATTGACGGTCGGCTCTATTAAAAGGCAGCTCTTCTCGATCAGTGGCAAACCAATACGGTCGTAAAAATTCACCGATGTGCTCAAAAAAATATCTGAACCGACCGATGACGGGATAATTACTCCTTATCGTGTGGGTTTTTTGTGTGATGTCGATGACATAAAAAATCGCAATGATAATAATGAGTCCAGCAATAATACTGACAAATAAAAACGATATTAAAGATAGAACACCCATTGTAAAACTGTCGAACATGCCAGCAGGCCTCTCATAATTTTTTATATTGTTGCAAACTTATGCTCAAAATGATGATTTAAATTATCGACTCAATCGATAGAAAATTCTGCACATAACGGTCGATGATCTGAGAGACTGCTCCAATGAGGGTCATCCAAGCGCTTAGCATCCCAGAGTTTAATGTTTCGATAATAAATGCGGTCCAATTGTAACATGGGCAAGTGCGAAGGAAACGTTCTGGCGGGGCTACCTTTAATTTCTCTAAAGGCTTCTTTGACGCCTAATAAACTGGCCATTTTCTTATCAAGTGTGCATTTCCAGTCATTGAAGTCACCGGCGATAATGAGGGGGGCATCTTTCGGTATTTTACGTTTAACCATCTCCACAAGCGACTGGACTTGATGCCGTCTTTCAGACCCCAATAAACCTAAATGCATGCACACGACATGCAGTTTATTATCTATCGTGCCATGTAAAATGCCACGTTGTGAAAACTTAAATTGACTGACATCCGTGTTCTCCCATTGACTAAACGGCTTCTTGCACAGAATGGCGTTTCCGTGATGGCCGTGTTGGTAAATGGCGTTTTTTCCATAGGCAAAATGTGGCCACATAGAATCGGCTAAGTATTCAAATTGAGCTTCGGGAATCCAGTTAGTGTGCTTTTGAGCGTGATGCTCGTGATTACCGAGAACTTCTTGTAAAAATACTAACTCGGCATCCACACTTCGAATAGCTTGTCTAATTTCACCGAGGACAAAATTTTTGTTGTTTCGTGTAAAGCCTTTGTGAATATTATACGACAGTACTCGAAAGCGATTTGACTTAGGCGCGTGACCAGATTCAGTTCTAAACATAAATAATTACAGCCAGTATCGTAGCAGTCGAGGAATCCATCCAAGCATTCGTCTCGTACCTTGTTGTTTGAAAATTTCCATTGTTATCTCACGAGAATTCGATTGATCGGTGAGAAAACTTTTTTCGATAACGCGGGTAGCATGAGGTGTATCGACGACAATATCGAATTCTACATCGTGAATAACACTGCGATGATTATAGTTTGTGCTACCCAATAAAAATAAGTCATCAATAATAGAGACTTTTTTATGCAGAATCGTTGGTTTGTATTCAAAAATTCGAATATTGTTTCTGAGAAGTTCTTCGTAATAGGTGGCGGTTAATAGTGGGAAAAACCTGATATCCGATTTTGCAGGAACAATAATTCGAACATCGGCACCGTTTTTGGCGGCTTGCTTAATACCGCGAACAATCATTCTTGGCGGCGAAAAATAAGGATTCACTATCCAAATTCTTTCCTTTGCTTTACTTAACTTTTCAGCAAGCAGCTTATTCTTTCTTTGTCGGGTCAGCGTGGTAATGTTGTTCCAGTAGTATTTGAAAATGCCTTGACCGAAAGTTGGCTTTCTTTTTGCCCACATATCATTAAAAACATCTGCAATGGCTTTAACGCCTGAACCACTGACAACCGCACCCAGATCGTGCCAGCTCTTACCTGACCTTTCTGTGCTGAGGTGATCAAGCGAGATATTCTGACTACCGCACCATAATTTAAAATTATCGACGATACACATTTTTGCATGATGCCGTTGATTAATTTTAAAGACATAGGATAAAAAGCTACCAAACCAAAAACTTTTAAAAAGAGCGCGATGATAATTTTCTGCCTGCCAAGGCAAGGGGTGAAATATTTTAATCAGTACGCCATTGTCTTCGAGCTTTTTTGCTACTTTATTTCCGGTTTCAAGTGACCCAAAACCATCGAATAAAACGCGGACATCAACACCGCGTTTTTTGGCCGCGATCAAATGGTCGACGATGACTTTCCCTAGCTCATCAAAGTTAAAGATATACGTGGCTAGAATAATACTGGATGTTGCTTGATTAATATTGGTTGTTAATGCGTCAAAAAAATCATTATTATTTTCATAAATGTGTTCTTCTGACCATGAATAGTCTTTCCATAGGCTGGTGGACCCGTGATTGGATTCGTCAGTAGATACACCATCGGGTTGAGAGGTTTCTGTGTGAGTTTGTTCTTGGAGGTCTGACGACTTCAAAATATTACCCTGCTGTCAATAATAAATAATAGAAAATAACCAAAATGCAGATGATATAAATATTTTTTCTAGAGCATGCTAGGTATAATGGCGGAATGTCTTCAACCGCACTGACTATTCTTCAGCAAACCTTCGGCTTCACTGAATTCCGAACCCCCCAAGAGGCGATTATTAATCGTATTCTTGAGGGAGGGGATGCTTTGGTCCTAATGCCTACCGGTGGCGGAAAATCCCTATGCTACCAAATTCCAGCCATATTGCGAGAAGGCGTTGGTGTTGTTGTTTCACCCTTGATTGCTTTAATGGAAGATCAGGTCACAGCGCTGCAACAAGCCGGTGTTTCTGCTCGTTTTTTGAATTCTTCGTTATCAACCGATGAGCAACGTGAAGTGGAACAAGCGCTATTAAAAGGGAAAATCGATTTATTGTATGTCGCTCCTGAACGGTTAAATCAATCGTATTTCCTATCGCTACTCGATCATATTCCCATCGCGCTGTTTGCCATTGACGAAGCACATTGTGTGTCGCAATGGGGCCATGATTTCCGAGTCGATTACTTGCAGTTGAGTATTCTTCACGAGCGTTTTCCTCATGTACCTAGAGTCGCTTTAACGGCTACCGCTGATTCGCGCACCAGAAATGAAATCATACATCGTTTAGATCTAGCGTCAGCAGAACATTATGTCAGTGGCTTTGATCGCCCCAATATTCAATATCGCATTACAGAAAAAACAAACGCCAAACAACAGTTATTACAATTTATACGTCGTGAACACCAAAAAGATTCCGGCATTGTCTATTGTTTATCGCGCAGGAAAGTTGAACAAATGGCCGAGTGGCTTAATCAGAATAGTTTTAATGCGTTGCCATATCATGCGGGACTATCAGCAGAGACACGCCGTGAAAATCAAACGCAATTTCTCAGAGAGGAAGGCGTTATCGTCGTCGCTACGATTGCATTTGGTATGGGTATCGATAAACCCGATGTTCGATTTGTAGCCCATTTAGATTTACCTAAAAGTTTAGAAGCATATTATCAAGAGACAGGAAGAGCTGGCCGCGACGGTATGCCGGCCAATGCTTGGATGGCGTACGGCATTCAAGATGTTATCAAACTCAGACAAATGCTCGAGGCTTCACAAGGCAATGACGAATTTAAACAAGTAGAACGACACAAATTAGATGCCATGTTGGGTTTTTGTGAAATCTCTACGTGTCGCCGTCAAACATTGCTGCAATATTTTTCAGATGAGTTAGATCAGCCTTGTGGCAATTGTGATACCTGTTTGCATCCGGTAGAAACGTGGGATGCAACCAATGCGGCGCAAAAAGCCTTGAGCTGTGTCTACCGCACCGGCCAACGATTTGGAGTGGGACATTTGTTAGATGTTTTGCAAGGCAAAGAAACGGATCGTGTCATCAACCTTGGCCATCATCAATTGAGTACGTTTGCGATTGGCAAAGATCTATCCGAACAGCAATGGCGATCTGTGTTTCGGCAACTAGTCGCTCGTGGTTATATCACTGTGGATGTAGAAGGTTATGGCTCTCTCTATTTAACTGAAAAAAGCCGTCCTGTATTACGTGGTGAAGAAACGTTATTTTTAAGAAAAGACAGAGAAAAACAATTATCGAATAAAACATCCGGTAAAAATGCGAACAAGCATAATCAACTAGCCGCATCGGATGATAAACAACTGTGGGAGATTCTTAGAACGCTGAGAAGTGAATTAGCGAAAGAGCAGGGCGTTCCTCCTTATGTTATCTTTCATGATGCGACCTTAATGGAGCTGGTTCAGTATCGACCGATTAACACTGATGAATTTTCAAAAGTGAATGGTGTGGGCAAAAGTAAATTAGAGCATTACGCAAAAGATTTCATCAATGTCATTACAGAATTTGAAGAAAAAATGGCAATGCAGGATTCTTCTAACGACTCTGGTTATCACACTACTGGAGCAAGAAAAAACGGTAGCACCCAACAAAAAGAATCGTCACAATTACAAACCTTAGACTTATTACATCAGGGGTTAACTGTTGAACAAATTGCTGAAGTAAGAGATTTAAAAGTCACTACCGTTTACACGCATATTAGCGAACTCATTGAAGACTCGGCGTTAGAGTTACACAAAGTTGTCGATTTGCCATCTTCAGTGGTTTCTATCGTCAATGATATGATGATAGAACAGCTATCGGATACTGATAAAATTGTCTTATCACCGATTTATGAAGCTCTAGATGCTGATGTGTCTTATGATATTTTAAAATGTATACGGGCGAATATTTTAAAAGAGATGAAAAAAGCCTCATGACTCTATTCCAGAGAAATAAAACATCTTTCTTTGTCGTATATATTCTTATTGCTTTTTTTTGTCTGAGTCTTCTAGCCTGTACAGATTCTGCCAATCCTAACAACTCGTCTAACGACAATCAAAATCTTATCGTTGAACCTCATCATACTCAAAATAATTTCTCTCAATATTCTACTGCGAAAAATCATTCTTTCCTAAGTAAGAATCAAGACATTACAAACTTACAGGGTAAACACATTTCGATCGATTGTTGGTTTGAAATTCCAGATGATTTACCGGCTGAGCTAGAGGTTGAATGTGGGCGATGGCAAGCTCGATCAGAGTCGGTGAGCTCTCAATCATCACACACTGAATTTAATTTAACGTTCGTAGTGCTACGAGATAGCTCACCGGATCACAAAAAAGATCCGTTATTTTATTTGTCCGGCGGGCCGGGGAGTTCGACCTATTTAGAAATAGACAATATTGACAGTTGGTATTACTGGGCTGAAATCGCCAAGCTTTCACGAGATATTGTTTTAGTCGATCAACGTGGTACAGGGTTAAGTCTGCCAAAATTTGAATGTGATAATTATATAACATTTGTTCGAGATACTTTAAAAGAGAGCTTGCCAATAAAAGAAGAATATCAGCAAGCTTACACAGCAATTGAAAGCTGTTTGCAGCAAGCGAAGAAGAAGGGATTTAAACAAACAGATTATTCTACGTCATTAAGTGCGGTTGATATGAACAATATTGCCACAGCATTGGGCTACACAGAATGGAATATTATGGGTGGCTCATACGGCACCCGGTTGGGGCTGGAATGGATGCGTCAAAACCCGAAGCAAATTCGCAGTGCAGTTCTAGATTCTGTTTATCCGCTGAATAAAGGTACGCTAGAGGAATGGCCGAAAACAATTCACAACGCCTTTTCGTATTTCTGGGATCGATGCGTTCAATCGTCAAACTGTTCGAATACAGAAGAAAATAAATCAGAAAATATTAAAAGCTCTCAACAATTAGAAAAAGAATTTTGGCAAGCGGTCGAGAAATTAGACAAGTATCCGCAATCGGTAACAATCCCCCTGTGGTATGGCGATTGGCCAATTGATGCAATGGTAAATGGCCATCGTTTTATGTCACTCGTGTATCAATCACTTTACGATGACAACTTACAAGACGATATTCTACAGGCCATTAATGATATGAATGTCGATGCCGCCTTACTGAAGACAGATGCTATAAAAAAACTGGCGGAAAATTCTATCAACAGTGAATTAGCGGCCGAATTTAATGTGCTCACTTATTTTGCAATCGAATGTCGAGAAACTCCCATACCCAATAAAGAAACATATTACCAAGAACTTAATCGTTATCCTCTGTTAAAAGACTATGCCGAACACGCGTATGCCTATGATCCCTGTTTGTTATTTGATAAGCGAGAAGATATTGAGGCTTTTCGTCAGCCATTAGAAAGTTCAGTTCCGACGTTAATTTTGTCGGGCGGCTATGATCCCGTCACGCCAACTCGTTGGGCAAAGGAATTAGAAACACGATTAAAAAATTCCATATTTTGGTACTTGCCGGATGTAGGTCACGGTGTGGTAAATAGCAATGTTTGCGTGCATCAGTCACTTCGTGCATTTTTAGATGAACCCAATAGTTTTTCTGTTCCGAATTGTCAGTGATACATTGGATTTCAAAACAAGTAGAAAACATAAATGTAAAATATGGCTATCATTTGGTGTCACGAGCGAACAATCTCGCAGCAAGATGGCTCGCGAATTAAAAAATCTTACCAAGTAAGAAGCGCGGGTAACAGTTTACGCCTATACACCAATGGCGTTTTCCATAGCCAATATAACCCTCTATATCCTATCGGCGGAACTATTTGGGATTTACTCGCATTACCCGCAATCTATTCCACCCATAAAATAAAACGTGTCTTGCTATTAGGTGTGGGTGGTGGGGCGGTTATTCAGCAATTAAAAAGTCTAATCGATTGCGAAGAAATAGTCGGTATAGAGCTTGATCCCATTCATATCAAGATCGCAAAAAAATATTTTAAAGTCACAGCTAAAAAAAATAATATTAGTAAGAGCAGAGATAAAAACCGCAATCAGAATAAAAAGAAACCATGCAAAGTCACATTACATTGTGCAGACGCTATCAAATGGTTAAAAGAATATCGCGGTAAAAAATTCGATCTCATCATTGATGATTTGTTTTTTGAAGAAGAGGGCGTTCCTCAAAGGGCAGTAGCAGCTGATTCTCAATGGTGCGGGCTCATCGCTAAACATTGTCATACCAGCGAACGGTTGTGATGAACTTTGACACACAGGCTGCGTTAAATGGGTGTGCTTTTGCGTCTGATCCACAGTTGTCAAAAGACATTAAAGATCGGCAAAAATTCTTGATGTCAGGTTACGATAATCGTGTTGCTGCTTTTTATCGCAAAGCGATTGATCACGATATGTTTCATTCAAGAATACTGTCTTTAAATAATGATCATAAAGGCTCGATAACAAAACGAATGAATGCAAAGGTTCGGGCTTTTTAAACTTATTAGCCCAAATAAAGAAACTGCTTTCTCTTGAGTAAGGCTTGGTTTCGAGTAATGAACGTTATCTTATTGATTTATACGATGAGTTATATATGATCTTCAAAAAGGAATTTATGTGTCGGGCAGAGGATGGCGCTTCTTTCAACCTCCACTTCTTTTTAAATGCCCTTTTCCTTTGATTTGAATTAATTAAATGACCATGCTTGAAATCCTAGATAGGAGTCAAAGCGATAGAAAACAATAGTCTTTTGAATCAGGAGTAGATATGAGTGATGAAGAGTACATTGAATCTGAAATAACAGATTTCGATTCGATCAAGCAGTACATAGATACTATCGACAGGCGCGGATCCGAGATGGTGTTAAAGGATCATGGTAAAACTGTTGGTGCGATATTGACAGCCGAGCAGTACGAGTGGTTTCTTGATCAATTGGATTCCCATCAAGATCTAGATTCAATTGTTAAAAGAGCAAATGACAAAGCGGGATCACAGGATTTGGAGAGCTTTAAAAAGGAGTTATAAAAATGAGTCAGTTAGACGATGGAAGCTTGACGCAAGAAGAACGAGCGGAGATATTGAAAAGAAAGCTGGAAATGACGGTCCAGAAAAATGTAAAACAGGCGACACCTTTATCTGATCTCAAGAAGGAATCGGGGATCCCAGCTAAAGGAGATAAAAATGACATATAGCGTGATTTTGCATAGGGAAGCAAAAAAAGATATTAAGAAGCTCCATCCGCAAATAAGAAACAGAGTTATAGCAGCACTCGATCACATTGCAGAAAATCCGTTCCTTCATGGCGCAATTTTGTTATCTGGGTATACAGATATGTATCGTTATAGAGTCGGCCACCATAGGATTGTGTACCGAATAAATGATAAGGAATTAGAAGTATTGATTTTGGATGCCAAGCCTAGAGGCGAGGTCTACAAAAAGTACTAAGAATTAGCAATAAAAATTACTTATTCTTTGGTTAGATAAGGCTCTATAAAGTTGCAAGATTATAGGTTTTAATGATCTGCATTATTAAGTCTCATCTGACCCCAGTTAATTAGTCAGGATCAAGCGGATCAGAGTAACTTTATTTGTAGAGACGTATCTGGAAGGAGAGTGGAATGAAAATTTATTTTGTACTAATTTTCCTGCTAGTAAGCTTTCCTTGTTCTGCTGACTTGAGGGAACAGGCTAGAGATAATCAATCTAATTTAATCCTTCGATGTTTAGCAAAGGTTGCTGATTTAGATGTGCCTATCAAGAGACAAAAAGAACCTTTTGGTCGCAAGCCCAATGTGGATTTATCTTTGTATGAAAATTTAAATTTTAAAACCCTATTAATTAGCGACTCTGAAAGATTACTTCCTAATCTTGTCTCTTGTAATATTTTTAAAGATACGGGAGAGGTTTTTTATATAACTGTAAATTTTAGAAATAATCAAAGTCTGGTTTGGATTTCTCAATCATTTAAGGAGATGGATCAGTCTTTATTTTGGGATGCTCAGAAATTGGGTAAAAACTATCAATTAATATATATTGATTTTTTGGATATCAAAATATTCACTTGTTTGAAATCCAGTAGCATTGAGGAATGTAATATCAGGGGCGAAGATGAGATCAAAGGATCAGAGGGATCAAAGTAATAGCTGCAGTCAGATGAGACTTTGCAATATTAATCCTCATCTAATTTCAGTTAATCCTATTTGTTATCAATAAATAACTTCGTGTCATTTGAAGTCTATCCAATTCCAAATATTAAACCAATAAGAGCCGTAAAAATAAAAATCCAACCAGAAACAAAAAGAATAAACCCTAAGGAGTTATCAAAAAAAATGGCGTAGGGTATAACTAATTTTGGGTCTAGTAGTTTTATTTCTAATTCACTGTAATTTTTAGTGGGCAAGGGCATTGTCCACGCATAAAAAAAGCCCTGCCCCAGAAAGGATCCCACTGACATGGGCGTGGTTTGCCTTCAGCAACAACGGCTTTGTCAATCTTGCGCATAGTAATTATGCCGAATAAAATCCAGAAAATTATCATAATAATAAGAGAACCAACGACAAGAAAATCAAACAAAGCATTAAGTGTCATTGCTGTTTAAATGAGTTTATTTATTGGTTAATGTAACTCGAAAATCCAGTTAATGATGATGCAAACTATCATTGTCCAACCTGAAACAAATAGCACCCAAGCTAATACTTTATCCAAAAGATTTATATTTTTTTTAACAATTTGAGTATCGACAATTTGGTTCTCTAGATCACTAAAAGATTCGCCAGAAAAAATAATTGGCCAAGTATATAAAATGGCTCGACCACAAATCGGGTCCCACTGACAAGGGCGTGGTTTTCCTGCAGCAACAACGGCTTTATCAATTTTGCGCATAGTGATAAAGCCAAACAGTATCCAAAAAATGACCATTAATACTAGAGAAGTGACAGCTATGTAGCTAAGTATTAGAAAATAATCCATCGTTATTCTCCGCTTAGTTTATCCCATACTTTGCCTACAAACCTTTGCGCTTCACTGTCCGCCTGATAAGCAAGTATGGCTCCCGTTACAACAGTAGAAGCAATTAATATTCCCCAGCCCCATGGTGTCGCCATCAAAGCGATGCGGCTAGCGAAAAATGCGGCTCGCCCAACAGCGTAGCCAGTAAAGGCTGATCCTCCTAAACCTCCAGTTTGTACAGCTATTTCCCTCTTCCATTCACCGCCTTCTAAATAGCTATTTCTTACGGTATTTATTCTAAACCCTGCATCTAATACGATTGCACCGCGGCCAGCAAAGCGTAAGCCTGTGGCGAGCTTGCTAACTTGTTGGCCCTCGGTCATGTTGGCGACGTGTATACCGCGACCGCGATGTCTTTCTGCAAGGGTAATACCGCGATCAGCATTGGATAATGCAGAACCTTTATTTTTTGTGAGACTATCTGCTGGGACTATTCGACGTAATTCTTGTTGGTAATAGCGATTTAAATTTTCGTAAGCCTTGATGACTTTATTGCGTAATTCTAATTTTTGTTTTGCGGCGACTCGTCCTACGCGATGATAGTTATTCAATTGAATAAGTGCGCGTTGATATTGTTCAATAGCGGCTTGAAAGCTGTCAGTACGGCCGCCTAGTACGGCTGTTCCAACACCGGCCAAGCCGTTAGTATCTTGCGATACTTTTGTGAAATCTAGGTTAGCGATATGTTGATCATAGAGCTTTGCTAAGGCGGTTGTTCCGTCTCCAAAAGTAGCGACACACCCTGACAAATTTTCACGTTGATAAATAGGCAGTCGGTTGAGTTGCTGTAAAACGCTACTTGAGGTGGGGGAGGTTGTTCCTGTCACGTCATAAGCGACGTGTGGCGATAGCCATTGGTCTTGATGATTGACTTCCGGGTTACAGGCTAAAAACTGTTCTAGGTTTTCTGGCTGCGAATCACATAATTCTGTTGGGCGAGTAGCGGTGGAGGGAATATATAAATCAGGCATGTTCTCAATATCCTTATTGATTTGAAGTTGGTTTGTCATGTGTTGTGCAATAGGGCGTAACTCTATCATGCGTGATAGACGTGATGAAGTTTTAGTGTGTGATTTTGTGATTGGGCTAACTATTCTGCTTTAATGCTGGTGTCTGGTGAGACTTTAGTCATAATAAGACCGCTGTGCTTTAACTGATTGGTTTTGGTGCTTTTTTAGTGAGGTTTGAGTTTGTAAGCCTTTAGCGTTTGCTCTTTAGGCGCTATATTAAGTCCCATTTGCCCTCAGTTAATTGGCTCCCTTTAATAAATAAAAAAATTTGAACCTTTCGAACTCTAGCGACGACTTATCTATACCGACAATAATCATTTTTAATTTTGGAGAAATGGAATGAATAAAAATGCGATGACAGTAAAAATACTATTGATCATAAGTTTGTTATTAAGTTTTCAGTCGCTAACGTTTGCAGAAAAAACAGGTAAAGGCCCTCAGAAAACGAAAATTGAAGACAAAACATGTGATTATCCCGGTGGCGGAAAGGGTTCATGTAATGCGATGCAAACTTGTTTGTTGGATGGAGGACATCCTGGATCAATGAGTGATGGTACGGCTATGTGCTGCCCAAAAGACCCTGCAACAACACCCAATCAAACCTGCACGATGATTAAAACAGGTCAACCTATTGTGTTGAGGCCCACTGCACCAACGACTCTCGGTGTAAAAGCAGCGCCAGTAAAACAGCCTTCAGCGCGAGATAAAATGAAAATTAAAAAACCGTCATCAGCACCAGCTTCTGCACCGAGATAATAAATTGGGATTAACAAGAGTCAATATAATTATAAGTCAACTCGTTATTGGAATGGATAAATGCCGTTAGGTTTATTAAGTGGGATGCAGTTTGGTTTGTGGTTGCTGATTAGTCTTGGGCTTGCTGGCATTTCTTATCGATCATTTAAGAATTGGAAGTCTCACGGTTTTTACCGCTTCTTTGCTTTTGTGGGTACGGCTTTTGTGTTTGTGAGCAATGTTGTGTATTGGCATGATGACATTTTTTCTATCTTGCAGTTATTTTCTTGGTTTGTCTTAATTGTCTCGTTAGGATTTCTGATTAATAGTTTGTATCAACTTACATTACATGGAGGCAGTCGAAGCAAAGAAATAAACACAGAAAACTTTGCTTTTGAAAATACCGGAACATTAGTTGACTCAGGTATATTTGCTTACATTCGTCACCCTATGTATAGCTCTTTATTATTATTTACTTGGGGAGTGTGGCTTAAATGTCCTTCGATGATCGCGCTAGGAGCATCTCTTGTCACAACATTGGCGATTCTTATAACTGCGAAAGCAGAAGAAAAAGAAAATGTTGATTTTTTTGGAAGTGCGTATATTGACTACGAGAAGCGGACTAAACGATTTATTCCTTATCTGTTTTGAAGAAATAAGAGAATATCTCAAAAGGCACTGATTGGGTTTTTTGATATAAAATTTTCGAATAACTAATGCTCAATCAAAAAAATCTTAAACCCTTGATCTTGCTGAACCAATTGTATTTTTCCAAACAATTTTTCTCCCAATCTTTCAATGGGAATAAATTGGTTGACAACAAAGAGGGCGGTGCCTCGTTTGTTTAAAAGGCGTGATGTTTGTTTGAGGAATTTTTTACTGAGTTCTTCGTCGACACCAAAGCCGCTGTGAAATGGTGGATTGCATACAATCAGTTTAAAGCGTCGTTCTATATTGCTACCGCAGTCATCCAGTAGAACATCAACGTCTAATCCATTCAGCTCCATATTTTTCTGTGTGGCGTTGACGGCTGCAATATTATTATCTGTCGCGCATCGGTATTCTGTTTCAAAATCTTTTGTCACTAGCGAAAAATATCCCCAGCCACATCCTAAATCTAAAAAACTCGACGCTTTTCGAAATTGGTGGTGATGATGAGTGATATATTCTGCCAGTAATTTAGAGCCTCTATCGACTTTGTTCCAGCCAAATACGCCAGGTTTGCTATAAAAGCTGATGCCATCATCTTCTATTAAGCGAAGGTTTTTGTAGTCTTGAGTGTTCAAGCTATTATTGACGATGTTTTCATTGGTTGTGTTCGATGTTTTTTCTAAGTTGGCGCTGTAGTAGCTACCGGTCTTTTTGCTGTTTTTTTCTATTTCGAAGTGGTCGCAGGTGTTTTTAACGATGGATTTAAAGCCGTCATTTTTTTCGCCAATTAAAATCAGTTCACCGTTCTTGCTGAGTTTTTTGATGCTTTCATTAATGCAGTGGTGAGCGAGAGGTTTTTCTTTTGATATTCGATAAATAATGGTATTGAAATGTTTAGGGCTGTCGATAGATGATAAGTCAAAATCGCTGATGATTGTTTCAATGTGATATTTTTTTGATAAGAGATGTTTTAAGTCAAATCGATTAGTAATAGCAGTGATGGCTTCTTTTCTTTTTTCAAGTGTAGGTTGCAATGCTTCTAGTAGATTGGTGGAAATGTTTTCGTCAACAATCCAACAGATTGGCGAGGGGGATTCGTTCAATGCGGTTGATAAAATTTGGTAAAGTGATTTAAACGATGAATCTTTCATTAAGGCGAATCCTGAAGCGTTAAGAAATACTATTAATTTCTTCTTGAGTAAGTGGCCTGTATTCACCTTCTTTTAAGTTTGGGTCTAAGAGTATATCGCCAATTTGTTGCCGGTGTAATTCAATCACTCTATTTTCACAGGCAGCAAACATTCGTTTAACCTGATGATAACGGCCTTCGCTAATAGTGACCAATGCAGTTTTTTTATCGCGAGCATCAATATTATTACTAGTGTCAGCTGCAATAAGAAGCTCTGAAGGTTTTGTTAATTTATCTTCGCCGTTCAGTAATATTCCCGTTTTAAATTGTTCGACAGTCTCATCGGTAATATCTTCTGCAACCGTCACTCGATAGGTTTTTTTACAGTCTTTGTTCGGTGAAATTATTTTATGAATCCATTGTCCGTCGTCACTGACGAGCACTAAACCGGTTGTATCGATATCTAACCGACCTGCGACTGACACCTTCTTAAGTGGAGCCGGTTGGATTAAATCAATGACAGTAGCATGTTCAGTATCACTGTTTGCGCAAACAACGTTCTTGGGCTTGTGGATCATCAAATAGGTTTTGCCGGGAAGGGATAATGTTTTGTTGTCAAAAATTATTTGATTGGTTTCGTCAACGTTGAATGAGGCGCTTTTCATTTTTTGGCCATCAACAATGACTTTACCTTTGTTGATTTCGCGACGGCTTTGCGCCCGAGCTAGTCCTGTTGAATGGCTAAGAAACTTGTCGAGACGCATAGAGGCTTTCTTTTGTGTGTTTTTAAAATGTTTTATAGGTTTTTTTGAATTGATTTCGATCTCTTTATAAAAGTTAAGAAGAGATTTTTTTCTCACCAGAGTCGACTGATTGATAAATGAGTGTGTTGATTGTCATTGGTCCAACGCCACCGGGTACGGGTGTGTAAGCGGAAGCGCGATTAATTAATGATTCTGACAGTTCGATATCGCCAACGCGTTCTTGTGGATGAAAACCGGCATCAACCACAACAGCGCCATCTTTGATCCAATCGGCTTTAATCAATTCTGGTTTGCCGACAGCACCGACAATGACGTCAGCTTGGCCGACAATGTCTGCGAGATTTTTTGTTCTTGAATGACAAATGGTGACTGTCGCATTGGCGTTTAATAACATCATCGCCATTGGCTTACCGAGAATTTGGCTTCGGCCAACGACCACGGCGTGTTTGCCAGCGAGTTCAATATTGTACGCTTCTAGGATGCGCATGATGCCTTGTGGTGTTGCTGAGCCATAGGCAGTCATCCCCATTGCCATTCTTCCAAAACCTTGACAGGTCACGCCATCGACATCTTTTTCAATCGCGATGGCTTCAAAGCATGCTTGTTCATCAATTTGTTCAGGAACGGGATGTTGTAGCAATATGCCGTGCACATTGTTGTTATTATTCAATTCATTGATTTTGGCTAGGAGCTGGTCAGTAGTTGTCTCTGGTGGAAGCTCAACACGAATTGAGCCCATTCCCACACGTTCACACGCATTGCCTTTCATTTTGACGTATGTGGCAGAGGCGGGATCAGCGCCAACTAAAATGGTGGCGAGAATAGGTGTTTGGCCGCCACTTTTTGCTTTTAATAGTGCAACCCGCTCACTCAGTTCTTGTTCATTTTTTTGCGCTAGGGCTTTTCCGTCTAAGACTATGGCCGAAGTAGATGCTGACATTGATAAAAGTCTCCTTAAAAAGCGCGACGCAAGAGTTAGCGGCGGTATGGCTGGGTTTGAGAGGGCGCGTATTGTCCCACAGACGATAATGTGAGCCAACTGCTAATAAGGTTGGTGGAGCCAATCCAGAGAGCTTTCTGTACCGTATATATTCTGTGGTGTTTATGGCTCTACTGGTCTTTGATGGCCGGTTACTAGTCGATGCTTGGAAGAATAAAGGAGAATATATCAAATCCATCAAAATCAGCTATTTAGGATTGACCTAGATCGGGAGCATGGGTATCATCCGCACCTCTTGAAATCAGGTAGATTTCATTAGATCGGAGTGTAGCGCAGCTTGGTAGCGCGCCTGCTTTGGGAGCAGGATGTCGGGGGTTCGAATCCCTCCACTCCGACCATTTTCATTATGTGAATGTCAAACCCAGATTAGTTTCTTGCTTGTTAGCTCATTCTCTTTGTATTGTTGCAGCTAGTTAAATATAGGTATTCTTGGTTTTTATGCTCATGTAAATGAATTAAGCTCTGCTGGGCACATAATGCGCCCGTAGCTCAGCTGGATAGAGCAACGGCCTTCTAAGCCGTGGGTCAGAGGTTCGAATCCTCTCGGGCGCGCCATTTTTTCGTCGTGAAATTGGTAGAGTTGTTGGTCGAGCACGTTTGATTTTTGTTTATTTCGATGGTGGCTGTAGCTCAGTTGGTAGAGCTCTGGATTGTGATTCCAGCGGTCGCGGGTTCAAGCCCCGTCAGCCACCCCATTTTCTTTTTATTCAATCCTAATTATTTTTTCTGCAAACAGATTTTTATCGGCAATCGATAGAAATTCTTCTCCTAGTTTCTCACTGAGATTTTTACATTCCCGCCACACAGTTTGTCTTTCTTTGTCGCGCTTAAAAAAACGTTTGAAATCATTTCTATCAGGCAGGCGCTTGTACGGTAACTTGTTAATAAACTTTTCAGTGGGGCTAATCAAAATAACATTGTCGAGTTGGTCTGCTGTGGCTCTTCTTTTTTTATAAGGTTTGTCAAACCAGTTAGGAATTAAGTGAGAATAAAAGTGCGGATATAAAATCAATCCGTCGTCTTTCCAGAATCGGCTGGGAATAGGGTGGTAGTCTAAAAGCCCGCCATCGCGATACATTCCCTTTTTTGCATTGGGAATATTTTTAACGCCCTTCATCACATAAGGTATCGAACCGCTTGCTGATAATGCCGCAAGAAAATTGTCGTTATCAAGATCGGCCACGTCATTAGTAAACGCGGAATGGTTAGTCATGGGGGCGGATGAACGCGGATCGGAAAAAATAATGCGCTCATACTGCCCCGATAAAAAATGGCTGTTTACACAGTTTCGAATGACGGAAGCACTTAAACCGGCAAGTAACGGGAGCGGATTTTCTTTTGCAATAAGCCCTTTGCATCTCACTGCGCCGCAATGAAAGTGAAAAGTTTGGTTAGTTAAAATATCTGAGATGGCAGGTTCTGTTAAGAATTTTTGAATAATAATGTCGGTTTCTCGTTGCACGTCTGCATGCGTACCTGAATCGCCATAGTATTGATCGATGTATGCATCTGCAAAGTTATTTAACGCCTGGTCTGGATTGTTTTGTGCAGCAGCGGCTAATTTCCAAGCACCGACAGAAGTGCCAAATAAGTGTATTCGATGATTATTTTTTTGAGTGGCAGGTGATAACCAGTCAGAAAAAATAGCAGTGTCTAAGCCGTAAATTCCGAGCCATTTAGCCGCGCCGGATGCACCAAAAATGGAAGTGACATCTGTTGGTAGTAAGCCATTCTTTTGGATATGTTCGTAGGCTTTTTTTCCGGCTTGAATTGATAAGTAGTGCGACACGTTGGTTATTCTTGAGTTTAAGATGCGGTGGATGTTATCGAAAGGATACTTATCGTCAATTTAAAAGTGTTCGAGGATTTTATGTGTATCCGTTCGATAAAAGTTAATTTAAATTCTTAAGGTAGCAATAAGCCACCATCAACATCAATTGTAATGCCGGTGACGTAGTCAGCTGTCATTAAATAACTAACAGCGCCAGCCACTTCTTCTGGCTTTCCTGGTCGGCTGATTGCTTGACCGGCAGTCATCGATGAGAGTTGTTTGTTTTTATTTTCGGCCATCCAAGAATGCATGGTGGTATCGATTGTTCCTGGAGCAACACAGTTAAGACGGATGGGAGCAATTTCAACGGCAACCGCACGACAAAAACCTTCTACGGCATTCCCAACGCAACTAATAGAAGATGCACCTGGTTTACATTTGCGAGCAATGACGCCGCTGACTAAAGTAATTGATCCGTATTCACTCATAAAGGGAACACCTGTTCTTACTAGGTTGGTGTAACCCCAAAACTTACCAAACGCTTCAGAAAATTGTTCAGGTGTTTGTTTCATAAAAGGAGCGACTGTTCTGTTTGCTCCTGTTGCGTTTCCAACAAGATGGTCGATAGAGCCAATTTTTGTGAACAGTGCTTTTAATTTTTCAGCATCATGAATATCGATTGATTCGAATTGAATGTTTCCTGAGGTTTCAGCTTTTGCTTGCTCAATGTATTTTTCAGAGCGGCCAATTGCCCATACATTAGCCCCAGCTGCTGCAGCTTGCTTTGTGATTTCTAAGCCGATACCTGATGTGCCGCCAACAACGACAACATTTTTATTTTTCACGTCTGACATATTATTCTCTCTTTAATTTTGATTGAGTTTGTATGATTTCTTTCGGCTAATTCTGTTGAACTGATTTTGATAATCGAGTGTCCATCGCCTTATCTTGTTTGTCTTTCATCTTTTGGTCTTTATTTGAGTATTAAAAGATGTTTTAAAGTGTAAATCTCAACTGAGAATTAGAAAATTATTACATATAATCGGCCTTAGCTATTCAGTCTAAGCCATTGATTTATGACGATATTCTTGTTTTTTCTAGAAATTACTTTAACTTGATTGTTGGCTGCTGTCGAATGTTGGCATACGTTCCTTGTCTTTCTAAAACAAGGTAATATCCCAGCGCTTAAAACAATACTCTAATAATAATGGCTCTCGCCAAAAGCTTTGCTTTATCGTGTGTTTTTAACCTCATGGCTCTTAAACCACGCGACAAGGCAGACAAATAATAATGTCATTCAGTAAGAGACTGAGGAGATTCAATTGCCCATCCCCACCTTTTTTTCTGTTCAATTTAAATTACTTAAATACCTTCCGTACATTCCAGCATTAGGGATGTTCATTCTGGCGTTGATCACTTTACCGACATTTGCCGCGAATGAAAATATTCAAAAAGGTAACGAAGTGTTTCAAAGTCATTGCGCTCGTTGCCATTTGCCTCTTGAAATGCAAATGCGCGTTAATGGGAGCTGGATTGGTAAAAATGCGGATGCGCTTTTTAAGAAAATAAAACTCACGATGCCGGGAGAGCAACCCGGTTCGTTAGATAATCAGGAATACATTGATGTGACGGCATACGTTTTAAATCTTGTTGATGTTGCCATTCCAGAAAATAAATTGAATGAAAAAAGATTGGGGGCGATAAAAATAACGCCGGTTGAAACGGCTGTTTCTGATTCGGAAAAAACTAAATCTCAAAATTGGATTAGCTTGAATGGCGATTTAGATGCAGCACGCTATTCTCCGCTAGAGCAAATCAATAAAGAGAATGTGAAAGACTTAGACATTGCGTGGCAGTTTAATGCGGGCATGTTTGGCCCTACACCTGAAATGATTAATTTATCCTCACCTATTGTGATTGATGGGACTATGTATGCGACGGTGGGGCAAACGCGAAACGTTGTGGCCATTGATCCAACCAATGGACAATTGCGTTGGATGTGGCGACCGAATGAAGGGAAACGATTTGAAGATGCACCGCGTAAAGGATCGGGTCGCGCAGTGGCTTATTGGAAGAAAGGAAAACAACAAAGAATTTTTACGGTAACACCTGGATATTTTTTAGTGGCATTAAATCCGTTAACGGGTTTGCCTGATCCGACCTTTGGTAAAGGTGGATGGATTGATTTAAGAGACGGTTTACGACTGGGTGAAGGTAGAGACGATATCGATATTGGTTTGAATAAGCCGCCATTGGTTGTCGGTGATGTGATTGTAGTCGGTGCTGCTCATCTTGTGAGTTTTTGGCCAAAATCTGCGTCGAATGTAAAAGGGGATGTGCGAGGCTTTGATGCAAAAACTGGAAAGTTATTGTGGACCTTTAAAACGATTCCAGAAAGTGGTCAACCAGGTTCCGAAACTTGGTTAAATGGTTCAGAAAAATTTACGGGTAACGCCGGTGTGTGGGCGCCAATGTCTGCGGACGAAGAGCTTGGTTTAGTCTATTTACCTGTTGAATCTGCAACTGGTGATCGTTACGGTGGTGATCGACCAGGCAATAATTTATACGCAAATAGCTTAGTGGCGCTTGATGTTAAAACAGGAAAGCGTCAATGGCATTATCAAATAATTCATCATGATATTTGGGACTGGGATAATCCTAATGCACCAATACTCGCAGATTTACCAAATGGTAAAAAGCTAGTGGTTCAATTAACAAAACAATCGTTTGCGTATGTGTTTGACCGAGAAACAGGAAAACCAGTTTGGCCGATTGAAGAAAAACCTGTTCCGCAAACGGATGTTCCCGGCGAATGGACTTCGCCAACACAACCATTTCCAACGAAACCTGCAGCCTATGATCGGCAGGGTATTAGTGAAGATGATTTAATTGATTTCACACCCGAACTTTTTGCGAAAGCGAAGGAAGCGGTGAAGCCCTTTAGAATGGGGCCGCTGTATACGCCACCTTCTTTGGCTGATGCGCCTGATGGGACAAAAGGAACATTGAGCGTTCCGTCTGCAACAGGGGGTACAAATTGGGAAGGTGGAAGTTATGATCCTGATACCGGTATGCTCTATGTCCCGTCTTTTACGGCGGCTTCTTTGTTGTCCTTAGCAAATGATCCGAAGCGCTCAAGTGTTAAATGGATTTTTGGTGGCAAATTACGTGTTCCAAAAATCGATAAATTACCGTTAGTGAAACCGCCATGGGGACGAATTACGGCAATTGATTTAAATACGGGTGATCATAAATGGCAAGTTACCAATGCCGATACGCCTGATGAAGTTAAAAATCATCCTGCGTTAAAAGGTGTTGATATTCCTCGAACAGGAAAGCCGACGCGTTCAGGTTTGTTATTAACTAAAAGCTTGTTGTTTGCTGGAGAGGGTAGAGGCGGAAGCCCTGTCTTCCGCGCTCACGATAAAGTCAGTGGTGATATTATTGCTGAAATTCCCCTACCTGCAACGCAAACGGGGCAGCCAATGACCTATATGTACAATGGTAAACAATATATTGTTATGGCTGTTGGAGATGGAAAAACACCGGGTGGATTTGTTGCGTTGTCTTTACCTGAGTAAATAACCATTATTTGTTTGTCATAAAAAAGCCTGATTGAAATATTTTAATCAGGCTTTTTTGTAACGCGGCGATTTTTGAGTTTTAGATGTTCGATTTATATGGCTGTTTTATTTATTTTTTCTTTTGCTACGATTTTGCGCAATCCAGTATAGGGGCCCAAGATAACATTCTAGGGCAACGTTATAGTCCTTAGTAGTGATAAATTGTTGTTATCTGTATACACTAAAGCAGCTCCACTCATTTTGCTATCTAACTATAGATGTCACTCACTACAGAGATCACTTACTACAAATATCACAAACTAAAGAGATCGCTAATGTCGGAAGCGAATCATGGCTAAAAAGAATAAAAGAAAAAATAACAAAAACAAAACATGTGAAGCAAGTAATCATGTGTTGAATTCAGTCATCACTCTATCGAGTGTCTCGTTAATACCTATGCCATCTCGATTATTTTGTTTGTCTTCTAGCACCATTTCTTTTTTAATCTTAATCTTTGTAACTCTATCCCTCCAGCAAAAAGCTTTAGCTGATCCTCTGATTGATATTGGTGAAGAAGGTGAGTTTTCTTTCGTGCGCCTTCAATTTGAAACGCGTGGTAGCTCTTTTCGATTTATGCCTTGGTCTACAGATTTTCCCGCTGCAGATAAAAATTTTTTGAGAGGTGTTTCGCGATTAACAAACATAAAGATTAATCGTGAACCCATTGTTAAACGCTTAGACGATGCCGATATTTTTAACTACCCGTTTTTATATGCTGTTGAAATGGGTCGTAATGGTGGTGTTCGATTTTCTTCTAAGGAAGTGGAGAGCTTACGAGAGTATTTAAAGCGTGGTGGCTTTCTCTTTATCGATGATTTTTGGGGAACTCAGCAGTGGGATAATTTTTATCGGATGTTTCAAATGGTTTTTCCTGAGAAAGAATTGGTGGAATTAAAAAACGATCATGAAATTTTTCATGGGTTTTATGATGTTGACGGTGCTCAAATGATTCCTGCTCTCAGTAATTATTCCAACAGACCCGAGTCTGATATTGAATATGCATCTAATCACGCGATTCTCGACGATGATGGACGTGTTATGGTGTTGATCAATTGGAATTCAGATATAGGCGATGGCTGGGAACATACATATCATTCCGACTATCCTACAAAATATGCCAATCTAGCGTATCGTTTAGGGATTAATTATATGGTTTATGCTTTGACACATTAAACCTGAATCAATGACATATAATAAAAATCAAGGAGCAAAGTAATGGATGCAAACATTAGTTTGGGTAATGCTCAAAAAGATATGTGTAGGGCTTACTATGATGGCGCGCCGGGAGTTTTTGTATCAGGTGTTGTCTGGCTGTTGTCTGGTATCATTGCTTCGATTGTTAGCTTTCAAACAGGTATGTTGTCATTGTTTTTTGGAGGCATGATTATTTATCCGGTTAGCATTGTTTTTTGCAAGCTTTTAGGGCGTTCTGGGAAAGCACACAAGGGAAATTTTCTAGCTACTCTAGCTGTGCAAAGTACCTTCCCTCTTGTGATTTTATTCCCTTTAGCTTATCTCGTTTCTTTAGTGAATCTTGAATGGTTTTTCCCGGCGATGCTTTTGATTATTGGGTGCAGGTATTTGTTGTTTGTTACCATTTATGGATTAAACGTCTATTGGATTTTTGGTTTTCTCTTAATTCTTTCGGGTTTTATTTTAGCTTTATATAAAATGAATTTTGTTATTGGTGCTTTTTCTGGTGGAGTAATAGAAGTTTTGTTCGCGGCTATTGTTTTTGCGGGTGCGAGTAAATAATTTATTTAACTTTAAAATACACAACACTAAACAATTTCAAATTATAAATGTTTAAAAGCCAGTATGAGAAGTCTTTTATGAATTATAAAAAACAAAAAATAAATACCAATCTTGGAATTATTAATGTTCATATTACTGGAGATGGTCCAACGATGATTTGTTGGCCCAGTTTGATGATGACAGGATTGATGTGGGAGTCACAAGTAAAATATTTTTCAAAATCACATACGATGATTTTGGTTGATTCTCCAGGGCATGGTGAAAGTGAGGCGTTACAAGCTGTTTTTTCGATGAGGGATTGTGCATTGTGCCTTTCTCAAATACTTGACGAATTGGATGTCAATGAATGTGTTTTTGTCGGAAATTCATGGGGCGGGATGATGGGCGGTGTTTTTGCAGCGTTGTATCCTAGTAAATTAAAAGCCGCTGTCCTCATGAACTGTACAGCCTCTGAAGCGAGCGACTTACAAAAAGAAGAATACGCAAAAACATTATCGGTAATCAGATCATTAGAAGTTTTTCCTGAAGGATTGATTGGATACTCAGTGAAAGCTTTTGTCGGAAAAACGACCGAAAAAACCAAACCAGAAGTTGTTGAGTTTATTTCGGCTATGTTAAAAAAAGTGAATCCACAATCAGTTAGTTGGGCCATTGAAAGCGTAGTTCCTTTAAGAAAAAATCAACTTTCTTTATTAAACACAATCGTGAAGCCGGTACTGGTTATAACGGGGGAGGAAGATCGTACTTTTCCCGTCGATGAAACTAAAACAATGGCTGACTCAATACCCGGCAGCAACTTTAAAGTTTTTCCCAAAGTAGGGCATTTATCCGCACTTGAATCGCCGAATATTGTTAACAATGAAATCGAAAAATTTCTCGCGAGTATCGAGTGAACCTAAATAATATTTCTAATAAAGATTTCCTGTGAAGAACTGTAACTCTTGCGGTAAGTGTTGCATAAAATACAGTAATGGCGATTTATCAGCATCCTCAAGTGATATTGAGCTGTGGGATATGATGCGCCCAGAAATTTACAAATACGTTCGCAAAGAAGAAATTTGGTTTGACCCCGCCACAGGCAAACAAATAGAATTGTGTCCTTGGCTAAGAAAGAGCCCAGATAACAAATACACCTGCGATATTTATTATGATCGGCCAGAGGACTGCCGGCATTACCCCGTCACCATAGAGCAAATGATTAATGATGAGTGTGAAATGCTAGAAGTTAAGGATTTAAAGAATGCAAGAAAAGCGCAAATAGATCTGGATCAAATAATGATTGATAGCAGGCCTGCTGTGAAATAAAAAGAAAATCAAAATATCAGTTCTTTTTTCCATTTTGATTTTCTTTTGCGGTAGTTGATTGTTTTGCTTTCTGATTTTTTCTATCGTTAATTGTTTCTCTCGTTGACTGTTACGTGTTTAATCCAATTCCGATTTGCTGTCGTGCAAGACTTGATCTGCAAAATCAGGATGAATATTTTGCATGTAACACAAGTCATGAAGAACTTGTAATTCCTTGTTGTGTATTTCGCCGTCAGCACTGGCCACTAAACAAAGATCGCGAATCATATTGTGTTTTTGCATTGGGCTTAGATAGGTATGTAATTCATCGACTAAATTTGCAATCTCTTGTTTTATCTCTTCTTCTTTCAGTGTCGCGACAGATTTTAAGCAGTTAGAAAAAACGGATTTGTCAACAATTTTACCCAATGTCTGTATTTCTAAATCATCGACTTTTCCATCTGACATGGCAATCAGGTAGCCAGCTAAAAATAAATACTCTTGAATTTCTTCGCTTTTCTCGGCATTACGATCGAGGTGTGCAGGTTCCATTAGTGACATGAAGTCATAAATTTCGCGTTCCATTTGTTCTTCGGTAAATTCTTTGTTCTCATTTTTTTCTGTTAGCTCTGCGTAAGTGTGGCTTCTGTTAAATATATCGAGTGCTTTTATTCTAAGTGGGCTAAAAGGATGCGTACTGTACCAGTCTTGAGGGTCAACTTGCTCGCCGATCATTTCGGCGCTTAATTCCGAAAATTGTTTTATATATTCGTCTAGGTGAAATGAAAGTGAACTGCTAGTGACGCCTGATGATAATTTAAAAAATGCTTGTGCTGCGCTGGTGAAGTCTTGGCAGCATATTAACCCAATTCGGTCTGCAGATAATTCAGCTGCGCGTCCCCAAGAAAATAATCGGATAGCATGCATTGGCGATAAATAATCTCGACCAAAATCCATGATCGAATTTGCTGGATACTTATGATGATTAAATAACATGTGTCCTAATTCATGGCCAACAACAAAACATATTTCATTATCCGAAAATCGCTCAAGTAAACCTGACGATAAAATAATAAAAATTTTATCGTCGCTGGGAGGATAAATACTCGCGTTAAATTTATCCTCCTGATAAACATAAAATTCCAAATTGACATTGTTAACACCCAAGACTTCTTTACATCGTTCGCCAATGTCATAAATGTGCGGCGCCATCGCTTTTGTCATCTTCAAGCTGCTTTTTAATAATTGTTTTCTTGAATTGTATTGCCCATAGTGTTCTTCCATTGCCTGTTGTGCTTTTTGAATATCCGGGTCGGCTTCTAATTCCAAGAAGCCATCGCGATCGCCGTCATATACGGTACTCTCTAAATCTAAATCACATTCAAATTCATAGATTTTAGCTGTAGTTGCTGTTTCGTTATGCGCCTCATGTGGCCCTTGTTCATACATGGCTTCTACACGTTCTTTGTATTCAGCAGATAATTGTTCTATTTCTTCTCGCATTTGTTGCCCCAATGCGATGACGCGATCCATTTCTCCTGCCACTTGGGCCTGGGTTAGCTGTTCTGTAAGCTCACTTTGAATTACAGCCACATTCTCATGAAATGAAGCTAATAGCTCTTCATTATTGTTTCCTACTAGCTTATTGCTTTGTGCTGTTGACATGCCATTCCCCATTTTTCAAAACTATGTATTGTACTATTACAATACATAGTTGTTTATCAGAAGTGAATAAATGTGAACTGAATTTACTTCTTTAGGCTTGGTTTTCTCTGAGTATAAACAACTTTGCTACGGAGATAGTAAAGATGTTTATTGCGTGAGTGGTTTATACTTCGTGATGCACTGACATATATTGCTTGAGGACGGTGAGAAGCCGTGTCATTGGCTTTATTTGAGCCAATAAAGCCATTTACAGGCTTAATACAATACCAAAACAGGATCATTGAAAAAGGAATAGGGGGTTCAATGAAAACATATACAGTAAAAATAGCTGTTCTACTGATCGTGCTATTGAGTTTAGAAGCTTGCACTTATTTAAAGTATTCAAATAAACAATCGCAATATGCCCGCCAGCAAAAATTAGATCCTTCTCAAAGCAATTTAAGGCGAATGATTGACCAGCAAAATTTTGCGATTATAGGCTCTACAGTAGATTCACTATCTCTGTATGCCCCCCCTGTCGAGACAATGGCCGTTGTGGCTTTTTCAGATCAGTTTAAAAAATCTGAACAAGTGGATGTCATGCATGATGTGACGTCGGGGACTTATTTTGGGCTTGATTTACCTGAAGGTGAATATGAGCTTATTGTTATGTCTGACTTTGATGTTAATGGCGTCTATAGCAGTCAAGAAGCCATTGGGCGATTAAGCATTTCAGTGTCAGAAGAAAAAAATCCTGAAAAAGTGATTCAAGGTGTTGAAATATCGCTTGTTGAAAAGTTCTCGTTAGACTTTCCTGTCTCAATTGATGTTGTTAAGTCTGGCAATGAGAAAAAATCATTTTTCTATCCTGCGGGCACTATCCGAAATTTAGAGGATCCTATTTTCTCACCAGAGATGTCTACATTAGGGTTGTATGATCCCTCTGCTTTTTTTGATCAAGCCCCTACATTGTTTTACGCGCTAGAAGAAGATATTGCTTATAAAATTCCAGTGGTTTTTGTGCATGGAATTAGCGGCAGTGCGCGAGAATTTACAACACTCGTTAGCAAAATGGATAGAAATAAATACAAGCCTTGGTTTTTTCATTATCCCTCTGGCGCCGATTTACAGCAAATGGCTGAAGTGTTTCATAAAATATTTTTAGATGGGAAGTTGATTCCATCTGAAGAGGAAATCCCTTTAGTCGTGGTTGCCCATAGTATGGGTGGCCTTATTGTGAGAGAAGCTTTAAATTTAACGGACGAAACGGCAGAAAGAAAAATACTGTTTGTTAGCTTGGCTTCCCTTTATGGCGGTCATCCTGCGGCCTCTATGCTAGATAATGTGAGTGGTATGGTGATGCCATCATGGAAAAATCTTAATCCCAATAGTGATTTTATGACAGATTTGTTCCGTAGAAAATTACCTAAAAATATTGAACATCGTTTGTATTATGCTTTTGATAATGGCACTGGGATTGCTATTGGTGAGAATAGCGATGGCGTTGTTCCATTAAGTAGTCAGCTTCACCCCTCCGCTCAACAACAAGCCGCATTTCAATTTGGATTTAATGCTACTCATACGAGTATCCTCGTTGAAGAGGAACCTGTGGCGACTGTGATAAAAGATATTGAAAGTATTGATAGTAAAATACCTGAAGATCATACCATGCATATATTAAAAGGTGGTTTTACACCCAAGTCTGCAAAGGATTTGTCTGACAAAGATTTGTTTTATTTGAAAACTTATGGGTGTTATATGGAAGCGTTAGTTTCGGAGAGATTACAAGTGATAGGCCCTATCCAAAAGATAGCTGTATCAATGATGAAAGGAGAGGTTCCAGCTGTTTATGATTTTGCATCAACATGGCAAAAATTTGTAAAGTACGAAAAAAATAATTTGAAAGATACGGTTTCCATCTGTCACTAATAAATGCGTGATAGTTTATCTCCATTATTTGCTAAGGATTATATGAGTATTATTGTTGGCGTTATTATCGGATTCTTTGCTGGGGTGATATTACTTGGGTTCCCTGAGGGAGTAGTCGGTGCTATTACAGGGTGGTTGGTTGGTAAAGTTCTTGAGCAGTCGGATAAAATAAAAAGGCAAGATGAGCAGCTCCGGCTGATTTCTAAATCAATTCAAAATATACATCTTGCTAATGTTGATGAAAGAAATGATGCTAAATCTGACAATAGAGTTGAGGGGCCTACCACGGTCAATGATCATCAAGAATTTAAATCGGCTGATGAATCCATACAAAAAGCGACTACTCAAAAAATACTGAACGAAAACAAAGAGGAATTAACCGTAATTTCGCCTGCTGTTTCTTCTACTCTTTTTTCTAGAAAGACTTTACCGTTATCAGATGATATTGATGATACGCAACAAGCACATTATCAAAAAGCTATTCAGAGGTCCGTTCAAACATCGAGTCTACAAAATAAGCAAGAGCTAGGGAATCAAAACGATCGTAAAGGAAACGCCGATAAAGAAACCATTTCAACATCATATTCTGGTCTAAAGCTTGATATTCAACTCCCTGAATTTGTTAATAGTTTAATAGAAAAAACCAGCGTGATGACAAAGATCGGTGTTGTTATTTTATTTTTTGGCGTTGCCTTCTTGTTAAAGTATGCATCAGAAAATGTGTCTGTTTCGATAGAGGTAAGGCTTTTAGGTGTGGTTGCTGGCGGGCTCTTATTGTTTCTTGTTGGTTGGAGAATGAGAAATTCTCGTCCTAGTTTTTCTGTTCTGTTGCAAGGTGCTGCCATTGGCGTTTTGTATCTCGTGACGTTTGCTGCAATGAAGATGTATTCAGTAATATCGCCATCGCTTGGTTTTGGCTTGCTGTTTGTTCTTTCCTTGATTGCTGCTTTATTATCTGTAAAGCAAGATGCTAAATCTTTAGCAATATTTGGAATACTAGGAGGCTTTTTGTCTCCTATTTTAGCCTCAACAGGAAGTGGTAGCCATGTGATGTTGTTTGGTTATTACGCCATTTTAAATCTCGGTATCTTATCTATTGTTTGGTTTAAAGCGTGGCGATCGTTAACGTTAATGGGTTTTGCATTTACGTTTATTATTAGTAGCGTTTGGGGTGTGACGCAATACAGTGCTGAGTTGTTCGCCAGTACAGAGCCATTCTTACTGTTATATTTTGTTTTTTATGTGGCAGTGGTCATGATTTTCGCTTTACGAAAACAGTGGGCCCATAACAATGTTCTCGATGGGCCACTGGTTTATGGTACGCCGGTTATCGTGTTTGCTTTGCAGAGTGTGTTGGTTGAGCGCTTTGAATACGGTTTAGCTTGGAGCTCTTTAGGTTTCGGATTATTTTATTTGTTGGTTGTCGCAGCACGATGGCGATTATTTAGTGAGCGTTCAATATTACTACGAGAATCTTTTTTAGCCATCGGCTGTATTTTTGTATCGCTCTCTATTCCGTTTGCATTTGATTATGATGTTTCTGCATTGCTCTGGGCGCTAGAGGGAGTTGGGGCTTTATGGCTGGCTGTACGACAACAAAGAATTTGGGGTTGTCTCTTAGCCATTCTTGCGCAAATCGGTGCAGGTGTTTTTTGGATTTTAGATCTGCCCGATGCTGGTGAGCAACTGTTTTTCAATCCGGCCTATTTAACCGCGGCCGGTATTTCTTTGGTTGGTTTCTTTGCTGCTTTACTGCTTCGTAATGAAGCAAGTAAAACATGGGCTGCTAAGTATCCGTTTGGAAGTTTATCGAACGGACTACTCTGTTGGGCTGTACTGTGGTGGTTTGTTGGAGGATTGTGGCAACTTGAAGCTCATATCGATAAGCAGTTTGCTATCAGTGCTACTTTAATTTTTGTAGCGCTTTCATGCTTAGTTTTACAGATACTGCGAAAACGTTTTAAATGGGATGAATTAACACCTATCTTGTTTATGTTGTTACCTGTTATCTGCTTGCTTGCGTTGGCCAGCGATTTCTTTATTGACCATCCTTCAGAGAATTATGGGTGGTTAGCATGGCCTTTAACCATTGCTTGTCTATATTGGATGTATAACAAAGCTAATTTATTTGTAGGGAAGTTAAAATCATTTGAGCGGCTTTGGCATGGAGTGACCTTTCTCCTCGGCGTACTATTGGTGAGCTGGGAGGCTTGGTGGCAAATCAATGAAGTGACATATAATCCCGTTTGGCAAAATATAGGTGTTGGCCTTGTTTCACTTTGTGCCATTTGGTTGATTTTGAAAATTCGTTTTTGGAAAATGGACGTTAATTCGTTGTATCAAGAAACTGTTGCAGGTATTTTATTTGTCGTATTGTTTTTGAATTTTATTAGCTGTTGTTTCTTGATTCCTAATGTTAAACCACTGCCTTATATTCCATTGCTAAACCCGCTGGGCTTGTGGCAAATAGCGATTATCTTATCTGCTGCTTATTGGTGGAAAAATCATTTCAGAGAAACTAAATTTATTCCCGACGTAAAAACAGGATGGATTGCATTAGTCGGATTGCTGTTTATCTTTCTCAATACATTATTACTGAGAACGTTACACGTCTTCGCCGATATTCCTTTTGCATCACATGCTTTGTTTAATAACGATCTAGTCCAAATGTGTATTTCAATTTTCTGGGCGATGCTTGGTATAGGGTTATTTGTTTTGGCGAAAAGGTTTGTCAAAAAAGAATTCTGGATTTTGGGTGTCGTATTATTTTCAGTGGTTGTATTAAAACTATTTGTGATCGACCTTGCTAACAGCGGCACAGTTGAACGTATCGTGTCATTTATTGCGGTAGGGTTGTTGTTACTTGGAGTAGGGTACATCAAGCCAGAAATGGCTTTGGGCGAAAAAAAATAGTTAATTGTATTACTGAAATACCGGCCTAATTATTTATATGATTTAAAAAGATCAGCGAAATAAATAATTAAACCGGTAATAAGGTTTTTGTAACTTATGTGTTAAATACTTGGTACTAAAAATTGCATTTAGAAATCACTACAATTGATGACATCGCTTGCTCCGCCTGGGCCGTTTCCAGAAAATGCACCGGGTAAAGTTCCTGGGCCATTAGATACCATATAGGCAGTAGTGGGGTGACAATAGAGTGCGAATGTGGAATTGTTATTGAATGTATTATTGGTATCAGCAAATGTGACACTAGTATTTTTTAACGAATATATGCCTATGTTTTGATTACTGATAGTGTTGCCACTACCATTTTCCGTGGTGAGGAAGTGTAGAACACTGTTGGTAACGATATAGAATCCGACGTTACTATTTCCGCTTACACTTGAATCCCGTACTTGAACAATACTTCCTGAGGCTGCAGCAATACCAGTATTGTTCGCTGTGATAGTCACTCCAGTACCAGAAGAACCATCAGATCGAGTACTTGTTAAATATACTGTGCCGCCAGTTTGTGAAACAACTCCCGTAGCGTTAAGTTCAACGGTTGTGTTGTCTCTTATAGTCATAGTCCCGTTAATATTTGCGAGAACACCTGAGTTAGTATTGTCGTGAATACGCGATTGACTCACCTCAACACTGGATGAGTCTACAGAGACCACGCCAAATGTAGCGAGACTAATATCGGATCGATTAATTGAAAGCTGTGAACCTTTTGCTGCTATAAGTCCATAAAGTCCGCCATTAAAATTAAGATCATTAACTTGAATATTCCCTGCACCTCGACTGACAGCAAATAGCGCGATATTTGGATCTAACGCCTCAAGGCCAGCAGATGCGTCAGTACCGTTGAAAGTCACATTACTACGGCTGACAACAATGTTCTCGATACAAGTTCCTGAAATATTTAGAGTTAATGGTGAGCTAGAATTTACATATCGAGTTAATTCGGTCGATATCGAGTCACCAGCATCACAATTTATATTGACACTTTCGGGAAGTTGAGCATCAAGAACACTACTTAAATCTTGCTCTAACTGGTTAACACTTTTCTTGAGCTTTCTCACTTTCTTTTTTAAGGCTTTAAACTCTTCTTGAGTCACTTTTTTATTGTTTTCGGAAAAAGCGGCTGAAGATAACCCACAAATAATAAAGCTGCTGAGCATAATTAAAATCGTCGTGATTTTTTTTCTGTCGTATTTCATTTGAGCGTCCTTTTGGGAAGTGAATATGTTTATTGTTATTTAAGCTGAATGCTATATTGACGTTTTTGAGTAGAAGCATCTTGCCGAGAAATATTACACCGATTTTATAGTGTTGTTATAGAACTTTATGTTTTAATTAAAGGCTCATGATAACGACAAAGAAGTATTATTAATCGATGCTCTGCACACATTGCCGCTGTATTTTTGGCATGTTATTCAACATCTTGCTGCTCATATCATCATCTAAAGATCACAGCTATTTTGAAATATTCAATACTATTGATAAACGCCAATTTACATTGGTTAATTAATTTTTTGATTTTGATATTTCTACATCACATTATTATTGATCTTCTTCTGGTTTAAGTGCTCTATACGCATGAGTTTTATGATGACACGCAAAAAATACCCTGAATATTATTCAGCTTTAAGAAATTAAATAATTTTTTATGAACACTTGAAAGTCAATGAATCAGATAATCAATTAAGGAATGAATGGTGAGACAAGTCGGTAATGTCAAAATCAAAAGCAAACATAAAGCTAGATGCCATTGTGGTTCAGTAGAGCTGGAGTTGTTTTTACCAAATGGTGTTGAAAATCCACGTCGATGTGATTGTTCTATTTGTCGAAGAAAGGGAGCTGTCGTTGGCTCAGTTGATTTATCAGGAATAAAAATAATTAAAGGGAAAGAATATTTGAAGCTTTATCAGTTCAATACAAATACAGCCAAGCATTATTTTTGTTCTAACTGCGGTATTTATACGCATCATCAGAGACGCTCAAACCCAACTGAATATGGTTTTAATATTGGTTGTTTAGAAGGCGTTAATCCATTTGATATTGCGAATGTGCCGATAAATGATGGAGTGAATCATCCTGCAGATAGGTAGAAGATTATTTTCGATGTCTAAAAATAAAAAAGGCGATCAAATGATCGCCTTTTTTTGTAGAACTTTTTCGATGTAACGATTAATCGAATTGGTTCATTGTGTTGTCTTCACCGGAAGCTTTAAGCGCGGCTTCGCCTGCGAAGTATTCTTTGTGGTCATCACCGATATTAGAACCAGCCATGTCTTGATGCTTAACGCAGTCTAGACTTTGACGGATTTCTTTACGTTGTACACCAGCAACATAAGCCAACATACCTTCAGCACCGAAGTAGCCTTTAGCCAAATTATCAGTAGACAATGCAGCCGTGTGATAAGTTGGAAGCGTGATGAGGTGATGGAAGATTCCCGCTTCACGAGCTGCGTCTTTTTGGAAGTTTTGGATTTTAACGTCCGCTTCTTTCGCAAGTTCACTATCGTCATAACTCACGTTCATTAAGTCATTACGGTCGTAAGCAGAAACATCTTTGCCAGCTTCTTTCATGGCGTCAAACGCTTGTTGTCGGAAGCTTAACGTCCAGTTGAAAGACGGAGAGTTGTTGTAAACCAATTTCGCATTTGGAACAACTTCGCGGATTTTGTTAACCATTTCTGCGATTTGTCCAACGTGTGGTTTTTCAGTTTCGATCCAAAGAAGATCAGCACCGTTTTGCAGTGAAGTAATGCAGTCAAGAACAACACGGTCGATACCTGTTCCTTTTCTAAATTCGAAAAGGTTTGAGGGTAAACGCTTAGGGCGTACCAGTTTGCCATCACGGTTAATAACAACATCGCCATTTTTCATAGATGACGCATCAACTTCTTCAACATCTAAGAAGCTATTGTACTGATCACCTAAATCGCCAGGAGTACGTGTAACAGCGATTTGCTTAGTAAGGCCAGCACCTAGTGAATCTGTACGAGCAACGATGACACCATCATCAACACCTAATTCTAAAAACGCGTAACGAACAGCGTTGATTTTCGCTAGGAAATCTTCATGAGGAACGGTTACTTTACCGTCTTGGTGGCCACATTGTTTTTCATCAGACACTTGGTTTTCAATTTGAATACAGCAAGCACCGGCTTCAATCATTTTCTTGGCAAGTAAGTAAGTAGCTTCTGCATTACCAAAACCTGCATCAATGTCTGCAACGATTGGAACAACGTGAGTTTCAAAGTTATCGATTTGAGCAATTAACTCTTTTTCTTTTTTCGTGTCGCCAGCAGCTCGAGCAGCATCTAGGTCAGTGAAGATATGACGAAGTTCACGAGCATCGGCTTGTTTTAAGAATGTATAAAGCTCTTCGATCAAACCAGATACAGATGTTTTCTCATGCATTGATTGATCAGGAAGAGGGCCAAAGTCCGAACGTAAAGCAGCAACCATCCATCCTGAAAGGTATAGGTATCTTTTGCTTGTTGTACCATGATGCTTTTTAACGGCGATCATTTTTTGTTGACCAACAAAACCATGCCAGCAACCTAATGACTGTGTGTACTGGCTGCTGTCAGCATCGTAGTCAGCCATGTCTTGACGCATAATTTTCGCAGTGTATTTTGCGATGTCTAGGCCCGTGTTGAAACGGTTTTGAAGACGCATGCGTACAGCGTTTTCAGGAGTGATTGCACTCCAAGTTTTGTTGCTGCCTGTGACAGACGCTAGCTCGTCTATTTGTTTTTGATAATCTGACATGATCGATCCTTTAATATAGATAGATAGGTAAAAATCTGTTTTTAAATAATTATCGCTAAAAAACTCCTGTTGAAAGCGCTACATTTTGAGCGCTATCAATGAGAATAGTATAGCGGGGACCAAAAAAACGACGGATGTGAAATTTTGATTGTGGGAGTCTATAAACTGTGCAATGATTTAGCTAATTTATACTTTTTATCTTCGGTATTGTTTACGTGAATTCTATTTCTTTGCTAATGATGAGAAAAAATCGACTATTATGAACATAAATCGCATCGATCTTAACCTGCTTGTTTATCTTGATGTACTACTTCGCGAACGGAATGTGACAAAAGCGGCAAGTCAGCTAGGTATTAGTCAACCCGCCATGAGTAATGGGCTGCGTCGTTTGCGACAACTATTTGACGACCCACTGTTAGTGCGCACTAGCGAAGGTATGACGCCAACTGAGCGTGCCAGCCAATTGGCACCGATGGTCCGTGAAGTCCTTGTTAATATCGAAAAAGCAGTACAACCACAAACTGCTTTTGACCCAAGCTCAAGTGATCGTGTTTTTCGCATTATGGCTAGTGATTATACGGAATCGACGCTTCTCCCTTCATTACTTCGTCAGTTGCGAGAGCAAGCACCTAAAGTCTGTTTGGATATTTTAACGCCAAGTGATGTTAGTTTTCTTGATGTTGAGCAAGGCCGTGTTGATATGGTGATCAACCGTTTCGATACGATGCCGCAATCCTTTCATCAAACGACTGTTTGGGAGGATAAATATGCTTGTCTGATGAGCGTTGATAACCCCATTAGAGAAAACTTTAATCTAGAATCCTACCTAGGAGCCCAACATGTTTGGGTAAGTAAAACCGGCATGGGTGTTGGCGTTGGCATTAACCCCAAAGACTCGCAAAGACTAGGGTGGGTTGATGAATTTTTACGCAAGCAGGGTAAAAAAAGGGAGATATCTGTATTCACTCGTCATTATCAAGCGGCAATGCTGTTAGCCGAACAAAAAGACTTAGTGGTTACTCTCCCCAAAAAAGCGGCTGATTTACAAAAAAATAACCCTCGATTGGTTGCGCTACCAACACCTTTCGAGGTGCCCACTTTCGAGCTCAAAATGGCATGGAGTCCATTACTCCAGCACAACCCCGCACACCAATGGATTCGACGATTAGTCACGAGTATTGGTAAAACAATCTAACTTTTGTTAGTTATAACGATATAACCCTTCCTTATAGGTCACATGGATTCATTCATGTGGCTAATATCGGTCATTAAAGCTAAAAACTAGAGAAAAGGTTTGTAAGCGATTAGAATCGACGTCTTTTTGGGTTTGCCAATAGAGTTTTCATTCTTAATAGAGTTTAAGTCTTTAACTATTCTATAAGCTTGTAACCACATTAGATTCGGTATTCATATCTATTCAAATGCAATAAGAGCATACAGGGAGGTCATGTGTCTTTTCCAAATGATAAACGATGTAGAGATCAACTTAAGAACCTAGCCCGTTTAGTTAAGAGAGCGTAATCATGCTGTTTAACACTTTTGCTTTTTTTGCTTTCTTCTTTTTTGTATATGTCATCTATTGGAAGGTTAAACATCGCAATCAAAATCATCTTCTTTTACTTGCAAGTTATTTTTTCTATGGCTGCTGGGACTGGCGGTTTCTATCATTAATAATGATTTCAACTGTAGTTGATTACTTTTGCGGGTTAAAAGTTTATAGCGCGACAGAACAAAAAATTAAGAAAAAATTTGTAGCTATAAGTGTAATTGTAAATTTATCTTTTTTGGGTTTCTTTAAATACTTCAATTTCTTTGCTGAATCGTTAACTGAGTTAACTAGTGTCTTTGGATATACACCTTCTTGGTTTGAATTAAATGTGATACTGCCTGTAGGTATCTCTTTTTATACATTTCAAACGATGACATACACAATAGATATCTATAGAAAGCAGTTAAAGCCAACACATCATTTTTTTGATTTTGCTCTTTTCGTATCATTTTTCCCGCAATTGGTTGCAGGTCCAATTGAACGGGCATCAAATTTATTACCTCAAGTTTTAAAGTCACGTAAATTTTCTTGGGAGCAAACTAAAGAAGGAGCATGGCTGGTAATTTGGGGTTTATTTAAAAAGGTTTATGTTGCAGACAATTTAGCTGTGTTAGTTGACAAAGGCTTTAATAATTATGCCTCTTTAACGGCACCAGAAATATGTGCAGTATTGATTGCATTTTCTTTCCAAATTTATTGTGATTTCTCAGGTTACACAGATATTGCTCGTGGTATATCAAAGTTGTTAGGTTTTGAGTTAAGGCTGAACTTTAATCTTCCTTATTTTGCTCGAAACCCGTCAGACTTTTGGCGCCGTTGGCATATTAGCCTTTCAACGTGGTTGCGGGATTATCTTTATATTCCACTCGGCGGAAGCCGTAAAGGCGAAGTAAGAACATATATAAACTTGATGGCTACCATGGTTCTGGGTGGTTTATGGCATGGCGCTGCTTGGACATTTGTCATATGGGGTTTTTATCAGGGTGCTTTGTTGTGTCTACATAGATTTTTTAGCCCATTAGTGCCTTTTAAGAATAATATTTTTACAATTAGCTTGTCTGTTTTTCTGATGTATGTGTTTGCCTGTTATGGCTGGCTGATATTTAGAGCTGATTCATTTGAGCAGATACATGTGATGACTCAAGGTTTGTTCTTTGGCTGGAATTTAGGGGCACAGAACTTATTAGGGATGTACTCTGAACTGCTTATGTATATCTGGCCTGTCTTACTTGTTCAAGTGTGGCAGATGTCCACAGGAAAGTTGGACTTTTTTTATAGATTACCTATTTTAGTACGTGATTTAATAATAGCCGTCATCATTTATTTGATTTTTGTATATGGTTCAAGTGAATCTCAAGGTTTTATTTACTTTCAGTTTTAGGAGGCTCAATGATTAAGAAGATAGTGTTGCATTCTTTTATAATTCTTATAGCTTTCCTATTGATTGGAAAGCTTGATTTTTCGCTTTTACACAACGGCTCGGTATTAATTTACGAGACTCATGACACTCTGTTTCATAAGCCACTAAAAAATCAAGAGGGTTATATTTGGACGCGAGGAATGAGTCGAAGATCTGATAAGATTGTCATAAATAACATTGGAACTCGCGGGGAAGGACAAACTTTATCTTGTGACAAAATCAGAATCCTCTCAACAGGTAGTTCTAGTGGTTTTGGGGAAGGGGTGAGTGAGGAATCCGTTTGGTCTGCACGACTCAATAAACTGTTTACCGATCGTTCCGTTAACGCCGAAATATATAATGGAGGAGTTCCTGGGTGGGGTTTCTATCAGTGGTCAAATTATATCTCTTTATATGCTGAAGAATTTTCACCTGAAATAGTTTTCATACCATTGTCACATGGAGACTTTTGGTTTTATCCGCCGGCAGGAACTGTGCAAGAAAGAGCTAGCTGGGTTGAAAGCGATAAAAAGAAAAAAGCCATTTTAAATTATGACAATGTTATTGGATACATTCTTAGAAAGACGCAATATATTTTAACGGCTATGAAGAAAAAATACTTTTCATCTAAGAGTGATGGCGAAAGCCAATTGCTGGGTGATCAATTGAACGGATTTAAAAAGCATTTTAAAAATCAATTAAAGTATATTGATACTTTAATTGATTTAAGCAAGCAACATGATTTTAAATTAGTATTTTTTGTTCGAAACGCAGACTTTACAGTTGCCGGGCAAGAGCTTTATAAGGAATTGTCAACATTATCCAGTCAATCCGATGGATTTTTCGTTGGGCAAGTTAGCCCTAAAGATTTTCCTATAAACATTAAAAAGGATGATGTTGAAAAATATTACAACGAAATGCTTATTATTAAGCATGATGGCCATCCTAATGATTTTTATAGTCAGTTGATGGCTGATAAGGCATATGAAGTACTAAGTCATGTGATTAAAGATTCAGGCATTACAGCTCAACCCTGTAAATAATTTTATAAATACATTTCAAACTTTAAGGTGTAAACGATATGACAACACGCGTTCAGATAGGTGGATTCCAAGTCGCCACTCAACTTGCAGATTTTGTAAATACAGACGTGTTACCAAAAACCGGGATAAAGGAAGATGCTTTCTGGACTAGCTTTGAGTCTATCGTCAACGATCTAACACCAAAGAATACAGCGTTATTAAAAAAACGTGATGATATGCAAGCGCAAATTGATACGTGGCATAAAGCGAATCCTGGAGATTTTGAATTTGCAGATTACAAAAAGTTTTTACAGGATATTGGTTACCTTGTTGCTGATGGTGGTGATTTAACGGTTTCGACTGACAATGTTGATACCGAAATTTCAACACAAGCGGGCCCTCAATTGGTTGTTCCTGTGAAAAATGCACGGTTTGCATTAAATGCATCCAATGCGCGTTGGGGTAGTTTGTACGATGCGTTATACGGAACTGATGCTATTTCTGAAGAAGGCGGTGCAACTCGTGCTGGTGGGTATAATCCTGTTCGTGGTGACAAAGTGATTGCCCTTGCTCGTCAATTTCTTAATGACGCTGCACCGCTTAATAATGCTTCTCACGAAGAGGCAGTCGCCTACAATGTTGTCAATAATGCATTAGAGGTGACATTGTTGAATGGAGAAAAAACTTCATTGTCTTCGCCAGAAAAATTTATCGGTTATAAAGGTAATGCATCATCTCCGGAAGCAATTTTGTTAAAAAATAATGGTTTACATTTTGAGATACAAATTGATCCGACTTCTCCCGTTGGCCAAACAGATAAAGCGGGTGTTAAAGATGTATTAATGGAATCTGCGGTGACAACCATTCAGGATTGTGAAGATTCTGTTGCCGCTGTTGATGCTGAAGATAAAGTAGAGGTGTATAAAAACTGGCTGGGCTTATTAAACGGGGATTTATCTGAATCGTTTAATAAAGGCGGTAAAGCAATGACTCGTGTGTTAAATCCTGACCGAGAATATACCGCGACAGATGGGTCAGCAATCACATTGCATGGCCGTAGTTTATTGTTCGTTCGTAATGTTGGGCATCTTATGCGCAATGATGCGATTTTGGATAAAAACGGCGAAGAAATTTATGAAGGTATCATGGATGCAATGATTACCGTTGCCATTTCATCTTTAGATGTTAACAAGAAAAATGTGTTAACTAATTCCCGTAACGGAAATATTTATATCGTAAAACCAAAAATGCACGGTCCAGAGGAAGTTTCTTTTGCTTGTGAATTATTCGGCCGAGTCGAAAAAGCAATAGGTTTAAAAGAAGATACGATTAAAGTCGGTATCATGGACGAAGAACGTCGTACCACAGTCAATTTAAAAGAATGTATTCGTGCTGCAAAAACTCGCGTTGCTTTTATTAACACGGGTTTCTTAGATCGCACCGGTGACGAAATTCATACGAGTATGGAAGCAGGAGCGATGATTCCCAAGAGTGAAATGAAAGGAACCGCGTGGATTAAAGCGTACGAAGACAATAACGTTGATGTCGGATTGGCATGTGGGCTACAAGGTAAAGCGCAAATCGGTAAAGGCATGTGGGCCATGCCTGACTTAATGGCAAAAATGATGGTAGAAAAAATTGCTCATCCACAATCTGGAGCAAACACAGCTTGGGTTCCTTCTCCAACCGCAGCAGTTCTTCATGCGATGCATTATCACAAAGTCGATGTTATCGCTCGCCAAGAAGAGTTGAAATCTCGAGCGCCAGCCAATGTGGATGATATTTTAACGTTACCGATTATGGAGCAGGGTAGAACGCTAGCTGCTGATGCTATTCAAAGTGAGCTTGATAATAATGCCCAAGGTATTTTGGGCTATGTCGTTCGTTGGATTGATAGCGGCGTAGGTTGTTCAAAAGTACCTGATATACATAATGTGGGCTTAATGGAAGATCGTGCTACCTTACGAATTTCTAGCCAACACATTGCTAATTGGTTGCATCACGGAATTTGTTCAGCTGAGCAGGTACACGAAACAATGCAGCGCATGGCCGCAATCGTTGATGAGCAAAATGCAGGTGATCCTTCTTATGAAGCAATGGCTGGAAATTTTGAAAATAGTATTGCTTATCAGGCCGCATGTGATTTAGTTTTTGATGGAACATCGCAGCCAAATGGTTATACAGAACCTCGCCTACATGCTCGACGAATAGAAAAGAAAGCGCAGGGTTAATCTATATCCGCTTTTTTAAATGAATCATTAGGGCTATACAATCTAACGGTTGAGAGATAAAATTCTAGTCGTTAATGAATAGTGTAAACAAAAGGCTCCTTATTGGGGCCTTTTTTGTATCTTGTATGTAACGACTCTTTTATAGCACTCTAATTTTGTAGTATGAAAGTTATTGTTCTATCGAATAGCTAACAATTAATAATAGGTAAGGTAAAGACTATGCAGGTATTTGTATTTCCGGGGCAGGGCTCTCAAGTAAAAGGAATGGGCAGTGATTTATTTGATAGCGTCACAGAATATACTTCTGTAGAAGCACAAGTTGATGAAATACTCGGTTACTCCATGCGTGAGCTATGTTTAAGTGATCCCAATGAAGAACTGGGTCAAACTCAATTCACTCAGCCAGCACTGTATGTTGTTAATGCTTTAACCTATTATTCTGCAGTCAAAGAAGGTCAAAAACCTGATTATTTAGCTGGGCATAGTCTAGGTGAATACAATGCATTGTTAGCCGCTGGTGTGTTTGATTTTTTGACGGGATTAAAACTCGTTAAAAAACGAGGTGAGTTGATGGCGCAAGCTCGTGACGGTGGTATGGCCGCAATCATTGGTATCGACGCTGAAACTATTCAAACAGTGTTATCCGAAAATAATTTTGATGGCATTGATATAGCCAATTTTAATTCACCGGCACAAACAGTGATCTCTGGACCTGTCGATCAACTTCATCAAGCAGAAAGTGCTTTCAAAGATGCTGGAGTTAAACTTTATAAAGTCCTACCCGTAAGTGCCGCATTCCATTCCCGCTATATGAAACCAGCCGGTGACGAGTTTGCATCATTCTTGGCTGAATTTAATTTTAATGAGCTGCAGGTTCCTGTGATTGCAAACGTCACGGCATCGCCTTATCCAACTAATGATAATTCTGCGGTAAAAGAATTATTGGTTAAGCAAATTTCTGGCTCGGTTCAATGGACTCAAAGCATTCGCTATTTAAAAGAGTTAGGCGAGGCTGAATTTACTGAAGTTGGTCCAGGTAAAGTATTAGCTAGATTGATTAAGCAAATAGACTAATCGGGCGAGATTGTGTGAATAAAAACGGATAATTTCTATTCGTTTTTATTCCGTCTTTGCTATATTTTCTCTTTCTATTTTGTAGCTAATTTATTAAGAATGACAATCAGAATAGCTTGACATGAAAGCTTGAAGATTTTTGTTTTTCTCATCTTCAAATATTTCTTCGCTGTACTTTACCGACGTAATTCGATCGAGACGAAAGCTTCTAAATTCTTGACGTTTTTCACACCAGCAAGCCAGCAACCATACTGGACTAAAAAAAATTAAGGCGAGAGGTCTTATAACACGGTGTGTGTTATTTTTGGCTTCGTCGCTATACGCGATCTGTATTTTTCGTTTTGCGCGAATACATTCGCGCAAATTTGAAAAGCTAACAATCCATGGGAGTGTAGGGCGATTAGGCATTGAGTAAGTGGAGATCTGTTGTAGCTCCCCTTGAAAGCTTGTGGGTAAAACAGCCTGAATTTTTTCGAAAGCGCTACTGGCTTTAGCTGCGAATTTCTCATCGGTCCACTGCCTAACCATACTGATGCCTAAGCCGATCGCTTCCAGCTCGTCAGCATCAAAAGTGACTGGAGGAAGATAATACGCTTTATCGATCATATAACCGACGCCTGCTTCACCGACGATAGGCGTGCCTGAATCCATTAATCCTTGGATATCCCTGTAAACGGTTCTAGTACAGATATCGAATTCTTCGGCAATGCGTTTTGCTGTGACTGCGTGTCGTCGCTGTCGTAGAAAGTGGACGATTTTTATTAGCCTATCTGCACGCCGCATACGACCTCCTTATTTTGAAGATGAAATGATAGCTTACTGCAAGCCTACTGACACCATGCTGTCAGTAGGCCACTGTTATCCTGCCATTTCAATGAATGAACATAACGAGAGGAGAAATTTATGATTGGCTACGTAACCCTGGGTACGAACGATTTATCACGTGCTGTTGCTTTCTATGACGCCTTGTTTGGATCAATTGGAATAGGGCGTTTTATGGAAGAGGAGAACTATTTTGTCGCTTGGGCACCCACACCGGATGCTCCTTCTGTGGCTGTATCGGTTCCTTTTAATAAAGAACCTGCAACTGTTGGAAATGGCGTTATGGTTGCACTTTATATGGAATCGCCGGAGCAAGTCGAAGCACTTTATGACAAAGCGCTCGAGCTAGGAGGTATCGATGAAGGTAAGCCGGGCTTTAGGCCGGAGGGTAATGACAAAGGTTTTTATGCAGGATATTTTCGTGATCTAGATGGAAATAAGCTCAATGCTTTTTGCATGGTTGAATAAAAAACTAAGAATGAAGGGCTCGTGTTTGTGAGCTCTTCATTATAATGGGCTCGTTAAATCGATAATTAAATAGACATCGAGTGGTATTTTTGATGCTCGTCAAATATTGAAAGGTCATTAGATCGTTAATTGTCTTAACTCTGGATCGGCAATACTATGGCTCTCCCATAGATAGGTAAATTCTTCAAGAAGTTTTTGAGATTCAGGCCCAGCAGAGTAATTAACAAAACCTAAATATTCATTATCGCTATGTTTATACAGTAAATATTTCTTATCGCCTATCATATAGGCCATGGCATTATCTTTAGGGGCGAATAGCAATTTTTTTATAATAATTTTGCTGGGTATTTTTCGGGATAACGTTAAAAGTAAGTGGCCGTGCTCAATGATGGGCTTAATGTTTTTGACCAATATTTTAATTGTCGAGTGTCGATCTTGGCGAACAAAAGCCGACAATTGGTCAACAATTTTTTGGTTGTTAAAAATTGATCGATCCAGCTCATCAGTTAAAATGCATAGTTCTCTTGAGGTTAACGATGATATTTTTTTTGTATGTTTAAAAAACGTTTCTTCACCTTCTAATTGGATGAGGTTTTTATCTGTGGCGGATATTGTTTCAGTCATAATGAAACTCCATTGTTTTATGCATGATACCAGCGTCTTCAAATTCATTTTCGTTGGTTACAATAAAGCCTAGCTTTTCATAAAAGGGGATTGCAGATAGCTGAGCATGCAAAAAAAGTGATTTCATAGGTCTTGCGCTATGGGTATCAATAATATATTGCAGCAACATCTTTCCAATCCCTTTCGTTCGATATTCTTTTAATACAGCCATTCGCCCTATCTGGCCTGTAGGCAACAGTCGAGCTGTTGCGACGGGTATGTGTCTTTGATCATTGTCTGTTTTTATAGTGGGTGAAAGCAGACATAAATAATGAGTAGCCGTTTCATCCATGTGATCCCATTCGTCTTGCTCCGGAACTTTTTGTTCTTCGACAAAGACCTTGTGGCGTATTTTTTGCAGCTGTGTTTTATCAAGCTCCCAATTGGCTTTTTTGATAATTAAATTTTTAAATGCGTTCATTTGAATAGATACGGATTTCTCTTTTGTATGGTAATTAATGTTTAAATAAATTTTGTTTCAAAGGTATTCGGTATATTTCTAATTGTGATCTATCTTTTCATCATTTTAGTAACGCTTAGCTTCAATTAATTCATTGCTAAGTAAATATTCAAGCAGAAGCTGATCCTCTTTATCTTGATACAGACTGACATCACCTTTAGTCAATGATGTCTGATTAGACACAAGAGCGGCAAGTTCAGTGCTGACAGTAAATGTTTTGCCGTTGACGAAAAGATAGCTTAGGTCTTTATCTTCTTTGTTGTTATTTTTAACAATGCTTGTGTAGGCAAAGCGACTGCCGTTTTTTTTGTAAAATACGGTGTCAGTAGGGCAGTCATTTATTAAATAATTGTTGGAAGATTTTTGATTTTCGATATCTTCCTCATTAAAAAAATGGGAGTATCGAGGAGTTGTGATATGTTGACCAAACCATTGAGCAATGGCATTCGTATTTGTTAGTTCATCTAAGAGCATCGCTTTAATGTCCTCTAATGCCGTTGAGGAAATGTTGCTGGGTGTTGATAATTGCTGAATAAGGTCTTCAGAGTCTCGATAAAAATCGTCGATCATTAATTGTTGTAATCGCTCATCGCAATACGCTGAGATCATTTCACTTTTTTTAGGGGCACGAAAACCAATTGAGAAAGTCATACATTCACCTTGCGCTATCCCCCAGTGGGCTAATTTCGGCGGTAAATATAAAATATCTCCTGGCTTTAGTAACCATTCTTGTTGTGTCGTAAATTGTTGAACTAGCGACAGATCACAATTTTTAACGAGTGGCGTTTTATTGATAGGGTCTTCATTACAAAAATCACCGACTTTCCACAATCTTTCACCTTCGGCTTGTAATAAAAAGACGTCGTAATGATCGAAGTGGGGTCCAACGCTTCCTTGATCAGTTGCATAACTCATCATAATATCGTCTAAGCGCCAACTCGGTATGAACTTGAAATATTCTAAAATCTGAGCGGTTTGAGGGTCGACGGTATCAATACCTTGAACGAGAAGGGTCCAGTTCTTCTCTGGTAACGTTGAAAAAATACCTTCATTAAACGGCCCGTGTTTTAACTTCCAGTTTTTGCCTACGTTATATTGTTTGGCAGTTTGAATAATTAGCCGAGATTCTAGGTCTTCTTCTAAAGATAATCCGGCTAATTCATCAGCAGAAATCGGGCATTGAAAATCAGGGAATGCTTGACGAATTAAGAGAGGTTTTTTTTGCCAATAATGCTTAAGAAAGTCTTCGGCAGTGATTGTCGTTTGTTGATCGAATATATCCACTTAGTGCCTTTGATGTATTGAGGTGGGATGAATCTTAATATTTGAATATATTTTGCTAAGCAATTAGAATTGGGCTACTTACCATTTTATCTTTTAAAGCTTTATATATGAATACATTAGAACTTTCTGAAATACTTGTAAATTCGGCAACATCAATTTCGATAGTAATAGGTATGGCATACGCCTTTTTTAAAAAAAATAAAATAATTTAGGGTTGTGGTCTTAGTATGCAAGCTCTTGAAATCATTTGTAAATATTATAGTTACTAACACGTAGCAGCGTGTTCATAGATGTAAGTTTTAGCTTAAGATTTAATTATCAAGTAACTTCCCGCACCAATCATAAAAATTCCTGAGGCTTGCTGAAGCCCGTCGCTTTTTAATTCCCTTTTCAATATCTTCTGGATGTAAGTTTTTAATTGTTTGCTTGATGCCATGAATACATAGCCGACCTTGATGCCGCCAACCGATAAAACTGTAATAACCCACAATATAATGATGTCAATAAACGATAGAGTTTCAAAATTGATAAATAAAGGAAGTAGGCTAGCGTAAAAAAATATGGCTTTGATATCAGCAAGTGTAATCAATAACCCGCATAGACCTTGTGCGAAAAATTCGGCTACGCTAAGTTGTGAAGAAAACTGACTTGAGTTAGTTACAGCAAATTTTGTATCGGTTGATTTGTTTTTTATGAGGTTGATGCCTAGCACAATAAGATAAGCACACGCTAAACATTTAATAATAAAAAAGAAGGTGCCGGCTATGGCAGAAATAGCCGTTAATCCAAAAACAGCGAGCGTTATAAGAAGTAAATCGCCAAGCACAATACCGATCGATGTCGCAATGCCACTTGCAAACCCGCGAGAAGCGGACTGAGTTACAACTAAGGCGACACTTGTACTTGGTAATGCAGCTAGTCCAATCATGATAGCTAAAAGCGTTACAACAGCAAGTAAACTCATACCGTATCCCTAATCAAGAAAAGCGCTTGTGAAATTAGACCGGCTTCACCTTAGATTTAAATATTTTTTGCTTGCTCTATCGCGTTGCCGATATAGTTCGCTGGAGTTAATTTCAACATAGCATCTTTGGCTTCTTGAGGAACATCCAAGTTGTCAACAAACGCAGCTAAAATTTCTGCTGTTACTTTTTGTCCGCGAGTTAAGTCTTTCAGTTTTTCGTAAGGCTTTTCGATATTGTACCGACGCATGATAGTTTGAATGGGCTCAGCTAAAATTTCCCAAGAGTTATCTAAATCCTCATTGAGTCTAGCGGCATTTAATTCTAATTTACCAAGACCTTTTAAAACAGAAGAGTAGGCGATTTCACTATAAGCAAAACCTACCCCCATATTTCTTAAAACGGTGCTGTCCGTTAAATCACGCTGCCATCTTGAGATAGGTAGTTTCTGCGCGAGATGAGAAAATATTGAGTTGGCAATACCCAGGTTCCCTTCGGAATTTTCAAAGTCAATTGGATTTACTTTGTGGGGCATAGTGGATGAGCCAATTTCACCAGCTTTTAATTTTTGTTTGAAATAACCGAGAGAAATATAGCCCCAGATATCTCGGTTAAAATCGATAAGAATGGTATTAAAGCGAGCAATAGCATCAAACAGTTCTGCAATATAGTCATGCGGTTCAATTTGTGTCGTGTAGGGATTCCATTGAAGTCCTAAGCTTTTGACAAATGCTTCAGCATTAGCTTGCCAATCGGTATCGGGGTATGCAGATAAATGCGCATTGTAATTTCCTACTGCACCATTAATTTTCCCCAGTAACTCTACTGATTCGATTTGTTTGATTTGTCGGTCTAGCCTTGCAGCGACATTGGCAAACTCTTTACCGACGGTTGTTGGTGATGCTGTTTGACCATGAGTTCGAGATAGCATGGGTTGTTCTGAAAACTCATGTGCAAATAATTTAATCGATTGAGATATTTTTTTTGCGTTTGGCAGCAGCACTTCGTCCCGGCCGGCTTTTAACATCAATGCATGCGATAAATTGTTGATGTCTTCAGAGGTGCAGGCAAAGTGGACGTATTCTGTCACGTTTTGAAGTTCGTTATTCCCAGCTATTTTCTCTTTGATGAAATATTCTACCGCTTTCACATCATGGTTCGTTGTCGCTTCAATATCTTTAATGCTTTGAGCATCAGCAATCGAGAATTCAGAAATAATGTTGTCAAGCAAAGCATTAGCCGTCGCGGAGAAGCTGGGAACTTCTTTTATTTCGGCATGTTCGGCTAGTCGCTGTAGCCATCGAACCTCTACTTCAACGCGTTTGTGAATAAGACCGAACTCGCTGAAGATAGGGCGATAATCGTGAGTTTTTGATCCATAGCGGCCATCGATAGGTGTTACGGCGGTGAGAGCTGACAGTTCCAATGTGTGTTCCTCGGTCATCTAAAATTGAATAAGTTGTAGGCTAAAATCGGTCGATTAATGGCGGCGAATGATACCAGAATGAACGAGATTATTCTGTATGTTAGGTTATATTCTAGGCTATGTTGTTTAGGGTTTACTGAAACCCATAAAGGATAAGTGTCGGGTTAAATAGATAGCGTTAGTGGATATTCTGCCTAGTGGATTTTGCCTCAATTAATAGTTCTTGCGCGCAGCGGATAATGCGTTTTCTGTAAATTAACAGTTGCCAGCGCTTGCCGCCAACTTGATTGAAAAGCATCGCTGACCGTATCGCTGAAAATAATAATGCCCTAATTTGCGAGGCCGTTCTGTCTTGTTGTAAATAAGTGGCATCACCACTCACTTGAATTCGAAAACGGAATTTGCTGATAGTGTCAGTGTATAAATCAGCTAGGTTATTGATAACATTGTCGTGAGTGGGTTCGAAGTGAGCGGCCTGTTGGTTTGCTTGTACCAATCGGCTACCAATAATATCCAATAATTCTGGTTTGCTCATGAGCTTGGCTTGTAAATGAAAAACACCGAGGGCATATCGTAGTGGGTTTTGAGCGGACTCTTGCGGCATACCATCAAAAGAATTGAGTACAAATTGCAGGCCGAGCTCTAAATGGGATATGTCACCATAAGTCGATAAGGTTGAGCTTGGATTTTGTTCCAGCAATGCATTGATACACGTCGTGAATTCTTCTTTTCGCAGTTGCCCATTGTTTGATAGTTGATCAACAAGTGCAGTCGCTTGCAATACACCGGCTAATGCAATCGTACGTTCTTTCCATTTATTCATAGTTAAGGTATTCGCAGTTACTTTTATATTTTAAGTTAAACGCTAGAAAATTATTTTCTATTGATGATGGATATTACGAAATTCTTTGTTGTGAGATTCGATATTCCTTTTATGTTTTTTTATTGCTCAATAACTGCGCCTCCTAAACACACGTCGTCTTGATAAAAAACAATAGATTGCCCTGGGGTAACAGCTCGTTGAGGTTCTTCAAAGTCAACCAATAGCGTTGTTGCCTCAACGCTGTGTGTATTATCGTGTTTATCTTGTGGTTGAACAGTGACGATACAAGATTGATCTGATTGGCGGTAACGAATTTTCGCAGTGCAGGAAAATTTCTCGTCAGGGCGATTACCACTAATCCAACATGGCTGAGCTGCAATCAAGGATTGTTTAAATAAGGCAGGGTGGTTAGCACCTTGAACAGCGTACAAAACATTATTGGACAGATCTTTGTCAGCAACGTACCAAGGCGCTTCTCCGGCATCTTTTAAGCCACCAATCCCCAAACCTTGGCGCTGGCCGATGGTGTGATACATCAGCCCGCTGTGATCACCAATTTCTTTACCATCTAGTGTGTGTATTTTTCCTGGTTGAGCAGGAAGGTATTGTTCTAAAAAATCTTTAAATTTTCTTTCCCCGATAAAACAGATGCCGGTACTGTCTTTTTTTGCTTTTGTAGCAAGGCCATTGTTGGCGGCTATTTTTCGGACTTCTGTTTTTTCTAGTTCGCCGACAGGAAACAGAGTTTTACTTAATGCTGCTTCATTGACTGCATGTAAGAAATAGCTTTGATCTTTGTTGGCATCTAAACCTTTTAATAAAAAGGTATGCCCATCTTTGTCAAGTCGTCTGACATAATGTCCTGTAGCGATATAGTCGGCGCCAAGCGTCTTTGCGTAATCTAAAAAAGCTTTAAATTTGATTTCTTTGTTGCATAAAATATCTGGGTTTGGCGTGCGACCGGCTTTGTACTCTTTTAAGAAATGCTCAAAAACATTATCCCAATACTTTTCAGAAAAATTAATGGTGTGAAGTTCAATGCCAATTTGTTGAGAAACTTCGAGAGCGTCCATTAGGTCTTCGCGAGCGGTGCAGTATTCTGTGCCATCATCATCATTCCAGTTTTTCATGAACAGCCCTTCGACATGATAGCCTTGTCGCTTTAATAATAGGGCAGTAACTGATGAGTCTACACCGCCGGAAAGACCAACGATGACTTTGGTGTCTTTTGGGCTGCCTTTCAAATTGTTGAATGTCTGAGAGTTATTGGTCATACAATTATTTTTTTTGATAAAAAGTGGAGTTCAAAAGGCTTAATGGATAGCGAGGGCCTGAGTAGTAAAGCTCTACAGCCTCTAATACGAGTTCACTTCGCAGGATTTCTTTTTTTGCTTTTATTTCTTCGTGTGTCATCCAGTGAGTACGAATAATATCGTCGTCAAGTACAGCGTGTTTTTTTTCATGTAGTGGGGTAGCAAGGAAATTAATCCGTAAGTAAGTCACTTCATTTTCTGCTTTGTATAAATGAATACCAAGGATTGCTTCAGGTTTTACCTTCCAACCTGTTTCTTCGAATGTTTCTCTTGTCAGTGCTTGGAAAACAGTTTCATCTTCTTCTAGATGGCCGGCCGGCTGATTGATAACGCGCACGTTTTTTTTGTCGGTATCTTTTGAAAATTCTTCAACCATTAAGAATTTCCCATCTTTGTGTATAACTGCGGCGACAGTGACGTGAGGTAACCATGTCATAATGTTAATTCTAATTGTGTGATTTGTGTCTAGTCATAGACAAAGAATGTAGGGATCGAATTAAGGTATTCTGATACGTTAGCCGAAAATTATACCATGTCTAATCCTTTTTTTAAGATCTCTTGTTTGGATATTTGATTTTAAAAGCAAGGCGACTTTAATCTATATTCACTTCTCCAATGTTTTGGTTCTGTGTTGTCCGGGTAATAGGTCGTCGATGCACCATTGCCCTATTTTGTAGCGGATAAGCCTAAGCGTAGGGTGGCCTATAGCTGCGGTCATTCTTCTAACTTGCCGGTTTTTGCCTTCTTTTATTTCTAGTTCTATCCAGCTGGTAGGCTTGTTTTTTCTAAAACGAATGGGAGGGTGTCTATCCCAAATATTTGGTTCACTGATGATGTTGGCTTTTGCAGGTCTTGTTTTTCCGTCTTTCAAAAGCACACCTTTTTGTAGAATAGCTAAAGACTCATCATTTGGGATGCCCTCTACTTGGGCCCAATATGTTTTTGGTGATTTATATTTTGGATGTGATATTTGTTGTTGCAGTTTTCCATCATCGGTTAATAGAAGTAACCCTTCTGAATCTTTATCTAGTCGTCCAGCAGGATAAACATTTGGGGTGTCAATGTAATCGGCAAGTGTCTCTCGTGCATCATTATCCGTAAACTGGCTCAGCACGTTAAAAGGTTTGTTGAAAAGAATAAGTGTGGTCATAAAAGAAAAGTAAAATGCTGCTATTTACAATACGTACAATTGATATTGGTGTAATGTTTTTGCAGTGGTTGCGAACTCATTAAAAAATAATTCAATACATTCATTTTTGATATTAGCCGGTGCAGTATATACGAGATGCGCTTTGGTGGTGCGAACAATTGAAAAGCTATCTTTAATTACACCAAGAAACATATCTTAATTTGTATGAGATTGAACAATGAATAATCAAAAACTTGATCAATGTGGAAAGATGACTATATTTATTTCGGTGTGTCATACTAAATAGTCAGTTTCGGTGATACAATCCGTGCGATTCGTAAAGCGAATCACCCAGAGTCTGGGTTGAAGTTCTAACTCTGCTCTACCTTCCTCTCAAATAACAATCTACTTAGTGATGGAGAAAGTAATGGGGTATAAGCATATCCAAGTCCCTAGCAATGGTGACAAAATCACCGTAAATTCCGATTATTCAATCAATGTTCCTGATCAGCCAATCATAACCTATATAGAAGGTGATGGTATTGGATCTGATATCACACCAGTCATGATCAAAGTAACCGATGAAGCCGTCAAGAAAGCTTATGGCGGTAAGAAATCGATTTCTTGGATGGAAGTATTTTGTGGTGAAAAAGCCGCTGATAAATATGATGGTGATTGGTTTCCGGAAGAAACTCTTGATGCAATTCGAGATTATGTTGTAGGAATTAAAGGGCCGTTAACAACTCCTGTGGGAGGTGGCTTCCGCTCTTTAAATGTGGCATTGCGACAAGAGATGGATTTGTATGTCTGTCAGCGTCCAGTGCGATGGTTCAATGGCGTTCCTTCGCCTGTAAAAGAACCTAACAAAGTCGACATGGTAATATTCAGAGAGAATTCAGAAGATATTTACGCTGGTGTTGAATGGCAAGCGGGTACCCCTGAAGCTGAAAAAGTTATCAAGTTCCTAACCGACGAAATGGGTGTTACAAAAATTCGCTTTACTGAAAACTGTGGTATTGGCGTTAAACCAGTATCAAAAGAGGGCACTCAACGGCTTGTACGCAAGGCTATTCAATATGCTGTAGATCAAGACTTGCCTTCAGTGACTCTGGTTCATAAGGGTAATATCATGAAATTCACTGAGGGTGGATTCCGCGATTGGGGTTATGAGCTTGCGGCAAGTGAGTTTGGCGCTAAAGAAATTGATGGCGGCCCTTGGCAGTCAATGAAGAACCCTAAAACCGGTAAAGAGATTATCATTAAAGATGTGATTGCAGATGCAATGCTTCAGCAAGTACTGTTACGTCCTTCAGAATACAGTGTTATTGCGACACTTAATCTCAACGGTGATTATTTATCTGATGCTTTGGCGGCTCAAGTTGGAGGTATTGGTATTGCCCCTGGAGCAAACGCGTCTGATTCTATTGCTTTGTTCGAGGCGACTCACGGTACTGCTCCTAAGTACACTGGCCAAGATAAAGTGAATCCAGGTTCATTGGTGCTTTCCTCTGAGATGATGCTTAGACACCTTGGTTGGAACGAAGCGGCTGATTTAATCATTAAAGGTATGGAAGGTGCGATTAGCGCGAAGACAGTGACTTATGATTTCGAACGATTAATGGATGATGCGAAATTGTTAAGCTGTTCAGCCTTTGGTGATGCTATTGTTGAGCATATGTAAATAGCATCTCGCAACCAAAAAGGCCTGCAATTCAATGAGTTGCAGGCCTTTTTTTATGTCAATTCTTAGTGAAAAACATTTATCGATACGTGCTATTGTTATCGCTGACAATCCATTGAGTTATTAGTTTGGTCGACTTCATTAAAAAACAAGTAATTCTACCTAGTATGTCTGAGCCAATAATCCGGCTAAAATAAAACTCTAACAATAAAAAGATCAATCAATAAAAAGATTAATATTTTCTATATATCCTTATTCGTACAGTTAAGTGAACCTGTTCAAAGGTATCTACGACTTACTTCACAAATACTCAGCTAAATTTAGCCTAAGGAACGACGAGTTATGATTAACAATAAAATGATGATATTTGCTGGAGTGATAGTCTTAATGTCCAATGTTTTTGCAGAGGATTCAAACCAGGATCTAAAAGCCGAGCACTTTCAAGTGAAGTGGAAAACAGATTCCACGATTCCAACTGCGAATGTGTATTCCAATGATCCTTCAAAGATTAAATACAACCGAAGTCGCTCTAATAGCCTTGCCTATCAAGTTGAAGTCAGAGGGCGCTGCCCTAATTTAACTGCAAAACTAACAGCATTTCGATTGCGAATCGATAATAAAACCATTTTAGATATTCCCGTCTCTGGAAATAATCGAAGCTTGACTGGTAACACAGGTAAAGATTGGGTGGTGAAAAATATTAATGTCGGACTGCCGAATGATTTTAATCCTGCAATCCAAGCTTGCCAGTCATTAGCGATACAAAAGTTACAAACACAAAGCCATGATCAAGTATTCAACGAAAATTTTTCCACGAATGCCTTTGGTTCTGGGATTGATGTTCAGGCCTGGTATCACTGCGAGGGCGGCGCACGTTTTAACGATGTTTTTTATGACACTACAGAGCTGCCTTTAAAAGCGTTGTGCGAGGCTACAGGCTATGAGTCAAAATTATTTATGACAGATTCGACTTTAAATTTACAACCGATTACTGGGCAAGATGGGACTTGTAAATTAAAAATTAATGGGCAATTTCAAACCAGTTATGAATTATATTCTCTAAGAACCAATCAATCGACAGTCGATTTAAAATACCGATTTAAATACAAAGGCAGCAATGGAGCCGTAGCTTATAGTCAATGGTGGAATAAAACAGCCAATCCAATTAATGGTGGATCATTTGTATTTAATTATACCGACAGACTACCGGCAAGCATTAACGGCGGCAGCATAGTACTGGAAGTAGAAGCCAGTAACGAATTATACAGCAGCAGTCCTAAGTCATTTAAAATCGATTGTGAAAATGCAATGCCGTTGCAAACCACAGGAACTCTAGACTTGAATTTAACTGTGTTGGCAGATAGAAGTGATACAGTATTTATTGGCGGACAAAATTGCCCAACACATGCTTTTGTAACGGGAAAAATAGACGCTGGCTATCCTATCAATGGAAAGATGATAATTATTGGTTCAACACTTGCTGACCTTTATCCCCAATCGATTAGTCTTTCTCAAGGAGATCAGGCAACTCAACAAAAAAGAGTGAAATTAAATTGGCCTTCTGCAGGAACAACCTTATCTTTAAATGGAGGCACACCCTCGAATACGTTGAAAAAGCAAACTGTAAATTATGGTTTGCGAATCACCAATTCAAATAATACCGTTGTTAAAACATTAGCTAAAAAACCTTTTGTTATCAATTGTGAACATCCCAGTGTAAATCCATCGTTAATTGGTTCAAGTACATTATCAATGACACCAGATCACACCGGTGGAGGAGGAGCCCCAACATCAATTTCAAATAATTCAACGACTACGCAAAACAATAGCAGTGCTCAACCTGTACAAGAAGCAGGTTTGCGATCCGATGGTGAACTTGTTCAGGCGACTCGATTACCGCAACGGCCGTCACGATTAAATGTTCAGCCGCAAAATAATAATTCTTCAAATGCAACACCTCCTGTTCCATCCGCACCAATCCCTTATCCTATAACAAGTGTCGGTAACAGCCGCCAAAAACAGAGCGCGACCATACCGTTACAAGAGGCTACTGTTGGCAGTATTCGTACTGAACAACTTAATAATGGCGTAGCCGGCTCACATGATCGAATGGCAAATGAAGAATCAAGCCATCAAACCAATATGCAACCGCAACGGTTGAGTGTGCCCATCAATTCAAAACCTACGTTATATAAAGGAAAAGTTGGAGATTCTTGCCGTGTTGGATCGTTTCCAAAGAATACTGTCGTCATAATAATGAACCAGCAAAAGTTAGTTGAATGTAATCAAAATGTTGTGAGAGAAGTGCGAGGTCGACAGCCTAAAATACTTTGGAAAAATGGCGACCCTGTTTATCAATTAATTGGACGATAAATAGTTGTTAATGACGTGAACCCCATAAGGATTTCTTGCGACTAATTTTTGAAACAAATTGCTATGAAATTAATAATTTTGAAACCAATATCATCAATTTTTTCATAATATTTATAGAGGATAATTCAATGATTAAACTAAACATTTTATTAAACATGACAGGGTTAGTTATAGCTTCTTTTGCCAGTATGCAGCTCCACGCTGGGGATTCTATTTCAATACAGTGTGGCAATGGAAAAACAGTTAAATTAGAAAAATCGAATTATAAGCGTGGCAGCGATGCGATGATTTGTACTCGAGCTGGATATCCTACTCCTATGAAGAACGCTAAGAAGGGAAGCACAGGTGTAACGAAGCTAGGAGCCCCAAAAGATAGTGGAGCAAAGCAAGGTTTGTTATTACCTGCAGTGCAAGCGGCAAGAGAGGCGGGAGCTCCTGCGCAAGTGAAACCGATAAACAGTACATTAGGAACAGCAAACACCACTCAAACCGCTGATACAACGTGTACAGGCACCGTTTCTTGTAACGACATGATTGCAACGTGTGCAGCTTTAGGAGGGAATGTAACGCCGACTAGTTATGACCCTGATAGTGGTGCTCCAAATGGGGCGACTTGTTTTCCAGCTGGAAAATAACTGCATGCTAAAACATATTTTTTTAGGATAGGTTTACATGGATGTAAACAATACTCGTATTTACTAGAGCTTAACGTTTCTCCGTAAGAGAGCCGCCAAGTTTATAATGATGAGTTTTGTCTGACGCTTTAGCCGAGATGTTGAATAGCCAATATTGAGCCAATGGCGGTTCATCCTAAAATCTTCTACCTAAAATATTCTAAGAGTATGTTTCAATATCGGCGTCAAGTGGACGAGTATTCTTTTCTGAAGGGGGAGTCGAACTGGTTTGCGTGTTAGCAGCTCGTATATTAGTAGCATGTAAACCCTTATCCCCCTCGATAACATCAAAAGAGACAACTTGTCCCGCTTTGAGTGTTTTATAGCCATTCATATCAATTGAGGAGTAATGAGCGAATAAATCGACATCTTCTGAGTCAGGTAGAATAAAGCCGTACCCCTTTGCATTATTAAACCATTTAACTGTACCAGTTGGCATGTGCTGATCCCTGTTTTTTTGGATTAGGTGCTTAAGGTTGAGTGTCTGAGTCTCTAGAGCGTTGGTATTAATCAGATCGAGTTTTGTTTTAATTATTCTGTCATTATCAAAATCTTCAGTGCTTATATATTTTATTGTTTCAAGGTGACAAATCTTTAATAACAAGAAGCAACTAAAATTAAATAATGAAAAGCTATTCCGAATAGCTATATCATTATTCACCTTTTAGCGAACCAAGCATGCGATGTCAAGCACTTCATTCTCCGTTTTTTCCAATTTTAACGCCTTTTATCTGTTATTATTCGGAACTAATTATTCACAAAAAAATGTAATGAATATCGATGAGTAAACTGCGAAAACTTGAACTAAGATTAAATAAAGACCCCGAACGAGGTCTTCCTGGATTTGAAGATGATGGTGATATTGCCGTTCAGGAAGAAAAGCCTCGACTTAAACGGCCACCGATGTACAAAGTCATTATGTTGAATGATGATTACACACCGATGGAGTTTGTTGTTGAAGTATTAGAAACTTTTTTTGCATTAGGAAGAGAACAAGCAACAAAAGTTATGCTCCAAGTGCACACAGAGGGAAAAGCTGTTTGCGGGGTGTTTACTAGGGACATTGCTGAAACAAAAGCTGCACAAGTCAATCAGTATGCTAGGGAAAATCAGCATCCTTTATTGTGTGAGATTGAAGCATCTGAAGATGATGACAGTTAAAGTTTATGTGTTATAGCAATGATGGCCGGTAATTCGAGTAATAAATTAGAGGTAGTGACATGTTAAGCAAGGATTTAGAAGTTACCTTAAATCATGCGTTTAAAGGGGCACGCTCTAAACGTCATGAATTTATGACGGTAGAGCACCTGTTGCTAGCACTCATTGACAACGAATCTGCGGCACATGTGTTAAGAGCTTGTGGTGCTGATCTTTCCAATTTACGAACAGACTTAGTTGAGTTTGTTGATTCTACAACGCCTTTAATTCCTGAAAACGATACAGAAAGAGAAACGCAACCGACATTAGGTTTTCAGCGTGTGTTACAACGTGCCGTTTTTCACGTTCAATCATCAGGAAAAAATGAAGTCACTGGCGCCAACGTTTTAGTTGCTATTTTTAGCGAGCAAGAAAGCCAAGCAGTTTTTTATTTAAAGCAACAAAGTATTGCGCGAATTGATGTTGTTAATTTTATTACACATGGTATTTCTAAAGTGGCGGGACATTCTTCTGACGGATCTGATTCGGGTTCTCATGAGCAAAACGAAGATGAAGGGTTGCAAGCAGGTGAGGGCGCTGCGCCAAACCCTTTGGAATCTTACGCAACAAATTTAAACGAAGAGGCTATGAATGGTCGCGTTGATCCGTTAGTGGGACGTGAGCATGAAGTCGAACGCGTTTGCCAAATTTTATCTCGTCGAAGAAAAAATAATCCTTTGTTAGTTGGCGAAGCGGGTGTGGGAAAAACTGCAATAGCTGAAGGTTTGGCAAAAAGAATTGTGGATGGTGATGTACCTGAAGTTCTAACAACCAGCGTTGTTTACTCTTTAGATTTAGGCTCATTATTGGCTGGGACAAAATATCGCGGTGATTTTGAAAAACGTTTTAAAGGTTTGCTGGCTCAACTGAAAAAAGAAGAAAATTCAATTTTATTCATTGATGAAATTCATACGATCATTGGAGCGGGTGCTGCTTCTGGTGGAGTGATGGATGCGTCGAATTTATTAAAGCCACTGCTAACATCGGGTGAGCTTCGCTGTATGGGTTCAACAACTTTTCAAGAGTTCCGCGGCGTGTTTGAAAAAGATCGCGCTTTGTCGAGACGCTTCCAAAAAGTTGATGTTAATGAGCCAAGTGCAGATGAAGCTTATCAAATATTAAAAGGGCTTAAATCTCGATTTGAAGCACATCATAATTTACGTTACAGCGATGCGGCTTTAAGAGCTGCAGCTGATTTGTCGTCTAAGTATATTAACGATCGCTATCTTCCCGATAAAGCCATAGATGTTATTGATGAAGCGGGTGCTTATCAGCAATTACAAGCGAAAAGTAAACGTAAGAAATTATTAGGTGTTGGTGATGTAGAAAATATTATTGCTAAGATTGCTGGTATCCCGCCTAAAAATGTTTCTACATCTGACAAAGAGCTATTGCAAAAACTTGATTCGACATTGAAGATGACAGTCTTTGGTCAAGACAAAGCGATCGATGTATTAGCGACGGCAATTAAATTATCGCGTGCAGGCTTGGGGGCAGAACAAAAACCTATTGGTTCTTTTTTGTTTGCCGGGCCTACGGGTGTTGGTAAAACAGAACTTTGTAAACAACTTGCATCCGCGATGGGTGTCGAATCGATTCGGTTTGATATGTCTGAATACATGGAGCGCCACACAGTTTCACGTTTAATTGGTGCGCCTCCTGGTTATGTTGGTTTTGATCAAGGCGGTTTGCTGACTGAAGCCGTTACAAAAAATCCGCATTGCGTGGTTATTCTTGATGAAATTGAAAAAGCGCATCCTGAAGTTTTCAATTTATTGCTTCAGGTAATGGATCATGGAACCTTAACCGATAATAATGGACGTAAAGCTGATTTCAGAAATGTTGTACTCATTATGACAACCAATGCTGGTGCAGAAATAGTGAGTCGCCGTTCAATTGGATTTACCGAGCAAGATCATTCAACGGATGGGATGGAAGCGATTAACAGATTGTTTACTCCGGAATTTAGAAACCGTTTAGACGCGATTATTCAATTTAGTGGGCTTTCTCAAGAAGTTATTAAAACGGTTGTTGATAAATTCTTGGTTGAGTTGCAAGCGCAGCTAGACGATAAGCATGTTCAGATTGAAGTTGATGCAGCCGCTCGTGAATGGCTCGCTGAAAAAGGATACGACGAAAATATGGGTGCTAGGCCTATGGCCCGAACGATTCAAGAAAATTTGAAAAAGCCTTTAGCTGAGGCTGTTTTGTTCGGTGATCTATCTGAGAATGGCGGCGAAGTACTGGTAACTGTTAAGAATGGAGAGCTTTATTTAGATGTTAAAGCAGGGCAGAAAAAAGCGGCCAAGGCCAAAGCTTAAATTTTTAGCCATAGCAGTTTTAGGTATAGTAATTTTAGACATCGTAAATTTTAGTCATACCGAATAACAGATTGTTTAGTCAGCTAGATAAATTGCTTTTCTGCATCAGAACAGAAGCATTTTACTGTTCTACAAAAGCAAAAAGCGTGGCCGGTTACGGGCACGCTTTTTTTGTGTTTGGATACTTGTGAATCGTATATGACTATCGAGCTCGATAAGTAATACGACCTTTTGACAAGTCATAAGGCGTCATTTCAACTTTTACCTTATCGCCGGTTAAAATTCGGATGTAGTTTTTGCGCATTTTGCCTGAGATATGGGCAATCACGACATGATCGTTTTCAAGCTTAACCCGAAAGGTAGTGTTTGGAAGTGTTTCAATAACTTCGCCTTCCAGTTCTATTTGATCTTCTTTAGACATAAAACAGCAAATCTCCAATGATTTTTTACTCAAAACGAAAAACGTAATAGCCTGTCTATAGCGCTTTATATAGGGTGGTTTTGAGAAGCGGTGAATTGTGCACTAATTGACAGAGACTTCCAAGACAAATGCCCGTAAAACACCAATAAATGGCCCCCTGAAGCGTGTTCGGATGTTTTTATCTGTTTTGTGGGCTAGATTTGTCAGAGTAGTTGCCGAATTTGGGTGTGGTGTGAGTCTGTTAAAGCGCTGAGCTTAGAACGCTGGACCTGGTATTAGAGTAACTAGTATTAGAGTAATAAGCGCCAACGCTTTTCGATGAGAAGTTCCAGCGGCCTATATTCTGATTTATAAGACATTTTTTGCGACTCTTTAATCCAATATCCGAGATATAAATACTTTAGGCTAAACGTTTGTGCCTGTTGAATTTGGCTCAGAATACCAAAAACACCTAAGCTTCGTTTTGGGTATTCTGGGTCAAAGTAGGTGTAAACGGCTGAGAGCCCGTCATTTAATAGGTCGCAAACCATCACGCCTACTAGCTTTTTGTGAAGTCGCATCTCAAAAAAACGCGTAAGTCCCCACTCAGACGTGAGAAAACCTGAAAACTGTTCGCGTGAAGGGGGATACATATCGCCATCTTTGTGTCTTGTAGTGATATAGCGCTCGTAAAGCTCATAATGCTCATCGGAACTAGCTGAGTCGACCTCTTGTATATCAATATCCTGATTGATCCTTGCACACCTTTTTTGCCTTCTATTGGGAAGAAAGAGATCCACAGGAATTCTGACTGGAACACAGGCGTTACAGTTTTCGCAGTTTGGGCGATAAACATGCGAGCCGCTTCGCCTAAACCCCAATGTTGAAAGATGCTGATAGAGTTCTTTGTCGATAACCTCCTCAGGGTCAATAAAAACCGTTGTAGCTTCTTGTTCTGGCAGATAACTACATTCATGAGGATGAGTAGCAAATAGTTTTATCTGAGAAAGAGCCGTCAAATTATCACCTTTTACTCATCATTGTCGTCGTTTAGATTCCATTTTTTTAGATAGAAATTACTTTTGTTATCCTTTGTAACACATTGATCTAAAATAGATTTAAAATCTATTCTAGAAACCACTTCAGCTCCCATCGATTTTAGATGTGCAGTCTCCATTTGACAATCGATAACTTGATAGCCCCTGTTCGACAAATAGTTGGATAGTGAGATTAACGCTATTTTAGAAGCATTACTCACGTCTGAAAACATCGACTCCCCAAAAAATGCGGCTCCGACAGCGACGCCATAAAGTCCTCCTACCAGCTTAGAATCTTTCCACACCTCGATTGAATGTGCATGGCCGAGATCGTGAAGGTTAGTATAAGCCTCAACCATTTCATTGATGATCCAGGTTCCATGCTGTCTTTCTCTTTTGATATTGCTGCAGGCGCAAATTACCTCTTTAAAGGCTAGATCAGCAGTCACTCGAAATTGCCCCTTGCGCAGTATTTTAGCCATAGATTTGGAGATATGGATTTCATCTGGCGCTAAGATGAGCCGAGGGTCAGGACTCCACCATAATATCGGTTGGTTATCTTCATACCAAGGAAAGATGCCTCTGCAGTATGCCTCCACTAACCGTTGGGGCGACAAGTCACCTCCGGCCGCTAGAAGACCATTGGGATCTACGAATGCGTTTTCGATTGAAGGGAATTCAATTGAGTTATGATCGAGCCAGGGGAGTTGGGTCATGATCTAGCTCGCAAGAAGAGGGCATACAGAAGCATGGAAAAGAGAAAAACTGGAAGACGGCTCACACGGAATCATCAAGCATAGAGTCATCGAAGCAAACCGTCTTTTTTCATCTGGGGTGCTATTGGGTGCTGTCGTTTTACTGGTTGTCTAGATATTTTTCAGCGTCAAGTGCAGCCATACAGCCGGCTCCAGCCGAAGTGATCGCTTGGCGGTAGATGTGATCAGCGACATCGCCCGCAGCGTAAACACCTTCTATGCTAGTCGCGGTTGCATTTCCTTCAGTGCCGCTTTTGATTTTTATGTAGCCGCCATTCATGTCGAGCTGTCCCTCAAAAATACCTGTGTTAGGTTTGTGTCCAATAGCAACAAACACACCCTGTAGGTCATGATGAGAAACTTCTCCGGTTTTAGTGTGTTTGACGTTAATTCCGGTTACACCGGCATCATCGCCCACAACTTCTTCAAGCGTGTGATCCCAGAGCATAGTGACGTTTCCGTTCTTTGCTTTCTCCAAAAGGCGATCTTGAAGAATTTTTTCTGAGCGTAGAGAATCTCGTCGATGAACAACAATCACTTCGCTGGCAATATTTGAAAGATATAACGCTTCTTCAACAGCCGTATTGCCGCCACCGATAACCGCGACTTTTTGGCCGCGATAAAAGAAACCGTCACATGTGGCACAAGCACTAACACCGCGACCCATAAATGCTTCTTCCGAAGGCAAACCTAAGTATTGAGCAGAAGCGCCAGTTGCAATGATGAGAGAATCACAGGTGTATGTGCTCGAGCCGTTTAAAGTGAAAGGGCGTTTGGATAAATCACAACTTTCGATGTGATCAAAAACAATCTCAGTATCAAAGCGTTCAGCGTGTTCTTGCATTTGAACCATCAGGTCTGGGCCTTGGAGTTCAGAAATGCCTCCCGGCCAATTTTCAACTTCCGTAGTGGTTGTTAACTGGCCGCCTTGCTGCATACCTGTGATGACGACAGGAGATAGATTCGCACGTGCCGCATAAATTGCCGCGGTATAACCGGCTGGTCCTGATCCTAAAATAATGAGTTTGTGGTGAATTGCATCGCTCATGAATGGTTTCCTAAGATTTACCTTGGTGATATAAATTGATCGGCAATTGCTAATCTATGAATGGCGCCTATTAGACTACAAGATTTAATTAACTGCTAATTGTCTAGGCTAATAATTACCATTGCTTTTATTAATCTAAATTCATTTTTTGATAAATTTATCTTTGCAGTGATGGTGAATAACTGACGTGTTTGTGGCTGCTAACCTTGGGCGGCTGTCAAAATAATATATCAAGTAAGATTTGAATTTTGTGTCAGATATCGCCTAGTAAATTAACTGATGTGCATTACAATAGCGCGTAGTAATAGGTACTTCATAATAAACCACAAAAAAGCTTGATAAGTAAATCATAGGGCTTTCAAGGAATTCTTTTGAAAACAAACACTTCTGCCAATTCTGCAAATCAGGGAAGTGGAAGCTTACGCCTCAAAGAGGGTTTGCTGATAGGCTTTGCAGCTGTCTGCCTGTATTTAGTATTGGCCTTAGTTAGCTACAGTCCCCAAGATCCTGGCTGGAGCAGTACAGGATCCGGAAATGGAGTAGCGAACGTGGGTGGTCCTGCGGGAGCTTGGCTTGCTGACGTCTTTTTTTCTTTATTTGGTTATTTGTCCTATTTATTTCCTGTCATGCTGGCTTATCAGGCTTGGCGAGTTTTTAAGCATCGAGGTGAAAACGTAGAGTTTGACGGTGTTCTGCTTGGCTTAAGAACACTTGGCCTTTGTCTGGTTATGATTGCTGGTACAGGCTTAGTTTCACTTCAGTATGGTATCCAAGAGTCTGCATTGCCTTTTTCACATGGCGGAATTTTAGGAGCAGAAGTGGCTTCTGCTGTAGAAGCTGCATTCAGTTATGTGGGTGGAACATTAATTCTTGTCGCCATTTTCTTGTTTGGTTTAACGGTCTTTACTGATCTCTCCTGGTTTGCACTGATGGACGAAACTGGGCGTGTCACGCTGTTGCTGGTCGACTATGTCAAAACGAAGTATCGACGCTTTACACAGGATATTTCAGAAAAACGAGACACTCAGCAGGCGCTTAAACAGAGAAAGGTTGTCGTTGAGCAGCACAAGAAGAAAGAAGCTGATCGGATTCCCCCGACTATACAAGAAACGCCTAAAAAAGCGACTCCTAGCGCTCGAGTCCAAAAGGAGAAGCAGGGTTCGCTATTTGAGATGGGCCAGGTTAGTGGTGATTTACCTAAAATCAATCTGTTAGATGCCGCCGATAAACAAGATGATCGGGGCTTTTCTAAGGAGTCATTAGAAGCGATGTCTAGGCTCCTTGAAATTAAGCTTCAAGATTTTGGCATCAGTGTAGAAGTCGTCTCTGTTTTGCCTGGACCTGTGGTGACACGCTTTGAGATTCAGCCAGCAGCGGGTGTGAAAGCCAGTCGAATTACAAATCTAGCGAAAGATTTAGCGAGATCCTTGGCGGTAATCAGTGTTCGCGTTGTGGAGGTTATTCCGGGTAAGTCAGTTGTTGGGATCGAGATTCCGAATGAGCACCGTGAAATGGTCCGTCTAAGCGAAGTGCTTGCTTCAACCGAATACGAGAATGCTAAATCTCCACTTAGTTTAGCGTTAGGCCATGATATTTCAGGCCAGCCTGTTATTGCCGATTTGGCTAAAATGCCTCATTTGCTAGTTGCAGGCACAACGGGCTCAGGAAAGTCAGTCGGCGTTAACGTGATGCTATTAAGTATTCTTTATAAGGCATCACCAAAAGATGTTCGCTTAGTATTAGTCGATCCTAAAATGCTTGAATTATCAGTTTACGAAGGCATTCCTCACTTGCTAACCCCCGTCATTACAGACATGAACGATGCTTCTAACGGTCTTCGTTGGTGTGTTGGGGAGATGGAACGTCGTTACAAGTTAATGGCTGCGCTAGGTGTGAGAAACTTAGCGGGTTTCAATCGTAAAATAGACGATGCCAAAAAAGCAGGTAAGCCAATCACTGATCCACTCTGGGTACCTGATGTTGAAATAGATGGCGTAGCTGTTGATGAAACGGCGCCAGAGCTAGAGACGCTCCCCGCAATTGTTGTCGTCATTGATGAATTTGCTGACATGATGATGATTGTTGGTAAAAAAGTGGAACAATTGATAGCGCGAATCGCTCAAAAAGCACGAGCAGCGGGAATTCACCTCATACTTGCCACACAAAGGCCATCGGTTGATGTGATTACCGGGTTAATTAAAGCCAATGTACCCACGCGTATTGGCTTTCAAGTCTCTTCAAAAATTGATTCTAGAACCATACTTGACCAAGGTGGAGCCGAACAATTACTTGGGCACGGCGATATGCTGTATTTACCTCCCGGTACAAGTGTTCCCCAGCGTGTTCATGGTGCGTTTGTTGATGACGCTGAGGTTCATAGAGTCGTAGCGGATTGGCAAGCTCGTGGTAATCCTAACTATATAGATGGAATTGTTGATGATTCCAATAACACCATTCCTGTACCAGGTATGGCCGCTGAAGGAGGTGAAAATAGTGATAGCGAATCTGACCCTCTTTATGATGAGGCCGTTGATTATGTGCTTGAATCTCGTCGAGCTTCCATTTCATCAGTACAACGAAAGCTTCGAGTGGGTTACAACCGAGCCGCTCGTTTAATCGAAACCATGGAGGCGGCTGGCGTAGTGTCTGAAATGGGTTCCAATGGTAGCCGTGAGGTGTTGGCGCCGGCACCACCAAAAAATTAAAGGTAATCGTTTGAAATCTTTTTTATTTAACACAGTTTTTTTTGTCACGCAGATAAAAGAACTGAAAAAAAACATCATCACAATGACAATGATTTTTTTTGTTGCTATCGCTTTTTGTGTATCAATTACACCGGTTAATGCTGAAACGCAAAAAGAGAAAGATCTTGCCAGTATTTTGAGTCAAAAATTAGCAGGCCTTGTGACATTTCAGGGTGATTTTAAACAAGTTATTACCGATGAAGATCATGATGTCGTAGAAGAAAATGACGGTGAATTTTTATTAAAGCGCCCCGGCTTTTTTCGTTGGTACATAAATCCACCGTTTGAAAAACTCATGGTGAGCAATAACAAAACAATGTGGACATACGATCCAGATTTAAAACAAGCAACAGCAGATGTTGTAGATGATCGTTTATTGCAAACACCGATGCTTATATTAAGCGGTGATTTAGAGCAAATTCGTATCAATTATGAGATTTTTTCTTCTGCTGGTGATATTGCAACTAATAATTCAGATGACACGTCAAATCATCAGGAGGTCATTGTTTATAAACTCATTCCCAAAAATGATGAGAGTTTATTTGAGTGGATGGAAATTTTGTTTGTGGATGATCAGGTGGTTGGGATGACGTTGTTGAGCGAGCTTGGAGAAAAACAACAATATACGTTTTCAAATACACTACAAAATAAAAACATTCCTGAATCAACATTCTCTTTTGATATTCCTCCTGATGTTGATGTCATTGTGAATGACTAACGATCTATTTCACAATCAAACTGAGGCTTACCAACCACTTGCCGCTAAAATGCGTCCTCGAAAACTATCTGAGTTTGCAGGGCAAGAGCACATTCTTTCTGATGGAAAACCATTGCGAGAAGCGCTCGAAAAAGGACTTCTACACTCAATGATTTTCTGGGGACCACCTGGTGTAGGAAAAACAACATTGGCAAAAATCATTGCCGAGCTTACAGATGCCAGGTTTGAAACTATTTCTGCCGTACTATCGGGTGTCAAAGAGATAAGAGCTGCTATTCAGGTGGCACAAGAAGAACGTCAGCAAAGCGGGCGTAAAACCATATTGTTTGTCGATGAGGTTCATCGCTTTAACAAAGCTCAACAAGATGCGTTTTTACCCTATATAGAAGATGGTACAATTCTCTTCATTGGCGCCACGACCGAAAACCCCTCGTTTGAACTCAATAATGCATTACTCTCAAGATGTCGAGTCTATGTATTGAGAAGTTTATCGTTAGAATCGCTGACATCACTTCTTAAGCATACGTTGAGTGATGTCGACCGTGGACTAGGTGCTAAAAAGATATTCATAGCTGATTCAGAAATCGAGTTACTTGCTTCCGCTGCTGATGGTGATGCACGTACAGCGCTCAATTTACTCGAAATGACAACAGACCTTGCCGAAGAGGATGACGGCGTTTGGCATGTTAGTCTATCCACAGTCAAAGAAGCACTCGGTGGAAATGTTCGTCGATTTGATAAAGGCGGCGAATACTTTTACGACCAAATTTCAGCTATGCATAAATCAGTACGTGGCTCATCACCAGATGCAGCCCTATATTGGTTTGTGAGAATGATTGATGGCGGTTGTGATCCGCTGTACATTGCTCGTCGCGTTGTACGAATGGCCAGTGAAGATATTGGGAATGCCGATCCAAGAGCGTTACAAATAGCGCTTAACGCATGGGATACACAGGAGCGCCTAGGTAGTCCGGAAGGGGAGTTAACTATCGCTCAAGCTGTGGTGTATATGGCTGTGGCTCCGAAAAGTAATGCGGTTTATAAAGCTTTTAATGCTGTAAAAGCCGATGTGAAAAAAATGCCAACCTATGATGTGCCACTGCATTTACGAAATGCACCCACATCATTGATGAAAGATTTAGATTATGGCCAAAATTATCGTTACGCGCACGATGAAGAAAATGCCTATGCAGCAGGTGAACAATACTTTCCCGATGAAATGGAAAGTGCTGAATATTATTTTCCTGTCCCTCGTGGTATGGAAATAAAAATTAAAGAAAAATTAGAACACCTCAGGGCATTAGATAAATCATCTCAATCAAACGATTAGCTCAAACACGTTATATAACGTACCTAATTATTTTTAAATAAAAGGCAGAGAGTGTGAATTTTTTAGCGATAGCATTAGGCGGGGCACTTGGCGCTGTAAGCCGATATTGTATCGTTGTTTACCTGTTCCCAGTCCAAGAAAATCGATTTCCAATCGGTACATGGGTTGCGAATGTGCTCGGCTGTATCCTCATTGGCTTTTTTTATGTTGTTATTGTTCAAAAAAATTTATTAGGGCCACAATGGCGTTTGTTTATTATTACAGGCTTGCTGGGCGCGCTAACCACCTTTTCTACCTTTTCAATCGAAGCTCTTCAATTGTGGCAATACGGCCATAGCGGAACAGCATTATTTTATATTGTGTCGAGTTTTATGGCCTGTTTAGCAGGAACTGCTATTGCCATGTATTTTACAGCTCGCGCGTTTAACTAATCACTTTAATTTTAATCAATACAGTTCGGTTATTTACATTATGTTAGATCCAAAATTTGTTCGCACTCAACCAGAAGTTGTTGCAAAATCGTTAGCCATTAAAGGATACAAACTTGAAGTTGAAAAACTACATGCGTTAGAAGAAGCGCGTAAATTGATTCAAGTGAAAACTGAAACCCTTCAACAAGAGCGTAATCAGAAATCAAAAGGCATCGGTAAAGCAAAAGCAGCGGGTGAAGATATTGCGCCACTTCTGGAAGAGGTCGATACGCTTAAATCTGATTTAGCGACTGCTGAACAAGAACTTCATGGCGTACAATCTGAGCTTGAAAATTTGCTTGCTGGAGTTCCAAATATACCTTCAGATAGAGTTCCAGAAGGTAGAAGCGAAGATGATAATGTTGAAATTAGTCAGTGGGGAACGCCACGAGTATTTGACTTCCCCATTAAAGACCATGTTGATCTTGGTGAAGCCATTGGTGAAATGGACTTTGAGTTAGCCACAAAAATTTCTGGTTCACGTTTTGTCGTGATGAAGAATAATATAGCTAGACTTCACCGTGCGCTAATTCAATTTATGCTGAATACGCATATCGAAAACCATGAGTATGATGAAATTTATGTCCCTTACATCGTCAACAAAGAAACAATGTACGGCGTTGGACAGCTACCTAAGTTTGAAGATGACTTATTTAAACTCAATGACGAAAGAGAATTTTATTTGATTCCTACGGCAGAAGCACCAGTGACTAATGTGCTTCGCGATGAAATTGTAGATGCAGATCAATTACCGCTAAAGTATGTTTGTCATTCTCCTTGTTTTAGAAGCGAAGCGGGCAGTTATGGGCGAGATACTCGTGGAATGATTCGCCAGCACCAATTTGAAAAAGTCGAGCTCGTTCAGTTTGTGAAACCCGAAGATTCTGAGAAAGCTCATGAGCAGCTCACACGCCATGCCGAAAACATCTTGGAGCAATTAGAATTACCGTATAGAAAGGTGATTTTATGTGGAGGCGATCTCAGTTTTTCAAGTGCATGTACCTATGATTTAGAGGTTTGGCTTCCTTCACAAGAAAAATACCGTGAGATTTCATCGTGCAGCAATTTTAAAGAGTTTCAAGCACGAAGAATGAAAGCGCGGTACCGCAATCCAGAAACAGGAAAGCCAGAATTTCTACATACGCTTAATGGTTCTGGGCTAGCCATTGGCCGAACACTCGTTGCCATTTTAGAAAACTATCAACAAGCTGACGGATCAATAACTATTCCAGCCGTTTTACAGCCGTATATGGGTGGAACTCAATCCATTACCTTTAATTAAATTTCATTGATAACGTGTCACTAAAAGATATGTTTAACATCAACTAGTTGATTTGTAAGGCTGATAGACTTGGATTACCTTCCGCTTTTTCTCGACATAAAACATAAGCACTGTTTGGTTATTGGTGGCGGAGATATCGCTCTTCGCAAGGCCCAATCATTAATTCGCTCGCAAGCCATCGTCAAAGTGATAGCGCCCTCGATTAATTCAGAATTACGTTTGCTCGTAGAAAATAGTGGCGGTGAATGTTTATTCCGCGAATTTCAAAATAGTGACGTTGAGGGATATGCACTCATCATAGCCGCAACAGATATCGACACCGTTAATCAACAAGTTTACGAAGTGACAAAAAACACAAATACCTTAGTCAATGTAGTCGATAATCCCAGTATCAGTAATTTCATTATGCCAGCGGTTATCGATCGTAACCCGTTAGTTGTAGCCATTAGTAGTGCAGGTAAAGCACCTGTGCTCGCGAGAATTATTCGCGCCAAAGTTGAAACTTTATTACCGGCAAATTATGGCCGTCTTGCATCGTTGGCTGGGAGTTTTAGAGATCGCGTTAAAGAGAAAATAAAAAACGGGGCAGAACGACTTCGCTTCTGGGAAAAAATATTTGATGGTGTAGCGGCAGAACGTGCACTCGTTGGTAATTTTTCAGAAGCTGAAAAACTTATCGAACAACAGTTAAATGATTTTGGTACTGACAACTTAACCGGTGAAGCTTTTTTGGTGGGCGCTGGCCCAGGGGATCCCGATTTATTAACCTTTCGCGCTTTACGTTTAATGCAGAATACCGATGTCGTTTTATATGATCGTCTAGTCTCTGGTGGCGTTATGGACCTTGTCAGGAAAGATGCTGACAGAATTTATGTGGGTAAAAAACGTTCAGAGCATGCCGTACACCAAACTGATATTAATCAATTGCTGGTCGATTTGGCGAAAGAAGGGAAACGGGTACTACGATTAAAGGGAGGCGATCCCTTTATTTTTGGCCGCGGTGGCGAAGAGATAGAATTGCTCGCACAACATAATATTCCGTTTCAAGTTGTGCCAGGTATTACTGCAGCATCAGGTTGTGCTGCTTATGCCGGCATTCCTTTAACGCATCGCGATTATGCACAATCGGTTCGTTTTATTACCGGTCATTTAAAAAATGATTCGACGAATATTAAGTTTTCAGAATTAACGGACCCCCATCAAACTCTCGTGTTTTATATGGGTTTGGTAGGTTTGCCCATTATTTGCGAAAAGCTAATAGAAAATGGAAGGTCTTCCTCTACACCTGCTGCTTTGATCGAAAAAGGCACGACCAACGAACAACGCGTATTAACCGGCACTATTTCAACACTCCCTGAACTCGTACAACAACAAGCAATGCGTGCACCGACACTATTGATTATTGGTGATGTCGTGAAATTACATAAAAAATTAAAATGGTTTAACCCATAAATGATGTTTAAAAGCGAGCTGCAAGCCTTATAAGAAAAGAGTTAGTTTTAGTCGCATTTTTCAGTTTAGACAGCATTTAGATCATTTCCTTTAAAGCAATATTAACAATGATGATATTTAAATAAGGTTTTCTATGTTAGGAATTAAGCACATTAAATTTGATTCGATGACTTATGTTCTTCATTTTAAAAATGGGCACATTAAAAGAGAGGGGCGTGGGCTTTCATTTTTTTATTTTTCACCTAACAGCTCAATAACAGCTATTCCTATGAGTAGTAATGATTTGCCGTTTGTTTTCAATGAGTCTACACGTGATTATCAAACGATATCTATTCAGGGGCAGATCAGCTATCGAATTAGAGACCCTAAAATTGTTGTCGATGTGCTAGATTTTACGGTTCAAGATAATGGTCAATATAAAAAAAATGATATTGAGAAGTTAAATCAACGAATAATTAACGAGGCTCAAACAGCGACTTCGGCTTATATCCATGGAGTAAATTTAAAAGAAGCCATTCGTTCAGCAAAAACAATCGAAACTGAAATCTTATCAGGTCTTCAGGCGTCTGAACCGATAAAAATGTTAGGGATTGAAATTCTCGGTGCTAATATACTAGGTGTTCAAGCAACGCCTGAGATGTCAAGGGCGTTAGAAACAGAAACAAGAGAAAAGCTACAGCAAGAAGCTGATGAGGCTATTTACGAGCGTCGTAACTTTGCTGTTGAGCAAGAGCGAAAAATTAAAGAGTCTGAATTAAACACTGAAATCGCTGTAGAAGAAAAGCAAAAACAAATCGCTGAGAAGAAAATGGAAACCGATGTTCAGAACTCAGAAAATCAGCGTAAGTTAAAAGAGATGAAAATTGAAGCTGATATCTCAGTAGCAAATCAACGTAAAACCTTAGTGGAATTGAAATCAGCAAACGATAGAAAAGAAGCTGAAGCACAAGGGTATGTAACAGAAACTACATTAAAACCTTATAGAGATATGGATTGGAAAGTTCTAACAGCGTTAAGCAATAATGCTGACCCTAAATTTAATATCGCATTGGCATTTCGTCAATTAGCTGAAAACGCAGATAAGATTGGAAATCTTAATGTTAGCCCAGAGTTGTTAGATTCAATTTTGAAAGACACAAAAAAATGAGTTTTGAGTACGCGATTATCGTTAAAAGTAAAACTCGCCTAGAAGCATTGATAGAACGTTTTAACACAAAGTCTCAAGCAAAGTTTTATATCGAAAGCTTAGGTGGTAATTTTGAAGAGTATGTCTTAGAAGATGAAAAATTCAAACATGCTCTTAATTCACTTCAAACTCAACTGTCAAAATCTATTAAAAATAAAACGATCGATAGGGATTTCGTTTCTTCTTATATCTTTTCAGCTAAGAATATTATCATCGTTATTGGACAAGACGGCTTAGTCGCTAATACAGCCAAGTACTCAAAAAACTTACCCATTTTAGCCGTCAATCCAGATAAAGAACGTTATGACGGTGTGTTATTGCCTTTTGATATTTCCGACTTTATGTTTGGTATTGATGACTTGTTAAGTGGTCGGCATCATTTAAAAACGATGAGGTTTGCTGAAGCTAAACTCAATGATGGGCAGAGAATTTTAGCGTTTAATGATTTATTTATTGGTGCGTCTTCTCACGTATCAGCACGGTATAAAATCACGTTTAATCAATTAGAAGAAGAGCATTCTTCTAGTGGTTTAATTGTATCGACACCTGCAGGTTCAACCGGCTGGTTAAGTTCTGTTTTTAATATGGCTTATGGGGTAGCAGGCATGTTTGAACCAAATTTAAAACCCAAAAGGCCTAAGATGAAAGAAAATGAATTGTTATTTACAGTTCGAGAGCCTTTTAAAAGTGTTAGAACCCAAACAAAAATAACGGCAGGTCGAATTAATAACTCAAAGCCACTAACAATAGAATCCTTCATGCCGTCAAATGGTGTTATTTTTAGTGACGGAGTTGAAAAAGATTATTTAAAATTTAATAGCGGCGCTATTGCCACTATCGGCTTAGCGCCAGAAATGGCATCGTTGGTATCTAATAAGCGTCAAGTTGAGAAAGATAAAAAAAGTAGTTAACGATGAATTTAAAAAAAGTAATTAAAGTACTTTCAACAGTTAATTTTCTAAAATCGGTAGCGGATAGAAAAATCATAACTCAACATATCTGCATCCAAGCCATCTCCGTAAGCCACCCCAAAATATTTTTCAGTTGAAATCTCGGCACTGAGTGTTTTGGTTAAATCAAAAGAAATACCTAGTCCTACTATTGGATCTAGGTGATGATATTTTTCGGTTTTTTTGATCGGGATAAAAATAAATGGTTCGGTAGTTGATAATCCGCTACCGATAGTGACCCACTGAAAAACAATGGACGTTGTCTCAGTTTTAGTTTCGGTCAGTAATAGGCCGCCTTTGAGTATAAAACTGAGCTGATTTCTCATAGGAAAAATTCCTTTTCCTATGAGATGTATACCGTAGTTGTTGATAGTTGATTTAGATCCATTGATAGCACCTGCTAATATATCACTCGAATCTGAAGCGTATGTGGGTGATTCGGTATTACTGAGTGTATTTGTTGCATTCGTATTGGATATTAGATTTTGGAAATCTACAGTCGCTGAAAAAGGATTAAAAGTACCGTTAGCAATTTGCGAATAATATGAATCTATTGTGTTAAAAGCCGTATTCGTTAACGAAGAAAAATTGTTATTGACGACTATAGTCTGCTTGCCTAAATCAGTATAACCAAACTCTAAAGACAAAATGGGTGTAAATTCATACCCTGCTGATAGTTTGAAGCCATTCGATCTCTCGTCTGTTTTGAGTGCGGTAAAAGGGCTTGGTCCGAGGCTACCATTTTTCGGAAGATCACCTTGAGTGTTGTTGAAACTCAATGTTCCATACCAAGGGTTTGCAATACTTTTTGCGTTGACGAAGAGAATGATGCAAGTTGTTATCCGAAATAGTGTGCGAATATCCATATAGGTCTCATGAGTTAAAGTAATCATTGAAAGTACATTTACATTCGTCGATAAAAAAGTAGTCAGTATCCGATAAATACAAAACCACGTATTGTCAGCGTTGGTAAATCAATGGGGGCGCATTATAGGTTTCGTTAGATCCTCCGTCAAAGTGCCGGCATTTTTATAGGGACTAAAATAGAATGTCATAGGCTGACAGCTTTCAGTCTAAAGCTTTTGATAGATAGGCCGATACTCATATATAACATTAAGCTCTTTTCTGAACCGTATACTTAAACAGGATGACGCTAATCGGGAGTCTTTATGATAAACATACCATCAACAGTTCCCACTGCTAACACTGAAGGCGTTAAGGCCACTTCTTTGAAGGGGGAGAGGGTCGCACGCATTGAAAAGCTACAGGATGTCACCGACAAACCTGATTCTCGAAAAATGCCTAGGAAAAAACATAAAAATAGACAAAAAGAAGTGGCATCGGAAGATACGACAAGACAAGATTATGTTGATAGTCCAAAGCCGTTATCTGATGTGCCTTTAACAACTTATGAATTTCAATCGAGAAATGCAGTTCGATCAAACGATCGAAGACACCGATTTGATCGACGTAAAAAAAACTCAAAAAACTTTCTCTTTGACAGCCGGGCGAGTAACACTAGACGCTCGAATGATAGCCGATATCCTTCGGTTGATATTGAAGTATAAAAACTAAGCCCTACGTCTTACACAATAATAGATTCATTGAGACATTCTTTTTCGAGTTCGCCCTGAGTCATTCGATCAAAATTTGGAAATCTTTAACAGGAATGCCTCCGATAAGATGCTCTTGGATAATTCTTTCGAGTACTTCAGGTGTGCAGGAGTGATACCACACCTTATCAGGGTAAACGACGGCGATAGGTCCTTGTTGGCAGATTCTTAGACAGTTAGCTTTTGTTCTAAAAATTGAGCCCTCGACATCTTGTTGAACTTCCCCTATCCGTTTTTTTAAATAGTTCCATGAGATTAAGCTCTTTTCTTTATTGCAACATTTTGCTTCCGTTTGATCGGCGCAGAGAAAAATATGTTTTTCAATCGTATTGATGCGAAGATTTTTTGCAATTCGTGATAATTGTTTTTTTTCATCCTGAGTGAGTAAGGATTGAACTTGATCGCTAACAACAGGCTTCATGTGCTAACTCGCTAGTAGAAAAAGGGATGGAAGTTCCACATCCTTCAAAGATGCCATAATGTGTTTTGAAATCACCAATAAAATCAAAATGTGAATTAAATCGAGTGCTGTGCAACATCTTCCATGTATTTCCGCATACTGGAAATACTTTATTCGTCTCAAGATAATGATGTTTGTCTAATTGAAAGAAAGAAGGTTGATTAGGAATTGTACCTTTGTAAATGACGGCTTGCCCGTAATCCTCACATTCATTTTCGAGATTTTCTAATTTAAATAAGCGATAAGTCGCAGAAAAAAAATGAAGCGTTCCTACTCGTTGAGAAAGTATCGGGTCAGTGATGTCTAATGGTCGGTCTTCAACTAAGCGAGGGTCAGTAAAACCCTGTTGTTTTGCTAAATTTAAAAAGTCATTCCAATAGAGTGCTCCGCCTAAGCATTCGCCATAGAGAATTTCATCCTGTTGAACATCAACTGGAATGCGTTTATTACTGTAAACATCTGAAAAATAAAATTCGCCACCTGGTTTTAAAAGTTTAAAAATACTTTTAAGTACTGCGGCTTTATCGGTACAGAGATTGATAACGCAGTTAGAAACAATGACATCAAAGCTATTTTCTTCAAGCTCGAGTATATCTAACTGTTCTAATAGTCCTTTTTTAAACTCAACGTTACAGTAGCCAAACTTCTTTGAATGATACTCCTTAAAATTTTCAGCTATGGCGAGTTGTTCATCGGTCATATCAATACCGATAACCATACCTTCAGAGCCAACTAGCTGTGCTAATGCATAAACATCTCTGCCTGACCCGCTACCTAGGTCTAAAACTTTAGCTCCTTCGAGGAGAGAAGGGCACACGAGGCCGCAGCCATAATACCGAGATAAGACTTCGGGATGTATATTGCTAAGTAAAGGTTTCAACCACTCTGGAATTGAAGATATATCACAACAGGCGGAAGTTTTTAGATCGTCGGAACTTTGTAATTTTTGTCCATAATATTCTTGTACAAATTCTTGCATTAAATGTCTCTTGTGTTCAGGAATTAATAAGTTTGAAATTCATAATTTTGATCTTTCTAATAATGAAAATCTTGAACTTGTTTTGACTTGGCGATACTTAACTTTAACTTAGCCCCAATACGTCACTCATTATTATACGTTGGTTCTTAATCGGGTCATTGGCTAGTTTTATGTCATTATCAAGAATCATTTGATGTCTCTGATCTTCTGAGTATTCTTTCCACGTTGGTATTTTGTTGTTATTTGGATTACCCGATCTGGCAAAGGCAATCCATGTGTCGCTGATCTTGTCAGCTAGATCACGTTCTTCTTTTGTCCCCGTTGTAAATCCGTAAACTGTTTTTTCGGTATCCGTATTATCAAAAACAAAGGGAATGTCTAAAGCGTGAGGTGTCATTAACTGGCCATTGAATGTGTTTGTTTTCCAGGTTAAATAATATGAATAAACAGGAGCAGCTTTTAAAGCAGCTCGACGCTCTGCGATTACCTGACAGGGAATTACATATCTTGCGTCACTGACAATCAAGAAAAATATTTCTGATGCCGACGCTGTAGGGTTTTCCGCACGATAAGTCGTGATTAATTCATTAGTCCGATCTTTACCGACTGACGATAAACGCTTAGGAAGATCCTTAAATGTTAAATTAAATGCTGATTTATCAGCACGCATTTGTAATGTTAGTTCCGTTCGATTAGCACCAATCAATAACGGGATATCTGGGTTGACTGGGGAAGCCTTGGGGTGGAATGGGTGGTACGGTAGAGTGTGTCCATCCACAACGGGGGCAAAGCCGTTTGTTGTTGCGCTATAGCCATGAGTTCGAGTGAGTTTTTGATAAGCAGCAATAATCTGTTCAGGTGGTAATTGTTGAGCTTTTTTAATCTCTCCTTTTTTTAACCCTAGCTCTGCCATCAACTTTTCTGAAAGAATATGCGCATCTTCTTCGTTCACTAATTGAATCGTTGGGCCGCTTTGTATCGCTGCTCGATGAAATAATCCTTTTGCTGCTGGCATTCCTAATAATGTACCGACTTTACGACCACCTCCCGATTCGCCAAAAATCATCACGTTATCGGGGTCACCACCAAACGCCTCAATATTTGTTTTCACCCAAGTAAGCGCAGCGATTAAATCTTGCATTCCCACAGTTCCGCTACTGGCAAAATCTTCACCTCCTTGTTCTGCAAGATGACAAAAACCCATAACGTTTAAACGATGATTGACGGTGACGACAACGACATCACCTCGATTGCATAAATTCGTACCGTCATAACTAGGGCTTGATCCGCTGTATGAACTTAAACCTCCGCCATGACACCAAAACATGACAGGACGTTTTGTCTTGACTTGAGAAGCGCTTGTGTTTTCTGAAGCGCTAAAGGCCGGCGTCCAAATGTTCAACACTAAACAATCTTCACCGTGTCCTTCGGTCAATTTTTTTGATGGCGATAAAGTTTGTGGTGTTGTTTGTCCATAATCAATCGATTCTTTCACACCCCGCCACGGTGCAGCCGGTTGCGGAGGGCGAAACCTATTACTACCTGATGTACTAGCGCCATACGGAATACCTTTAAAAACACTCACCCCCTGAGAGACATAACCCTGGACTTTACCTAAAGCTGTCTCAATTATTTTTGATCGTGTTTTTTCTTTTGATAATGCTGATTGACTCAGTAAAATGCCACTGGATAACAGTGTACGAGACGTTAATATACCGGTAGCTGTTTGCGCAAGAATGCCTGATCCCAATCCCAAAGAACCTGTTTTAAGGAATTGTCTTTTTGATAAATTTTTAGGTTTTTCCATGATGAGTTCCAGCTATTTGTATTATTATCAAGGGGGTGACTAGCTGTTCATTATGGTAGATGAAATGATATCGCACAGCAATACAAAGGACTGAAAATTAGTATTACTCTCGAGAAAAAGTTGAAAATATAAAATAGTAAAATGTGAATGTTATTAGTGAGGACAATAACACAAGAATTAAAAACGAAAAGAGAAAATGAAGAGATTAATCGAAGAGCTTGTTGAGTAATGCTCTAATGGCAGTGATCTGATCTTCAATAACATAGGCGTAATGGGTACGAGCTTTTGGTGTTAGCTCATCATCAGAATTTTCAACGATTGTCCTCATTTGGCAGAGAGCTTCTAGCTTATCCGTTTCAAAATATATTTCATCTTCTAAAGGTTCGGTAGCTCGAAGACTTTCCAGTATATCTCGATTCATTAATGTGTCTTTCACAGCGACCTTCACATATACCGTTATTCGTCAAAATGATTCAACCGGTGAAGACAATTTAGTCACAAGCATATAATGATAAAATGCTTCCAGTTGTAGTGGAGCGCTACTTTAACGAGTGACACCTAAAAATGCCAGCATTCTATCTATCTGATCAGTCATTTTTATTTTACGTTTATAATTTGATTGTATCGTATTTATATTAAATAGAATTTAAAACTAAAACGGTTTAAAAAGTCACATTTCTTCGTACTTGTAACCCGCTCCGTAAACAGACCGGATAGTTTCTTCTTGAGTAATACCCATTATTTTTTTTCTTAATTTCGTTATATGTGAATCAATAGTTCTATCATTGACGACTCGATGATCACTGTATGCTGAGTCCATCAGTTCGTTGCGTGAGAAAATTTTATTCGGTCGTGAAAGTAGAGTTTTTAAAATATTAAACTCCACGAGTGTGAGAGCAACGGAATTGTTTTGATAGGTTGCATGTAGGTTATCTTCATTGATTGACAATGATGAATCAGGTCGATCATTATCCGTTGACGATGGGTGATTATTCTTTATTTCTTTTTTAGAGCGCCTGAGCACTGCCTCTACTCGGGCAACCACTTCTCGAGGGCTATAGGGTTTACAAACATAATCATCAGCACCAAGTTTTAAACCTATTAATCGGTCAACTTCCTCAACCTTAGCGGTCATCATGATAATTGGGATGCTCGAAGATTTCCGAACTTCATTACAAATAGTCAGTCCGTCTTTATTGGGGAGCATTAAATCTAATAACACTAAATCGTAATCATTATTGATGATTTTTTCTGTTGCATGTAATCCGTCGACTTCAATGTCAACACGGTAGCTTTCGTTTTCTAAATAGCTTTTTAAAATTTTAGCTAATTCTTTTTCGTCTTCAATGATTAAAATATTCATCATAGTATTATAGGAAATCTGAAGATGGGTTAAGGAGCAGATGGGCTAGCAAGGATCGGTATTGAGATGATGACTTTTAAGCCACCTAGTTCACTTTGCGAAAAGTGTAATACCCCTTTATGCGCCAAAATAATATTTTCGCAAATAGATAACCCTAAACCGGAACCCCCTGTCTCTCTATTGCGAGACATGTCGACGCGATATAATCGCTCAGTGAGTCGGTGTAATAATGAATTATCGACGGTCGGAGCGCTATCTTGGATAGTAATCACCACCGTTTTTCCTTGTTGATTTTCATCAACGTGTAAATCTATTGTAATGACGCCAGGTGTGTCCTCTGTACCGTCAGTATATTTAATCGAATTTTCTAATAGATTTAAAAATAGTTGTAATAAGCGATTTTCATCACCTAAAACAGTGATAGGTGATTCAATATTCGATTTTTTATATTCTAAAGAAAGATGGCTGTGTTTAATTTTTTCGGTCATTAACTGAATGGAATCTTCCAGTATTTCATTGATCGCAACACTTTTTTTATTGTATGAAAGTGAACCGATATCGGACAGTGATAATTCGTATAAGTCTGAGATCAAATCTTTAAGTCGTATCACATGCCGCTGTAGCCTTGAAATAGATGTTTGATTAAGCGCTCTTATCCCATCTTCAATTGCTTCCAAATCTGCTTGCAAAATAGCCACTGGCGTTCTCAATTCATGAGAGATATCAGCCACCCATTGCTTCCTCTGTTGTGTGCTTTCATTTAATGTTGAGCCTAAATCTGTCAAATAATGAGATAGAATACTCAATTCATCTTTTCCATTAATGGGTACAGGCGATTTATACTCGCCAAATGTTAATAATTTGACATGCTGAACTAATTGGTTAATACGTTTGATTAGGAACAAAGAGAGTAAGGCGGAAGATAGGATGGCAAATATTATGATGCATATTAAAACAAATAATAAATTATTGCTTTGATCTTTGATAAATTGGTTGTCGAGATAATCTCTAACACTAGGCCGTGTAGGAATAGAAAGAAAACCCACGATATCGCCGTCAACAATCAGTGAGCGTTCAATGTTCTCTATCTCTCCCTCTCCCTCTCCCTCTCCCTCATTTGAGGGACCTAAGCTGCCAACAATCAGTTTTTTATCGGTATCAAGTAACGCTATTGGTATCTCTAGTGATCGGCTTAAACGATTTCCTCTTCTTAAAGCCGGCATGTCACGTCGATTGCTATCTGTAATTTTCTTGTCGTCGTTTCGAGCGATATTTGAATCGTCACCTTGCCTCAGAACTCGTCTATCTCTTCGTCTTACATCTTTTGCGAGTACTTGAAAGGTAAACCGATTCCACTGAGTAGGATTTTGCTTGAAGTAGTCCCAGTTGCCTTGATCACCGTACCAATCTTCGAGTTGGTTAGCGAAGGAGTCTAAAACACGGAGCTCTCGTTGATTGAGGTATGTTGAAAAAGAGCGTTCAAAATTCCAAGAAAGAAATAGATACAACCCAGTCGCTAATAAGCCATTAACGATAAGAATAACAATAAAGAATTTAGGCTTTAAACCCATTATATTACCTTACTATCAATGGCCAGATACGGATATATATTAACCTTTAAATGTGTAAAAAGTATGTAGCTGAAATGTATTAATTTATGCATATTGTTTTGACATTCTCAAGTTAACTTAGCGGTGAAGTTATGGAGTTACACAAATATAACTCACAGGATCAACCACTATTAAAGTTTACTACTTGTTTAAAGAGGTGTTATATGTCCAGGCAAATATCAAACCAAAATAGATTCATAAACCATGATAATCACAGTGGTATATCGGGGTATTCTAAAAAGATAGCCCTCTTTGCTGCAACCTTATCGGTACTCTCTTTTTTGAGTCTGCCTGCCTTATCGGATAATCATAAGGCATCAGGCGAAAATATAAATCGTTATGAAAAATTTGAAAGGGGGGATGAGAAAAAGAATCACAAGCGTATGAGGCGTTTGGTTAACACGCTTGATCTTACTGAAAGCCAGATTGAATTGTTAAAGCTAACGACTAAAGCTCCATCAGAGGATCGAGAACAAATGCATGAGCTTCGCAATCAATTAAAAGAGTTAACTCACTCAAGCGCCTATAGTGAGCAGGATGCTGAAGAAATTATAGAGCAAATGATGGCGTTAAGAGAAAGTGAGATGATTGCAAAGGCCAATGCTAACAATGCTTTCTATATTAGTTTAAGTGAAGAGCAAAAAGCCAGTTTTAACACATTACAGGAAAAGAGGAACAAAAGAAGTCGCTTCTAATGATTCCAAAAGCGTACTAAGATTTTGTAACCGTTGATAAAAGGCTATCGATCAATCGAATCGATAGCCTTTTTTATTGTTCTTGGTTTCGGTTAATAAGCTACAAAATTTGAGAGGTAATTTTAATCAACACTTCGTTCTTTCCCACTCTCAGCGCGTTTTTTATTTTCACTTTGAACGTAGATTGTATCTGTTGTTGCCATACTGGAATGTCCAAGGTCTTCTGATAAGTCTTTAAGTGCTCGACCTCTTTCAATTTCCATGCTTGCTCCCGTATGACGCAACCAGTGTGTAGACGCTTCTTGCAACTTTCTTGCGTTATCTTCGTTTGTATCCTTTTTCATTTTTTCGTACGCAAGATCAAAAATTTCTTGTACTAACCGAAATAAATGACGGGAGGACATACCTCCCTGGCCTCTAATTTTTTCTATCAATGGTGAATTATCAGTAGAAGCGGGGAGTGGTGCTTCACCACGATATTGTCTGTAGCGTTTTAAATAATCTAAATACGGATTTGGAACTGTGACATCTCGAATCTTACGGCCTTTGCCATAAATTTTTAGCCACCAATTACTGTGTTCATCTTGCCAAAAATGTCCCATAGTCGGTGACCAGTCTTTCCGTTCAGACAGTTCAGATATTCTCAAAAATAATGTTTTTAGAGTCGCAATAATGAACAAACTACGTTCATAAACGGGATCTTTCTGTGCCAGCTCTTCTGCCGTCGATAAAACGTATTGCCATTGCTCTTCCGTTAAACGTTTGACGTCTTTCACCTGAGCATCTTTGATAAAGTAGCGACAATCTTTCTTGGCGAGTTGAGCTGGATTTCCGTAACAAATTTCTTCGTTAACTAAATATTTGTAAAAAGCGATCACCGCTGTAAATGTTGCTGTGAGAGTCGCTTGTGAAGGTTTATATTTTTTTTTGTCAGGGTGTTTTTCTGAATTACTATTTTTGGGAACTTTTAATCGAAAGGGGCGCCAGTTTGGGTTTTGTCGATAATAACCATTATCAACAATAAAGCGATCTGTATTCGAGAGTGATATCCATTCTTGAGGAGGCTTCCAACAAAAATCCGCGTATTCTAAAATATCGGCTTTTCGTAAATCATCCATAGGTTTTTTCTTGAAAAAAAACACCCACAATAAAAAACGTTCTATTTCATTTCTAAATCGAATGAACGTATGCTCTGATTTATTTCTACCGATGTATTTTAAAAAATCAATTCCCCATAACCAATGTTGCTTATGCCAGATTTCACCTTGATCTAAGATTTCTTTGACCTCCAAATAATCATTCAAACGAATATCCAAAAGGGATTCGTAAGCAGGAAAAAGAGCAGTGGGTTTACTGATAGACATGAAATAAACCTAAATCAAAGAACAATGTCTATTGTAATCGATGATTTAGGTTAATGGGAGAGTTAATTGCCTGAGATATTTAAGTGGTTGGTTTTGTTTGAGAGGTAACTACATGGACAATAGCCATACCTATTGTCATGGATAACGCAAATATTATACCTTCAGTATTAAAATAGGCTAAGGCCGCTATAGCTGGGCCAGGGCAATACCCATAGATTCCCCAGCCAATGCCAAATAAAGCCGCACCACTAATGAGCTTATAATCTAAATATTTGTTCGTAGGTAATTCAAATGTATCGCAAATAATAGGTGCTGTTTTTTTTAAGACAAATCTAAATGAAATCAATGTCACTAAAACAGCACCGCCCATCACAAACATGAGATCCGGAATCCACTCTCCAAAAATATCTAAAAAGCCAATTACCTTAGCAGTATCCGTCATACCGGACATTGCCAACCCAATACCAAAAATAACCCCACACAAAAGAGATGCCAGGTTCTTTATGACAGGATTATTTTTAAAAAAATGATTATTCATAAAAACTTACTCCTAATCTGTTTCTATAAAATTAAAATAAATGCCTCATCATAAAAACTGTCGCAACACCAGCGCCCATAAAAGTGAACGTAGCAACAATCGAACGAGCTGATAGTCTCGCAATACCGCAAACTCCGTGGCCACTTGTGCAGCCGCTGCCGAGTTTAACACCTATGCCAACACACAAACCGCCAACGATTGCGAGAGGATAAGAGGCATGAGGAGATGGAATTGGATTTTTTGTTATTAGGTGAAATAAATAAGCTCCAATGGGTAAGCCAATAATAAAGGCCCACCGCCATAACCGATCAATACCGGCTGAAAAAGCTCCCCAATATATCCCACTGACACCGCATATTCTTCCTAAAAGTAGCAGCATTAATGTGGCAGATATGCCTATGAAAACACCCCCTGACAAGGGGAAAATAAGAGTATCAATATTCATAATTTATCTGTCCATAACCTCTTTTTATATCATTTAATGAGAAATATTAAATTTATTAAGCTTTGGATGTTAATTCCGAATAAGCTTGAAACTGCGTTAAGAAAATCTTACCGGTTAATCTCTCAATAAAGCCCGACACGCTTAAAGAATCCATTACTGGGCCTTTCACTTCTGAGAGGTGTAGAACAATACCTTGTTCGGATAAGCGTCGGTTAATCATGTCAAGCGTCTCTAGGGCGCTGTGATCTATTTCGTTGATCGCACTACAGACTAAAATGACTTGAGAAATTTTATCTCGCTTAAATACTTTATCGTAAATGACATCTTCTAAATAACTGGCGTTAATAAAGTATAAGCTTTCGTCAACGCGTAAACTTAATATTTTTTGATCAGTTGAGACATGATAACGATTAACATTGCGAAAATGCTCTGTGCCTTCAACAAGGCCAACTTCGGCGATATGGGGTTTAGAAGATCGGTATAAGTGTAAGAAAATGGAAGATGCGATACCGAATGAAACGCCTACTTCAACTCCGTATACTAACGTTAAAATAACGGTTGCTGCTACCGCAAAAAAATCATGCTTTTCATAAATCCAAGTTTTTTTAAAAATTGAAAAATCAATCAGTGTTATCACTGCAATAATAATCGTCGCTGCTAAAGTGGCTTTGGGTAAATAAAATAATACCGGTGCGAAGAAAACAGCCGCTACACCAATACCGATAGCAGCAAAAATACTGGATGCTTGAGTCGATGCGCCGGCATCAAAATTTACGACTGAACGAGAAAATCCACCTGTTACTGGAAATGCACCTGAAATTGCTGATGCTAGATTAGCGGAACCTAAACCGATGAGTTCTTGATTGCTATCAATTTTTTGGCGGCGTTTACTGGCTAAAGTTTTTCCCACTGAAACTGACTCAACATAGCCGATAAGTGAAATAAAAAAGGCGGGTAAAGCAAGGATTTTAACTAATTCAAGCGAAGGCAGCGATAGAGAAAAAGAGGGAAGTCCTGAGGGTATTAAACCGACTAAAGAAAGTCCTATTTTTTCTAATTGAAACCAGTAAGCGATAAAGATTGTTATGATGACGATTAGAATTGGAGAAATTTTAGAGAAAAAATAAGCGGTTTTTTGAGGTACCCCGATACTGATTAGTAATCGTTCGGCATAATTTTTTGCAACATATAAGAAAATAATGGCTGACAAGCCAATGATTAAAGTAATTAGACTAATTCCATTATTAGAGCCGGTAGTCTGCTTAAATAGAGAGTGCGCAATCTCCACTAAGTTGTCACCCGTGGAATCGACACCTAAAATGTGTTTAAGTTGACTCGCCGCAATAATAATTCCAGAAGCTGTAATAAAACCTGAAATGACTGAATGCGATAAAAAATTAGCTACAAATCCCAATTTGAATAGACCCATTGCCACCAGCATGGCACCTGATAGTCCAGCAAGAGTAATCGCGGCATTTAAATATTCTACTTGCCCCTGTTCCACAACTGTACCCAAAGCTGTTGCTGTCATTAGTGAAATAACAGCGACAGGGCCTACTGACAAGGTTTTGCTTGTGCCAAAGAGGGCGTATAACCCTAAGGGAAGGATACTTGCATATAATCCAACTTCTGCAGGAACACCCGCTAATAATGCATAGGCTAGTGATTGAGGAATTAAGAGAACGGTGACAATGATTCCTGCAACTAAGTCATTCAATAAAAAAGATTTATTATAATGACGCGCCCAATCAAGGATTGGAAAATACTTCGCAAGACGATTCATGCTAGTTAAATAAAAACTTCATGTTGGTTTACCATATAGTCATAAAAAGTAAAGATTCAGCATTGCTTATTTGATGTTAGGTTTTGCAAGCCATTCATGTCCTTTTAGCATTCCCTTCCAGTAAACGAATGGAAGAACGCTGGCTTTTAAAAACCAAGCTAGCTTTGTTGGCTTTGTTCCATTATTTAACCATTTAGGGAATGTCGGTAATAATTTTCCACCGTATCCAAATTCTGCCAGTACAATTTTTCCTCTTTCAACCGTTAGAGGACAGGATCCATAACCATCATATACAACCGATGCAGGCTTGTTATTAAAAGTATCAATAATATTTTGAGCAACCACGGGGACCTGCTTTCTTACTGCAGCCATTGTTTTTGCATTCGGCGTATTCATTACGTCACCTAAACCCCAAATATTTTTATAATGTTTGCTTTGTAACGTTTCTTGATCGACATCTAGCCAGCCGGCGTCATCGGAAAGATTGCTGTTCGAAATAAATTCAGGCGCGCATTGAGGAGGGCAGACATGGATCATATCAAAGTTTTCTTCTATAATAGTGTCGTTACCTTCTCTATCTTTTGCAACAAAATAAGCTTTTTTATTGGGCCCATCAATCTTTGTCAACGTGTGAGAGAAATGAATCTTGGCGTTATATTTTTTTACATAGGATTCTAATGCAGGGACGTAATCACTGACGCCAAAGAGTACAGCGCCCGCGTTATAAAAATGAATATTTATCTCATTGATTTTGTTATTTCTAAACCAATAATCACTAGATAAGTACATTGCTTTTTGAGGTGCGCCAGCACATTTTATTGGCATCGGAGGCTGTGTAAATATAGCTTTTCCTTTTTTTAATTCGTTGACTAATTTCCATGTATAAGGCGCTAAATCAAAACGATAATTTGATGTCACACCATTTTTCCCCAGTGTTTCTTGAAGTCCTTCAATCCCACTCCAATTTATCTTTAGACCAGGTGAGACAATGAGTTGCTTGTAAAAGACTTCATTTTGATCATCTAAAATGACTTTATTATTGTCTGCATCAAATGATTTGACAGATTGTTGAATCCAAGTCGTATTTCTTGGAATTAAATCTTTCATTTGACGTTTTGTAGATACAGCATCAAATACACCACCACCGACCATGGTCCATCCAGGTTGATAATAATGGTCAGTAGCAGGATCAATTAAAGCTATGCGAAGAGGGCTGCGTCGTTTTAAAAGACTGGATGCAACTGAAATACCGGATGAACCAGCACCGATAATCACAACGTCATAAACAGGCTTGGCAATAGCGTTGGAGGGATTGTATTTTTCCATCTCTTTTATTTTCGAAAGGTTTGAAGCCTTTTCTTTTTGTAAAGTCTCTACATCTAATTTAACGGCTTCTTGCCAAATAATGGTAGATCGATTACCCGTACGACAATAGGCATGTATCTTCTTTTTTGTTTTTAAAAGCTCACTTAGCTGTTTTATTTGTGACTGCTCTAACTCGCCAGCAGAAAATGGAATGTTGACAGCTTGTATTCCGGTTTCTTCAGAGGCTTTTTGAATATCTGAAAATGTGGGTTGCCCGCTAGCTTCATGATCGGGCCGATTGCAAACGATAACTTCAACTTTTTCTTCCAATAATTTTTTCAGATCAGAGATTTCGATTTGCTCTGAAACAGAGTATTGATCAGTGAGTTTTTGTATTTGCATATGAGCACCTGTCTGTATTGTTTATTATAGTACTAAGAATGATTAAATCATTAACTAAAGGCATTTACGGGAATTTTTAAATACACTAAATCATTATCCTCTGGCTCAGGAAAATGACCCGCTCTCATATTCACTTGTAACGAAGGTAAAATAAGACGTGGCATATCAAGTGTGGCATCGCGTTTTTCTCTCATGCTAACAAATTCTTTTTTCGATACGTGACCATTCACGTGAATATTTTTTTCAAGCTCTTCTTTAACACTTGTTTCATATTCTAATTCTCGGCCATCAGGACAATAATCATGACACATGAACAAACGAGTATTTTCTGGTAACGCTAATACCTTTTGAATTGAATCATATAATGTTTCAGCACTTCCTCCAGGAAAATCAGCCCGAGCAGTTCCACCGTCAGGCATAAAAATGGTATCGCCCACGAAAACAGCATCTTCGATAATATGTACCATACAAGCTGGGGTATGCCCAGGTGTATGAATTGCTTTAGCGTGTAAGTTACCAATAGAATAACTTTCGTTGTCTGTAAAAAGATGATCGAATTGAGAACCATCCCTTTCAAATTCGGTACCCTCGTTAAAAATTGTCCCAAATGTTTTTTGTACCGTAATCACATGCTCGCCAATTGCCAATTTACCACCAAGCTTTTCTTGAATATAAGGAGCAGCAGATAAATGATCAGCATGAACATGTGTCTCAATTAACCACTCAACTGTGAGCTGATGTTCTTGAACGTATTCGATAATAGCGTCAGCACCATCATAATGAATAGTGCCTGAGGGGTAGTCAAAATCTAGAACCGAATCAATAACAGCACATGCTGTTGAAGAAGGATCTCTTACAACGTAAGAAAAAGTATGAGTATCTTTATCAAAAAAAGGAGCAATGATTGGAGTTTGCTCATTAGTGACAGGTTTTTCTTCAATAGCATTCATTGTCTCATCTCCAGATCGTTTTCTTTAGTACAGATATTTTTCATGGGGAACTTGTAAGATTACTGACATGATTTCTAATAGTCATTTACAATTGGTTTTAGTTAGAGCAGATTTTATGCCAAACTTCGACTTTATTTAACTTGTTGATTTTAAAGAGTAAAAACTAATACACACGAATAACGGGAAGTCGTCATTGTAGGAAATCGCCAATATTGACAAGTGGTTTGACAAAAATGACAACTGCTTATAAGGTTTATTGATCATACATGCGAGACAAAATGATCAAAGCTCGGCATTAATCGGAAGCATTGTACAAGGTGTTTATGCTCTAAAAATGTAACGTTAACTCGATTGCTAGACGCAAACGATATACATCAACCGCGTGTGATTAACCTAAAACGCCATTTAGAGAGTTTATCGATACACACTAAATCTGTTCATGTTGTTTGTTATTAATCCATTAGAAGTTTTGCTATGAATATAATCGCCACCAACCGTACACCTGTTCCTCAATTGGGCCGAATGCTGGAGGGGTATGATAGTCCAGCAATCTTGGTATCTGCAGATTATGTCATCCTCTCAACAAACCGGCGTTATCAAGAACAATTCGGCGAGATAGAAAAAAACAAATCTCAATATTGTTATCAAGTCTCACACGGATATAACGTGCCCTGTGATCAAGCAGGTGAGTCGTGTCCGTTACAAGCAGCAACAAAGTCAGGGCACAAAGAGCGCGTATTGCATATTCATCAAACGCCACGGGGAAAGGAACATGTTGATGTAGAGATGGTGCCTATATTAAATGATAAAAATGAAATTGAATTTTTTATCGAATTGTTAAAACCCATACCGTTGGCAACGGGTGCTTTTTCGAAGAAAAAAATGGTGGGTGAAAGTAACATTTTTAATCAGCTGGTTGAAAAAATTGCACGAGTCGGAAAATCTAATGCTTCCGTTTTATTGCTAGGTGAGTCAGGCACTGGAAAAGAATTAGCAGCGAAAGCAATTCATATGGCGAGTGATAGAGCAAATAAACCACTTGTCACTTTAGAGTGTTCCGGATTAACAGATTCATTATTTGAAAGTGAATTATTTGGTCATGTTAAAGGGGCTTTTACTGGTGCACATGCCATGAAAAAAGGGTTAATTGAATTGGCAGAGGGAGGCACGTTATTCTTAGATGAGATTGCAGATGTTCCATTACAACTTCAAGTTAAATTACTCCGCCTCATTGAAAGCCACACCTATAGGAAAGTGGGAAGCTCTGAAACTAAAAATGCTGACTTTAGATTAATCTGTGCGACTCATAAAAACATTGAACAAATGGTTGAGGAGGGCACATTTAGAGAGGATCTATACTATCGAATTAACGTCTTTCCAATACACCTCCCTTCTTTGTCGGAACGGACTTCGGATATTCCCAGTATATCTAAACATCTCTTAAAAGAAATGAGCGATGGATCTGAATATCACATAACCGATTCAGCGATAAAAATATTAATGGCCCATCGCTACAAAGGAAACGTACGCGAATTACGAAATATTATTATGAGGGCTTTAGTTTTTTCTGATACGAACATGATAGACCATAACATTATTTCAAAATGCATTAATGTCGATCAGCTTCAGCCATCACAAAATATAAAAAACAGTAAACTCGACAATACTTTTTCAGAAAAATTTAAGAAAAAAAGCTTACGAGAAAATGAGAAAGAATATTTTGTTACCCTCATGTCGACGCTCTCGGGTAACAAAAAAGAAGCCGCCAAAATTGCTGGGGTTAGCCTAAGATCTCTTTATCGAAAACTAGAGCATTTTGATATTGAATAACTGTGCTGTTAACTGCCTCGCTATCTAACTAGTTATCTGTATACCCTCTTAACATATTATCATTAAGCTTTTTTTCAACTAAGCATTATCGTCAAACATTCTTTCCTTTACTTATTAACAGACAACGCATAGTGTTCGATTTACAATATTCATTAAATGTTTAGTATACCGATAACACTAAAAAATACCTGCAGCACTAAAATCTGAACGCTTTATAATTAAGAATGCTCTCTAACCGAAATTGTAACTAACTAGGATTACTATCTAACTAGGATCACTATGAAAATAGCCGTGCTATCGCGCAACAAAAACCTGTACTCAACACGACGCTTAAAAGAAGCCGGACAAGAGCGTGGCCACCAGGTGGATATTATTGACACACTTCATTGCTATATGGACATCACAAAGAGTCGCCCAACAGTCCGATATCATGGTGAAGAGTTACCATACTATGACGCTGTCATTCCGCGTATTGGCGCATCAATTACTTTTTATGGTACAGCGGTTGTTCGCCAGTTTGAAATGATGGGGACTTTTTGTGTCAATGAATCTGTCGCTATCAGTCGATCCAGAGATAAATTAAGATCATTACAACTCTTATCTCGAAAAGATGTTGGCCTACCAAGAACTGGGTTTGCAAATCGACCAGACAATATTAAAGATTTAATTAAAAATGTGGGCGGCGCACCTGTTGTTATTAAACTACTTGAAGGTACCCAAGGTATTGGCGTTGTATTAGCCGACACCAATAAAGCGGCAGAAAGTATCGTCGAAGCTTTTATGGGATTAAATGCAAATATTTTAGTACAAGAATTTATTAAGGAAGCGGGTGGTGCAGACATACGTTGTTTTGTTGTTGGTAATAAAGTGGTTGCAGCAATGAAACGACAGGGTGGCGAGGGTGAATTTCGTTCTAATTTGCATCGTGGTGGATCAGCATCTTTAATTCGTTTGAAAAAAGAAGAACGAGCTACGGCTGTCAAAGCTGCTCAAGTGATGGGGTTAAATGTGTGTGGCGTCGACTTATTGCAATCAAATAATGGTCCTGTCGTCATGGAAGTGAATTCATCACCAGGTTTGGAAGGCATTGAAGTAGCAACAGAAAAAGATGTTGCTGGAATGATCTACGAGTTTATTGAGAACAATGCAAAACCACATAAAACAAAAACCCGCGGAAAAGGCTGATACTTTAGAATATAAAAAAATGATATATTAGAATAAAAAAGAAAACGTACAGAGAAGTTACCCATGGTTGTCGAAGAAAATAAAATTATTGTTGGAAGTTTAGAAATTGGTAACTTGCCAGATATCGGTATTCATGATTTGCAAATTCGTGTGGATACCGGTGCTAAAACATCATCGCTTCACGTTGATAATATCACCAAATTTAAAAGAGATGGAAAACCCTGGGTGAAATTCGATTTGCATCCAGATGTTTATAATGTCGACGACGTCATTTCTTGTGAATCAAAGTTACATGACTTTAGATCAGTAAAATCCTCAAACGGTGTCTCTCAAGAGCGATACGTCATCAAAACGACATTTGAACTTGGCGCCGATGCATGGCCAATTGAAATAACGCTGACCAATCGATCCGATATGACAAACCTGATGCTTTTAGGTCGTGAAGGCATGAAAAACAAAATATTGGTCGATCCATCGAAAACATTTGTTTTGCGTAGCAAGTGAACGACCTCCCAAATGTAGACACCTTGTAAAATGACTATGCTTTGATTTACAAAGCATTTTCAATGTTTAAATGAAGAGCTTACCTCTGAAGTTTCGATCATTATTGCCTATGGAAACTCAAAATGTAGTCGCTACAAATACGGTTTTTCCATCGATGATGTTTCTAAGATTAACTCGTCAAACACACTTACAATGACTTACATTCCTAGCTTCCGACAATGAATTTGTCAAAGCATAGCCTCAGCCATATAGTTCATTTTAAATATCGATGGGGTGGTATGAAACGCCTAAGTTGCAGTACCCATTTATCTGAAGATGAAAATTTATTAGATGAACTTAGTTAGGGCGTGGCTAGCACCTCTTGTAAGAAATAATCAATAATTTAACCTTTAAAAAGAATAACGATTTAGAAATAAGAATTAAACGAATTTTTTAGTTACCTTTTCATAAAATATTTAGTATTTTTTTAGCATCAGGGAATCCAAAATATCCTGCGCTATCATCTTTAGTTGCTATGATAAGTTGTTCTTTAGCTTTTTTATTTTGACCGTTTTTGTGATACGCCATTCCTAAATGATAACGATATTCTGGCTTATTAGGTTCTCGGCTAATGCTTGCTTCTAAAAAAGAAATTGCTTGTGGCAAATTATTAAGCTGGTAGTGAGCCCAACCAAGAGTATCTAATAGAATTGGCTCTTTACTTTTTGAAAAATCAGATGTTAGATCTAATGCTCTTTTAAAATTTGCTTCGGATGGGAAATAATTAATCAGTACAACAGCTAAATTATTCTTAGCCACAATTAAGTCTGGATTAGCGCTTAAGACAATCTCGTATTGTTCTTTAGCATCGCTGTATTTTTTTTGTTTTTGTAATATGTTTGCTAAACGTAAACGTATATCTGTAAAGCCAGCGTCATGCTTCAAAGCTCCTCTATATACAGATTCTACTTTTTTAATATTTTTATCTTTTAAATAAATGTCAGCTAGTTTTACGTATGTTTTTTCCAAATTTGGATTTTGTAAAATTATGTCACTATAGATTTTAATAGCTTTATTTTTATCATCCACTCGAAGATAGACAGTTGCTAATATATCTTTGACAAAAATAAGGTCCGGATATTTTTTTAGGTGCTCTTGTAAAAACTTAATGGCATTAGATTCATCATTTAATGCTAAGTAACTATCTACGTAGCCTCCAACTGGCTCAAAACCTTCAGGGCTTAATTCTAATGCATTTTTGTAATTCTCTCGTGCGGAAATCCAATTATTTTGTTTTCCGTCAATGGTGGCTTTTATGAGATAACCTGAAGTTTTAAATTTTTCACTATCGATTAGAGTTTTTGAAATCTCATTGGCTTTTTCCCATTTTTTTTCTGCGATATATATCTGAGATAACATTGATAAAACCTGTGGGTTATCTGAATCAATATTTATTGCTCTTTCGAGCATATTTTCTGCTGAGCCTATTTGATTAGTTGCAATATTTAACCGGCCAGCATTAGTCAATGCTGTAATATTGTTCGCATCAATTTGTATAACTCTCAGATATGAGTCCAGTGCAAGAGTTGGCGATCCTGTACGTTCTTGTATTTGCGCCAACATCATCAGAGCATCAATATGTTCATAATTGTTTTTAAGTGCAGCCCTGAGGTTAGCTGTAGCGCTATCAAAATCATTACCTTTTAAATATATGCGAGCTTGTGTTACTAAAGCTTCAGTATTTGTAGGTTCAATTTCAAATATTTGATTTAACCATTTGTTAGCATCTTCTTCCTGTCCTAGGGATAAGCTCATAACCGCTAAAGCATTACGTGCTTTTAATGAATTTGATGATTGATTATCTAACTTTATAATATCTAAAAATACATCTTTTGCTTTATTATCTTCTTTGGAAGACAAATAAACTTGTGCCAGTATCTCTCTGTATTGGTAGATGTCGGGGTCTTCTTTTATATAAGATTTAACAACACTTTCTGTTGCATCCAATCCTTTTCTTTGGGCTAAAAATTCTATATAACTTTTCTTTAACGAGATACTGTCAGGATTTAATGAGATCGATTTTGTTAATACTAGTTCAGCCTCATCAATTTTATTCTGGAATGCGTACCCTCGTGCTAACCTTTGATGATAAGAAATAGTATTAGGATGCTCTTGAACTAATTCATTTAATAATTTTTCTACGCCTTTAGCATCTTTAGTTTGTGTAAGGGCAGATAACTTAAGGTTTTTTAGTGTTTCACTTTTAGGATTGGCTTCCAACCCTAAATTAATAGCATCTAAAGCTTTTTGAGGCGACTGATCCGCATAGACTGTTGTAATTACAGCAATTGCTTTTTCATTGCTAGGGTCTTTTTTTAATATAGAATTAGCAATATTAAGAGCCGATGCTTGATCTCCTTCTCTAGCAAAAAGCCCAGCTGAAATAATTTTTGCTTCGTTATTTTCAGGAGATAAAGATAATGCCTTTTCAATATGATTACGTGCAAGATCATTTTCTTGCGCCGCAAAATAGATTTTAGATATTCCTATTTGTGCTTCAATATGATCTGGGTTTTCATCCACAACAGATTTATATTTAATAAATGCTTGTCTATATTCACCATTTATTTGATTAAGGTTAGCAAATAAAACAAGTGCGTTATAATTCTTTTTGTTAATTTGTAAAACGTTTTTCAATTCTATTTTCGCTTTATCATAATTACTTTCTTCGAAATATTGCTGCGCTTTTTTAAGATATTTTTCTTGTCGGTCTTCAGCGCCAGAGCAAGAAGACAACAAAATACTTGTAGTTCCATATATTATTATTTTTTTTACCAAATCTTTTGATGTTAATAGTTTCTTGTTCATAGAATATGTCCCATATAAAATATTTTACGTTAAACTAATAATTGCTAAGGCGAACAATCCGCCAAAATTTAGTAGAGAATGATTTTCTGTATTTCGGTTAATAACGTACTCAATGGCGTAAATCATAACAACTAAGCGTAACAACATTGTTCCGGTTTCTATAAAAGAAGTAGCACTGGATAATAGTGGTGCTGACAACAAAATAAAAAGAACTAGAATATCTTGATTGTCAACCCTAAATTGATTTTTTCGGGTAAGTCTAACAACGAATAGAAGCAATACAGCCATTATCATTAGTGAAAAATCTAGTATTTTAACAACAATCATATGATCTATGAATGAAAACGGATAAAGAACTAAAGCACTTACTGAATATGAAATAACTCGGGTAGATACAGTTTGTAATCGTTTAAAGAAAAATAATAATGTTAAAGAAATTAAGATTAAAGTCAGTGATAGCAAAGATAAGCTTTCGTTATCTTTAACGAATGATGTAGAAGTCAGTGAAAAAATAAACCAAACAGAGACCAGCGATATAGATATTATTGTTGCGCTGTTAATATAGATCCAATTAAACTTCCTAAAAAATAAGTTTCTTCGTTCTTTTTTTGTAGATCTATTATGATCATCATGTACTTTCCATTGATAGATTTTTGCCATTATAACAGTGCTTATGGATGTAATGGCTATGCTTATAAATAGTATTATAATAAATAAATCAGATTCAAAACGAAATATGTACCCAATAAAAATGAGAAGAAATTGTATAAGATAAATTAAGGCTACGGCTTCGTAGTGATGAAATCCAATTTTAATTAATTGGTGATGGATATGATTTTTGTCTGCAGAAAAAGGCGATTTTTTGTAATAAATCCTAATAGCCATCACCATCATCATGTCAATGATAGGCAAACTAAAAATAATAATTGGTAATAAAGGACTGACAGTTGACGTTTCGAGTTGTGTAACAAGAACGGCTAAACAAGCAGCAGAAAATCCAAGAAATTGGCTTCCAGTATCTCCCATAAAGACAATAGCTGGATGCGTGTTGTAGCGAAGAAAGCCTAATAAAGCACCAATTATTGCCATTGCGACACTTAAAATAATTGGCTCATTGGAGCAAAAACCAAGGTAACCAATGAACCCTAAACTAACAACAATTGTACCTGCTGTTAACCCGTCTAAACCATCTGATAACGCAATCGCATTCGTCACAGACATAATAAAAAGAAAAACAATAGTATTTACAAGCCAGCCAGGAATGTTTAATTGATCTATGAATGGTATATTGTTGAATGATATGTCCCCGCTCATAAATACCAATGTAGCGATTATCTGGCCAAAAAATTTCCAATAAAAGGCTAATTCAAATCTATCATCGAGAACTCCAACAAAAACGATAACAAGCGCTCCTACTAAATATGAGAGCATTTTTATATCTGGTGATAAGTAGATAACGGTGAGAAAAAAAGCAATTGCTATCGCTATTCCACCACTACGCGGAATTATCTTCGTATGTATTTTTCTTAAGCCATCAGGAGTATCTACTAACCCTAATGTAGTCGCATATCTCATAAACACTGGAACAAGTGCAATGCTGATAAATAAGGATAAAGCAAAACTTAATGATGCGTTCATTTTATTAAATCAGTTAGTTCGGTATAAAGTTATGGAGTAGAGGATTGAATTCTTCTAAGAATTTTTCTATATGTTGGTCAATTTCTACTTCATTAGCGGTGGAGCTTAATGGTACAACGATTCTTACTAATGCACCGTCAGTCCTGTTCTGCGTTAAAGAATCCCAGAATAAAAACCATTTAGCTAAATATTCGTTTGTAATAATTCTGCCACGTTGTTGAAACCAATAGTAAACAATACTTTTTTCATCTCCATTTTGAATGATCGCACGATTAACTTTTAATGGTTCGCCTTTGGGGTTTGGTATATCTCTAATGACATAATTTTCAATCTGTTTTATTCTCCAGCCTCCACCGGGAATGCACGATCTTGGTGAATGAATAGAGGCTCCTGATCTCTGAGAATTGTAATAAGCTACGTACAAATTGAGAGGAATTTTACTATTTCTATAAGTAAAATCTGCAATAAAATAGTCAGTAAATTTAAGAGTATCTATAATATTATTTTCTAAATTACTTTCATGACCAGTCCAATCTCCCTTGAGTAAAGGAAAGAGTGAAAATGTAGGTCTATCTATTTCTTTTTCTAATCGTTTATCGATAGATAATGAGAAAGGGACCACGATCAAGAGAGCAACAATAAAGATTATAAGGGGATCGCGTATGTTATTAAATTTTTGATATATTTTTATATCAGAGAAAGAAGGGAATGTTAAATCTATTCGATCAAAAAAATGGCCTTTATTATATAAAATTTTATGGAAAATAAATATCTCAAGCATCAATAAAGAAAGGCAAGCAATAAAGACTACCCAGCCTTCAAAGTCGTGTAAAAAACCTTCAGCTGCAGCAATTCCCCAATAATTTACAGTAATACCTATAATCGCAATACGAAAACTATTCATCACTATTGTAATAGGTATGGTTGTAAAAAAAATAATAACGCGCTGCCAAATAGGCGCTTGGAATAAATAAGCTATTAAAAATCCAAAACTTAATAACGGAAACAAATATCTTAAACCACTACAAGCTTCAACTACTTGAAGCTTGTAGTTACCAAGATCAATAATATTTCCTTCAAGAAAGACACTGATATCAAATAAGCGAATTATAAAAACGCCAATATTGGATGATAATAGTTGTAATTGACTAGAAAGATTGGCATATAAAAAGTTGGGGAGGGGAATCATAAATGATAAGTAAACGATTGGGGCCCATAGTTTACGTAAACCATTCATTCCAAAAATAGCAATTAAGATGCTAGCCAAAGCCACTATAAAACCGTATTGCATAATAATAAAAATAGTGCTTAACTTTCCAATAATTAACATCGCCAACCCAGCAATTAAAAATACAATTGATAGCCAGCGATTTTTAGGTGTTTCTTGAGTAACTTGAGGTAATTTTTGGAAAACTAAGAGCAAACTGACGAGAGGGATAAGATAACCATGGCTATATTCTTCAAGCGTCCACTTATCAATCATTTCAAGCAGACCATCATAAAATCCAAAGATCAGCAATATAAAAGATACTGCACCAATACCAAAAATAAAAAGCGTATCGTTTTTTTGTGGATCGTTAAGATTTATTGTGTAGCCTCTCGGAGGAGAGTTTTTATGAGCCGAATCCATTTTTATGTCCGTTTTTCAAGCTAGCTATTCCAGAGCTAATCCGCACGTACAACTATCCACGCAATTAGCTCAAAATGAGAGATTATTAAGAGTAGTAATGGTTGTTTAGAGGTTATTTAGAGTGTATTGCGGAATTCTTACAAATGCGTTTCAAAAACGAAGGGTTTGTCTGTTTTTTATAAACCAGTCATAGGTTGTCAGTAAACCATTTCTCAGGTCAATATTGGGTTTCCATCCCTGTGACATTAATAATGAAGTATCGAGAAGTTTTTTAGGAGTTCCATCAGGCTTAAGCGGGTTAAAACGAATGTCGCCGTTATAACCAACAACATCTTTAATGGTTAATGCCAGATCTTTAATCGATATATCAGAACCGAAACCAGCATTAATATGAGAACAATGTGGTTTAGTTATTTTTTGATACTGATCTTTCGGTAAGTCGATAACTTTCATGCAAGCCTGTGCCATATCATCAACATATAAAAACTCTCTACGAGCCTTTCCTGTCCCCCAAACCTCCACGTGGTCAATACCTGAGACTTTAGCTTCGTGAAATTTACGCAGAAGAGCAGGAACCACATGACTATTTTCTAATGAAAAGTTATCACGAGGACCATACAGATTGGTTGGCATGATTGATCGGTAATCAGTTCCAAACTGTCTGTTATAACTCTCGCATAATTTTATACCCGAAATTTTCGCAATAGCATATGCCTCATTAGTCGGCTCTAGAGTACCAGTCAATAAGTCAGACTCAGTCATTGGTTGCTTACACATTTTTGGATAGATACAAGAGCTACCTAGAAATAGAATTTTGGGGACTTTTGCAAGAAATGCAGCATGAATAGTATTGCACTCAATCATAAGGTTTGAGTATATAAATTCAGCAGGGTAGATGTTATTGGCTTTAATACCACCAACTTTGGCGGCGGCCAATATTATTAAGTCGAGATCGTTCTCGCGAATAAATCGCTGAGTATCTATTTGGTCGGTTAAATCAAGCGTCGTTTTATCAGCAAAAATTAGTTCAAAAGTATCAAATTTTTTCATTAATTTAACAATTGCGGAGCCGACCATGCCTTTGTGACCAGCAATAAAAACACGAGTTTTAGGCATAGCGATACTCATCGCTATCCGAAAGAACAAATCCTTTGTTTTTTAAAACCTGAAAACGTTTAGCTTGATCTAAATCGTGCAATACCATTTCGGAAATTAACTCCATGAGAGAAACTTTTGGAGACCAGTCTAACTGCTTTTTCGCTTTAGATGGATCACCCAATAGTGTTTCCACTTCTGTAGGGCGGAAATAAGCAGGGTCAATATGAATAATTGTTTTACCAACTAAAAACTTTCCATTAATCCCTAGTCCTAGATCTTTAAAAGCAGAAACCATCCCTTTTTCGTTTATACCTTCTCCTGTCCATTCTATAGATAGGCCCAGTCGCTCTGCGCTCATATTGATAAATTGCCTTACAGAATATTGAATACCTGTAGCGATAACATAATCTTCAGGTTGATCTTGCTGCAACATAAGCCACTGCATTTCGACGTAGTCTTTCGCATGGCCCCAGTCACGCAAAGAATCAATATTTCCCATAAATAAATTATCTTGTAAGCCTAAAGAAATTCTTGATAGGGCCCGCGTTATTTTTCTCGTGACAAACGTTTCACCTCGCCGAGGTGATTCATGGTTAAATAAAATGCCATTACACGCAAAAATATTATAGGCTTCACGATAATTAACACACATCCAATAAGCATAAAGTTTAGCGACGGCATAAGGAGAACGTGGATAGAAAGGTGTTTTTTCAGTTTGAGGAACTTGTTGGACTAGACCGTAAAGTTCGGATGTAGAAGCTTGATAAAATTTAGTCTTTTCTTCTAATTTTAACAACCGTATCGCTTCTAAAATTCTTAACGTACCAACAGCATCCACATCAGCTGTATATTCTGGCGATTCAAACGAAACGGCTACGTGGCTCATAGCCCCTAAATTATAGATTTCATCTGGTTGTATTTGTTGCACCAGCCTCACTATATTTGAGGTGTCGGATAAGTCACCGTAATGTAATAAAAAGTTCACATCTTTGTCATGTTGATCTTGATAGATATGATCAACACGGTCTGTATTAAATGAAGAAGCTCTTCTTTTTATACCGTGAACTTCGTAACCTTTTTCGAGCAAGAACTCGGCTAAGTAAGAACCATCCTGGCCAGTAATACCTGTAATTAGTGCTTTCTTCTTCATGATTTATTACATTTCAATGTATTTCTTATAATGTAAACACTTTTTGTGACAGTTTCGAGTAACCCAAAGAATAGCTTTAAGTTAATTTAAGAGCTGTATGTTTTTCGAGAATTTCGAGAATTTGGTGTTTATCAGTGGTCTTTATAATTAATTTTTCAGCTTCGTATTGTTTAATATCGACTAGTACGCGATACCAGAATGCATGTAAAAAATGAAATCCAAACCCTCGGATTCCATCTAAGAAGCCAAGTCTAATAATATACCGATAGATGAAATAAATTATAGGACGAATAAACAGCGGCATTCGACCATATATATTTTCTTTAATTGCACGCTTTGTTGCTGTTTGAGCGGATGAGGTTTCTCGAACTGACTTATCTCTAGGCATAAAATCATAACGTAAATTTAAATTATCTATGGTTTCTCTTGTCGCGTAACTATTATGTTTTTCTGTCCACCAAGTGATATCATTTTTATTGTCGTCAATGATATCTACGTCGATATGCGTAGATTTTCCATTCTCTAATACTATGTGTTCATCCATCCATCGAGATTCTATTCTCCCAAAACCTTTACGCCATATACGTAAATGTGTAATAGGGTACATAGTTCCATGCTTTATCCATTTACCCATGAAAAAATATTTACGTTTTATGTAGACCCCTGATATATCTGGAGATAGTGAACTTAGAGCCCTAAGATTTTTTGAATTTTTAGGATCAAGATATTCATCGGCATCTATTCTGAAAATCCAATCAGTGGACATTTCAACATTGTCTAATGCCCACTGAAATTGGTTAGAATAATTAACCCAAGGATTTTTAAAAACATGAGCACCGAGAGATTCAGCTTTAAATACAGTGTCGTCTTTTGAATAGCTATCGATAACAACAATGTTTTCTATGAGTGGCGTTAAGCTACGAATACACCTTTCTATGTGGTTAGATTCGTTATAGGTAAGAATAACAGCCGTAATACTTAGTTTTTCCATGTTGATAACCTTTTTGATTTAAACGATATGAACATAAGATGGTTTTTCACCATTTTGTTGGAGCCACTGATATGTCGCATTCATTTTTTCTGCAGATTGATGCCAAGAAAAATTATCCATAACCCATTGTCTACCTATTTTTCCCATTGCAATTAGGTCTTCCTCTGCCATACCGTTTACTTGTTGTAGTAGCGATGCTATAGCACCAATATTTCGATCAATCCACCATCCGCATTTTATGCTGTTGATTTTCTCCCAGGGCGTACCTTTTGTAGTGATAACAGGTATTCCATGAGCAAGTGCTTCAGCAATTACAATGCCGAAATTTTCTGAAAGACTAGGTAAAACAAATACATCACTCGAAAGTAATAATTTTGTTTTATCATCATCATATTTAGCGGGTAAATAATTAACACGCTTTCCAGATAAATATTTAATTCGGTCAATAATTTTACTTAAGTAAGGTTCTTCTCCTGGCCCACAGATTGTTAATTCCCAGTCAGGCATGCTTTGATAAATTGTGAGCCAAGCATCTATAAGTATCTCGATTCCTTTATGAGGGTGAATGCGACTCATAAAAAGTATCTTTTTTGATTTTTTAAGACTTTTTTTAGGGATTCTAGCGGGATAATCAACACCATTTTCAATAATGGTGACAGGTCCTTGCAATCCATTGTTTCGAATAGATTGGTACTCCGACTCAGAGGCAGCATGAAAGCAGGTCGCATTTTTGAGGACAGAGTTTTGCCAACACAGTCCAAAAATTTTCTTTTTGATACTGGATCTTGATAATGCATCTTTTTGCAGCATACCTCTTGGTGAAATTACATGGACGCATTGTCTTTTTTTTTGTACTTGAAAAGAATAATAACTTGGCATTTGCCATAAACCATGGCTATGAATTATGTCTTTATTTGATGTGTTCTGCATTAATGAATGGAACATTTGTGGAGAAAAACCAAGAATATGTGGACCTACTTGGTTGTGGAAAATGGCTGGACACCCCAAAATGTTAGTTTTGGTCTTTGGGTTTAATGATTGAATGACAACATGCTTATTAAACTTTAATAGTTCTTCGCAAAGTCGTGGCACAGTGTAGCTGGGTCCACCAAATCGTCTATCTATACTTGTTATAGTGTGAAAAATTTTCATTGTTGAACCAATTTTTGTTTGCGTTTATAAATTCTGTTTGATTGTGTCGTCATTGCAATAAGCAGCATAAAAAATATTCCTATTCCCCCTATTGAAAAAAATACAGCTTCACCAATATTAATAAACAGACAAGAAAAATATAGACAACAGATATGAATATTTTTAGATCTCACTACTAGTTTAGTGAGTATAAAAATTAGATATATAAAAAAAATAGTACCAACAATCCCAACTTCTTCCAGAATAGCAGCGGGTAAAAAGCCTTTCTCTACAGGTGCAGAAATGGGTATACCCATATACTTCCTGATACCTTTTGAGGATTGGTCACCTGGGTATACACCAAAACCAAAGCCAATCAATGGTTTTTCTAAAAAATTATTCCATTGAGATTCTAGGCCGCCGCTTCTAGATTCTAAGGCTTGCTCAAGATTAGAAGATTCTCGCTTAAAGATAAATGCCGTCAGTTGGTTTTGTATATATGATGAACTAAGGATAACAACTGAAGTTGTGATGCTTATTAAAGAGATTGAAACAAGCACCCTAATGTACGACCCCCATTTTATAGTTTCGCGTCGTTTGATGAAAAACAAAACACCCGTCGAAATCAAGCTTAATGCTAATGCAGCGATTGATGTTCTTGTTTGAGAAAGAACCATAAACGTCAAGATTATAAGAGCTGAAATATAATAAAATACAGGATATTTAGGTTTGCTGAAAATAATCGACGAAATTAAATAAGCAGAAATTGGCGTTAAAAATATTCCAAATGCTTGAGGATGGTTCATTATTCCTTGAAAAGCAGTACCATTAAAAGCAAAAGCGATACTTGGTGTTAATAAAGTCATGCTAGATAAGACAAGGTAAAACAAGATAATCGCAATTAAATAATTAATACTCATTATTAGTTGATTTCGATTCATCTGTCCGATAATTGAGAATAAAGTAATACTCCCAAAATAAAATGAAAGTAATTTCATAATCGATACGTCAACTGAACTACTAGTAATCACTGTAAGTATCGTGGCAATTACAGAAAATAACGACAATGCAATAATAGGCTTTATTGCATAATATGTCGTTGCTGGCAAATATCGAATAGCGCAAATGATAAGTAGCAGCCACCCCATCAAACCAAATGATTCGGTAAAAACGAATACTTCAGAGTTTAGCTGACGAATGAATGCAATCGTGGAAACAGAAAATACCGCAAAAGGGGGGCCAAAGAGTGCAGCAACTATAATGACCAAGCTAATTATGGTTATTGTTTTTGGAAGAAAGAATAGAATTAAGTGAATTGCAGTAAGCACTGCCAATACTTTAACTAAAATAGTTATATCTAATATATTTTTAGATTTTTTCCTAATATTGTTTTTTGTACGATTTATTTTATTTTTTGAAAGCTGATAAATCGGTCTTGTGATAGCACTATTCTGCATATTAACTCCCAGACCGGATTAGATTAATCTGATTTATTGTTTTATAAATTATTATTCCATAGTAACTAAAAATTAATAACGAAATAATCTCTAAGTATTGGGGAATTTGATCATTCTTAAAAAAATGATTATAAAGAATTAATATGAAAAAGATAACAATGGGAAAAGAATGGTATCTTTCGGACTTAACTTTCGAATGACTAATTATTCGTATAATGACTTCAAAATATATTAGTTTAAATAGAACAAGAATATAGATAGCAGACAAAAAATCAAATAAAGTGCAAACCACAAAAATTGCTAAAATATCAACAACTGCAGTTCCGAAAAGAATAAAAAAGCGTTCTTTCCACATCCCCAGCGAACTTATATATTGCGCACATAAGTCTATTGCCACCCAGAACGGGATAATAAATACTAGAGCGGAAAGCAAGGGTATTGATTGATTCCACTTACCTTGCCAAAAAGTATCGATCACCCATGGTCCTGTTATAAAAATAGCTATGGCGATGACGCTGGAGATGGAAAAAAATAAATTTAAAAAGCTATTAAAGCGTAGAGCTAATTTTTCACGATTATCGGCAAGTTTTGTTAAATCAGGAAAAATAACACCCGTAAAAGTAGCATTTATCAACATAATTGGACTATTGATGATAATCAGCGTAAAAAAGTAAAAGCCTACAATTTCTGGAGTTACAAATAAAGCGAAAATAAAAATTTGACCGTGCAAAGTAAGTTGATTACTGAGATTACTAAAGATAAGCCACTTACTATCCTGAAATATAGATTTGGTTTGTTGTAAATTTATTCGTTGTGGCTTGGGAAAGGCGTTAATTGTATGCCGACTAAAATAACAAAAAATCAAAGGTTGTATTAATAGCGGAAGAATAAATGAATAAACACCAAATCCTATAAGTGCAAACACAACTGTTAGAGTATGTTTTATTAGAATGGAAACAGAAGTATATTTTGAAAGTGATTGATACTGTTCTTGAATGCTTAATTGTGCTGATAATACTGGAACATAAATTGAGGTGATTACGCTTAACGCGATAAGTGGCATTAATTTAATGAGTTCTTGCTCTTGATAGTACTTGGCAGCAGGGAATGCTAACAGGCAAATAATTGTAGCTGCTGCTAAGTTGAAAAATCCTGAATACGTAAGGATTATGGGTGAAAGGCGATCAAATTGTTTTTGTTTTAAAATAAGTAGCTGATCAGTTCCACCATTTCGAAGACCTAGTAATAATGCAGAAGTAGACATGGCAATTGCATAGACCCCAAAATCACGTGCATCTAACAGCCAAGCTAGCAAAAACTGGACAAAAACTCCGCCAATTTTCGCGATCAAATTGGCTGATGTTAGCCAAAAAATACCCCCGAGAACAGAGGTTGTTTTATTTGGAGCTATTAAATTCTCAGCGGGTTGATTCACTGTGGGTCTCCAAATAGCGCTAGATTATTTTTCATGAGATTTTAAAAAAAGTTTGGTTTCAATCCACCATGGAGCATTTTCATCCCATTCTGTATAGAGCCCGTCATTCCAAATGATTAATCCGTCTGCATGTTTTCTAAGGAATTCAAGTTGCGTGCGCCAATATTTTCTCGGAAGGTAGCGATTATCTTCGCCTTTTATATGAGAGCTCCCATGAAACCTTGGCCAAATAAATGGAATAACTGGTTTTCCCTTGGCCATTTTACGAGATGTTACTAGCACTTTTTCAGCAACAGCTAACCAGTCCTCAACGTTTTCAGTGTATGTATATAACGCTGGATATAAAACATCTGATGCGTCAGCTATAACCTGACGCTTGGAATTTTCTAAATTCCAAATTACTTCACGTGCTTTATTCTGAGGAAGGTTCCAATGTGCCCACGCGGGAGCTATTCGATAGTAGCCGACCTTATATTCACTACCCATTAATTTTTTAAAATCAATTAAAGTACGTTTATATCTATCGAGAATGGCTGGAGATGATATTGGACTTTTTCCTAACCAAGTTTCTATATCTAGCTGAACATAAATTATTTCAGAGTCTTTGTTTTTTATTTCTTCGGATATTTTAAGTAAATAATTTTTTGTTATTGGATTATTAAATTTCTTGGGAGAGTCATAGAGAGATTGTTGATAAACAATTTTTGAAGGTGAAAATCCATATTGCTCAAAATCTGGCATATCTTTGAAGCTGAAGTGATAAAATAATTCAAATGATAGTGCTTTAGATGCGATAAGCAGTAAAAGAGTTAGAGATATTATTTTAGACATCATGGCTAGGTTTTTGTCGTGTTTGAGGATATGTTGGTAAATTAAAATTTTCTTGAGCATTCTTCAGTTCTTGATGCCACTTCTCTAAAGAAATTTCCGGGGAGTAATATTGTTGGTAAGCGAGCCTACTGTTATTTGCGTGCTGTTCGATATCATCTGGTGAATTATGATAATGCTTAATTGTCAAAATTAACCCTTGAGCTTCGTTTTCATCAACTGAAATACCGCATTGGTGTTTATTGATAAGCCTGACTAACTCTCCATCTTTTCCGCCAATAAAAATCATTGGTTTACCAACAGAGAGTATTCCATAGAATTTACTGGGAACTATCAAACCTTCCATTTCACTATTAAGAGATATTAAGTGTATATCAGGGACGCAAAGTGAAGATCTGAGAAGCTCAATCGGTTGGTAGGGTAAAAATGTTATATTGGATAACTTTGCTATAGCGGTTTTTTGTTTTAGCCATTGCATACCAGAGCCATTACCGATAAACAAAAAATGAATGCTATCGATCTCAGATAGTTTTTTTATCGCTTTATATAAAATCTTAGGATTATGGGCTTTACCAAGATTTCCAGAGTAACCTACAACAAATTTTTCTTTAATATTCCATTTTGTTTTGAGATCTAAAGGAGTAATTTGAGATTTATTTGTTGATACATTCCAATTATGAATAATCGTTTGCTCAGTGTTTCTGTGTTTTAGATTATGTAACTTTTCACACATCATTTCCCCTATAAAAATATTTAAAAAGGATTTAGAGAGTGATAAATCACGTACATTGCGCAACCAACGGTATATAAATTTTATTTTTATGTTAGAAAGACTTTTTTCTGCTATTTCAGGGAAAAGATCTTGGTTCCATGTGATGTAACGATATCGTTTAAATATTGAGACCAACATTGCAATTACTGAAAGCATTGGAGGATCTGTTTTTACGACAATAATGTCCTTTCTGGTGGTTTTAAATAAAAGAAATAGCAAACAATTAAAATAAAAGCTAAGGTAATCAAAGGCTCGGCCTATTAGGCTATCTCTACCAAAAGCAGTAGTTTGCAATCTATGTATTTCTACGCCATTAATTTTTTCATGAGCAAGATATATTTTATTTCCTGTAACATAGTCTAAACGAGAAGTAGTTACTACGACATCCATATCTTTGGCTGCTAAGTATTCAGCTAGACTAGTAAGCAGCTGTGCTGTAGCAGAGTTATCTGGATGGTAGAAACGATTAATAAAAAAAATACGAGACATATTAACGCTCAATACTGGGTTGATTTTCTATACTATTGTTTGATGTGCTTATGTTCCGTACTTTGTCTACGCTATCTACATAACTTTTTCTTTTATTAAAGCCGCCAATTCTTCTGTTTTTTACCGACTCCATAGTCGTAGTTTTATCTACAGTTTTTTTGTCGGTTGCATAGGCATAAACTAATGCGTAGTCACATAACGTATTTATTAATCTAGGAATTCCGCCGCTACAATTAAAAATAAAATCAATGGCATCATCCTCAAAGATAGGTTTTCTAGCGCCGGCTATCAATAATCTATGGTTTATATATTTTTTTGTTTCTTCTCGACTCAATGGATTTAAGTGATATTCAACCGTAATTCTTTGCGCTATTTGCGTGAGTTTAGGTTTGCTAAGTAAGTCAAAAAGTTGAGGCTGTCCGACAAGTATAATCTGTAATAATAAATCAGAACCTGAATTGATATTCGTAAGTAAACGTAATTCTTCTAATGCTTTTTCAGACAGGTTTTGTGCCTCATCTACAATTAAGATACATCGATTTCCTTTAGAATACTGTTCGATGAGATAGTTTTGAATACCTTGCAACAAACTGATATCGTCTTTGTTTTCATAAGGGAGTTTAAAGGCAAGAGAAACCAGTTGAATTAATTTCCCAAAATTTTCAGATGTGTTATTGATTAATCCTATTGTAAGACTTTGGTCACCAATTTCGTTTAATAGATGTCGAACAAGTGTAGTTTTTCCGCTGCCAACTTCCCCTGTAATTAATACTATGCCTGTCTGTTCTTGAATACCATATTCCAACATATTATAGGCAAGTTTATGAATGTAAGAAAAATGTAAAAATTTCGGATCAGGAATTAACCGGAATGGCTTATCACAGAGATCAAAGTGTTTTTGATACATAAGTGTTACCGTATGTTATTAATAACAGTGCCCAATAAGTGAGAATTTTTGAGTAAATCAAGTGATCGTTCTAGTTCGTTTTTACTCGATCCACCGTCTTCAACAACTAAAAGTGTTGCATCAACAAAAGGCGTAAAGACTAATGCATCGTCACTATTCAGTAGGGCTGGTAAATCATAAATAATAATACGATCTTCATAGCGATCTAATAACTCATTATGAATTGTTTTCATTTCAGGTGATGCTAAAACTTCAGAAGAGTAGGGGCCTTGTGGTAATCCAGGTAAAATAACAAGACGGTTAAAACCGGGGTTAATTAATATTTGCTCTAGCGAAGCATTTCCGTTTAGGTAATCTATAATGCCAAACTCAACGTTATTAATACCTAGCGTTTTTGCGATACTCGGATTTTTAAGATCTAAATCAACGAGAATTACTGTTTGGTTTACATCTTGGGATAAAGATATCGCTAAATTAAGAGAAGTTAATGTTTTACCATTTCTCTCCCTAGGACTTGTGATTGCTAGGCTACGATATTTTTGTGCTCTCATTTTCTGTAAAACTTGAGTGCGTAACTGGCGATAAGGCTCAGATTTAGGATCATGTGCAAAACCAGCTACAATATTTTTTGACTTCAATTCCTCATCCGAAAAGTGTATTTGCAGACTTGTACTGTATTCAATATTTATTGAAGATTTTTTTGAGGCAGGATCAATTTTATTGAATATCGTCTTATCTTCAGGATTTCTAGGTAAGTTGTGGTTACCAATATGCTGATCGCGTTCCTTCCTAGCTTTATTAAGTGCTTCTTGTATACGTTCCACAAATTAATCCTTATTTTGTCTTTCGTTCATCTTAGAGCTTATTTAGCTGGTTTTAGTTAAGCCCAAGCTTTCGAAGCAAGATGTACCATGTTACATCCAAGGGCTTTACAAAATTATGAAACAATATTAAGCAGATAATTCCAATTGCGAACAACCCAAGCAAATACCACCATAGGTTTCTCTTCTTAGTCTCTATTTCTTGATCTGTAGACATATTTGGGACGACGACTAGAGGTGCAGTAGCTAAGACAGCTACTAATGCTCTTTCGCCGTAAACCCTAGGGTCAAATGCTTCAACTAAAGCACCACCACCAAGACCCGCACCAACAGCAAATAAAAAGCCAATAAAAATCAGGGCTTTTCTATTGGGGCTGTTTGGAGCCTCAGGAATTTCCGGAGGTTGTATCAACGTAAAACGCTCCCCTTTACGTTCAGTTTCTAAATTACTAGCGAGTTCTGCCTGCATTAATTTTGCTTTTATTTCGCGATATTTAAGCTGCGTATTTTCATGCTCGCGAAGTAGGGCGCTATAATCTTTTTCAACGGATGGTGCTAAAGATAAGTAATTTTCATACTTTTCAATTTTAGACCGAATTTTTCTTTCCTTTTCTTTAATTGCCGCTATTTCAGTATTTGCTTTGTTAATTTGTGTCTCTAAAAGTACATACGCAGGGTTGTCGGGAACTAAAAGGTTAGAGCCTTCATCATACGACAACGTTTTATTGGTCAAATCTTTTTCAATGCGTCTAACTTGCCTAACTAATCTTAAAACTTCTGGGTGATCAGCCGAATACTTCAACTTTGATTGTGTCAACTGATTATTCGTATGTTGTAATTCTTTTATGAGCTCTTTTTGTGAATCATTATTACCTGTTGTGGCTATTAAATTCGCTATTTCCCTTTCTAATCGAATAATGTCTGGATGATTATCTTTATAGATTGATGATTTCTTTCTATATTCACTTTGCAACGCTTTTAACAAATCTGCATCTCCGAGTACTGTTTCACCCGAAGGTAATACTCGAGGTGCTGTAGGGCTAAGTTGAGATATTTGCGAAGCCATTTCTAGTTTATTTTTTTCTAACTCTTGAATTCTTGAACGAGTATCGATTAATTCTCGTTCACTTCTATCGACTATATTTAAATTAAATGGCTGGAGCTCGGGTAAGCTGCCATTATTTTTTTCTTTAAAATTAGCTAAGTTTTCTTCTATATGTTTAAGCTTGTCGCTTAAACTATCTAATTCAGAAGATAAAAACTCCGAAGTACTTGTTGATTGCTCTGATCTTTCTCGAAGATTTTCATTTAGGTACAGTGTAACAAGCTGATTAGTTACTTTATGCACGATCGAAGGATTATCACCGCTGAAAGATAAAGAAAACGCAATAACTGCTTCTGTTGGTCTCCCGCTAATTGGGTCCATAACCTCTGCACTTATAGGTTTAATTTTTACATTATCTCTAAATTGTTCCGCGATATCGGAACGAGTCATTCGTTTTAATTCTCTCTCGCTGTGTAATCCAAAACGTTCTACTATTGACATAATATTATTGATAGTCATAGTTCTTTGCTTTATCTCTTCAATTCTTTGAAGTGCGTAACTTGTAATAGTAGATCTAACGAGGTCTTTAGGAACATCCTGTTCTTCAATTAAAATCGTTGCAGTTGACTGAAAAGTAGGAGGCCAGATTATCACAATAAAAACAATTGCAATAAAAATACATGACGCTGCTACAGAAATAGTTTTTATACGTCGTTTACCTACTGAGATTAGCTCACTGATAGACAATCTTTTTTGATTGCCTTCTTCTTCGTATTCGTAATAATCATTTTCAATACTATTGTTCATGTCTACAACTCTGTAAAAATAGAATGGTTTTACCAGCGTTTTGGTTTTGGTGAATAGACTAAAGATAAAGATAATATTTGAGATGATATCTTTTCATCAAAATCGTTATTTTTTAAAAAATAATATGAATATTCTAATGTTGCCTTAAAATTTTTAGATATTTTACGGTCATATGAAAACCTACTTCGATAATAGTCTCTAAATAAAGATTGATTGACAGTCACCAGCTCTTCATCAATTGGTTTTTCTCTTTGAAAGATAATTCTCCAATTAATGCTGTTTTTAACATTTAAATTAAAGCCGCCATAAACTGAAACTGTGGATTTTTTAATTATTGTTCCATTGGAGCTGTCTTCATTCGATATGCTTGCATCAATACTATAAAAATATCTATTTTCTTGAACATTTATATTTGCATTAAACTGTTTTTCCTTATTCTTGTTTATATACTCGCTTTCTTCGTAAATAATTATTTCTCTATTGAGGTCAAGATAATTAAAAAAAGGGATAGTTGCTTCTTGAGTTGTTTTAACTTCTGAACTTCCTATCAGTAAATTCCAATTAACTTTTTCAGTCATTTGTATTCCAAACCCTACATTAACGTCAGTAGTTGATGCTACAGTAGAAACCTCTGCTATTTCTGTCGGTTTGGGAGGAGGTATATAGAAACCAATTAAAGGATTAATATAGGGTTGTAATGCGAATTCGAATTCAAAACTAGATTTATATTGACTGGTTTTAATGCTAGCAGTTAAATATCTTAATGGCGTTATTTTGTGTTGCCACTCAAGGCCTGTAGAGCCGTACTGATAATCAGAATAATTATTGATTTCTTTTTCTGTTTTGTACGATACGTCTTGATAGCTTGTTTGCCAATTGAAACTGTTAATTTCAGACATGGCATAATTAAGTTCATACGTTGTAACACCCACAATTCTATTATCTTTTGGATCCTGAAGGTTTCCATCTAGATCAAATGTGTTATCTCGTATTTGTTCATCTCTATATAAGACTGAAATTTTTGACTTTAAATTTTCTCTGTTTCGATGAAAATACCCATTAAAATTATAATTCTCAGAATCAAATTCATCTTTGTTATAACGATTAATATCGGATGAAAAATCAACATTAAAGACTTGATCTGGTCTTTTTATTGACATGCCAATCTTAGGTGAGATTAGTAAACCTGATAATTCAATTTCATCATTATCGCTAAGTAGTGCGTTACTACTTGATTCATATCGACCGGCCACAGAAAAAAATAGATTATTTTCAGCAGTACTTAATGAAGAGGTCATCATAGAAAAAGAAATCAACATGATTTTTGCATAAAAGATAAATATTTTTATACATTTCAATTCGCCTCTAATCGATACAAATACGCTAGTACCTATAAAAATCTTCATGGTACTAAAACCACATCTCCACTTCTTAAAATAAGATTTTCAGAAAGGTGCTTTCCGTTGGATACTTTGTTGTATCGAAACTCAATTGCTTTTTGTTTGCCTGAGCTATCCCGTCGTAAGATTTTAATACTGTTGTCATCTGCAAAAGCGGTTAACCCACCGGCTAGGGCAAGGGCTTGCGTTACATCGGTAAGACCTCGCATGATAAATTGCCCAGGTCTATTGACTTGTCCTAACACTGATACAACATTTCCAGTCAAAGAGACTATGCTCACGGTGACATTGGGTTTATCTCGAAGATATTCGAATAGCATAGAAGAAATACTTTCTTCTATTGATGACGTGGATCGTCCTCCCGCTTTAATTTTTCCCGCAATGGGAATGTTTATATTTCCGTCGGGAGTGACTAATAACTCAGGAATATTTAAACTTTTTTCGTTCCAGACATAAATCGATAGAACATCGCCAGGGTTTACCAAGTAATCAGTGCTAGACGATGGGTTTTCTGTAGTTGTTGTCTGTGCCCCATTAGCTGCAAGCACCTCTGAAGAACCTAAAAGAAAGCTAAATACTATAAAAAACAAACATAAAAAAAACACATCTAAAGCCGTTAGGGAATAGCTTTTGTCTGTTGTGCGAAATCCGTTTTGGGTCATCATATCAGCTAAATATTGGTTTAGTTTTATTGTCATTAATCTATAAAAATCAATGAATTAAGGGAGAATCCTACAATATACATTAAGCAGCTTTAGGTTTTTGCAGTAACCACTTGAAATTGCAGAGGTTTTTTGTCAGCTGGGCGAAATGTAATTAAATTGCATGAAGATTTGTTGCGGACTATAGGATGAGAATGTTACAGCCGAATGACTTTATATATGACGTGACTTATAGATTAACTAAACAGGTTGCTCATAAGAAAGATGTAATCAATTAATGAGGCAGAGATGCTTCCCTGCAAGCCAATTGGTCTTAACCTTTCATGAAATAATCCTCAATTTTTAAAACTCAGACTTTTTTTGAGAATATTTAAAAATCACCTATTAAAATATTTAACTCGTAAATATTCTGATTGAAAAAATTTAAGCCATTACTTTTAATTAAACTTTACTTAATTATTTAGGGTATAAAATAATAATTTTTCAATTAAAACGTATTACGTTTGTATTCATTATTAATTTTTTTTGCGAGTAGCTCGTTTAAAAAGACGAAATACCTTTAATTTATCATAAATGAAAGAAAAAATTCATTTGCCATTCATCTAAAGTAACAATTCAAACGGTATAAATCTCCCGTCGCTAATTTATGCGATATTAAACATCTGACTTAATCAGATGGTATTTCATGTGGATTTTAACTTTTTATTTGGTTTACCACATGATTTTTATATTTTGGGGGGAAGCCACACTCGTTGTAAAGCGAGGTCGGAAAGCCACGGGTCTGATGCATTATTTTTATACATACCGTATTTAAAATTTCAAGATAGCCGGGTTGCAATCTCTTTTAAATTATTTACTTAACTTACGTAAGCAAATTAATTAATCAAAGGAGTTGCTATGAAATTAGCAAAAACATTATTGGCTACGACTGTAATTGCGACAAGTTTTGGCGCAAGTGCTGACTGGATCTCTGCAGGTGGAACAAATGGATTGTTAGGTACCGGAACTGACGGTGAGTTAATTCTTACAGTTTGGAATGTTGCTTCTGAAAAATCTTTTACTCAAGATTTAGGCGTTGGCACTAAAGATTTTCTTTTAGGAAATGCAAACGCAGCTCAAACATTTACACTTGACGCACAAGGTCTTAGTTATATCGGAGCAGCTGGCAACAGTGCTGATATTCGATATAACGTTGCAGGTTTCAATTCACTTTTTGATCTTCCAACTTATGGCCTTGCTGATGTCGGTTATTATTTTACCGGATCACAAGCGCCTACTTACGCAGATTATGTATTTAATATATTCTCTGGACATTCTACAGCGTTTGATCGTTACGAAACTCATCTACTAAATAATAATTCAGGCGTTGGCGGTACAACTGACGACCCAGTTTATTTTCTAGAAGGTGGATTGAATTACGCAGGGTCTTCAACTAAATGGGGCGCTGATTATGAAGGTCTTGGTAATTTGTTCAATCTAGGTACGGTTGCTGGTAATAATTTAGAAGAAGTAGGCGGCTGGGCATTAGTTCGTGATATTAATGCAAACAATGGTCAAGATGCTGGTCCAATTTTAGATGCAACTATTAATGGTGTTGACGCTTTTTGGAAATTAGACGTTGCTAACGGTACTGTAACCTATGGTACTGCCGGTCCTGCTGCTGTTCCACTTCCTGCTGCTGCTTGGTTATTTGGTTCAGCTTTGCTTGGTTTAGCAGGTGCTGCTCGTCGCCGTAAATTAGCTGCTTAATTTTACTCTATCATTTAAATTTATTTATGAGGTTTTGTATGAAAATTAAAAGTTTATTTGCAGCTATCGCAACGTTTGCGGCTGCTCAAACTTTCGCATTAGCTCCAACATCTTCAATTGATGTTGAGCTAACTTTATCTGGTGCAACAGCTGTTGATATCCAGTTCACAAACTACATCAACCAAGTTTGTACTGCTGGTACTTTGGATGAGTACCGTCAAGATTCTGACGTGGCTCGTGTTTTTACTTGTACTATTTCAAACGCTACAGTACCAGGACTTTCTCAAGCAAATTTGAATGTTATGTTCAGAAAAGCTTCGGGCGGTTCAAGTCAAGGTGTTGGTCCAGTTTTCAATAACGCAACTGTACCCAGTATCGAAATTGATCCTCAATTAGGTGGTTCTTGTGTCAATCAATCTGTTGGTCAATGGTTATGTCCAGACACTAATATCAATGTACCAGCTATGGTAGGTGTTTCAGATGTTGAACCTGATATGTTCAGTATCGCGGCAAATGGTGGCCTCACTCTTAGCGGTCCTGGTTGGTCAGCTAACGGTTCTCCACAGCCCGTTAATGTTCAAACATTTGGCGTTGTTGTCACTAAAGATCTTCGTGATGCATTACAAACTGCTCAAGGTTTAGTGACAGGTTCTGAAGAAGTTAGCGAAATGCCAACTCTATCTTCAGCTGTCATTGCTAATCTTTTCTCAGGCAGTATCCCACTTTGGAGCTCTATGAAGGATGCTTCGGGTAATGCAATTACCACTAACTCACCTGAAGTTGAAGTATGTCTTCGTGCAGCTGGTTCAGGTACCCAAGCACAATTCAATGCTTTCTACATGAAAAACCCATGTGCTTATCGTGGAGCGAGTTCATTCACTAAACTAGGTTTGGAAGTTGGATCAGATTGTAATAATCAGAACAACGATATAACTCAATGTGGTGGTTTTGGTGGTAGTGCTCCTCCACACATTCACTGGAATAATGGTTCATCTGATCTTGGTAAATGTATGACGAATGTTGCTGCAGCTAATCGCACAGCAATTGGCGTACAATCTATCGAGAAAGTAGGTGAGAGCCGTTCAGACCGTAACCAATTCAAATACATTCGTGTGAATGGAGTTGCGCCAACGTTGGAAAATGTTCATGCCGGCCTTTACCAAAACGTTGCTTCAGCATCAATCCAATGGAATGCTAACATCGATGCTAATGCAGATCGTTTAGCTTTGGCTACTGGTTTACGTTCGACAAGTCAAGACGTTGCTGCTGTTCAAACTTTTAACACTAGCTTGAAAGTCACTCCTCAAAACTTCCCAGGGTTTTTGGAAAATGGCGTACCAGCTGATGTTGGTAGTTTAGCGCTTGTTGGTTTGTCTGGTAACAATGCAAACGTGACGACTCCTTTTGATGCTGCTAACCCAACATCTGTATACAATCAAAGATTATCAGATCCAATCTCTTGTTCAATTCCTCGTATCAATGGGGACATTAGTGTTGCCACTCAAGGCACTAATTAATCCAATTGACTAAAAACATAAGTTTTAGGCGGCGCAATGCCGCCTTTTTTATTTTATAACACTATTACCCAGTTATTTTTTTGGTATTTTTATTTCTTTTGTTAATCTTTTATCAACTTGGTTCCTTATTTTCATTTCTAAACCTGATGCCCAATGCCCAATAAAAGAGGCCTGATCAGCTCTTAAGTCAGTGTGTATGTCTACATATTTTTTACCTATATCGCTAGAATAAAACTGATAGAGTTCTTTTAATTCATCTTTTGTAAAATATTTTTTGTACACTGAATATAAAATTTTATTGAGTGAATTTTCTTTATCAATTTGATTGTTGATATACTTAGCAGTTTCCTCTTCGACTATTTCAAAGGAACGCTTATCAATATCAGGTATTTGATTTTTCAGGATATTTGAATATTTTTTCGTGTAAAGATCTGTATAAATTTCAGCGATTGTTTTTCCATCCTCTTTGAGAGATACATCAATTATTTTATCGATAATCTCCATTTCTTTTTTATCAATATCTAAACCATGGTATTCATCTCCACTTGCTGGAATTGATGATAGTGCCGTAAGTAATACTGGAGATAACATCATTAACTTATATCTAAGATTACATTTGAAGTGTGAAGCTAGTGGTTTAATTTGTTTAAATCTCATGATCATTATCTCTCGTGTTTGTGAAGTTGAATTAAGATCGATATTAAAAATGGTTGGGCTCATCAATCATAGAAGATGCGTAATCCTAATTTGACTTTGTTAAATTGAATTGACAAAAAATTAAACTGAAAGTTATTCAACAAAACCATCAAATGTAATGCTTTATTCTTACAAGAAGAATGTTTTTGATCTAAATTTGTTCAAATGAAATAAAAACGACATAAATATTTAACACGAATTTCCTTTTAGATTGCTAGAGTGCGCCTTTATTTTTCTCAACAGCATCTGACTCATACTGCAGTCGGCTTTTTTCTTCTAAAGATAATCATTCACACTTTTATAATATCGAAACCACTAATGCAGAAAATAATATATCGATCAGTATTGTTTGCCGGCTTTATCATGTTTTCTGCAATGAGCTCTGCGGTCACTTTTTTTGATATATGGGAATATCGTATTGAAGGCGTCAAACACCTTGATCAATCGGTTGTTCAGCGTGCAGTTGAGCCATTTTTGGGTGAGGCAAGAACAATAGATGATATCGATAAAGCCGCTCAAGCCATACAAACGCTCTATCAAAAAGCTGGGTATCCAACGACCGCTATCAGTGTTCCCAATCAAGATATTAATCGAGGTGTTATTACACTAGTTGTAGATGAAACTGTTGTACGGCAGGTGAAAATTGTAGGTTCTAAATATTTTTCTCTGGATAATATTCGTAAGCAATTTCCATCGCTGGAAGAGGGGAAAGTACTGAATGTCCCGGCATTACAAACCCAAGCTCGGTTAGCTAATCAGGTAAATAGAGATTTGAAAATTGTACCTGCTCTAAAGGCATCGCCACAACCAGGAGCTATAGACGTAGATTTAACAGTAGCCGATGAATTGCCTTTTCACGGTGGAATAGAAGTGACTAACTATCATACTGAAACAACAACACCTACACGACTCAGTGCTGATTTTCGCTATGGTAACTTGTGGCAAAAAAATCACGAAGTATCTATTCAGTTTCAAGTTACTCCAGAGAATACAGATGAGGTTCAAGTAGTCGCGGGAAGTTATTTAATGCCAATTAACAATTTGAGCGGAAAATTAGCACTATATGCTGTTGATTCCCAATCCCAATTATCTGTTGCTGTAAATGATATAGAAGTTATCGGCAACGGTAGAATTTACGGACTCCGCTGGGTTCAGCCCATTAAACAAACACCTAGAGCCATCCATAGTTTTTCAATCGGTGGGGACTACAAAGATTTTGATGAAAATCTTGAGCTTCCCGGCGATGTGACTATAACAACACCCATTCAGTATTCCACATTTTCCGCACAATATAATTTATATCACCGTGGGAAAAAAGTTACTGACACTGCATCCACTGGATTTACTTTTGGTTCTAGGCTTTTTAATAATGATAGTAGTGAATTCGGGATAAAAAGAAGTCAAGCTGATAGTAGTTTTTCTTTGTGGCGCTTTAATTGGAAAAGGGCCTATCAAGTTTTAGATAATTGGGAAATTAGCCATTCTATTCGTGGCCAAATTACCGAATCTCCTTTGGTGAGTAATGAACAAATGAGTGCTGGCGGAGTTACTTCTGTTAGGGGGTATTACGAATCACAAATCCAAGGAGACTCTGGTTGGATTGGAACCATCGAAATACTACCACCATCTTGGGAACCAAAATTTAACTGGATTGATGGTGTCTCACCTTATCTTTTTTATGATGCGTCGCGTTTGCGGCTAAATCAACCATTAACTGATCAGCAAAGTAATTTCTCTATCGCAAGTTTTGGAGCCGGTTTTAAAACTATGTTTTTTGATAGCGTGCATTTAAAAGTTGAAAGCGGATACCCCTTAAAGCATGAGGGGAGTATTGAGAAAGGCGATATAGCAACAAGAGCCAGCTTACGGATGGATTTTTAATGAAGATATATTTCGATAATATCAAAAAAAATAAGGCGAAAAAAAATGCAATGAATAACAATTCAAAGCATCATTTTTTAGCTACATGCTTTTCCTCAACGTTATTTTTTACAAGTTTAGGGATAGGAGCTAGTTTTTTAGTAGTCGATAACATTAATGCGCAAACACAACAAATAACAACAGCTAGACCAACCGATAGGTGGAAAGAAAATACCTCTGGATCATACTTAGGCAATTTGGGGATTCCTGTAAAAATAGATAATCTATTACCTCAATTAGAAACAACAGATGATGATTTATTAGCCGGGCTAAAGTCTGGATCAGCAACAATTACAACCTCTGAAGATGGATTTAATTTAATTGTTGACCAAGACGGTAATCGATTGCTGGCCTATTGGGATAGTTTTAACATTGGCGCAAACAATCAAGTTATTTTTAATCAGCCAAATCAAGATTCCGTAGCATTAAATATCATTGGACAAGAATCACCTAGCGCAATATTTGGATCCTTAACATGTAGCGCGGCTTGTTGGCTGATTAATCCAAACGGAATATTTTTTGGTGAAGGCTCTCAAATTAATACTCGAGGTTTTATCGCGGCAGCGATGGAATTCACGGGTGTTCCTATGGATTCTGCTTTAATCGACTCTAATGTTACACAATGGTTTGAACGAGATAATTTATTTGATGGTATTGACACCAGCTTACCTTTTCTAACGAATGCACACGATCATACTCAAGATATTACCGATGGTGATAATGATGTGCCTCGGATCATAGTTCAATCAGGCGCCGAGATTGTAAGTAATAATGCAACGGCATTGCTTGCTGGCCCCGAAGTCATCAACGAGGGATATATTAGTAGCGAAGAGGGCCAGGTCGTTTTAGCTGGGTCAAAAAAAGATGTTTTTTTAGCATTAACTGACCCTGAAGCAAAGCCAACAGCAAAGCTCGATTATCGAGGTTTTTTAGTTGAAGTAAATTCCGGATCTGGAGATGAGAGAGGTGCTGTTGTTAATGCCGGGGAACTTGTCTCTAATTTTGGTAATGTCACTCTTGTAGCTAGTGAAATTGTTCAAGCAGGAAAAATAAAATCAAAAACTGCTGTAGATGTAAATGGCTCCATTCGATTAATTTCACGTGACCAGGCCGAAGTAAAAGCCTTGGGTAATGCGCTTGACACAATTGATGTTATTGTCCCTTTATACTACGAAAATAATACTGAAGTACCACGAAAAGCCAATAGTAATATTGCCATAGGTACAGAATCTGGTGATATCACTATTGCTAAAGATAGTGTCATGGAAATCACTGTAGATGATTCATCACGAACTGCAACGGATGCAGACTCTTTTCAACAGCCTAAATCTCAAGTCATTGTTGAAGCTAATACTATCGTAATGGAAGAAAACTCTTCAATTGTTGCCCCAAGTGGTGAAGTGATTATTCGTGCAAGAGAAAATCCCGATAAAGAATTAACATTATCACAAACAGATATTGATTCGGAATCTTTGTTTGAAATGCGAGATGGAAGCTCCATAGATGTATCAGGCACTACAACAACCCAATTAGATTCTTCACGAAACACAGTAAAATTCTTTGTTACATCCGATGAGTTAAAAAATTCACCAGAACAAAAAAATGGCGTGTTATTGCGTGAGACAGTAGAAATCGATATTCAACGTGGAACCGATTTATTTGATTGGACAGTTGCTCTAGATAATATTCAAAAGACGGCTAACGAAAGATCGGCAACTGGGGGCAGTGTTTCAATTCGCTCTGATAATGCAACAATAATAGGAAATAATACTACCGTCGATGTATCAGGTGGTTACGTAACTTATGATGCAGGATTTGTTCAAACAACAAGACTTTTAGGTCAAAATGGTTTTGTAGACATTAGCGATGCAAATCCTAATGATCTGTACCTTTCTATTATTAATACTGAAGAGCAATTAGTTTCTGATCCAAAATGGGGGTCAGTTAACAACTATCGTCCAGGCCTTGGTCCCAGTCTAAATTATCGAGAAGAATATATTGAAGGCAAGAATGCTGGTTTCTTAACCATCGACTCACCATCTCAACTACTTTCAGATTCATCTGCACTGTTAGCTTCAGTAAAGCAAGGAGTTTTCCAAAGACAATTTTCAAATTCTGCAACAGCTGGCGATATCACGTTAAATTTATTTTCAACAAAATCATTTGATATAAGAATTGTTGATTACGCAGGCAGTATCGAAAAACAGTTAATGGATCAGCGAGTGCTACAGGGACTTATACCTGGGAATCCATTATCAAATGGCGAGCTGATTATAGATTCAGAAGTGATTGAAAGAAGCGGAGCAAAAAAGTTTGTACTTAAGAATGAGTTTGGATCAATCTTGCAAGACGATACAGATTTAAATCTTGGTCGACAAAGCGGCCTAGATTTTACGGCACAGAATATAGAGATTCAAGGCAATATACATACAACCGGCGGAGATATTCTTCTTTCTCAAAAAAACAATCTTAATGAAGGGCGCTTATTTATAAACGGCACTATTGATACCAGTGGTGAATGGGTAAATGATACTTTTTCAAGAACAACAGTTGCAAGTAGATTATCAAATCAAAATACGCGCAGCGTTCTTAGCAATCAGTACAATGTAGCATCTATTGACGCTGGCGATATCAATCTTTCCTCAGAGGTATTATTAGAATTATCTGACACTGCTTCATTTTCTTTAAATGCAGGTGCTTGGCTTAAAAATTCAGAAAAGTTATCCATTGGTAAAGCAGGAAATATAGATCTCACGGCCAAAAAAGATGGCGGCTTACCAGCACAATTTATATCACATGGACCTTTATCTATTAGCGCACTCGATGGGAATTCGGGTGGCACTTTAAGCTTTTCAGTTAAGGATATTGTTGTAGCAGATTATGCTGAAAGTATTTTGACCGAAAACATGCATATATCAAATGATTTCTTTGATAACCTTCGATTAGGTAATTATTCTTTTACCGCATTAAATGGAAATGTTTTTTTAGAAGGTACAGCCGATATTAATTTGGCTTACGATAGCTTGATTAAAAATAAAAATACCTCATTAAAAGATTCTGGAAATAATATTGATGATGTTTTAGATATAGAACAAAAAGAAAATTATCTTAATTCTCCATCATCTTTAACCTTTTCCGCACAACGTATTGATCCTAATGTTGATAATACTGGAATTCTTAGTTTCGATTCGGGAGCAAAAATCACAGCGGCACCTCAATCTGTTATTCAGTTTCATGCCAATAATCGTGGTTTACTTGATGGCGAAGTGGTGATAGCAGGGGGTGAAGTATATTCAACTTTAACTCAGATAAGTGCAGATACCAGTGAAGTCCCCACCACAAAAAACTATTTTTTATTTGGAGAAAATGCCCACTTTGATTTATCAGCTGCTGCTTTTGAGATTCCCAGTTTTAATGAAAATACTAACCAAGAAAGATTATATAGATTGGTTGATGCTGGTACATTAAGTCTTGATGCAGCATTTGGTTTTGGAATAGTTAACCCCAACGCGTCAATATTGTTACGTGGAAAAAATATAATCTCTCAACAAAGAGTATTTTCAGATTCTTCTCAAAGTACCTATCAAGATGTAACTCTGCCATTAGCTGCAGGGGAGTTTTACCTTAGAGGTGAACTAGGTTTTGACATGGGAGCAACTGTTGATTTTGGCGACTCTGGCGACGGTTTTCAAGGGGGGCTAGCAAGTTATCGTTTAGATGCAAATAGTCGCTTACCATTTAACGTTGGTGTCACTCAGTATATTCCTCTTGAATTGGTTCTTGGATCTTCTTTAGCTGGTAAATCATCAGACATCAATTCGTTAGGTAATACATTCATTTTCGGTGATTTGATCGACTCCAATTATATCGCTAAAGGACAAATAGCTTCTGGGAACCTAGCTAACAACAATACATCACGCTTATTGTTTGATACAAATAACTCAACAAGAGGAGCGACATTAGCAAAAAGCAAAGTTATTTTGGCATCAGATATCAATATCTCTACACAAAATTCTGTTGTCTTTGATACTCCAACAATTGATTTAAACAATCATTCATTGGGCATTGATTCTTCTTATGTGCAACTAGGAGAAACAGGGATTGAATTGGGATATCAAGATGTCATCTCAGCAGAAAACGGCAGTGGTATTTTCACAATTAATGCACAGCTTGTTGATTTATTCGGTGATCTTTCTTTATCCAATGTGTCTCAAATTAATATTTCCGCTCTTGAAGGATTACGATATCGAAGCCCACCCATTAAAGCTTCTAGCGCATTTGCAAGAGGAAATAACCATCTGCAAACTCAAGCGGATATCTCTATCAGTGCACCTAAAATATGGGGTGAAACATATTCACGCTATTCATTTGATCTGCTAGGAGCTGATAGTAGATTTGCTCTTTCTTCCAATGAAGAAGTATCTTCGCCAACTATTTCTTTCGGTAGTGAATTAACTATTAACGCTGACAGTATCACTATTGCTAGTATTATCGAGAATCCTTATGGCGTCATTACTTTAAATGGAAATAAGGATGTCACCTTAACAGATCAAGCCACCTTAAGCGTTGGCGGTACTCAACAGACGCCTTTTGGTCGAGTACTAGGCGATGAATCTGCTTGGATTTATAACTATGGTGAACAAATTGATGCTTTAACTGAAAAAAAAATCACCATTAATTCCCCCTCTATTCAATCTCTTTCAGGAAGCGTTATTGATTTAAGCGGTGGAGGATCTGTTTACGGAAGAGAATTTATTGCTGGCTTAGGTGGCACTGTTGATATTCTAGATTCTGTGGATTATCACGATGCATTTGCAATCATTCCAACACAAGATTCAGGTTTTAGCCCTTACGATCTCATTGAGTTCAGCGGGAGCAATATTACTTGGGGAACACAGATAGAAATATCTGGTTCGTCACAATTGGCGAGTGGAACCTACACCGTGTTACCTGCAAATTATGCACTCATTGAAGGTGCATTTTTGGTAACTCCTGAGAGCCTTCCTATTGCTATCGGAAAAGATTTTAGCAGTACAAATAATTTTGGGGCTAGCATAGTTGCAGGAAGATTTCTAAATAGAGGTAGCATGGTTAGTGATGCGTGGTCAGGTTTTCGTGTAGAACCTGGAAACATAATTTCTAATCGTGCTAATTATGTGCTTGTTGAAGCCGATAATTTTTTCCAAAATACTCAACCTGGCTCTAGGCCTGAAGAAAATGGACGCTTGACAGTCAGTGTAGATCAGAACTTAGATTTTTCTAGCACTGTAAACTCATCACAGAGCTCACCGATAGGAGCAGGTTTTGATTTAGTTGCCGCTGGCGATATATTCATTGGTGACTTACCTCCTATTGATTTTACCGGTGTTCTTATCTCACCCGATTTATTTGAAACTATTAATGCGGATTCAATTTTAGTCGGGGGCTCGCGAACATGGGCTAATAATGCTTGGCAAATTGAGGCGGTGACCAATAACCTAACGATCAGTGATTCAGTATTAGAAGTCAACGAACTAGTGGCAACCGCGACAACGGGTATTAACATTGTCAACAATAGCCAAATATCAGCAGATAAATTAGATATAGGAGATAATGGAAATTTTTGGCGCCCAGATGATCAAAGTGCCACGCTACTTATTTCTTCCACAAACATCAGTGGATTAGATCTTTCTTCAACAGATACGACGACTGCTTTTGTTAATGTTGACAACTCCAGCATAGTTTCTGTATCTGGTACTTTGGGTATTGTATTTGATGGTCTTTCCGATCTCGATCGATTTTCATTTTCAAATTCTACCTCCACCTCTCCCTCTCCCTCTCCCTCTCCCATTAATACTCGACTACAACTTCTGAGTGAAAATATTATTGTGGGTGATACCAGTAATGGTGCGATTTTATCGAAAAATTTAATAGAACAAACATCTATCTCAGAATTGCGGGCTAATAAAACACTATCTTTTAATGAATCGATAGACTTACAAGCTAGCAATGTATTATTGCAAGCTGATCTTATAGATTTAACAAATAATATCAGTGTTGGTATTGTTGCAGATAAAAGTATTGATTTAATTGGTTCAACAAATAACAGTGAAATTTTAAATACCAAGACAAATACGCAATTTTCACTATCTGCGCCCATTATCAGATTAAATAATGACGACCTTAACCCTCTAGATTTTGCATCTAAGATATTGATTGGTAGCGAACAAGTCGCTATTAACGCAGAAACTGCATTTTTAGGGTCAGGGAATGTTGAGTTGCAAACAGCTGGTAGTTTGGCCGTTGACACACCTATTGTCGGTGCAAATTCTCCAACAGTTATGTCTATAAACTCCCAAGAGCTACTCAGTTTTACCGACTCGTTTAGTTCACAAGAAAATCAAGCTGATACTTCAATTGCCACACCTGGCGCTAGCTTTTTCTTTTCTGGTACAGACGTAGATATTAATACTCAGGTATATGCTGCGAGTGGTTATGTCAATATAGACTCTCTGGAAAATATAAATATCGGTGAAAATGCCTTGTTTGATCTATCTTCCTACACTCAATTATTTGAAGATGGAATCAATAGCAACGATGCAGGAATATTCTCGGCAAAAGCAAACAATAATATTTATATTGCTGACACCAATAGTTTTGATTTTACCAACACGCATCAAACAACAAATGGGAAGGGCGGGGCAATTGAATTGATTGCAGGCGGTAACGTTGAGATTATTAGTGGTGCTTCAAATGAAGATTCTACCTCTATATTATCTCAAGGCGTCGACCTTAAGGTTCAATCCACGTCTTATTCTGAACAAACATGGGATGCTATTTTAGATTTAAATGCTAAGGGATTTAACGGAAGCCTAGACATATTAGCGACTGGTTCTGGGGAAAACCTCATAGTGGCAGCAAATGACATTTTAACATCAGAAAATTTACGTCTTGCCACACTTTCAGGACAACTAACCATTAGCGGTGAGATTGAAACAACCACAGCCGGTAAAACAATCCTACATGGAGGTAATGGTGTACAAATAACGAGTAATGCAATCTTAAAAAGTACGTCTAATAATAGTCAGCAAAATGATCTATGGGTAGAAGCACCTAATGGAGCGGTTAATATTGATTCTGCAGCCAATTTCTCAATTGCTGGTGACGTCAATATTGTAAAAAATGTAAATGATATTAATACTCACGCAGTGTTTGAGACTGCTGATAATATTTCAGGATCAACGTCTTTGTTTTTAAGTGAATCAAAGGAGTGGACTACAGCAGCTGATATTCAAACATCAGCCACTTCTCTTATAGCTCAAGTCGATGCAACCAATCCCAATGATTTTATTGCTAGTACAGAAAATATCAACGTCAGACCATATCTCGATATTTATTCTAGCAACAATTTAATTATTAATAGCGCTATTGATTTGGTAAATCTTGAAACTTCAAACAACCAGCCAGGTATCTTACAACTTAGAAGTAACGGCGATATCCTTTTTAACGATCATCTTAACGCAGCTGTTAAAAAAGAAACCATTGATCCTAGTGCAGCTCCTACATCTGTTTTACTCTCAAAGGATTCTTGGAGTGTTTCCATATCAGCTGGAAATGATTTGTCTGGGCAATATGCCTTTTTAGACCTATTGAATACACAAGGGGATATTAAATTCTCGACAAATAGCTATTTACAAACAGGCACAGGCGACATTGATATCTTTGCTTCTGGAAATATCGAAATGTCTGGAGAAAGCTATATTGCCAGTCTAGGTAAAGCAGATTATTTGACGGATAGTTTTTTAGGAAAAGACTTACCTTCTTGGGGAGACAAACCTTATGTTGATTTGTATATAGGATTAGTCGACTTTTCTGGCTTCAGTCGTGATGGTGGAAATATATCAATTAGGTCTGGTGGAGACCTAACAGGGCAATCGTTAGCGCAAACTCCTCATAATTTCATTCTTCGTCTATCCAGCGACCAATTTGATTTAACCTCAAACGTATTTTTGGATAAAAAATACGATGGGATTAGAACATGGGCCCTTGCATCAGATTTAATTTCTGGTGGTATACATGCAGTAGGGGGAGGAAATCTTGATGTAGAAACGAATGGTAAGATTAGTACTGTTGGATTTTCAACGCCGAGTTTGGGCATCGATAATGATTTTTCTGATTCAAGTGTAGATGAAGTTATTCATGGTGGCGATTTAAATATTGTAAGTAGGAAAGATATAACGCAATCAAGCTTTTCAAACGATGGCGCAAAAATATCAGTAAGATCAATTGGACGATTAGGTAATGAAACACAACCAATCATGCTAGCAGGATCAGATACCAACATTAATTTATTGAGTGGTCGAGGTATTAGTTACGCTTCAATCTTAAATACTTTCAATGTTCCCCTTGTAAGTACCAATGTTAGAAGACAGTTATTTCCAGAAAGTAATATTCGCGACTATGACGGCGTATATTTTGATGGTTTTGATACCACCAATTTATTTCTCACCAGCACAACGGGAGATATATATCTGCAAGGATCCTCTAACGAGGTTAAGAAGTTTTTACCACTTATAAACTTCCCAGATCTATATTCTTTTGGTAGTAATATAATGTCTATATTGCCATCTAATCTTAGCGTCAAAGCTTTAGATGGAAATATCATATTAAAAAATTCACTAGCCCAATACCCATCAGAACTTGCAAATATTCAGTTAAAAGCAAGTGAAAATATATTGGCAAATAATAATGGTGTCGTTTATCGCATTCCTGATATTTCACCAGATTCATTATCTTCTTCAGAAAATTTATCCCAAAGTGCTACCTCTACCGTTTTTACAGATCTAAATGATCAGATACAAGAATTTCTATTCTCACCCTTTGGCATTAACGAACATGCAGATAGTTTAATTGATCGATCTAATAGTGGTGATGCCTTGTTTCAAGCCTTAAACGGTTCTATAGGTAACGACAAATCCTTCTCTTTTATAGTACCGAAACCCATCACCGTTATTGCTGGGCAAGATATAATCAATACGTCATTCGAAATACAACATTCTCAAAGAGATCAAATCAGTCTAATCTCAGCTGGAGAAAATATTTCTTATCCTCTGAGCTTTACTAAAGGTCGTTTAACGACAGGGCAAGTTGCAAAAAACATCACGATAGGCGGACCTGGTGATTTATTGGTAACAGCAGGAGGAAATATTCAGCTGGGTGCCAGCGGTGGAATACTTTCTATTAGCAACCGCGACAACCCAATCCTTCCTTCTACAGGCGCTAATCTCCATGTGTATGCCGGATACAATAATAAAGGAAATTTTAAAGATCTTGTTGGCGATGGTGTTAGATCTAATAACGACCTCTTGATTTTTGAAAATTTACAACGGCAAGATAATTCACTAGACATAGATAATTTATCTATGATTGGATGGTTAAACAATTTTCTGTCTAACCAATTATCATCGACAATAAATGAGAAAGAGTTGATCAATCAAATTGATACGCTCATTGCTGTTGCTGACGTGGTCAAACGAGCAATAGGTTCTTCTGTCAATTCAACATCTATCATTGATGAATTAAGTACAGCTGACAAGTCTCTTTCTACGGTTAACCAACTTCTCAATACCATCCATCAACTCGATTCAAATAATATGCAAGATAGGTTGATATTATCAACTGAAGCTTTACATATTGTAAAAAATCTACTGATAACTGCACCGTCAAGTCAAATCACCAATATTTCAAAAGATCTTTTAAGTATTACAGCTGAATCTTCAAACGATATATTCTCAACATTTGATGACTCCCTTAAATTACGAATTGCAGCTAGCTCATTAAAAGAAATTGCACTATCTAACCCCAGCAGCATCGTTGATAAAGGTCAATATTTATTTTCAGAGCCGGAATTAGGAGAAACCGGGTTTACTTCAATAGAAGAACGTGCCAATGCTAAAGAAAAATATTTTAATGCAATGGGTAGTATCATTACATTGGAATATCTGCTTACTCCCGAACGCGAGAAATATTTAATTTCGGCATTTCCTCAATCTAACACGTTGGCTGATGTTTCAAATTTTTCTGCCTCTGAATTATTAACAACGACTGTCAATATTTTTGATAACTCAAATCGATCGCAACAGTTACTAATAGCAGAAAAAATAATGACGGATCACACAAAACAAAGCAGTATCGAAGGAGCTGAATCCGGTAATGCCATCCTCAATTTTGAACGAGGATACATGACACAACAGCTTTTCTTTGGCTCTGATTATTCAACCTTACTTTCAGGAATGAACGAAAAGATAATACAAATAGAATCTGGAAATTCCTCAATATCATCAAATGTAAATTTTGGCTCTAGAGGAGGGCAGGAGCTTACTCACTTAGATCAAGTGTTTTCAGCGTGGGGAATTGAAAATGACATGATAGAAAACCCTTCATCTCCATCTAATATCGATTTAGTCTTTTCAACAATTCAGTCCGCTAATGGGGGCAACGTCAATGTATTTGCTCCCACAGGGAGTATTAATGTTGGCTTGGCCAAAGACCAATTAGACGCATTAGAAGTTACTAAAACCTCTTCTGAGTTAGGGATTATTGCGTTTGGTCGTGGAGATATAAACAGCGTTGTCGCAGATGCATTTAATGTTAATGAGTCAAGGGCTTTCAGTTTGTCCGGTGGAGATTTAAGTTTGTGGTCTGGTTTTGGAGATATTGATGCCGGTCGTGGAGCGAAAACATCTTTTTCTACTCCCGCACCTCAATTTCAAATTAGTACAACCACAGGTTTATTAACAACGATTCGACCTCCTGCTGTTTCGGGATCCGGTATTCGTACTTCAGCAAGTAGAACATCGAGTAACGAAGTGTTAAACAATCAACGTCGATTTTATGAAGTAGCCGATGGGGAAGGCTCAACTTATTTATCTACTGCCTTAGGAGTTGTTGACGCAGGTGAAGCGGGAATTCAATCTGCCGGTGATTTATTTATTGCAGCAGCAGAAGTCGGTGGTGCTGACAACATTAGTGTTGGCGGTGTTTCAATCGGTGCAACAGCAAACACTTCTGTAGGAGCTGATGTGGCCGGTGCTGGTAATGTTGCTAATTCGGCCACCGATTCCGTTCAAGAATCTATTACTGCCGCAGCCTCAGGTGGCGGACAACAAGAAGATGTTTCAGCATTTATAACCATCGAGTTAATTGATACAGGAACTTAGTTATGTTTTCGGAAAAGAGAGCTTCAATAAATCGAATTTTATTATTCATTACAACATTTTGTTGGAGTGTAATGTCTCAAGCGTGGTGGAATGATGACTGGCCATATAGGTCACAAATCAATATTGATGCAAGCATAACTGGCGCAAACATCTCTGAAACGATGACAGACACTACAGTACTAATTAAATTGCACTCGGGAAATTTCGATGATTTTTTTCTTTTGAAAAATGATTTGAGTGACCTTCGATTTATTGCGGGAGATGATCAAACCCCACTTAAATACCATGTTGAGCATTTCGATTTAATCAATCAATTTGTTTATATCTGGGTTAAAGTTCCAAAAATTTCAGGGGGAATCAATACAGAAAAAATATGGATGTATTATGGAAATGAATCAGCTGTAAAAAATGAAGATAAAAGCGGATCTTACGATGCACATACGGCCTTGATTTATCATTTTTCTAAATCTGAAACCTTACCATTAGATGCAACCGCTTATTCTGCAAATGCAACAGAATTTACTGGCGAAACTTCAGAACAAAGTCATATTGCAGCTGGCGCAATTTTCAATGGATCAAGTTTATTAAAAATACCTGATCTACCATCATTCGAAATAAGTGAAGGACAGGGGCTGACTATCTCTTTTTGGCTAAAAGCAGATGCCAACCAAAAAAATATTGCTATCTTTGAACGTAGTGATGGCAATCGATCTCTGACTTTATCTTTAAACGATACAAACATTTCCGCTCATCTTACAAGTAGCTCAGGGGAAACATATATGACTCCTGATGCGCCGGTTCTTAGCTCTGATAGTTGGCACCATATAGGTTTAATTCTTGGTAATGAACGTATGAGCCTCTATGTTGATGGTAGCGAAGTTTCTTATACACCGATTACTTTATTATTAATGTCAGGAGATTGGATCTTTGGCGATGCCGTAAAAGGAGGAAAAGCTTTTCAAGGAACGATCGACGAATTGCGTGTCGACAATACGGCTCGAAATCCAGCATGGATTAAAACAGCCATTGCATCACAAGGAATGATGAATACTCTTCTAAAGGTTCAGCCAGCCGAACAATTAGGAAATGGTGGCGGTGGTGATAATGGAATGTGGGCCGTATTGTTAAAAAGTACTGGTGAAACCGGATGGACTGTCATCATTGCACTAGGAATCATGGCGGGAATCAGCTGGATAGTCATGTTTGGAAAGTTTTTTTATATCCAACGAGTTCTAAAACAAAACCAAGGCTTTTTAGCAGAGTTTAGGGAAATCGGTAATGGAGACCCAACGCAAGTTGACAAGCCTGAAGACGGAGAAGATTTTGATCAAGCTCCGATAACGCAAGCATTGTTTGGTCGGGGTGACCACTATCAAAGCTCTCCAATTTATCGTTTATACCACCGTGGCGTACAAGATGTTAAATCCAGAGTAAAACCAAATGTTAGCGTTAAAACAACAGGCTTAAAACGACAGAATATTGAAGCTATTAAAGCGAGCCTTGATGCCCAAATGATACGAGAGGCGCAGCGCTTAAACTCGCAAATGGTGTTATTAACTATTGCGATCAGTGGAGGGCCATTTCTAGGTCTTTTGGGAACCGTTCTTGGGGTGATGATTACATTCGCAGCTATTGCTTTAACAGGTGATGTCAATATCAGCGCGATTGCTCCAGGTGTAGCGGCAGCGTTGCTAACTACTGTGGCAGGCTTGATTGTCGCCATTCCAGCGTTATTTGGATATAACTATTTAGCAACCCGAATAAAAGAATCAATAGCCGATATGCGTGTATTTTCTGATGAATTTATTACAAGAATTGCAGAATATTATGCGAAATAAGCCGCAGGAAGCCGTGTAGCATGAAAAATATTTGGAGCAATTTATGATCGATGAAAATGAAATCTATGATGATATTAACGTTACTCCTATGTTGGATTTATCTTATGTTTTATTAATTATTTTTATTATTTTAACGACTGCAACAGTTCAAGGGATAAAAGTAAATCTACCTCAAGCTAGCAAAGCGCCTAGCTTAAGTGAGCCACAGACAAAAGCGATATCAATAACACAAGATGGATCAATATTTTTAGATGCTTATCCTGTTTCCATTGAACAACTAGAATCTTTATTGCGTCAATATAAAGCTGTAAATCCAGCTTTACCTGTTGTCGTTAAAGCAGATTCAAGCGTTCAGTATCAAAGAGTTGTCGACGTTCTTGATGTAGTGGGTCGAGTTGAAATAAAACAATTGGGTTTAGTAACTCAAAAGTTAGTTAAATAGTAGGTTGTAATTTATCCATGGGAAGAATGAATAAATATCTAAGAATTTTTTTGATCATGGCGATAGTTATTGTCGGATTATATTATTTAGTTACTTATTTGATGAATTCATTCTCTTCAGATGAAGTTACTCAAAAAAAAATCATACAGCAAATAACGGTTTTAACTCCACCGCCTCCACCACCTCCGCCTCCACCTGAAGAAATAAATGAGCCGGAAGTCGAAGAGGAAAGCATTGAAGAAGAAATTGAAGATGCTCCACCAGAGGAAGGACCTGAAGAATCGATTAGCGAAGACCTTGGTTTAGATACCGACGGAACTGCGGGCTCAGATTCTTTTGGCTTGATCGCTAAAAAAGGTGGCAAAGGTTTGGTAGGCGGTGGTTATGGTTCTGTCATAAAAGCTGAGATCAATAAAGCAATGCTGCAAGATAAAGAAATACGCTCATTGGATTACAAAGCAAAAATTACTTTATGGGTGGAAGATGATGGTACTTTCTCTCGTTATGAAATATTGATGATTGAAGGATCGAAAGATACAAAAACAAAACTTGAAAAGTTTTTTTCTCGCTTAGGAAGAGTTGGAAAACCTAAACCTTTTGAGGAAACATCAAGTTGGTTTACCTTTAAGATTAATTCTGTTTTGTAAAAATTTATTATTTAACCAGAGAATACTGTAAATACAAGAACTTGTAATTAGGAATTTTTATCTCATGAATTGTATAAAATCAAAAATTTTGTGCCTAGGCATATTGACTGTTTCTTATGTAAATGCTTCTCACGCTGAGATTAGCGCTACCGACATATTGAATATGCTTGTAGACGAGGGAATTCTCTCAGAAGAAAAAGTAAAACAGCTTGTTGATAAAGCACGTACAAAAAACGAATCATCCGAGCAAGAATCAAACAGCTCAAAAAATCCTTCGCATACATCAACAGTACGTGTACCTTATATCCCCAATTATATAAAAGACGACATTAGTAGCTCCGTTAAAGAAGAAGTTTTAGACGATATCAAACCTGAAATCATTGAGCATGTTCGTGCAACAGGTTGGGGAATAAAAGAAGCTCCCGAATGGGTGTATCGCACCTCTATTTCAGGTGATGTGCGCGTTCGTTACAGTGGCGAGTTTTATCCAAACGATAATCCTACGGATCCTATATTTGATATTGATGAAACAAATGATGCTGGTGGCGTCGCCAATGGTTCACGAGATATTATTTTAAATTTAACTGATGATCGTCAACGACTACGAGGTCGAGCGCGGCTAATGTTTACCAGCCGACCCAGTGAAAATTTAGAAGTTGGAATTCGGTTAACGTCCGGAAATTCAGGAAATCCAGTTTCTGCAAATCAGACACTTGGAAAATACGGAAAAAAATGGGAGTCAAGTTTTGATCTTGCATACTTTAATTATACGAGTGATGCTAAAACATTCGGGTTTGAAGCGGGGCGCTTTAAAAACCCTTGGCTACACAGTGATTTAATTTGGGATTCGGATATGACATTCGAAGGCATCAATACAACTTATGCTCCAATGAGGTCTAAATCAACGACACGGATGTTTGACCCTTATATTCAAATAGGAGCTTTTCCGCTACAAGAAATTCATCAAGCTATTTTACCTGGTGACAGTGTTGATCCACCGAATGATGACAAATGGCTTTATGCTGGACAGCTAGGTACCAATATCAACTTTAGCGAAAATTCTGTAATTTCTTTTGCTGTTTCATATTTCTATTTTAAAAATGTTGTGGGTGTTGATAACCCAATTAATCAAGATAACCAAGATTTAACAGCTTCCAGCTATTATCAATATGGAAATACGCTACAAAACATTGTTGCCAATGACCCCTTTAATAGCACACAACGTGAACTGTATGCATTAGCCTCTGAATTTGAATTATTAAATCTAACTCTTCGATATGACTATTCTGGATTTGATGAGCATCACTTATGGTTCATGGCTGATAAGGTAGAGAATAAAGCATTTGACTCACAAGAAGTCTCAAAAAGAATTGGCGTTGGATTCATTGTTCCAGATCGATCAAGTGGTTATGAATTAGGTTTAGGGTTTGGATCGAAGAAAACAAATGGCTGGGGGGATTGGCAACTCGGCTTCAATTATCGATATCTCGAAGGTGATGCAGTTATCGATGCATTTGCAGATTCAGACTTTCTCCTAGGTGGAACAAATGCAAAAGGTTATATCCTGAAAGGCGACTTGTGGCTTGCAGATAATTTATCTGTCTCATTTCGTTGGCTAAGTGCTGAAGAAATAGATGCTGCTGATGTACCTGATCCTTTGAACCCAGGCCAATTTATCGTAAGCGATATTGAGGTTGATACATTTTTCTTAGATTTAAACGCTAAATTTTAAATATTACAGGATTAGTCATGAAATCTATTCGCTCTTTCATCTTATACCTCACAACTTTACCCCTGTTTATTCTCTCTATGAGTCATTCCATGGGTGTCATCGCCCAAACTGAAGATAAAGCTTTAGAAAGAGCGCAATACATGCTGAAGCAGATTAATTCTGAGAAAATGCAATTACAGAAACAATTAACAGAACTCCAAAAAGAATTTGATGAATACAAAAAAAACAAAAATCAAGAAATTAGCCAATTAAATAAAAGACAACAAAAAATAAGCGGCTCATTACAAAATTGGCAAGAAGGTTATAAGAACTTAAAAGGCGCTACAGATCAAAAAAACCAAGAATTATTTCATGAAAGGCGTCGCTCAGCACTTTTAGAAAAACGATTTATTGATCAAACAGATAACTTTGAAGTCTGTAAAAACAACAATAAAGATCTAGCAAAAATCAATTATGACATTTTAGGCTTGTATCAAGATAAAAGCTTGTTTGACATTGTTAAACAAAAAGAAAAAATTTTTGGGTTTAACAATGTAAAGATAGAAAATATCGTCCAAGATGAGCGTTACAAAATCATGGACTTAGAGATAAAGGACGGAGATTACAGGCTTAAAGAAATTGCATCGCCTTCTTCTGACTCAGATTTACTTAATAAATTACTGCCTTGGAAAGCTCCAAAAAATGATCTGGTCGAGGAAGAAATATCATACTAAATAATTAGTTTTACATGATCCTCGATTAAATGTACTTGAATTAAAAATTATTAATGTAACCTTACATTCACACAAATTTCACAAATAATATGTACTGTAGATGTCATACGAATACGTTTAAAAGGAATTTATCTTGTGCGACTTTTACAACTTATATTTTTTTCGTTTTTAATCTCTGGGTGCGGAGGTAGTGGTGGAACATCTAAAGATGCTTCTTTTACAGATACTTCTCCACAACCGGATGAAAATCCTAACTATACGCTAGGTGGAAAGGCTTCAGGGTTAAACGGGTCAGTTGTCATAAGTAATGGTAATGAAACAATAACTGTTTCAAAAGATGGGAATTTCAGTTTTTCGAGTAATTTCAAAAAAAGCGATAGCTATGATTTAAATATTGACACATTACCAGAAAATCAACTATGCAAAATTAAAAACTCATCTAATACCATAGCTGCTGATACTTTTGATGTTGAGATCGAGTGCGTTTCTTTAAAGGAAATCGTTGTAGATCTTAGCGATCCAGCCTTGGATAGCTTAGACCTTAAGGTTAAAAGCAATTTTGATGGAAAAGGTGGCATAGGCGAAGAGCTAATAACTGGAAAATCAATTACCCTTGCTACTTATAGCAATTCATTTCTATCCGTCGTTGATAGCAACGATAATCTTTTATATATTTCTTTTGTAAACGACCTATCCCAATCTAGCTATCCACTAAATTCGCACTCCACAGCTATTGCTTTAATGTTTTTAGAGCCGTCTATTGTTTTATCAGTTTTGGATCGTAAATTCTCTGACGAAGATGTAAAAGAGTTTATTGACTATGTCAACGCTAGCAGTGAGGCGAAAGAGTTGGCTGCAACTATAGATCGTCTTATAGAATCTGAAGGTTACTTAAATCTCAAAAATTTAGCATTAAAACGCCAGATTATAGCCAATTTAAATAATATGCTGCTTCTAGCTGTTCAATATTTGGAGGCGATAGCTTTACCTGATTTGTATATCCCCGGAAAAGGTGTTGAATTATTAACAGGAATAGGATTTAGAAAAATACAGGAAAATAAATCATCATTAAAATTTGAGGCTGAAAATTTTCGTTACAGAGCAGTAAATCTTCTTTCAAAAGAGAAAGCACAAAAATCCATACCATCTCAACTTCTAACAAAAAATAAAAAAATAGAATTTGAAATCTCAAAACCGATTATCTCTTCCGGCTATGAAACATCTATAGTCGGACCCGGCAATAAAGGTAATCTACAGATAGGAAATGAAAATATATATATTGAGGCCTCAGTTAAAACAGCTCTGGAACAATATATTATTCGGTCGCTAGGTTTAATGATTGGTATGGTTGAAAGTGACGATTTCTCTTTAACTGAATGCTTTCAAAAAGAAGAATCCATATTGGTTGATTATATTGTCAAATATCACACTAATAAAATTTCATTATTAGATTTAAATTATCAAAAATCTTTTCGAGAAATATTTAACGCTATAAAAAATGATTTTATTATTAGCACTCCGAATACTAATGAAACAATTACTAAAGCTTCTGATATCTTTGGAAAATTATTTTCTTGTAAAAAGTTCAGTATCGGCCCTTACTCTAGCAACGCTTTAAAAAAATTAATAGGTTTTGATAACATATCTATTATTTCTCAACTCACATCAGATATTTATAAACCAGATGATGAATCTTTAGACCTAATAAAACGATCTAATTTACATTATCTCGGCGCTTCAATTATTGAGTCGTCTATCGACGCAACATGGATGTTGAACAATGACTTTTCTTTTAGCATCAATACATCAAGCGATAAAAATATTGCTGGAAGACCTGTCTCTTTATTTGGGAATTGCCGTGACACAACAACACTTGAAGACATTCAATGTAATATTGACTGGTCATTTGGTGACGGAACAATAGGTGAGGGTGGTGCTGTATCACACATATATTCAAGTCCTGGAGAATATTCTGTCGAGTCGACGGCTACCAGTCAAAGTGGTGCAATAAACTCACAAACTTATTTAATTAATATCTTATCTCCAGAACCTAATCTTAGAGCAATGACAAATCAAGGTTTAAACATAGCAAACTCTGGAACAGCCATTGAATTTGGAGAGGTTAGATTTGGTCAAACAAGCAAAAAATATTTTACGGTGCTAAACGAAGGATCTTCTAACTTGTTTATTGATAATGTTTATTTTAAAAAGGACGGTATCCTACAGACTGACTTCGATTTTTCTGAATCTATTGTGTTGCCTATATCACTAATAGCTAAAGACCAAAAAGAAATTTCAGTTACTTTTAGCCCAATCCCTAACAATAATCAATATTATAGTTCTGCTATCAACATAGAAAGTAATGATGTAGAGACTCCAATTTTCACCTCATATATTAGAGGCACCGGTATCAGTGAGTTAACCCAATCTAAAAAAGAAAACGGATTACTGTCAAAAAGTAACCGTAGAATATATGCCAATAGAACGGATTCGGTTATTTATAAAAGCAGCGAAAACTCTCTTCAGTTTAAAATTTACCTACATGAAACCAAAAAATATCCCCAATTAATCATTAGTTTAAATAATTACGACCCCAGTAGTAACCCAGAGAAAAATGGTGATTACGACTTAAGTGGTGCTAATAACTTTTGCTCTGCCTGGTTAGTTAACTCAATAAAAAGTGAAGATCAGTATTGTACAAATTCGCAACACAATGATGGTAACTTTGGAGGAACCGTTAATATTAGTGATATTGGTATTGATTATAAGTTAGTGGCGTTTGAACTCGATACGGTGCAACTTAGTACAAGCTGTATTTCTAACTGTGATTCTATAACTTTGGATGGTGTTTTAGCTCTGCCTACTTACGTCCTTCCTTAACACATTGTTTTAATGTGTAAAAAAAAGTTCGCATAGGTGTCATATTTTTTTGGTATATAAATGATACATTAGGAAAAAAATCCATTTAAAGTACCCATCTATAACTAAAATTAACGGAATGTCAGAATAATGAGTATTAAAAAGCGAAATGTATCAGTTCGGCTTTCCGAATCGGATATAAAAAAAATGAAAGGCATCGCCGATAGATTTGGGGTTAAAGAATCAGAACTATTTAGATATGCAGTTAAAAGTGTTTTAACGAAATTAATGCCTTTCAATGACAAGAATCTACGTGGGGCAGATTTGGTACCCGCATGGCTGGAAAGTGGGCAAGATATTTTGACTTATTTTCCTATGGATGCAGAACAAATAGAAAATATATTTAACTTTGATATTAATGAGAAAGAAAAGAAAATAGAGCAGGGAGATATCGACTTAATAGTATTATCTAACCTAAATGAAAAATTTGTGGTAAAACGGTTGTCTGAGATTTGTGATATGAACATTGGTCATTCTGATGTTCAAAGGGTTTTGCACAAGTATATCTATGATAAATATGTTATTAATGACAACACTGATAACAATCTTGAAGAGAACTGGAATCAGTTTTTAAACAAATCACTTTCAAAAAAAAGTGGCCATATAGAGCAGGATTGACATTTTTAGCAATGTCAGTACAAGTAGATCCATAAATTAATAATACGGAATTAACTATGAAAAAAATTATTGCTATTCCTATTTATGCATTGCTTTTTTTGATGTCCACGGGAGCATTAGCATCTTATGTCATGCCAGAATCCATTGACAATTCTATTGTTATTAGCTCGACAGGTACCAACTCACTCGAAAAATCAGTACTTGGGTCTTGGGCTAGTCATGATTCCATTTCATTTGAGACTGATGGAAATTACACATTAACAGTAACTGACTTATCTGTACCGAATCCCTTTGATTATCTTGGGGTTGTAATTTCGTCAACAATTAAGTCATTTGCAGCTATTGTAATCTGTTTTGGTAATATACATCAGCAATCATTGGTTTTTGATATTGATTCTGGGCAATACAATTTAGATCTATTTGCTTTGCCTGGTAATGGAGACTTAGGAAAATTTTCTTTAAGTGTTGTCAATAACAATCCATCTCCAGTTCCTTTACCACTACCTGTGTTGTTGTTTGCAGCATCAATTGTAAGTTTATTTCCTTTCTATAAAAAAAAATAACAGCTTAAGTTTATAGTTTTTGGAGGCTTTATGAAGTATCCAGCACTAATTAGTGTTAGTTTTTTGGTTATAGGGATCTCCAATGCCTACTGCGGAGATAGCGCAAAATCGCCAATTCTTGCTGGTAAAGAAATCGCGGATCACATTCTCCACAATTTAAAAAAAGGCAGATCAGACCTAAACTATTCGAGCGAGGTTTATCAGACTAATATATCAAATATTTACCAAGTTAAAGTAGAAGGGGGGCCTGATTTATATGTTAATACAACGGGAGATTTTTTCATTGCAGGTGATTTATTCCAAATAGATCAAGGAGAATTTATTAATCTTAAAGAAAAAGATCTCGAAAAAAAACGTGTAAAATCCATTGCCTCTATCGATAAAAATTTACAAATAATCTTTCCAGCGAAAGAGCCTTTTATAGGTTATATTAATGTTTTTACTGATGTAGATTGCTTCTACTGCCAAAAACTTCACAAGGATATTGATAAAATAAATGGGTTAGGAATAGAGGTAAGATATCTGGCATATCCTCGTGCTGGTTTAGCATCAGATTCGGCTAGAAAAATGGAATCTGCTTGGTGCTCAAAAAACAAGCAGGAAGCATTAACAAATCTAAAAAATCAAAAAGTTATCGAACGTAAGAGCTGTAGTAAAAATACAATTGCTCAACACTATCAATTGGGTAATCAATTAGGAGTAAATGGCACACCATCAATTTTTCTTAAAAATGGAAAAATGTTTGCCGGATACCTACAACCTGAAAGAATAAAATCAGAACTTTTGAACATTGGCCAATAATCACTCGAAATAGGTCAAAATAGCCAAAATACAACCCCAGATTCTATGTTTGATTGGTGCTCCTCCAACAAAAGATGTGGCTAGCATCCCTACTAGCTGTACTGTCTCTTAAATTTAAATTGCATGAATCAATACGTACTTGGTGTAAGCGCCAAAGCTTTTCAATTTATTAGCATATAAGGGGTGCTAGCCACATCTTACTAACTTAACTTATTCACATCTTACTAACTTAACTTATTCAGTGAAACGCGGTGTAAACGTGCGTTTTGTCACTCACTCTGAAGTATTTTCTAGCGTGGATTGGTTGTTTGCATCGGACAAGATTCTTTTTCAAAAATAGCATTCGTTAATGATTCACGACAAATGTTTCCACATTTTAGTGGCCGCTGATCACGCACGGACTATCCCTATAAATCTATGTCCAATACTAAAGAGTATTGGACATAAGAAACAGATGTATCCCACCCTAAGCCAGTTGGACGACCACTCAAACCTGTAAACTTTCACTTAAACTACGTCATCTCATTAAAGCTCATTAAATTTAATCGTCTAAGAAGACCGGACCAATTCGGGCCACCTCTTTTAGCAAAAGTAATTCGGTCGCTAATAATTAGATAAGCTGCCTAGATTTATGCACCTCAAGACACGTACATGTAGTGCATATAGTTTTTTTTGGCATACAGCTACAGTTTCGAGGACATGTTTATTGAGGGTCGGCCGTCATTCTGGAAAAATTCGCCAAAGTTGACCTAACTCTATGTTTTTAATATAAATATTTCAATGCAGTTTTATTTCGTTGCAAGTTTAGCTAAGATCACCGCCGACTGGGTATAAGGTCTTCTCTGTCGTAAAACAACAATAAGGTCTGCGAAGCGCCCGAGGTGGCCGGCGATAAGAGCAAATACCCTTCTGAGCCTGAGAGCAGCAGGTCACCCATGCTTTACCGTAAAACTCTTTGCTTTATTCTTTATTGGGGTTCAGACGTTTTCCTTTTCTCTTCCAGTAAACGATTCATCATGTCCGTCTTGATTGAAATTTCTGCTTCCAGCTTGCCAATCGATACCGACGCCTCGGCCTTCCAAGCTTGCAGCTCTTCATTCAGTTTCTTGAGTTGATTAAGCTCATCCGACTGGACTTTCAGTTCTGAAAGTTTGGTGTTAAGTGTGTTAGCTTCTTCTGTTTTTGAACCCAAACTCGCTGTAAGTTTGCGCTGCTCGGCTTCCAGTTTTGCAGCTGTTTTCTGTATGGAGCCAAGCTCGGCCGCGAGTCGCCCGTTGTCCTTGTTGAGCTGTGTGATATCGGATTGCTTAACGGAAAGAGTTTGATTTAGGGCGCGAATTTCGGATTGAAGCTGCTGGCTGTGTTGCTCATGCTTTCGTTGATCCTGGTCACGCTGTTCTTTTACCGACTGGCGATAGTGCTCCATCGCTTCTCGACTATGACGATGTTTCTCTTCCAGTGACTCGATTTGGGTTTGCTTTTCAGCTAACAGCTCCCGAAGTTTTTCTTCGGTTTGAGCGGCTTTGGCTTCTTTTGCCGAGAGCGCTGCTTCGCAGGCTTTGCTCTCCTTCAGGTCAGTGAGTGCACTTTGTAATTCGTTCTCTTTATCTGAGGATATTTTATTGATAATGGCAAGCGGGCCTTCGAGTTCTTGAATTCGGCTTGTAAGCGACTGCACTTGGTGCTTATGTTTGGACTGACTTTCATCAATTACGGCTTGGGCTTCCTGTTTCAGTGCCGAGGCCAAACGGCCAATGAGCTCCTTAATCGGCTGGCTGAGCAATGCTTCGTCATCGAGCCGGGCCGAAGCCTCTTCCTCTATCTCTCGTAGGTATCGATGGATGGTGGACTTGGAGCCAGTATTTCCAAGCTCCACGCGAATGGCGTCAATGGACGGGTTTTCGCCTCGACTGACCAGGGTTTCACGCGCTTTGGATACCAGTGCTTTGTTGACGCCGCCTCTTGCCATGTTTCACCTCTCTGTATATTTCGTACTGTATTACATACCATGTATATACGTACTATTTTATACCAGAATGTTGTGGCTGAATAGCTTATATCTAACATTAAATAATCAAGAGTTATTGAATGTTAGGCTGTAAAATGCATAAGGCATCCGCTTGCACGGTACACTTTTGATAAATCACAGGTCTATTGATCCCTACAACGTTCATTAGGGAATTCCAGCTCGATGGTTGTGTGCTCTAACCCAAATCCTAATAGGCGGTCAGCAATCTCGATTTTTAATTGGATTTGACGAGTTGGTTCTATGACCTTACACAATTCTAAATGCGCAGTCATGACATGTTGCTCCCCATCGAGTGACCAAAAATGTAAATGATGAATATCCTTTACTTCCGCAAAGCTCAATAGTGATTCACGAATAGCATTGGCCGTATCATCATTTGGCGTCGCCTGAAGAAACAGTTTAGTTGTGGCCCATAAATTACGAAGAACGTTGATTAATATAAAAATCGTAAAGGCAATGGAAAGAATAGGATCGAGTATGGGCCACTCGATAAACATCAAAATGATTGAGACTACCAGTACGGCTACCCAGCCTAGAACATCTTCCAGTAAGTGCCAATTCAGCATCTGCTCATTAAGTGACTTACCTTTGGAGAGTTTAAACGCTGCATAGCCATTGACGGTAACCCCTAGGACGGCCAAGCCGAACATACCTTCAACAACCGGCATTTCGGGGTTAAGGAGTTTGGGAATTGCTTCAGATAAAACCCAAATTGAACCGATAATTAATACGATTCCATTAATGAGTGCGCCCAATAAGGAAAATCTGCGATAACCGTAGCTAAACCTTGAGGTGGACTCTCTTTCGCTCAGGTTACCCAGTATCCAAGCAAGACCAATCGATAAACTATCCCCTAGGTCGTGTACCGCGTCAGCCATTATTGCGGTGCTATTTGTCAGCCAACCTCCAATAAACTCGATGATCGTAAAACTGACGTTCAGATAAAATGCCCAAGCTATTCTGGAGGTGGTTTCATTTTTATGTGCGTGATTGTGCATACTCATTTACCTCGGCATTGTGATGATAGTCCTTTAGCTAAACCTCTGGTTGGCTGTGTGCCGTAGTTCATTGCCTAGGTTGTTTGATATGAATTAAAGAAAATAAGCAGTGCACCAACAACACATAGTCCGGCGCCTAGAGAATCTTGAATATTGATCATATGTTTTTCAACTACGACGGCCCAAACAAGAGACATAACAATATAAATCCCTCCGTAAGCAGCAAAAGCACGTCCGGCAAATGAGGCCTCCACAAACGATAAAATCCATCCAAACAATGCAAGCGAAAGAAGTCCGGGCACTAGCCATAAGGGACTTTTATCGAGTTTGTACCACATCCAAAACGTGTAGCAGCCGGCAATTTCGAAAATGGCGGCAACGGTAAACCATAAAAAACTCATAATATTGTCCTGTTAACTCACTTGACGTTTGAATAAGTTGTCTTCAATAGGCATAGGTGTTGGGTGGTTCTCTATGCGTTATAGAGGGTAAAAATCCCAATGCCGATAAAACCAATTCCTGCAATATAGTGTAAGTATTTCTCATTGATGTATTCCGCCAGAAAACTACCCGCAAGTACACCCAAGGCAGATGCCATAATTAGTGCAGCTGAGGCAGCAAAAAAGACAGTGTACTTGCTGACATCTTTATCTGCTGCGAATAGCATTGTTGCTAGCTGCGTTTTGTCACCGAGTTCGGCGACAAATACTGAAGCGAATATCGTTAAAAATATTTTCCAGTCCATACTGATTCTTATTAAATAAGAGTGTTTAGATTTGTTTTATTGCTATAGCCAGCGTCGAACATGTTGGCAATACTCACTATATGATTCCCCATGCTGCTTTGTTAAATACTCCTCTTCCAAGGCCACTTGTATTTGAATCAGCGCAATATCGAGGGCAAGTATCGTTAACGTAATTGGATTGGGCAGTACCAGAAAAAATCCTAATGAAATGAAAATAACCCCGATAAAAATAGGGTTTCTCGAATATTTAAATAAGCCTTTCTGGACAAACTCGGTCTTTGCTTCATGATCAATTCCGATTCGCCACGATGCGCCCATCTGTGATTGTGCTGCCAGCACCCAAATAAGAGAAAAAACCATTATGCCCATTCCAATCCACTGAATGGTGTCATGGTTCATCAGATCAATTGGCCCAATAGATAAATACAGGTTTGGCAGAAAGCTATAGATAATAAAAACCAGGATGGAAACCAGGGGGAGAAATTTAAAGTACCACCCCGTAATCGATTCGGCCCCTGTCTTTTGGTTGAGTTTAAAGGCGTTGACGCCCGTTCTCTTCGTAACAACAAAATTCCTGAATATAACAGCGAACCCAAAGAAGCAAATAAAGTAAACGCCTAAAAAAATGATAATAGTATTTTGCATAGGTATAGCCCCTTACAAAGAAGGGGCTCCTCCGTTGTTATTGATTCACTTTTTCGTTTTTATGAAGCCAGTGATACAGCACCGGTAAAACGAGCAGCGTTAAGAGTGTGGATGAAATAACGCCGCCGATCACCACCGTGGCAAGGGGGCGCTGAACTTCCGCGCCGGTACCCGTATTAAGTGCCATCGGCACAAAACCCAGGCTCGCAACCAACGCAGTCATCAGGACGGGCCGCAGACGAATCATTGCGCCTTCGGTAACGGCCAAAATTAAGTCGCCTTTTTCATGCCAGAGGTCACGAATAAACGCGAGCATAACTAAGCCATTAAGTACGGCGACGCCCGAAAGCGCAATAAAGCCAATACCCGCCGAGATGGACAAAGGCATATCTCGAAGATACAACGACAAGACGCCACCGGTTAACGCTAGCGGCACGCCACTAAAAATAATCAAGGCATCTTTAAGTGACGCGAAAGCCATGACGAGAATTCCTAGAATCACCAATAGAGTAATAGGCACCACGATGGACAAGCGTTGGCTTGCAGACTCCAGTTGTTCAAAGGTGCCGCCATAATCTAACCAATATCCCGGTGGGATATCCGCTTGTTCACGGATGCTGGCTTGCACTTCTTTCACGAAACTGCCCAGGTCGCGACCGCGGACGTTAGCAGTGACCACAACTCGGCGCTTACCGTTCTCGCGACTTATTTGCGCGGGCGCAGGTGAAATATCCAAGGTTGCGACTTCTTCGAGTGGTACGTAATCTCCATTGGGGAGTGGTACTGGTAGAAATTTTAAACGGTCGATATCGCGACGCGTTGTTTCCGGTAAGCGAACCACCAATTCAAAACGTCGATCACCCTCGTTGATAATGCCGGCGGATTCGCCACCAATGGCGGCAGAAACCCAATCCTGAAGTTCGGCAACATTTAAACCATATCGGCCCAAGGCAGTGCGATTCGGTATCACGGAAAGCGTAGGTAACCCAGTCACTTGTTCAACCCGAGCATCGGCCGCGCCTTCAATTGCGTTAACGATTCCCAGGATTTCGTTGGCGGTTATGACGAGTTGGTCCAAGCCATCGCCAAAAACCTTGATGCCCAGATCCGCCCGCACACCCGAAATCAGTTCGTTAAAGCGCATTTGAATGGGCTGGGTGAACTCGTAGTTATTTCCCGGTAGCTCCTCAACAGAGCGTTCTATCTCCTCAACGAGCTCAGTTTTCGTCTTGGTTGGATTTGGCCATTCACTTCGCGGCTTCAGTGTCACAAAATTATCGGCAACATTCGGTGGCATTGGGTCTGTAGCTACCTCGGCAGTACCGATACGTGCAAATACCTTATCCACTTCAGGAAAGGATTTGATTCTCTGTTCGAGGATTTCCTGCATTTCCACGGCTTGCTCAAGACCAGTACCTGGAATACGCATGGCATGCAGTGCGATGTCCCCCTCATTTAATTGTGGAATAAATTCGGAGCCTAAAGTGGAAGCTAACCATAAACAAAACACAACGAGTACTGAGGCAAAGCTCACCACCGCCCAGCGAAATTTCAGGGCGAGGTTAAGCAGCGGTTTGTAGGCGGATTTTGCTTTGCTGATAACGATGCTTTCTTTTTCACTGATTTTGCCATTCATAAACACCGCAACAGCAGCAGGCACCACCGTTAACGACAGCACCATGGCTGACAGCAAGGCCATCACTACCGTTGCTGCCATTGGGTGGAACATTTTACCTTCAACACCGGTTAGGCTGAATATCGGGATGTAAACGATGGTAATAATGGCCACGCCAAATAAGCTGGGGCGAATCACCTCCGATGTTGCTTCGAAGACCGTGTTTAGGCGTTCGCGTAAGTCTTGCAGTCTGCCATTCGCATGCTGAGGTTCGGCCAAGCGGCGAACACAGTTTTCAACAATAATCACCGCACCATCAACAATCAATCCGAAATCGAGGGCTCCCAAACTCATAAGATTGGCCGACACGCCGGTTTTCACCATGCCAGTAATTGTCATCAACATGGCTAACGGAATGACCGCCGCAGTGATCAATGCCGCGCGAATATTTCCCAGCAAGAGAAACAGCACCACGACGACTAGAAGCGCGCCTTCCATCAGATTTTTGGATACGGTGGCAATGGCCTTATCAACCAGCGCGGTGCGATCGTAAACGGCTTCCGCCACCACACCTTTCGGTAACGAAGCTTGTATAGCATCGAGTTTAGTTGCCACATCCTGAGCAACCGTACGGGAGTTAGCACCGATGAGCATCATGGCAGTACCTAACACGGTTTCCACACCATCGCGTGTTGCGGCACCAGTGCGCAGCTCTTTACCAATTCCGATCTCAGCGATATCCTTGATTTTAATCGGCACGCTGTCATGTTCAGTAATGATGACATTGCCGATGTCCTCGCTTGTTGCAAGCTGGCCAGGAGAGCGCACTAAAAGTTGCTGGCCATTGCGTTCGATATAGCCTGCACCGCGATTGTCATTGTTAGCTTGTAAAGCTTGCACGACTTCTTCAACGCTGACTTTATAGAGCAGCAATTTAGCGGGATCAGGCATTACGTGGTATTGCTTGTTGTAGCCACCAATACTGTTAACTTCAATGACGCCTTTCACCTGTGCAAGCTGAGGTTTGATAATCCAGTCCTGAATTTCTCGCAATGCGGTTGCGGTGTAGGGTTCACCATTGGCCATCCGGGCATCAGATTTGGCTTGCACGGTGTACATAAATATCTCACCCAGGCCGGTGGAGATCGGTCCCATTTCCGGTTCGAGCCCAGGCGGTAAGACACTTTTGATCGCACCCAGTCGAGCGTTAATCAGGTTGCGGGCAAAATAGATATCAGTGCCTTCTTCAAACACGACCGTAACTTGTGACAAACCATAACGTGACAGTGATCGCGTGTAGGATAGATTGGGTAAGCCGGCCAGCGCAGTCTCCACCGGATAGGTAATGCGTTGTTCCGATTCCAATGGTGAGTAACCCGGAGCGGCGGTATTAATTTGTACCTGAACATTGGTGATATCGGGTACTGCATCAATAGGAAGTTTTTGATAGCTCCATACGCCGACACCGACAATGAGTAAAATAGAACATAAAAACAGTAGGCGCCGCTCAATAGCTAAGCGCAATATAGATTCAATCATGGTGCGCCCCTTAGTGTTCGTGTTCAGCTTCGGATTTTTCGATATCGGCTTTAATTAAGTAGCTGTTTTGACTGACATACTCAGCGCTACCCTCAAGGCCATCGATGACTTCATAAAAGTGGTCGTCTGCCCGCCCCAACACAAGAGGGGTAAAGGTGTATTCATCGCCGTGCTTTACAAATACTCCCTGGCGGCCACCTAAGTTTTGGACGGCATCTTTCGCAACGGCAAGGGAGACGGGAAAGCGACCAATCTCTAATTGGGCTTCCACCATCAAGCCTGGAGATAAGGCGTGCTTGCTATTGTCCAGCTTGACCCGCGCCAATTGATAAGGGGCGTCCATCGATGGCACAACATGTTTGACCTTAGATTCAACTCGTCCGTTAGCTGTCAAAACATGCACTGACTGACCTTCTGCGACCGAGGATTGTTGCGCAGGATAAACACGCAGCTCTGCCCACACAGTGTCAAAGTTGGCAATAGAAAATAGAATTTGATCCTGAGTCACTTCACCACTGTTGGCGTGCCGTTGAACAACACGACCAGAAATAGGTGAGCGGATTGTGTAGATTTTAAGGCTTTCATTGGATTCAATTTCTGCCAATAGGTCACCGGTTTTTACAGCATCGCCAATAGTAACTTGAACAGACTTAACGAGGCCTTCAAAACGTGCTCGTACATGGCTTAGCTGCTCTGGCCCCGAGATCAAATTACCGTAAACAGTGATGGTTTGGTGGAGCTCTTGTGAGCCGGCGATTGCGGTAACGATGCCCACTTGTTGCGCCATGTCGCTATCGATGCGGCTGCTATTTTCTTCCCCGTGTCCGTGCTCATCTTCGTCATCATTTCCGTGACCATGTTCATTATGATCGTGTCCGTCGTCATCGTGATCAACGTGGTCTTCATGCTGATCATGGTCACCGTCTTCATGATGTGGCGCATGTTGTTCTTTGGCTTCATGCTCATGTTCGTGGTCACCCTCCGACCAGGCGTTTAATGACAGTGCATTTAGCAGAAATACAAAAGCAATCAGCACGCCTGAAAAAGGTGTTTTGCTTTTAGGTTTTAAATAAGAAAATAAAGTAGTTAAGTCCTTCATTATTTATTCTCCTTTGTTTTTTTATTAGCATGGTCATCGGCGTGATCGTTATGGTCATGATCTTCATCGCGATCATCTTTGGTGGGATTCTTTTTGTGATCGACGTGGTTCTGATGTTCCTCGTGGTCGCCTTCAGCATGGTGTTTTTTATGGTTTCCACTTTCTTCGTGTTGATGGTCGTGATTGTGTTCTTCCGCTGCGTGAACATACGTACTTAAAACAAAGCTACTTAAAACAACGGTTAGTGTCGTGAGTGCTGTGATAATTGATTTTTTCATGGTCATAAATTCCTAAGGCCTGATAGTGATCAAACCTGAATAAAATGGATTGAATTATTGATTAAGGGATTCACTGGACAGCTTTTCTATTAATGCTTGACTAATAAGTGCTGTCGACGCCGCATCGATACGGGCTTGCTTGGTAGCAAGCAACTCTTCCTGGGCAGCAATCAAATCCAGGTATCGATAGCGCCCATTTTCATAAGCTTTACGTGTGAGTTTGAGCGCGTGTTCGAGCGCTGGAATGATCTCATTTTCGGTTTTATTCACGGCCGCGATACTCTGCTGTCGGAGCGAATACGCTTCAAAAAGCTGGGCGTGCAAACGCAAAAGAAGATCCTTCCGGGCATAATCCACGGCGTTGCGGTTTGCGAGGGCAGCCTTAACTTCGCCACTGTTTCGTTTTTTGGAAAATAACGGAATGGAGAGCCCTGCGGTGAATGCTGAATCGCCAGTCTCTTCAAAGCGTCTGATACCCGCACGCCAGGTTAGATCACTGCGTCCACCGGCGCGTGCAAGCGTCACTTCTGCATCTTTGATTCGCGCCTCGCTCGCAAACACCTGAATAGTGGGTGATGTCTTCACTCGCGCATACAGCTGGTCGAATCCTTGGCTTCTTCCAAATTCAAATAGACTTCCATCGAGTGAGCTAAAGGCCGGAGTGGCATCTCCCCAAAAACGCGCAAGCCGCACCTTTTGACGTTCTAGCCGCTCCACTAACGCAGCAAGGCGGATCTCAGCGCGGGCAACTGCCGCTTGAGCGCGCATGACTTCAGCTTCGGGTGTTGCCCCTTTGTTGGAACGCCTTTTGACAGTTTTTAGTAATGATTGAGATAGTGCCAAAGATTCTTCCGCTAGCTGAATGTTGGCTTGGGTTGCCAAACTCTCGATGTAGCTCGCCGTCAGTTCACCGAGCACATCCAATGTAGTGGCTTGCTGTTCCCATTCCGCTTGGTGAATTCGAGCATCCACCAAAGACATGCGTGCTTTTCTTTTTCCACCCATTTCAATAACGGAAGAGAGTGAAAGTGTGGCTTCGGGACTATCGAGTCCTTTAAATACGCCTGAACCCGCAAAGTTTTCTACCTCTAACTCGAGTTCCATCGCGGGGCGTAGGGCACCTGTTTGCTGTTGAGCTTTTAAAGCGTCATTTACAAATCGGTACTGATATAGCTGTGGGTTTTGCGCGAGGGTCTGAGTGATCGCGTCTTTTAGTGTGAGTGGGACTAATGTTTTCGGGGCGTTGGTGCTTGCGTATCCAACAGGTGGCAGTAAGCCGCCAGCCAGAATAAACACAATCACACAGACTTTTCTACACCCGATAAGTGTAATAAATCGCATAACTTGATCCTAAATTAAGTCTAATTTTTCCGCTTTCGCGAAATTAAAATAAGGGCTTGAATTAGGTGTGTGCGATCGGTGGGCGTAAGAGCGGGTTAATGAATTCGGATGGGACGTTTTCGCTGTAATCCGTATTGGATGTGGACGATTTATTTAAGACGAACCCAGAGGGTTTAACTAAAACCGCTGGGGTAAAATGGCCATGACAATGGCAGCAATGATGGCAGTCCTGCTCGTGGTCTTCGGACCCATCAACCAGGTTATGATCAATCTTGACATCTTCGTGCGCATGCTGATGATCGTTAAAAGTGAGGTGCTCCGTGCCTGACTGATGCGACTGATGGGCATCGGCAATCCCTACGGCGGATTGGAACACCACCAGTGCAAGGATAAAATATGTCAGGAAACGTCTATTCATTATGCAATTCTAATTAATTCGTTATGTGATTCTATTAAATGGATTATCACTCGATCATCTTAGCAAAAGTATGCGTCGGGCGCCGTTTAAAACAATGAACCCAATGATAACACCGATGATCAAGTCCGGTATCTGAGACCCTGTCAGGGCCACCAGGGTTCCCGCAATGATCACGCCGGCATTGGCCAGCACATCATTCGCCGAAAATATCCAGCTGGCTTTCATATGCGCCCCTTGGTGACGCGATTTGAATATCAGCAATAGGCAAGCAATATTCGCCACCAATGCCACAACACCCACACCCATCATCAGCGTAGAAACAGGTTCACTGCCATAGACCGCTCGCCTAAGCACCTCGAGAAGGACGCCCACGGCAAGCGCAAGTTGCAACCAGCCGGAAAAGTGCGCGGCTTTGAGCTTAAGCTTGGCAGCCTTACCCACCGCGTACAGTGACACTCCATAAACAGCCGCATCGGCAAACATATCCAGCGAGTCGGCAATTAGTCCGGTGGATTGCGCCACAATGCCGGTACTCAACTCAAGCACAAACATGACAGCGTTAGTGGCCAGTAACCACCGTAATACCCGCGCTTCTCGTACTTCTTCGGACTTTGCAGTTTCTTGAGCAGCCCGAGCAGCTTCGTGGCCCACCGGCTCAACCGAGATCAATTTGGCTCCAAGTCCAACAGACGTCATGGTTTTTTCCACTGTCTCAGCAATATCGAGGTGATATATCCGCACTTTGCGGCTAGGGATGTCGAATTCGAAGGTGAGGGCCTCATCAATGCTCGCAAATGAAGTGCGAACCAGGTTCTCTTCAGACGGGCAATCCATCTGGGGAACATTGAACTCGCTTACATAGCTTTCCCCAGCCCATATATCGCTTTGGGTTGGCAGATTAGGTTGCGATCGCTCAGTCTGATTGCTGTCACATTCACAACCTGCCTTCGAACTCGATGACATATATAGCTCCCAGGATTTAAAAGCGCACCCGAACGCCGCCATTGATTACAAAACCGTCCAGTGGTGCATAGATATCCCGAAAAACCGGATTAACCAAATCGCCGGAATTAATATCTTCGTATCGAGTCTGACGGCTGTCTGTAAAATTCTCAAAGTTTAGAAATGCGGTCACTGGCTCGTTGAGTTGCTTTTCCATCATCAAACCAAAAAACCAATAGTCTCTCCCGGTACTATCGTTTTCTCGGGGTTGCTTGCTGTAGTAGTATGCTTCAAAGCCGACGCGAAAGTCGTCCTCCCGCTCCCACATAATCACTTGATTGACTCGGTGCTGTGAGACGAGGGGTAGATCGATGTATCCGGATGCTGTTTCCTGTCTTGCATCGACAAAAGTATATCCAAATAAATAACGCAGTTCGCCGAAGTTTAAAGTCAAGTTTATTTCAGCACCTTGCGTTTCAATGGCCGTATCAAGCTGATTAAATCGATAAATTTCGTCATTTTTTACAATCTCTAATGCGTCATCGATCTCGGTGTAGAACAATAGAAGGTTACTGTTAAGCGTCAGTTTTTCAGATATTTCAAGTCGGTGGTTGATATCAAAGTTTACGCCTTTAGACGTTTCTCCTTCGAAATTTTCTGGCTCGATGGGCTCTAGGTTTCTGAAGTGTATTTCTTCGGCTTCTGATATGAATAGGCTAGGGGTTTTGTAGCCGTAGCCCCCGCCAATACGCATAGTGATGTCTGATGTCGGTAGCAGGAGGATGGAAACACGAGGCAAAATAAAACTTCCATAATCTGAATGTGAATCCACTCGCAGGCCACCCTCAAATACGACAAGAGATGATAGGTCGCGTGTATATTGTCCAAATGCACCTAGCGTTTGCTCGGAGTAATCGTGATCAAAACCGATTTGTGCCTGCTCTTGGTCAAACTTTTCAGTAATAGCGTTGAGCCCCAAAACCCAACTCCCTTCACTGAAGTTATCCGCTAAAGTCAGTTCAGTAAAAGTTGATGTTTGTTTGCCTGAAAATATGAAATCGGGAATCTCCAGGCTGCGATCAAATACGCTATTTGCATTTTTTAGAGTCAGCTCTATTCCGCTTTCAAAAGCATGGTTAAGGTTGAGTCGCGTGTACATTCTTTGACTATCGTTAGATTCAAAATAGTCATTTGGCGCTCGACCTTCAATGTAATCAATGCTCCCGCCGAGGCGACTTTCGTCGATAAAACCAATACCAAAATCTAAATTAGTTGCCTCTGACATGGAGTAAAACCACTGCGGCGTAAGTGTGATCCTTTCAAACTCAGGTATAGCACTTAAGCCATTGTCCACTGGGTCGTAGGCTTCGCCTCGATTGTAACTGCCGAAAAGCGTAAAGCCGTGCGAACCAACTTCTCGTGAATGAAAGGCTGAAACATCCACCCCTTTAGCGGAAGTCCCATTTAGCATAAACGAGGTTTCAGGTTCTTCCCCTGGTCTTTTTGAAATGAGATTAATTAAACCAGCAATAGCACCACCGCCATAGAGTGTTGAAGAGGCGCCCTTGACAACCTCGACCTGCTGTAAGTCCAGTGGTGTAATTTGTAGAAGACTAAGGCTTCCGGAAAAACCGGAATAGATGGGAAGACCGTCGCGCAAGAGCTGTGTATACCGACCATCAAGCCCCTGAATACGAATGCTGGAATTAAAGCTAGTGGCCGACGTTTGTTGTACTTGTATACCCGTACTCTCATTAAGAATCATACGAATGTCGCCAGGCTTCATGTTCGCTTTTTCGTGAAGCTCTTCGGCGTTCAGAACTTGCAATCGCATAGGCGTATCATCAAGCGTCGCGTTGGTGCGAGACGACATGACTAAAATCTCTTCTATGTGATCGTCGTCTGCAAACGCAAATGGAGCTTTTATTGCAGTTAAAGCAAGTAGTGATGTCAGAATCTCTGGGATTAGTGACTTATTTTTATTAAACACAAAAATGGAGCGCATCTCTTGAGTATTCCCAATCTAAGTTTGACCAATAGTTAATTCTTACCAAGCTTGAGCACTGAATAGTGCGTAACAAACACAGTACAATTTGTTTCATTCAACAATTATCACCGCCACAGGGGAGAACAGGAACGCTCGTCTTCTCACACCTAATTTGGTGAATTGCTTTTGTCGAGAACATGAGTGTAAACTCTATACTAACTATAGAGTCAAGGTGAAAATCAATGAAAATTGGTGAGCTGGCAAAACGCAGTGGATGCTCGATCCAGACAATTCGCTACTACGAGAAAGAAGGCTTAATTTCGGCGCCTGAGCGTACCGAAGGAAACTTTCGTTTGTATAACACTGCGGTATTGGAAAAGCTGTCGTTCATCAAAAATTGCCGTGCGCTGGGCCTGAGCCTAAGTGAGATTAAACACTTAATATCGTTACAAAACTCCCCGGAAACGCCGTGCGAAGCGGTAAATGACATGATTGATACGCACCTGTTAGTTGTAGAATCGCGCATCTCGGATTTGCAAAAGCTTCATGGTGACCTCAAGCAGCTACGGCTTAAATGCGGTAACGCGAGATCTGTCGATCAGTGCGGGATATTGGGAGAGTTACTACCAAAAACCGAGCTCTCGCCAATCGGTACAAGGAAATAGATATGACAGATGTTGATCACTATATCCGAGCGGCAACTCGCGACAATACCCGCTTAAGTTATCGCGCTGCTATCGAGCATTTTGAAAGTCAGTGGGGTGGTTTTCTTCCCGCAACGGCCGACAGTGTGGCTCGGTATCTGGTGGATTATGCCAATATATTGTCCGTGAATACGCTGCGTCAACGACTAGCCGGTTTGGCGGCTTGGCATCTTGATCAGGGCTTCCCTGATCCCACCAAAGCCCCTCATGTGAAAAAAGTCTTAAAGGGCATCGCCGAATTGCACCCGGTCGTCCAAAAGCAAGCCAAACCAATTCAGCTTGACCAGTTAACGCTGCTGGTAAACTCGTTTGATCGTTTTATTGAAAATGGCTCGCCAAAGGAAGCGCTGCAATCGATCCGGGATAAAGCCCTATTGCTGATCGGTTTCTGGCGGGCGTTCCGCAGTGATGAATTAGCCCGTCTCTGCGTGGAGCATATTCAAGCCGAGGCAGGGAAAGGAATGGAAATATTTGTACCCCGCAGCAAAGGCGATCATTCCCGGTTGGGACGGCGATACAAGGCACCTGCATTACAACAGCTGTGTCCAGTTGAAGCTTATTTAGATTGGATTAGCGCAGCGCAATTACAAAGCGGGCCGGTCTTTCGTTCGATTAATCGATGGGGACAGGTATCCGACGACGCGCTCCATCCCGCCAGTATCATCGGGATCATTAAAAAGTGTTGTACGCAAGCCGACATCGATGAGGCAAACCTGTTTAGCAGCCACTCACTGCGAAGAGGTTTTGCCACCTGGGCCAATACGCAAGGCTGGGACACGAAATCCCTGATGGAATACGTGGGCTGGAAAGATGTTCAGTCCGCGATGCGTTACATTGACACCCCAGATCCATTTGCTCAGTATCGTAGTGAAACTGGAATGGCTAAAGGCACTGCGCAAATCGAACGAGATGAACAACAATCCATACAATCGTTATTGGAGGTCCTTCTTGTTCTTGAGCCCTACAGTAAACTTTCCAAGCGCACTGAACGAGCAAAAAAAATGATCGAGCGACATTGCTTGTCACCTTGGTCGATGAAAAAAACCGGCTCAGAAGGAAGGAAGTACGAAATTACTGTCGAGCACAGCGATGGTGATTCACTGGATGAAATCCTGGATGAACTGCTTCACCAAATTCACCAGATCGCTTCTGAGAATCAATGCATGCTGGAGGTCAACATTCGCGATCCTCGCACCGATAAACACTGGGATTAATGCCCCCCGTTTTTAAAGGAAGTTCAAGATATGAGCAGTCTGCACGAAACTGCGTATCCCAGGTTGCGCAGCACGGTTACCGAAAAAGAACTCAAGGAGTATTACACCCCTACGCCAGAAGAATTAAAATTGATTGTCTCCGAAAAAAAGCCGATCTTGCGCTTCGGTTTCATTCTGAACCTGAAATTACTTCAGCGGCTCGGGTACTTTGTACCCCTGGCTTCAGCGCCGCCAACCATCATGAAACACGTACTTGACGCCATAGGTATCAAACGGCCGATTACGCTTAAACAGCTTAAAGACTACGACCGATCAGGTTCTCGATCTCGTCAGCAGCAACAATTGAGGGAATATCTCGGAATAAAGCCATTCGGCTTAAGTAACCAACCCTGGCTCGCTCAAATTGCTGAAAATGCTTCAGCGACAAAGGAGATGCTCGCGGACATCATCAACGTGATGCTCGAGGAATTGGCGCATCACCATTACGAGCTACCCGGTTTTACAGTCCTCAAACGAATCGCTCGTGCGGCAAGAAATAAAGTCAATGAAGACTGTTTTCGTGAGATCGGCCTGAATCTCTCCGGAAGCGAAACAGAAAATTGATGAATTACTGAATCCTTCCGATGGCGCTTACAGTGCCTGGAATATTCTTAAACGTGAACCCAAAAAGCCGGGTAACAAAGAAGTGCGGAGCTATCTTCAGCATGTTCATTGGCTCCAAACATTAGGTGAAACTCTCCCTGAAGTCGATGTTCCTGTGGTGAAATACCGACAGTTTGCGCTGGAGGCTCGCGCGTTAACCGCCCCGGAAATGGCACGACTCAAAGTCAATAAACGCTACGCACTCGCCGTCATATTGATTCGCCAACAACACAGCAAAGCCTTGGATGATGTGGCAAACCTGTACATCAAGATGCTGCGAAGCATGGAAGCGGGTGCCCAGGGCGCATTGAACAAATACATCCTGGAGCACCAAAAACAAATTGATGCCCTGATCTCAAAATTTCGCGACGTTCTTATCGCGTACGATCAAGACTCTGAACAATTAACCAAACTGCAATCGATTGGTACTGTCTTGGGAGATGATGCCAGCGCACTGATTGATCGCTGTAACCAGCACATCGCCTACGCCGGGAACAATTACTACCCCTTTATGTTGAGCAATTACCGTCAGAAACGCGCTTTGCTGTTCAATTGTCTGGATATACTGGATTTGCAATCAACCTCCAGCGATACCAGCAGTACGTCACTGCTTATACTTCTAAAGAGCTTGCGCAGTACTCGATCCGAATTTATCAGCGAAGAGACGCTTAATCAGCATTTGCCAGAGCCATTCGATACCCGTTGGTTCACCGAAAAATGGCGCAAGCTGATCTTGTCGAACACGAAGAATGACGCCAGAGAAACCGAAAGACGTTTCCATCGAAAATACCTCGAACTCTGGTTGTTGTTACGCATCAAGCACGAGCTCTCATCGGGCGATCTGTTTATTCCCTTCAGCGCCGAATTTGATGACTATCGCGAGCAACTGGTCGATGATGAAACGCTGGATGAAGAATTAGACGAGTACAGCGAACAAGTAGAAATGCCACTGAATGATGCGCATTTGTTTGTCACTAATTTAAAGCAGGAACTATCAGAGCGATCAAAACGGGTAGACGAGCGATTTCCATCTAATCTTCATGCCTCAATCAAAGAGGGGAAACTGTCGATCAGTCCGATAAGAAGTGAACAACCGCTCGCCGAGCTGCAAAAACTCGATGCTCTGATTACGGAAAACCTTCCTGAAGTAAGCATCATTGACATCCTGACCGACACCGAAAAGTGGCTTGGCCTTCACAAACTATTTGGGCCGATGTCAGGGAATGAAACACGTATTGATGAACCGAAAAAGCGCTTCATTACCACATTATTTTGCTATGGCTGCAATCTCGGTCCTGTTCAAACGGCCAAGTCTGTGAAAAATATGAGCCGTAAACAGATCGCCTGGCTCAACCTTCGGCATGCCTCCGAAGATCGATTGGACAAAGCGATCACCCAAGTCGTCAACGCTTACAATAAATTTGATCTGCCTAAATACTGGGGCAGCGGCAAGCACGCTTCGGCGGATGGAACGATGTGGGATCTGTACGAACAGAACCTGTTAACGGAGTACCATATTCGATATGGCGGTTATGGTGGTATTGGTTACTATCATGTATCCGATACCTACATTGCTTTATTCAGGGGTACTGAGTAAAAATGGTC
>JBOEHK010000005.1:0-882540 GCA_050633885.1 Cellvibrionaceae bacterium
GTTTTTCTACAGTCTCAACGCCCACATAAAGGGCCGACTGAAGCGCAGCGTAAGGAGGTCCAGCGCAACGAAGTGGAGCGATTTTTGATGTGATTGTTAAGCATGGGTAAAGCTCACTGGTGATACAGGAGCACGCAGCCCCAGCTTTGTAAAAAAAGAAAGTTACTGTTAGTGCGCGTATACCGCGAGCAGCTATTTCTAGCATTGCATAGTCGTCGTCTGTGCTCTCTCTCCCTAACGTAGGATGAGCTATCTCTTTGTGCCCGATATATATAATCCGAGCTAGAGCTCCTTCGGCTTCAGATTCTGGGCCTGGATAATAAGCTTTCACATTAGCTATTCTAACTTTTGAAAGGTTGCCTTGGTTATTTTCAAAGTCTTCAATGTAAAGATCGTCTGATCGCTTTACGTCACCTCTTTCCTTTAACTTAGATGGATTCTTAGGGTCGACCTTCAAACCAAGAAACTCTAGCAGAGCTCTCGCATTTACTATCCCTGCTTCAATGGCCGGATTTGAATAAGCATTTGTGTTTCCGCGCATATTGAACTTCCCGTCAACGAAAACTTCTATCGGTTTTGGGCCGTCATCAAATGTCATTTCGGTTAACGCATGATGTAATATATCGACCATACCTAGTCTATGGGGAATTATCCTTTCTATATACTCTTCCTTAGTTCTCATAATTATTGCTTAACGCCGCCAACACAGGCGGCCGAAGCGTAGCGTAGGCCGTCCAGTGCAATGCGTTTTTCTGCATTGCACGATTGTGCTTGGCCTTGTTATGTGTTTACGTCGCTGAGCCATTCTTCGAACCATTCAACTGGTAGTTGGACTTCAGAATACTTTAATTTTTGTAGCTGATCCAAGCTATATGTATTTGACAAGAACATATCCCACTGAGCATCGACGTCAGCTGCAACGTCAATTATTTTTGGATCAAGACCACTGTCGTGCTCTTCACTTGCCAAATGAAAGCTATCACACCAATGGGCAATTTCTTGGTGACTATAATCGGAATCTTCTTGATTAATACCCCAGCCAAGAACGGTGACCATTGACCCTTTTGTAAATGGTAAGTCAATTTCTTTGCAGGCACTCTCGACCCAAGAACCTACATATTGATTCCTACCACTCTTTTTCTTGTCAGGTTTAAACTCAAATCTGGACATGGTTTTTACACATAACAGTTTAATATATGTCATGGGTACATGTAGCCATTCTGTCTATATCTAGACAGAAATGTACACATGTAGGCAGAATGCCTACATATACCCATGCGACGTATTTCTGAAAATGTCTATCGGTTAACATTTTCAGCTCTAAAATTTATGATCCGTCCTTTGAAACCAATTTTGATTGCAGACTTGTAGCTCATCACCCAATGTTTCTTACTTGGATCCCACCGAGCACCGGCTGCTTTTGCTTTCATTTTCACTTGATCTTCGTGATAACCGATCCTAACAATAACAGCAGCACGGGATCTTGCTTCAAGATATCCTTTCTGCTGACGATTCTTACTCATCCTTGGTCGTTCATCAACTACAACTTCGACAGTTGTCAGTATTAATCCCCTATCTTCGTCATCTCTGTAGCGGACCGCATATAGCATGTCGCCCCATTCATCTAAAAATCTTAAACTTCCTTGCTCTCCCGCCGGTATCGTCTTTATCACTTTCATTAAATACTCCTTGTTATTGTTTCCAATTTGTCTGCTTGCAGATCAACAGAATACTGTTAATATATACAGCTTAATAACATAACAACGAGAACCTAGCAATGGACGCTAAATGGGTTAAGGACAACCGGCACCATCAAAATAATTTTTCGGAAAGAAATTTTCACTCTCCTGCTACACCACAATTTATAGATGATGTCCCGCCGCCAATCCCTTCCAAACCCACTCGCCTACTTGATCAAGTACGTTTATTTCTTCGCAAAACGGGAAAAAGCTATTCGACAGAAAAAACATATATTTATTGGATTAAACATTTTATTCGCTTTTGTAAAAAAGCCCATCCAAAAGATCGAGGCGCTGAAGATGTAACAGAGTTTCTAACGTATTTAACAACGCAACGGAATGTATCGGTAAACACGCAAAAAACTGCTTTGAATGCCCTTTCATTTTTATACAATCAATTTTTAGATCAGCCTCTTGGCGAACTAGTCTTTAAATATGCGAAACGTCCACCACGAATACCGACTGTGTTTTCACACGAGGAAGCAAAACTGATTATTGAAAATTTACAATCGACCCCGCAATTAATTGCGCAGTTATTTTATGGTTCCGGACTTAGAATTTCGGAAGCCGTTAGGCTAAGGATTAAAGATATTGATTTAGCCATGTATTACATTATTGTCCGTGACGGCAAAGGCAATAAAGATAGAACGACATTACTACCAAAATCACTGAGCACTAAACTCTTGGCGCAAATTGAACGGGTAAAGATTCAACACCAAAAAGATCTCGAAGCAAACGTAGGGGCTGTTTATTTACCTAACGCGCTTGCGCGCAAGTATCCGAATTACTCTAAAGAACTCGGCTGGCAATATTTATTTCCGTCATCTTCACTATCGGTAGATCCAAGAGCGGGTGTTGAACGACGTCATCATGTTTATAGACAATCAATTCAGCGCCAAGTCCATAACGCCATACGAAAAGCGGGCATCCATAAACAAGCGAGCTGTCATACCTTTAGACATTCATTCGCTACGCGTTTATTGCAAAAAGGTTATGACCTACGAAAAATTCAACAGCTGATGGGACACAGTGATATAAAAACAACAGAAATATATTTACACGTATTGGAAGAAATTGGCGGCTGGGTTGTTAGCCCTATGGATGAAGACTGATTTCTAGAACCGCCACTATTGAATACTATTTTTAACGGGATATTTTATAAAAAAAACGGAATTACAAAATTTATTATGCGATGACAGTACAACTAAAGATGAGTATTTTGAAATTAGAAGTATGTTACCTCAGCAAACTATGCGCGTTTTATGGGATGGGTTTTCAAATGCTGTCGATCATGCCGAAACAACAAAAGAATATTTTGATGTTCATGTAGCCCACCAAATGTATTCAACCTTAGTTAATGCCGCTGTTGACCTGCCGGAGCTTCAAGCTGATTATTGGATTGGTCGCGCAGATGACTATCTACCTGATTTTTGGTGTGTATGGATGCGGTGGCTAGATCAACAAAAGACTTCATCTCGAATTTTGACTCCGTCATAAGCAAAGGCTATTTTTTGAAAATTGCTTTAAGCAAAACTTTTAAAAAGTTAGCTTAAAAACCTCTGCGCCCACGACGACTAGAGATGCCGATTGGGCCTCGCTCTACGGTGAGTTGAACAACTGAGCCATTTCGCATCACATCAACAACTACCGATGATCCTTTTTCTCCCTGAACAGTTACTTTATTTAATTCAGAAAAATTAAATACACGTTGACCGCTATACCGTAAAATTTCATCACCCGCTTGTAGACCGGCATAAGCAGCTGGCGAATTATCGAGAACTTGATTGACACGAACACTGGTTGCACGACCATTCGCTGCTAAATATTTTTCATAATCTTGATCGCCAAGCTCAGCTCTGATTGGGTTATCGGCCACTAAATCAAACTTTTCTGGGTCTTGTAAATACGCTTGGTGTTGTCTTTCCCATCGATCGTTTAAATTATTAAATTGCACCTCTTTTTCTTTTCTGACAATCCAATCTGCTTGATCGCTAGCGAAACCGGCTTCTTCTAAACGTGAAATCCGTCGAGAGGGATCATTACGCGCTTGCATTCGCTGAAGATAAGCCTCTCTTCTCGCTTCCCGAGACTCGGCAACTTCCTCTTTTGACTCTGCAACTGCTTCACTGATTTCTTCCAGCTCATCAACACCACCAAAATCATTGCCAGAAAATCCTTCTGAAAAATTATTTCTCTCAGAAGAATTTAATTGGCCGATAACAAGCTCTAACTCTTCTCGCTTTTCTTTTTCTTCTTGTAGCTGTTCTTCAAGTAACAACAATCGCTGAGACAATTGACTCATTGTCATCTCTTCGGAATCATTTTGACTGGAACGCAAATAAACATTCATCCCGACCACTAAAAAAACAACTATTGCAATAACAGTGAGTAATTTAGCCATCGGTGATTCCTCTTAATTATTTAATATCATTGAGAGAACTGAATACTTTAACCCAAGAAAAACTATTTCAGCTATTAACTAGAAAAAACGCGAGCGTTTCTAAACATGCGCATCCATGGGCTGTCTTCTGTCCAGTCATCTGGTCGCCAAGAATTATTAACGGCACGAAATACCCGCTCTGGATGCGGCATCATAATCGTCGCTCGCCCATCACGCGTTGTTAAACCTGTGATACCTTTTGGTGACCCGTTAGGGTTCGTAGGATAAATTTCAGTGACGTTAATATCATGATCTACAAATCGCATAGACACTAAACCACTACTATCGCATTGCGACAACGCTGAATCATTTTTAAATTCTGCACGGCCTTCACCATGAGCAACGGCTACCGGCATATGCGATCCAGCCATTCCGCTCAATAAAACAGACGGTGACTCTTGGATTTTGACCAAACTAAATCGAGATTCAAATTGTTCTGAATTATTTTTAACAAACCGCGACCAATGCTCTGCGCCAGGAATGAGTTCTTTAATTGTCGACATCATTTGACAACCATTACACACACCTAAGCTAAACGTATTGTCTCGATGGAAAAAAGTTTGGAATTCATCTCGCACTTTTTCGTTAAACAAAACCGTTTTTGCCCAACCTTCGCCTGCCCCCAAAACATCGCCATAAGAAAATCCACCACAAACGACTAGCCCACGATAATCTTGGAGAGAAACTCGCCCAGCTAACAAATCACTCATGTGCACGTCGATTGAATCAAAGCCAGCACGATCAAAACTGGCTGCCATTTCAACGTGACTATTGACGCCCTGCTCTCTCAATACCGCAATTTTTGGTTTAACGCCTTTATTAATAAAAGGAGCCGCAATATCTTCATTCAAGTCATAGGTTAAATTAACTGACAAGCCCGCATCTGATTTTAAAATTTGGTTATTTTCTTGAAGAGCAGCTTCGGGGTTATCGCGTAACGATTGAATCCTAAAACTGGTTTCAGCCCATAATTTTTCTAAGCTTGAACGATGGCTTTCATACAGTGTTGTTTTGTCAGCCCGAATAATAAAGCTTTCTTGTTTTGTTACACGACCTAATGCGATCAACACTTCTTTAATATTGTGCTGAGCAAAACATTGCTGAACATTTTTGATATTTTTTTCAAGAACCTGAATCACGCCGCCAAGCTCTTCATTAAATAAAGCAGAAAGAACAGCCGCATTATTATTTGATGAACTAAAGCTTGCGATATCAACATCAACACCGCAACGACCCGCAAAACTCATTTCGGCTAATGTCGTGAATAAACCGCCGTCAGATCGATCATGATAAGCAACGATCCAACCATTATGCAAACACGCCTGCATCGCAGTAAAAAAATCTTTTAGTGTTTGCGCACTTTCAACATCCGCAGGTTCGTCACCCATCTCGTTAAAGACTTGCGCAAGAATAGAAGCGCCGAGTCGTTGTTTACCTTTTGCTAAATCGATAAACAGTAATTGTGATTCACCAAGATCTGTTCGCAATTGCGGCGTTACCGTTTTACGCACATCACTCACGGGTGAGAATGCTGTAATCACCACTGACATGGGGGCGGTGACTGATTTATCTTCACCACTTTCCGATTGCCATGCCGTTCGCATAGACATGGAGTCTTTGCCGACAGGAATGGTTAAACCTAACTCTGGGCACAACTCCATGCCAATGGTTTCGACGGTACGAAATAATTTTTCATCTTCGCCCGGCTGACCTGCTGCACACATCCAGTTTGCCGAAAGTTTTATATCGGATATTTTTTCAATGTTTGTTGCAACAATATTCGTTATCGATTCGGCGATTGCCATTCGACCCGATGCAGGCGCATTTAATAACGCGGACGGCGTACGCTCGCCCATCGCCATCGCTTCACCACAGAAGGAATCATAAGAAACAGTAGTGACAGCACAATCTGCAACGGGGACTTGCCATGGGCCAACCATTTGATCACGAGCAACCTGCCCTGTCACAAAGCGATCGCCAATCGTGATTAAAAACTTTTTACTCGCTACGGATGGATGCTGCAAAACACGCTCCACCGCTTCATTCAGGTTTATTTCCGAGCAATTAAATGCCGTTGTCTTGCCGTAATAAGTTTCGGCAGAGCGATGCATTTTGGGTGGCTTACCAAATAAAACCGGCATCGGTAAATCGATGGGTTTACTGTCAAAGTGTTTGTCGTTGACAACGATTGTTTTTTCTTCTGTTGATGTTCCGACTACCGCAAAAGGACATCGCTCGCGTTGGCAAATTTCTTCAAATTTTTGAATATCTTTCTTCTGAACCGCCAACACATAACGCTCTTGTGATTCATTACACCAAATTTCTAACGGGCTCATACCTGGTTCGTCGTTGGGCACATTGCGCAATTCGAATGTACCACCACAGCCACCATCTTTTACCAATTCCGGAAATGCATTCGACAAACCACCAGCGCCAACATCATGGATAAACGCGATAGGATTGTTATTCCCCATCTGCCAGCATTGATCGATCACTTCTTGGCAGCGTCTTTCCATTTCTGGGTTTTGTCTCTGGACCGAGGCAAAATCTAAATCTTCACTGGAGCTTCCTGACGTCATTGATGACGCAGCACCCCCACCCAAACCAATTAACATGGCAGGGCCACCCAAAACAATTAATTGGTGACCCGGTGAAAATTCTGGTTTATCGACATGCTCTTCTTTTATGTTGCCGTAACCACCTGCCAACATGATGGGCTTATGATATCCGCGGCGCTCTCCTGCAAAGTTTTCTTCGAATGTTCTGAAGTAACCGCAAATGTTTGGTCGACCAAATTCATTATTAAACGCGGCTCCGCCAATGGGACCTTCGAGCATAATATCTAAAGCGCTAACGATACGATTAGGTTTTCCGTAATCAATTTCCCACGGTTGTTGGAAATCAGGAATTTGTAAATTCGACACCGTAAAACCGGTTAAACCTACTTTTGGTTTTGATCCTCGTCCAACCGCGCCTTCATCTCGAATCTCTCCGCCGGAACCCGTTCCCGCGCCTGAAAATGGCGAGATGGCGGTTGGGTGATTATGTGTCTCAACTTTCATTAACAAATGAATGGGTTCTTGATGATAACCGTAAGCTTTGGTTTCGGGATTGGGATAAAAACGCCCCGCTGTATTGCCGACAACCACTGCCGCATTATCTGAGTAAGCAGACAAAACGTCTTCGCCACCGACTTCATTGGTATTTTTAATCATTTTAAATAATGACAAATTTTCATCGTTGCCGTTAATCGTCCAACTCGCATTGAAAATTTTATGTCGACAATGTTCTGAGTTTGCTTGTGCAAACATCATTAATTCCACATCAATAGGATTGCGTTTTAACTCTTGATAACTCGTCATGAGGTAGTCGATTTCATCATCGGCTAGCGCTAAACCTAACCGACTATTTGCATCGACAAGTGCTTGTCGCCCTCCCGCTACAATATCAATGCTCTCGGCTTGTTTAGGTTTTTCTTCTTTGAATAAATGAGATAACTCCGATAAGTCGAAAAAAACATCTTCAACCATTCGGTCATGCAAGTAGCTAACAACCTCTGTATTTATCTGTACAGCTTTACTGTAAACAGTGAACACCACTCCACGCTCAATCCGAGAAACTTCGGTCAATCCCACATTGTGAGCAATATCGGTTGCTTTAGATGACCATGGAGAAATGGTTCCGACTCTTGGCACAATGACATACTGTTTTTCACTGGCAATATGGATAGGAGCGGGCTGTTCATTGATCGTAGGCCCATATTCAAGTAATCGCTCTAAAGTACGATGTTTGTCATCGGATAAGGAGTCTACACCCACTAAATGCACATATTGGGAAGAGACAGCAATAATCTCTTGATCAATAAGCTGAAGCTGGGAAAGCAGTTTTTGAGTACGAAAATCGGAGAGAGCGGGCGCGCCGAGCAAGGTCAGCATATTAGTCTGATCACCTCAAGGTTGAATCTAAAATGGAAAGTTCTCAACATTCTAAAGGATGCGAGAAAAAAGAGGCGTCATTGTACTGGATAGCTCTCAACAAGGCAGCAATATCAGTAAAATCTCATGACAAACCTTTAAATTGTGTTTTGTAAGTATTCTTTACGACTTAAAACACCTCCATAACGAGTATTTGGGGAAATTATATAAGGACATTTTTTCACTTAAAAGAGAAATACCGATATATAAATCTCGACATATAACCTAAAACGTACAAATATCGTAAAATTATCACCCAATCGAACAACACCTTCCTTTTTCCATACTATACTTATTTGTGTAATACAAGCTAGTTACAGAGGAACGAAAACGGTAAAATCACGTTCTAATTAGCATTCGTAAGATGGCTACTATTTGGGGTGTTTGTGGTAACTGAATCAAACAGCAAACGGGATCAAGCCCCCAGCCATTGACCCTACCATGAGATGTCAGCCAGGAAGGCAAATGAGAATACAGTTTATGATGCAAGTTTCTCTCAAGCGCTCCCTAAAGCGCTTTGCATATACAGCTCTGCTCTTTAGCCTGTGTGGTTTTTTGGCTGCCAGCAAGCCCCCGTCGTTGCTGGAAAAAATTCAGGACATTGGCCATCTCACTATCACTTCCAGAAATGGCCCAACCACGTTTTATGAAGGGCAACAAGGCTTAACTGGTTTTGAATATACTCTTGCCAAATCTTTTGCAGATGAACTCGGTTTAGAACTGGTCATCGAAAACGAAGACGACCTGGGGACTCTCATCAAAAGCGTCTACCAAGAGGATATTCAACTTGCCGCAGCGGGGTTAACGGTTACCGATAAGCGAAAAGATAACGTTCTCTTTAGCACACCCTATTTTGATATCACTCAACAAGTTATTTATCGTAGTGACAGCAATAAGCCAGTGTCAGTTGAGGACTTGCTTGGCCAAGAAATTCTGGTGATTGCTGATAGCGCTCATGCCGAGAGATTACGTGAGCTACAAATAGAGCACCCCGATCTTCAGTGGAAAGAACAAGCGGGATTAGAGATGATCGATCTCGTAGAAATGGTTCATAGCGGCGACATTCAATACGCCATTGTTGATTCAAATGCATTTCTTATTAATAGAAATGTTTATCCCCGAGCGCGTGCTGCATTTGATATTTCAGAACCTCAACAGCTTGCATGGGCTTTCCCTAAACAAAGCGACCCTACTTTATTTAATGCCGCCGAGAAGTTTTTTGCTCGCATTCAAACCGACGGTACGCTAGAAAAAATTCACGATAAATTCTATGGCGAAACAGAACAATTTAATCATTCTGGCGCTTTATTATTTGCCAATCGTGTTGAATCTCGCTTGCCTAAATGGGAATCTCATTTAAAACAAGCTGGTGCAGAGCACAATTTAGATTGGCGCTTACTAGCCGCTATCAGCTATCAAGAGTCTCACTGGAATGCTCGCGCTCGTTCACACACTGGGGTTCGCGGCTTAATGATGCTGACACAAGCAACTGCGAAGGATATGGGCATTACTAACCGCGTCGATCCAGAGCAAAGTATCAAAGGCGGCGCAAAATATTTTAAATCTATTTTCAATAGAATCCCTGAAAGAATCCAAGGCCTCGATAGGACTTGGATGGCTTTAGCCGCCTACAATGTAGGATTTGGTCATTTAGAAGATGCACGAGTTTTAACGGAAAAACACGGTGAGAACCCCAACAAATGGGATAACGTGAGACGTTACCTTCCGCTGCTATCAAAACGAAAGTATTACAAAAATACCAAACATGGTTACGCAAGAGGCTGGGAGCCGGTGGAGTATGTTGAAAATATTCAGCACTATTACACAGTTTTAAACTGGCACGAACATATGGAAGTAAGACGTCTAGCTGCAGCAGAAGAAGCGCAATCAGTTATTACTGAAAATACACAAGAAAGCCAGGCTGCCATGGAAGCAACCGCGTCTGTTACCGCCTTTGATAAGATCTCCCTTTCGCTGTAACTAACTTTACCTTTCAGCAAAAATATCACGCGCTTTTTGTTTTTTATTCGTTCTTCTTTGCTGAAAAAAGTGACGTATTATTTCGCTACAACTTTCCTCCAGCACTCCCCCTTCATATAAAACTCGATGATTAAATGTGTCATCATCAAAGATTTTTTTCTGGCTGATAACAACTCCCGCTTTAGGTTCAGCAGCACCAAAAACCAAACGATCAACTCGAGCATGAATAATCGCTCCTGCACACATTAAACAAGGCTCAATCGTCACGTAAAGAGTGGTGCTAGGCAGGCGATAATTTTTTTGCTTTTTCCCTGCGGCTCGCAAAGCCATTATTTCGGCATGCGCTGTTGGATCATGATCTTTGATTGGTCTGTTCCAGCCTTCGCCAAGAATATTCTCATCAGCATCAATAATAACGGCGCCCACCGGCACTTCACCAAGACTCGCTGCTCTCTCCGCTAAAGTAATAGCATATTGCATCCATTTTTGATCGTTCACCGCTGTCATGATAATAATGATTTCTCTTTTAAATTTAGCATTAAAATACCCAAAGGATTCGACGAAACATTTAGCAAAGTAATCCGGTACTGATCGGTTGCGCGAGATGCTTCAAACTCATATCATTCTGATCCACTTTATTAAGCTCATCAGCATTTAGCTGAGAATTTTAAATAACCACTTCAACAAGAGCCCAATTCTCGGCTTATTCAGAGGTAATTTATGCCCCAAGTTATTTACATCACGCCAGATGGCGGACAATATGAAGCTGATGTGCCTGTTGGCAATACAGTAATGGAAGGAGCCATAGATAATATGATCGATGGTATTTTGGCAGAATGTGGCGGCTCTTGCACTTGTGCTACGTGCCATTGCTATGTCGATGACGCATGGAAAGAAAAAGTAGGTGAAGCTGGTGAATTTGAAAAAGACCTTCTAGAAATGGTGTTAGATCCCGAACCCACAAGCCGCTTATCTTGCCAGATTACTATCACTGAAGAACTTGATGGCTTAACCGTTCGCCTTCCTAAGTCGCAGATTTAACACTTTCCTACAACTTATCTGTAGTGCCTGCGGTTTAAAATGAGCGATAAGCCCTCATATAAGGGGATTAGCCAGACAAATTACCGCTTAATAATTCATCACAATATCAATTCTATAAATGAAACCTGGAGAAGAATGTGAAACAAGCAACTCAGTTTTATATTGATGGAAAATGGGTAGACCCTATTACACCACGACAAATCGATGTCATTAATCCTGCAACCGAAGAGCCTGTTGCTCAAATTTCAATGGCAAGTAAAGCCGACGTGGATAATGCTGTCGCTGCCGCTAAAAAAGCTTTCAATTCATTTTCTCAGACATCTCGCGAAGAGCGAATTGAACTTCTCACTAAGCTTGCTGCTGCTTATAAAGAGCGCTATGCCGATATGGCAGAAGCAATCACTCTTGAAATGGGTGCACCCGATGTACTGTCTCAAAAAGCGCAAGCTGCAACGGGCCTTGGACATATTTCTGCGGCTCTTGAGGTATTAAAAACTTACGAGTTTGAAGAAGATCTTGGTACCACCCATGTTTTTAAAGAGCCTATCGGCGTCTGCGGTTTCATTACGCCCTGGAACTGGCCTATTAACCAAATCATGTGCAAAGTTGCTCCTGCGTTAGCAACTGGCTGTACCATCGTATTAAAGCCTAGCCAAGTCGCTCCCCTTGATGCTTACATTCTTGCAGAAATCATAGATGCTGCTGGTTACCCTGCTGGCGTTTTCAATCTCGTTAACGGTGCTGGACCAGAAGTCGGCGAGTGGTTATCAACTCACGAAGATGTCGACATGGTATCGCTAACGGGCTCTACCTATGCCGGTGCTCAAGTCGCAAAATATGCTGCTGACACTATCAAACGCGTTTCGCTTGAACTTGGTGGTAAATCAGCAAACATTATCTTAGATGATGCTGACTTAGAGCGCGCCGTAAAAATTGGCGTAATGAGTTGTTTTAATAACACCGGTCAATCGTGTAATGCACCGACTCGGATGCTTGTTCCTGCGGACAAACACGACGAAGTGGTTGAAATTGCGAAAGCTGTTGCCGCAAAAGTAAAAGTAGGAGCACCAGGTGACCCTACGACAGTAATTGGCCCACAAGCGAACAAAAAACAATGGAATACTGTTCAGAAATTAATTCAAAAAGCGATCGATGAAGGCAGTGAATGTGTTTTCGGTGGCGTTGGCAAACCTGAAGGCTTGGACGTTGGCTTTTATTCTAAACCAACCATTTTTGCGAACTTAAAAAATAGTGACCTCATTGCTCAAGAGGAAGCCTTTGGTCCTGTTCTAGCGATCATCCCTTACAAAGATGAAGAAGATGCAATCTCTATCGCTAACGACAGTATTTATGGTTTATCGGGTTATGTTCAATCAGGTGATATCAATCGAGCTCGTCGTGTTGCATCTCGCATGCGTACAGGTATGGTTCATATCAATGGCGCGCCGACAGATATTAATGCGCCTTTTGGTGGTTACAAGCAATCAGGTAATGGTCGCGAATGGGGTGCACATGGCTTTGATGAGTTTTTAGAAATCAAAGCAGTGATGGGTTTTGCACAAAAGAAATAATCAAAACTAATCACCCACTGACAATAAAAAAGGGCTGCATTTGCAGCCCTTTTTTATTTTTTGCTATTTAGAAATTATTACTTTTAATTTCAACGTGTATTTTTACTGATACTATTTGCTTGTTAGTTCTTGTTTTTCATTACCAAGATTCGTGTAAGTAAAGTATCCGATGAACATCTCATCCCAACTTTGTGCACCACCCTTCACAACTTTATTTGGATCAGGATTGCCTGGATTGTATTTTGAATTATCAAATACGCCATCAGTAACAACCCGCGAACCAGCAGGCAGGAATTTAGGTTCACTCAATCGATACGTTGGTTGCCAAGCAAAATTATAGTTAGGCACATTCAGTAGCGTTTCTCTTTTTCCATCAGGATAAATAACAGTGAACTTAAATGCTTTACCACGGTAATGCATGTGCGGGCGAAGTGCATAAAGCATCAAGTCATGGTTAAACACGTGATGATTATTCATTTTATGCTCAACTTCGTTTGGCTTTAATACAAGACTAGGGCCGCCATGAGAAATTGATTTCGTTAAGTATTTATAATCTGGTTTTTTATCATGGAACCACAAACCCACTTTGGTGCTATCAACAACTTCTTTCCCAAAAGTGGTGTAATGCATCTGCATCGTCAATTGAAAACCTTTCGGTATAAATACGCCGGTGTTTTCAGGAAATACTGTCACGTCAGTTTTACCCGGTGCATAACCCTCAAGAAAATCACGTACATTTTCTTCACTAAGCACTTCGTCTTTATTTTCGGGAGAAGTGATATAAGCCAGGAGGTGATGAAGGACGCGTTTATCTCCAGGAATAAACTGAACAGCCTTGATGTATTTATCATCCTCAAACTTTAAATCAATGACATTGTTGAAATAATCTAGAACACCTGTCGTCGGAACCGTGTAAGAAGGTACATCAATTATCATGTCTGGTGCTTCTGCTAACTGCCACCCACCCTCTACAGGCTTGACTGCATGTAAAGGATCCTCTTTTGCTTTTCCTCTTGGTGCTCCAGCATCAATCCAGTGAATTAATGTTTGAGTTTCTTCTACCGATAAGTAATTAGCGTTATCGAAATGACTAATGGTGGGATCAACTTGCGCAGGAGGCATGCGTTTTGTCATAACCGCCTCGCGAATCATTGGCGCCCACCCCCGAGTCATCTCATAACTATTCATGGCGAATGGACCGATACCCCCTTCGACATGGCAATGAGCGCAGTTTTCTTGAAGAATTGGCGCTACATCTTTCGCATAATCGGGTGCTTTCTTCGCGTGCATTTCTTTTGTTGGAAAGTTTAAATGACACGTACTTGGATTTTCTATTTCAACGGTTTCCATCCCAGTATGTTTGCCATCAACAATGCTAGCTAATGCATCATTTAAAAAAGATGTACCCGTTTCTGGTTTTCTACGCTGTGGTACTTTATCTAGAGGTCCTCGATACACGAGCTGTCTTGTTTTTGGATCAAGCACAAGAATTTCACCCGCTTTGGAGAGACCCAATGTTTCCGCAGCTAACTGTGATTCGTCATACATAATCGGAAAGTTGATATCGTAAATATCAGCTGTATTCCGTATAGATTTCAGATCATCTTTTTCATCTGAATTAAGCATTAAAAACTCAACACCCATTGGCTGCCAAGTTGTGCGAAGCAACTTATACTTATGAAGCATGTCAATATTCTCAGAGCAATTATTTGACTGAGAAATAATAACAACCGCTTTATGGTTCCCAAGCCGTGTCAGTTGATATTGATCACCTTTGTGGTCAATCAAACCAAAATCACCCACCTTACTTGGAGCAGCAAATACACTAGCAGCCAAGAAAAATGACGCTTGAACAACAAAAGCTTTACGAATAAAACTTACCAAGGCTTTACTTTTCATAACAAAGTCCTCCGACCAACTCATCAGTCTTCTTTTTAAAGGGTAGAAAATGTCGTCGCCCATATCATTCAAAATAGTCGACTTATCTTTAATCCGCCTGTTAAATCTCTTCGATATAGACCAATAACTCAGTGAACGTTATCGCCCCAGCACCACCGAAACAGCTTAACTCCTTGAATTTTAATTAGAAAATAATGGCAGAATTAAAATTTATAGTTTTTTCAATTGCGAATTGCAAAATAGGTATATCAATTATTATTTTTAAACCTGCACGAACATGTCGCTACAGTTTTTATCCTTTACCCAGAAGATTATAAGCACCAAAGATGATTTGGGGAACGTATTCTTAGTAAACGATTGTAAGCACATATTCATTGTAAGGATAACTAGAAATCGTGTTTTTAGACCTAAAAACCTTCAGGTGATAGCTTTTACACTATTCGGTGAGATTTTCGAAAAAAGAGTCATGACAAATTATAGTATATGCATAACAATTGTTTACTTTTCATCAGCGTACAATTTATTAGCGTAGCCTGTTAAACTCTAGCGCAAGAACAAGCAATACTTTCTACTTCTACACGCAAAAAAGTATTTCAAAACAAAAATAAAAACTCATTCTTAACGCTTAAACTCAATCCATTAAACAGACAGTCCATAAATAGGGAGCAAACCCAATGAGCCAGATAAAATTAAAATCTGTCATCGCTGCACTCGCAGTTTCTTCAACATTCTATACGCTGAGTGCCTCCGCTCAATTAGACAATCCAAACGTCACGCCAAATCCTTACTCTACGGTTCCCGGGATCTGGGCAAAATTACCAGATGACAGAAAATGGGGCGCCACAAGTACTGTTTACTATGCTGGCAACGGAAAACTATGGGCCGCTGAACGCTGTGGCGATAATAGAAATTGTTTAGATACACCTGACATTGATCCTATTTTATTGATCGATACAAAAACAGGAAATATCGAAAAAACTTTTGGAAAAAATTTAATCGTATGGCCTCACGGAATTCATGTTGATCACGACGGAAATGTATGGATCGCTGATGCTCGTGGTGACGAAAAAAGAAAAAAAGGTCATCAGGTTCATAAATTTAGCCCTGACGGAAAATTATTAATGAGTCTAGGTAAAGCGGGTATCGCCGGAAATGATGAATATACATTTGATCAGCCTTGTGATGTTGCAGTTGCCGCCAATGGCGATATTTTCATCGCTGATGGTCATTCATCATCAGGTAACAATCGTATTGTGAAATACAATAAAGAAGGAAAATTCATCAAGCAATTTGGAACAACCGGTAGTGAAGACGGAGAACTTCGAGTTCCCCACGCGCTTGCTATGGATTCTGAAGGGCGATTATTTGTCGCCGACCGCTCTAACGGTCGCTTACAAATTTTTGACCAAGATGGAAATCATATTGACACCTGGACACAATTTGGACGCCCTAGCGGATTATATATCGATAAAAATGACATACTTTATTCAGCTGACTCAGAATCAAATACTGGACCGAGAAGAAATCCTGGCTGGTACCGAGGTATTCGAATCGGCAGTGCTAAAGAGGGTTTTGTAACAGCTTTTATTCCTGATCCTAATAGCGGCTTCGCAAGAGGAACCAGTGCTGCGGAAGGTGTGACAGCAGATGAGGACGGAAATGTCTATGGCGCCGAAGTATTACAAAGAGCTTTAAGAAAATACGTACCTAAAAAATAACTAACGTTAGATAAAAACCCAAAAGGCCAGCGCGATTATCAAGCTGGCCTTTTTATTTTACAAAACAGTAAATTTCTGAATTTTTAATCTTTAAGCTCTTTACTTTTCAGGATGTGGATCTCTTTTAGTGTCGGCGTTATTCACGAGAGAAAACCGTTTAAACAGAGAAGACAACAACCAACCAACAATAAAAATAACGATGAGTAACATACCCCAGCGCATTAATGTTGCGACAAACAAAATATTAAAATCAGGCCATTCAAAGCTATACTCTAGTAAATTACCTCCGCGATCGATCATCCAATGCCATGCTTGATGAGCAACAAGCCCAGATAACAAAATAATCCCGATTCGCTCTTTGCTATTTATCAACCTAAAAAATAAAACAAGCACAGGTAAAGCTAGCGCCAATACAAATAATTGCCCGACCTCTACGCCGACATTAAATGCTAGCAACGCTGAAAATAAATGATTGCCAGCGAACTGCATCGAATCGGTCAGCAAAAAAGAAAAACCAAAACCATGAATTAATCCAAAACCAAACGTAACCATCCAGCGGTCTTTTAAAGAAAACCCGAATATATTTTCAAACGCCATATAAACAATAGATAACGCAATTAGTGTTTCTATTAATGGAGCAAACCAAATAACGTTCGGAACCATACCAAAAAGTGCGCTCATGAGAGTAATGGAGTGAGCCACCGTAAACGCAGTCACTACAGGAATTAAAGAGCGAAGCTTACGAATCGGAATCACTAAGCAAAACAAAAATAACAGATGATCAATGCCATCCAAAATATGATCAAAGCCTAACGATATAAACGTAATGAATGCGTTGAGAAAACTTGGATCAAGATTAATTTCACCAGGATTTCCATAATAATTAAAAACACGTTCGGTACCGTCAGGTAAAATATATCGAAGTACCGTATTGGTTTCCTCTCCTAAACGATCCAAAGAAGAAACAAAAGAAAATTGAGAGTTCTCCGATTGTATTGGATAACTCACTAAAACATCCAATACACCTTGAGACCACATAAGATTGACTGAATCATTGAGTCTAGGTGCTTGAACATTTTTCAATGCCAAATCAAAAGAAGCAAAAGAACGATCCGAAGGTAAATCTATTCGCGCGGCTTTAACTTCATGTGTTTGCAAATTCTCACCTTCTTCGATCATCACAAAAGAATTTGTTAAATACACTTCAGCCGCATCATAAATAGCCTGATCACCCTGCGAAAAATCTAAATAGCCTGGCCCTCTTTTAGGAAAATCTATTTCTCCTAATGCCTCCATCGGCACTCTCATGAGGACATGTAATTGTGTACCTGAAGGTTTCACATAAATATGTAACATCACCTTTGCTGGAGCATCATGAGCAAAAGACAGATTCGAAAAAAGAAAAGAAAAGGCGGAGGCCATTAGCAGCATGAGTACAGGGAGATAGCGCTGTTGTAGTTGTAGTTGCTGCTGCTGTTTTAAATGATTCATTAAAGCATTAACCACAATATGGATTGGTCTTCTTAATAAAGGTATTTTTTTTGTTAACATTTCAAAACACTTCATAATACAAATCCTAAAATATGTCACCACCTACACTCCACAGCCAGTCTGATGTTACTTAAAACGGTAGGGCGTAGATAACATGATTATTTTATCAATGGTAAAAGTTTCATATGCAGAATTGTGTATTTAGGGAATCATCAAGAAACGCTTTTTTGTACGTTTTTATTATATTTATAATTCTTAATTTTCCATGAGTATACTGCGCCAAACGAACTGAGTATACTCAGCCGCTCTCTGGACATAAATTGCCAATAATAAACAGCTCACTGCGGGCACGGAGGAGATAATAATGAACAAGCAAATCAAGATGCTAATAGGTGTCGGCGCTGTATTTGGATTAGTTGCGCTTGGCGTCGGACAATCCAAATTACAACAACAAGCCATTGCTGCTGAAGGCTCTAGTAAAATGGCGCCTAGCTTTCAGGTTGATCCTTTTTGGCCCAAACCATTACCCAATCACTGGGTTCTAGGAAGAACCATTGGTGTCGCTGTCGATAGCCGTGATCACGTATATATTGTCCATCGCGATCAAAACAACATGTTCGGCGAACGAACAGAGATAGGCTTAAAAACGGGTATCAGCGAATGCTGTACACCTGCTCCTCCTATTTTAGAATTTGACCCTGAAGGCAATTTAGTCAATGCATGGGGCGGCCCAGGAGAAGGATACACATGGCCCGCGTCTAACCACGGGATTGAAATTGCTCCGAACGGTGATGTTTGGATCGGCGGTAACGGCGGCGGCGATTCACATATGCTTGTTTTTTCTCGTGATGGAAAATTCTTACGAGAGATTGGTAAAGCTGGAGAGAGTAGAGATAGCAATAGCAAAGAGCATTTCTCAATGGTTGCTGAGATCGCTATCGATGCAAAAGCTAATGAAGCTTATGTTGCCGACGGCTATGGAAACAAGCGCGTCGCCGTTGTGGATGTAACCACCGGTGAATTCAAACGCTATTGGGGAGCTTACGGAAATAAACCCGAAGATGTTCGTGTTCGTTACAACCCTGATGAGCCATTACCACAACAATTTATCGGTCCTGTTCATTGCGCAGAACCCTCTAATGATGGATTAGTGTATGTTTGTGACCGTGGTGCCAATCGAATTCAAGTGTTCAAGTCAGACGGTACATTTGTAAAAGAAAAACAATTTGCCCCTAAAACCTTATCCCAAGGCGCAGTTTGGGATATTGCGTTTTCTAAAGATCCAGCACAGAAGTATCTCTATGTCGCCGATGGTCAAAACATGAAAGTGTATGTTGTCGATCGTCAAAGCCTTGAAGAAATTTATAGCTTTGGTGATGGTGGACGCCAACCGGGTTTGTTCTATGCGGTACACAGTATCGCAACTGACTCAAAAGGAAATGTGTTTACCACTGAAACCTATGAGGGAAAACGCGTTCAAAAATTTGCATATCAAGGTTTGAAAGCTGCACCAAGTGGAGACACAGGCGCAAAAATAATATGGCCGTCTAAATAAAAACTAAAATAGACTGATGTAAAAAAAACGGCAATCAAATGATTGCCGTTTTTTTTGCTTTCAATATGGCTTTCTATTCTAACAAATCATATTGTTGGCAAATGCAGATGATCATTAAATGGGTCAATCAAACTAATCAATAATAATTGAACTCATCGATCCATCATTATGATCTAAAGGTTTATCCCCTGCTGGATGTTCTAGCAACGAAAGAATATAAGCCATAACATCTGTGTATTCTTGCAACATCAAACCACCCGCATTATCTTCCGGCATTGTTGCACTCATCGAATCATAAAGCTCAATTAACGGAGCGCCTTTCCAGCTCATAAGTTTCGCCTGATAAAACTCTTTTACATGACATGCGTTACAAAATTGATCAAAGACTTTCTTACCTTCTTGAGCTTGTGCTTCGGTATAAACGCCATCTTTAATTGTTTTTGCACCATCACTATTGCCTGAAAAAGACACTGAGGACATTAAAAGACCGCCCATCAATATAGCCGTCATTGAAAGAATTTGCGATTTTGTTTTTATCATTGAACACCTCAAAAAAGATATGTACCACTGCCCTGATCTGTTTTCATTGACATCTAACTATAAGAAAACGAGCCTATCTGTATCATGAGCTCTAGACAGAATTGTACATGATCAAACATGAACAAAAGCTGAATAGCGAAACAAGATCTAACTAGCGTTAAAAAAGACCACCCATAAATTCAGGGCAGTCTTTAAAGGTCTAGACTCTAGCAATGATCAATGAGTGCCAGCAGCCATTGGTTTTTCAGCGGGTAACGCCATAGTTGTTAATTTAGAACCCGTTTGCAACATGACATACTGCCGCCCTTTATGCACATAGGTCATCATGCCATAACGACTATCGGCAGGAACAGGCACTTTTCCTAACGTCTTACCTGTCTTTTTATCAACAGCGAATAAATGTGGCGACCCATCAGCAGCATTTCCTGCATAGAGTAATAAATTTTTAGTCACTGTCATAAGCGCAACACGACCGGTTCCGGTGTCGCCAATATCAATGCCTTTTAGCTTTGGATGATTCTTAATTCTGTCCGGCGTTTCACCGACGGGAATCCACCATAAGTGCTCGCCCGTGTTCATGTCGATAGCGGTTATTCGACTAAATGGCGGCTTATACAAAGGCAGACCTTCAGGGCCTCTCACTCCTTGACCACGTAGCACAGCATAATCAGCAATTGTTGAACCCGTAGGCTCATTAATAATTTTATCCCGTTCAGCACCCGGCGCTATTAGCCGCGACGTACAGCCCTTTCTTGACGTGACATATAAAATTCCAGTTTCTGGGTCAGCTGCGGCAGGCCCATCGATATTGACACCTCCAACATCGCCAGGACACCATAAAGAACCCTTCTTACCCAAGTCATTGTCACGATGTAGCGGCGGATTAAACAGCGGTCCAATTTCATAATCTGAAATGGCTTTTATCGCGGCTTGATGTAACTCAGGAGTGAAGTCAATGAGATCATCATGTGTCAAACCTTGCATGTCATAGGGAGCAGGCTTCGTGGGAAAAGGTTGTGTTTTTGCTAGTTTCTCCCCGGGGATTTTCGAAACAGGAACCGAACGCTCCTCTATAGGCCAAAGAGGCTCACCCGTAACCCTATTAAACGCGTAAACAAACGCTTGCTTCGATACTTGCGCTACCGCAGGTACTTTTTTTCCATTTTGCTCCACATCCAAAAGGATCGGAGCAGTAGGTATATCGTAATTCCAAATATCATGATGAACTAATTGGTAATGCCAAACACGCTTTCCGGTTTTTACATCAAGCGCGATTAAGCTGGTACTGAATAAATTATCTCCCGGACGAAAGCCACCATAAAAATCCAACGTCGCTCCATTTGTTGGAATGTAAACAATACCGTTTTTAGGATCGGCTGATAACGGGGCCCAAGATGAAATATCTCCCGTCCACTTCCAAGCATCGTTCTCCCAAGTTTCATGACCAAATTCACCCGGCCCTGGAAGCACATTAAATTTCCATAAAAATTTTCCTGTTTTAGCATCATAGGCAAGAATATCACCAGGAATATTTTCAACACGTGATTGGTTGTAACCTTGCTCAGCAGAATTACCAACAATCACAACACCATTCACGACAATTGGAGGAGAGGACGATGTGATATAACCCGTTTTTAAATCAATCCCTTCATAAGGATCGTACTGATGACCTAAATCTTTTAACAGATCGACCACTCCCGTTTTAGGAAAGCCGTCGATGGGTACCTCTTCACCAAAACCCTCTAAAGGAGCACCGGTATCAGCATCTAACGCCGTCAAGAAAAAACCGGGGCTGACAATATAAATAACGCCTTTGCCATCAACTTCAGCGTAGGCCACACCCTTTCCATAATCTTTACGCATCGAGTATTCATGACGAGCCGTATTGGGTTCGCGATAAGACCAGATTGTCTCACCTGATTCAGGATCAATAGCAATCACATGTCGACGTGGGCCCGCAACGGTAAATAGTTTTCCATCAATATAGCTGGGTGTTGATCGACCACTACGAGCACCAAAGCTCGCACCATCCCAAATCCACGCTTGTTTTACTTGATCAAAATTTTCAGCTGTAATCTTATCAGCCGGTGCATACCGAGTGTGAGCCGCTGCCCCACCCAAATGCTTCCATTCAACAGTATCTTCTGTATTATTCTTTGCATTATCTTGAAGGGCACAGCTCGACCCAGTCAATAAAACGCCGGTTACAAAAATAACCTGACGAGCTATAGCTATTAATCGGGGAAGTTTAGTTTCACAATGTTGTTCTTGAATATTTTTTTTAAGAATTACTACTCTCATCTCAACCTCTTTGCATTTTTATTTTTATTAACTTTCACATCCTATGATGGCCTTAAGAAAGAGATGAAAGCCTGTAACAAAAAAATAAAATAGTACTAGACGTCTATTTTATTTTTTACACTCATACATTTTGATTTATTATTGCGTAGATTTTTTGCTTTATTCGTTTTTAGGCTTAACACTGTAAACATTTCTAAACACTTGGCCGTCTCTAAGTTCGCCAAGTTTAGCGCTTTGATGAAGTGCTGTATAGAGCATAACCTTTCAATAATTCACCACTATTTCATTCAAGAAATTATTGCTAAGATGAAAGACTTAAACGATATAGATCAACAGCCCATTTTTGTAAATTTTTGTTATTTGCATCAAAGTGCGCCTTCAAAAAAGATAAGGAAAAAGCTTGCTAAACTATTTTGTAAATCTCAGTTTTATATTGATCCTCATATTCTCATCGCTTGCTAGCTGCAGTGATATTAATAACAATACCTCTTCGGCGGAAACAACCAAAACCTCTGACAAAAACCAGTTTTTATCTAAGAGTTATCAATACACAGGAAATCACGGGCTAGATTTCAGTCATATAACACGCGGACCGATTCGCATTGATACGTTTACGGATGAAAGAAGTCTGACAACAAAGACAGGTGAACAACATGCAATTCAAAAACTTGCTATTTCAGAGAATATCCCCCTCGCTGTAAAGCAAGGGATAGAGCAAGCCTTCAAATCCGGAAATGCTGATCTAGTATCAGAAAATGAAAACCTAAGACTCACCGGTGCCATTACATCAATAGAAGCAAAAGAACAAAAATTTACCTTGCGTGTAAAATTAACCCTCTATAACAAAGAAAAAACAGTATGGAACAGCACGCTTTTTAGCAAAGTTGATATAAGTGAAAGCAATGAAAGTAGCGACTACAACGACAATCTAAAAAATGCTTTCTACTCCTCTATTGACAAACTCATCGAAGAACTTTTTTTTGATGATTATTTTTTATTAGAAATCATCGACTAAACATTTAATTTTCACGCTGGAAATATTGGTGACAAAAAAAACAACTAAAATACTTGGCGTGGTTATCGCTGACGGCACTAGCCGAAGAATGCAGAAAACCAACTCAAATAATAATGCTAAAACTATCAACAAGAGTTTTTTACTATTAGACAAAAAAACTCTAATTGAACATGTCATCAATCGGTCACGCTTACAAGTGGATACGTTAATCATCAATGGCGCCAACAACCCCCAATTCAAGGCGTTCAACTTACCTCTCGTTCCCGATTCACTCTTTGAGAGTTCCAGTTCCAACTCAGCAATCATGTCTCCAGATGATTCAGGTAAAAGTAAACTCGGGCCGTTAGCAGGAATCGTTAGCGCTATGCAGTGGGCACTACAACAAAACAACTCAACAGACAGCCAATATAAATGGCTTGCCACATTTCCTTGTGATACGCCTTTCATACCAACCAATCTTGTTAGTCAATTAATACCAGCCGCTATCAGCAATAACGCTAACGTTGCCTGCGGCGCTAGTAATGAAAGAATAAGCCCATTATGTGGAGTGTGGTCTTTGGAGTTACTGCCAGACTTGCTAAAATTTTTAGCCAATGGAAACCGAGGGGTTATGCATTTTTTAGAAACAACAAATTACGTCACTGTGAATTTTGAACCAGCCGATCATTCCGATATTGACCCTTTTTATAACATCAATACTCAAGAAGAGCTTGATGAAGCTCATCGACGATCAGCAAATTAAACCAACATGAGAAAGTCATCTGTTTGAATTAAGCGAATGCTTTTTTTTGCCTGCCATCATCTTCAAAAAAAATCCAATCAACGTACCAACACCACTGACAAATACGGCGGGTAAAATATGGCACTGAAGTGCATGACTAGGATCATACATACACGCCAGTTGCATCAACACTGCAGGTATAAAGCCAGAGACCAAACCAATACCAAAACCAACCAATGTCCAATTTAAAACAAATCCTTTTTTTAACACTAAGAAACCAAAAAACATCAACGGAAGACTATAAGCTACCACCTCAAGATCACAAAGCGCACGCTTCCCCTCCATCGACGGCGCGAAGGGTGGATAATAAATTTCAGCCAATAAAGTGGTTATCCACAAAATAGTAACGACTAAAGTACCCCAAAAAAGAGAGGCTCGAGAAAGGCCGGGCACCGCTTTTTGAAAAGTAACTAACGCGACTAACACAATCACGGAAAAGCCCAAACTCATTTCCAGTATAAATTGAGGCGACGTTGTTAACTGCTCAAACCAAGACGGCCGTAAAGGTGCTTGAAACAGCGTTAACGATATCGAAAAGAGCCAAGCTAAAGACACCCAGCCCAACAATAAAATGTAAACATTGAATCGTTGTTTGGATGCAGGGAGATCAGCCGTCAATTGTTCAACCAACTGCTCCCGTGAAATTTGATTTACTTTTTCTGTCATGTTTTTAGACCAATTCTATCTGCGCTTTATACCAACAGCATAAAGACTAAAAATTCTCAGCATCCAATTTTTTGCGTAATGCTTTAATGGCACGATGAACCCTCACTTTCATTGCTGCTTCCGTTACATCTAGTTGCTCAGCTGCCTCTGCAATGCTCAAACCAATTACTTTTGTGAGAACTAATGCCTCTCTAAATTGAGATTGCAATCCAGTAAAAACACCTTCATAAGCGACTCTTTCCTCAAACTCGCCATGAGTAACACCGGCCAACTGCTCTATACCTCCCTCCTCATCAGAAACAGAATCCAAGTTAGGCTGACGGCCACGCTGTCTAAGTATGTCAATCGCTTTATGGCGAACAATGGTAAACATCCAGGGTCGAAAGGGCCTTTGAATATCATAAGTATGGCGGCCCTGATGAATGGCTATCAGACATTCCTGAACGCAATCTTCCAAAAAATCGAGAGGGCCAAAGCGAGCACGCAAGTAAGATGCGATCACGCTTCCCAGAGAATCAAGCAATTGACGATAACTATGCTCATCGCCTTGTTGCGCTTCAGCCATCCATCGAGACCATAATATTTCGTCGTTGGGCTTTGTCGCTGTCAGAGGTTGAGAGTCTTTCATTCCAGTCCGTATTTCTAGAAAAAAGCTAACATACCACCACTGAAGCCAATGACCAAGGTGCATTATTCCAGCCCACGAGAAGAGCTATTCCACAATCGCACATCGAACAACGCTAACCATTAGGCGCGGTTACAATTACGCCAAACAACATCAGAAGGTTACACTTCTTTATACCCGCCTCTTGTTTACATAGCAGATCTATCAATAGCGTAATGTGGTAACATCAAATGAATTATCAAAAATACAATCAAAGAAAAAAATGTAAGACGCTCAATCTTTGATTTCCATATCATCTCTTCACATAAAAATAAGATTTTTTATTTTATGGCTTCTTTTTTTGAAACATTGCATTTTGCATTGGGCATTACTGCACCAATTTTTTTACTCGTCATACTCGGGATAGGTCTACGTCGAATACATTTAATTGATGATCATTTTATCCATTCGGCCTCAGCCCTCGTATTTAATATTGGCTTGCCAACATTATTGTTTATTAATATTGCTCAAACATCTTTATCGAATGTCATCAATATCAAATTAATTATCGTTGGCTTATTCTCTACTTTGATTATTTTTATTTTGCTATTTATTTTCGCATCTTTTTTTGTCAAAAATAAAAAAGATCGCGGTGTTTTCATTCAGGGAGGTTTCAGAGGAAACTTAGGTATTGTTGGGCTTGCATTTTGTTTAAATGCTTACGGTGATCAAGGGGCTGCCACAATCTCTATCTACATGGCTATTCTTACCATTCTCTACAATATATTATCAGTTGGCATTCTGACAAAAACACTCACTGACGATCACGACACAAGGGTACTTAAAAAAATAACGGTTAATATTTTAAAAAATCCAATCGTCATCTCAATCTTTCTTGCACTGTTGTTCTCTTTTTTCAATCTGCATTTAAACCCCATACTGAAACAAACCGGAAGCTATGTTAGCGATTTAACATTACCACTCGCATTAATTTGTATTGGTGGAAGCATCAGTCTTAAAGAACTACGCCTATCCTCTTTCACTGCAACCATGACGACTATCGCCAAATTACTGATCGCGCCAATAATCATGATTGGGATTGCGCTACCATTTAATTTCTCAAAGATGGAACTCGGCATTGTTTTCTTGATGGCCGCCGCACCAACTGCGACGGCAAGCTATATTATGGTTCAAGCAATGAAAGGAAATGGTACATTAGCAGCAAACATTGTCGTCATGACAACGCTAGGCTCAATCGTGTCTGTCAGCGTCGGCATTATTGTTTTGCGTGGATGGGGACTCATCTAAATCTTTTGACCAAAACAGAAAAACCAAAAAGCCCGCGATAACGGGCTTTTTGGTTTTCTTAAGAAATAGAAATTAACTTTCCTATAAATCTTTAATCCTGCTTAGTTCAACAATCCAAAAACACCGATGGAATAAGCACGTTTTTTAGTAGCGCCAGACAACGATGCTTTTTTAATATTTCCACCCAAGCGAAGATTTCTTGACAAATATCTTGTATCACTCGTTCCCTCATCAAAACTCACACCCACTCCTTCAGGAAAATAATAGCCAAGAAAATCCCCCTTTTCCAAGCCAATTGAAACAGGGAATTCAGCACGAATTTTTCCTGCTTCAGCAACTGAAACTAATCCACTTTCCCAAATAACAACTAAATCATTGCCAACAGGTCTCAACACTTTTACCTGAAATGGAGTCGGTTTATTCATATAAGCACCAACCCCCGTCAACGTCCCTTTTCGAGGAACTGGATGCGCAAGGTCAACCAGCATTAATGATTTATCTTCAACAAATTCTCTCTCAACTAATTCACCGCCCACATAATCAAGCAGATCACCCAGCACTAAGAATTTTTTTAACGAATCAATTTCTTCTTGTATAAATTTTCTGACCTGTCCACGCAACACTGATGACTCACGTACACGCGACGATTTTTCCGTATCAAGAACACCGAGCACACGATTCAGCTCATCAATATCATCTTGCTTTCGATTTCCTTCAATTTCTAACTCATTGATTCTTTGGTTTGATGCAGCAAGCTGAGCTTGCAAGCTTTCATTTTTCGAAATTAACATCTGAGTTTGGGGCGTCGTCTGACAACCCATTAGGTTTAATCCTGCGAGTGTCATTATTACTAAAAAAAGTCTTTGCCTAAAATTCATTCCTCACCCATCTTCACATTATTTTTTACCGATCAATTACTGTCTATTTATCAAGAACAATCTTCTTATTATACGACTCACTGAAAATTACTTTCAGAAGGCGCATCACTCGTACTTTGATTTTCAACTCTAAAGGCAAGTGTCCCGACTTGTTCTCCATTGATCATCAAGTCAATATTGTAGCCGCCTTCAGTAAAGCCTTCCACAGGTCGATCAATACTAAAGACCTTGAAACCATCAACATCACTCACCACAACGGGAGCCTGAGCTATCTGAAAGCTCCTCGCCACATCATATAGCACAGCCTGGACAACAGTCGTTTCTGAGTGAAAATTTTTATATGTGAAACCAATATAGATGGTTCGATCCACTGTAGAAGTAGCAGTCATTGGCTGATCCATTCTTTCAATCGGCGAGCTACTAACCACCAACTGGGAGATAACCGGCTGACTCGCAATAAAATCTGCCTCTATTGCTTTATCTAAACTCACTTGAAGCGCGATAAATTTTTCCACACTTGGAAAATAAGTTTGAGCATTATCGAGCAATTCTTTGGCAGCTACGTACTCACTTCTATTTATTTTGTTTTCTATTTCTATTGCGACTATTTGCTCAAGCCCCTTCAGTGCTCGTCCAGCTTCAAGGTTATCTTCATCAACATCCAAAATGTTGTTATATTGATGAAAAGCACTTTCACCATAAGGTGATAGCAAATTTCCTGTTGCTATTTGTTTTTCTGCTTCATTGTAATACTGAACTATTTTTTCTTTTGTTTGATAGTAAGAATCGGCTATCTCATGGAGCTCAATGAGTCGCTCATCCTCTGAATTAATTTTCAAGCCTCGTCGAGACAAACTCACCGCTGTTTTATAATCATTATCTTCGATCGCTTTACTCACAAGCGCTGCATATTGCTGAACTATTTTCTGAATGCTTTCTAACGCTATCGGGTTTTCATTATCAACATCCAATGCTTTTTGATAAGATGCCAAAGCGTTAGTACCCCTAGGCGAAGTTAGCTGATTCAATACTAGAAACTCATCTCCTTGGACAATAAAACCCTCTGCTTTTTTAGCCGCATCCAATTTTAAAAGTGCTTGCTGATATTTCTCATCACTCTCTATATCTAAAAAAGTGTTTGTAAGAGATTCTATATACTTCTCAATTTCGGCAAGATCTCTTACCTGAAAAAGCTCTCTAATTTTTCTAAAATGAAAACCCTTTAACTCTTCTAAGCCCCACTCCGCTTTTTGGTCTTCAGGAAACTTGTCTAACGTATTACGATAAAGTTCAGCCAAAGGCAAAGACACGGTTAAATCACTATCCAATCGATTTCGCAACATCCTGGCCTTCGCTAAATCACTCCCTTCAGGTTCGCCAGCCAGCAATTGCTCATAATGAATATTGCCAGTTGCATCCGCTACTGATTCAGGGTCTGCCTCATTTTGATGTCCATTTTCACTGACACTCTCTTCTACTATGCTCGCGACTTCTTCATCAACAAACGTGACATCTATTTCTCTGTTTAGCGGTTCACTATTCAATTGACTGGGTTGCTGTTCAACATTAAAGCTTTCATTTTGGTTATTTTTTATAGGCAAATCCATTCGTGCATAGATCGCATTCTTGATATCTTCCACTTTCTCTGTTCCGTTATTCACGACAGCTTGCAGCTCATAAGGGAGGTAATGTTTAAAATACACTGCACCATAAATCCCGCCCCCAATCAAAATCAATAACATCAGCAAAGCGAACGTTTTACTTGGTGACTTATCTTCTGAATATTCACGTGTCTCTTCAGGATCAACCGCAAAAAATTCGCCACTGCTTACTTGTTTAACCGATTGTGAGATGGCGCGATTCGACCCACTGTTTGTTTTTCCATCTAGCAATTTCTGCTTAGCGGTCGATGTTTTTTCATTTTTCCGCTGTTTCGAACCAGCAACAGGTACGGTCCCAGAAGTCGATGAAAGTGTGCCTTTAGTGATAGCAGAAACAGAACCAGATTTTGATTTCGTCACTCGCACCTTTTGTGTTTTTTGCGAAGGCGCTGATGCTATCGCGGGCATCGTTGTGTTGTCAGGATTGAATTTTGCGACCGCTTTGACAGAAGCACTGATTAACGTTGGCGCCTCTGTCACATGAGAACCGACTCCAGAAGGCGATCGACGATTCGCGATAGACTTTATCTCCGCTCCGCCGTTATTTTGTAATGCTTCAATGTCACCGACAAGTTCCGCCCCCGTTTGAAAGCGCGAAAGGGGCTCTTTTGCTAATAACTTGTCGATAATCTCTTGGAGGATAGTGATATTGTTTGGCAACCGAGGAATCGGTTCCGAAATATGCTTAATACCAACCGCTACCGCAGAATCGGCATCGTAAGGAACTCTCCCCACAATCAGTAAGTACAGCACAACACCTAAGCTATATAAATCCGAACGAGAATCAACCGCTCGCCCCTTGGCTTGCTCAGGGCTCATATAATGGGGAGTCCCTATGGCCGTTCCTGTTTGCGTCATTCCAGACGACTTATCCGCTAAACAGGCTATACCAAAATCCATCAGAACAGCACGGCCGTCTTCTTCATGGAGCATGATATTTTCAGGTTTTACATCTCGATGGACGTAGCCCTTCATACTGGCGTAATCCAGAGCCTTCGCGACGTCCTTAACGATTTGTAAACTCTCTTCTATCGTCAATGAAGTTCGCTTGGTTTTTAAATCCAACCCTGGAACATACTCCATCGACAAATAATGTTGCCCATCGCTGATGCCTACATCATAAACAGTCACAATGTTTGGGTGGATTAGCTGACTGACGATCTTCGCTTCGCTCAAAAACCGCTGCCCAAATTTCACATCAGCAGACAAAGCCGGATTCATGACCTTCAAAGCCACTTTCCGCCCAAAACTCTCCTGGATTGCCAGATAGACTGATGCCATACCCCCTTTTCCGAGCATTCGAACTATTCTATATCCGGGAATATCAACCACTGAGCAAGCCTAAAGTATCTGGTTTTATTGTCATCAAAGTAAATTTAAGTCTATAACAGACTAGAAAAGATGGGCCGGATATTCTATAGGATTTATACTTCGATTGCGTACATCTTTGATAGTTCGTACAGATAGTTTCTACGAATGGCTCCTACAAAGAGACCTTAAAAGATTTACTGATCGCAGCCAGAGCCGAGTCGCGAGAAAGATTAGAGAGCAGAAACAAGAAAACCCATTAGTCATCTTGGATCTCAACATAATGGGTTTCTAAGCAGCCAATGTCTATTTCAATTAACAACATTGAAGAATGACACTGAGCAATAACGTCGAATAACGCAACTGGCTATGAGTCAGCCCCAACCGCCTCATCAATCAAAGGCTTTAATTCTCCTTTTTCGTGCATCTCTGTCACGATGTCGCATCCGCCTATTAACTCCCCTTTCACCCATAGCTGAGGAAAAGTTGGCCAGTTGGCGTAACCGGGCAAAGTTGCTCTGATATCGGGATTAGCAAGAATATCAACATAAGCGAAACGCTGGCCACATGCCATGAGCACTTGAGAAGTTCGCTGTGAAAAACCGCACTGAGGAGCTGTTGGTGAGCCCTTCATAAACAAAATGACGTTGTTCTCTGATATTTGCTGTTTGATCGTATCTAATGTTTCCATAATCTATCTCTGCCTATATTGATAATTGAGTTAAACGTCGTCTACGCTTGGCTGTTACTCTTAAGATTAATCTCGTGATAGCCGTTAAAATGGGGGCGCCAAGGTAAAAAGCAAGTCTTGAGTATGACAATTCATACACAAATAAAGCCAGTTTTCCAGCTTCCCTATAGAGGAATTAAGTGCATCGCCATTCTAACCCACTCCGAACCCGTGATAAAACGCCCAAAACTTTTTGCGCTCAAGCCTCAAGCTTCCAACCCCTCTCTTAAGTCGCCCCAAGACCACTATCGAGGATATTAGAGAAAGTCATAAATGACGGGCTGAAGGTTGCGGCTAAATGGATGCAGCATTTGCCAAGATTAAAAATTACTTATACTATTTGCCTTTAGTTTTTCAGCGACTTTTTCGCACAAAGCATTATTCATCATTTTCTCAAAACAGGCAGCCCTCGCTGCCTGTTTTGTTTTTTGGCCATCTGATTTTAGATTGATACATCTGAAGCAATGACAGAAATACGCATTTACCTCTCTCACAACTGAGAAACCAAGGAGTACACAATGAGCATACCCGAGCTAATGAGCGCATACGCAAGAGGTGAGACTACTTTTGTGAAAGGCGAAGGCGCTCGCGTTTGGGATACTCAAGGAAAGGAATATCTTGATGCGCTTGCTGGTATTGCTGTCTGCGGGCTAGGTCATGCTCATCCCGCTGTAACAAAAGCGATTTGCGAGCAAGCCGAAACCATTACGCATACATCAAACCTATTTCACAACCAACCACAACAACGGCTTGCCAAGAAACTGTGTGAGCTTTCAGGAATGGACAATGTATTCTTTTCAAATTCAGGAGCTGAAGCTAACGAGCTCGCATTAAAGATTGCCCGTAAATTTGGACGCGAAAAGGGAATCGAGACTCCGACCGTTATTACGATGGAAAATAGCTTTCACGGCAGAACCATGGCTACCTTATCCGCGACGGGCAACGAAAAAGTCAAAGAAGGTTTTGAACCTTTGCTTCAAGGATTTATTCATGCTCCTTATAACGATGTCGATGCCATTAAGAAAATTGCTGCCGAGAATAAGCATGTCGTTGCTATTTTAGTAGAACCTGTACAAGGCGAGGGTGGCATCAATATCCCAAGAGAAAGTTATTTAAATCAATTGCGTGATGTTTGCGACGAAAACAACTGGTTACTAATGCTTGATGAAATTCAAACAGGTATGGGACGAACCGGTACTTTTTTTTCGTACAAAGAAAATGGCATCCTTCCCGATGTGGTGACTATGGCTAAAGCGTTAGGTAATGGATTTCCTATGGGTGCCTGTTTAGCACACGGCGAAGCAGCACAGATTATCCAGCCAGGAAATCATGGTTCCACTTTTGGAGGAAACCCCCTCGCCTGCCATACCGCGGAAGTCGTCATCGACACGATAATCAAAGACAACTTAATGGATCGCGCTGATTATTTAGGCGAATGGATTGTTGGCCGATTGAGAGATAAATTATTTACCAATCCATCGGTGAGAGATGTGCGATGCCGAGGGCTAATGATTGGCATTGAATTCGACAAACCCTGCGGCGAACTTTTTCAAGCAGCCTTAGATGAAGGGCTTATTATTAACGTCACAGCAGGAAATGTTCTTCGCCTGCTACCCCCGCTCATTTATACGGATGACGACGCTAATTTATTAGTCGAGAAACTCACAAAAGTGATCAACGAATTTTAAAAAAGTTTGGCTATCTCTTTTAAAGGTATTTTTAAACGTATTACAGCAATGCTAATTTACACTTTTGCTGAATTGATACACCAAAAACACATTTCTCTTTTCATAATTTTATTTGCACGGTGACTTGCCATGGCTCTTCGACATTTTCGATCACTGTTAGATTTAAGCACTAGCGAACTCAAACAGATAGTCCATCGCGCCATTGAATTAAAAGCGCTGCAAAAAGCCGGCAACTGCCCTCAAATCATGAAGAATAAAGTGCTTGGAATGATTTTTGAAAAATCATCTACTCGTACTCGCGTCTCCTTTGAAGCCGGCGCCGCTCAATTCGGCGGGAGTGCGATATTTTTATCATCACGCGATACACAATTAGGTCGCGGAGAACCCATTGAAGATTCAGCGAGAGTGCTTTCTCGCATGGTCGACATCATTATGATTCGAACATTTGGTCAAGACATTATTGAACGCTTTGCGGAATACTCTCAAGTCCCCGTTATAAACGCGTTAACGGATCTCTACCATCCATGCCAATTACTCGCGGACCTCCAAACGTATATTGAGCATCGAGGTGATCCTACGGGCAAAGTAGTGACCTGGGTGGGAGACGGGAACAACATGTGTCACTCGTTTATCAATGCGGCAAAACTTTGGGACTTTGAATTAAAAATCGCATGCCCTTCGGGCTTTGAACCTGATGAATCCATTGTATTGGCCAATTCCAACCGCGTTTCTATTTTCAAAAATCCTACCGAGGCTGTCAAAAATTCTGACTGGATTGCTACCGATGTCTGGGCATCAATGGGGCAAGAGGAAGAGCAACACGCCCGCGTCGAAAAATTTAAATCGTATCAAGTCAATCACGACCTGTTGGCACATGCGAATAGCGATGCCATTTTTATGCACTGTCTCCCAGCTCATCGTGGCGAAGAAGTATCGGCTGAATTAATGGAAGATTCACAACGATCTGTGGTTTGGGATGAGGCTGAAAATCGACTTCACGCCCAAAAAGCCCTAATGGAATTTTTATTAGGCGAACTCTAATCAATCAAAAGATAAGACACAAAAAACAACAAAGACACGAGTGACCTTTAAATCAACAATATGTGTTTTCAAGTCACTCGACGCCAAGCCAACTACACCCTTTATCCTTTTATTGCTTTGAACGCTTTTATCCACTGAATTTTTTTTCAGTCTCCTCTCGTTAACATTCCTTCTAACAGTTTTCTAACAATCCCCTAACAAATGATGCCTTCCCTTCTGGGCTTACTAAAAAGTAACTGCAGCGAGTCGCCACAACAAACGCCAACCCGTTCTCAATAAACAACGAAACTTTTAGTCAGTGCTCAGGCGTCCGACTGCTTCACGTATACTCATTGCCAACGCTTTATTCTACCCAGTGTCATCACAACATAGATGCCTATTATTTTAATCACACAAATTCATGCACCATAAGGAAGTAGACACGTGTTAATACTTAGTCGTCGCAATGGCGAATCTTTTATCATTGGCGAAGATATAAAAATCACCGTTTTATCACAACGTTCAAATCAAGTCCGAATTGGTATCGAAGCTCCTCGTTCACTCCCAGTCTACAGAGAAGAAGTTCTTTTACGCCAAACCAAGCAGAATGCATCAGCAGAAACCTCTTTCCCAATCAATGGCAATTCAACAACCCAGCCCCCTCAAGAGCACTTTAGCCCTTCGACAACTGAGGCCAAACCTACCATAAAAACAAAAAAACGAACCGTCGCTCTGGAAGACTAACCCTCACAAAAACAAACAGCGATATAGAGTTATTCACAATATTAAAAAAAAATATATCGCTGAATATTCACTCACCTCTACGTCAAACTCCCTGCGCATGAGCAGTCGATGATTAGCATCTACTGACAAACCACTTACCCACATTTTATCCACAGCAAATACGCCTATTTATAGCCTTGCATTACAGGTAAAACCGCATTATCTTGTGTGACAATCTACTCTCACCCCTATATATAGGGTGTAGCCTAGGCTGCTCGAAGCACAAAACTGGCAACAATAAAGTGCAAACAACAGCAATTTTGCACTTTATAAAGGCATTACCAGAAGAAGCAAAGAGAGGATAAAGGACACATGGGGCCTGTAAAGCTAGCGCTTACCAACTTCATCATATTGACACTGTACTGAAGAAATATGAACGTGCTCCATAAACAGTTATGACAAACAAGCAGTGGTAAATAAACCAAGCAATGACAGTTAGCAACACAGGCAGAGACTTAAAAGAGCAGCAAAACAAAATAATAATTGACTCTTTATTAATACAAGATTGAAAACACAAAGACAGATATCGAGCTCTTCTGAGCACTTGCTTTTTACATTGTATTTTTACTGCAATGGGTCTTGTGACCATTTTGGCTATTCATGAGAACTACTAGCAGCCACTCATTGAACTAAAAGTCCTAATAAAAGAATGAACAACAACTAAAAAGAAAACCTAACAATACGTTCCAACCGTTAAGTCAGACCACCCGGAGACATAAATGCACACAGAGCATGCAGAAGCTAAAGAATCAACCGTAGCCCCTACCGCCTCACAAGCAACAAACAATACCAACAACAGTTCAACGATCTCTGCGACCGCTCCTGGGCAGATTCGTATCATTAAAAGAAATGGCACTGTTGCTCCTTATGATCACAGTAAGATAGCCATCGCTGTGACAAAGGCATTCTTAGCCGTAGAGGGTGGCACAGCTGCTGCGTCTAGCCGAATTCATGAAACGGTTGAAGAAATTACCAACCAGATAACTAACACGTTTAAACGACGTATGCCTTCTGGTGGCACTATTCATATTGAAGAAATTCAAGATCAAGTAGAATTAGCGCTAATGCGTTCCGGCGAACACAAAGTCGCTCGCGACTACGTGCTGTATCGCGAATCACGTGCGCAGCTACGTGCAGAAAAAAATAATGCTCAAGCAGCCATTATGGATCACCCAGCCATTCAGGTTGTAATGGATGACGGCACGACTCAACCGTTAGACATGAACCGCTTGCAAATCATCATCAATGAAGCCTGTGAAGGTTTGAAAGATGTCGACCCGCAAGCCATTATGGGCGAAGCACTTCGCAATCTTTACGACGGCGTATCCATTGATGATGTGAATACGTCACTGGTTATTACCGCTCGAACATTGGTTGAGAAAGAACCTAATTATTCTTATGCAACAGCCCGACTATTACTCGACAAGCTAAGAGCCGAAGCACTGAGCTTTTTGGGCATCGCTGATTCTGCAACGCAGCAAGACATGAACGTATTATACGCAAAGGCATTGCCCGCTTACATAAGACGTGGCGTGCAATTAGAGCTTCTCGCACCTGACCTACTGAATTATGATTTAGAGAAATTAGGTCACGCCCTCGACGCGTCTTGTGATCTTCAGTTTACTTATCTCGGTCTACAAACGTTATATGATCGTTATTTCATTCATAGCGACAATATCCGCATTGAATTACCTCAAGTCTTTTTTATGCGTGTTGCAATGGGGCTTGCCGCTGAAGAGCAAAATAAAGAAGATCGAGCCATCGAGTTTTATAAATTACTTTCTTCTTTTGATTACGTTAGCTCAACACCAACACTCTTTAATGCCGGAACTCTCCGTCCTCAGCTCTCGTCTTGTTACTTAACAACCATTCCCGATGACCTTCATGGCATCTATGGCGCAATCCAAGATAATGCCATGTTATCAAAGTGGGCTGGCGGTTTAGGTAATGACTGGACACCTGTCAGAGGGCTCGGTGCATACATCAAAGGAACTAACGGAAAATCTCAAGGTGTTGTTCCTTTCTTAAAAGTAGCCAACGATACCGCTGTAGCCGTTAACCAAGGCGGCAAACGAAAAGGCGCAGTCTGCGCTTATCTAGAAACATGGCATATCGATGTTGAAGAATTTTTAGAACTCCGCAAAAACACAGGTGATGATCGCCGACGCACTCACGACATGAATACAGCGAACTGGGTTCCTGATTTATTTATGAAGCGTGTCTTTGAAGAAAAAGAATGGACATTGTTTTCACCCAACGATGTGCCTGATCTTCATGACCTTTACGGCACAGAGTTTGAAACACGTTATGAAGAGTACGAACGATTAGCTGCCGAAGGAAAAATTAAACCCTTCAAAAAAGTTAAAGCATTAGAGCTTTGGCGAAAAATGCTCGGCATGTTATTCGAAACAGGTCATCCTTGGATCACCTTTAAAGACAGCTGTAATCTCCGTAGCCCACAACAACATGTTGGTGTCGTGCACTCCTCAAACCTGTGCACCGAAATTACTCTAAACACAAAGTCTAACGAAGAAATTGCCGTCTGCAACTTAGGTTCTGTTAACTTGGCTCAACACATTGAAGACGGTGTTTTGAACCAAGACAAATTAAAGAAGACTGTCGATACTGCAATTCGTATGCTCGATAACGTGATCGATATAAATTATTACTCAGTGCCATCAGCGCGAACATCAAACTTACGCCATCGACCTATTGGCCTTGGCTTAATGGGCTTTCAGGATGCGCTATACAAGAAACGTGTCGCTTATGGCTCAAATGAAGCTGTACAGTTTGCCGATGAATCAATGGAAGCCATTAGCTACTACGCGATTCAAGCATCCAGCAATTTAGCTATCGAACGAGGAAGTTATTCTACATTTGAAGGCTCGCTGTGGAGCAAAGGCATGTTGCCAATCGACTCGTTAGAACTACTGATCAAAAGTCGTGGCGAGAAATTTATAAAAGTTGATCAAAGCCAAACTTTAGACTGGGACAGTTTGCGTACCAAAGTCAAAACACAAGGCATGCGCAATTCAAATGTTATGGCAATCGCTCCCACGGCAACTATCGCAAACATTGCAGGCGTTTCACAGTCAATTGAACCGACTTACCAAAACCTCTATGTAAAATCTAACTTGTCAGGTGAATTTACCGTCGTCAATCCCTACCTCGTTCACGACTTAAAAGATCGTGGATTATGGGATAGCGTTATGACAAATGATTTAAAATATTACGAAGGTTCAGTACAAAAAATCGATCGTATTCCTGAAGATTTAAAAGCACTTTACGCTACGGCGTTTGAAGTTGAACCGCGCTGGATCGTTGATGCCGCCAGCCGACGTCAAAAATGGATTGACCAAGCACAAAGCTTAAATCTCTACATTGCCGGCGCAAATGGCAAGAAGCTCGACATCACTTACCGTATGGCGTGGTACAGCGGATTAAAAACAACGTATTACTTACGCGCGTTAGCAGCAACAAGCACAGAGAAATCAACGGTTGAATCTGGTTCATTAAATGCTGTTTCTTCATCAGCTCCCGAGCCAATGAGTGCCGGTCCAGCGGCCGTACCTCAAGCCTGTTCTCTTGATGATCCAGACTGTGAAGCCTGTCAATAAAGACAATCATTAAGCAGCGTGTTTTTCACGTCTGCTTATTATTTTTTACACATGTAGTATTCACACAAATCGATTTGCATCAAAAAAAGTTAGGACATTTATTATGTTAAGTTGGGACGATTACACTGAAGAGCAATCCGCAGCACCACATGCTCAACCCACAGCTCCACAACCAAAACAAACCGTCGAAGCCGAAAGCCCTCAGCAAATGACAGCTGATATGACAGCAAAGAAGGCTACCGAGCTAAATCTGGAAATCAAAAAAGTAACTCCGAGCGCAGAACCGCAAAAGAATGAAGTCGTTAGCGCAACAGAGAGCTTGAACGATACAGAAAAGACGACAGTCAACAACAGTGAGGCTATTGCAGCCGCTAAGAAATCACTTGAAGAATTGGATCCGGCCCCCGGCCTCGCAGAATTAGAAATGGGTGCAGCTCGAATCGAAGTTGATGATAAAGCGATGATTAATTGTCGAGCCGATTTAAATCAACTCGTACCTTTTAAGTATGACTGGGCATGGCAAAAGTATCTTGACGGTTGTGCAAACCACTGGATGCCTCAAGAAGTTAACATGACCGCCGACATTTCCCTGTGGAAAAACTCGGACATACTGAGCGATGATGAGCGACGTATTATCATGCGCAGTCTTGGATATTTCTCAACTGCCGATTCATTGGTCGCTAACAATTTAGTCCTTGCGGTTTATCGTCTCATCACCAACCCAGAATGCCGACAATATATTTTAAGACAAGCATTTGAAGAAGCGATTCACACACATGCCTACCAATACTGCATTGAGTCTTTAGGCATTGACGAAGGCGAGGTTTTTAACATGTACCGCGAGCTTCCTTCTGTTGCAAACAAAGCAGCATGGAGCTTAAAGCATACACAATCCTTAAGTGATCCGACCTTTACAACGGGTACGCCTGAGCAAGATCAAGAACTTCTACGTAACTTGATTGCATTTTATGTTGTGACCGAAGGCATTTTCTTTTATTGCGGATTCTCTCAAATCCTATCAATGGGACGTCGCAATAAAATGACAGGTGTTGCCGAGCAATTCCAATACATCCTTCGCGATGAATCTATGCATTTGAATTTTGGTATCGATGTCATCAATCAAATCAAACTTGAAAACCCACATTTGTGGACTGAAGAGTTTAAGAAAGAAGTCATCCAAATGGTACTAGAGGGTACTGAGCTGGAAGTCCAATTCGGAAAAGACTCCATGCCTCGCGGTGTCTTGGGAATGAACGCGGCCATGATGGAAGAATACTTACACTTCATATCAAACCGCCGTCTTGCACAGATTGGCTTACCCGAACAATACCCTGGAGCGCAAAATCCTTTTCCATGGATGAGTGAAATAATGGATTTGCGAAAAGAGAAGAACTTCTTTGAAACACGCGTTATCGAATACCAAACAGGTGGCGCACTTAGCTGGTAAATTTTACATACACAAAGATATAGAGGGCTGTCAGTTTTTAGCCCTCTTTAAACACCCAGCAAGATCAAAATGAACCTTACTAAATTAAGCTCCAGTCGCGCCATTAAATTTAAGTTCATAAAAAATAAGCTAAGCAGAGAAAGGAATAGTTGTGAGTGATGACAAGAACGACAACGTAAATAATGATGCGGATATTATGCTAGCGCTTGATCAACTATCTGAATCAATGGAAACAATCTGCAATGCTATAGACGGCTTAAAACATAATCTTGCCGATACTCAACAATCCTTAATTGAAAAATATAATACCGCGCAGGCAAAAAAAAGAGCCCAGGAATTAAAAGCATCAAAAAAAATGCTCGAAGAAAAAACCAATACTAAAACAAACAGCAAAACGAACAACCAAGATACCAATGATGATGTTATCTACGAAACCCCCATTGTTATTCACTAGCATTTATTATTAATAGAAAATATTCAGATACATTTTACTTTCCATTTGGCCATAACAACATATCCTTTAAAGGAAACAAAAATGCCATCACTGTTAAGACAACCACATGTGAATTTTCTACGACAACAATCATTGAAAAAGTCAAAATTTCAGCATACTGTTTTGCCTGATAACAGCATGCAAAAAAATGAAGCTGATGAAGAAGCTCTAAATCAATCTGATTTTTTATCAAACATCCGCAAAAATATTATTTCAAACACACCATCAAGCAAAACCTCCTCCCATACAAACAAATACAAACAGATTGCTCGTATCATCTGCCATATTCGAGATGAAATATACACTCAATACCCACACATCATCATGCCAACCCGTCACATGATCGAATGTTTGGTTTATAACGCCTTTCTAGACACCAACGAAAACACTTCTGTAAAAAATTGGCATTATCTTGTCATTGAAACGCTCAAAAACTTGCGTGATCAAACAGATACGCGCCTTTCAGATGGAGCTACTGAAGGGTACTGCGATTTCACCGAAACAGATGGCGTCACCCGTTTATTTCCAAGCTTAGAGTTATTTGACGAGTGGGATGCACACAAATTTAGTCAAACACTTCTTTTTCATCTGGACAAAGAACTCAACTAACTCTAGATAATGAGACAATACTTTCACGCAAACCCTCTTAGATATCAGAGGATTGGATGTCATTAACTCACTCCATAGAAGCACACTTATTATTTCAACTCGAAATTTTTCATCCGTCGTCAATTATTTTTCTTAGCGATACCCCTCCTCCTTCGGCCCTTCAAAAATGGGCAGAGATCAACACATGCCAAATGACAATTCTCGATCATCATCAACCGCTCCCTAACAATTTACAACCTCATGACTTAGCTATCCTTTTCAACAATCTTCACCATCTCGACAAACAAACGGGTCTACAACTTCTTGGCCAATTACGAAATCTTTATAGCCATAAAATTTGGGTCGCTATTCCAAGCGACTCCGACTATCAATTTAATGACTTTATCCAATTAGGTTTTCACCAATTAACAGAAAAAAATCCAAGCAGTCACAACGATAACTCTCTCAATTCTCTTTCCGACATCGATCTAAACTATTACGGATACGATTTAGCAAAATACAACCATCAACGGAGCTGGAACAATCCAAAATATTGGGCAAATCCAGAAAACTGGCATAAGTACCGGTGGTAATTAAAAGATACTAGTCTAAGCTTTTTTAAAAGCTCACCTATACTGAAATAATGAATAATTTTTATATTCCAAGCGGATTCAAAAAACTCAAATAAGTCGCTCAAAGGCCCTTATGCCCAAAATACTAATCGTCGATGATGACAGCGACAGCATGAACTTACTCTCCTATGAACTAGAAGACGACGGTCATGAAGTCGCTGCATTAAAGAATGGACAGGAATGTCTAAATCAAGTCAAGGAGCTTAATCCGGATATTATTTTACTCGACTTAAATATGCCTATTCTTAACGGGATGGAGACGCTGAGAGAACTCAAATCCAAATTAGCGACTCGCTCAATTCCCGTTATCATGCTGACTTGCGAAGATGATAAAAGCAGTATTGTTGAAGCAATGGACATCGGCGCACATGACTACGTCAACAAACCAATGAATTACCCCATTCTTTCCGCAAGAATGAGATCGGCATTAAGACTAAGAGAAAGCCAACGTCAGTTATCCATCGCCAACCAAAATCTCGCTAAAATAGCCTACAAAGACCCTCTAACAGATACTTTTAATCGTCGATACTTCTCTTCGCGAGCGATCTCTGAATTTAATAAAGCACGCCGATACGACCGCCATTTTTCAGTCATTATGCTCGATGTTGATAACTTCAAAAAACTAAATGATGAATTTGGCCATGCGATGGGCGATACAGCACTCACAGAGCTGGCCCAGATGTGTAAGACACACATCCGGACTGAAGACTTTATGGGCCGCATGGGAGGAGAAGAATTTTGTATCTGCTGTCCTGAAACACATATAGAAGGGGCAAAAAATCTTGCAGAAAGAATGCGATTATCAATTCTCGATCATACCGTTGTTCATGCAGAAGCCTCCTGCTCATGCACAGTGAGCTTTGGTGTCACCGAATTACTCGTAGAAGACAAAAGTTTTGACCAAGTCTACGACCGAGCCGATCAGTTACTCTATCAAGCGAAAGAACAAGGCCGAAACCGTGTGATCGCCGCTTGACCCCCAGAAACATATCACTTGAGATATTAAATAAGTTCTCTGACTCGTTGCTGAAGCTTCCCTACAACTTCCCGTTCAAACCATGAATATTTTTTTAACCAAAAACGATTCCTTGGTGAGGGATGAGGCAATGGCATTTTTTCTGGAAAATATTTTTCCCAACACTTGACCCTTTCTGTTAAATTTTTATGCTCATCTCTTAAATAATATGATTGAGCATAATTTCCAACAAACAAAGTGAATTCAATATTAGGCAATAACGATAATATTTTTTCGTGCCATAATTCAGCGCACTCTTTTCTCGGCGGCAAGTCGCCTGACTTTCCCTTCCCCGGATAACAAAATCCCATTGGCATGATTGCCAATTTAGTTTCATCGTAAAATTCATTGCGACTTAAACCCATCCACTCACGCAAACGATCCCCAGAAGGGTCATTCCAAGGAACACCTGTCTCGTGAACTTTAGCCCCTGGCGCTTGGCCGATAATTAGAATTTTTGCTTGTTTATTTGCGCTAACAATGGGATTCGCACCTAAAGACAATTCTTCATGACATGCTCTGCAATTTCTCACATCAAGCAATAAACTTTCTAATGAATTTTCTGAGCCTTTATCCACCCCGCTTTCAGAAAAAGCTATCACTGTTGCGCTTGTTTTATCCATATTAAATCTACTTAGGTTTTTCATCACTAAAGTGAACTTGTCCGCTTTCATCGACCCATCGTTTAATAACGGGGACTTCTTTTGGTTTGTCCGAGCTAGTCTCTCCATTTCCACTCTTAATTTCCTGAGCATTAGAATCTGTCGGCGTATTATCCACAGGTTCATCCGTTGTTAGAATTTTTACAACTTCCATAAATTGCGGATCAGCAATCAACATCATCGGGTTATTACTTTTTAATCGCTTTTGAAACTCAGGGTCTCTAAATATTTCTTGAACACGCTCATCATTTTTTACTGCTTGCGCTCTACCCCACATACTGCCAATTTTTTCGGCTAACTCTTGATTGAATGCCTCTCCCTCTAACGAATTAAAACCAGAAGCTTCTGCTAATTGTTTCATTTTCGGATCATTAATCATTTCTTGGAAAGCAGGAAGCTCAGCGATAGCTTGTGGATCATTACTATTTAATGCATCTTGATTAACTGGATCATTAAATAAAGCACGAGTAGACGGGCTATTGACGACTCCCTGTATATTATCCATCACTTCTTTAGGATTATTCATAAATGCACCAGCAATTTTTGCTGAAGCGGGATCCATGTCCGATGATTTCGTCACCACCTCAACCATTTTACTGGCAATATTTTTTGACGCTTTTTCTACAATATTTTTAGGCGTTTTATTTTCATTGGTATCCAACGCTTGCGAAGATGAATTAATAATCTTTTTAGATTGCACCATGTCTTGTGCAAAAGAAATAAAGAAAACCATAAAGAACGCAATAGCCGAACCGACACACAAACCTAACCCAGCACCAAAAAACGAAGACGCTGTTGATATTTTTTCGCCACGTTCTTTTTGTATTTTTTTTGCAATACGCGAAAACAATAAACCGACAAGAAAGCTCGCCAAAACAAAAACACCAATTCCGCCCAGCAAAAAAGCTGTGATCCCATCCAGCGATGTCGCCCGCTCAATAAAAGACGCCGCAGCACCTCCAAACAAAAGTGAAGCAATGTAACCCGCAATAAAACTCGCCACGCGGGCAACTGTTGCTAAAATACCGTTTCTGTATCCTTTATAAGTAAAGAAACCAGCAATCACTAAAAAAACAATCCAAGTAAAATCCATCATTCGTTCTCTACGTTAACTATGTAAACTGTATTATTTTGCCGTAACCCATAATGCCAATGCGTCTTCTTCACTGACTGAGACTAAACAATGCCCCATCGCTGCATCGTAATACATGCTATCACCTTGCTGTAATCTCACCGGCTCATAATATTCAGTGTAGACATCGATTTCACCTTCAAGTACTAATAAAAATTCTTCGCCGGCATGTCGAACCCAGCCCTCAAAATCATCAAATGATCTTGCATGTACTCGACATTTAAACGGCATCATTTTTTTTATGCTAATAGACGATGCCAACAATTCATGTTCATAGGTTGTTGTGGGGTGAGGCTTGCCCTCTCCGACTCTTGTGATATCGCGACGGCTATTTGCGCCAGTTTCTTTTGACAGTGGTTTAAACAGTTGCGGTATATCAATCCCTAAACCTGCTGTTAGCTTTTGAATCGCTTGAAAGCTAGGGGAGATTTGTTCGTTTTCAATTTTGGATAACGTCGATCTAGCCAATCCTGTGAGACCACTCGCTTCTTCTAACGTTAGATTGTTCGCTAACCGAATAGATTTGAGTCGCTTACCCAATTGAAGCGGCTCAGCAGTTTCACTTTCAGTGGCATTAACCATCATCGATGAACTAACGGCTTCCGATCGAGCCTGATCATCATCACCCTCGCTCACAGCTCGAGTAACCTGCAACGTCGGTTTTCTTGCCTTATCTATCGTCATATTTTTACCTGATTTATTTCTAAACAATTTGTAAAGTACTGAAGGAATTACTCGAGGCCTCTTAACTTCTACCCGTTTAACTCGCCGCTCTGCATCCTCCTTCTATCTCGATTCAGGGATAGCTGAAGGGATATCAATGACTCCTTTCATGACCCTATATAGACATAACTAACAGCATGACCAAGCCGTTATTAAGACTGTCAGATAGGTTATCACAAGCATCTTAGACAATATGATAATTTTCCTAATGGAAACTTTAGTTTCATATAAGAAATTTTTATTGGAAGAAATCTACAAACTTATCTATCATCTCGCCTTGTTTTGAAGAGCCATCAAACTCCCTATATTTGCCTACAAATAGGTAAATTCAACACAAGACACCCACAAACTTCCAATTTTTCTTTACTGTATAACCAAGGTATTTCTCATGCCCAATCCGTCCGTTACTCCATTAGCTGGCTTTGCTCAACGCCATATTGGACCAGATACTTCTGAAACCCAGCAAATGCTGACAGATTTGGACGTAAACTCGCTGCAAGATATGGTGGAGAAAGCTGTTCCTGCTTCCATAAGAAAAGACTCCGCACTCGCATTAGGTGAACCTCAATCAGAACAAGAAGCGCTCGCAGCGATTAAAGCCATCGCTAACAAAAATACTGTTTATAAAACGTATATCGGCATGGGTTATCACGATACTTATACGCCACCGGTTATTTTACGAAACGTTTTAGAGAATCCCGGTTGGTACACGGCTTATACGCCTTATCAGCCAGAAATTTCTCAAGGTCGGTTAGAAGGGTTACTGAATTATCAGCAAATGATTATTGATCTGACAGGTTTGCCAATGGCGAATGCTTCGTTATTAGACGAGGGTACTGCCGCTGCTGAAGCAATGGCATTGTGTAAACGACAAGCAAAGAAAAACAAATCAGAAACCTTTTTTATCGCCGATGATGTTCACCCTCAAACCATCGCCGTTGTAACAACCCGCGCAGAACATTTTGGGTATACCGTGATTATCGGAAATCCAGAAACTGACTTAGCTGAACACGATATATTTGGAGCGCTACTGCAATACCCAGGAACAACAGGAAAAGTTCGCGACTTGACTGACGTGATCAAAAACGTTCACGAAAAGAATGCACTCGTCACTGTCGCTTGTGATTTAATGAGCCTTGTCATGCTAACGTCCCCAGGGAAGATGGGTGCAGACATCGCAGTAGGAACCAATCAGCGCTTTGGTGTACCCATGGGTTTTGGCGGACCACATGCCGGCTTTTTTGCTTTTCGTGATGAATACAAACGCATCGCACCCGGACGAATCATCGGTGTCTCTATCGATAAAAAAGGCAAGCAAGCATTACGCATGGCGATGCAAACTCGCGAGCAACATATTCGCCGCGAAAAAGCGACATCCAACATTTGCACATCACAAGTATTGCTCGCATTAATCAGCGCATTTTACGGAATGTATCATGGGCCAGATGGCTTAAAAGCCATTGCATCTAAAATTCATCAACTCACATTGCAACTGGCCACGTCAGTAGAAAAAAATGGTTTTTCGTTGTCACAAAATTCTTTTTTCGACACTCTCGATATTCTCGTAGGTGACAAACAAAACAACATTTATGAAAAAGCACTGAGTAGCAATATTAACCTGCGAAAAATTGGCGATGATCGCCTAGGAATCAGTATTAACGAAACCACAAGCGAAACAGATATAAAGCAATTGCTTAACTGTTTTTCTGAAGGCGCAACACTAACAGAAAACAATGATTCATCGGCACCAATGGGTATCCCACAGGAACTGGCTCGAACCGAATCTTTTATGACGCACCCGATGTTTAATAGCTACCACAACGAAACAGAAATGATGCGTTATTTAAAGCGATTGGAATCAAAAGATGTTGCTCTCAACCAATCAATGATTCCGCTGGGTTCGTGCACAATGAAATTAAATGCAGCAGCAGAAATGATACCCATCACCTGGCCAGAGTTTGGACGAATTCATCCCTTTGCTCCGATTGATCAAGCTGCCGGTTACACTGAGATGTTTGAAGAATTACAAAAAATGCTAGAGGAATGTACCGGTTATGCTGCGATCAGTTTACAACCTAACGCGGGATCGCAAGGCGAGTACGCCGGCCTCATCGCCATCAAAAAATATTTTGAGAGTAAAAACGAATCGCAACGAAAAATTTGTTTGATCCCATCGTCTGCACACGGCACTAACCCCGCATCAGCACAAATGGCAGGGTTAAAAGTGGTTGTGACTAAGTGCGATAGTAACGGCAACGTCGACATTGCTGATTTAAAAACAAAAGTCGAACAGTATGGCGATACCATTGCCGCACTCATGGTCACTTACCCTTCAACACACGGGGTTTATGAAGAGGGCATTCGAGAAATTTGCGACATTATTCATTCTGTCGGCGGGCAAGTGTATATGGACGGCGCGAATCTGAACGCACTTGTTGGCGTTGCTGCACCGGGTGATTTTGGTAGCGATGTATCTCATTTAAATTTGCACAAAACATTTTGCATTCCGCACGGCGGCGGTGGCCCAGGCATGGGGCCTATCGGGGTTGCAGAACATCTTAAACCATTTTTACCCGGCCACCCTGTTCAGCCAGTTCCCAATGCTGACGAAAAAAATGGAACCATTTCTGCCGCGCCTTGGGGAAGTGCCAGTATTTTACCCATCAGTTGGATGTACGTAAAAATGATGGGCAATACAGGAATGCGGCAAGCCACCGAGTACGCGATCCTTAACGCTAACTACATGGCAAAAAAACTAGAACAACATTTTCCTGTTTTGTATAAAGGTAAAAATGGTTTTGTTGCACACGAATGCATTTTAGATTTACGGCCACTTAAAGAAATTAGTGGGATCTCTGAAGAAGATGTCGCTAAACGTTTGATGGATTTTGGATTCCATGCGCCAACCATGTCGTTTCCCGTTGCTGGCACTCTCATGATTGAGCCAACAGAAAGTGAATCAAAAGCGGAAATGGATAAATTTATTGAAGCAATGATCACCATTCGCCAAGAAATCGAAGATGTTATCAAGGGTGTTTACTCTGCTAACAACAACCCTCTCGTCAATTCGCCCCATACATTACATGATGTACTCGCCGATAACTGGGACCACCCTTACAGCCGAGAAAAAGCAACTCGCCCTGCTCATTATTTAAATGACTTTAAATATTGGCCGAGCGTTAATCGAATCGATAACGTGTATGGCGATAGAAACTTAATTTGTACTTGCCCGAGCATTAGTGATTACGAAGAAAATTAATTTAACTACTCGGAAAACCAATCAAACACTAAAAACGGGCTGCATTGCCCGTTTTTAGTGTATAGCACAAAGATTTAGTGTCGAATGATAAATGATGGGATGAAGGCCATAATAAAGCTGATCATGTTTCTCAAACCTCAAATGGTTTTTCTTTTTGGCATTGCCAGCAATAATCGAAAGCGCCACTATTCATTTCCTGACACTGAATACATTGCCAATCGGGCTGAGCTTCCTCCGCAAATATTTCTTCTAATATCTGTTGTGCACGCCTGAAATGGTGGCTTTGCTCAATCCATAATTCAGGCCAAGCATTAATCGGCGCTAACTCGCCAATACCACCACTCGCATATTGGTTTTGTAAAATAACAGGCACACCTTGACCCTCAACAAGGTTCTTTGCATTTTCAACCAGTACAATATTGGGATGTGTGTAGAGAAGATGCATTAAAGTTTCCAATACTGGAAATGGAATGTAAAAGCGTTGAGCCTATAATGCCGTTTTATTTAAACACTATTAATAGCCAACTCTGGAAATAAGTCTAGTTGTGACTGGTTTTGATCTTGCTGTAAATCAATCAATCTGACTCCAACTCCCAACAAGCGAACGGGTTTATTACCTCTTTCAAAGGCCTCTGCTAGCAACGACGTGTAATCTTCAAGGCTAATCGATGTTCCCACTCGTTCAATCGTCGTCACCGTAAAATCTGTAAATTTCACTTTAACAAAGCCTTTCACTGCCCGATAGTTTTTATCCAATCTTCTTAGACGCGCTTGCATCTGCTGCATTAAAGACGGTAATTGACTAATGCATTGCTCAAGAGACGGTAAATCTTTAGGAAATGTGTGTTCGACACTGAGTGATTTTCTTCGCCAAACTGATTTCACCTTCCGCTCATCTTGACCACGAGCCAACTCATACAAACGTAATCCCATTGAGCCAAACGAACGAGTTAACTGAAACTCATCAAACTTCTGCAAGTCCCCACAGGTCACCACACCTTGCCGTTTTAATTTTTCGGCCGTCACTTTGCCAACACCGTAAATCTTTTTTACCGGCAATTGTTGCACAAAGCTATCGACTTGCTCTGGTAAAATAACGGTTAATCCATTTGGCTTTACCCAATCACTGGCAATTTTTGCCAAAAATTTATTCGGTGCAACGCCCGCCGATACCGTAATGTTGACAGTGTCTTCAATCCGCTGGCGAATTTCTTTTGCAATCAATGTTGCACTGCCGTGGCAATGATTCACATCACTTACATCTAAAAAAGCTTCATCCATGGATAAAGGCTCGACGAGATCAGTATAAGAATGAAAAATTTCTCGCATCTGATTTGATGCTTCGCGGTAGAGTTCCATGTTATGCGGAACTATGATCAAATCGGGACACAAACGTTTTGCATGAGCCGACGCCATTGCAGAGTGCACTCCATAGGTCCGAGCTTCGTAGTTACAAGTAGAAATAACACCTCGTTTCTCCTCCGAGCCTCCAACAGCAATGGGTTTATTTCGTAGACTGGGATCCTCACGCATTTCCAATGCCGCAAAAAAACAATCGGCATCACAATGAATAATTTTTCGAACTGGCTTCTCTTTCTCAGACTCTGTACCCATCGGCCCACTTATTATTGAGTAAAAAGGTTTATCCAATTATTCCGGAGCTCACCCACAACTGTTTTTATATACAGTTTTATACAATGATATTTGATTCTAATCAAACAATTATCGAGAAAACATTCTTTTTATCATTGATTAATTTAGTATGGGGACAATGGCTCTTCAAAGACTAACTATTGAATTGGAAATCATGGTTAACAAATTCACCGTTCAACCCAAAATAATCTAGCAATTCCTTCGCGTTAAAGTCAGACAAGAGCTGACTAAAGTATTTACTATTATCCACTAATGAATCCATATAGCCCTTATATGTTAAAAAGCTTGTATTTTTTGTAAAAAGTCGTATTTTGCTCTCTAAATTTGATCGATATCATTTTAGAGGAGATATATTGCCTCAACATCGATAGAATCCGCTCTCAGTTTCATTAGATATGAGTACACTTTTTTCAACCTTCTTTTTCTATGATTAAACAACGAGATAAATTATCACCCTAATTTTTTATAACGACTATTTTTAACATTGAATTATCATCTTTTACTTTTACTTTGACTAACTCAACTTTTATCACATAGAACGCTTAACATTACACCAAAGGAAACTCCTCATGGCCGCTCGCAAATCAAAATCTTCAAGCCCAATTGAAAAACTCGAAAAAGAACTCTCAAAAGTACAAACTGAACTAGCAAAAGCACGTGCAAAGCAAGAAGTAGAAGCACATAAACTAGTGGCCAAACTGAAAAAGGAAGCCGCTACTGCAGCAAACAAAATAAAAGCGGCTCAGAAGAAATTCGCAGCCACTCGTAAAAAGAAAGGCTCCAACGCTCAAGTATCAGCAGCTAAAAAGGCAGTTGATACAGCTAAAAAGCTCGCGCAAGAAGCTAAATCCGCGACCTCAGAAGCTATCAATCATTTAATCGATGTGAGAAAGGTCAATCAAAAAGCCAAACAACTTGCTCAAGTCGTTGCTAAAGAAGAAGCGAAACTAGCAAGAAAAATGAGAGCAGAAGAAAAAAAATTAGCCGCTAAAGCAAAAGCCGTCGCTAAAAAGGCAGCAGCCAAGGCAAAACTTCAAGAAAAGAGACTGGCTATCAAAGTAAAAGCTGCCGCCAAAAAAGCGGCCACAGCTGCCAAGGCAAAAGAAAAAAAACTGGCGGCTAAAGTGAAAAAAGCCGAAAAGGCAGCGGCTGCTAAAGCAAAAATAGCAGCGAGAAAAGCCTCTACAGCAGCAAAAAAGAAAGCAGCATCGATTAAAAAGGCGGCCACTAAAAAATCAACCGCCAAGAAATCTGCAAAAACTACCACAAAAAAAGCTACTGCGAAGAAAACTACTACTAAGAAAGCCACTATTAAGAAAACCACTGGCAAGAAAGTCGCTGCGAAAAAAACGACTGCAAAAAAAGTCGCTCCAAAGAAAGCTGCGACTAAAAAAGCACCCACCAGAAAAGCAAAGAAAAGCACTAAAGCTAAAAAATCGCCTAAACAAGCAAACAAGATAAGTGAAGATATAGCCCAAAATATTGCACCAGTGCAAACACCCTTACTGTAGACCGTGCTGTAATATCTTTGACTAACCGCGCTGATCAAAGCCAAACCCATACGGCAACGATACTGACTAGTCGAAGAAATAGACCAGCATTAAAAAGGCAGTCTCTATGGACTGCCTTTTTAATGCTTCTGCCATCTAACGCTTTTACCAAAAGACCTAATCAACAATAAAACTGTCTTATTTTTCTCTTTTCTGAATAGCAACCGTTACCCCTCTATTAGAAAAATGACATATGCCAGTGGATTTTAGCTGGGCTCCCGTTGGGCCTACGGCATCAAAATCAATCACTTGAAAGTCACCTTTTCCTGCCCCTTTGAATGGCTTAACCGGATGTTGAGTTTTCCTTTCCTCAATGAGCCAAACAACGTGATCAAGTGCGGCCGTCTTTCTTTTTAATTGGACCAAACATTTATCCAATTGTACTTGTCGATCAGCTGGCAAATCATTGCGATGTATTGTTTCTACTTGTTGCTCAGCTCTACCTACCATTGCTTTAATTACTGTTTCTTTTTGACTTTCTTTTTTTTGTGGATCACTTTTTTGCAATACGGATACTGATGTCGTTGATTTTATTTTGGCTGGATCAATTTCTGACACCATCGGCAAGGCATCTCTAGGTAAAATATTGACATCATACTGCCTATTTTCGTATCGACAAGACGCATCATAGTACAGCTGAGTTCCTTCGATGTCGGAATTAGCGCCTGCCAACGCATTGAAAGCCAACTTAAACATTAAGCCGTTATTATCTAATAGTATGGGAGGTGGCATTTTTTTAGTGTTTAAAACTAGCCCTTTAAAATGTTTCAATCGACGCTGTAAACGATAAGAGCAAACGGCCCATGCTTTCTCTTGCCGAAGCAATACTTTCCTTTCTTCTTCGGTAAGACTCGTCAAATCAATTTCATCCTCCTCTTCGATATCAACTGTTTTTTCTTTGGGCTTGTTGATGATGATCATTGTCTTACCATCGATAAGCCATGGAAATGTTTTTCTATTTTCGTCTCGACAAGTAATTTTAAAGATAGGATGATCTTTGACAGAATCTTTTGTACTAACCGTTCCTGCAACAACCGTTTTACACCGCTCGGTTGCCTCCGCCACCCCTACCGCCTGTTTTAATTCCTTCATTGAACGATTGTAGTTCCTAGGCAACCACAACTGAGATGGATCAACCGCCGATACAAAATCTGAAACGCACAGATTGCACATTATCACCAGCGCATATATGGAAGCTTTTTTTATCTGTAGAGGAGTGAGTAACATCGTTTCAATCATGTTGTTAACGTTGCCTATCGCGGAACGAAAGCTTTAATAAAGATAAGCTCAAGAAAGTTAGCAAACAAACACCCTGAGGTCTCATTTCCTTTAAGTGTAGACTGAGAATATTTAGCATCAAAAGATTACGACTGACTTTATCTATGATCCTCGGGCAGATTATTATATTTCATCCATAAAAAAAGGCGCNNGCGCCTTTTTTTATGGATGAAACGTTCAACTAAATCTCAATTGGTATTTTCTGAACGTTCTTTTACAAACAGAGGCTTAAAATCTTCTTCCCATATTGGTAAAAAGTGTTTCACAAAAATATGTTTAAAACGCTCAGGCACTAACAGCAGGATGGGCGTTAGTAACAACGTTAAGAAAGTAGAAAATGTAAGTCCATAAACAATCGCACTAGCCAAAGGCACCCATTGTGTCGCTATGGGGCCTCCATGCTGAATACTCCTTCCTACCAAATCAACACTCAAACCTAAAGCCATCGGTAACAACCCTAAAATAGTTGTAAAGGTCGTTAAGAAAACAGGACGTAAACGTTGGGTGCTCGCCATGACAGCAATTTGCGCCAAGCTCAATCCAGGATTTTCTTTTCGTAGAACATTGTAGGTATCGATTAATACAATATTGTTATTCACTACAATACCTGCCAGCGCAACAATGCCTGTTCCCGTTAAGATTGTACTAAATACAGAGCCGGTAATAAGCAAGCCCAACAGAACACCCGCTGTCGACATAATCACAGCAGACAAAATTAATATCCCTTGATAAAAACTATTAAATTGGGTCACTAATAAAATAAACATCAAAAATAAAGCGAGCCCCATTGCAACACCTAAAAAATTTGCCGATTTTTCTTGTTCTTCATTATTTCCCCGAAATACAACATTAATCTCTGGATCAACAGGGTTGTCAGCTAGATATTCTTGAACTTTTTTCACCATATCATCAACCAGTACGCCTTCTTCCACACCTCCTTTAATGGTCATAACCTCGATCCCATCGACTCGATCCACTTTATCAACCGTAGGTTTAGGAACACGCTTAACAAACGTACTTAACGCTATAGGACCTTGCATTGTATTAACACGTAATAAGTTTAAAGAATTAACACCTCGATATTCTTCCGGATAGCGAACACGAATATCAACAGGTTCTTCGGCGTCATCAGGGCGATACTCTCCTAATTTTACACCATTGGTAACGAGCTGCACTGCTCTACCGACCTCTGTGATACTAGCGCCAAGTTGTGATGCTAAAGTTCTATCAACTTCCATTTCCCACGTTATTCCCGGCAAGGGCGTGCTATCAACAACGTCAATTAAACCTGGAATATTATTTTCCATGTAAAACTGAATTCGCCTCGCTTCTTTAATTAATTTGTCGCGATTATGCGATTCAAGCTGGACATTGACAGGACGACCAACCGGAGGGCCTCCCTCTTGAACTTGAAGGCCAACTCGAATACCGGGAATATTGGCTGTCCGTTTTCTCATCTCAATAACAACATCGCGTGCTGATCCACTTTCGATATCTTCTGTATCTGCGAGCTCCACTAAAATAGAACCAACTTGATCTTTTATCGACTCGCCATTTCGGCCGCCGGTACTTGATGACGCATTGGTAACAAGTACTCCAGGAATATTTAAAATAATTCCTTCAACTTCTTGAACTAAATCTCGTATTTCAGAAACAGATAAATTTCCCTGCGCGCGAATATGAACATCAACGTACTTGGGCTCGGATGAACCAAAAAATTCTATTCCTTTACTGTATTTGCCAAACAAAATAAATATAAAGATCAGCAAAATAAGACCACCGACTGCGGTTCGTAAAATTCGATGCGTGAGCCATGTTAATGCCCGACCATATAATCCGGTAATACCGTTGAGTTTTGATATATCACCCGATTCAAGATCTCTTAAATTTTGCAACGAATCAGGAGAGTTTTCATTTCTTTTTGATTTACCCAGTAACGAACCAATGACCGGTGCAAATAGTAGTGCGTAAAATAAAGAACCCAATAACACAGCAAACACAGTGACGGGTAAATAACGCATAAACTCACCCGCGACGCCAGGCCAGAACATAATAGGCAAGAAAGCAGCTAAGGTCGTTGCGGTTGATGCCAGTACAGGCCAATACATTCGTTTAATTGCGACAGCATAAGCCTCTTTACTCGACAACCCTTCTGCCATTTTTCTATCAGCAAATTCAGTGACGACAATTGCACCGTCAATCAACATTCCTAATGCCAGCAACATCCCAAACATCACCATCATGTTGAAAGAAAAACCGACAAGATTCAGAATAATGAGTGAAAACAATAAAGAGAACGGGATGCCAAAACCAACAATTAAACCTGAACGAATACCCAAAGCGGCAACAACGATAACCATCACTAACGCCATCGCCGTTAAAATATTCCCCTGCATTTCACTGACCATACTTAACGTAAACTCAGATTGATCGCCGGTGTATCCCACATTAACACCATAAGGAAAACGCTCTCGTTCAGCTTCGACAGCTTCTCTGACTAACCGCACTAATTCGATATCATTTGCGTTGGTTCTTTTCATCACTCGAATGGCAATTGCTTTATCACCATTAACGCTGTTAAAACCTCGAGGATCTTTAAACGTACGACGGACGTCAGCCACATCTCTTAAAGCAATTGATCCCGTTGCGTTTGATTTTAAAGGCAAGCTAAACAAATCCGACGCCGTTTCAATCAATCCTGGTACCTTTACGGGAAATCGACCTTGACTCGCCTCAAGTTCGCCTGCTGGAACAAGCCGATTATTATTCGCAATAGCCCGAGCTAGCTCATCACTGGTAATACCGTATTGTTCGAGCCTTGCAGGGTCGACAATCGCTTCGGCAACCTCCTCGCGTTCACCGACCAAATCTGCCGACAACACCAAACTAATTGCGTCTATTTTTCTTTTTAAGTCTTGCGCAACGTCATAAATGATTCGCTCGCTGACCTCGTCACCGCCCACTGTGACAACAATAGAAGGACCACCCACCGCAGACATTTCCATAATGACAGGTTCTTCTGCCTCTTGAGGAAGTTCAGCTTTCGCGCGATTAACAGCCGCGCGAACATCATCTAACGCTTTATCTAAATCAGCCTCTGCTTCAAACATGACAGCAACATTTGCGATCGACTCACTCGCTGTTGCAGTGATCTGGTCCAAGTCATCTAATGCACGCAATTCTTTTTCTAACGGTTTCACCAACATTCGAGCACCGTCTTGTGGTGAAATGCCGTCATGAAAAACTTGTACCATGACCATTGGAACCGAAACTGCGGGATTTGCTTCAACAGTCATCGCTATTCGGGAAGCAAGCCCGGCAACAATAATTAAAATCAAAATACAAAATGTACTTCGAGAACGAGATACCGCGTTTGCTAAGAAACTCATGATGTAACGCCTACTTTTTTACAATTAGTTTTCAATTGCTATTCACTTCCGACTTGGCTGTCTTTTACCTGCTGAAGGGTGTCTTGAATTGTTTTTAATTGATTAGCTGTCTCAGATTCCTTCAGCTCACGTTTTAATTCATCTAATTTTTCAGCGCTATCTTCTAAACTGGTATCGTTCTCAACCGCTATTGAACTCAACTCATCAATCACTCCTCTCTCAGTCATGTCGCTGCTAATCACATTATTCTCAGCAGCAACATCTCCTTCAAGCACAGGAATATTTTTTTCATCCGACATATCACTCAATAAAAATTCGCTTTGATCAACAACATCTTTTTTTACCAATTCATGCGATATTTTTCCTGGTATATTGTCCACAAAAGTGACATCAACTTTTTCACCTTCACCCACATATTCCTGACCAACTGTAATTAATTTGATTGTCTCTGGTAATCCAGTCACCCAAACACCATCCTCCGCATCACCCACGATATTCACATCATAAAAAACGACCTTATGATCATCATCTAAAACACGAATACCTAACTGACCATCGTCAGCTAACATGAGCAATGAAGCAGAAATTAAATGTGCTTTCGTATCGCCAATATATATTCCAATTTCAGCTGTCACTCCGCTAAACAGACGCATATCAGGGTTATCAACAGCAACTTCGATCCGATATGTTCTCGTCATCTCATCAGCACTACGAGAAATATAACGAATACTCCCTTTCAATATTTCCCCTGTCGCCAAACGCACGTCCGCCGAACTACCTTTAGGTATTTTAACTACATCGGCTTCCGATACTTGTCCGCTAATGACTAAGGGATCGAGATCTAAAACGGTTGCACAGATATCACCTGCTCGCATGAGTGCTCCAATCTCTGCAGGACGCTGATCCAAAACACCATCAAATGGAGCACGAATAACTGTTTTTTCTAAATCAATTTTTCGACGAAGCAAGGTTGCTTTTGCAGTATCCAATCTTGATTTCGCTGAAGCAATTGCAGTTTTAGATTGATAGCCTCCCGTTTTTAGTCGTAAAGACCCGTCATATTCTATTTGAGTTTGCTCTGCATTTGATTTTGCTTCTTCTAAGCGGAGTGCTCTATCTTCCACGGCTAACCGGCAAATAGCATCACCTCTGGCAACCTTTTTTCCTTTTTCTACAACAATGTCTTCAACCTGACCTGTCACTTCAGCTTTTACATCAACAAACCGATCTGATTCCGTTTTTCCCTTTACTAAAACACGCAAGGGAAATTTCATCGCACGAGCATGCTTAGCCCTCACTTGCGTTAAAGTTTCTTTTTGGTTTACTTGAGGTTTATTTGTCTCAGCTTTTTCTCCAGAAACAAAACCCGAACCCAGCCAAATCAACATCAACAATGCAATGATTGTTGCATATCGGTAATTTTTGTTTATCCAAATTTGATTTAATGACGCTTGCATAACAATCCACATAACAGTAAAAAAATTAAAAAGTATTGACTAGAGAGTTCGATAATTCCAGAAGCCAGCAAAGAAAACGCTAACGCACTATGTGTTGCCCCTATCTGGCAAACAAGTTAATTAGTGTAAAAACTAATATGGGCTTAGAAGCGAATAATAAGCAACGATATGATTAAAAAATGATTTTCTAGATCTGACAAATACAACCTAAAGACAATCTAAAGACACTAGAATAAATCAACAACAACTCAATTACTCCGCTAAGAGCATCCAAGCAAAGAACATGCTCGGAATTAGGCACAAAAAACAACTAAATGGGGCCAAATAAGACGGTCAATATTTTAGTCCTCAGCTTCACATCTCACAAGGAAAATTCGACAAAAGAAGCTTTATCAACTCCCTCAAAAACAGAAATTTCATGTGGCAGTCTTAGGTGTAACCCAGAAAGTAAATTTGAGCAGAAGAAAGCTGTATTTTTAAACGATATTGGCAACTAGGCTTGGATCAATAGATCCGCCTTCATTAAATGAAGGGACACCAAACCTTGCATTCCATTTTACTAATTGTTGAGCCAAAGCCACACCCTGCTCATGTAATGATGCTAACTCCTCAAAGCTATCCTTAGTACCCACATACAGCTTTATACGATGATGATCACCAGCAAGGTCATCATCTGGGTATTTTGTCCGATAGACTTCCAGCTTCCACCGTAAATTATGAACAGTATTTCTATAATAAATAAGTTTTGTCGGTAAGCTGATAGATCTAAAATCATTCAGCTCACCGAAGACAGTAAAGTCTGTAGCAAACGCCAATATCTGCCGGCAATTGGCATCAGCAATTAGAGTTGCTGTTCTTTCATTACCTAGCAACAACGCAATATCGCCGAAGACTTCACCCGGCGTAATATAATTAACAGCTTTTGTTTCTTCTGTTTCTTTACCCACAAAAACAGCCAACTGACCTTTCAGCAAAAAGTATAACCAGCTATCCGTCTCGCCTGAACGCAAGGCTGTTTCACCTGGCTCGTAAGATACTAAGCGGGAATGCGCGAGCAATAATTCAAACTGCCAAAAATCTTGTTGCTTTACATCTTTATAGAAGGGAATTGCTGACAGCAATTGCTCTAGATTATCTCGAGGGAATTCTTTTATTTGTTTTATTTCCATAAACCCTAACACTTATGATGGCCGTAAAAACACATGATGAATCTTGCGCCATCATGAGCCAAATATCATCAAATTTTAGCTCTTTACCTAGGTTAACCCTAAAGGCGTTCAACCAAAATGAGAACTAGTACCAAGAAAAGTGCTCTTCTGTTATCACTCAATAATCTATTTTTGCTACCCAAATACTGAGACGGCTGAATAACGCGACGAAAGGAATCGCGGGACAATTATTCAAAAAACTCCAAAATTTAAGGATAAACATCCCAAAAATTCGGCTTTAAGATGTATTTTGTCTGCAAGCATCGTCGCCTAATCATCAAATAGCACTTAAGTACCATTCGATTGACTCTGCATTCTTAGGGGGCGGTTTACTATGAATCTTAATTACTCTATAAACCTCAATAAGGTATTAGCGCAGGACAATGATTTTTAACACTTTATTATTCACAGAACTAATTGTCTTGTAGCCTATCAAATATAAGTCGAATAAGCGGAAAAGCTTATACTATGACAATACGGAGCAATTTAATCTTATGAAGACTAACCGATACTCTAAATTTAGTTTCATCGTGGCGCTAGTTTTTATGTCCTCTTGGGCTTCTGCAGAGCCATTACTCAATGGCTTAGCGATCAGTACCGAGTTAAGTAAAGAGCGATTTATAGCCGCACTCTATTCAGATAGTTTAAGCTCAAATGCTGAAACCATCCTTAACGGATCAGGCGAAAGAGCAATGGAACTTAAAGTCACAGATCGGCGATTATCCGCTCGAAGTCTGAATAGTATGTGGATTGAAGGCATTGCCATTAACAACCGAGGTCCAGCGCTTGAGGCTCAAGCACAAAATCTAGCATCGTTAACGAACATGATTCGTAAGCGTTTAGTCGCAGGGGACACATTACGTTTTGATGCATCACCCGGAAACGGAACAACAGTGACCCTTAACGGTGTTCAATTAGGGACTATTGCATCTGATGAGTTTTTCCCAATTTTATTGAGAACGTGGATTGGCCGAGTTCCACTATCATCGGATTTCAAAACAGGGTTGTTAGGTGCTGGCAATGTTGATAGCGACTTAGAATCTAGGTACCGATCCATTTCACCTGACCCTGCAAGAATAGAATTAGTATCGACATGGACAAATGCGGCTCCGCCAGCGCCAGTGGTAACAGACCAAACTATCGCACCGCCGCCACCATCCGTTTCAGTTCGCCCTCCTAGACCAACATTAAGTCCTAGCGAGCTAGCCAAGCCAACCATTGCGGCCATTCGCGATCAAGATCCACCTAAAGCAGTCATAGCAACAAAACCGTCAGAAACAAAACCAAAGCCTGCTGCTGAAGTTATTAAACCTCAAGAACCAAAGCCCGTTGAAATCGCTGCAGTTAAACCGAGCCCCGATCCAGTCGTAGCAGCTCCGAAGCCAACACCTCCTCCACTATCACAAGAAGAAGATGAGGAGGAAGAGGAGGAGGAACAAGTTACATTTTCAGCTTCAAGCCTACTGGAAAGACAATATTATGTATCCGATTCAATGATCGCGATCCAAAAAAGTGTCTCGTATCCTCGTCGCTCTATTGAGAGAAATCAACAAGGCTCTGTACGACTAGCCGTTACTGTCGATAGAGAAGGAACCGTACAGGACGTGCAAACAGTTGAAGAATCACGGCATGAGCTCCTGAATAGAGCCGCAATAAGGGCCGTTGAAAAAGCCGGGCCATTGTCAAAACTTCCGGATAGCTTAGGTGGTGATAGCTTTACTTTCACAGTACCTATTACGTTTACAGTCCAGTAATATCAGATCAATCGACCAACAAAAAAGCCACNNGTGGCTTTTTTGTTGGTCGATTTTATAAATTAATAAAATGGACGACTTTTTCCCTATAATTTTTATTGCTTCTTGAATAAAACTCACTTAATAGAAGACATCAAATCAATAATCACTTTACGAATGCTCTGTTGTTCCATCGTAGAAATATCTTCCAATCGATCGACGTTAATTGAATGCAAATGGAGACAAGGTGTGGATGCATTAAGCTCTCTAAGATCACCCTTCATCAAGATAGGTAATAACGGCTTCTCTGCTGGACGATGTTGATTCACGACCCGTAAACCAACCTGCAAAGGTACAGAGCGAAACACTCGTTTCCCACCTGATTTAAAAGGTATCCTCAAAAAAGTCCCTTGTTTGCCCAACATTTCCCCCGGAACGATATGCAATCCAGTTGCAATGATCGCCGCTTCAGGTATCCCGTTAAAATTATCATGATGAGCATAAGGGTTAGGTAAAATAACTAACTTTCTATTTTCTTCTTTTGGAAAGAATAAGTTGTAGTTTGTATAAAGTTGCTGCACAGAATTTGAGTAAACACACAGTTTATTCTCAAAGCTCATAACAAATTTAATTGCACTTTCTCGTTGCTTAAATGTGTTTAAGTCCCAGATAAGGTCTTTATTTTCTGTTGCTAAATCCACTAATGTCCCCTATAGCAATGACAATCCACTAGATCTATTAATTGTGTTCTTTGGCTCTTCAACGACTTTAAAGAGAAGACATTGAATCCTGTTTTAAGATTTCGGCTAGCTCTAAAATAAAGCAGCGAGCCTGACACATTTCCAACATATAATCAGTGCCTATCATCGCTTAATTATTCCGTTCAACGCAAGTCAGCCCCCTTATTTTTTCCACCCAACAACCAATAAAGATTGACTCAGTCACTAATGAAGCGAGCAACCAATCGATGAAAGATGGTCTACGCTAAATAGTAGAAGTCAATATTGTATGAATTACACGCCAACCTTAATTCATTCAGGCATTGACGCTCCCAAATACTCGCTTAATACGGACTTCTTGAAAAAGATGGAAAATAGTTCTGATATTTACTTTCAATCCATAGCAGATATATCCAATGAAATATCTGCCAATATTAAAGATGGCGCCATTGATGTTCCCATCCTGCCAAGTATCGCTAGTAAGGTCATTATGCTCACCAACCAGCCCGATTCTAATGCAGCGGAATTGGCCAAATTAATTCAAAGTGATCCACCCTTAGCCGCACATGTCATGAGAATTGCCAATTCTGCCGTCTACAGCCCCAATTCATCATTAGTGTCTCTTCAGCAGGCTATCGCACGACTTGGAATGTCTCTGATTACAGAAATAGCCGTCTCAGCTTCTCTTAACAGCAAAATGTTCTACACACCTGGCCTCGAAAAGCATACAGCTACAATTTGGGAGCATGGATTGCTGACGGCACTATGGGCAAAAGAAATTTCGAGAACAACCCGCAAGAATGTTGAAGCAACTTTTTTATGCGGCCTTTTACATTCTATTGGTCATCCAGTAGCACTTCACATGAGTTTTGAAATTAGCTCACAAAAAAATATCTTGATGCCGGAGGAATCGCACCTAAAGATTGCACAGAAATTTGAGAAACCTCTCGGTATCTCGACTCTCCAACAATGGAGTATGCCCGAAATTATTGTAAGCTCAATCGAATATTTCGAAGATTACAAACGAGCTCCCCAGTTCAAAGAACAAACAGCCACAGTCTATGCGGCTAGTCTCCTAGCCACTGAGTCTCAACAAAATGCAGGAGTAGCCAGTACGGATACTATCGATAAAATTTGCGACGATGATGTTTGGTCAGAACTGAATATTTATCGTGATGAAGTTGAGAAAATTATTTCTCTAAAAGCCGATACATTAGCAACATTACATGCGATGGAAAGCTAAACCACCTAAGGATTTATTTCATGAAGTATGATGTCATCGTCATCGGCAGCGGACCATCAGGACAAAAAGCCGCCATTCAAGCCGCGAAAGCTGAAAAATCAGTCGCACTTATCGAACGAGACCAATACCTTGGAGGAGCTTGTGTTCATCGAGGCACCATTCCTTCAAAAACATTAAGAGAAAATGCATTACGCGTTACTCATATGCGCCAAAATGCAAAGCTCGCTAATTTTGAATTGGGTGAAGATGTAGAAATGAGCACACTGATCGATCGACTCGATCTTGTGGTGAAAGCTCATGATGATTATATGCGTCGACAAATTGAGCGTAATAATATTCAGTGGTTACATGGCCGCGCGACATTTATAGACAACAACACGATCAAACTCACAACACCAAAAGGCAAAGAAGAAATATTTTCTGCCGATCACTTTATTATCGCAGCAGGATCTTACCCTAGAACACCCGATAATATTCCAGTCGATCATGAGCATATTTTTGATAGCGATTCAATTTTATCACTCTTATATTTACCAAAATCACTCATTGTTTTGGGCGGTGGAGTTATTGCCAGCGAATATGCTTCTATCTTTCAAGCGCTGGGTGTTCAGGTCACAATGATTGACCGCTATCCAAGGCCGTTAGGGTTTTTGGATGATGACCTCACCGATAAATTCTTGCATGCATTTACAACAGCCGGTGGTATTTGGCTGGGAGAAACACAAGTTGACCAAGTGAAATGGGATGGACTTAATCAAGTGATTTGTTATTGCAAAAATGCTGACGGTGGAAATCTAGAAATTAGTAGCGAAAAATTACTTTGTGCGGCAGGACGAATTGCAAACGTAAAAGAATTAGCCATCGAAAACGCAGGGCTATCACTAAATGATCACGGATTAATAAGTGTAGATGAAAATTTACGCACTCATGTCGACAATATTTTCGCTTCTGGCGATGTCATTGGCCCACCCTCATTAGCTTCAACAGCAATGGATCAAGGTCGAAGAGCAACCTGCAATGCCATAGGCTTAGAAACAAACTCTATGAGCAATTTAATTCCGAGTGGTATTTATAGCATTCCAGAATTGTCTTCAATTGGTTTAAGTGAAACCCAAGCCAAAGAAAAATTCGGTGACATAACAGTAGGCCGCGCGTTATTTGAAGAAATCGCACGCGGACAAATATCTGGTCTACAAGATGGCATGCTGAAAATTGTTTGCGATAATCAAGGTAAAAAAATATTGGGGGTTATGATTGTTGGAGAAGGTGCTACCGAATTAATTCACATTGGACAAATGGCGCTAGTCGCCAATGCTGACATCGATATTTTTGTTGAAAATATTTTTAATTTTCCGACTCTAGCTGAAGCTTACCGCGTAGCTGCCCTTTCGATAATAGGTCAGCGTTAGGCTACTGCAATATTGGGAGTACTTTAAACCTTCAAGCTAAATTTTCTTTCTGGTCATCAGATACGCTGGCTATTTCTTCCTCTGCTTTTCCCGATCCTAGCATGACACCTAGCCAACGAGTCTCTTCAAAACTTTCTAACGCAATTTTGACGGTCATAGTCAAAGGAACTGACAGCAACATGCCTACTGGACCTAAGACCCATCCCCAAAACACTAATGACAGAAATACAATTAATGCTGATAAGCCCAACCCTTTTCCAGTAATTCTAGGTTCAAGTACGTTTCCAACACCAACATTAACAGCAACATATCCCAAACCAACAAGTAATGACGTAAAAGGCCCTAACTGAACTAACGCCAATAACACGGCTGGAACGGCAGCCAAAATAGAACCTAGTGTCGGCACATAATTTAATAAAAAAGCCATTAAGCCCCAAAGGATTGGATAATCAACATCAAGTATCCAAAGCCAAACGAAAATCAAAAGACCTGTTAACAAACTTAAAGCCGACTTGATGGCAATATACTGATTCACACTTTTTGTAAAACGACCAATGGCTAACAACGTTTTTTCTGAATCACCATAAGCACGTCGGAATTTGTCAGAAAAACCGACTTCTTCAGCCAGAATAAAAACAGTTGTTAACAAAATCATAAACGCATTTGTCATGACATTACCAAAAGAAGATAGCGTATTACCCGCTATCGATAATGCAGCACCAGGATTTACACTCTGCTTCCATTGTGCCGTATCAATAGGAATACCGATCCCTTCCAACCATGTTTTCACACCGACGCTCATAGTCTCAAGCTTTGCAGAGTACTCAGGTAAATCGCTACGGAAATCGGTTATTGACTGACCGAGCACAGCTCCCACAACAACGCCGACAACAACAATGCAGCCAATGACAATTAAAATCGCCAATGCATTTGGTACACCTTTGTGATTCATCCAAGCTAAGGGAGGAGAAAAAATAACCGCAATGAATAAGGACAAAAGAAAGGGAATAAGCATTGACTCTGCGGCACGCATCCCTGCTACAACAATAACAAAAGCAGCACTAACGACTAAAAATCGGGCTATTGGCGCATTAGTACTTTGCATAATTACTTCCCTTCTGAAGAACTTTATTGGTTTTCTGGATGTCGAGCAACAAAGCTATCACGGCAAAGATGATATAACTCATTGGCATCTTTATCGTGATCACCCGTAGCCTCTACCACTTTAGAAAAAACAACCGCTTTCTTTTGATAATCAAATCCAACGACAATAATAGGTACATTGGCCGCATGGGCAATACGTACGAACCCTGTTTTATATTTCGATACTTTCTTTCTCGTACCTTCTGGGGTGATCACCACCCAAATTTTTTCTTTTTCGTTTAATTCTATTTTCACCTGGGTAACTATTTTTGCAGGATTTCTCCGGTCTATCGGTATACCGCCAATCCCCATTAAAAACGTTTTAAACGGCCAGAAAAAAGCTTCTTTTTTCATGATATAGGAAGCTTTCAATTGCAATGCAAATTTTGCAAAGCACGCGATAAAAAAATCAATATTCGACGTGTGAGGAGCAACAATCACTATCGCCTTTTTAATTTTGGGAATATCACCGATAAAACGCCAACCAATACGATTAAAAACCCATCGATAGAATTTAGAGACGGGTTCGCTATGCATGCGAGGCATTTCATCTGGGATAGAATTGTAAAAATCAGCATTTATATCTGGCATAGATTCGTTTGCGTTTCAATATCACAATTTATAATTAATGTTCTCGAGTCGATCGGAATCGAACATCAGGATAACGTTCTTCTGTTAAATTCAAATTAACACGTGTTGGCGCAAGATATGACAAATGACCGCCACCATCAACCGCTAGATTATCCATACATTTTTTTTCGAAATCCGCCATTTTTTTACTATCAGCACAATCGACCCAACGGACGGTATTTACATTGATATTCTCATAGATAGCATCAACTTTATATTCATCCTTTAAACGATAGGCAACCACTTCAAATTGCAATATCCCTACTGCACCGACAATAATATCGTTATTTTTTTTGGGAAAGAACACCTGCGTAGACCCCTCTTCGGCTAGTTGTTGCAAGCCCTTTTGTAACTGTTTGGTTTTCAGAGGATCGGCAAGACGAATTCTTCGAAATAATTCGGGGGCAAAATGAGGAATACCAGTAAACTTTAAACTTTCACCTTCGGTAAACGTATCACCAATTTGTATCGTGCCATGATTATGTAAACCAATGACATCTCCTGAAATTGCTTCTTCGACGTGGCTTCTGTCACCGGCAAGAAAGGTAACGGCATCAGCAATTTTAATATCTTTATTTAAACGTACATGTTTCATTTTCATTCCGCGCGTATATTTTCCTGAACAGACTCGCATAAACGCGATTCTATCTCTGTGTTTAGGATCCATATTCGCTTGGATTTTAAAAATAAATCCGCTGAACTTCTCTTCTTTAGGTTTTACGGTACGCTCATTCGTTTCACGAGCAATCGGTTGCGGAGCCCACTCAACAAACCCGTCTAGCATTTCTCTCACACCAAAATTGCCTAACGCAGTACCAAAAAAGACAGGCGTTTGCTGACCAGCCAAATACGCATCACGATCGAATTGATGTGTTGCCCCTTTAACTAATTCAATTTCATCTTTTATATCACTATGATAAACGCCCAGTAATTCTTTTGCTTCTGCGCTATCTAAACCTTTAATTTGAATATCATCATTAATGGCGTGCCCCATGCTTTTTTGAAAAACATGTATCGTATCAGTGTAAAGGTTATAAACTCCTTTAAATTCTTTACCCATTCCAAGAGGCCAATTAATAGGAGCCGCTTCAATTTTCAAAACAGCCTCGATTTCATCCATGACATCAATCGGATCCCGAATATCTCGATCCATTTTATTGATGAACGATAAAATAGGCGTGTCCCTTAAACGACACACTTCCATTAACTTAATGGTTCGATCTTCGACACCTTTTGCACCATCAATAACCATCAATACAGAATCGACAGCCGTTAATGTTCGATAGGTATCTTCCGAAAAATCTTCATGACCTGGCGTGTCTAATAAATTAACTGTTTTATTTTTATAGGGAAATTGCATGACTGATGAAGTCACAGAAATACCTCGCTCTTGCTCCATCGACATCCAGTCAGATTTTGCATGCGGTCCCTTTTTTCCTTTCACACTTCCTGCCACCTGAATGGCATTTCCAAACAACAATAGCTTTTCAGTAATTGTTGTTTTACCCGCATCGGGGTGCGAAATAATAGCGAAAGTACGGCGGCTATTAACTTCATTTATAAAATTTTTATCGCTCATTAATCATCACTTACATTCAGCATTAACGCTTTATTCACTCACAGTACATTTTTCAATGTACGGATTAGCCGCGCATTATACATGGCAACCGATCTGTTCGTTACATCTACGATCAGAAAAGCACATTTTTTTCTGAACTAGTCAACCAATCGCATCAAACCTTCTTGCACCACTGAGGCTACCAACTCCCCAGATTCCGTATAAATACTACCGTGATTGAGTCCCCGAGAACTTCCCGACCATGGAGAATTCATCACGTATAAGAGCCATTGATCGACGCGAAGATCAGCCTTATGAATCCAAAGTGCATGATCGATACTGGCAGTCACAATTTCTCGGCGAGCCCATGTCATTCCATGCGGGCGAAGACCTGTACTTAATAAACTCATGTCGGATGCATAAGCCAATATTGAGCGATGCAATGACAAGTTATCGCCTAATGACTCTTTTACTTTAAACCACATGACTTGTTGATTATCATGTTCACTCTCAAGAAAATGCGCTACTTCATTAATGGGGCGAACTTCAATTGGGCGGTATTGATTCACGAGAGAATAAATACTCGACGGTAATTGCTCTTTGTATTTGTCGGCCAGTTGGTTTTCATTTAACAAGCCTTCAGGCCCCTCAAACTTGGGCGCATCTTGTTGGTACTGCAAACCCGATGAGGGCGCTTGAAAAGACGCGGTTAAATTTAAAATTGGCTTCCCGTTTTGCATAGCTACAACACGGCGGTTACTAAAACTTCTACCATCCGAATCAAGCCATACTTGATAGTCGATCGGTAATGCGTTGTCGCCTGGCCGAATAAAATAATTATGGGCTGAATGAACAAGTCGATCAGCTGAAACCGTTTTAGCAGCTGCAGCTAATGCCTGGCCTAATACTTGCCCTCCAAATACTCGACCCAATGCCCCTTTTTGACGATGACCAAGAAAATGAGTTTCATCAATCTGATCAACATCTAACAAGTCCCACAATAAAAAAGTTTGTTCTGACTCTCTCATAAAACACCATAAAAAAATAATTGACCAAAAAATAAGGGAGAGTACAAAAATGTAATCTCCCTCAATATGAATTGTAGCTGTTTAAATAAAACTACAATTCTTTTCCTAATGATTTCGCATCAGCTTCATACTTTTTATAAGACGCTTTTACAATTGAATGGTTAAGAATGCATTCCGCGACAAGCTCATTTGTTTTTTCATCATAAACCCGAGTTAGCGTCCAGCTAGATTCTACTCGCCGACTTTCACTGAGCTCAGCAATTTCTCTTTCGAGACGATAAGGGTGATTAACAAACAAAGGACCTTTAATTAATTTAATTTCTTGATCCGCAAACAAACCGACGGCTGGACCTTTTCGAGGAAATTCGGCTTCTCGTGAGGTGTATTCAGTTAGGACGCTTATCATTTCAAATGGAATGATGGCACGCCCCCAAGGAGAAGAACTTCCTCCTTCTTTTGTATACCAGGGTGATGGTTCAGTAATTTTTTCATTTTTATCATTTAAGCTAAAAGGATAAAGATCACCCATATGCTGATCGAAATCCATAATCGCATGCTCAACATTTTTTCCTTTCATCCCAACGTGTTGATCAGCCAAAATCACTAATTGCTCGGAAGGACGAAGTTTAGCTCGACGACGATCTAGCTCTGACTCCGAATGATCAATACTCGCTGTCCCAGATAAAACAGGCGTGCCGTCTTTTTTTTCAGCCCATATCACAGCGCTTTTTTTGTCTGCATTGAGTGTTACAAAAGCACGAACTTCTTCGCCTTCTACAACCATGTTTTGATAATGCGAGCTGATGCAACCTGTTTCATACCAAGCGTTGCCAAATAATTCATACAACAAGGGTTCAAATTGACTAAAATGAGTAGGCCCTTCAATAGGTGCGCCTGAAAACCCTAAATCACTCGCCATACTGTCATCATGAATGGATACGTGGCCTTCGTACGTTTGCTCTTGCAACATTTGTCGTGGGTGGCGATAGGGGCCACAGATGGCAATTGATGTATCAAATGCACTCACTTAATTTCTCCTATTGGTCGATATATTTTAAATATATTCGATTTTATTTTATAAAACTTTATTAAGTCGCTGATTAATTATTTCTTCCGCTCCCGACATAATACGATCAATTAATTCTTGTACCGATGGAACATCATGAATTAATCCCGACACCATGCCACAGCTCCATGCCCCAACTTCAGTCTCCCCGCCTTTCATTACTTTTGGATAAACGCCACCAACGTATTGGACGATATCACCAAACTCCAATGCTTCACCTTTCTCTCGCTCGACACCAATCATTTCTTCAACGGCGGGATTTGTTAATACTCTTTCTGTATTTCGTAGTTGACGCATGATTAAACGGGTGTCTAATTCCGTAGCATTTACAATCGCGTCTTTTACGTTTTGATGAACTGGCGCTTCTTTAGTTGCAACAAATCGTGTTCCCATATTGATTCCATCAGCACCCAGTGCAAGAGCCGCTACCATTTGAGCCGCATTGCCCATTCCGCCCGAGGCAACAAAAGGGATTGTTAATTCTTCCGCTGCACGTGGCAGTAAAATCATGTTCGGAACGTCATCTTCACCCGGATGACCACCACACTCAAAACCATCAACACTGACTGCGTCACATCCAATTTTTTCAGCTTTTAGAGAATGACGAACTGAAGTGCATTTATGAATCACTTTAATCCCAGCACCTTTTAAAGTATCCATATATTGTTCCGGTGAACGGCCCGCTGTTTCTACAACTTTTACACCGCCGTCAATAATCTCTCTAATATAACCAGGATAATCCGGTACCTTTAACCCTGGCAGAAAAGTTAAGTTCACCCCAAAAGGTTTATCTGTCATATTTTTACAGCGTTCAATTTCTTTACCCAAATCTTCCGGAGACGGTTGGGTTAGTGCCGTGATAATTCCTAAACCACCCGCATTAGCAACTGCAGAAGCCAGGTCAGCCAAACCAACATGATGCATACCGCCTTGAATAATAGGATGCTGAATATCAAATAGTTCTGTAATACGCGTTTTCATAATCTCTCTCTTCTATCTCTAAAACGAAACACCTTTTAAAGTGTTTGTTTAACTGGTTAAGCTTTGTCAATATCAAGCCTAGCCGCACATAACGACATAACGTAACGACCTAGCTTGCTCATTTAAGGGTGGCACACATCTTACCTGCCTAAGAGTTTCCGTCAACTACAACCACCCAACAACGCTACATTCAACATTTCAAATGTAGAGTTACATGACTATTTATCATGCCTCCTTTTAAAGAGCTCACTAAGAAAAAAAATTAAAAAGTTAGATCAACAAGATAGGTCAAGAAAGCTGTGCATTATTATTTTATTTTGATGCGTTTAAATTTTTAAGGAAAAGACTTAACTACTATTATTAAGAAAAAACGATTTAGATCTGAAGACTTTTTTCTTTTGTTAATGCCCGTTTTAACCAATAATAGGCGATCAAACCAACCAGCAAGTTTGAAATTGCAGTTGCTATAATCAAACCTGTTAAACCCCAAATACAATTACTCACAAAAGCAATTGGTAAATAAAGACCAAGAACACGCAGAAAAGAAACAGTTAAACTTTGAAATGGCATACCCAATCCATTAAACATAGCAATAACAGACATGACTAAACCGTAAGCACCATAACTAATGGGGACTATCATTAAGTATTTAACAGCTACGGATAAAATCTCTTCTGAATCACTGAATAAACCGGCAAACAGCGCGCCAAAAATCCAAAGCAGGACGGCCAAAGCAATACCAAACAGAAAACAAAAACGGGTAACAACACTCAACCCCTCAAACAATCTATCGTAAAGGCCAGCACCTTGGTTTTGCCCAAACAAAGGACCCACAACAGCCGACAAGGCGTAAAATACTATAAGCGCAATGGGTTCTATGCGTAACGCCACCCCCAAACCTGCAACCGCTTGCTCGCCATAAAGATAAGACACAGCAGCAAAAATAATTAGGCTTGATACAGGAATAATGAGATTACTGATCATCGATGGAATCCCAATATGGAACAATGAATACCAAGAACTTTTTATTTCTGAGAGCGCAGCAAAAGGACTCGTTAGTACATGCATGCGCCCTTGCAGATAATAAAATGCGACAACTAACGTAAACAATCGAGAAATCAGTGTGGCATAGGCAGCACCTTCTAATCCCAAGCGCGGTAACCCCCACCAACCAAAAATTAAAAAAGGATCCAAAATAATATTAATAAATGCACCAACAATCATTAATACTCCTTGAATACTTGCAAAACCTAAAGCGCGCAGAGCAGACAAAACAATCATGGGCACAAGTAACAACGGCGCGCTCAAATACCAAATAGACATATATTCTCGAATCAACGGCATGGTATCTTCGGTCGCATTCAGCAATCCCACAAACACCCAGTCAATGGATAACCACCCCGCTATAGATACTGCTACCGAAATAATCGTCGCTAACGTCACCGAATCCGTTGCAAGTCGACTCACTCTATTTTTATTTCCGCCACCCATTGCCCGCGCAATCGCTGAAGAAGCGCCCGCTCCTAAACCGATGGCAATACTGGTAATGATCATCACAACTGGAAACGTGTAGCCCATAGCTGCAAGCGCTAAATCACCCAAAGCAGCATCTTCAACGCTATCCATACTCAAATCACCCAAACGAGTCACAAACCAAGTATCCGCCGCATTGAAAGACATCGTCGCCAATATTCCCCATATCATTGGCCATGACATGGAAATTAAATGTTGCGATACCGATCCAGTAGTCAACGTTGCTCGAATGGAATTTGAAGCAGGAGTGACTGGTGTTTGAGAAGTGGTTTTCACAAATAATTGCCTTATTACTCAAGCCTAATTAATACAATTTATGATGACAATCTTAATAACGATAAAGACCTTACGCTTGCTTCATATTGAAATATTTACAGAATGTAGCATTTAAGCTTTAAATAAAAAACATAAGTAAGGTAATGGCATTTTATTTTTTTATACAATTGATCGCCAAAAAACACAGACCGAAATGCAACGAAAGTTTAAAGAATCGCTCCTGTAAAATGTCAACGGAATTTATTACAGCCGATTTATTCTAATTTTATTAAAGGCGCTACTCAGTAAAATTAAGAGTAGAAGTAAGGACAATATAAGAAATTAGGCTTAAGAAAAAATAGTGAGCGCAAAAATAAATGCATCCTCTCGCCCTCCCGCATGCTTACTTGAAGCTGGATAATAATTGGGCCTAACACCGACTTGATTGAAACCCAACTTTTCATACAATTGCTGCGCAGGTAAATTACTTTCTCTTACTTCTAAAAAAACCCCTTCCGCACACTCACGTACCTGATCAACTAGAAAATTAAGCAACATCGTGGCGATAGATTTACCCTGATGCTGTTTGGCAACAGCAATATTTAAAAGTTCCGACTCACCTCCCCCAAAAGAGATAATGCCATATCCTACTATTTCTTTTTCTTTTGATTCATTCACAATTTCCACGACATAAAATAAATTTTTGTTATGTAAACTACTTTCAAAATGAGACTGTTTCCATGGATGAGAATGCACAGATTGCTCTATCGCTAAAACAAGAGGAAGGTCACTATCGATTGCGCCTCTAATAATAAAAGGGTCAATGGAAGGAAGGAGCACACTAGGCATGAAAACGAAAAATCCTTTACTGACAACCTAACTTTACATTAAACGCGAAAACCTTGGATAGACTGCCAAGTGATGGCTTTAAATTTAGGCTTCTGAAGTAAAATTGTTAAGCTAGGAACAACTATCGCTTTCGCGTTTACTTCTGTCGTAGCAATATCAAAAGAATGGCTGACCAATGCATTGAAGTTAAATACATTTTCTTTCTTCTCACTTTCATTTTTATCTTTTAGTGGAAGCACGTATTTAGCCGCATTATTTCCCATTAATAGCATCTTAGTAAATGGTTGTTTATTGTATTCTGCGGTTAAAAAAGCCTCCACCATTGCGCTTGCACTTTCTTCATCATGGGAAGAAGCGTCTTCAACACTCGGCCAGCGCAGCTGAGTTAAGCGAGGTAACTGAGCTAGAGGATAACCTAATGCCTTGACAATATTGAGTAATAGTTTTTCTGTTGGCAAAGCTGAATTAGGTTGGCGAGTATCAATTGCTATTAGATCGTCGCTTAATCGCCACACACCCAGATTGAAATTAATGGCTTTGTTACTTGAGTGTTGACTTTCCTTATCCTGATTGCTTCCATCGCTCGATAAACGCTTCGTCTTTGATTGATCTCGCCGAGTTTTAGCGACGACTAGATCTTGAGTGATATCCTCGGAACTGTTTGTTCGCTGATTCAGCTTCGCTGGTTTACATTCATGTTCCAATTGGCTTAGGGAAGCGTCTCGCTGTTGTTTTTCGTTTAAATCAAAACCCTCAATCAAATCACTCGAAGACTTGTTGAGAACAACAGACCCCGCTAAAAATAAAAAATCTTCATCAAAGATATGCTCGCAAGCCACGGGTACTGCAGCGCCAGACAATTGATAACGAGGATAATACCCATCAATACCCATTGATTGAAGATAATGAAGTCGCCTCTGCTCACTCGTCATAGTATTAACCAACAATGTAATGGCAATTAAATGCCAGCTTCTCGCCAATGAGTGCGATTAACTGGGGACAACAATAAATTTAACGCATGAAGATAAGCTTTTGCTGAAGCGGCGACAATATCGGTGTCGGCTCCAACGCCATTAACAATCACGCCTTCTTTTTCTAGGCGAACAGACACCTCACCCAATGAATCTGTTCCCTGTGTAATCGCATTAACCGAATACAACTGCAAATCAGAACCACTATTCGCAATTTTTTCAATCGCTTTAAACGTTGCATCTACGGGTCCGCTACCTTCTGCTTCCGAAGATTGTGGCTTCCCTTCAACATTAAGGGTTATTGATGCTTTGGGAGTCACACCGGTTTTCGAAACAACTTCTAGCGAAATTAATTGATAAATTTTTTCCGTTTCTTTATCTGACAACTGTCCGACAATCGCTTGTAAGTCTTCATCAAAAATTTCAACTTTTTTATCCGCTAGGTGTTTAAATCGCTCAAAAGCAATATTTAAAGCCGCGGGAGAATCAAATGTAACACCTAATTCTTCAAAGCGTGCTTTTACTGCCGCTCGACCAGAATGCTTACCTAACACTAAGCGGTTATTCGCCCAGCCCACATCTTCTGCTCGCATAATCTCATAAGTTTCACGATGTTTAAGCACACCGTCTTGATGAATACCGGCTTCATGTGCAAATGCGTTTGCACCAACAATAGCTTTATTGGGCTGAACAGCAAAACCTGTAATAGTAGAAACTAAACGAGATGTTGGCACAATATGCTCAGTCACAATATCAGTATCAACAGGGAAAACATCTTTACGGGTACGAACTGCCATTACAATCTCTTCAAGTGATGCATTTCCTGCACGCTCACCCAAACCGTTAATGGTACATTCAACTTGCCGAACACCATTCATTACAGCAGACAATGAATTGGCAACCGCCAAACCTAAATCGTTATGGCAATGTGTTGAAAAAATGGCTTTATCTGAATTGGGAATCGCTTCTATTAATCGCTTGAACAAGTGCCCATATTCTTCTGGCTCACCATAACCAACGGTGTCAGGCAAATTTATGGTTCGCGCGCCAGCATCAATCGTTGCTTCAATAATTCGGCACAAGAAATCAAACTCTGAACGACTGGCATCCTCACAGGAAAACTCTACATCAGGCACATGATTACGTGCGTGCTTAACAGCATCTACCGCTTGTTCGATGACCTTTTCTGGCGGCAACTGCAACTTGTATTTCATATGAATAGGTGATGTTGCGATAAACGTATGAATACGTGGAGCGTTAGCATCTTTTAGCGCTTCGGCTGCTCGAATAATATCAGGGCCTACCGCACGCGCTAAACTACAGACAGTCGAGTCTTTGACTGTTTTCGCAACCGCTTGAACAGCTTCAAAATCACCAGGACTTGCAATAGCAAACCCAGCTTCGATAACGTCTACTCGCATTTTCTCTAGCATTTTTGCGATACGAATCTTTTCATCTTTTGTCATTGATGCGCCAGGACTTTGTTCGCCATCCCGTAAGGTTGTATCAAAAATCACTAACTTTTCTTTGCTCACTTTTTCTCTCTTCCCGTCATCGTTGTCATCAATATTAAGTGGCGGTGATCTGGCTTCGCTGTCATGAAAAACCGCCGTAAAACCAAAATCAGGGTTTTAAGGATGGCATCATCCAAACAACCCGATTGATCTTAAATGGCCTGCATTGCGCAATAATAGACAAAACAAAAAGCAGAGTCAATTTTATCCTAAAAAAACTCATATAATGAAAAACCATCCTTTTATTTTGCCAAAATAAGTTAATTTTTAGGATAAAACATTCAAATAGTCTGAATAAACCAACAATTCAAGCTTTTTAGGAGTGAGTTGATTGCTTACATATTTTTAAATTTTTGCAAAATTATCCCTCTTCGCCTTCCTATCTGGCTTCATTCAGCCAAAACCATTGAAATATTGACTACACTGGAAGATACAACAATGGTTGGTTAAACCATGCAGCAACAAATAACGAACAATTAATATTAGGGCACTCAAATGGCGCATACAGCCAAAAAAAATCGTCATTCAGCTTCCATCTCCTTTACATCAGAGGTAGCTGAACTTAGCAGTCGGTATATTACTGATGACATTTTGAACGTGGGATTTGCAAATACACTGGAGATCGAGCTCAATCAGGCCAGTAACAATAGCGAGAATGAAAAGCCTCAACCGCCTGATCAACCGCTCTCAGGGGCTAGCCAACCAACTCATAAACAATCCTGCATCATCACCCCTCAATTAAAAAACTTGAGAACACTCATTGTTGAGGATAACCCTACCGACCAGCTCATTATCAAAAATGCTGCAGAAGAGCTGCGACTTGACATTACCATTGCAGAAAACGCTGAGGATGCTATCAACTCATTAAGCTCAGCGGACAAAAATCATCCTTTTCAGCTCGTTATCATCGATTTCAAAATGCCGGAACTAGATGGGTTGACTGCATCACGCTATATAAGGGAAGAGCTTGATATTCAACACATTCCGAAAGTTATTTTGTTATCCGCTTTTCATCGGGATGAGATTTTTAGCAAACCAAATTCGTACAATTGTGTGAATGCCTTCCTGACCAAACCCATCAGTCCGAAAACATTAAGTGATGCGTTGGTAGACATAATGGATCATGCAAAATTACATGAAGACGAATGGCCAGTGACCCATTTAAACGAACCAGCAAAAACGACTCATTCAACAGAAGATAACGACGAACTGCTTGCCAAGTGCCATATCTTATTAGCAGAAGATAACCTCATCAATCAGCGTGTTGCTGCAGGAATTCTTAAACTAAAAGGAATTCGAGTCACGATAGCCAACAATGGGCGAGAAGCTGTCGACGCAATCAACAACGCACCGCCCAACGAATTTGATGCCGTGCTAATGGATATCGACATGCCGATTCTAGACGGTTATGAAGCGACCTCATTAATAAAACAAAATCCTGACTCAAAAGGTTTACCTATTCTTGCCCTAACAGCTCACAACACTCCAGAAGATAAAGAAAAATGTTTAGGAATTGGCATGTCTCAATATTTAACAAAACCGATTAAACCAGAGACATTGTACGATTCCATTGTGAACAGCGTAAAAAAATCGAAGAATGACTAGAGCCACTGTCAAAAGGCTTCACGTAGTTGGAACCCCAAAAAGCCATTAAGAAATTTGCCGATGCTCTTACTTTATGATGACTGAATCTAATCCACCAAAAAACAACAAAGTCGATCGTATACATCCATACGACATGATAACGACTATCGCCTCAAGATTATCAAACAAGGTAACTAGAAAAAAAATAAATAAAGCGCTTGATTACATAAAAAAAACACTCAATCTAGAATATATCGGCGTATATTTACAAGAATTTAATCACGATAAATTAAACACCTCTGAATTAGAATTCTCATCTTTTCCAGAAAAAACAATAAACTTAAAAAAAAGCAACATTTATTTAATTCCATCGACTCACGAATCAAAAGGATTAATTATTGAAACCAGTAATATAGAAAATTATTCTTTAAAGGATTCATTAGAGTTTCAAAGCATCCCAAATAATAAAAAGTTAGAAATACAGGCTCTTAACAAATTTTGGGGCAACGATCTCTCAGATATAATCATCAATACTATTAATGAGTATAGAGAAAACATCAAAATCGAAAAAAACCTTGAGCAACTGAATAGAACACTCAATACATCCGACTCTATTTACGCTAGCTGGAATCATAAAGTGGGCTGGAGTTATCACAACGTAAAAAGCATTGTTGAAATGGGCTACAAAAAAGAGTCCATTAATATAAAAGAAGCTCACAAAAATAACCCTATACATGAAGAAGACTGGAAGGATTTTCTTCCTTTATTCGACAAATGCGTAAAACAAGGCATTGGTTATCAATATGATTACAGAACAATAGGTTCTAAAGGAAAAACGCATTGGTACCACAATTATGTAAAAGTCACTGAAAAGAATCCAGACGGATCCGCTCGCCAATTCACAGCTATCTCTGAAAACATTACGGACATTAAAAAATCAGAAGAACTCTTAATTGCTTCTTCTGAAAGAGAAAAATGGCTCGTCAACCTTGCAAACGACATGTTCAACTGCAATGACAGTCAATCGATAAAGAAAATCCTCATAAAACTAGCGAAATACTTAGAGGCTGAGAGGTGTGTTGTTCGAATCGTTGACCCAGAAACCCTTTATTGCAATCTTATCGCAGAATACAGCTCACCTGAATTGCAACCCATCGCAGAATTATTTCCTGACATCATTTCTCAAACAGGTATTGGCTGGGTTAGCCGATTAATTCAATTAGGTAAAGCCTATATCGTCGAAGATTACAGTACCGAAGTGCCAAATAAAAAACTTGTCGATTATCACAAAGCAATAGGTATAAAAGGACAAGTTTGTCATCCATTAATTCACAACAATGAACTCTTGGGCTATATGGCCGTCATGACAAGTCATGCAAGGAAATGGAAAAGACAAGAGATAAGAGTCATACAAGTGATTGCTGAAACGTTATATATGGCTGTAACCCGCAATAGATTACTCAATGAACTTAGCGCAAACGATGCACGTTATGAAATAACAATGAAAAGTTCGAGCCATGGCATATGGGACTACAATCTAGAAACCAAAGCACTTTTTATTAGCCCTCACTACTTCAAAAAGCTAGGTTATGAACTCAGCGAGGTTGAGCCCTCAGTCAAATTTATTGAGTCTATCACTCACCCCGACGACAAGAACTTATTATCCAAAGAGTCTTTGAAATATTACGGAACTCGTACCACGACGATCGAAGTTGAAGTGAGACAACGAAAAAAAACGGGTGATTACGTGTGGATATTGTCTCGAGGGAAGGTGGTTAAGCGAGATAAAAAAGGTAGACCAATTCGCATAACCGGTATTAATACAGAAATAGAAAAACAAAAAAATACTCTGAAAAAATTAGAGAAAATTCGTGAGATATCTGTTGCTGAAAACAAGTCAAAAAGTGAATTTCTCGAAAGAATGAGCCATGAAATCAGGACACCAATGAATGCAATAACAGGCATGGCTTATCTCACAGCAGACACAGAACTCTCGGAAGAGCAAAGAAATTACATCGATGACATTGATTCTGCAGCGCAGTCGCTACTACGGATTATTGATGACATCTTAGATTTCTCTAAAATTGAATCTGGTGAGCTCACCATAGTCAACCAACCATTTTCTTTAAAGGATGAACTAGCAAGAGCTGAAAAATTGATATCCTTAAAGGCGTCTCAGAGAAACAACACTTTAGAAGTTAAGATTTCAGATGACGTTCCACAATATGTTGTGGGTGATTCAAATCGTCTTGGGCAAGTATTATTAAACTTACTCAGTAATGCTGCAAAATTCACCAGTAATGGCTCCATTTCTCTATCAGCTCAAATTGCAGAAACTAATGAAAAATTAAACACGACTAGTGTTCTGTTCTCTGTGAGTGACTCAGGTATTGGACTTGAAAAACAACAAATAAAAACGCTCTTTGATCCGTTTGTTCAAGCAAAGGAATCGACAACTAGACATTTTGGCGGTACTGGACTTGGTTTATCTATTTGTAAAAATCTCGTCGAAATGATGGGAGGATCCATTCATGTCATCAGCCTTCCAGATATAGGAACAACTTTCCACTTCACGATAAATTTTGGAACGATAATCCAATCAAATACCGAGACTAAAAATAGCGCTCAATCAGCTGAAGAAAACCTGCTTACCTCTTCAGCTCAAGACAGTTTTACCCTAAACAACACCTTTGACGGAAAAACGATTTTACTGGTAGAGGACAACATCGTTAACCAAAAAGTAGCCAAAGGTATTTTGACAAAATTTGGATTGGAAACTATAGAAGCAAACAACGGCCAAGAGGCGATAGATCTACTAGAAAAAAATGACGCACATACTTTTGATGCAATCTTAATGGATATAGAAATGCCAGTGTTAAATGGAATTTCAGCATCAAAAGCTATTCGAACCCAGTCAAAATGGAACCATCTGCCGATCATTGCAATGACCGCACACGCCATGGTTGGCGATAAAGAGCGGTGTTTAGATGCAGGAATGAACGATTACATACCTAAACCGATAACACCAAACCAGTTAATTCAAACGTTAGCCAAATATATAGTTAACGATTCATCAAGACAACAAACATTTAACGCTAATGGACAATAACACCTCTTATAAAAATGATTGTGAGAAATTCACTGCCTCACAACTGGTCTTACTATCTCGAGCAAAAACGCTAGATTGCGTAGAGAGCGTTGGTCTTGCCGTTTGCGATTTTTTTAATTTTCCTCATTTATGCGTTTATGATTTTATCCAAGAAAAAGAATATTACATTAGGGTATTGGATATAAATAATAAAAAAATAAAAGAAAAAGATGAAAGAAACTCATTTTCAATAAAATTACCTTTTAAAATTCGGTCTCACCTCGAACTATACCAAAAGATAAATTTTTCTGACTCAAAAAAATACGAAATTCTTAACTCATCAACACCGACCAAAACTTTGCTGCTTCCTCTGAAAAGCAACAATCAGAAAGTCGGATGCATCATTTTTGAAAGTCAATTCACCGACAAAAAAAACAAAAAGTATATTTCACAACTAACATCTGCATGCAGTAAAACATTAAAAAGGATTCAACATCATCAACATAATATTAATTTAACAAAAACAACTCACCAGTTATTTGACAATTCCAATGAAGCTTTTTGCCGTTGGACAAAAGACAATGGATGGACTTTTCTTAACCCTCATTTATTACACAGAATTGGCTATGACAGCTTAGACTTAAAAATTGCTGATATTTTTGGGAATCAACTCTGTATGGATAAAGAAACTTGGGAATCATGCCAAGAAAGTTTCAGTAATTCCATTAAATCTGGTAAAAACGCTACTTTAGAATATGAAATTTACTCTCCTACTAAAATACGTCATATCTTTCAAACAAAGTTGGTGGTACAAAAAAAATCTTCTGAGGGGAATGCTCTTGAAATCACAGGCATCTCAAAAGATATATCCAACACAAAAAAAATATCTCAACAAGCTATCGCTAATATTGAAATGGATACTTGGTTATTACAATTAAATAGCAAATTATTTAGTCGATCTGACAAGAACGCTATTTTTGACAACCTAAAAGAAATAGGAGAACACTTAGGTTTCGACCGCGCATTTATTAGACAACATGAAGACAATCATCAAGCTTCCGTTTATGCAGAATGGTCTAGAGAAGGCGTCACCCCGATTCAAGAGCTAGCACCAATAATATCAATTCCTTCTCCCACATCATCAGACCAGTATACTTTTGAAAACTTAAAATCATCTAAGCTTCCTGATAATTTAAAAGATGCTGCTATTAAAGGTGATTATCAATCGCAAATATTTTCACCTATGTATATTAACGGGGAGTATACGGGTTACTTCGTTTTACAAAAAAAAGAGTCCTCAGTATTTTCTGAACTTTTGATAAGATGCGCTCATATAATTGCTGACACGTTCAGCATGGTAGTAGCAAAAGAAAAGATCTTATCGAAACTAGAATCCAGTAAAGAAAGATTTCAGCTTGCGATGGAAGCCGCATCCTATGGGCTTTGGGAATTAAATCTTATTACAAACCATATCTATCTTAATCATACTTATTACTCAATGCTGGGTTATGGCCCCGAGATCCATCGAGAGCCTCATCCACTTGACCTTGTCAACATTCACATTGACGATAGAGATAAAGTTTTACAATTTATTGAACAGTTACGCCTTAACAAATCTGATGATACGCCTTACGAATCGCGACACTTTTCCGTTGACGGAGAACTCATTTGGATTCTTACTCGAGGAAAAGTAATCAAATGGGATGATACTGGTAAGCCTGTTTTAGCCACTGGCACACTGACCAATATCTCTCATTTAAAAAAATCCCAAATGAATTTACAACTCGCTTACCAAGAAGCTCAATCTGCACGAATTGCAAAAGGCGAGTTTTTGGCTCGAATGAGCCATGAAATACGAACACCAATGAACGCTATTATTGGAATGTCCTATCTTGCACTACAAACGGAACTAAACGAAACACAACATCAGTACATAACTGAGATTGATACAGCTGCGAAATCGCTTCTACAAATCATTGATGACATCTTGGACTTGTCTAAAATCGAGGCCGGAAAGTTAATTATAGAACCTCATCCGTTTAATATCATGAAGCACATGGAACGGCTTAACTCTCGATACAAACCACTTGCAGAAAATAAACAACTCACATTTGATATAAGTCTTGACCACACCATACCTGAAATTGTCACGACTGATTCAACACGGTTACGTCAAATCCTCAACAACTTAATAGGTAATGCCATTAAGTTCACGGACAAAGGATCAGTGCATCTTGATGTCAAAATGAATCAATCTAGTCAAGACGAAATATCCTTTATCGTCTCCGATACAGGAATAGGTCTAGAGCCGTCACAACTGAATACGCTATTTGAACCTTTCAATCAGGCTGACGGTTCCTCAACTCGACAGTTTGGTGGAACAGGAATAGGTCTCTCTATATCTCGTCATTTAGTCGAGTTAATGGGAGGACGCATTCAAGCAAGCGGGAAAAAAGGGCAAGGCAGTCAATTTAGATTTTCTATCCCCTATAAAACTTTTAGCGAACCCTCGTTGAAAAATATACCGATCGAGCATGATCAAGAAATCGCAGGTCTTCAGCCGATTCAACAAATTAACGACATCCACAGCGTGTCGACGGAGACGGTAGAATCTAATCCATATCAAAACCTTCATGGCAAACACGTTTTATTAGTAGAAGATAATAAAGTCAATCAAAAGGTCGCGGCTGGTACGCTTAAACACCAAAATATACATGTCACCATTGCGAACAATGGTACCGAGGCTGTTTACATCATGAAGGCCAGCGCAAGTGACAAATTCGATTTTATTCTAATGGACATTGAAATGCCCTACATGGGAGGCTTTGAAGCAACTCAGACGATTAGAACTCTAGATCGGCACACAGACATTCCTATTATCGCCATGACAGCTAATATCATCGGTGACCAAAAAGACACATACCTCAATGCAGGTATGAATGATTGCATTTCAAAACCAATCGCTCCTGAAGCGCTCTATGAAATACTCCAACAGCAATTACAGCCACTAAAAATTCATAATTAATGCGCTATCGACCTGACAGAGCGCTACGATCTGCTACGCTTTTTATAGAGAGCGATCAATAAGGTCATACCCATTGTATTTTGTGAAAGGAAGAAGGCAACTGAATGGCACGTTTACCGAGATATTACCTACCACATCATCCTCAGCATATTATTGTCAGAGGTAACAACGGCTGCGATATTTTTAGGCGATCAGAGGATTATGAATATTATTTGCTGCAACTGAAAAAAGCCTGTGAAAAACATCATTGTGATCTTCATGCTTATGCATTAATGGCAAATCACGTCCATTTGCTGATCACGCCTAGAACGGAAAAAAGTATCGGCAAAGCAATGCAAATGATTGGTCGTTATTACGTTCAGTATTTTAATCAATCGTATGAACGTAGCGGTACGTTATGGGAAGGACGCTATAAAGCAACCGTTGTCGACGCCGAAAATTATTTATTGTCATGCTCTCGCTATATCGAACTCAATCCCGTTCGATCAGGTCTTGTTAGCGACCCTTCGGAATACCCTTGGACAAGTTACCATGCAAATGCACTAGGAAAAACAAGTTATCTTCTAACACCTTCAGAACAATATGCTTCATTGGGTGAAATGAAAGAAGCTCAACAATCAGTCTATCGATCTCTTTTTAACGTCAACCTTTCCGAAAGCATCATCAAAGAAATTCGAGAAGCCACAAACAAAGCTTGGGTGTTAGGTGATAAAAACTTTAAAGAAAAAATTGCAGGGTTAGTTAATCGCAGAACCGAGCCAAAACCACGCGGTGGAGATAGACGCTCAAGTGCTTTTAAAGCGAAGCGTCGAACTTCATTTTTAGATCAATCTGTATCAGGAGAAATGAAAAGCACTCAAGACGCTTACCCATCGGATTCTCGCCCTTCAGCATCATCACAATCGGCTGAAGAGCTTAAAGAAAATAATTTTGAAGAGATGACGCAGGAAGAAGTACAACCGCCAATATTTTCAACAACAAAACCTACTCAACCATCACATCCTAGATCTTTTTAATCAATAACTCGCTGACACATTGCAGTAAAATCGGATCTAAAAATAGATGAAAAAGGCGAATAAAAGGGGTGTCACCAATCCAATGACGCCACCAATTATAAATAGCCACCGCGAAGATAGATTAAAGGACTTCTATCTTCGCTACTCGATTGAGCCTTTTCAATATCACCAATAATAATGGTATGAGTCCCATAAGAAATTTTTTGTGTCACCCTACAAATAAAATTAGCTAACGCACCCTCTAAATAGGGTACTCCCTCACCGTCTTTATCTGCCCACCGGCCCACTAAAAATCTATCTTCATCTTCAGGTGTAAATGCACAGCGATCGGACACCGCTTGCTGCTCTTTACTTAGTACATTGACACTGAAGCGATCCGTTGAAGCGAATGATTTATTCGTGGTTGAATCGTCGTGCAATGAAACTAATAGGGACGGAGGATCATCTGAAATTGATGTCATCGACGTCACCGTCATTGCATGGCAAACACCATCACTGCTTCGAGTTGCAATAACAGTGACACCGCTGGCCAAATGCCGCATACCTGCTCGCATCCCTTCCGCTAAATCTTGATGATCAATCATATTTCGCCCAATAGTATAATTTCATTTAAAATTCGTTAAATCGAAAAGTTCGCTATTTTATCACAGAGGTGTTGCCCGATAGAGAGAGACGAAGTTGCAGCAGGCGAGGGAGCATTACAGACATGTAAACTACGAGAGGTTTCAGCAAACAGAAAATCACTCACCAGCTCACCTGACGCCCTAACCGCTTGCGCTCGAATTCCGGCAGGATAGGCTGTCAAATCTGATGACTGAATACTCGGACAATATTGTTGAACTCGTCGCACATATCTTTCTTTTATTAGAGAATCCGCAATTTCATTAAACGCATACCGTTTATGTTTCCAACCCATTTTCCAAAAACCTGAAAAAGCTAAAGAATCAAAACTGTCTTGAAAATTAATTCGAACACTCGGTTTATAATTTTCTCTATTCCAGCCGACTACAGCATTTGGCCCAACCGTCATATCACCGTTCATCATTGGAGTGATATGCACCCCCAAAAAAGGAACAGAGGGATCTGGAACAGGGTAAATCGGAATATCAACAATATGCTTTTTATCACCCTTCACCTGATAGTACTCACCACGTATCGGTATAATTTTAAAATCTGTTTTTATCTCCATCATGCCTGCAACACGATCAGCCTGTAATCCACAACAAGCAATAAGGTATTTTGCTCTATAAGTATTCTTTTCAGAGACTAATTCTATCGATTCTTTTTTCTCGATAATCTTTATTATTTTAGTAGAGAAAACAATTTCCCCACCTATTTTTTTAAAATTATTGGCGTAGCTTTCTGTAACATCAGCATAATTGACAATACCCGTATTGCGCACAAAAATTGCCGCTTTACCTCCGACATTCGATTCTTTTTCTCTCAGTTCACCTTTACTCAAGAACTCGACTGGTACGCCGTTAGCCTGACTTAATTCAAATAAATCATTCAACGCTTGTAATTCTTTTTGATGAGTAGCGACAATCAACTTACCTGTTATTTTAAAGGGAACGTCATTCTCCAAACAATATTTTTGTAGATCTTGAGCTCCTTGTCGGCAAAAATTAGCCTTGTAACTACCCGGTTTATAATAAATACCAGAATGAATAACACCGCTATTGTGACCAGTCTGATGCAAGGCAATGTTTTTTTCTTTTTCTATCACCAATACTTTTCGAAGGGGAAATTTTTTCTTAATTTGCATGGCTGTAGACAAACCCACTATGCCTGCACCAAGAATAATATAATCAAACATAAGCCAACACTGAAGATATCAACGAAAATTTTTTAACATCAAACAATTGAAAACAAACATCAACAATGTATTTGCAGCATTAAACTATCGATTAAAAACAACCGTTTTGTGGCCATTAATTAAAATTCTATGTTCAGCATGCCATCTCACTGCTCGTTGCAAAACAACGGCTTCTATGTCCCTGCCAATCTCAACTAATTGATCCGCCGTACTTGCATGAGTCACACGCTCAACAGCCTGTTCAATAATCGGCCCTTCATCAAGGTCAGCCGTCACATAATGTGCTGTCGCACCAATCAGTTTAACGCCTCTAGCATGAGCTTGATGGTAAGGCCTTGCCCCTTTAAAACCAGGTAAAAACGAATGGTGAATATTAATTGCTCGCCCAGAAATATTTTCACAAAAATCATCACTCAGAATTTGCATGTAACGAGCGAGCACTAATAGGTCTGATTGAGTTTCAGCAAAAATGTTATAAATCTTCTTTTCTTGCTGCACTTTATCCAAACCCGTTACGGGGAAGTAATGATAAGGAAGGTTATACCACTCAACCAATGGTCTCATGTCCTCATGATTAGAAACAACGCCCACTATATCAATGGGTAGCGAACCAAGCTTCCAGCTATTCAACAAGGAATTTAAACAATGGCCCCACTTCGAAACCGCTATTAAAACTTTAGGTCGATAGCATGAATCATTGAGCTGCCAGTGCATTTGAGATTTCTCAGCTACTTTAGAGAATTGTTTCGTGACATGATCAATCGAAAAGTCGTTATCGGAGCCACACCACTCAAAAACACATCGCATAAAAAACTGTTGCGTTTCCACATCATTAAACTGGGATGACTCCTGAATATTAAATCCACTTTCTCTAAAAAAATCTGCCACATCTGCAACAATACCGGGGCGATCCACGCAACTTAGTTTTAGTATTAGTTTTTTCTCTTTACCCATAGCTTTACATAAACCCACTTAAAGTATGTTTCATTAGAAACCATTTATCATGAAGAAAACGACTCTTTAATGGCAATTATTAACATCTTATTCTCAAACATTAGCAGTAAAATTCACCAATTTAGCCTGATCTTAGCCCCTTTGCTAACAATGCAGGTACACTAACCGCTAAAATGTTTATCATATTGCCTTTATGGAATACTACGAATCCGTATATGATAAGTAGACAAACCACAGTCTATAGAATCAACAGCAGTCTAGCTGATAAAACAATAATTGTAATGTAATGAAGTAGTTAGGGGAAAATATGCATAGCACAATGATGAACACACCACTCGTACTCACTTCCGTAATGAACTTTGCGGAGAAAGTCTATGGCAACTCAGAAATCGTCTCGGTGACAGCGGACAACCCTCGCCATCGATATACTTATCGAGATGCGTTTAAACGAGTTCGTCAACTTGGCAATGCACTCAAAACTCTTGGAGCTTCTTTGGGCGACACGATAGGCACTATGGCATGGAATGATTATCGTCATATAGAGCTTTATTATGCGACAGCCGCTTCAGGCATGATTTGCCATACCGTCAACCCTCGACTGTTTGCAGACCAGCTGGAATACATTATTAATCACGGTGAAGATAAATGGCTATTTATTGACATTGCTTTCGTCCCACTATTAGAACCACTGCAAGAAAAACTGCCGAATGTTAAAGGCTTTATTATCTTAACGAACGAAGCCAATATGCCAGAGACAACCTTGCGAAATGTTCAATGTTACGAAACATTGTTAGCCGCTGAAAATGATTCCATTGAATGGCCAGAGTTAGATGAAAACCATCCGGCATCCATGTGCTACACATCGGGAACCACTGGCGACCCCAAGGGTGTTGTTTACAGTCACCGCTCTACAGTAATCCATGCTTATGGTTCTGCCCTACCCGATACATTTGGCGTTTCGGTTAAGGATGTTATTTTACCGATAGTACCCATGTTTCATGTGAACGGCTGGGGATTGTGCTATGTGGCGCCGATGGTCGGTAGCAAAATTGTAATGCCAGGACCAAGGATGGGTGATGGTGAGACAGTTTGCGCTTTAATCAATGAAGAGAAAGTCACATTATCGGCTGGCGTTCCAACCGTTTGGCTAGCCATGATTAACTACATGGAAACCTCCGGAGAGACTGTCGATAGTCTAGAGCGTATTACCGTCGGTGGTGCAGCATGCCCATTATCCATCATGAATATTTTAAAAGATAAATACAATGTTGAAGTACGGCATGCATGGGGAATGACAGAAACCAGCCCATTAGGTACTTACAACACATTGAAACCCGGAATGGAAAAGCTCAGCAAAGAAGAGCTAGATTTAATTAAAGTGAAGCAGGGTCGACCCATTTACGGAATCGAAGTTAAAATCGTCGATGAAAACAATAAAGAATTACCGTGGGATGGAAAGTCTTCAGGCGCTGTAAAGGTGAGAGGACCTTGGGTCACTCAAAGTTATTATAAGAGTGACAAAGTTGCCATTGATGATGATGGCTGGTTTGAGACCGGTGACGTGGCCTGCATTGATGATGAAGGTTATATGCTCATCACCGACAGAACGAAAGATGTCATTAAATCCGGCGGGGAATGGATATCATCTATCGAACTTGAAAACTTAGCTGTCGACCACCCTAAAGTTGTCGAAGCCGCCGTTATCGGGGCTTACCACCCCAAATGGACTGAGCGCCCTCTTCTATTAGCCATAGTTAAACCTGGCGAAACATTAACAAAAGAAGAATTATTAAAATGGTACGACGGTAAAGTTGCTAAATGGTGTATCCCTTCAGACTGTGAGTTTGTCGATGAATTACCTCATACAGCAACAGGAAAACTCAGTAAAAAAGATTTACGTGATAAATATCATGATTACCAATGGTCGACTGATATTAGTAAGTAATTTTTATTGATGAGCACAGAATAAATTGACCATCTCAACAGACGCGAGAAAAAAGATTATGAAAATTTTATGCGGCAAACTTGCACTACCCTTCATCATTTTCTTCGCGTTAACATCCACCGCCCATTCGGCTGAAACATTTGGCGATCCAATCTCTATCAGTCATTCACAATCAATGAGTATTGAAAAAGCTATCCAGTTTTATGAACATGATGTCTCAAAAGACAAAAAACCAGCACTCATTACAGCGCAAGTCATCAGCATTTGTGAAACGAAAGGATGTTGGATGGGCTTAGAAACAGAAGCCGAAGATATACGAGTTACGTTTAAAAATTATGGCTTCTTTGTTCCTCCCACACTCGTTGGGAAAACTGTCGACATTCAAGGAACAATTAAGAAAGTAACACTAAGCCTTAAAGATACAAAACATTATGTAAAAGATGCTGGCGGAGATCCTGAAACTGTCACTGAGCCAAAGATTGAATATCAAATCATTGCGACAGGCGTTCAAATTCACAAAGACTAATTTATGACACTAACGCTAAACACAAGGACCATTATATTTTTCAACAAAAATAACCCGTTGCGTAGAAATATCTCCATCAAAGTCGACATAAACAATTTTTTCTCCTCGACGATCGCAACCATTCGACCATCGCACCACTGCCAAATAACCTGAGGGCACCAATTCGTAAGATAACGCCTTGTAATCATTAGCCCAAAGCCATAAATGCAATTCTGCCTCTGTATCAATATCTTCAAAAAAATCTAACAATTCACTTTTTGAATCAATCAAAGCTGTCGTATTACCCATCACTGCCACACCATAAAAGGGACAATAATCTGGCTCACAAGAAGCACGGAAACCATTCGCTGAAAATGTTGCATCCAAGTCTGTCACCTGCTGATTAGATAGGTTAGCAAATGCATTATCATCGTATACGTAAAGAATCTCCTCTGACTCAATGATAAAATTGCCATCTACAGTCTCACCCTTTCGAACCTCCCAATATTCAAAATCTTCACTGAGGGTAAAATCGGCCAATTCGTACTCATCGAGATGGTAAAAAGATTCATTTAACACAACAATTAATTCAGAATCAGAATTGTCACTTAAGCACGCGGTTAAACCACAAAAAGAAATTATGATTCCAAATATTTTCAGGGTCGATGTAACACTCATGAAGACTACCTAAGAATTTTAAAAGTGCTGAAACACAATCAAGATTTACTTGTGTTATATGATAGCTTTGTTGCTCAAAAAAAACGCGATCAGTATCCCGTTCTGAGGAGAAATTTTCTTCAAGGTGATAAAAAATGTAAATTATCAGACTAAACCAGAAACTGAGAAGCAAAAAAAAGCGCCATTAATAATGACGCTTTTGATTCCTAAATCTGATTTACTGGCTGTATTATCTAACCAGCGCTCAGACCAAAGCAACAACATAGTAACAAAAACCTAGTAACACCTTGTAACTACTTAGTAACTACTTATGTAACTACCTAGCTATTGTTTTCTGTTTTATCGATGATCTTATTATCCTTAATCCAAGGCATCATCGAACGCAGTTTAGCGCCCACTTCTTCGATTTGATGCTCACCAGAAATACGTCGTTTTGATTTTAAGAATGGCGCGCCTACTCGACTATCCAGCATGAAGTCTCTCGCAAATTTACCTTCTTGAATATCTTTCAATACGGCTTTCATTTCCTTCTTGGTTTCTTCAGTCACAATCCGCGAACCAGTTACATAATCACCATACTCAGCCGTGTTCGAAATCGAATAACGCATATCAGCAATACCGCCTTGATACATTAAATCAACTATCAGCTTCAGTTCATGCAAGCACTCAAAATAAGCCATCTCTGGTGCATAGCCCGCTTCAACCAATGTTTCGAACCCAGCTTGAACCAATGAAGATGCACCGCCACAAAGAACTGCTTGTTCACCGAACAAATCTGTTTCGGTTTCCTCGCGGAAGTTAGTTTCAATAATACCTGAACGACCACCACCATTTCCTGATGCATAAGATAGGGCAACATTTTTAGCTTGGCCTGTCGCATCTTGATAAATAGCAATGAGAGTTGGTACACCACCGCCTTCTAAATAAGTAGAGCGAACTGTATGACCAGGACCTTTTGGCGCAATCATAATCACATCAACATCTTTTGGCGGCTCAATTAATTGAAAATGGACATTAAAGCCATGAGCAAACGCGAGAGCTGCGCCTGATTTTAAATTCGGAACAATTTGCGTATTGTAAATTTCAGCTTGATGCTCATCAGGCGCTAGAATCATAATGACGTCGGCGTCTTTCGTAGCGCCCTCAATCGTATCAACACCTAATCCAGCCTTCTCAACTTTGGCCCAGTTAGCAGAACCTTTTCGCAAACCAACAACAACGTTAGTAACGCCTGAGTCTTTTAAGTTCTGTGCATGTGCATGACCTTGTGAGCCATAGCCAATGATCGCTACTTTTTTCTTTTGGATGATAGAAAGGTCGCAGTCTTTGTCGTAATAAATTTGCATTGTTTTTGTCCTACTGGTTCAAATAAAAAATTAAAGTAATGAATAAATATATAAAATAATAAGTGTTACAAGCTAAGAATTTTTTCTCCGCGAGCAATACCAGATACACCGGTACGTGCGACTTCTAAGATAGCGGCTTCTCCAACAGACTGTAAAAAAGCATCAAGCTTTTCACTAGCGCCCGTTATCTGTATGACATACACCGTGGAACTTACATCGACAATTTGGCCACGAAAAATATCAACACATCGTTTAATTTCAGCACGCTGCGATCCTGCCGCTTTCACTTTCACCAGCATCAGCTCTCGCTCAATGTGTGCTCCTTCAGTGAGGTCAACAAGCTTTACAACATCGATTAAACGGTTGAGATGCTTTGTGATTTGCTCGATGACATGATCATCACCAATCGTTGTCAGTGTTAAACGAGACAAGCTATCATCTTCTGTTGCTGCAACAGTTAATGACTCAATATTGTAACCTCGCTGAGAAAATAACCCGACAACCCTCGACAATGCGCCAGGTTCGTTTTCCATTAATACTGAAATAATTCGTCTCATTATGTACGCTCCTTTTTGCCGAGCCACATATCGCGCATTGAACCATTTGGAGCGATCAACATAGGATAAACATGCTCACTTCGGTCAACCTGTATATCCATAAAGACAACACGATCTTTCATATCAAAGCATTCTTTTAATTTCGCTTTTAAGTCTTCACGCCGAGTAACACGCATACCCACATGCCCATAAGATTCGGCAAGTTTCACAAAATCCGGCAATGAGTCTTCATACAAACTTTCTGAGTATCGACTTTGATATTGCATATCTTGCCACTGACGAACCATGCCAAGCGCTTGGTTATTCAAGCAAATAATTTTTATCGGAAGGTGGTATTGCGTCAGAGTGGATAGCTCTTGAATGCACATTTGAATACTGCCTTCACCCGTAATACATACTACTGCAGCATCACGATCGGCAAATTGCGCACCCATTGCAGCAGGCAAACCAAAACCCATCGTGCCAAGACCGCCAGAATTTATCCAGCGACGCGGTTTGTCAAAAATATAATACTGCGCAGCAAACATCTGATGCTGACCAACATCGGAGGTGACATACGCATCACCTTTTGTGATTTCGTAAACGGCCTGAATCACTTCTTGCGGTTTTATTTCACCGGTCGATTCAAAGCGGTTTGCCGTATAAATACCGTGCTTCGCTCGCCATTCCTCAATCTGCGACCACCATTCTTTAAGCGCAGTAGTATCAGGCTTCTCATTTGATGCTTCGATGACATCAATCATTTCTTTTAAAACATTATCAACAGCGCCCACAATCGGAACATCCGCCGTGACAGTTTTTGAAATCGACGCTGGATCGATATCGATATGAATTATTTTCGCACTAGGACAAAACTTACTCGGCGTATTCGTAACTCGGTCATCAAAACGAGCGCCAACCGCTAAAATAACATCACTATGATGCATTGCAGTATTAGCCTCGAACGTTCCATGCATTCCTAACATGCCAAGAAATTGCTTATCCGTCCCAGGAAAACAACCTAATCCCATCAACGTATTCGTAACGGGGAAATCTAAACCTTTAGCTAATTTAGTTAATAACGCACTACCCTCACCCTGGATAACACCACCACCGGCATAAATCATCGGGCGCTTAGCATTCAGCAGTAGTTGAGCTGCTTTTTTGATTTGGCCGCTATGGCCTTTACCGGCAGGAGTATACGAACGAATTTTGATCTTGCTCGGATATTCGAACTCAAATTTGTTAGCCGGATCAGTAATATCTTTTGGCACATCGACAACCACGGGACCTGGCCGTCCAGTACCCGCTATGTAATAAGCCTTTTTAATCACCTCAGGAATTTCTCGAGCATCTTTGATCAAGAAGCTGTGCTTAACAATCGGGCGAGACACGCCAACCATATCCGTTTCCTGAAAAGCATCTTCACCGATTTTATCGGAAGGAACCTGACCAGAAATAACAACCATCGGAATCGAATCCATGTAAGCTGTCGCAATCCCGGTAATTGCATTTGTTGCTCCAGGACCAGACGTCACTAAAACCGTTCCGACTTTACCCGTTGCTCGCGTGTAGCCATCCGCCGCATGAGTCGCAGCCTGCTCATGACGGACCAAAATATGTCTGACTGCTTCTTGACGATAGATAGCATCGTAAATGTGTAAAGCCGCCCCACCAGGATAACCAAAGACGATATCTACGCCTTCTTCCTGTAATGAACGAATGAGCATATCGCCACCCGATAACAATTCCACGCTTGTACCTCTTTGTAACAACAATGGGCTGCATTCAGCAGCCCATAAAATTTGTATGATTGAATGAATTTTAGACGGTACATTATCAACGAATAATGTTACTCATTATCTATCTTTATCTGCCTTAATTAGCACTGAGTCAGCAAATCAGGGAAGCTGGCCGCCTAAGGTGAACATAGGTTATAGATCGCCTTAGGTATACCCTAACCATCGAAGTCTTCCGTTGGTAAACAAAGGATCTAAAGAAGGTTAGTTTTAAAGCCAGTAGACAGGATGACTGATCGATTTGTAATGATCGGCACGTGCTAGTTAGCTATACCACCCGTCTAGAGAACCCGACATTTTGGCAATATTGCATACAATGTCAAGGATTTGCACTGATAGACTGTGCGAATCCTAGCAAATTATTCAATTGAGCTGCCGCTAACTCTATTTTATGTTTATAGTTTGCATAACAGAAGAGATGACAGGCCCATGTTCACATGACAGTGGGCCAACATTATATTAGAGGACAACATCATGAATTATCCCAATCTCATTATTATCGCCATTGTTTCTAGTTGTCTTATCAGCACAAGCGCTATGGCGGCTAAGAACTATTACAAATGGACAGATGCAGAGGGTGTCACTCATTACTCCGCACAACGGCCTAATAATACCGACTCTGAAGCGGTAAGCATTAAAGGTGGTCGAACAGTCACCGAAAACTCGACCGACACTAAAGCAAGCCAAACAGAAAACAAACCTAAGCCTGCCGGCTCTGTAAAAGAAGAAGATTTAGCTCCTGGTGAAACGGTTGAAGTATTTGAAAAAGACCTTGAGCGCTGCAAAGCGGCAAAAGACAATTTAAAACTTCTTCAAACGTCCCCTAGAATACGGACAAATAACGATGGAGAAGTAAAATTTATGTCGGATGATGAGCGAGCGACTCGCATTAATGAATCTCAACAAGCTATTGAAGAGTCCTGTTAAACATTACTAGGACTCTTTTGTTAATAGATACACAATTAAAGATAATCTAATGAACCACTATACATAGCTGATTATCTTGTTATCTTCTAAACACAATTTTCTCTTTATCGTCAGATAGCATCGCTTTAATTGTATCTCCAGGCGCATACCGTCCAGCCAACACCTCTTGAGCTAAAGGGTTTTCAATATACTGCTGAATCGCTCTTTTTAACGGCCGAGCCCCATATACAGGATCAAAGCCCGCCGTTACCAATTTATCAAGAGCGCCCTCTTCGATCTCAAAATTTAGCTCTCGCTCTTTTAATCGCTGACGTAACAAATCAAGCTGAATATTGGCGATACCTCGAATCTGAGACTGCGCCAATGGATCAAATACAACCAGCTCATCGACACGATTAATAAACTCTGGCCTGAAATGACCTCCCACAACCTCCATCACCGCATGTTTAATCGCTTCTTGCTTCGCTGCTTCGGATTCGTACTCAGAAGACTTTGTCATCTCTTGAATGACGCCAGAGCCTAGATTCGATGTCATCACCACCACCGTATTTCGAAAATCGACCGTGCGACCCTGTCCGTCAGTCAAACGACCATCCTCTAAAACCTGAAGTAAGATATTAAATACATCAGGGTGCGCCTTTTCCACCTCATCCAACAAAAGTACCGAATAAGGGCGACGACGAACGGCCTCTGTTAAATAACCGCCCTCTTCATAACCAACATAACCCGGAGGAGCGCCGATCAAACGAGCGACAGAGTGCTTTTCCATAAACTCGGACATATCAATGCGAACCATCGCATCATCACTATCAAATAAAAACTCTGCTAATGCTTTACACAACTCTGTCTTACCAACACCTGTTGGACCTAAAAATAAAAAAGATCCATTAGGTCGATTAGGATCAGATAATCCTGCACGCGATCGACGCACAGCATTACTGACAGCAATCACCGCCTGCTCCTGCCCTATAACACGCTTGTGTAAACCGTCCTCCATGCGAACTAATTTATCTCGCTCCCCTTCCAGCATTTTAGACACTGGGATTCCGGTCCATTTAGAGACAACCTCCGCAATTTCCTCATCGCCTACTTTATTTCTTAACAGCTTCATCTCAACGACTTTATTTTGAGAGGCTAGCTCAAGTTGTTTTTCTAATTCTGGAATGAGGCCATATTGCAATTCGGACATACGACCTAAATCACCGGCTCGACGAGCGGCCTCTACATCTAACTTTGCTTGCTCTAAATCAGATTTAATCCCTTGCGATCCCTGAAGCGCTGATTTCTCTGCCTTCCAAATTTCTTCAAGATCAGAAAATTCTCTTTCTGCCTTTTCAATTTCCTCATCCAACTTAACCAATTGTTTTTTCGCTGTTTCAGAATCTTCTTTCTTAACCGCTTCTCGTTCAATTTTTAATTGAATCAATCTGCGCTCTAATCGATCCATCTCTTCCGGCTTGGAATCGATCTCCATACGAATACGACTCCCCGCCTCGTCGATTAAATCAATCGCTTTATCAGGTAGCTGACGATCAGTGATATAACGCTGCGACAATTTTGCTGCTGCAATAATTGCAGCATCGGTGATATCGACGCCATGATGTACTTCATAGCGCTCTTTTAATCCACGTAAAATCGCAATGGTATCTTCTTCACTGGGTTCATCGACCAATACTTTTTGAAATCGTCTCTCCAACGCGGCATCTTTTTCAATATATTGACGATACTCGTCGAGCGTTGTCGCACCAACACAATGTAATTCACCACGCGCAAGAGCAGGCTTCAACATATTTCCGGCATCCATTGCACCTTCAGCTTTACCGGCACCAACCATCGTATGCAACTCATCAATAAATAATATGATTCGGCCTTCTTGTTTTCCAAGTTCATTCAGTAACGCCTTGAGTCTCTCTTCAAATTCTCCACGAAATTTTGCGCCGGCTATTAACGCTCCCATATCCAGCGAAAGTAATCTTTTATTTTTTAGCCCTTCGGGCACTTCACCGTTAATGATTCTTTGAGCCAAACCCTCGACAATGGCTGTTTTACCAACACCAGGCTCACCAATTAATACTGGATTGTTCTTTGTCCTACGCTGTAAAACTTGTATCGTTCTTCGGATTTCATCATCACGGCCGATGACAGGATCGAGCTTACCTGCTTCAGCACGGGCGGTTAAATCAATGGTGTACTTATCGAGAGCTTGTCGATTAGATTCAGACTCTGGATCATCAACTGTCTCTCCGCCTCTCACCTTATCAACACTTTCTTTCAAACGATTCTTATCGCCAAATTGACTCAAAATTTTTCCGAGCGAGCTCTTCGCGTCATCCATGGCCGCAAGCAATAAACTTTCACTAGAAATAAATTTATCGCCATTTGCTTGTGATTGCTTATCCGCTAAATTTAAAAGCCGAGACAGTTCCGCCGACATATGAACATCGCCCGTGGGGCTTTGAATGCGAGCCAAACCATCTAGCTCTTTAGCCAAGGCGTTTCTCAAACCATTAACATCAAAACCAGACTGCGCCAATAATGGATGCACACTACTACCCTGCTGGTCCAACATCGCCAACAGGACATGAACTGGTTCTATCTGATTATGATCTCGACCGACAGCCAGAGATTGCGCGTCCGACAATGCCATCTGAAATTGATTCGTTAATTTATCTATTCGCATTACACACCTCAAACAATTAGATCACTGCCGATTCAATATCGATTGAATACGGACTTTAAGAGATATTTAAACTATTAAGATTACATCTTGGGGCACAGGAGAATAATTCAACTGATATAAATCAATTGATTGCTTTTAACCTATCTGTAGATATTATTTGAAGGGATTTTTAACGCTTTAAATAAATGGCACAAAAGGGGATACCAGATCACACATTCTTTATGACTCCAGCCAAATCAAACTCGCCATTCGCCCAGTCACTCCGTCACGTCGGTAGGAATAAAAATGTTCCGCTTCAGCAAAGCTGCAATGATCACCGCCTGAAATATTCATCACTCCCATCTCAGTCAATTGGGCTCGAGCAACAGCAATCATATCTAAATAATATTTAGACGCACTACTCTCTTCTGGAAGTTTAGACTCACCGATAGAAAGCACTGAAAACTTTTCTCGCTTTAAAGAAACTGTCAGCTCCAAAGCACTTATCACGTCCTCTCCCACTTCGTAATGATCACGACCGATTCCCGGCCCTAAAAAAACCATCAAATCATCCGCTTCATTATTTTTAAACGCCAAAACTGCTTTTTTCAAAATACCATTTGCCAAACCGCGCCAACCAGCATGAATAGCGGCGACCTGAGTTCCCTGTTTATTACAAAAAAGTACAGGTAAACAATCTGCCGTCATGATGGCACATACCAATTTATTTGAAGAAGATATAACGCCATCAGCTTCAACGATCAAATCATTGGCAAACTCAGTAAAATAATTATTTTCTGTCACAATACGATCACTATGCACTTGGTTTAACCAAGCAATAGAAGCATCAAGATGAAGCAGCGCCGACAAATTCTCTCTATTTTTTTCTACAGCGTTTTTATCATCGCCCACATGAAGCGCCAAATTATTTGAGTAAAACGGCGCAGCGCTACCCCCCCCTGAGCGATAGGTAACAAATGCTCGGACGCTGGCTGGCGGCTTTCCATCACTGGTTTGCCAAACAGGCTGAAAACCCATCGCGTTTTTATTCATCAATTACCTTGATTGGTGAAACACCACTCTTAGACATCTTATTCCCCTAGCGCGAACAAGAGTTCTTCAATATCTCTTGGTAACGGAATCTCCCAACTTACCTCATCATCCGTTACTGGATGTTTCAACGTTAATCGCCTTGCGTGCAATGCTTGACGCGGAAAGTCTTTAACGGCCTGACTCGCCGACACGTCCATATCTTTTGGAAACCGTTGTCGCTTTCCATAAGTTTGATCACCCACTATCGGATGACCGATATGTGTTAAATGAACACGTATTTGATGCGTACGTCCGGACGCTAGTTTTAATTGCACTAACGAATGGTGTGAAAAGCGGCGCTTAACTTCATAATGAGTAATCGCCTCTTTTCCATTATTTTTTTTCACCCTCTCTAAATATTCATCAGGAATATTATGTTTAGTGGAAGGATGATGGATGGTTTTATTTTCGATGACCGCCATTTTTTGACGCTGTATTAGGTGACGGCCGATCGGCTCGTCAATCGTCCCTTGCGCAGGCACTCGTCCCCAAGCAACAGCAATATATTCTCGCCCCATTGCTCTTGCTTGCAATTGAGAAACAAGAGACTGGTGCGCTTTTAAGGTTCTAGCAACCACCAATAAACCCGTCGTATCTTTATCGAGTCGATGGACAATACCCGCTCTTGGAAGGTCTACTAATTCCGGATAAGCATGCAGTAAACCATTGAGTAATGTGCCGGATGGATTTCCTGCTGCCGGATGAACTACCATTCCCATCGGCTTGTTTATGACAATAATTTGTTCATCGTCATAGATCACATCTAATGGAATATCTTCTGCGACCCAATCGCCTTGGGGCTCTGTGACAACCGTTAAAGCTAGCTCCTCTCCTCCGGCTAATTTGTTTTTTGACTTACCAGAACTGCCATTCACTAACAGATCGCCACTTTTAATCCACTCCTGAATCCTCGCGCGAGAAAAATCAGGAAACAATGCCGCTGCCGCTTGGTCCAACCTTTGCCCTAGGTATTCGTGCGGTACTTTAAGCACTCGCCTATCGACTTGAGCATCATCAGATTCCTCAGTGGCTTGAAGGTCGGGGTTGGTTGGCAAAGGTATTTTAGACATAGCTATTACAATTACTCTTTCAATTCAATTAGTTAGCGTAAAGAAGAAAACAATAAAAATTCAATTTTACACGCTTTGCTCCAAATAACCTGTAAATCCGCCAAAAGCTTTAATTTTAGAATTATGAGTACAAAACGATAAAGGCAATACCTCCACTATTCATCACCACACAACGATCTGACATTAAGACCCGCTACTTGCAAACGAAAGTGCATTGGAGTGAATCCTATGGAATAATGCTTAGCTGTTTTGTTTTATGGTCTGGGGCCACTGGCCAAAATGACAATTGACAATTGAATAGCCACCAAAACTACACTAAAGATTGCCGCAAACTGATAGAGCCTTAATACTTATGTATCAATCACTACTCTTGCTCAACCAACGAGTCATCCGCTTTTCTTTTCTTGGATTGTGCTTAATCACTTTATTAAGCGCTTGCGCCACACAAGAAGAAAAAGATGCAAATCGGGCCGAAAGGATCAGAGAAACAGAAAGACAGCTCTACGAAACTGCAGAAAGACAAATTCGTTCTCAGCAGTGGGAGTCGGCCATTAAAAATTTACAACTTCTTGAAGAGAATTTTCCTTTTGGCGCGTACGCGGAACAGGCTCAGCTAGAATTGATTCATGCGCATTACCGCAATTATGACTTTGATGCAGCCATTGCCAATGCCGATCGATTTATTCGACTCCATCCAAGACATAGAAATGTTGATTACGCCTATTACTTAAAGGGCTTATCTTCATTCTCGATTGGCGGCGGCTTATTCGACCGCTTTGCCGCTACTGATCCGAGCAAACGAGACGTAGGTGCCGCAAGAGAATCTTTTGCTCAATTTAGCCAACTATTGACCCTTTTCCCGGAAAGCCAATATGTTCCTGATGCTGAAAAACGAATGATTTATTTACGCAATTTGTTAGCTCGCTATCAAATTCATGTCGCTAATTATTATTTTAAGCGTGGCGCCTATATTGCCGCTGTTGGCCGAGGACGCTATGTTTTAGAAAACTTTCAACAAACACCGGCTGTGCCCGATGCGCTTGCAGTACTCATTCAAGGCTATCGACTGCTAGAGATGGAAGATTTAATGAACGACTCACTCATGATTCTAAAAAAGAATTATCCTCAGCACCCTTCGCTAAAAAAGAATGGGGAGTTTGATTTTAAATTTAGTTCTCTCGAAGATCGCTCATGGTTTAACAAGCTCACTTTTGGACTCTTTGACAAACAAGATCCTGGCGGTTTTGATTCTCGAGAAATATTTGATCCTCAATTTCAAGCCAACTAAATAAAAGGCAGCCACTGATCAACCAAGCTTCCAATACAAAAAACGCTGTATCCTTAACTTTATTTGTTAGAGCTACAGTGCTTTTTTTACGTTACTGCCTAGCATTAACTAAGCCGCCATTAATGACCAATTTTCCACCCTGATGTGATTGGGTATCGCCTATCGCGACCAAAACCTCGTTTAGTTATTCTTGGCCCAACAGCCGCTTGTCTACGCTTGTATTCATTCATATCCACTAAACGCAACACAAGCTCCACATCTTCCCTCGAGAAACCACTAGCGATGATATCTTCACCACTTTTATCCTCCTCGATATAAGCTGCTAGAATTTGATCCAAAATGGGGTAAGCTGGCAAGCTATCTTCATCTTTTTGGTCGGGCGCCAACTCGGCAGAAGGCGGGCGATCAATCACTCTCTGAGGAATGACATAACCTAACGTATTTCGGTATTCGGCTAACTCAAATACAAGCGTCTTTGAGACATCTTTCAACACATCAAATCCGCCGGCCATGTCACCATAAAGCGTTGCATAACCGACAGCCATTTCACTTTTGTTTCCTGTCGTTAAAACTAGCGATCCTTTTTTATTGGATATGGCCATTAAAATATTTCCACGACATCTAGCTTGCAAATTTTCTTCCGTTGTATCTTTTCCCAAACCGGCAAACTCTTCTTCCAAGGCAACAAGAAAAGCTTCAACCATCGGTTCGATTGAAATCACCTTATAATCAACACCCAAGTAACGCGCTTCTTCGCCAGCATCTTCAACGCTCATATCAGAGGTATAACGATACGGCATCATGACAGCCTCAACACGATCAGGACCCAACGCGTCTGTCGCGATAGCCAGCACGAGTGCCGAATCAATGCCTCCAGACAATCCTAAAACAACACCCTTAAAACCATTTTTATTGATGTAGTCTTTCACTCCAATCACAAGCGCCTGATAAATTCGCTCATGTTTTGAAGGAATGGGCGCTTGGGTGGTAGAGTTCATACTGATTAACCTTGAAGAATCGCCACCTCCATTTGAAAACGTTAACTTCACAGGATATAAATTTTCTTCAAACAAAGGGGCCCGAGATTGTATTTTTCCCTGAGAATCGATCGCCATTGACCCACCATCAAAAACCAATTCATCTTGACCACCCAATTGATTAACATAAATAAAAGCAAGACCAGACTCTTCATTACGAGCGAACAAAACCTCTGGGCGAACATTCACTTTATTCAATTCAAATGGGGAGGCATTTAAAACTAACGCTAATTTAGCACCCTTTTCTTTTGCTTTTTTACACGGCTCTGTTTTCCAAACATCCTCACAAATCAGTAATGCTGTTGGAACGCCATGAATATCAATGACGCAGGTATCTTCACCAGAAGTAAAATAGCGTTTATCATCAAATACCTGATAATTAGGCAAGCACTGTTTATGCGCCTCTGCAATTAACTCACCATTTTGAATGACGCCTGCTGCATTATAAACTCGACCAGCAATAAGACGGGGGTAGCCTACAACGACAATCGCTTTTAGATTTGCGTTCAAAATCGATTGCAGCCCCGACTCTATTCGAAGCCCGACACTATCGCGCAGCAACAAATCTTCTGGCGGGTACGCCATCAATGTTAGCTCAGGAAAAACGACGACATCAGCATTATGTTCTTTCTCAGCGCGACGGGTAGATTCAATGACTTTTTCTGTATTACCTGGAATATCACCCACCAACGGATTAATCTGCGCCATGACTACTACAAAATTAGACATCTAACGTGCCACCTCTATCATTTATGATTTCAACCATGTGTTAATTTTTATCTCAGGTTTATTCTTATAAAGTCGATTAATTAACTTTATCTTATTAATTTGAGTAATCGAGCCATTATACAGAACGTAAGAAAACTTAGACAAAGGTAATCCGATTTAACTTCGTCTATAATTCATGGCAATCACTCAATAATGCGTCTGTGCACAACATTACAAGCAGATAAAAAATACCTACTCACACATAGACAGGTAGACCCTTGCCTTCCAATCAAAAAGCAACAAGCCAACCGCCACAAAATTCTGATATTGAATACGTCATCGATAGCGATTATCAGTTACTTCGTATCTATGCGTACTACCGAACATTACTCAGCTGCATTGTTCTGCTTTTGTTCACCGCGAAGCTTGCTGTCAATTACTTAGGCTCAGAATTACCTACCCTATTCTTCTACACCGCGTGGGCCTATGCTATTTCCAACGTAATCACGTTATTTCTATTGTGGCGAAAGCAATTTTTTCCAGACAAGCGACAAATTGTTCTATTACTCTTTATAGATATATCCGCTATTACCTTACTGATGCATGCCAGTGCCGGCATGGATATTGGTTATCTCATCCTTGTTTGCATAGCAGCCGGCACCATCTTTCTCCCTCGGCATATTAATTTAGCGCTCGCTGGTTTTGCTACAATTTTAGTATTAACAGAGGGAGTCTTCAGTGAACTTTTGGGGGTTGATGGCAATCGCTCCGTATTTGCTGCTGGAGTTTTTGGAATTCTGATCTTTGCCACCGCTCTTGCATTCAGCATCTTAAGTGAACGAATACGAAAGTCCAACGAAGAAGCTCAAGAACAAGCTAAGCATGCTGCGTACTTACAAAAACTATCTCAATTAATTTTAGAAAGAATGAGAACAGGCATTCTAGTCGTCAATTCTCAGGGAGAAATCGTTCTTGCCAATCGTGCTGCAAAAACTTTTTTATCTTTAATACATCGAACTCCAACACATTTAAAAGACATCACCTCCATTTATGAACAACTACAACTATGGAATGCCTACCCGCATACTCGCTCACCCCACTTTAAAACACATAATGATGGTCCAGAATTAAAAATTAGCTTTGCTAAAATGGACGCTTATGATCAATCAGACACATTAATATTTATAGAAGATAATAGAAAACTCTCTCAAGAAGCGCAGCAACTTAAATTAGCCTCTTTGGGCAGGCTAACAGCCAGCATTGCTCATGAAGTGAGAAATCCACTTGGAGCGATTAGTCATGCGGCTCAATTACTGTCAGAATCCCCGAACCTATCTAAACCAGACGCTAGGTTAAGTGAAATCATCCAGAATCACTCTAAACGAGTGAACCACATTATTGAAAATGTTCTCCAGTTATCGAGTCGAAAAAACTCCATGGCTGAGCTAATAGACCTCTCATCTTGGCTCCCCGAATTTGTGAGAGAATACAAAGAAACAAAACACGCTAACATTCACCTGAACGTTCATAATAAATCCATTCAAAGCCGAATAGATACCAGCCAACTTCATCAAGTGCTAACGAACCTTTGTGATAACGGCTTACGTTACAGCAAAGAGAATACTGGTAAAGAAATCGTTACCGTAGAAGCGGCTATTGATCTAGAAAGCGAACTTCCCTATATTGAAGTCATCGATGATGGTATTGGAGTTGCAGAAGGGGATATCGAACAAATCTTCGAACCTTTTTTCACCACTGAATCGGCTGGTTCGGGATTAGGACTCTATATCTCGCGCGAGCTCTGCGAAGGAAATCAAGCCAGCTTAGATTACAAAAGAACTGTTGACGGAAAAAGTGCTTTTAGAATTACACTGGCACACCCAGAAAGAATTTTTTAGATTTATTGCATACAATTAATGTGATTTTTTAATTCACTCTTCAGTTTGAAAAATTTTAAGCACAATTCGACAGAACAGTAATAATACAGAGCCGTAATAATAAAACAGCAACAATAAAGAGCCTTATGACTAATTCACTTGCACTGGTTATTGATGACGAACCCGACATTCGCGAACTTTTGGAGATCACCTTAGGCAGGATGGGTGTAGATACTGATTGTGCTTCTGACCTCAATCAAGCAAGTGCAATGATTTCTGAAAAAGCATACGACCTTTGCCTAACTGACATGCACCTACCAGATGGTAATGGAATAGATTTTGTCAAAAAAATTCAAAAAGAATTTTCCCATATTCCCATTGCTGTAATAACTGCTCATGGAAACATGGATACCGCCATCGAAGCCATGAAAGCTGGCGCTTTCGACTTTATATCAAAACCTGTGGAGCTAGAAGACCTAAGAAAAATCACCTCAGCTGCACTCAGGCTAAAATCAAATGGCAACGCAAACCCTAATGAAGAACATGACATCAATAGCCCCACATTATTAGGTAATGCCGAAAGCTTTAATATCGTTAGAAAGAAAATAACCAAACTCGCTCGCAGCCAAGCCCCCGTCTACATCAGCGGAGAATCTGGTACCGGTAAAGAATTAGTCGCACGAGCTATTCACGAACAAGGGCCGAGAAGCTCTGAGCCATTTATTCCGGTAAACTGCGGAGCCATTCCTAGCGAGTTAATGGAAAGTGAATTCTTTGGACACAAAAAAGGAAGTTTTACCGGCGCAACCGGTGACAAACAAGGACTTTTTCAGGCCGCACACGGTGGCACATTATTTCTAGATGAAGTGGCCGACCTCCCCTTAGATATGCAAGTTAAATTACTCAGAGCCATTCAAGAAAAAGCCGTTCGGCCTGTCGGCGGACAACAAGAAGACCGAATTGACGTACGAATCCTTAGCGCCACACACAAAGATTTAAATAAAGAAATTCAAGAGAACAGGTTTCGAAATGATTTATTTTATCGCATCAATGTTATTCAGCTGGACCTACCGCCATTACGGGACAGAAAAGATGATATCGCCGTTCTCTCAAAACATTTCTTATCTCGCTTTGCAAAAGAGTTAGATCTAGAAACAGCTGATCTTTCAAAAGAGGGTTTGAAAGCACTGAAAGAATACCCTTTTCCCGGCAACATTCGGGAGCTAGAAAATATTTTAGAACGAGCCTACACACTCTGCGATAACGACTTGATAGGCGAAGAAGATTTACATCTTCCTAATCAAGATCAAAACGACCCCACATCCCACATCAACAGCGTAAATAAAAGCCCTCTGCATGGATCTTTAGATGACTATCTTGAAGACATCGAGCGAGATGTTATTACCAAAGCCCTCGATGAAACTCGCTGGAATCGCACAGCCGCCGCAAAAAAATTAGGAGTGAGTTTTAGATCACTCCGATATCGCCTCAAAAAATTGGGGCTGGACTCTGAAGACGATTAATATTCACAACCAAACAATATCCCCTCTTTTAGTGCCTATCGTTGACCACCAACTCTTAGCAACTCGCAGATATTTCGCACAAAAAATCGATAAATTATCGCCTCTCAATTGATAGTCTAAAGTAATAAACTCTACTCGACTCGTAACACTTTATTTTAAAAACCAATAGCAAGGAGTGCTTCATGGTTTATATCAAAGGCTTTACCCTCATTGATCTTCTTATCACACTGAGTATTTCTGCCATAATCTTTGGTGTTGGGATTCCATCTTTTGACAACTTAATACAAAAAAATCAAACGAGCTCAACCATTAACCAACTTGCTAGAACGTTGAATTACGCACGAACACTCTCTGTCACTTCCAGCAAAGTTGTAACAATTTGCCCTCAATTGGAAGGAAGCTGTGGAAAAGATTGGAGCGCAGGGGTTTTAATTTTTATAGACGAAAATAACAATGGAAAGCTAGACGCATCTGAGCAAATTGATAGGCAAGCGCTTTTAAACTTAAATGGAAAGTTAAAATGGGCGGCTTTTGGAAGCCAGCATTATTTAAAATACCGCCCAAGTGGATCTACATTTCAACAAAATGGAAGCTTTACTTACTGCCATAAAAACAACGATCCACGTTATGCTCACCAAATCATCATCAACACTGCAGGTAGAATACGCTTTGCCCAAGATTCTGATGGAAATGGAATCCGCGAAAACACAAAAGGCCACGACTTAAACTGCAACTTTTAATACATAAGCGCTAGATAGCTTCAATTATCTAATGATTTCTTCTTAACTGTATTGAGTCAAATAAAACCGAATTTTCATTGACACGTCAAAGACAATAACCGTTTGTACCCCATAACACTCACCCTATCCTATATAACCAAATGAAGCATTAAACAGGATCTATCTTCTGAATTGATAGGCGCAAGTCCTTGAGATATTTGAATTTTTGTAAACTCGGCATTAATTTCTTTATAACTAGAAACAAGATAAAAGAAGAAACAACAAACAAAAAGAATCAAAAAAGAGCCAAAAAACCATACTAAAGTGCCAAAAAATGTCAGGTTGTGACGCAGGTCATACAAAAAAGATGATTTTAGCGCCAAATTCCCACCTATCTCCCTAGCTCGCCCTCTTGTCCTCCTTCACTCCAAACTTTAATCAACACGGTATATATTTCGATCATGAAAAAAATTACCGGTTTTACAATTATTGAGTTAATGATGACGCTGATGGTCATCGGTGTTGTTTTAGCTATTGCTGTTCCATCAATGTCAACTCTGATTAAAAATAATCGCCAAACCTCACGGGTTAATGAGCTGGTATCACTCATCAATTATTCACGCTCACAAGCTGTTGGGCTTAATACTGAAGTGACCTTATGCGGTTCAAACGATGGAGCCACGTGCAATTCTGCAAATTGGGAAACGGGTGGGTTAATTATTAAAGGCATCGCAACATCAGGAACAACCCCAGCCTCTACAGATATTTTGAAAATAATCGAACCCCAAAGTAGTGGAAGTACATTACGACGTATCACAAGTGCCGCAACAGCTCCTTCAAGCTTTGATTCATCTATCATCAGGTTTGAAAAAACTGGTCGAATGAATGGTGATGATGCTAGCTCATTCACTCTTTGCGATGACAGAGGAGACACTAAGGCTAAAGGCATCGTAATTAATGGTAGCGGACAAGCTCGAACAGCTAAAGATTCAGATAATGATGGCGTCGTTGAAATAATTAAAAATGGCGCGCTTCAGGCAGTAGGGTGTTGAGAAAATTCATAGAACCCTCAATTAAGTTTTGCACATTTTGGAGTTACGGAAAGAAATGAACCGAATTAAAGCCGAAAGTGGCTTCTCAATGATTGAAATGATGATCAGTTTGCTTATTTTAGCTATTGGCCTACTCGGTCAAATGGCGTTACAAATGACAAGCGTTTCAAGTAATCAAAGTAGTTATTACCGCTCACAAGCCTCAATAATTGCCAATGATTTTACTGACCGAATGAGGCTTAATGCTGACGCTATAAAAGCTGGTTTAGCCAATTACGATAGTTTATCCATTGATGCAACTTCTACTAATACATCGCCTGGCTGTGCAGCTGCTGGGTGTACAGCTGCAGATCTTGCACTACTTGATATTTTTGAACTCCAAGAGACGTTATCTGCTTCGATTCCAAGCGGTGCTGTCACCGTTGAAAAAGATGCAACCATTACCTCTCAAGCAGCCTACAAAATCACCATTACTTGGCAACTAGAAGATCGAGCTGGTCTAACTAATGGTGCAAACGTTAACAAATTCGAAATGGATTTTGGTATATGAAACTAACTTCAAAATACATTTCTGGTTTCACGCTTATCGAGATCCTTGTTGCTTTAACCATTGGCTCAATAATTTTAGCCGGGGTTGTTCAAGTTTTTCTCGGAAGTAAACAAGCTGAAAGTTTGACTATGAGTCTTGCTCGAATTCAAGAAAACGGTCGTTTTGCAATGGAGGCACTTAATAAAGATCTAAGACTAACTGGATATCAGGGGTGTGCCGATCCTCAACTCGAGTTCATTCCCCCATCAAATATTCAAGCAAACAATTTTGGTGTTTCGGACATTAGCAATCAGCCAATTGCAGGAGCAGCCGTCCCCTCGGGGGGAGGAACTGTTTCCTTATTTGGAGGTGCTGTCTCGGTAACTGATGCTGTGGGAGATACAGATATTGTATCTATTATTTACGCCAGCCCAAAATCAGAACAACTATCATCAAATATGGCCACAGCATCAGCAGATATAACCATTGGAGCAAATAACGCCGGATTTGCTCCAACAGATGTGCTGTTAATCTCTAACTGCAGTTCTGATGGTCAATATGTATTCCAAGCTACAACTGTTTCTGGATCCGGCCCTGTGACCATAACTCACAGCGCAGCGGGGAACTCCAGCAACAGTTTTGGCTCACTACTTTTCGAAACCGGTACCTCTCTGCATGAATTAATCCATAACACTTATTACATTAAAGTGAACCCTCGGGGAATTAGGGCCTTATATCGTCGAAGTTTAACGGGAAATACAGTTGAATTAATTGAAGGTGTAGAAAATTTTAAAGTCCTATACGGACACTACGAAGATAACAACACAACGGTAATTACCGATGATGATATTCGCTGGGTAGATGCGGCAACAATCAATAGCACTGCTTCTCTAGATTGGCGGAATGTATCGAGTGTTAAAGCGGCATTATTGATGACTGACGACTTAGAAGTTTTATCAAGTGTTGGACCTGCTAGTTATAGCTTATTAGGTACATCAGTAGCGCCTATTAATTCAGATCGAAAATTACGTCGCGTTTTCTCTACTTCCGCAAAAATAAGAAACCGAGATGGCAAGAGGATTTCACAGTGAGAAAATCAGCCAAACAACTTCACAACAAACAACAAGGAGCAACGCTAATCGTTGCACTAATTTTGCTCCTTGTCATGAGTATTATTGCCGTAACCTCAATGTCGACCTCTGTATTAGAAGAGAAAATGTCAATTAACTTACAGAATTACGTTAACGTTTTCCAAGTTGCTGAAAGCGGTATCGATCAATCCATTAATGATATTTCAGTCCTGCAGCAAGTAACATCAGCCTCAACAACTCAAACTGTGACCCCCACTCTTGGAACTTCTGTAAAGGCTCAAGCGACTGTGGATGTCGCATTTGTCCGAGAAAAGATATTCGATGACGGAGCTTCTCCGGATGCAACACAAGCTGGAGGTTCTTGGGCAGGTGGCGGTGTTGGTAATAGCGCCACTGCTACTCGATATTACGAAGCTGAAAGCAATGCTCACTTAGTAGGCAACACAAATATCAAAACAAAACTAACACAGGGCTTTTACTATTGCGTCCCTGGTTGCCAATAAATCAACATCATCAATATTTTGACTGCGTAAAAGCAATGAAGGCCAATTATGAAAATTAATACAAAAGCAGCAGCACTAGGTTTTTGCTACATGACTTTAGGCTTATCTCCCGTTTATGCGGATGATACTGATATATTTTTGGGACGCGTTACTGCTGGGACAGTAAAACCCAATGTATTGTTCTTACTCGATAATTCTGGGTCCATGAATGAAGACACTAGCTCTACAGATTCAACATCGCGAATGGACACAATGAAAGATTCCATGCTCAGTATACTAGACAGTGTTCAAGGGATTAACGCTGGCATCATGCAATTCAATGATCCAGGTGGCGCAATTTTATACCCTGTAGAAGACTTGGAAGCTCCCCTTGTAAAAAATTGGGTGATCAACGCTAGTATCTCACAAAGTGAAGACGATGCTGCTCAAAGCCTTTCATCAGTTGGCATCTTTTCTGGTGGTGGAGATAGTAGCGTTACGTTAGACGGAAATGCTTTAATCTTCGGGCTTGAGCCAACTGGCTTAGTAACAGATACTTTTACCTTAACAAACAACAATGCTGATGCTGAAGAGACTATTTCTGGTGGCAATGTAACTAGAGGTGGCGGAACGATAAATATGAGAAACAGCCAAGTCAACGGCTTTCATTTTAGTAATATCACCATTCCCAATGACTCTAATATTTATTCTTCCTCATTAATCCTAAATGCTCGGAATGATGATTCTTCTGATGTCACCCTACGCCTGTATGCGGAAAATACGCCTAATTCATCAAACTTTTCAAATAGTAACTATGGTATCAGCTCTAGAACAAAAACGAGTTCATTCACAGACTGGCAACCGCCAGCATGGTCTCAAGATGAATATTATACCTCTCCTGACATAAGTGCCTCTATCAGAGAAGTAATCAACAATTTACTTTGGAATTCCGGCAACAACTTAACAATAATCCAAACTCATCAATCTTCAGGTGGAGAAAGACGAGCACGCTCCAGAAACAATAACGCAGGAAAGTCAGCCAAACTGCAAATTGTTCATCAACCTGCTGGCTCTGCTAATGAACATCAAAGAATCGGACTTCGTTTTCAAAATATTAACGTACCACGCGGTGCAACCATTACTAATGCCTATATTACGCTTGTGCCAGCGGCAACAAATGCGCCAGATGCTGGCCTCCCCTTAGACATTAAACTCGAAGATAGTGCTGACGCAGCTCCTTTTACTAACACATCGGGTGATTTAACTGCCACGTCTACTGTCAGTACTGTAATACCATGGGTTGCAGGTAACTGGGTTGCAGACCAATCGGTTCAAACCCCTAACTTGGCCACACAAATTCAGCAAGTTACCAATAGAACCGACTGGTGTGGAGGTAATGATCTGGCTTTTTATATTGAACCTACAACAGTTTCAACTCTCGCCAGAGCCGCTTATAGCTATGATGGGGATGTATCTCAACAACCTAGACTTGTTGTTGAGTATGACCCTAACTCAATACCCACCGCTACATGTGGGACGGCGACCATTACACGTCAAATTGCAGGTCGTCCAAATGATGCTGAAGAGGATAATGGAAATAACAGCGTCAATAATTCTGGCGGCTCTTTCGATATGCGATCCAGTCAGACCAATGGATTACACTTTGAAAACCTACCTATTGCTAGGGGAGCGACAGTACTTGAAGCCAAAATAACGTTTACGGCAAGAGACAGCAACAATGGCTCGCAGACATTAACCTTTAAAACTGAAAATTCTGTAGTAGCACCCAATTTTCCAGAATCTAATAGCAATATTTCCAATAGAGGAACCACTAGTGGCTCTGTGATTTGGAATAGTTCAAGCAGCCCCGCACTAACAGGCTGGTCAAAAGATGTTGAGTACACAACACCTGACTTAAAATCTATCATCCAACCGTTAATTAACGATGCTAACTGGAATCCTAGCAGTAATGGGGTTGCTTTTATTCAAACAGCTTCTACAAATAATAAACGTGCAGCCTATACCTATGACAGCAGTCCTGGTGGAGCAGCAGTTTTAGAAATAAAGGTAAATCTTAATGACATAGTAGGCGGTACTCCTAATCAGCAAACTGTTCGTACCCATCTAAAGAACATTGTTCAGAACATGGAAGCAAAAACGTACACACCTATTGTTGATACGCTATATGAAGCCGCTCGTTATTATCGTGGCGATGATGTTTTTTGGGGGACCTCAAGAAAACACAACCCTAACCCTATTGACAACAATAACTATGGTTCTAACACAGATGATAAATGGAAGCGCGTCAGCTCAATTGAGTCTTATTCTGGATTACCTTCGATACTACCCCCAGGGTGTACTGCGGATAATTTGAGCAGCGACTCCTGTAAAAACCAATATATTCCTGGTAACCCCAGATACAAATCTCCAATTACTGAAAGTTGTCAACAAAATTATATTGTCTTGCTAACAGATGGTTTGGCGAACCAAAATCACTCTAAAGATTTAATCAAAAGCTATATTAATCACTCTGGAAGTTGTACCAACAACGATACAGATGAGGAGTGCTCAGAGGAACTCGTCCACTGGCTAGCAAACAATGACATGTCCACCCCTTCGATTGGCAATAATGCAGCTGGTGATAACTTTGTTAATACTTTTACAATTGCTTTTGCCTTAAATGATGAAGGTGGAAAACAATATCTTAGGGACATCGCGTCTAATGGCGGAGGCAAGCCTTATGAAGCTGGATCTGAAGCTGAACTGACTGATGCATTCAATCAAATTATTGGCTCTATCTTAGATAAAGACGCAACATTCGTTGTACCAGGTACAACGGTAAGTCAGTTCAACCGTCTTTCTCATTTCGAAGACATTTACTTTTCAGTATTCAAGCCTTCCAAAAATCCTCGCTGGGAAGGCAATCTGAAAAAATACAAAGTCTCTCGTACAACTGCAAATTACGGCCGAATTGTCGGAATGAATGATGCGTTAGCCGTCGATCCTAATTTGGGCTTTTTTAAAGATGGTGTATCAAGCTTCTGGAACGCCAACCCTACTGGTAACCCCGATGGACCTGATGTCACAAAAGGGGGAGCAGCGATGCAACTCTTTGACAATCCAGACAATCGAAAAGTATTCACATACTACAATGGAGCTAGTACAACTCTATCAAACAACCCCCTTGACGAAAGTAACGCCGCAATTACCAAAGCTATGCTGGGAGTTCCGACATCTACAGACCAGTACAGAACTGACTTGTTAAACTGGTCGCGTGGTGAAGATTTCTTTGATAGCGATAATGATGGTAGTACGAATGACGGCAGAAAAGAATTTGGGGATCCTTTGCATTCAGCTCCCGTTGCTATCACCTATGGTGGTACCGCTGCTAATCCTGATTTTTCGATCTTCTTCGCAACAAATGATGGTTTTTTACATGCTGTAGATAGCGCAACCGGAATGGAGCACTTCACCTTTATTCCTGAATTATTGCTGCCCAATCTTAAAATCCTTTTTGATAACTCTTCAACAGATAAACACCCCTATGGTATTGATGGTGACATTACTAGGTGGATATCAGATGTCGACAAAGATGGCATTATCGAGCCTGCTGATGGCGATCATGTTTACATCTACTTTGGATTACGCCGAGGTGGTAGTAACTATTATGCTCTTGATGTCACAGACCGCTCTAATCCCAAGCTAATGTGGCAAATACAAGGAGACACTTCACCCTATGACGAACTAGGTCAGACATGGTCTCAACCTGTAAAAGCTCGTGTAAACGTCGATGTAGCTGGCACCCTTACTCCTAAAGATGTTTTAATTTTTGGTGGAGGCTACGATGTAGATCAAGATACTGCTCTAGTTAAAACTGCTGATGATGAGGGTAGAGCAATCTTTATGGTCGAAGCAGGCTACCCTACGAGTGGAGACACACCAGCTTTAGTTTGGAGTGCAGGAAAGGGCGGAAGTCATGACCTAAATCTCGCTGCAATGGATTACTCTATTCCCAGCTTAATCAAAATTGGAGACACCAATGGTGATGGATTTGTAGACGTCATGTTTGCCGCTGATCTAGGTGGTCAGGTCTGGAGGCTAGATATTAACAATGGTCAGCCAATTAACACTTTAGCGACAGGTGCCGTTATTGCCGACCTAGCAGGAACATCTGCTGCGGATTCTAGAAGGTTTTACTCAGGTATCGATGCATCTACGTTAGTATACAAAGGACAACGCTTCATATCTCTTACTCTTGGTTCTGGTTGGAGGGCCAACCCTCTTGATGAAACAGCCCAGGACAGATTTTATATGATCAAGCAGCCTATCGCTAAGCCTTCTACATATACAACACTTAGTGAAACTGATCTGTATGATGCAACAGCCAATTTAGCTGGAAGTTCAGACCCAACAATTGCGGCCCAAGCACAAACGGACTTAACAGCTGCAGCGGGCTGGTATATTACTTTAGCAGGTAGCGGGGAAAAAGTGTTGTCGCCAAGTGTAACTGCAAATGCGCAAATCTTATTTTCCACCTACCAACCTAATGTCTCCACGGATCCTTGTAACCCAAGCCCTGGAGCAGGTTGGCTATATGGTGTTAACGCTCTGAATGCAACGCCATTTATAGAAGATAGTAATGGCTCCTTAACAAGAACAATATCTCTAGATAGTGGAAATATTCCACCGTCTCCAACGTTGATCGTGCTCCCTGATGGAACAACAAGAACGCTAGTTGGGCCAGAGGAGGAAGGAGAACTAATAAAATCTGACCCTATTCATAAAACTTATTGGTTTGACGAATAGATAAAATCAAGGGTTTTCATCTTGAAGGCCCTTATAAAAACTGACATCAAAGGCCGGTATTGTGAAAAAACACACAGGTTTTACATTAATAGAATTAATGATTGTTGTAGCTATTGTTGCAATCTTAGCCGCAGTTGGAATCCCCTCGTACCAACAGTATGTTACCAAAACAAAACGAACCGACTGCCAGGGAGTGCTTGTTAATTTCTCGCTCTCAATGGAACGTTTTTTTGCAGGTAATAATACTTATGATGGTGCGGCAGTAGGATCCGCAACAACAGGAATACCTCTTCCAACGGTTTTCCCTTCTGAATGCCCTCTTGACTCCGGTACAAAAACTTATGACCTAACAATTGAGGCTGCTGATGCCTCAAGTTACGTTCTTCGAGCAACCCCCAAAGCGGCATCAGGCCAATCAAATGATGGACTTCTCGAATATACTTCAGCAGGTATCAAAAGGTGGGATAGGAACAACTCGGGGACTATTGACGCAGGAGAAGACAAATGGAAATATTAAAAAAAATAAACCTTGGTTAACCATTTATTGAAGCTCTTTAGGCAAAGAAAAACGAATATTTTCTAACTGCCCTGGTACCTCGACTGGCATCTCAGCACCCAGCCCTTTTAATTTTTTGACAACACCTTCAACTAAAATCTCTGGTGCTGAAGCGCCAGCGGTTACCCCAATAGTTTTAATGCCTTCTAACCAATGTTGATTGATGTCATTTTTATCGTCGATCAAAAAGGCTTTAGCTCCGCAGCGTTCGGCGAGTTCTCTTAATCGATTTGAATTTGAACTTGTCGGCGAACCGACCACTAAAACCAAATCAGCTTCTAATGCTAATTGCTTAATGGCATCTTGGCGATTTTGTGTTGCGTAACAAATATCATCTTTTTTTGGACCAGCAATCGCAGGGAATTTTTTCTTTAAAGCTTCGATGACTCTTGCAGTATCATCAACAGACAATGTTGTTTGGGAAACAAATGAGAGACTGTCTGGATTTTTTACTGTTAATTTTTCAACGTCGTTTTCATCTTCAACTAAATAAATATCTCCACCATGCTGATGATCGTACTGCCCCATAGTACCTTCAACTTCAGGGTGTCCTGCATGGCCAATCAAAACACACTCCTGCCCTTTGCGACTGTAACGCAAAACTTCCATATGTACTTTTGTCACCAATGGACAGGTTGCATCAAACACTTTCAGCTGCCTTTTTTCAGCTTCGTTTTTGACGGCTTGTGAAACACCATGAGCGCTGAAAATAACAATCGCATCGTCAGGTACCTCGTCCAGTTCTTCCACAAAAACTGCACCGCGATCCTTTAGCGTATCCACAACTGTTTTATTATGAACAACTTCATGACGGACATAGATTGGGGCCCCATTAATATCTAACGCACGATTTACAATATCAATTGCTCGATCGACTCCGGCACAAAAACCTCTAGGGTTCGCAAGTTTGATTGCAATACTCATAAATAAATCAGCTAGTTAAATTAAGAGGGAATAAAGAACTAATGTGTGGTCGATGGTTTTACTTCAAGAATTTCAACATCAAAGACTAAATTTCTACCAGACAACGGATGATTAAAATCAACCATAACCAGATCATCTGTAAAAGACTGCACAGCACCTGGAAGCTCATTATTATTTGCATCAGCAAACGAAACAACCAAACCTTCCGTTAACTCCATACTGTCATCAAATGCGTCTCGAGAAATTTCCTGAATATTATTGGGATTCCTCTGACCAAAACCGTGCTCAGGCAAAACATCGAACGTTGCTTTTTCACCAGCAGACAAACCATGTAACAATTTTTCAAAACCCTCTAATAGGTTTTTATCACCAACCACGAAAGTGGCGGGTTCTTTCTCAAAATTTGAGTCAACAATAGAACCATCGTCTAATTTTATAGCGAAATGTAGCGTGACTTCCGTACCTTCACCAATGCACAAATCTGACATACATCATCCAATATTAATTAATCTTTTTTGTCATCTATCTTATGGTCTTGTATAAACAACATATCAAAAATTAGCAACGCCGCACCACCACAAATAGCCGAGTCCGCTATATTAAATGTTGGCCAATAGTAATCTTTGTAATGCCAAACAATAAAGTCAATCACATGACCCAATAAAACTCGGTCGTATAAATTACCGATGGCACCACCAAGAATGAGGCTAAGGGCGAGTAATTCCCAGAAGCGATCTACCTTATTAGCAGTTGCTAATTTTTTAATCCAGATAGCGATACCCATGCTCACAACCAAAGCAATAACAGCAAAAAACCAGCGCTGCCACCCACCTGCGTCACCCAAAAAACTAAAAGCCGCTCCAGTGTTATAAGCCAATTGAAATTTAAAAAAAGACGTTACAACGATAAGACTGCCATCAGATAAAACAGACTCTGCCCAAGCTTTGGTTATTTGATCAATCACGATAACAAATACCGCGATAGCAAACCATACGACTGTTTTTTTCATAATATCTATTGACCAACATTCCTAAAAGTATTCACTTGAGCCTGGAACTAAGTTTTAATTAAACAAACTGTCTTTTCTCTCCATCGCCCTCAATATTTTCAACACAACGAGAACAGATAGTAGGATGAGACTCATGAGAACCAACATCGCCTAGATAATGCCAGCAACGATCACATTTTTCGTTTTCTGTTTTTCGAGCGACAATAATAAGGCCTGATACGTCAGCATTGCCCTCGCCGTTTTTAGGCGTATAACTCGATAACGACTCCAGCTCCACTTGGGATGTAATCAACAAGAAACGCAGCTCTTCTCCCAATTGATCGAAAGCTTTTTGCCACGTTTCATCACAATACAACGTCACCTCACATTCAAGTGCGCTACCAATATCACCCGCTTTTCGAAGCGTTTCTATTGATTTATTAACAGCATCTTTCGCAATAATCAACTGTTGCCAATCTTCACGAGAAAGCGTTTCATTTTCTTGAAACCTTGGCAACTCATACCACCGACTGGAAAAAACAGTTTGACTTCGATCACCCGGTAATAAGGCCCAAATTTCATCCGCCGTAAAACTTAAAATTGGAGTAATCCATCGAACAAATGCTTCCGCCACATGATAGAGCGCTGTTTGTGCAGAACGCCGAGCGATACTATTTTTCTGAGTAGTATATTGACGATCGCGAACAACATCCAAATAAAAGCTACTTAATTCAGTAGAGCAAAAGTTTTGTAATTTTTGAACAATCGTATGAAACTGATACTGATCATATAACGCAATGATTTCATCTTGCAGTACCGCTGCTTTATCCATAATCCAGCAATCGATCGCTATCATTTCTGAAGGCTGTAACATGTCAGTAGCAGGATCAAAGTCATTAATATTCGACAACAGATAACGAACACTATTACGAATACGACGATAAGAATCAGAGGAACGATTTAAAATTTCTTTCGACACACTCATCTCAGACGAACAATCCGTCGAAGCAATCCATAAACGCAAAACATCAGCGCCCAGCTCTTTTGTCACATCATCGGGCGCAATGACATTACCCAATGATTTCGACATTTTTCTACCATTTTCATCGACAGTAAAACCGTAGGTCATCACTTCTTTATAGGGAGGTTTGCCATTAATTGCCATGGCTGTTTTTAATGACGACTGAAACCAACCACGATGCTGATCAGAACCCTCGATATACAAATCAGCAGGATACGTCAGTTCAGAGCGTTTTGATAAAACAGCATAATGCGTCACGCCAGAATCAAACCAAACATCTAAAGTATCAGTCACTTTGTCATAGCGTGCAGCCTCATCACCTAGGAATTCTTCAGCACTTGATTCAAACCAAGCATCCATCCCTTCTTTTTCAACCCGTTTTGCGACGTCTTCTATTAACTCAGACGTTCGCGGATGTAATGTCTGGGTTTCTTTATGAACAAACAAAGCAATGGGTGCACCCCATGTACGCTGGCGAGAGATGCACCAATCAGGACTCGAATCCACCATCCCTTCAATACGCGCTTCTCCCCACGCGGGCAACCACTCGACTTTTTTAATAGCATCTTTTACTGCGCCGAGTAAATTATTTTGAGTGAGAGAAATAAACCACTGAGGTGTTGCCCGAAAAATAAGTGGTGTTTTTGTTCGCCAACAATGCGGGAAACTATGCGTAATTTTTTCTTGATGCAACAATGCTTGATGTTCTTTTAAAATTTCAATAACTGGCTCATCAACTTTATACACATGCTGGCCGGCAAAGAGTTCAACATCATCACGAAAAACACCATTCGCATTCACGTAATTTAATGTGCCAATATCATATTTCTTGCCTACCACAAAATCGTCCATACCGTGATCGGGTGCGGTATGAACACAACCCGTACCAGCGTCGGTTGTCACATGGTCTCCAAGGATCATAGGAACAACGCGATCGTAAAAAGGATGTTTTACTTTTATATTTTCTAACGCAGAACCTTTACAGCGACCAATCAGTGAATAATGTTCAAAGCTTGCACGCTTTGCGACAGACTCGAGAAGTGCTTCTGCGAATAAGAGACGCTCACCATTCACCTCAACGACAACATAATCCAACTCAGGATTGACGCTAACAGCTTGGTTTGAAGGCAGTGTCCATGGCGTTGTTGTCCAGATAAGAACAGACAGTTTCCCCCCACCAGAAAGATTCGGAATTATTTTTTCGATATCTGAAATATTGTTAATTTCAAATTTCACATCAATGGAAAAGGATGTTTTATCTTGGTATTCAACTTCAGCTTCAGCCAATGCAGAACCACCAACAACACTCCAATAGACAGGTTTAAATCCTTTTTGAAGATGTCCGTTTTCTGCAATTTTTCCTAAAGCACGAATAATGTCAGCTTCGAACTCGTGATTCATTGTGAGATAAGGATTATCCCAATCACCAAAAACACCTAAGCGAATAAAATCTTTTTTCTGCCCTTCTACTTGCTTAGTGGCATACTCTCGGCATTTTTGACGAAATGTTTTGTAATCAACTTTGACACCCGCTTTCCCAATCTTTTTCTCCACTTGGTGCTCAATAGGAAGACCGTGACAATCCCAGCCCGGTACGTAAGGAGAGTCAAATCCACTCAGTGTTTTAGATTTAACAATAATATCTTTTAATGTTTTATTCACTGCATGACCTAAGTGAATATTACCGTTTGCATAGGGCGGGCCATCATGCAAAATAAATTTTTTCTCGCCTTGACGAGACTCACGAATTTCCTGATAAACATTATCCTTCTGCCAGCGTTTTAATGTTTGTGGTTCGCGTTGCGCCAAATTAGCTTTCATAGGGAAAGCAGTTTTGGGTAAATTGAGAGTATCTTTATAATTGGTCACGTTGGTTTCTTACTCGTCTTCTGTCTATTTCAATATTAATGTGTGTTTAAATTTTTGCGTACTTTTATTTTGCATGTAGAAATGTTACTTCTCGGACATCCAGCCCAGTCATACTCATGATTAGCTTTATCATCAACACGACATAGTTCTTAAATTTCACGTGAAAAAAAATGCTTCGCGTCTTCAATATCCTGATGGATTTGTTTTTTTAACTCATCTACAGATGGAAATTTTTTTTCATCTCTTAACTTATCTAAAAATTGCACTTCTATTCTTTTTCCATAAAGGGATTGATTATAATCTAACAAATGCGCTTCCAATAATGGTTTAGGCAATGCGTTGACAGTGGGCCTTATACCAATATTAACCACTGAATCAAAAACTCCCTCGTTAGGAACGATCACCCGGCCAGCAAAGCTACCCACTAATGGTGATGTTATGCGCTTTAAAATTATATTGGCTGTTGGAATTCCCAGTGTTCGACCCAGTTGTTTACCATAAACTACTTTTCCAGATATGGAAAAAGGACGCCCTAAACAATCAGCCGCCGCTTTAAATTCATTCGCCGCTAATAGCTCCCTAATTCGAGTACTACTCACTCTCTCACCGTTAAGCTCAATGGTATCTGCACTGATAACAGAAAAACCATGAACTAAACCTTCAGCATCTAACAGCGCTTTATCGCCAGCTCGATCTTTCCCAAATCGAAAATCATCACCCACAACCAAATATTTTACACCTAACCCTTTCACAAGAATATTTTTTACAAAATCTTCCGGTGGTATAGCACTGAGCGATTGGTTAAACGGCAAACACAGTACACGATCAATTCCATGAGTAAAAAGCGCTTGGCATTTTTCTCGAAAAGGGTGAATTCTTGCAACAGATGATGACGGCTGAAAAAACTCTCGTGGCAATGGCTCGAATATAACCACTACTGATGGCAAAGACAGCGTTTTAGACTGATCGATGACCTGTTTTATTATCGCTTGGTGCCCTAGATGTACGCCATCATAAGCGCCTATAGTGACAACGCTTCCACGATGTTCAGGGCGCAAGTTAATGGTGCCACGTATGAGTTGTTTGCCATTATCACTCACGGGTACCTTTGCGCTCCTCTATTCCAAATACTTTGGTTTCTAAAATCTCGAAAAATGATGTCATTCAGGTCGAATTTGCCCTATATCTAGGATTTGCCCTATGCTTAAAAGCAGCCGAAAACCTGTGAATTAGTCTCTACCCAGTCACAAAGGCAATGGCAAAAATAAGGGTGGGAGTATACCGCAGGCTAGAGAATCAGCCTACCTTAGAGACGCTTCATTAAGAATGAGGTGCTCGAAAATGACTTAAGCGTAATCCACTCACAAGCAACCCTGTAACATAGACCACAAGACCTGCCATACAGATAAGTGCCAAATAACCGCTACGCTCTAGCCAATTCCAAACAACCCAGTCGCTCCAAAGCCCGAGCAATAATTTCAGTATTATGACCATTAGAACAGTTGAAACAAGAAGACTGGCCATAAATCTAAACCAACCAGCACCATACTCATACACTTGTTGACGACGCAAAGTGATAAATAACAAAAACGCATTGAGACATGCGGAAGCCGACGTCGCTAACGCCAAACCCACATGCCCAATGCCTTTTTGCATGAAAAACCAAACAAAAATCGCATTAAGAATCATATTAACAACCATGGCTACAACACCAATTTTTACAGGAGTCTTCATATCTTGACGAGAGAAAAAGCCTGAAGCCAAAATTTTAATCAACATAAATGCCAACAGACCGATACTGTATGCTTTTAAGCTATAACTCGACATCTGAATATCATGAACTGTTGCTTTTCCATATTGAAACAACGTCAGCAAAATAGGCTCAGCTAAAAGAAATAAAGCGACAGCAGCAGGCAGGCCCAACACAAAAATCATTCTGACAGCCCAGTCTAACGTTAACGCAAATTGTTTTGGATTCTCAGCGCTATTATGACGAGACAATGAGGGCAAGATAACCGTGGCAATCGCAATACCAAACACACCTAACGGTAACTCAGATAACCGATCAGAAAAATACAACCAAGACACACTTCCCGTTGGCAGCAACGTCGCCAGAACGGTGTCTATTGTTAAATTAATCTGACTAACAGAAACGCCAAAAAGCGCTGGCACCATTAACGTTAATATTTTTTTAACACCAGGATGTTGCCAATCCATTTTTGGCGAAGGCATCAACTGTAATTTTTTTAAATACGGAATTTGAAAAGCAAATTGGACAAAGCCTGCACACAGAACTCCCCACGCCAATGCTAGGGCCGGAGGATCAACTAACGGGGACACAATGACAGCAGCTAAGATCAACACGATATTCAGCAACACTGGCGTAAACGCTGGAACAGAAAAATATCCATGGCTATTTAAAATAGCGCCAGCAAAACCTGTCATAGAAATGAGAAATAAATAAGGGGCAGTCCAACGAATAAAATCACTGGTCAAGGCAAATTGTTCAGGGTTGTCCCAATAACCAAAAGCAAAAACAAACGTGACGGCTGGAGCACCAATGACCATCAAAAAAGTGACCATAAAAAGCGACGTCCCTAAACACCCCGCTACTCTATCAATTAATTCTTTCACTGCAGCACGGCTACCTTGCTCTTTGTACTCAGATAGCACGGGAACAAAAGCTTGCGCAAATGCACCTTCTGCAAATAAACGCCTTAAAAAATTCGGAATCTTAAACGCCAGAAAAAATGCATCTGCTCCCGCATCAGCTCCTATATAGCGAAAAAAAACATTATCCCGAATTAAGCCTAAAACGCGAGACAGCATTGTCATCACGCTAACAACGGCACTCGATTTTAATAATTTATGAGAGGCATTTTTTTCAGCGGTAGACATTCACGCTTCCATTTTTTTAAAAATTTTAGGATTTTATTTTTTGAGTAACGAGATAGCTTAACGAAGAATTCAAAAATAATATTTTGCGCCTAAAGACCAAAGCTCAATACCAAGTGTCGTTTTTTGATTAAAGTGAACCGGCTCCACATCAATAAACAACAAATCTGCCACTACAGAAATTTTGTCATTCACAAAAAAATCAACGCCAATCGATGAAACAAATTGAGATCCAGAATCATCATCCTTAAAACCCGATATACTTTCATTTGACATCCAATGCCCCGCTCCTATTTTCCCTACAATTGAAACAGATTTTCCTATTGGCAAACGTCCGACAATAGAGGTCGAAAACATGTCTATTTCTATGCCATCTGCTGCAATTGAATTTGATCCCTGACTGACATCCAGCTCAATATCATCTCTCGCCGAAGCAAAGCTGTAAGAACTCAACTCTAATGAAAAGTAGGTTAAAAAATTTACACCGCCGCTCACACTATATACCGACACCTGATCTTTAAAATCAGACCGGTTTGGGTAATTGTATTCAACATCTGAAACCCCTACGCTAACCCCCGCATACCAAACAGCATTACTGTTATTACCCCAAAAGTCTGCAGCCGTCATAGCACTGAACCCAAGAAAACTAATGACAAGTAAAACGTGTATAAACGCACTACGCCGAAGTGATTTCATATTCATCATATTGAGAATTTTATTCCTAATAACAAGCTAAACCCCGAAAACCTATCAGGTCACGCCAAAAATTATCCGCTAGTAAGGGCGCATAATCTCACTTAACCATTGCCTAGGTCAAAGTGATCCAGTGATTTAAATAGCAAAGTAAAGCCTCATCCTAAAAATTAAGAATGGGCATAAAAAAAGCGCTCAATTTAATTTGAACGCTTTTAAATTCACAATAACTGAAACCCCTATCGTTTTACATATTTCTAATTTTCCCTCCCGGAATAGAAACCATCATCTCAACCAATTTCTCAGTGATTCTAGGCTCTAACCCTTCTGTATGGCCTTTTTCCAGCCTGATCACATCTGCCACCATTTCTCCATTCGCACAATTAGGAAAAGTATACACTTGCGCCGCACCAGGACCCGGCTTCCCGCCCCACCCTTCTCGCGGCGGCCTTCCTGTTGCTTCACTTCTGGTGTCATATACCTTACCGGCAACGGTATCTATAATATCCGACTGACGTTTTTTAGGGTCACAGTTAAAACGATCTGCAAGAGGTGATGTCTCTGGAATTCCTGCCGTACCCATTGAGTCTAATGACCCTGTTTCTGCAATATGAGAATAACTGCAACTCGGGTTGCCACCCAAACGCATCCCTACACGACCACCAGCCAAACTCAAAAATCCATCAGCACGAGGGGCAAAATAATCGGAACAAATAATACGTGTTGTCGTTAGACCACCTTGACTATGACCCGCAAACCAAAAAGATTGAATATTATTTTTCCCAAGTGCTGAAATCAACAGCTCTGTTAAATCTTGTAGATATTGATCATCTGCTTCAGCTGTCCAAAGCCTAAACGGTTTTATAATGACAGCGGTTGGCGTGGCAACTACCAATCTGTATTTTGTTGCATAATCAGTTATCGGGAAATACAAACGCTGCCAAGCTCCTGCTGATCCTCCACCGTGCAAATTCAGTACAAGCGTCACTTTTTCATCGGCTTTTAAATCGCAAGGGTATTCAAGATAAAATTCTCGACCACTGTTGGGCTCAACTGCATTTGCTTTTGTGGTGATATCACCACCGAATACACCACACATCGCACCAGCAATAGGACCCTTTACAATCTTATCGCCACCGTCAATTGGATCTTGAGAAAAAGATTGACAACCCACTACTAAAGCGACCGCCGATAGCCCCATGGAAATTGAACTCAACATTTTTTTTACTTTTATCATTTTTTTTGCTTCCCTATTTTTTCTTAAAGATCTTTTAAGGTATTTTTAAAACACATTAAACTATTGGCAAAATTTTGGAGAGATATTGCCAAGCATCATTTGCAGACAACGATACTTTACCGAAACCCATCGTCGTAATTACCATGTCTTGTTCTGGCAAGACAAAGCAAAATTGTCCTCTTGCTCCAGCAGCAAAATACATTGAAGAAGGTGCATTTTTTACTCGGCTTGTATAGTTAAGCCACCACAGATAACCGTAAGCAGGGTTAACTTGTGAAGATGCAACAGCATCTTGAATATAATTTTCTGAAATGAGCTGCTCTCCATTCCAACGCCCACCATTTAAGTATAACTGCCCTAGCCTCGCCATATCGCGACAAGAAATTAAAATAGAACCTCCAAAACGTACATTACCCGCACTATCCACACCTTCTTTTTGATACTCAAAATGCCGACAGCCTAATGGAGTGATCACATGTTCCATCATATATTGATAACTTGTTTTCCCTGTTGCGACAGAAATAATATTTGCGAGGTGATCTGCAGGTGCTCCATCATAAAAATATTTTTCACCCGGTTTAATGCTTTTTCCATAACCGGGAGGAGTTCCTTTTTCAGCTTCTTCATACCATTGGTATTCGGCACCAACACCCGCAAGTGTTTTATCCGAAAGTTTTTTGGGCGGGATTGAACTTGGTTTCATATTCATGGTTCCACCGGAACTCATGGTTAACAAATGTTGGATCGTTGTTTGCGGATGCAATCCAGATTCAGCTGGAGAATAATATTGACTCGCTAAATCTTTGACATCAATTTTCCCCTCCGTAACAGCTCGCCCGACCATTGTAGAACCCCAAGATTTTCCTGACGAAAATGAAACGTTTTTCCATTCAGGATTTGCTAGCGCCCAATCGTTTGCCCAATATTTTTCGAAAGCAATTTTCCCGTGACGTACAACAACAATTCCCTGCCTCTCGCCAGCCAACCCTAACTTATTCGCCGCTTCTATGAGAGACTTTTGCGAAAGCCCAACCAAATCAGGCTCCACATGCTGCCAAGATCCTTTACCGGGACCATTTTCAAGCTCTTTATCTATAAGAGAAAAACGGGAACATGCAGTAGTGAATCCTGCTAAAGACATTGCACTCGAAACAATAAACCTTCTTCTGTTTAACATTGTATTTTTCACTCATCACTTCAATGCATTTACAACATCGGCAGAAAATTTTGCGATATTAAACCCTTTGCCTCTATCAAGTCCGCGACGAACGACAACAAGATTTTCTGAAGGAATTATCATCGCGTACTGTCCTAATGCGCCACCGGGCGAATAGGCTTTTTTAGGGAGCCCTTCCATACCATCGTAAATCCAAAATTGCGCTCCATAACCTGCTCGACCTGGAGTACCAAATGATTTTGGTTGAGCCTTAGCTAAAGTTGAGACGTAGTCAGCCCAATTGTCAGGCAAGATTTGTTCACCCTTCCATTTCCCTTTTGCTAAATACAACAAACCGAAACGACCAAAGTCTCTCGCCGTGCTCCAACATTGACCTGATGTATTAAAGTCGCCACGCCAGTCACCTTCTAGAATTGTTCGCGTCATTCCAATCTTCCATAAAAATTCTTTATGAGGATAACTCATCCATTTCTTGTCATTCCCCAGAGCTTCTCGAAGTGCTCTTGTTGCAAGAATGGTGTCGGAACCAGCATAAACAAAACGTTCACCCGGTTTGGAATCGATGACATTCCACATCGACACTTCTGATGCTGGCGCGCCGGAACCATAAATTTCACCCTGAGGATTTCTTCCTGCCTCCGTATACAATCCACTGGCCATTTGTAACAAATTATTTATCGAGATCTCACCACGAGGGTCACCTGGGGTTTGCCATGCTTTCAGTGGTGCTTTTTGATGAATATCAAGCATGCCTTTTTGCACACCCACACCAACTAGAGAAGCACTTATACTTTTACACATTGAATTGGTTCGCGAAGACGTGTGCTGATTCCACCCATTGGCATAACGCTCTGCAACAATTTTGCCATCTTTAACTACCACAACTCCCCATGTATTGCCGCTATAGACTCCACTTTGATTCTTAAACGCTTCATCTAAAATTTTAGATACAGCTTGTTCTTTTTGAGTAGTCAATTTAGAGATCGCGTTGACGTCCCCCATGGGCCAAGGCTCATCATCTAAGTTTGGAGTTGTTATTCTTTTTGACATCCTCGGAAGTTTATCTACCAGTTCAACTGACGCCCCAATCGGTAGCTGAGTACAACCCAATGCAGGACGCCAAGCTGCAATTCGCGGCTCCATATCATCAGAAAATTTAACACTGACTAATTTTTTTTCTCGATCAATCACTGTCGCCATGCCATCACTTGCGCGGCCACTCATAGTTTTCTGCACCATTTCATCGGACAAACCTGAAGCGAATGTCCCTGTACAAAGATGCAAAGCCCTGTAACCTGCTGAACGTGCGGCGGCATGCCTATCTGTCACTAATTTAGGAGCTGGCCTTAATGCACCTGCAGCTGGTCGAGGACCAGACGCAGATTGCTGGGCAAAAGACCCTGAAGACAATACTGACAAACTGGTTAAGAAAAGAAACGATTGAATGGCTATTGAAAATATTGATGTATTTTTTTTCATTATTTATCTCATTATTTTTTTATGTATCGCCCATAAAAATTACTATGGTTATCGAGCATGAGTTATCTAGACACGAGTTATCTTGACATAGCACGCCGGTGTAATGCATTACCGCCATCTTGTTGACTCGGATAGTCCGCCATAAAAAGTCGCTCTTTTTTGTGAGGATCATTTTCTAAATAACTGGGGACATCAAACATCATTGTCAGGCGATTTTTTAAATCATAAGGCCGCCATTTCGGAATACTGTCATTATTTGGATCGCCTTGTTTAGCAAAAGCAATCCAACTATTTGCCATATTATTGACCATGGCATGAGTCTCTTCTGTTTCAGGTCCAGTTATATGTGGAAGCGCAGCTACAGTATCAAATATAAATGGAAGATCTAAAGAATGCTGAGATATCCTCCGCCCGCCTTCAACCGGTTGACGCCACATTAAGCGGTACACATAGGTATTATTTTTACTCCCCGACTTCACTCTTTGCTCTGCCATAATGGTTTGATCACGAACATATCCACGAGCAGAAGCAATTTTAAAAAACACTTCCGATGGGTTTGAATTCGGTCGAGACGCCTTGAATATTTTATATGCTTCATCAATATCATCTTCCAATATAAATGCTTTTAAGCGCGCTTTCGCTTGCGCCTCATTCATATCAAAAATTCCTTCGATACCGCCCATTTGATTCGTTAACTCAGTGCGAGTAGTTCCCAGCATCATGGGCAGATGGCTAGATATAGCCGGAGCGCTTGGCAACCAAGGCTGTGTCGGAAAAGTTATTCCATCTAACATAGGCGAAAAACGTGAGCCAGCAGCACTGATTACTTTTCTCTGCACTCGAGATAAAATATTGACATCTAACGACTGAAGTTTTATTGCATCTTTTTTTGCTATTCCTAATTCTTTTAATAAATTTTCTGTCAGGTTATTGGCATGCTCTTCAGTTTGTACTTTCAGATGAGAGCCACTCTGGACAACACCTTTATGAAATAATCCTTGCGATAACGGAGAGGCGTAATTCAAACTAACTTTTCTTCCACCGCCAGACTGACCATAAATCATCACGTTATCGGGATCACCACCAAAATTTGAAATATTTTCTTTCACCCATTGCATAGAGGCAATCAAATCTAAAAAGCCAACATTTCCAGATTGTTGAAAGTCCTCGCCAAGTAATTCCCCAAGATAGCAATGTCCAAATACATTCAAGCGATGATTAATAGTAATAACAACAACATCACCACGATGAGCAATATGCGTTCCATCATAGAAAGGCATTGAGCCAACACCGGCTTCAAAACCACCACCATGAAACCACAGCATCACCGGCCGTTTTTTATTATCTAATTTAGGCGTCCACACATTTAGACGCAGACAGTCATCAGACATAGGTTCTGAACCGGCCAAGCGAGTTTGAGCTTGCGGAGCTTGATCTCCGTATTCAAAAGCATCTCGAACACCCGCCCAAGTGGGCGGCGAAACCGGCGGCATAAAACGTTTTTTTCCGCCTGTTGAAGCACCATAGCGAATACCTTTGAAAACATTAACACCACGGGTATTGGTGATACCTCTCAGTTGGCCCTGTGCTGTTTCTACAACAGGCTTTTTGCCAGAAGTCGCAAACGAAACATGTGGTATCACGAGACCTGATGCCGTCATCGTTAACCCGCCACCAATAAACGCTCTTCGCTTCATTTTCTTCTCCGTTGTTTTAATTTTTTAGACATTAAGTTTTTATAATTATATTGTTACGGACGGCTTGTGGGGCCAGGCTCTGCTCCATTGGGCGGCGAACGCAATTCATCCGCATGAGCCAATGAAGGAAATTCTTGGAGTATAGCGACGGTTTTATTATTTTCATCTGTTCTCGCTGGCCACTTAAATCCATCGGCACAATCAATAGTTGTCGATCCTGCTGGCAGCTTAGCAAAAGCTACCCAACAAGAATGAATGCGTTTTGCTACGGCTTTATCTTTTGCTGTCATGTTTTTACCGGCGCGTCTATCGTGATCAACAGTATCAAACACATAAGGAATTTCTGCGGCATGAGGAGCACCATTAGGCTGCTCTTTCCTACGCCAATCGGGAACATAATCAAAAAAATACTGCCAAACCGGCTCACCACCTTGCGCATATGTCGCTACTAATTGTGTCCCCCGTAATCGACCTTCATCACTATTAGTACCAATGATCATGGCGACATCATTTTCATTTCCAGAAGAAAAGCTTTCTAAAATCGATTGTGTTTTTATTCGGCTATCCAAAATAGTACGAACACCTCGCCCTATTTTACGATCCATAATGATTTTCTCTGCAGGAATTTTTCGTAATTGTTCCGACGTGAGACTGCCCGAAAAACCGAGATTGCTCATCGCTTCAACACCACGCTTTTCAGCATCTTCTAATGTTGTCGCCGGCGTTGGTAGCGAACCCGTAGATTGGATAATTGCTTTTTCAAACAATCCTTTTGCGATAGGAGATGTCACTAAGTTTGCTGTAATCGTTGCACCAGCGGATTCCCCAAATAAAATAATATTATTCTGATCACCGCCAAAAACTTCGGCGTTATCCTTTATCCAACGTAAGGCTGCCACCACGTCAAGTAAATGATAATTGCCAAAACCTTCTTGGGTTTGTTTTGCCTCAGCAGTCAAAGCGGGGATAGAAAAACCGCCTAAAGCCCCAAGCCGATAATTGACAGTGACCAGAATAATTCCGTCTCGTGCAAACGCTTCCCCATTGTAGGTAGGAACGCTGCCTGCACCCATGACTCCACCACCGCCATATACCCAAAGCATAATAGGTGCTTTTTTTGAATTAGCTGGAGCCCAAATATTTAAATACAAACAATCTTCACTACTGTCGCCTTTTACACCGGCACCATTCCACGAACCATCGGTATTAGTTCTCTGCAAGCAAGGTAATGAAAAAGTTTTTGCATCTCTAACACCTTTCCAGTGGATAGGTTTCGGTGGCATCCAACGCAGATCTCCCACCGGCGGCTTTGCAAAAGGAACACCCTTAAAAACATTAATTAATGCGGGGGTCTTTATTTGGTAACCAGCCAGCTCACCTGAATGAGTCACGACATTAACTGACTTTACTTTTGATAAATGATCTTCAGCTCTCGTAAAAAGTACTACCGACAATAAGCTGGTCATGATTATGATCTGAAGAATATTCACAGGTATCACTTCCCCTAGTTGAAAACTGGATGCGCCTTGCTTACGTGGGCTTTCTGACTTGATCTATTTAAGCGAAAGAATTGAATTTTGAAACAACGCTTTTATTCTTATTATAATGACTATAACATTTGAATATTATTCTGTTAAATAGAACATCGTTCCACATTACAAAACCTAACAGAAAGTTTAGCTAGCTCTAAAAATGGGTTTTACACTCAAAAAGCTAACTCATTGCTATTCATATACATCAAACAGGCAAAGGCGAAGACGATGACAGCAAGCTTACTTGAGGCACCCAAAGACTCTAAGCACACTCAACGACTCGATTCGACACTCATCAAAGGGCTAAAAGTTCTTGAGAGGCTAAATCGCTCAGAAGCGCCGATGAGCATCTCAACGCTAGCGGCTGAGTTTGATCTAGGGAAAAGCAATATCCACAGAACATTGGCAACCCTTGTGGAAGCCGGTTATGTGGCCCAGAACGGAGAAGGCCATTATTTTTCTTCGCTCAGAGTCTGGGAGCAAGGTATGCGCGTTATTTCTCGTAACCAATTACGCCGAGTTGCCCTCCCCTTTATGCATCGTTTGTATCAAGATACAACAGAAACCGTCAATCTAATTGCTTTGGATGGCTTCGACTCTCTTTATCTCGAACAAATAGCTTCCCCTGTTCCCATTCGACCTAGTACGACTATTGGTGAGCGTGTACCGGCAATTTTTACGGTATCAGGAAAAGTCATTCTTTCCTCTCAAAATAATTTTGAAAAAAATGTTCGCGCTATCTTTTCAGCTCAAAAAATGCCAAAGCCAACATTTAAGCTGAACGAATTATTATCAGAAATGAAAACCATGAACGAAAATGGTTATGGGTTATCAGCAAGTTCTTGGAGAAAAGGAGTGAATAGCTTAGCTGGGGTCATTTTCGGTGCCGATGGAAACCCTGTCGGCGCTATTGCAGTAGCTGGAGCAAAAGAAAGGTTTACGAAAGAAAAAATGAAAAAATCTATCTCTACTGTTTTAAATACCTGTACAGAAATCAGCGTAGCATTAGGCGCGACCTAATCAAACATTTCACTAGAACGATTTAAATACTCAACATATTAACAACGATAAAATAATCGAGGATTAAATTCATGAAACGACGGCAATTACTAGCCGGTGCAGGTGCTTTAACTGCTTCCGCTTACCTCAGTTCTCTAAACGCTTCCGAAGCTGAACTATTTCCAGTTGTTGAAACAGCTAACGGCAAACTTCGCGGATTAGTGAGTGGAGGCACATCAATATTTAAAGGAATCCGATACGGTGCCGATACCAGCGGAAAAAATCGTTTTATGCCCCCACAACCGGTAGAAAAATGGGCAGGCGTAAGAGATGCTTTTGGCTACGGAAATATTGCACCCCAAATCCCTGGAAATCGTCGCCATGTTTATGCGGATTTAATTTTGAACGACGTTCAGTCGGGCGGAATGGGTGAAGATTGTTTGGTATTAAATTTATGGACTCCTGAACCTAAAAAGGGGGCCAAGCGCCCCGTGTTAGTAAGATTTCATGGCGGTGGTTTTTATGGCGGTTCAAGTAACACCCCAGGCAATGATGGCTGGATGCTATCTCAATTAGGTGATTGCGTTGTCGTGAATGTGAATCATCGTTTAAGCTCATTAGGATTTCTTTATTTAGGTGAAGACAATGATTTTGCCGACTCAGGTTCAGTGGGCATGCAAGATTTAGTCGCCGCCTTAGATTGGGTGAAAAAAAATATTGAATCGTTTGGTGGCGATCCCGATCGCGTTTTAACTTTTGGACAATCAGGAGGTGGTGCAAAAGTTAGCCACATGCTAACCATGCCGTCAGCAAAAGGGTTATTCCATAGCGCCGGCGTCATGAGTGGATCATCGTTAGTCGCGATGGATAGAGAAAGTGCTGAAAAAGTATCTTCAAAATTACTGAATAAACTAGGATTAGGTTATAACGATATTAAAAAATTGCAAAATGTTCCTTTCTCAACGTTATTAAATGCTCAAGCTGAGGTTGAAGCTGTTGAGCGATCTCGCGGTGAAGCACCTCGTTCATTTTCTCCCGTCATCGGTTCAGCCATTCCAAGAAACCCTTTCCATCCTGATGCCCCACCGCTGTCAAAAGATATTCCCATGATAGTCAGTTCAGTCTTAGACGAACGCACCTACCGTGAACGCAATTTCAATATGACATGGGACGACGTGCAAAACATGTTGCAGAAACGCGTCGGAAAAGATGCCGACAAGCTTCTCAGAATGTATCGGAATGAAGATTCAAAGGCGAGTCCGTTTATTATTAATGCCCGCATTATTACTGACGATTCTTTCCGTCGCAGCGCACATATTATGTCAGATAGAAAAGCAGAACAGGCCCAAAAAGGAGGTGCTCCCATTTATAAATATTTATGGACCTCACCAAGTCCCGCATTTAATGGTCGCTATGGCGCTGTTCACGGTATCGATGTGTCTTATTCTATGTACGACATTCGTTTCCCTTTAGCTGGACCAACCGATGCCAACCTTCAGCTTGCAAAACAAATCGCTAGCGCGTGGATTTCTCTGGCAGCAACCGGCAACCCTAATAATGATCACACACCTGAATGGCCAACCTATGACACAAAAAATCGCACAACGATGGTGTTTGGTCAACCAAGCTTTGCTGTCAACGATCCTCGAAAAGTATTTAGGGAATATTGGGCAGAACAAAGCAGTGGCGTAAAGCGATCCATATAAATACTATTTTATAAAAAATAATAACGGAAAACGTAATGAAAAATTCAAATCAAAGCGACAAGAGGCACTTTCTCAAAAGCAGTGTTGCCACCGGACTTGCTTTAATGTCTGGCGGTATTGCATTCACGAACTCCCTTACAGTTTCAAGTGAAAATAGTAATACAGCTATAGCTCCTCCTAAAAGATTACTATCAAAAAAAGCGTGGGCGAAAGATAACCTGAAGGGTGGCGAGTCGTTTATTCTGCCTAGTATGTCGCCTGATTTTAAAAAAATCGATGAAGAAGGAATCAGGCGTGATGTTCGACATTCAATCAAACAAGGTTTTTGCTCTATTATGCCATTACCCATAGGCATTGATTCTAAAACAGACCGCTTGATGCAAAACATTGTTTCTGACGAAGCAAAAAATAAAATACTCACCGTAGGCATTATTCGCCCTGGCTCATGGAAAGAAAAAAAACAATCAATAAGAGACATGGAAAACAAAGGTATTTCTCATGTTCTTATGTACTTCAACCCTAACCATAAAACGCAAGAAGCCATATACAATGAAATGAAAACAATCATCGAGAACACATCTCTCGGGATTATTCTTTATGCAAAACCTAGTTCAAAGATATTACATCTTGATCCTACCGGCTTACCTTTATCTGCTTTCGAACGCTTAACTAAATTTGATAATGTATTGGGGGTGAAATTCACTCAAACATTACGGCCCGCGACAGCTTACGCTGTTGCAGAACGATTAGGCGATCGACTATTGCTTGGGGTTGTTGATTTAGAACTCATGTTGCCCTTGTCACTTAAGTACAAAATGCAATGGACAGGCCAGTGGGGCATTGATTCGCTACAATCACCCAAAACGCCTTGGGTTCATCAATACCTTGACCTACTCAGGCGCGGAAAGAATCAAGAAGCTTATGAACTTTACTGGCGCTACGAACCTATCGCGAGTCATTTTTATCAACTACAAGCGCCCTCATTAAGCATCGGCGGTCATCCTTGGCTACACATTAAATATATGAAATGGCTAACAGGGGGAAATGGAGGACTACTGAGCGATCTCAATGAAACACCAGATTATGTTCCGCATTTAGACGCAGAAGGCCGAAAGCAATGTCGAGAAATATTTGATCATGTTGGAATAGACATTACGAATCTTCCTGACGATGCTTTTGTCGTTGGCAATGCAGCATACGAAAGAGGTGTTCGACCAAAAGATTTATCCGCTATGCCACAATACATTGCTTAGTGTTCTTATCTATTTAAAAATTTTAAAAATATCCTAACTCTAAATAAAAAAGGCATCATTAGATGCCTTTTTTATTTTATCAGCTCTCGCTATTATTTACTGACTCAGAAAAACTCTTCTTTGCTTCCCGTGCGGATCGTTAACGACTGCCGGATCAACATCAAATACCATTACGGGATGATTTTCTGCATTATATTCTGGCCAGTTCGGCAGATCTTTGTGGTTCGGATTTCCTGTTTTCGCAAACGCTAGCCACGCCTCACTCATAAGATCTGCAATGCGCTGCGCCTCGTCACTTGTGCCTGACATAGAGGCGGATTTTTCGACATTATCAAAGACCATCCCGATTTCTAACGCATGAGGAGAAAACCACTTTCCATTATCAACCGGAGTATCCCAGTTTAATAAATAAAAATACGTAGGAGCGCCAGCTTGTTGAGATTTCTTTTCTGCCAACTCTACAGAGCGATTTAAAAAACCACGATCTGTCGCCGCGGTAAAGTAAAGTTCAACAGCGCCAATACTCGAATTTTCTTCTTTGTAGATTTTAATGGCTTCAACACTATCAATACTTGAATCAAGTTTTGATAATTCTTGTGGCAATGTCCCCCAAGTAATATCAAATAATTTTGGATCACGAGAACCAGCCAACAATGACATTTCTGTTCGTGTAGTACCAATTAACACCGGCACATCAGCGGATTGCGGAGGAGCGCCCTCTAAAAATGGGTGACGAGGGATATTACGTCCATCCACTGTTGGACTGCTTCCAACAGCTATTCGATTTTCTTTTGCTACAGCACGAGCGGCCGTTTCAATTTTTTCGGGAGACATAGACAGAATATCGTTAATTGTATCTTCGGTTAACCCTAACTTTTCAACAACCAATGCAGCCGCTTTTTGAGAATCTTCTGATTTCGCTAATGTAATAGCCGGACCACTTTGAACGACGGCTTTATGAAATAAACCTTTTGCTTTATCCATTGCTAAAAGCGTACTGACTTTCATGCCGCCACCGGATTCTCCAAAAATCAAAACATTATTTGGATCACCCCCAAATTCTGCAATGTTGTCGCGAACCCATTTCAACGAAGCAACAAGATCTAAAATACCTGCTGCACCTGAATCAATAAACTTTTCTCCGTAATGTGCTAAATTCAAATAACCAAAATAATTCAAACGATGATTAACCGTGACGACAACAACATCACCTCGGTTTGCTAACCGCACTCCATCATAAGCTTGACTAGAACCAGAACCCGAAGTAAACCCACCACCATGAAACCAGACCATAACAGGACGTTTTTTCCCGTCACGTAACGCTGGGGTCCACACATTTAAAAACAAACTATCTTCACTTAACGCAGGTACGGGTTCGGGCTTCCAAGATGCAAACAACCCTCCTCCACTCCCGGTTGGCACTTGTCGTGTTGAATTCCCATACTCCAAGGCGTCTTTAACTTCGCTCCAGGGTTTGGGTGCCTTTGGTGCCTGGAAACGAGTAGTTGCGGTATCAGCCCCATACCTCACACCTTTAAAAACTTTCACACCATCGTCTTCAAAACCACGTACCGGTCCATACTGTGTTTTTGCAATCAAATCAGATTCAACCGACTCCATCGATGCACTGGATTTTTCTACTACTGATTCAACACTGGCGTTTTCTTGAGATACGACCTGCTCGGATTGACTGCCCTTTTCACACCCAACAAGATACAAACTTCCCAATACAGCTGCAAACACAGTGACTGGCCGCATGGAATTCAACCATCTATTTTTGACTTCGTCGACATAGGACCTGGGTTGATTCGTTAAAAAATTATTGATTATAAATTGCATGGAAACCCCTTATTTTTATCAGTTATTTTCTGGGAAACACGTTCGCTGCTTAGTGTGCCACAGCTTTTATTACTAAGTGATGGCAACAATGATAAGTAATGTTATCGAGCGCTTTTCGAGACAGAAAGTCTTTAATAGCACAATAAATTAACGGATATTGATCAATGTCATGCTAACAACAATTCGATATATCACTGATTATCCACTGACGCTATTATGAAACTCACTTACTTTTACCCTATTAAAGAGAACTCATATGAGCGGAGAAGTCGAATACGCAAAACAATTAGTCAATCAAGCAATGGGAGAGACTTGCAGTGATAAGAACTTTGATAAAGACACCGTAGGACGGGCCATCATAAACACAGTCCTCGAAAATTTTTGTGAATATCGCTCCGTTAAAGATATCGTTAGCGAAATGGAATATCTCATTGAAAACCTTGGCCAAGATGAATTTGTGATTACTCGCGGCTGCTAATTTCGAGCGACGCCTAATTTTCAGCAACACCTAAAATACCGATAACCACATCTTAATGGACTTTCAATTTTTTATTTCTATTACCCTATTGTTAGCTTTATCTTAGGCTAACCCATAAAAAAACCTCCAAGCAATAAAAATTGCTGGAGGTTTTTTTATGAAGATACGACTTATATTAAAAACGGCTCTTAAACAGAATATCCTTCTTTACTGATGGGAAGCGTTTTAATACGTTGGCCAGTTGCTGCAAAAATAGCATTACAAACAGCTGGAGCCAACGGCGGCAAAACCGGCTCTCCCAACCCTGTAGGTGCAAAATCACTCTCGATGAAATGAACTTCAACTTCTGGTGAATTTTTCATTCTTAAAGGACGGTAATTGTGGAAGTTTGATTGCTCAATAACACCACCTTCCATTGTGATTTCTAAATCCATCATTGTACTTAAACCATCAACAACTGAACCTTGTGCTTGGTTTTCAGCACCGCTCATATTGACGATCGGCCCTGCATCAGCAACAACTGTTACTTTATTCACAGTGATTTTTTTGTTGGCATCAACTGTGACATCAGCCACTTCAGCAATATGACCTGCATGACTAAAATGAAATGCCAAACCTAAGCCGCGACCTGCTGGCATAGGTTTTCCCCAACCCGCTTTTTCCGTCGCCATTTTGATCACCTCAATGGCACGACCCGTATTTAACGCACGCGTATTGCCTTCCGTTAACCAGCGAGGCTCGCCCATCACTTCAATTAAGAAATCACGGTGATCTTTTCCTGCCGCTACGGCAAGCTCATGCATAAAACTCTGAACAACCCATGCAAAGGTACATGCGCCAGGAGCACGCCATGCATAACACTGCGTTCCAATGTCAGTTGCAGTTTGAGTTAGCTTGTAATTATCAACATTCAGCGCAGGAAATTCATCCTTGCCCATAGATCCGCCACTCACTGGACGTCCACCGTTGGTGAAAGTCATAAAATGGTTTTGCCAAGCACTGATTTTGCCAGAAGAATCGACACCACCTTTAAATGAATGGAAACCACCTGGGCGAAAATAATCATGAGCCATATCATCTTCACGTGTCCATTGAAGCTTAACAGGCGCTTTTACTTTTTGGGCAATTGCGGCCACTTCACACACATAATCATTTAATAAACGACGACCAAAACCTCCACCAATTCGCATTTGATGCACTTTAATCTTATCAGCAGATAAGCCAGTCACTTTGCCAACATTGCCGATTGCACCTTGTGGTGTTTGGCTCGGAGCCCAAATTTCCATTTTTCCGTCTTTAAAATGCGCAGTGCAGTTTTGAGGCTCTAGATTGGCATGCGATACAAATTGATAGGTATATAAAGATTCAACCGTTTTAGCGGAGTTTTTAAATCCTTCATCTAAGCTTCCGCGCTCTGTAACTACTTTGTCGCCATCTTGTCCAGCTAACTTTTTCGACTGCTCAACAAAACCAGTCCAACTATCCGTTGAACTTTTGCTGTGGTCCCAATCGATTTTTAACTTTTGTTTTGCTTGGAAAACTGCCCACGTTGAATTACCAATAATCGCGACACCCGACGCCAACTCTTGTGCTGACCCTTTCGCATCAAGAACAAAAGCATCTGATATTCCTGTTAGCTTTTTAATCTCGGCAAGATTCGCTTTTTTAACAACACCACCGAATCGAGGACTCTTGGAATATGAAGCGTAAACCATCCCAGGTAAGGCCGTGTCAATGCCAAACAGAGGCTCTCCAGTAACAAGAGCCATATTATCAACGCCAGTAATGCGCTTACCAAGTAGTGTGTACTCACTCTTTTCTTTAAGTTTCAATGAATTTGCTGCAGGCACTTTTAAATTTCCAGCTGCAGTAGCAAGATCGCCATAGCCAATTGAATCGCCATTCGCATTAATGACTTTACTATTTTCAGTGCGAAGGGTACTTGCATCTACCTTCCACTTTTTAGCGGCCGCCTCGACCAGCATCGCCCGAGCTGTAGCGCCAGCTTGACGCATAGCCTGCCAGTTCATTGGGATAGAAAGCGAGCCTCCCGCAAATTGACGTCCATAAGCCGCTCCAATCGGAGATTGCTCAACAATCACGTCTTCCCAAGATGCATCGAGTTCCTCAGCAATGATCATCGGCAAAGCAGTTTTAATACCTTGACCAATCTCTGGGTTTTTTGAATAAATATAAATTGCACCTTCAGGAGAGATACGCACATACGCATTTAAAGAACTGAGTTCGCCTGCTCCTGATTCAGCAAAAGCTACTGGACCAAAACTCATCGCCAGTGTTAGACCTCCACCAGCAACACCAACAAGCTTTAAGAAAGAGCGACGATCAACAGATGCAGCCTCTTGCATAGAAGATTTCCAGTTTGCATCAGATTGAGAAAGAATTTCAGAAATCAAAGGATCGAAGTGTTCAGGAGACATCACTGATTGACTCATGCTTTCTCTCCTTGTGATTTAGCAGCGGTATGGATAGCAGCACGAATACGCGTATAGGTACCACAGCGACAGTAGTTACCAGACATTGCTGCATCAATATCGTCATCGGTTGGGTTTGGGTTCTTTTCTAACAATGCAGTAGCCGACATGATTTGGCCTGCTTGACAGTACCCACATTGCGGTACATCCAAATCTACCCACGCTTGCTGCACTGGGTTTAATTCGCCATCTTTCGCTAGACCTTCAATTGTTGTCAGCTCTTTTCCTTCTGCAGAAGAAACAGGCATTGAACATGAACGAATGGGTTGCCCATCAATATGAACTGTACAAGCACCACATTGGGCCATACCGCAACCATACTTAGTACCCACCAAGCCTACATTGTCACGAAGCACCCATAAAAGAGGCGTGGTTGGATCAATGTCGTTGACGGTATGCTGCTTACCATTAACAGAAAGTGTAATTGTAGCCATGAGAAAGTCCTGTTTTAATGTCCTGAAATTTGTTCCGATTTATTGAAGAAACGGTTAAGAAAATTTGGATTCATAAAGTTATTATAATTTGACTCATCGTTCTAAACTTTGAGCCTTTTAAAGTCAAGCAACTAAACATAACCTAACGAATTCTTGAGCATTTTACCCACTGATATAAGCGTGCGATCTATCCCCGTCATATGAAATTGCCTAGAGTTTTATCAATAAAATGAACCCCTTATGGTCACAACAATATGAGCTCAACAACATGATTCATCGGAAAGAGCCCAAAAAGCCACCTGAGCATCACCAAACTATAAACAAACCAAATTAAGTATTTTGACTTTCATCAATCTTTAATTAGGCAAGCAATAGACTACCTCTAAGGTTTACAATTATTGCGACAATCCTCCTAGCCGATCTTACTGTGTTGTAGTACTTTCTACACCCCGTCATTTATCTTTAATAAAAGACAGCTACTAATAAGAACAATAAATAAAACTTGCGCTTAGCACACAACCTAAGACCATAGAAAAATAAGGGGCTCATAATGATAAAAAAGCAATCACCTAAAACAGCAACACTAATCAACAAAGCTAAACACACCAGCAAGCTTCTACCTTTGCTAGCGATAGTGTCCATTATTCTTACATCGCTATCTTGGTCTCCGATTTTGCATTCCGATACAAGAACGATTACCGAAGCGCTTAAAAGCCCATCACGTATGGCTGGGGACAGCGATCGAGACGCCGCAAGAAAACCTGCGCAAGTATTGGCATTTCTTGGACTAAAACCCGGCATGACTGTTTTGGACGTTATGGCCTCAGGGGGATGGTACACAGAAGTCTTGTCACTAGCCGTCGGAGAAAAGGGTAAAGTTTACGCTCAAAACTCTCCTGCATTTCTTCAATTTCGTGATGGCATGTACGAAAAAGCCATATCAAAAAGACTTGAAGGTGGACGACTTAACAATGTCACTCGAATCAACGCTGATTTTGACAAACTCGGAATAGATAATTCTGTTGACATAGCGATTACAGCTCTCAATTTTCATGACATTTATAACCGAAGCCCCGAGGCTGGCATTGCATTACTTAAAGACATAAAAAAGTCATTGAAGCCTGGTGGAGTTTTTGGATTGATTGATCACAATGGTGCTGCAGGCGCTGATAATGCCAGCATTCACCGCATGCCAGTTCAAGATGCGGTAGATGCCGCTAAGGCGGCAGGCTTCATTGTTGAAACCAGTGCTCTTCTCGCCAGTAAAGATGACGATTTAAAAGGAATGGTCTTCAGTCCCGAGCTCAGAGGAAAAACAGATCGCTTCTTAATAAAAATGACAAAACCCAAATAACTGAATCTGAAAAATTAAAAAATGCTTTGTAAACGCCTACTGAAAAAATCAATAGGCGTTTTTATTGCGCGCTAGCAAATTATCTTCATAGCGCCAATATTAAATTCTTTTAAATTTCAGAAAATAATCGACTACAAATAGCTTTTCGATGTTCTTTAAAGCATCAAACAGATACAATCTTACAATCATTTTTTTATTTTTTGCTTGTACCCTTTTCACTATGACCATAACACTTAAATATCAAACGTCTTTGCAATGGGTAGACGCTGTACTCAAAGATTTTGATACATTTTTAAATGACCATGCAGCAGCAGAGAAAAAAGCTTCCGGCATGGCTGTCTCAATGCTCTCTCACTACCCTGACCGTGAAGAGCTTGTTAAAGCGATGATTGATTTATCGATAGAAGAAATGACCCACTTTCGAGACGTGGTGAGATTAATAATGAAACGCGGTCTAATATTAGCACCCGATGAAAAAGATCCTTACATTAATCAATTTAGAAAACATCTCCGCAAAGAAAGCAGTGAATACTTTCTTGACCGATTGATTACCGGCGGAATTATTGAAGCCCGAGGCTGTGAAAGGTTTGCGCTCATTGGAGAGCATCACACCGACCCAGGGATTAAGCGATTTTATGCTACACTGGCAAGCTCAGAGGCAAGACATGCCAATCAATTCATTGAACTTGCTCAACTCTACTTTGACGAAAAAATCATTCATTCAAGACTGGATGAGTTGCTGACAATTGAAGCCAAAATAGTTGAAAGCTTGCCTTTCAGACCCGCACTTCATTAGATTTTAAAATAAACAATAATCACCTCGTCGATGCTATGACCCCCAAAAACGCCAACCAAAACAAGAGCCCCTACGATCAATATCTTAATCAATATGCCGAAGTTGAGTCATCGACCATATCAAACATCCCTCAAGATATCAGCGGGAAAATCACAACAAAATATGCGTTAATTATCCCAGCTTTTAAAGAGTCTTGTGCATTTTTAACTCGGCTTAAAGAACACCCTATCCATGATTGTTTTTTTATTGTTGTTATAAACTCTCCTGACAATCAAAACAGCCATGACGAAGACAACAAAAACCTCTACGATTTTTCTCAACACAGTGGAAAGAGAATATGGTCGTCAGAGAATATAAACCTAATTCGCTGGACTAATAACAATTATTTAATACTAGTCGACCGGTTTTCAAACCATCAAAAAATACCCAGAAAACAAGGTGTTGGTCTTGCGCGGAAAATTGCATGCGATATCGCCATCAGCCTCATCAAAAACAAAATCCTGACAACCCACTTTATTCATAGCTCCGATGCTGACGCCACACTGCCTATTGATTATTTTTCCCAAACAAACAATATAAAAAAATTAAATAATGTCAGCGCTGCGATCTATCAATTTTCTCACTCAAAAGAAGAAAACGCCGTCGGTGAAGCCTCTAATATTTATGAAAAAACAATGCGTTATTATGTAGACGGTTTACGCTATGCAAATTCACATTTCGCGTTCCACACTATCGGAAGTTGTTTAGCTATTTCAGCAAAGCATTATTGTCAAGCTAGAGGATTCCCAAAAAAGTCAGGCGGTGAAGATTTTTATCTTTTAAACAAGCTGGCAAAGCTAGGTGAAATTAAAACTCTCGAAGGCGATCCCATCCAAATTAACTCTAGAGAGTCTGACCGGGTTCCTTTTGGAACCGGACCAGCAGTCTCGAAAATTATTATTTCTCAAAAGAAATTTGAATACCCCGCTTACAATCCAAAAATATTTGTAGAACTTAAAGAATTATTGCATCAATTTAAAACGCTAACTGATTGTATTTCTGAGGAAAAAAATCACATTGACGCAACTAATCAGTATCAAATCAAGCGTTGCAAGAAATGGCTTTCTTCACTGAATTCAATCACCACTAAAGCACTTTATTCTATGAAAATAGATTCATTATTCAATCATCTAATTAACAACTGTAAGAATCAGCAACAAATACAAGAACATCTCATCTATTGGTTTGACGGCTTTAAGACGTTGAAATATATTCATTTTTTGCAACAACATCAGTACCCAACGATGCCACTCCATCTCGCCCTAAAAGAATCTAAAGCGCTTGGATTCTGATAACAAAACTTAAAATAGTTCACGATCACGTATCTTCTGATTTTTCGCTATACCTGATACTATTTAACGATAATAAATTCTGCTAGATCAGTCTCTGCCAACAATCTATCGACACGAATTCTATTAATAAAAACCGTATTAACACAAAGCGTATTAACACAAAGAAGGAAACGCCAATGTTCACTAAAATGCAAAATGGAACCTCTGATGACTGGGCCATCATTGGCGCAGCTCACAAAGAACACTTTTACAAGACCCCAGCCCATCTGATGGATATGTTACGCAGCTTAGAGCAAGTTACTGTGGGTTTTGCTTGTGATCAGTTACAACACAGCCTAATGACAGGAACTTTGGCGAGGCGTGACAACGCCTCTGATGAAGAAGTTGCCATCGCTCTACTTCACGATATCGGCAAAGCAGTGAACATTCCAAACCATGGCGCTATCGGTGCCGAACTCATGCGTCCTTACATCTCCGAAGATGCTTATCACGTGATTTATAATCATCAGCACTTTCAAGGAAAATATTATTATGAGTTCATGGGCGGAAACCCAAATCTGCGCGACGGATTCACAAAAGAGAGCTGGTACGACCTAGCAGTAAAGCTAGTCGATCACTGGGACGCGCCCGCTTTTGATCCAGACTTCAAAGTGGACAGCCTAGACTCTTTTGAACCACTGATACAAAAAATATTTTCACAACCAAAACGTACGCTGTAATTTGCTATTCTGATAGTACAAATACTCAATCGTCGCCATCATGATTACTCACTGTCTCTATTTAGAGGCAGTGATGTTAGAGGCGGTCATGATTCACAGACAATCACAGTCATACCAAAACAAATATATTTTTTCCTTATTCTAGAACATTATCCCAGCAACAGCATCAAACTGGATATAACCAAATCATTTCACATTAATAAAGGTGAATCGCATGAAAAAAATATTGTGGCTACCCATTCTCATCAACCTGACAATTTTTACTTTAGGCTGTACTTCAACAGCTCCAACAAGCAACAAACTTGCTTCAACCTTAGAAAAAATGGAATTAACAACTGGAGATTCCAAAGACAGAATTCTCAACTACACGATCAGAAGTTGGAAGTATGTTGATAGTAAACACATTATTTTAGAAGCGCGTCGAAAAGAGTTTTACTTAATAAGCCTTCGCACCCCTTGTACTGGTTTATCAGGGGCTTTAGAAATTGGGTTCACCAGCTTTGGATCCTCACTGAGCAAATTTGAAAAAATTATTGTTCAAGATTCATTGAACAGAAACGAGAGATGCTCTATTAGAGATATTGTTCAACTTATTCCTGCTGAATCGAAATCCGATACAGACTCCTCTTCAAATGATGACGAATAAATTACACATTTTAGTATGAACTTACTCATCAACATACATTGTCCATCCGACAATACTCAACGATTACGAGATGCCGTTATCAAGGGAGCATCACACCCTGACATTAGAAATATAAACCTAAAGGTAACAGAACCCCTATCAACAATTCCAGACGATGTAATTTGGGCTGACGCAATTATTTTGGGAACGACTGAGAATTTTGGCTATATGAGCGGTGCGATGAAAGATTTCTTCGACCGTATCTATTATCCATGTCTAGAAAAAAAACAGGCATTACCTTACGCAATTGCCATCCGTGCAGGGCTTGATGGGACAGGAACAAAAATAGGCATGGAAAAAATTATTACGGGGCTGAAATGGAAATCAATACAAGAACCCTTAATATCCAAAGGAGACTTTCAGGAAGAATTTATTTCAGACTGGCAAACACTTGGAATGACTATGGCAGCCGGTTTAGAAGCCGGTGTTTTCTAATTAAACGACAATAAAATTCACCCAACACGGTAGTTGAGTGACGCCACAACACTTAATCGCCTCCAACAAAAAAGTGTCTGGCCTTAAAACGCGACATTAGCCCCAACCATAATAATTTTTGATTTTGCGCCATTATCACTGTGCGTTTCATTAGGCGCTAGATTACCGCCACTAATAAAATTTAACGGCGCATAACCATCAGTGCGAATAAACTCCCCAAACAGCTTCACATTTTTTGATATAAACCCCGCAACACCTAAAACACTTTGATCTTGATTTGACCAAGGAGCGCCATCTGGACCCGCCTCAAAACGACTAAAATCAACAGAAAAATCTATCGATGTTTCATCTAAATTGATTGTATATTTTGCACCAATATCCCAACTCGTGACCTTCGATGCTTCAAACTGAGGAATATTTGGGTTAAATGTTCCTGCCCAAACATCATCTGTTTCTGCGTATTCCGCAATCAAGGTCCAATGTGGTGAGGAAAATTTCACATAACCATCCATTGCTGCATTTTCTTCTTCACAAGCACTGAAATGTGTCACAGGAAACCCTTGGCAATATGCGCTGCCTTTTATATAAGACGCCCCAACTAAAAATTGAGAATCACCATTCAATCCAAAATTATAATGAATATCGAATGCGTAATTGTTCAATTTGCTGGGGATGTTACTTCCATCAACGGGAACATGTGCGGCCCTAAATTGAGCTCCACCCTGAACTGCCATAACACGCGCATTAAATCCGCCCAGTTGAACACCCGCTTTTGCCCCATAAGCCAAACCGCCAAACGCATGCCAGACCGTACTTGCAGTAAAAGGATTGACGGTATCCATTAATCCAAAAGGGATATCCATTTTACCCAGCGAAAAGTAAAACGGTGTTTTATCTAAATCACCGAACAAAAGATATCCGCGTCGAACCTGCACTTGGTTACGATTTAAATCTGTCGTCGTTCCCGCACCAAAACTTTGCTCAGGGTTGTAAAGAAATTCTAGGTGAGCTGAAACCCAGCCATTCACATTCCCAGTTACCGCCAATTGGGCCGAATGTATTACAGCCTCAGATACTGTTTTTGTACGTTGATTTGCGCTTGTCGGATGACGCATCAGATAACCAAATTTACTATCGGTATTGCTTTTTTGATAATTCAAAATGGGTGATATCGCGGCACTCATGACAAAAGAATTCGATTGCAGCGTATTAGCCCGCAAGTGATCTAAAATAAATTCTTGTTTTCTATTGATTCGTGAAGTGGAATCCAACATAGCAAAACCATACTCACTTTGAAAACGAATACTCTTAGAAAAACCTCAGCGGAGACTTCGGCGTTGCCTGTATCAACATGTTCAGAAACGACGTGCTTTTGGTTTGCCTCTAATTCGGCTTTACTATTTAATTTCTCACCTTTCTCTTCCCTGTTTACCATCAACTGCTCTGACAGTATTTTTTCTAAACGCTCTACTCGGCGCCTTAATTCGACATTCTCAGCGTTCAAATCATCTAAATGCTCTTCAATTGACTCTCTAGTATCAGCAGAATAACTTCCTGCAGACATCACCAGAAAACAACAAAATGTGTTTAAGGCTAACCATTTTTTCTGCTTTATTATATTGACTCTATTTTTTAATACTGCTCCTGACATTGCTGGTCGACCCCAATCCTCTATTATTAAACATTAATCTCAACATTCATTATGCAACAAAACTTTATGTGAGATTTAAAAATATTGTCAAAAAGCGATCTGGATCAAGCTAAAGCAACGTGCCACTATTCTCCTTGAGTTTTTCAACTGCTCGGTAATATCGCATTTTAATCGCGCTTAGCCCCATACCTAATGCTGTTGCTATTTCTTGAAACTCTAACTCAGCGACAAATTTCAGAGTGACTATTTGTCTTTCTTTCTCATCTAGGTCGCGAATTAGCTTATCAAACGAATCGATATCAATCCGAGAAGAACCCTCATCGAGAATTGCAGGGGCATCATATTCATCAGTATCATTTTCTAACTTGTACCGTTTATTTTTCCGCAAAAACGAAATGCTAGTATTCATACAAATAGTCATTAGCCATGTTTTAAAAGATGAGCGTCCCTCGAAAGTCGTCAACTTATTAAACACCTTCATCATCACTTCCTGTACAACATCGTCCACTGAAAAATGATCTTTAACAACACCGTAAACAACATGACGAATTAATTTTTGATGGCGCAGCATTAAGCCCTCATAGGAATGAGTCACATACGGAAGTTCACGTTTAGCCATCAACACCAACTCATCATCAGTGATCGATGTATTGTTAAGATTGAATTTTGAAATATCAACACCAATGACAATTAATACTACGCATCAAACAATTAGAAAATAAATCCGCTCAATATATGGCGAATCACATTTTTATTAATTGATAACCCCTAGCTACTCTGTGAACGAGTATTAACTGTTGTTTCTATGAGTGTCGTATTAGGGACAGAAATAATCGAGCCGTCTTTATGCTTAATTAATGTTTTAACTGCACTAACCTCTATGACTTCTCCTTCTAGTTTTTCTAATTTTATTTTATCGCCTGCTTTAAACAAATCTCGCGCATAAACACTAGCAACAACATTTTTAGAGAAATCCCGCGTCCCAAATCCTAATGAAATTGCCACTGCCAATCCCAAAGTTGCAGCAGTAATCGCTATAATGGCATTCAATAAGGTAGTTTCAATTTTTAACTGATTGATAACTAGAGAAACCGTAATAATACAAAGCAAGCCAAAAACAATACTACTCAGTGGTTTAGCATATTCAACGCCTATACTTTCCGCACTTCCCCTGACCACATCACGAATAAGGTTTGCTAAAAAAAAACCTACAATCAATATTAGGCACGCACCTATCACTTTTGGTAGATACATCGTTAGCTCATCTATAACGGATGAAACACGAGACAAACCAAGGGTTTCAGCCGCTGAAACAAAAAACGTGAGTAAAACAATCCAAAAAACTAACTTACCGACCATTTCAGGAACTGTTGATTTAATACCGGCTCTGTCTAACACATCGTGAATACCAGCTCGGATGCTCAAGGTATTTAGCCCGACAGTATTCAGTAGTCTCACAACAATAAAATGAAGTATTTTAGCGATTAAATATCCGACGATAATAACGACGACTGCCGCTAATAAACTAGGTAAAAATACCGCTATTTTTTCCCAAAACGTTGCCACTACTGTGACTAGCGGTTCTGCCCAACCTTGAAATTTTTCCACAGTTATCTCCCCTGTATTCTCAATGTTTTATTCGTTTTATTTTGCTAATCGCTTACACTAACCAATTATCTTTTTAACTTTGAATTTTTTTTTACACAAAAAGGAGCCATCAGTGCTATTAAGAAAGTGAATGATCCCGCCATCAATAAAGTGAGCAAATCTCTTGTCCCCGTTTGATGATTAACTCTCTTTAGTGTATCTGAAACTGTTTCATCGGCCACACTGCCTTTCACTTTACTTTCAGACAACTCCAGCTTATCTAAAAACAACTTACTTATTTCTTTTTCATTTTCATTTAACAAATCGCCGTTATCATTGTGCATTGGAATTCCACTGTTTAATTAAACCCAGAAGGTAAAAAGCCCAATCAATTCATGATCGGGCTGTTTTTATTTTGTGAAAATATTATCGTTCAGTTGCTTTTAAAATCAAATCGATTCTTCTATTCTTCTGTCGACCTTCTTGTGTTTCATTATTGGCAATAGGTTTAGTCTCGCCAAACCCAACCGCTTTAACACTGCTCGCTTCTCTATTTGACATATTCGCCATTAAGTATGAACGAACTGATTCAGCTCTTGCCACTGAAAGATCAAAATTTGCATCATCGCCGCCAAAAGAATCTGTGTGCCCCTCAACGATAACAGTGCTTTTCGGATATAAAGCCAGAGCTGATTGCACTTTCTTTAAAAGAGAGAAATAATCTGAGCTAATTTGCGAACTTCCTGCATCAAAATTTAATCCGATGGTACGAATTAAAATATCACCTTTTTGTGATAGCACAATAGCCTCATCAACATTAAACATGTTTTCTAGTTGATTAAACCGTCTTCGTGCTTCTTCTTGAGCCGCTAATCTTTCTGACTGTACACCTAATCGCATTTCCATTTGTTGAATTTCAGACTCTAAAGAAGCAATATCACTTTTTCGTTCTACTAACTCGGTAGAATCTTTTCGTAAACTCGCAATTTCAGTTCGAATTCTTTCAGTAGGGACCGTCATACCCGCATCGAACTCAGCCACCATATCGAGAGCGCTGGCAATATCGGCAACAGGTTCTTCAGCACTTAAAATAAATTGCTCAGGCGTTTGCTCTTCTTCCACCATTGGTTTTGCAATACCCGCAATGTACACCGCATGCTTCGCTTCATAGTGTGCTTGTTTTGCTAATGATCGCGGCCTATCAGTGTCATAACGATTTTCATTTAATTCTTTTTCAGCTTGTAAAACGAGCGCCTCTGCTTTTGCTAATGTGACTGGCGCATAACGATCAACTTTATTTTTCTTAGCTGTTTGAATTAACTTTGCTGTCTCACTCAAATAATTCATTTTTATTGCTTGAAGCTCAGCAGTGCGATATGCAGTTTCAGCTTCTTGCGCTTCTTTTTTTGCTTTGTTGACATTCCCACCTTCTAAGCGTCTCGCTGCTTCAGCAAATGCTTTTTCTGCCTCAGCCCAAGATTCTTTAGCGTATTTAGAGGCTTGCGCTGCTTCAGCATCATTTCGCGCTTGAATGGACGTCGTAAAAGTCACTTCTGCTAAACGAGTGGCTTCTGCCGCCGCATTAAAAGAAGTAATGGCTTTCTGTAGATCTGATTTTATTTTCTCAATGCTTTGTCCTTTCTTTAAGCCCTCTTCAGCTTTTCGATAGGCATTGGCTGCCTTTTCATAGTTTCGAGGTGCAAGAACATTCGCTCGAGCCATATTCGCATTTCGTAATGCATCATCGGCCTGAGTAAATAAAGAATCTCGGATATCATCGGCTATCGATAGCATCGCGATTGAAAACAAGACTGTTACTACAATTGCTCTGGATAGTTGTATTTTAAAACTCATCGTATTCTCCCTAAATGGTCGGAAATCTTTCGCCAACTATGGCCAACTATGGCGAGGGCTGTGCTCATCTTCTTTCTATCAAAATGGCATATTTGTTTTAATAGCAGCACAGTAGACGTCTCACTGCGCAATAAAGTCACAATCATTATATTTTTTGTCTGATAGTAAGCTGTAGTTTGCCGGAAGAGCAGTGCGCCTGAACGGAAGTTAGTCTCAACTTTTTTAATATCAACTCCCCCTCACAGCCAATAAACCATAATACCGATTCCCCCTTCTATATTAAGACTAAGAGATCCTATAGACATATATTAACCAGAATTATGAATTAATGTTTTTACAATAAACCACGAGACTTCTATTCTGAAATAATTCATAATATTCACCACTTTTTACGAGCGTCAGCTTGTTATTTTACGCTGATATAACAAAACCCTAATTAGCAATATCACGCTTTATACATCGAGGAGATGCAACGTTGAACCACTTAACACCTAATAACGAACTAAACAGTCTAGCCATGTCGGATAAGGCTCGCCCTCTTCTTGATGCTGTGGTTAAACATATAGAAGATAACGTCATCCCCATTCAAGATGAATTTGAAAAACTAGGTGAAGGTCTAGAAGATCGCTTCAGCTACCACCCTCGTCAATTAGAATTGCTAGAAGGCGCAAAAGCGAAGGCTAAAGCTGCTGGCTTATGGAATTTCTTCTTACCTAATGCTGAAACTGGTGAAGGTCTCTCTAATCTAGATTATGCTTACATTGCCTTTGAATTAGGTAAGTACCCATTAGCATCACAGACTTTAAATTGTTCTGCACCAGATACTGGAAACATGGAAGTTCTCGAAAGACTGGGGACACCAGAACAAAAAGAACGTTGGTTAAAACCTTTGCTTGCCGGAGAAATTCGTTCCTGTTTCGGGATGACAGAACCACATGTTGCGTCTTCTGATGCTAGAAATATCGGTACTACTGCCGTACTAGATGGCGATGACTATGTCATTAATGGTGAGAAATATTATATTTCTGGTGCCGGCGACCCACGCTGCAAAGTCATGATCCTCATGGTGAAAACAAGTCCAGATGCTGAAGCATTTCGTCAGCAATCCCAAATACTTGTGCCTATGGATGCAAAAGGTTTAACCATTGTGGGGCCAATGAAAGTATTCGGTCACGACCATGCCCCTCACGGCCACATGCATATCAAACTCGACAATGTTCGAGTTCCCAAAGAAAGCGTTATTTGGGGTGAAGGACGAGGCTTTGAAATTTCTCAGATTCGCTTAGGGCCTGGCCGTATTCATCACTGTATGCGCGCTGTTGGAAACGCAGAAAAAGCACTAGACCTCATGCTTGAGCGTGGTTTGACTCGTACCGCTTTTGGTCAAAAAATTCTCGACCTTGGCAAAAACATGGAAACAGTTTCACGCTCTCGTATCGAAATTGAAGCTATGCGTCTGATGGTATTAAAAGCGGCGAAAGCGATGGATTTGATGGGTAACAAAGAAGCCCGAATCTGGGTATCAATGGCAAAAGCGATGGTGCCAGAAAAAGTATGTAAAATCATTGACGATGCGATTCAAGTTCATGGAGCCACTGGACTCAGCCAATGGTCAGATTTATCTGAAATGTATATGCACCAACGTACTCTACGTTTCGCTGATGGTCCTGATGAAGTTCATCATAATGTGATAGCCCGAGCAGAAGTTAAAGTCTTTAAGTCCAATAAAACACCTCAAGACTAAATCAGATACTTCATGCTCCACAAAAAAAGGCGCTATTAATAACGCCTTTTTTATTTCTCACTGTTTAAAACGGTATATTGTAAAACTTAATAATCCGGCCTATTTATTTAAATGAAGCAATGATCGCTTGAATATCTTCTTGATTATCAGCAACGACAGACAACCAATTAGGCTTACTGAATTCTCGAAGTGGTTCAGGAAGTTTTGAGAAAACAGCCAAGGTTGGCAGCTCTGGTAAGGTTGGGTTTTTACTTGTTAACAACACCGTGTTATATAGCGCAAGGTTCGCAATATCAAGAAGATTTAATTTCTCTTCCCACGTTTTTTCCCAGTTGCCACAATCGGCCAGCATGCTGATAATTGTTTCATCAATTTTCCATTTCTTCAGTACTGCACAACCAATTTCTTTTGAGTACTTTCTGCACATTTGAAAATACACATCCGTATCTGGCGAGGTAATATCTTCACCCTTAACACCTTCGAGCATTGCTGACAGTACCGACAATGATCCGACCTCTGTCAACAACATCGCCATCTGAACTTGGTCAATGGAGCGGTACTTTAAATGCTGGCAAAAAAAACTGGCGACACTTGTCTTAACAACCAAACGCTCCCAGGTATGGTTAAACAATTTAGTGGCAACAGGGTTATCAAACGAAACCAAACTCCTAATACTGTGGAGCATCACCAAACTATTGGTTGCTGCAAATCCCAAAAGGCCAACGACTTCTGATAGTGTCGTAGGAGGAACCGCTCGGCGATAGACTGGACTAGAAGCAGCTCGAACCAAATAAGCCGTAAGTCCTGGGTCTTTCGCTATAATTTCGGTTAATGATTCACACGTTGTATTTTCAGCAGCAACCGCCTCACGCACTTTCATCGTAACATCAGGCAAACTGGGCAAACGCAATTCATCGTTCAATACGCGGTCCAGAACTTCATGATAAAAGTTCTGCAATTCAGCTTCGTTCATACTATATACACCTATCTCCTAAAAAAATTCTTTTAACCTACTTTTTGAGTATAGACAGCTTAAGGGGACACGCTAAAAATTAACGCTATTAAATCGGTGTTTCGATGAATGTGTTTATTTTTGTATCAGCGACATAAAAAAAATGAATATGTAGGCAATTACTAATTCACTAACTGGCAATTTATTTAATAAAGCGTCAAAGGAAAGAAAATGATCGGGAATGGAATAGGACACTATTGTAAAAAAAGCAGGGAAGCTTTCGCTAGCCCGAAATAGTCAAGATGACTGAGAATAGAGAGAGATAATAGTATTGAAGCAACATTATCAGAGGTAAATAACGACAAAAAAATGAATGACTAATTTACTCCGAGCTACACCACTAAGAGGTTGAGTGGATAAAACACCACAGTAAATAGAACACCACAAGAAAAAACTGCATTTAATTCGATTGTAAGATGTAACGAATAGACCTAGTCGTTGTGACTATCATTGTTCAACACATGCATCCATCAACACATTATGATCCGCTAAAACGTCAACAAGATAGGTTAAAAACTTTCCTGCATCGGCGCCATTAACGGCGCGATGATCGTAAGACAAAGACAAGGGTAAATAATGCTTTGGAATAAATACTTTCCCATCCCAAAAAGGTTTAACGGTCGCTTTTGAAACACCCAGTATTCCCACTTCAGGTGTGTTAACAATCGGCGTAAATCCCTGTCCGCCAATTGCACCTAAACTTGAAATCGTAAAACAACCGCCTTGCATTTCTTTTGGCGTTAACTTTCCATCGCGGGCTTTTCCAGCCACTAACGAAACATCAGCCGCAATATCCCAGATCGATTTTTTATCCACATCGCGAATAACTGGAACAACTAACCCAGTCGGAGTATCAACAGCCATACCAATATGAACATAATTTTTTTCATAAATGTGTTGGCCATCAGGATCTAGTGACACATTAAAACTGGATTCTTTTTGTAATGCCAAAGCACAAGCCTTAATTAAAAACGGAACAGGGCTTAATTTTACACCGCGCTTTTCTGCTTCTTGTTTTTGCGACTTTCTAAAAGTCTCTAGATCAGTAATATCTGCATCATCAAACTGAGTCACATGAGGGACATTGAGCCAACTGCGATGCATGTTAGCCGCCGTTGCTCTTTTTATTTTTGTGAGCTTAACTTTTTTAACTTCACCAAATTTTGCGAAATCTACGGCAGGCACAGGAGGAATACCTGAACCTTCTGCATTTTTACCCGCAACAATATTTTTAACGTATGTTCGAAGATCTTCTTTTGTACAGCGATTGCGAGGACCACTCGCTTTCACTTTTGATAAATCGACTCCCAACTGACGGGCCAACTTTCGTACTGCAGGACCAGCATAAGCAGAATCACCCTTACCCGACAAACTCACTGAATCTAATGTTGTTTTATTGTGAGTTGATACTGGAGTTGCGGTTTTTGAAACGCTAGTCTGTTGATTATTGGTTTGAGATGCGTTGATTTGAGATGCATCTTCTTTGTGAATACCCTGCTGAGGATTTTCTGATTTAATCTCTTTGGTACCTTCCGCATTCGAAGAACCTGTTTGCAGAACTCCTATCGCTTCACCTTCTTTGACTTTATCACCTTCTTTTATTGCCAATGAAATAAGGACGCCGGCGTAAGGAGAAGGAACGTCCAAAGACGCTTTATCCGTTTCTAACACAATGAGCGAATCACCCTCTTCGACTTCATCACCAACGGAAACACAAACTTCAATCACATCGACATCAGATGCCCCACCAAGATCTGGAACTGAAACTGTCGCTTCAACAGGAGAGATGACTGCTTGTGTTTGTTGTTCATCGTATTCGTTGACAGAAACATCTTTGGATCTGTCTGCTGATAAATCTTCTTCCGGCGTCTCACCTTGATTGTTAGAGTCGCTGCCAGAAGCCGAATCAACACTCATTATGGTGTCACCCATTTTTATCTGATCACCTTCAGACACTAAAATCGCAGTCACTACACCTGTATGTGAAGAGGGAACTTCGACAGACGCTTTATCTGTTTCTAACACGATGATCGATTGCTCAGCTTCAACCGTGTCGCCGACAGCCACGCAAATTTCAACGACCTCTGCCGCTTCTTCGGTACCGATATCTGGAACAATAACGTTTACTGACACAATGTTTCCTTATTTAACAGAGCGCAAAATAAAAAATACGACAACAATCATCTATGAAAAATTACAGTGTAAGAGGATCTGCTTTTTCAGGGTCTATACCAAACTTTTCCATTGCCGAAGTAACAAGTGACACATCGATTTTCCCCTCATCCGCCAATGCTTTTAATGCAGCAACAACGATATAATTTCTATCGACTTCAAAAAATTCGCGAAGCTTCTCGCGAGTATCGCTTCGTCCAAATCCATCAGTGCCTAGCACTGTATAATGTCGAGGAATAAAAGCACGCAACTGTTCAAAATGATTTTTAATATAATCAGAGGCTGCAATTACTGGTCCTTCGTGCCCTTCTAATTCTTCTGTCAAATAACTCTTTCTGGGCTTTTGATCAGGGTGCATCAGGTTCCATCGACCAACACTTTGACCTTCTCTTGCCAACTCATTAGCGCTAGTAATGCTCCACACCTCTGCAGTCACCTGATACTCATCTCGCAAAATATCAGCAGCACATTCAGCTTCACGTAAAATAGTGCCACAACTCATCAGTTGAACAGTTTTATTTGATTTCACATCACAACGCCGAACAACATAACCACCTTTGATAATGCCCTCTTCAACTCCGAGCGGTAATTCTGGGTGGCTATAATTCTCATTCATCGTCGTTATGTAATAAAAACAATTTTCTTGTTTTTCATACATTCGTTCCAAACCATCTTGAACAATAACGGCCAATTCATAACTGTAAGAAGGGTCGTAGGTTCGGCAATTCGGAATCGTATTCGCTAACACATGACTATGGCCATCTTGATGCTGTAACCCTTCTCCATTCAGGGTCGTCCTTCCAGCTGTTGCTCCAATCAAAAAACCGCGCGCTTGTGAATCACCTGCGGCCCAGGCAAGATCACCAATTCGCTGAAAGCCGAACATAGAATAAAAAATATAAAACGGAATCATTGGGACAGAATAATTACTGTAAGACGTTGCCGCGACTAACCATGCTGACATAGCTCCCGCTTCGTTAATTCCTTCTTCTAAAATTTGGCCTTTTTTATCTTCTTTGTAGTACATGATCTGACCAGAATCATGAGGTGTATATTTTTGTCCCGCCGAAGAATAAATTCCTAGTTGACGAAACATACCCTCCATCCCAAATGTTCTAGCCTCATCGGGAACAATCGGTACAACGCGTTCACCAATATTTTTATCTTTTGTTAATGTCGACAACAATCGAACAAATGCCATTGTTGTTGAAATTTCACGTTCACCGGTCGATTTTAATTGCGCTTTAAAAGCATCAAGTGAAGGGATGGATAATTTTTCAAAATCACTTCGACGTGAAGGAATGGGGCCATTTAACTCTTCTCGACGTTTACGCATATAACTGATTTCAGGAGAATCAGCGGCTGGGCGATAATAAGGAACATTTTTAAGCTCATCATCAGAAATCGGAACGCCAAAACGATCACGAAATTTTTTCAAACTTTCTATATCAAGTTTTTTCACAGAATGCGTTTCGTTCTGTGCTTCACCAGCTTCACCCATACCATAGCCTTTTACGGTATGAGCGAGAATGACAGTCGGCTGTCCTTTATGTGCCACAGCCGCCGCATAAGCAGCGTAAACTTTAAATGGATCATGACCACCGCGGTTAAGATACATAATATCGTCATCGCTTAAATCTTTAACCATGTCTAACAATTCTGGATTTGCACCAAAGAAATGCTCACGAGTATAAGCGCCGCCATTTGCTTTATAATTTTGCAGCTCACCATCACACACTTCATCCATGCGTTTTTGCATCAAGCCGTGTTCATCTTTTTCAAACAATGGATCCCAGTGGCGACCCCAAACAACTTTAATCACATTCCATCCAGCGCCACGGAAATTACCTTCAAGCTCTTGAATTATTTTTCCGTTACCCCGCACAGGGCCATCTAACCTTTGCAAATTACAATTAACAACAAAGATTAAATTTTCAAGTTGCTCTCTTCCCGCTAAAGAAATAGCACCAAGAGATTCTGGCTCATCGCATTCACCATCGCCCAAGAAAGCCCAGACATGACGATCACCTCGAGGCGTTAAACCCCGTGCGGACATGTAACGCATAAAATGCGCTTGATAGATGGCTTGTATCGGCCCAAGTCCCATCGACACAGTCGGAAATTGCCAATAATTTGGCATCAACCATGGATGCGGATATGATGACAAACCGCCGCCATCCACTTCCCGTCGAAAATTATCGAGTTGCTCTTCTGTCAACCGCCCTTCCAAATATGAGCGTGCGTACATCCCGGGAGAGCTATGCCCTTGAAAATAAATAAGATCTCCAAGGTAACCATTTTCATTTCCCTGAAAAAAATAATTAAATCCCACGTCATAAAGTGTTGCCGCAGAAGAAAAGCTCGCAATATGTCCACCAAGACCATCATCATTATTATTCGCTCGCATGACCATAGCCATGGCATTCCAGCGAATTAATGAACGAACACGCCGCTCCATGAACAAATCACCGGGCATTCGTTTTTCAGCATGAAAGGGAATAGTGTTTCTAAAAGGTGTGGTGATTGCGGGTGGAAGCTGAACATCAGCGCTAGTCGCTGAATCAGTTAACTGCTTGAGAAGGTAAGCGGCACGCTCTTTTCCAGAGTGACGAATGACAGAATAAATTGCATCCATCCATTCTTTGGTTTCGAGGGGATCTAAGTCCTCTTGCATGCGTTGCTCCTTTATTTATGACAACATTTAATGATAGACAAACATTTAACAACCATGGTCATGAGAAAATTTAAAAGGCGGGATAGATTGTTGCCTTAAATAATATCAACAAGTAACTTATAAAAGATCTAAATCATTAAGAATCCGACTACTATACTCTCGCTATTTTACTCATGCTAATAAAATTAAGTGTAGCTGTGATTCAAAGAAATGAACGAGCATCGGGACATTTTCATAAAATGCTCGACAATATTATTGCCATATCACCACCCAACAGATGATCAATTTAGCTGTTTTCAGAATTCGGCTCAGAAACAGATGCGTTTGAAGGATCGATAATAATGTCAGTAGGCTCTTCAATAATATCATGTCGAGTTGGCCACGCATTCAAAATGGCTTTTATCAAAGTCGCCAGCGGTATCGCAAAGAAGATGCCCCAGAATCCCCAAACACCACCAAAAAACAATACTGCCAGTATGATAGCTATTGGATGGAGGTTGACCGCCTCGGAAAAAAGAAGGGGAACTAACACATTGCCATCTAATACTTGGATAACACCATAGACAATCATTAGCGTCATAAAGTCTGATGTCCAACCCCATTGGAAGTAAGCAATCATCGCCACAGGAACTGTTACAACCGCAGCGCCAATGTACGGTATGACAACTGAAAACCCAACGGCAAGCGCTAACAACAACGCATAATTTAATCCCAGCAAAACAAAAGCCAGATAACTCGCTGAAGCCACAATTAATATTTCGATGACTTTACCTCGAACGTAATTCGCAATTTGCAAATTCATTTCTAGCCAGATCTTGGTCATAACGGGCCTTTCATTTGGCAAAAAACTACCAACAAATCCTAAAATTTTTGCCCCATCTTTCAAAAAGAAAAACACCAAAATGGGAACCAAAATCAAATACACCAAAATAGAAATGATGACAGGCAGTTTGGTGAACGAAAAAGAAAGGACTGTTTGACCAAACTCTCCAATACGCGCTGTTGTCACATCGATCAATTGAACAATTTGGGTTTCACTGATCAGTGTCGGGTATTTTTCAGGCAGCAATAATAAAATTGCTCGCCATTCTGTTAGCATCCCAGGAACTTCTGAAATTAATTTAACAGTTTGCTGCCACAAACCCGGTAGGAGTACGACGATAATCAATACCAAACTGCCAACAAAGACAAAGGAAGCAGCAATAACAGCCGGCAAATGCGGCACTCTACGGTTTTTTAACTTTTCAACCATTCCTTCCATTAAAAAGGCGATGACAATACTTGCCAACATCGGCGCTAATATGTGTCCCATCGTCATGAGAACAATCACAGCGCCAATTAATAACAAAATTAATAAAACCGCTTCTTCATCTGCAAAATAACGGTTCATCCAACTTTTAAAAATACTGTACATACATTTCCTTGCAGAAATAAAAATTGATATTTTTTATTGTTTAATTAAATAAAAAAACAGGTATCACTTAAATATTAAGAAAGCTTTTTAAGAAAATAAATATATTCATCAGAAAGCTGCTCAATATAGATCAATTCCACTTTAGGGCTCAATTGCGCAAACGATTTAAAGTCACGCACTGAACCCGAATCGGTCGCCAAGACCTTTAAAATCTCACCATTATTCAAGGGCTTTAAACCTTGCTTTGCTTTTAGCAGTGGCAAAGGGCATGTTAAACCTCTGGCATCCACCAAATCATGAAAATCTATTTTTCCAACACAACACTCTTCTGCCATCTCAATTATTCTCTACGTCTCTTTAATTCTCTAGATCTCTTTTATTCTCTAACTGTCTTTATCCTCTGAGCCTATTTAATAGCCAGTATGGACTTGCTGTTTCAACCTAAAGTTGTAATCAGTCTATTCGTTTAATTTAGCCTAATAGCTTAAAAGTATAGTGCTAAGCTCAACGCTCGCCAATGCTGCTTAATATAACAAAATCAGACTCAAAATCCCACTTTCGCTGGAACATATGATCAGAACATGACTCTAACCCATCCTGTTGCAAAGAATTTTCGGTTCCATCACTGCCAGTAAAATGCTTGAATAAGCACTACTGAATAATGCATTAAGCTGGATAAAACACCTGCTAGATGAATACCTCTCTAGCGATAGAAACACTGGGCACAGAAGCCGTTAAAGAGAGCATACTAAGCGTGTTACAGACGATATTATCTACCCTATCTCCCACTGATGACATAACTGGATTGAGTAAAGATCAGTCATGTCGATCCTTTCACGCTTTATCAATAATACTCTTGTTTATCGTATCGCTTTCTACCCCACATCTATCCGTCGCTGCCGATGTTGAACTACCTGAACTGGGAGATAGCAGCTCGGCACTCATATCCCCTCAAAAAGAGTACGAACTGGGACAAAAAGTGCTTAAATTGTACCACAGCCAAATGCCTACGTCCTCGGACCCCATTATTTATAGCTATCTAGAGCAATTGATTACCGAACTGGCAACGCACAGCCAACTCCCTGATAAAAGCTTTGATCTACTCGTGATACAGAACCCCAATATTAATGCCTTTGCCGTTCCCGGAAGAATTATCGGAGTGAATACGGGGATTTTTCTAGACACAGAAAATGAAGACCAGCTTTCTTCTATCCTTGCTCATGAACTTGCTCATCTTAGCCAGCGTCATTACGCCAGACAATTACAGGCGCGCAAAAGCGCTACTGTTCCCACTCTGGCAGGAATTTTAGCTGGAATAGTTTTAGCCGCAGCTGGAAGTGGCGATGCCGGAATGGCAGCGATTATGGCAACGCAAGCTGCTGCAATTGACAACCAACTCAGATTTAGCCGCTTATACGAACAAGAAGCCGACCGAATTGGCATACAAACGTTAGCACTCAGCGGAAGGGATCCCTATGCGGCGGGTGATATGTTTGAAGTCATGTTACGTGAATCGCGATTTTCCCGTAAACCGCCAGAATTTCTGTCAACACATCCCATCACTGAAAGTCGTATCGCTGACGCTCGTTCACGCGCTATGCAATTCCCCAAACGGCAATATGAAGACAATTTGGATTATCACTTAGTCGCAGCGCGAGTGAAACTGCTGCATTCTCAAACACCACAAATTGCTGTTAAGCGATTTAGAAGCGAGATAAATGGAGCCTCCAACTCACTTGAAGCCAGCCGTTACGGCTTAGCCATTGCATTGACTGCAACAGGGGAAACGCAACAGGCGAGAAAAATTTTACAAGAACTGATTGATCAACGACCCAATAAACTAACCTACGCTTTAGCTAAAGCGAACATCGATTCAAAAGAAAAAAACTTCAAGTCATCACTCAATGCATTAAATAAATTATTAAAACAATACCCAACGAATCATGCCGTCAATATTCAATTCGCCGAAGTGTTAATGGAAGCCGGCGAATACGAACTCTGCCAACAATTGCTAGAGCGTTATTCTCGAATACAACCTAAAAACGACTATGTCTGGTATCTATTAGCAGAAGTACATGGATTAGTTGGCAACATTTTAGAGTTGCATCAAGCTCGTGCTGAATATTTTATTTTGAATGGTGTCTATGACAAAGCTGACAAACAATTAACGAATGCTTTGAGGCTAGTAAAGAAAGACTCAAGAGAAGCCGCAATGATTAAACAGCGATTAATTGAAGTGAAAAAACTACAAGAAGATGCTGACTTTTAAATTAACAAGCCCCATCAGAGCGCTTCTCTCACACCACTAGCTCGTTAAAAACTCAGTCTTACATTTTCCGACACTTAAAAAACAATTGAAGCGAATAACAACAACCACAAAAAAGTTAAAATGATCACGCTTACCAAAAACGCAAGAAAGCGGCTCATCACGTTATTAGATCCAAGATGAACAAAGGAATGTACACAGCGAGCGAAAAAATATCCCCACGCCAGAGACACAGCGACTAAAGATACATTATCGGTAACAAACAACAATAAAATGACGATATAAAACAGAGGTGGTATTTCAAATAAATTCTTTACATGCCGCGTCAATTTTTGCAGCCGAGGCGACTCTTCACCTTCCGCATATAAAACATAATATTTCCCGTTCACTTCTTTATTCTTAACTGCCAATATCCTTTGTACTGCCATATAAATAACAATTGAAATGGTTAGAAAAAACATAGCCATTACAGGAAACACAATATTTTCAGGATTCATATTCACGCCTTATTAACAATTACGCCGAATGATTGTTGCCGTTTTAGCTAAAACATTATGTTTTTTCAACGAATTTCACACCACAAACTCGGCAGTATTTTGCATCTCTCTCATGCCCACTATGGTTACAATTAGGACAGACTTTATGATTTCGCTCTCGTTGTATTTCACTGGCAATTTCTGCCGTCAAGATACCGGTCGGAACGGCAATAATTGAGTAACCAATTAACATCGTAGCCGCTGCTAAAAATTTACCAATAATAGTATGCGGTGTAATGTCACCATAACCTACTGTGGTAATAGTCACTATCGACCAGTAAATACTTGTGGGTATACTTGTAAATCCATTTTCGGGGCCTTCAACAATAAACATTAAAGAACCAATAATCGTGGCTAGCACTAACACACTACTAAAGAAAACAAGCACTTTTCTCCGCGACATGGCCAGCGATCTCAACAACACATTGGTTTCGCCAATATATCTCGCTAATTTTAAAACGCGGAAAATTCGTAACACTCGTAACAACCTGAACACTATCAAGTAACTGGCTTGCGGGAGGAAAAAAGTTAAGTAGGTCGGCATAATCGAGAGAAAATCTACGACGCCATAGAAGCTTCTTATATATGCCCACGGTTTTGGTGAGCAATAAATACGAACCAAGTATTCAAGTGTGAATGCAATCGTAAATATCCATTCCGCAACAATCAACAAAGTCTTATAGTTCACCGCGATGGCATCGATTGAGTCCAAGCTGACAGCAACGACACTCAATATGATGATACAGATAAGCACAATGTCAAAACGCTTACCAGCGGGCGACTCTGTCCCAAAAATAATGGCATATAATTTTTTTCTTAATGCTTGGTTTGAATTTTTTTTATCTTTTGATTCTATTTGATTCACAGTAAATATCTCATCATAAATTTTTTCTTAAGCACCAAAATATGCCATCATAAAAAAATGGCGACACAGAACAATACCATATCTTATTTTCAGCTTAAAAAGCGATTTTTATGACAACAATTGACAATACGCAACCGCTAGCTCGCAAACTCTCTTTAACGCTTCTAACGCTTTATGGCATCGGCACTATTTTAGGTGCTGGTATTTATGTGCTCGCAGGTAAAGTAGCGGGCGAGAGCGGAATCTACACTCATTATGCTTTCATTATGGCTGCCATTATCGTCAGTTTTAGCGCTCACGCCTATGCCAAGCTCTCTAGAGAATTCCCAGTGAGCGCCGGGGAAGCAGCTTATGTACAGAACATCTTGCACTCCAAATCATTGGCCACTGCTGTCGGATGGGCTATTGTCTTCACTGGTGTTGTCTCATCAGCAACCATCGCCAAGGGGTTTGCTGCTTATATCGACCCCTATACCTCTTGGCCATCCCACATCGTCATTTTTCTTTTAGTGACCTTTTTAACTGCTCTTGCAATCTCGGGTGTCGCCCAAGCAGTTGGGTTTGCAGCAATATTCACGATCATTGAAATTATTGGCATAGGCATCATTATTTGGTTTGCAGCTCCAGAGATCCCATCTTTTTTACAGAACAACCCTGAGGTTTTATCTTTACCTCCAATAGAGTTTTTTCCTTCTATTCTGTTTGGTGCTTTTTTAGCTTTTTATGCCTTCATTGGGTTTGAGGATATTGTCAATATGGCAGAAGAAGTGAAACAACCCGAAAAAAACTTACCTCGTGCTATTTATTTCTCTCTCATTCTAACTTCTTTGTTATACGCCATCACTGCACTCTCATTTATGGCCCTTTTACCCATGGATGTTTTTATTGGTAGCGATGCGCCTTTTGCTGAAGTAGCAAGAAATCAACACCACCTCTCTCTAGGATTGATTACATTTATCAGTATTGCTGCCATCAGTAACGGCGCACTGATTCAAATCATCATGGGATCACGAGTGCTTTACGGTATGGCCTGTCGAAAATTAGCTCCACATTTCTTAAGCCACGTATGGAGCCGAACACAAACGCCCACGCTAGCGACCCTGCTTATCGGTTTAATTGTTTTATTCTTTGCACTGTCATTGCCGGTCACTTCCTTAGCTAAAATAACCAGCTCTATTGTTTTAATTATTTTTAGTCTCGTCAATATTTCATTGTTTGTTTGGGAGTGGAGAAAAATTTTTCAAAAAACAGATAACAAAGAGGAAAAACTGACAACCAACAACAATATTATTTATATAATTCGAGATCTAACCATCCCCGCAACAGGGTTTACCCTGTGTATAATGTTTATGTTTTTCCAGTTAACCAACCGTTAACCAACCCTGAACGAACCTTGGAAATGTATAAAAAGGCCGATGGCAATTATTAAAATAAGGATTAACAATGACAAAATCGACACTTGTATACTCGACCGATCAAGGCCGAATAAAACCAGAAAAAGAAAAACAAACACCACATCCAGCTGACGGCATTATTAGAATTCAAAGAGAAACAAAGGGTCGAAAAGGAAAAGGCGTGACATTAATTAATGGTTTACCACTAGATGGTGATGAGCTGAAAACACTCGCAAAAAAACTCAAAAAAATTTGCGGTAGCGGTGGCAGCATAAAAAATGGCGCTCTTGAAATTCAAGGTGACCATAGGTCTGCAATTAAAGTCTATCTTGAATCATTAGATTATAAAGTTAAGTTAGCCGGAGGCTAAAACATTAGCCACTTAACCCGAAATATCTCTATCCATCTTCACATGTGATCGGCGATAATTTCTACAAACTGATCGGTCCAACGCGACTCAAGCTTTTCAGTAAGTTCCACCGACGCTTCAAAATCTCGAACAAATAACTTTTCATTCAAGGCTTGCACTGCTTTGGGGTTTGATGTCGCCAAGTTAAGTTCTTTATTCACACGCAAACTAAGATGATCAAAATTTGCAGAGCCTAAGCATGCCCATCCATCATAGATAGCCGCCTTTACATGAGACATTTTAGGGTATGCGTAAACTCGTATACCATTATCCAAAAGAGTATTCGCCGATAATAGATTAGAGCGAGAAATAGCGCCTGCATCAGTATCTAATGACATAATCACTCGTACATCAACTCCTCTGCGACGAGCTTTTGCCAATTCATAAATCACAACATCATCGGTCAGATAAGAATTTTGAATAAATATTCGCTGCTTTGCATTCCGTATTGCAGCCAACTGTGTATTGTAAATCTCAGAGTTACTCGGTGTCGTTTTTAGCACTCGAATAGGGTACTGCTCATCAACCTTACTCTCTGTTTTCGTCAATTTTTTTTCTTTCGAGTCTACCGATTTCATTGGCTTAAACAATGCGGCCAAATAACCCAAATCACCAAACCAACCTTGATGAGCCCATGTTTTATCAAACTCTCTTTTAATTTTATTCACGACTGGACCGCGCACTTCCATCATTAGATCATGCCATTCATACCGATATTCTCTACCGATATTCATTCCACCCACAAAGGCTAGGTCAGAATCAATAATCACTGTTTTTGTATGATCACTTGCCAACCAAGGTGTTCCTTGAACTCTATAGTTCACGTTTGAATTGTGACTCAAGTATTTCCCAATGGTGACAGGCGCACGATAGTCTGATGGCTGAGAAGCCGAGTTTCCCCAAGAGGCCACGAGAGAACCACTTCCATCATAAAGCACTTTGACTTTCACCTCTTTGGATTTCTCTCTTAGTAAATCCGCAATCTTTAACGCGTAATCATCACTATCAAAAATATAAAAATGCAGATAAATAAGTTTTTCCGCATCATTAACCGTTTCTATAAAACGAGGAAAAAATTCTTCGCCATCAATTAAATATTTTATGCTGCCAAACGTTGGCTGTTTACCGGTAATTTTATCTAAGCGTTTTTCCCACTCATCAAGATCCATCCCTTGAGATAAATCATCGGCTCCTGTTTCACTGATATGCGGAATTGGCTGACCAGAGAGACTCGGAAACCTTACAGTTGTGAGTGCAGTTCGCTGAATATTATCAATACTTGTGTCAGCGATGAGAAAAGTTAAACGCTGCAGCGAAGAAATGGGTCTAATCACCATATCCATCGCCATACTCTTCACCAACTGACCCGCTGTCACACCGGTATCAGTGAGAAAATTTCGTTTCATTACATTGGGCTTGATAACATCAGGATGCGGAGCTAACGAAAAGAATTGAAATTTTTTATTGAGCAAGTCGCAATAAACGAGCCCGGCAGCCAAATCATTATCCACACTAGCCTTAAACAAAACATTATCAGTATGGATATTCTTATTGAAAAGATATCGACGCAGCTCAGAAAAAACAAATGAATCATCATGATTCGACCAATCTCCATTCTTGAGCGAATTTAAAATATTTTGATCGCTGCTCCTAATATTTGTGTATCCGTTCAAGCCTTCTTGCTCATAATCACTTACTTGTTCAGAAACACTTACATGTTTAAAAAAACGTTGCTGATTAAAATAACGATTTTCCAAATCCAATGTAAAATTATCCCAATGTTCTTCGCTCAACAGCTTTATCTTAACGCCAGCAGATGACCGATTTTTCCACTCCCGCCGAGAAATTGTTGAGAAGTTTTGATTCACTGGTTTACTATCAACATGAACAATTCGATCAAAAGATGACACCTGATAACGTAAGCGCCCTGCCTCAAGATACTGAATGTACAATTTGTCGTTCACTACAAAAGCTTGATTCAGTTCAAAAGCGGTTAATGAATGTGGTCTAATATCCTGCTTAGAAGGAAGAAATGATGGACGAACGCTCCCGCATCCCACGACAAAAAAAAGCGTGAATAATAAAAAAATAGTGAGTAAATTGTGTTTCAAGCTTAAGGCAATCAAACTGATCCGTCCTTGAATCGAACATAATGTATTGGGAAGCAATTGATTAAGCATTCACTTGAAAAATTCGACGTCATTAAATTCTTAATCGTATTGTCTATCTCTGTATTGTCTATCTCTGTATTTTCCATCTCTATAGCCCATTAAAAAGCTAACTGATCAATCACTTAATCAAGCTAGCCAGTTAGAAGCAGGTATACATCGAAAAATAATCAAGAGAACCTGAGAGAAACAAAAGAAGATATGACAAAAATAAATCAACTAAAATCAATCAATTAAAAGAGGAAAATACCATATTTAATTATTCTGGTCGACAATGTGAGTTCGATAAGCTCTTCATACCCATCATTTCTTGACGTGATACCAACAATCAACACACTAAGCTATCAATCATTTTACAAGGAAATCAATGGCTTGTTATCTCTTAACGACTTGCCATTTTACCAACTGACTATCTTAGTAAATATTGCCCCAACACTTTTTATTTTATTATTCGCCATTCGTCATTGTGAGTTAAGCCATTATGATAGCCTCAGTGGGGCAAAACTCATCAGGGCTTATACTATTCAATATGCCGCCGACTTTGTTTTTTCATAATTTGCAGCAGCCCCAGCCACTCGACCACCTGCACCTGTCGTCATCCAACGCTTTATTCTACCCGCATCACCGATCGGCGTTAACTTTCCAAACGAATCCAAAAACACCATAACCACCGGCTCTTTATCTATCTCTGTCACCATCACCAAACAGCGTCCTGCTTCCGTTAAGTAACCTGTTTTCGTTATTGAAATATCCCAACTTTCACGATGAACCAAACGATTAGTGTTTCCATATCCTAAAACATAGCGAGGTTTTTTAAACCTCGCCGTAAAAGATTTTGTTGTTGAGTACTCTTTTATTAATTGATAGTTTTCTGCTTCAGACACCATCAATACCAAGTCAGCAGCTGTCGATACATTTTCGAGTGATAGGCCTGTGGCATCTACAAAACGTGTTTTAATCATACCGAGTGATTTTGCTTTCGCATTCATAGCAACTATAAACTGATCAAACCCTCCCGGATAATGAAAAGCTAATGTCGATGCAGCACGATTTTCGGAGGCCATTAACGCTATACGCAATAAATCACGACGACGTAATTGAGAGTCAATTCTAATCCGAGAGTAGCCATTTTTATTTGTTTTACGATTACTTTTTATTATCGTCAAATACTCTTCAAGCGGTTGCTTCGCATCAAGTATCACCATAGCTGTCATTAATTTAGTAATAGATGCTATCGGTGCTATTGCATTAGCATTTTTTGAAAAAAGAATTGATTTTTTTTCTGGCTGAAATACAGCAGCCTTTACTGAACCCAAAGAGATTTTTGAAGAGTCCAAAAAATCAGGTGAACTACTTGATAAGTTTCGCGCCGAAGTAAGGGTGCTTTTTAACGCAATGTTTGTGCTGGCATGAATGAAAGAAGATACCAATAACATTAAAAAGAAAAATAATGTGCGTCGAAGATAACGCACTGTTTGATTACTCATACTCTTACCTTAATTTTTATGTTTTATCGTTTGTCTCCAAACAATACTGAGATTATTGTCACACAAAGATGGACGTGTAAGATTAGTCGTTATTATTAAATTTCTTTACCCAAACAAACGTGCCTAGAACCCCACTAAATGGTACTGTACCGCATTAAAACGTCTCGAAATTCATCAACAAACTGGTATTTTAAACAGGTAAGCCATTTTTGTTTTATAAGATTGCAATATATATCAATATAAATAAAACAATTCAAATATATCACTGCAAACATCAGCAAGGGATACCCATGGTCAGGCTCAGTATTTTAATTTCAATTCTGATATTAACTGCTTGCTCCCAGGCGGAGCCAAATGACAATTTTACCGCAGAAGACCTAACAATCCTTCCCACCCAAAACTGGCTCACTAATGGCGGCACTGTTTACAATCAACGTTTTTCCCCATTAAAGCAAATCAACACAACTAACGTGAAGAATCTAAAAGGTGACTGGGTAACTCATCTTGATGGATCTGGCGTTGGCGCGCCCTATTCCGGCGAAGCGCAGCCAATAGTCTATGAGGGAATCATTTATATACCTACAGGTGCCAATGATGTATTTGCACTTGATGCTGACACAGGAAAACATCTCTGGACCTACAAAGCCGAACTTAATCCCGATATCACAACAGTGTGTTGCGGGTGGACTAGCCGAGGAGTCGGCCTAGGAGAGGGAAAGGTTTTTGTTGGGCAACTCGACGGAAAACTCAAAGCCCTTGACCAAAAAACAGGGAAAGAAATGTGGACGATTCAAGCTGAAAGATGGGAAGAAGGTTACACCATCACCAGCGCTCCTCTTTATTATGATGGTATGGTCATCACTGGTTTTGCTGGAGCCGAATATGCAACTCGCGGGCGAGTGAAAGCCTACAGCGCAAAAGATGGGAAATTATTATGGACGTTTTATACCGTTCCAGAACCTGGTGAATTTGGATCTGAAACGTGGCCATCGGATAGCGATGTATGGAAACATGGGGGGGCTACCGTCTGGCAAACACCTGCTGTCGACCCAGAACTGGGATTATTGTATTTCTCCACTGGCAATCCTGGCCCTGATTTCAACGGTAGTGTTAGAAAAGGTGATAATTTATTTTCTGTTTCCATGGTAGCAATCGATGTTAACACTGGGAAATACCGATGGCACTTTCAACAAGTCCATCACGACCTCTGGGATTATGATTCTCCAAGTCCTGTCGTTCTATTTGATTTAGAGATAGACGGTAAAAATAGAAAAGGCATCGCAGAAATTGGAAAAACGGGTTGGGTCTATATTTTAGATCGTGAAACAGGAAAGCCATTAATTGGCATCGAAGAAAAACCCGTCATGCAAGAACCACGTCAACTGACCTCACCCACTCAGCCCTTTCCTATTGGCGATCCCGTTGTTCCCCATTCAATCGATATTCCTCCTTATGGTTTTGAACTTGTGAATAAAGGAAAAATTTTTACACCCTATTGGACAACACCCATTGTCGCAAAACCAAGCCCATGGGGAGGAACCAATTGGCCTCCAAGCTCCTACGACCCCACCCAAGGATATCTATTTGTTTGTGCAAATGATGTCATGGGAAAATTTGTCTCAGGGGAAGTAGAAGAAGCTGAATCAGGAAAGCGTTATATGGGCGGCCGTTTTGGTATGACACGAATTCCTGTTAACGGTATTTTTGCCGCAGTCGATATGCGCACCAATAAAATTGTTTGGCGACAACGCTGGAAAGACAGCTGTTATAGCGGGTCAACTGCAACTGCAGGCAATTTGGTTTTTACAGGGCGGAACGATGGACGCTTTGTTGCTATGAACTCCAGTACAGGCCAAGTACTATGGGAGTTTCAAACCGGAGCCGGAGTCAATGCAACCGCTACAATTTTCGAGCATAAGGGCGAGCAACGTGTTGTTATCTATTCTGCAGGTAATTTATTTGCTGGAACACCACCTGGCGATAGCGTTTGGATGTTTTCATTAAAAGGGACCTTAGAAGAAGCTGACACTGTTGGCCCTATCACAGAAGAATCTATTTCAATGGAAGGGGCAGACGCTCAAAATGGTGGGAAAATATTTAAACAATACTGCGCACAATGTCATGGTGACGAAGGACGAGGTGGACACGGCGGCGGGCCTGACCTATCCCAGTTAACCACTTCAGCATCCATAATCAATACAGCCGTTAATGGTAAAAATACGATGCCGTCTTTTAAAGAAATTTTAAAAGAAGAAGAAATTAGGGATGTCGTTCAGCATATATTGGAGAACATCAGCACCAATTCACAGAAAAGTAAACAATCACAAAATGGGAAACGTCAATGATTACCTTATATAGCTTTGGCCCAGCTTTTGGTGTTGGGGACCCTAGTCCCTTCGTGTTAAAAATTGATGCGCTTCTTCGTTTTACAGGCATTCCCTATCGCTCCATCGCCAGTGCAAACAACTTAAATACAGCACCCAAAAAGAAGCTGCCTTACATTGAGGATGACGGCGTCACCATTGCTGACTCTTACTTTATCCTTCACTATCTGCAAGAAAAATACAATCCATCCATTGATGATCATTTAAGCGAAGAAGAAAAAGCTCACGCTCATTTAATGATGCGCTCTCTGGATGAGAATTTTTATTGGCTGATCGTCTATTCTCGATGGATGAAAGAGGACACTTGGCCGCTCATAAAAAATACATTTTTTGGCGGCATGCCATTGCCGCTACGATTACTAGTTCCCAAAATAGCGAAAAGCAGCGTTAAAAAAAATCTTTTAGCGCAAGGCTTTGGCAAGCATACTGAGGAAGAATTACTGGAAATTTTTAAGCATTCGCTAAACAGCTTATCAACCTTATTAGGTAACAAACCATATTTTTTCGGCAACAAAATTTCCTCTTTCGACGCGACAGCTTATGCATGTTTAGCATCCGTGATATCAGTCAATTTCACTAACAGCTTTAATGAAACGGCCAACAACTACAATAATTTAGTTGAATACTGTCAACGAATTGAAAAACAATATTACAGCGAATAAACAATGAATAATGAAACCAAGCGCTCACTACTCACAAAAATAAATGATGGGCTGAGGGAATACTATGTTAGCCCATATCGACAATCATTTGCTCGATCCCAGCGCGATGAAGATGACTTATTTATGCTGCTCGTCATGTCCGATAGTTTAGGCATACCGAATCCAGCAACCTTTTATACGTTAGAATTATTACCCGTCATATATGAACGATTTCATGATTGGCATAAACGCATGGGGATGGAACGCTCTCCACTCGATCATGTTCATTGCTGTTAATTTATTGGGTTAACTATTTCAATGCTTGATATTGGTAAGCTTGTAAAAGAAAAAAATCTTTTGTTTTTTGGTGGCAAAGGCGGCGTCGGAAAAACAACTGTATCTTCCGCCTCAGCATTACTAGCTGCAAACAAAGGTCAAAAAGTACTGTTAGTCTCCACAGACCCAGCACACAACCTTGGTCACTTACTCAATCAACCCATTGGCTCGTCAATTGTCAACGTATCGACTAATTTAGATGTTTTAGAATTAGACCCAAACGAAACCATCAAACAACATTTAAGCGAAACTTCAAACGTACTTCGCCAGTTAATGCCAGTGCAACTGGCCAGCGAAGTTGACAAGCACATTGAGTTATCTAGACACGCACCTGGTATGCATGAAGCCGCTATGCTTGAACGAATTGCACAAGTAGTAACAGAATCTTCGCGCAACTACGATCTAGTTATTTTTGACACTGCACCCTCAGGGCATACAGCTCAGTTAATGGCACTACCCGAAATGATGGCAGCTTGGACAGACGGGTTATTAAAACGAAGAGAGAAATCTGAAAAACTTAGTGAGAAAATTAACGCTATTACTCATGACAACGAAAAAACGCTACGAGAAAATATTTTTGGATCACGAAGCAAAGACAACAAAAGTAACCTTGGCCACCAAACTCAAGAGCGTGACAACAAAATTCGTTCAATACTGAATAGAAGAAAAGAACGATTCTCTGATTTACGCGAGCGTATGATCGACAAAGAAAACACAGCCTTCATTATAGTACTTGCGGCCGAACGAATTCCCGTTTTAGAAACGATAGAACTGCATCAACAACTGAAAGAAATGAAAATATCGATTGCAGGAGCCGTCATTAACAAAAGACTCCCCGACAACTATGAAAGCACAGATGATAAGTTTTTGAGCGAAAGAAAATCACAAGAAAGCATGCATTTAAACACGCTATTTGCCGCGCTACCCAAGATACCGACCTTAAACATTCCTCTGTCTGAAAATGATATTATCGGTCTTGATTCTCTTTCCCAGTTTTCTGAACAGCTTTAAAAATATCCTATAGTCGTATGCTTTTATTTGCGTCTGCGCATACGATCTCTTGAATAATCACAATATTCACGCATAGTCATTAGCGTACCATCGTCTTTATAAAACGCTTCAAAGTTTCTATCCGCTACTGATATTTCGAAATCGCCGCAGTTGACTTCCCACATAATCGTATTAGATCGACCTAAGATTTCTGTATTCATGGTGACATAACCTGGCCGTTTATTTCTTTCGGTATTTGAATTCGAAGAACAACCTGTTATCGTCAAGAAAATGGTCATTAAACACAATGCTATTAATTTCATACGAATCCCCAGAAAACTAGTCAGTTAAAAAACGATCGAGCCTATTTCTTAGTAAATTATTTTCAACCCGTAAACGTTCTCGTTGCTCGATAAGGTCAAGCGCCAATGCAACACCGGCCCAATCGATTCCTAAGTCATCATGCATACGAACAGCTCGCCTAACGACCACAATAACCTCTTGCCCAAAAACCCAATCCTCTGGTGAACTTCCATGGGGTTCAACAATACCATGCTCAACAAATTCAATAAGAGTATCAATAGAGACTTGGGTCTGCTCACAAAGTTCGTTGCAATTAAAATGTATCAATATTGAATCAGTCATTTTATCTACTCCGCCCTTTTGCCCAATCTGCACGAGGATCAAATGTCATCTTTTGCGCCATGTGTTCCCACATTTTTTTAGATTCTTCGTTGTGTGCTGTTGGCATAACGACATTAAGTATTGCGTATAAATCCCCTTTGCCTCGTTTGCCAATCAACCCTCTTTCCTTAATCCGTAACCTCTGTCCTGATTGACTTGCTGGAGGAATCGTCAAATTAATTTTACCCTCTAAAGTCGGCACCACAATCTTGGCTCCTAATGCGGCTTCCCAAGGCGATATAGGAACAGTGATAATCAAATTGTGACCTTCGACATCAAACAGAGGGTGAGGTACTAAACGAATTATTAAAAACAAATCCCCAGCTGGTCCTTCGCCAATTCCTGGAGCACCCTGTCCTCTTAAGCGAATTCTCTCACCTTCTTCAACGCCTTTTGGAATTTTTACTTTTAACGTTTTTTTAATATCAGCCAGTCGCTGCCCACTCGCCTCATAATGAGGTAATTGATATTCAATCTGTTTTGACTCTGTCGACAACGTGTCTTCTAGAAAGATAGGCATTTCAATGTCGATATCACGCCCCGGCCGATCGAAACCACTCCCCTGGCGCGATCCAGTGTCGCCGAAACCAGCGTCACCAAAACCACCTTGGCGAAAATTCCCACCAAATATATTTTCAAAAAATTCAGAAAAATCACCCTCATACTGAGCAGCTCCTCCTTGACCAAAGCCAGCACCCGCTGAAGATTGCCAATTGGGTGGCGGGGTGAAAGACTGACCATGCTGCCCACCGTATTTTTTTAGCTCATCGTATTCCGCACGCTTGTCCTTATCACTCAGAACTTCATAGGCCTCAGTGACCTCTTTAAATTTATCCTCGGCATCATGCTCCTCACTCACATCAGGATGATATTTACGAGCTAGCTTTCGATAGGCTGATTTTATTGCCTTAGCATCCGCTCCTTCATCCACACCCAATAGCTTGTAATAATCTTTAAATTCCATGCAATACCCTTAGAGATATGCCAAAAAAACTAACACTTAAAGTCGTTCTTCTTACTTAAACTTCAAAAAATATATCGGAACCATTGACTCAACATGAGCATTGTCGATCAAACACGAGGATAACCATCTTATGTATCCTAAATTTTTTATTCTTTAATTAAAAACTCACTCTAAAGTAATTTTGATCTAGAGCAAGCTTTTAATATTTAAACCACCTAAAAACAAAAAAATGAAAATTTAGGCATTAGATTCGTTAACCACAATAACTTTTCGATGCGGAAATGGTATTTCTATATTCGCCTGATCTAACGCAACTTTTATTTGCTCTGGCACAGAATAAAGCACATCAAAATAATCATTACCCTGGCAAAATGGTCGCACCAAAAAGTCTACAGAGCTGTCGTTAAGTTTTTCGACTTCAATAAAGGGTGCAGGGTCTTTTAGAATGAGGGGGTGGTTCAACAATACGCTTTCAATGACTTTCTTTGCCGCATCAATATTTGCGTTATAAGCTACGCCAAAATGCATATCGACACCACGTACGTCATAGTGTGAATGATTAACAATCTGCTCTCCCCAAATCTGGCTATTAGGGATAATAATTTGTTGCTTATCAAAAGTTTGAAGTATAGTAGTGAACATATCTATTTCCGTTACATTACCAAAACGGCCAGCCGCATTAATAAAGTCACCCACCTTATAGGGCCGGAATAACAGTAGCATAACTCCTGCGGCTAAATTCGACATAGCGCCTTGCAAAGCCAGCCCAATCGCTAGACCTGCTGCACCCAACAAGGCAACAATAGAAGCAGTTTGAACACCAAAACGATTTAAAACGGCTATACCTACAAAAGCAAGAACGACATATCGAGCAACGCTACCAAAAAAGCGAAACAGCGTATCATCTAAATTTTCATATTTTTTCCCTGTTTTACAAATAATGCGATAAGCCTTATTAGCAAGCCAAACGCCAAAAATTAAAATTAAAATAGCGAGTAAAATGTTTGTAGCCCATGCAATAGCATCAGGTAAATACTGGTTTACATCTAAATCATTTAATAGGTTTTCCACGTTCAATCTCCCAATCATCAATCTGAATTTTAGTTATACAAAGTTGTTATTCATGAATGGTGGTTATCAACACATATAAGATAACCACCAAACCCAATATTACCGGACTCTATAACCCGCCTCTGAGTCGGATTTGTAAAACTATGACAAATGTTAAGCTCACAACTTTATTCTGATGATGACTTTATGATTTAGAGAGCGATATGGACACAACCCCTCCCTCAAAAGCACCTTCGCTACATTCATAAAAAATATAGTTGAGATTCACAAGGCGGATACAGTAAAGCAAGGTAAAGGGAGAGGCAGACAATCCAAGGCCTTACTGGTTGTTAATTGACCTATCAATTGTCGCACGCCTTAATTGTGACGCTATAGACGCAATTAATGTGATACATCTCTCGTTTTAAGCCCTATAATTGAATTATTACACGATCATTACAAAGTCATTTAGATCAGGATGTTTTAGTTATATGCAATGCCGAGAAAAAGAACCTGTCAAAAGTTGGTTTCGATCAGACCGTTTTTTCACTATTGAGAATCGTTGGTACTTCATTACACGTGAAGGCCAAAACATTGGACCATTTGAAACTATTAATCATGCACAAAGCGGCGTGAAACTGTTTTTAAATGGTGTTCAAAATGATCAGTACAGTGAACGCTATGCTGAATCCATTGCTCAAGATGGCCAATGGGCGCTCACTCGTTTTCAGTAAGATTTGTACCTGTAAAGGCATTGATCTCTACAGGTCTGAATTTATAAAGGTATAGACTTATCAAGATATAAACCTAGACTTGCTCTGTGTGATTAGTACGCTTTCGAACCACAACAAACGTTTCATCGTTAAACCAAAGCCCTTCCCTTTGTTTGAGAATATCTCTCGTTGCATCCAAATAAATACCCGATGCAACGGCATTCTCAATCTGTTCTTCTTCAATTTGATTTACATAAATCGCGGCATTCCACGCAGCAAATAATGTTGAGCTACCAATATGATCACCAATTTCGGTGGGCAAAGTATGCATAACATAACGAAAAACACTTTTTGCATCAGACATCGCGTTAAAATTAAAGCTTCTCGATTCCGGGCCGAGTTCTTGCTTTAAAACATCGAGCAAGATGTGGCGATTAATGGTAAATGGATTTTCATCCGGCCAAATACGCTGAACAATTTCTAAGCCCGGATCATCACCATAACTTTGCACACCCAATAAACGACCACCAACAGCTAAACTTTTAGAAAGCGGCGCTAGTATTTTTTTAATTTTAAATTCAGCTGAAACTCGAGACTGCCAAGGCTGTGCAGCCAAAATAAAATCATAATGACCTTCAATAAACCCTTTTTTGGGTATTACATTTTCTAACATAAACTTTTGATCGGCACGATAAAGTACCAGCACTGAAGGCTCTGCATATAAAGGATTACCTGTCTTCTCGCTCGGCTTTGTCGCCCAACAATGATCCAAAACATCATGAAGCGATTCAATTTGTTCGCCATATTCATGCGCACAATGTCCTTCCAGCGCCACTTCGTGCCAATTGACTGATTGTTTTGAATGAGGTTTTAACCACGGCGCTTCGTTGTAAGCCATGTTGCTAATCACAAAAACAGTGGCTGGATGCTCTACAAAGCGATCAGGTAATTTGGCAATCCCTAATCGTACGTCTTCTAAACTCATCTCTTTCGCATTTATCAACAAAGGAACCGTGGGAAATTGTCGATGAATGTTTTGCATGACATAAGTTAAAACAGTGCCATCACCCATACCCGCATCAAACATTCGCAAAGCGGGTGCAGTCGGCTGGAGTAATTTAATTTCTTTTGCTGCACGCTGAGAAATCGCCCATTTTTCATTACAAGTATGCACAAAGTGTAAGTATTTTTGACGGTTTTCGTAAAAACGAAAAGGCCTTCTTTCTTTTTTATTTATAAAGTCATCATTGTTAGACAGTGCTGACTTTATCGCTGGCGACGTTATATTCTCATTTTTTTTCTGATACTGTTCATCAGGCATTGGCAATTTTTTATCAGAAACAGTAGGAGAAGAATCTGTATGACTATGAACGGTTTTAGGAGAAACAGTGATAGGCGTGTATTCGCTATCGATCAAAGCCAATTTGGCATCTTGGTCTGAGATGGCATCCGGGCCAGGAGGGTGATTTCGGATATATTCTTTTGTTTTATTTAACGTCTTTAAGGTAACACCTTTGCCATTGCGCAAACGGCCGACAAACTTTCCATCGTTAACGACAAGACGACCAAACGTAGATTCTGATATTTCTGCTTTTTTACAAAAGCTTGCTATCGAATCAATCAGTTGTTGTATTTCATTATCCACAAGCAATCTTTATCTTTTTAAGCTTCTTTTTAATATGACATGAAAGATTAATAAACTAATTTTACTTTTTCTCTGCCATAAGCCTCTTTTAAACGTTGAATTAATTCATCGGCAGGTTTGATCTGCCAATCACTTCCAAGATACAACTGTCCTTTAGCATCTGATTTTTGAAAATCTATCCGAACAGAACAACCTGAGCGTTTCACTGCCTCGCCACCCTCAGCTGAATCCGATTCAGGTTGCTGCCTTATTTGACGATAAGGCAGTAAAGCCTGTTGTAACTGTTCAGCAAAATTATTTGGAAGCAGGTCTTGATTCACAGAGAGGCAAAGCCCTCTTGCTAAGTTTTGTCTAGCATCATCAAGCGAGTAAATATTATCCGCTCGCATCTTCAAACCACCACTGTAGTCGTCATTACTGACACCACCTTCAATCATGAGTAAACTATCTTTCACCAATTTTTCTCGATGCTCATTATAGGCATCCGAAAACAACGTGATATCTATACGACCAGTTCGATCATCAAGAGAAAGAATCGCCATATTATCGCCACGCTTTGTTTTCATCACACGTAAGCTGACCAACATTCCGACAATTTTTTGTTTTGCTCTATCGGCTTTTAGATTGGCAATACGAGATGAAGCGATCGCATTTACCTCTTCATCATATTCATCTATCGGATGTCCCGTGAGATACAAACCGAGCGTTTCTTTTTCACCATTAAGCCGTTCTTTCATTGTCCATGAACGTACTTTTTTATAGGGCTCGTAGACATTTTTTTCGGCATCATTCGTAGGAACAAGACTACCAAATAAATCATCTATTCCGGCTGCACTATTTGCTGAACTTTGCTCAGCTGTTTTAACTGCTTCTGACATCGAAGAAAATAGCACGGCACGATCATAGTCGAGCTCCACATTCGGCCCGATCAAATCTAAAGCACCACTGCGAACCAAAGCGTCTAATGCACGTTTATTGACTTTTCGACCATCAACTCGCGAACAAAAATCAAAAATATCCGTGAAGGGTCCACCAGCTTCTCTCGCTTCAATAATATTTTCTATAGGCCCTTCACCCAATCCTTTAATAGAACCCAGACCATAAATAATATCGCCCTCTACTACGGTGAATTGAAACAATCCTCTATTCACATCGGGTGGCAATAAATTTAATTTCATATGACGGCATTCTTCAATGAACGTCACTACCTTATCAGTTTTATCCATGTCAGAGGATAAAGTAGCTGCCATAAAATGTGCGGGATAATGCGCTTTCAACCAAGCAGTTTGGTAAGACACTAATGCGTAAGCGGCCGAATGCGATTTATTAAAACCATAGCCTGCAAACTTTTCTACGAGATCAAAAATGTGCGTGGCTAACTGCGGGTCAATGCCTTGATTTTTAGCACCTTCTGCAAAAGTTTCTCGCTGCTTTGCCATTTCTTCTGGCTTTTTCTTACCCATAGCACGGCGTAATAAATCTGCACCACCGAGAGAATATCCCGCAAGAAACTGTGCGATTTGCATGACCTGTTCTTGATAAACAATGACGCCGTAAGTGGGCTCTAGAATTGGCTTTAGAATTTCGTGTTGGTATTTTGCATCGGGATAGGCCACTTTTGCGCGACCATGTTTTCGATTAATAAAATCGTCAACCATCCCAGATTGCAAAGGTCCTGGTCGAAAAAGTGCAACCAGTGCAATCATATCTTCGAGATTATCGGGCTGTAATCGTTTAATGAGATCACGCATCCCGCGTGACTCTAACTGGAATACAGCGGTAGTTTCTGCAGACTTTAATAACTGAAATGTTTTTGGATCATCAAGAGGAATTGTTGCGATATCAATCGGGGATTCGCCAATCACTTTTCGTTCGCGATCGATCATCTGGATAGCCCAATCAATAATGGTTAATGTTCTTAAACCTAAAAAGTCGAACTTAACCAGACCTGCATCTTCAACATCATTTTTATCATATTGCGTAACTAAATTTCCCCCGGTTTCGTCACAATATAATGGAGAAAAGTCAGTGAGCTTAGTGGGAGCAATAACGACGCCACCGGCATGTTTACCCACATTACGGGTCATACCTTCTAACTTTAACGCCATGTCCCAAATTTCTTGGCCGTCACTGTCGTCAGCCAGAAAATCTCGAATAATTTCTTCTTGTTCAAATGCTTTTGATAGCGTCATCCCCACATCCATGGGAATCATTTTCGATAATTTGTCCGCTAGACCATAACTTTTCCCAAGGACTCGAGCAACATCACGAACAACCGCTTTCGCAGCCATCGTTCCAAAAGTAATAATTTGCGAAACGGCATCACGCCCGTATGTGTCTGCCACATAAGAAATAACGCGGTCTCTTTTTTCCATACAAAAATCGATATCGAAATCCGGCATCGACACCCGTTCTGGATTCAAAAAACGCTCGAATAGTAAATCATATTTTAGCGGATCAAGATCTGTAATATTGAGCGCATAGGCCACTAAAGAGCCGGCACCCGAACCTCGCCCAGGACCAACTGGAACATTATTTTCAATCGCCCAATTGATAAAATCCATCACAATAAGAAAATAACCAGGGAATCCCATTTGCGTAATAATATCTAATTCAAAACGCAGTCGATCGTCATATTCTTTTCTTTGTTCTTGATAATCCGGATGATTTGTATCTAGAATTTTTTCTAAGCGCTTATCCAATCCATCAAAAGATATTTTTTCAAAAAATTGTGCTTCGGTCATTCCGTCAGGAATTGGAAACGCGGGTAAGAAATTTTTACCCAACACTAATTCTAAATTACAGCGTTTCGCTATTTCGACAGTATTAGTTATCGCCTCAGGGACATCGCTAAATAGTTCTGCCATTTCGGCTGGCGTACGTAAAAATTGTTGTTCACTGTAACGGCGTTCACGCCTAGGATCATCCAGTGTCCTACCTTCAGTAATACACACTCGTGCTTCATGAACTTCAAAATCGTCTTTATCAATAAAGCGAACATCATTTGTTGCCACGACAGGGCAACCCGTTTTTGTAGCCAAAGCCACTGCGGCGTGTACATGCTCTTCGTCATTTTCTCGATTTGTTCTTTGTAACTCTAAATAAAAACGATTCGGGAAATCTTTCATCCAACCCTGTAATAAAGTTTCAGCTTCATCTAAACGATCGGCCACTAATGACATTCCCACATCACCAAACTTTGCACCCGACAGTGCAATCACGCCGTCGGTGTGCTCTGACACCCACTCGCGTTTAACTGTCGCAACACCAAGATGCTGGCCCTCTTGATAGGCTCGAGAAATTAATTGAGTGATATTGCGATAACCGGCTTCATTCATAGCCAGTAGCGTTAGACGTGTTGGAGGTGTTTCATTGTCGATGATGACAGAGAAGTCACTGCCACAAATGGGCTTAATGCCTTTACCTTGTGCTGCTTTATAAAATTTAATCAATGCATACAAATTGGTCTGATCAGTAATTGCACAAGCCGCCATCCCTCTATCCGCTAACGCACTGGTCAGCGCACCAACTCGAGCAACACCATCAATTAAAGAATAATCAGTATGAACACTGAGATGGACAAAAGAATCAGTCATAGAGACACATCATGGTACTAGGGTAATGAATTTAGGATGTGTAGATTCTACTGGAAGAAAGGGAAAAGCACCTAGGCTACAGCCCTGATGTTTAATAAATAAAGCGTAAAGAATGGGAAATATTCAAGCCAAATCGCTATTTAGCCTATTGATTAGGTGCTTGTTTAAGTGCTTATATCGGTACTCATGATTTAGCTCCACGCCATTAGAGATTGACATACTTGAGCTTACTGTAAGCTCTCATAAGGCAAGCCCACGTATTGCTGGGCAATAATCTTCTTCCCCGCTTCTGAGCCAATATAGTAATTCAGTTCAGATTCCATAAAACGTTGGAATGTTTTATCATCAGCGCCATTGACCGTGATCTCGTCAAACTTATGCAGCATATTCGTCAACCACCAAGAGAAACGCTCACCATTCCATACGCGTCTTAAACAAATGTCAGAGTATTGAGTGATGCATTCTGTATCGCCTTGCTGATAAACCCGTTTCATAATTGCATATAAAGTCGCTACATCTGACGCGGCTAAGTTCAACCCTTTCGCACCGGTTGGCGGAACAATATGAGCAGCATCACCTAATAAAAATAATTTTCCGTATTGCATGGGCTCACAAACAAAAGAGCGTAATGGCGCAATACTTTTTTCAATGCTCGGGCCTGTTACCAAATTTTCGCTAACATCTTCTGGTAATCGTTTTTTTAATTCATCCCAAAATTTTTCATCTGTCCAATCTTCAACTTTATCAGTGAGTGGAACCTGTAAATAATATCGCGAACGAGTTTGCGAACGCATACTGGCTAAAGCAAAACCACGATCATGTTTACAATAAATTAATTCATGATTGACAGGTGGAGTATCGGATAACAAACCTAACCAACCAAACGGATAAACACGTTCAAACTCTGTTCTTTTATCTTCTGGAATTGTTTGTCTAGAAACACCATGGAATCCATCACAACCCGCAACATAATCACAATCTATTCGATGTGTTTTTTCACCTTTTTGATAAGTGACATAGGGAGCATCGGATTGAATATCATGAATAGCGACATCTTTTGCTTCATAGATAGTCTCCAAGCCTGCTGCTGCTCTTGCATCCATTAAATCTTTTGTAATTTCAGTTTGGCCATAAACTGTTACCGTATCGCCATCGGCTAATTTTTTTAAATCAATACGTTCTCGCCGATTATTAAAACTTAGTTCTACGCCATCGTGCACTTCACCTTCTTTCATCATTCGATCTGCAACACCGGCTTCATGAACGAGATCAACAAAGCCTTGCTCTAAAACGCCCGCACGAATCCGCCCTAAAACATAGTCACCAGTCACTCGTTCAAGAATAATGGCTTCAATATTTTGTTTTGCCAAAAGTTGCCCCAGTAACAAGCCCGATGGGCCAGCGCCGATAATAACTACCTGAGTTTTCATACGTTATCCTTCATTACAGTTATTTTTGTAATAACCCTATGAGGACAATGATCACTCTACGGCAGTAAAATAATAAGCCACAAAGAAGACATTGAATTGTACTTTTTAAACATTTAACCTAGAAAAAAATAGAATTAAGCATATATTGTGTAGATAATAGGCTCATCCTAAAACCCAAATTGCACTTTTGGACAATATTAATGACTGACGCTATCCCGCTATTTGCTCTCTATGGAGAAGATGATTGGGTCGACAATCTCGGTTTTGTCCACTGCGAAGATATTGCTAAAAGAAGTAGTTCTTTAGGATGGAGCATCAGTGCTCACAGGCATGCTCAGTTATATCAATTTCTCGTCGTAGAAAAAGGCCATGCCAGCTTTTGGCTGGACGATCAGCATTTCGACACTTCAGATCAATGCGTCATTTGGATCCCACCAGGCGTCGTACATAGTTTTGATTTTTTACCCAGCACATTAGGGCGAGTCATTTCTTTCACTGAAGAGCTTTTATTAAATCAAACCGATTCAAGAATTCGACATTTGTTTTCTCAATCACTGAATACCGCAGATTGTATTCATTATTCACCCACGTCATTTGAATTTAAACAATTAACATTATTGGCCAATGAGTTAGAACATGAACTCAAAAGAATACAGTTTGGGCAAGCGCTTATGGCGCAAACTGTTGTGAACGCCATGCTCATCAATATTTATCGACGACAAGAGGAATTGGGAAGGCTTCAAAGCAGTAATACAAATACACTGTGGTGGGAATTCAAACGATTACTGGACGAGCATTACCGAAAACATTTGAGCGTAAAAGAATTTGCCGATTTACTTTCTATTACGCCCTCTAAGCTCAATCGATTATCAAAACAACTTTCTCAAAAGAGCGTGAAGTTTCACGCCCAGCATCGCCTACTCACTGAAAGCAAGCGAAAACTTTTATTTACTCGTCAATCCATTGACGAGATTACTTATGAATTAGGCTTCAAAGATCCAGGCTATTTTTGTCGGTTCTTTAAAAAACATATTGAAATGACACCGAGCGAATTTAGAGAACAACACTCGCAATAGTTTCAATAACATCAAAAAGTAAAATCTTAATTATTTTCGATTAACAACAAACCGGCTCCGGTATTTGAAATAGGCGCATGATAATTCCGATGAAGTTCGGTTAATTTTCCTTTACCATCCAACACACCTCTCATTCCGAGCCACATAATGAGTTCTGGACCTTGAGCTCCGGCAATCTCCACCAAATCTCTGATACTGTATTTAGTCAGCTCTTCTGGATGATCAACAATTTTATCCATGCACTCCAAATCAAACTTTTTATTGATAAAGCCGGCACGCTCTCCATCTAATTGATGTGAAAGTCCACCAGTACCTAACACTACGACGTTTAAATCTTTATCGTAAGATTCAACAGCCTCGCCAATGGCTTTGCCTAAATCAAAACAACGCTTTGGTGAAGGCATTGGGTGCTGTTCTACATTTAAACACACAGGGATGACTTTCATGTGCTCGTATTGATTGCCTGGCCACATAAGTTGCATGGGAACTGTTAGGCCATGATCAACACTTAATTCTTGGCAAATCGTAATATCAAATTCATTATCGACTAATTCATTACAAATATGCCAAGACAATTCTGGATCACCATTGATAGGCGGAATCGTTTTAATTCCCCAGCCTTCATCGGCACTGATGTATTGCGCTGCGGCACCAATTGCAAACGTGGGTTTTTTGTCGATAAAAAATTCCAACCCATGATCGTTATAAAATATTATTGCGACATCAGGTTGAACTTTTGAAAGCCAATCGCGGACAGGAGGATAGCCATCGAAAAAAGGCTTCCAGTAAGGTTCGTTTTGTAACTTTTGTTCAATCGCTTTTCCAATCGCGGGAATATGCGATGTGGTAATTCCGCCTACAATCGTTGCCATGTTATTGTCCCGCTTTTAAAAGCATTGCTTTGAATGCTTCAACTGTCATTCCTGTTTGCTGAGCGCCGATATCTTGCATGTTCATTCCAAGATATCCTGCAAATTTTGCAAGGTAATATATGCTCCCGCCCAACTCAATTAACTTTAAAATATCTCTATCCTTAATGGCGTTCTTTTGATTGTCATTAACACCATACTTATCACAATAGGCCATTTCATCTTTTGCGAATTCAGTTCTATTTTCATCTGAATTTAATGAGTAACACATTTTATTTAAACCGTACGCCTGCATTGCCATTTTTCCATCAAACAGAATGGTGCCAGGTATTGGGCCTTTATCAAGATAGCTCATGAATTCTCCGCAGAACTTTTATTGTTACAATGATTAAAACTAAGCCTATGACCAATATAATTTCATTGGATTATCAACCAATAATGCTTGCTGCAATTCACGTGTTGGCGCTATTTGAGGAATAAGATCCACTAGCGCGCCATCATCAGGACAATGAGACTTCATGTTTGGATGCGGCCAGTCTGTTCCCCACAATACTCTATCAGGAAACTTCTCAACAATTTTTCTCGCAAAAGGAACGACATCAGAATAGTTGATATTATTTCTAGTGCCCTCTGAGTCAGCTTGCAACGTTAATCGTTCAGCACAACTCACTTTCGCCCAAACATTGGGATTATTTTCCATTAGCGAGAGAAAATTGTTAAATTCTTCACTATCAACGCCTTTACTCACATCAGGTCTGCCCATGTGGTCCACAACGATGGTGGTATCTAATTTTTTAAAAAAGGGAATCATATCGGGCAAATCCGGCGCTTCAAAATAAACAACAATATGCCATCCTAATTTTTTCGCTTTTTCTGAAATCCCCAAATAAACTTCTTTGGGCGTTTCATCAACGAGTCGTTTTAAAAAATTAAATCGCACAGCTCTCACACCAAGATCGTGCATTTTTTTTAATTCTTCTTCGGTAATATCCGGTTCAACAATTGCAACGCCGCGAGCCATGTCATTCGAATGTTCCAGCGCATCTAATAACGCACTGTTATCTGTTCCATGACAAGAAGCTTGTACGATGACATTTCGTTGAAAACCTAAATGGTCTCGCAACTCAAACAACTGTTCTTTCGACGCATCACAAGGTGTGTATTTTCGCTTCGCAGAATACGGAAACTTATCCGCCGGCCCAAAAACATGGCAATGCGCATCAACAGCACCTTCAAGCGGTTTGCAATCTGGTGTTTTGGGATTAGCATGGAATGGAAGATAATCAGGATCCATAAATGTTTCTCGCAGTGTATTTGTCATTTTTAATCAGTCGCTATATTGGAGCATTACACACTTATCATCCAAAAACATAGCCATCAAATAATTTTCTAGCCGTTCTTATTAACGCTGCATCTGTTACTTCATTGTCATCGTTAAGCTTGAGCTGAACAGCCATACTGCCGGTTGGATGTTCTACGTCTAATGCAATTTTTTTTCCGTCATATTTTTTTGACATTTGATGTGCAACAGAACCTTGTAGACAACAAGCCGTGGCCACACTCACGGCTCCTAATACACCGATAGAAGCATGACAACGATGCGGGATAAAAGTACGGGTGGAAATCGCTCCGCCATTTAACGCAGGACTAACCATCGTCATTTTTGGAATAGATTTCTCTTGCACATCCCCAAGATTCATCATCGGTCCGACTTTCAATCGAATAGATTCTAATTTTTCTTTTAACGACACATTCGCTTCTAATTCTTCACGAGTTTCTTTACCAGTCATCCCCATGTCAGACGCGCGCAAGATAACCACCGGCATACCATTGTCGATACAAGTCACATCGACGCCATCAATGGAATCTATTACAGAACCGGTAGGAAGAAGAGCGCCACAACTTGAACCGGTAGTGTCTTGAAAATTAAGTGGGATCGAGCTTGCCGTACCTGGTACGCCATCAATTGACGCATCACCTTGGTAGCTCACTTTACCCTTTGGAGTAGAGACTGTTGCGATGGCAACCTGCTCCGTATTTTCCATAAAAATGTTAACTGACGTTTCATAATCGGCAGCTTTAACAATTCCACGCTCAATCGCAAAAGGCCCAACGCCGGACAAAATGTTTCCGCAATTTTGCGCGTCAGTCACAATCGCCTGATCAACGAATACTTGTAAAAAAAGATAATCAACATCAACACCGGGTCGTGATGAAGGGCTTACTATTGCCACTTTTGACGTGAGCGGATCCGCTCCTCCCATACCATCAATCTGAACAGCGTCAGGCGAACCCATCATGCTCAATAAAAATTCATCACGTTCTTTCGTATCAATCGGCAAATCAGATTTTAAAAAAAACCCGCCTTTTGATGTCCCGCCGCGCATCCACATACAGCGGATTCCACGATCAGACATATTTCAAACCTTTTTCTTCTAAACGTCCGCGCATATTGTAAATATCTAATCCAAGCTCACCATTGGCTAAGCGTATTCGTTTTTCTTCTTCGCGCTGAACTCTTGCCATCGATTCTTTCAGCACTTCTTCAGCTTCGTCTCGACGCACGACAACAACACCATCGTCATCAGCAACAATAACATCACCGGGGTTTATTAATTCATCCGCACAAACCAGTGGAATATTCACAGAGCCAATAGTTTCTTTTATTGTTCCTTGAGAGAATACGTGTTTTGACCAAACCGGAAAATTCATTGATTTTAAATCTCGTGTATCGCGAACACCGCCTTCGATAATTAAACCGACCACACCTCGCGCTTGCGCTGACGTCGCTAGTAAATCGCCAAAAAAACCATGATTCGAAGGAGATGTCGGCGCAAACACTAAGATATCACCCGGCTTTGCTTGCTCAATCGCCACATGCATCATCCAGTTATCACCAGCAGCACCAGAAATAGTTAATGCGCTACCAGCGATACAAACGTCAGGATAAATGGGACGCATGTAATCGGCTAACAAACCTTTTCTGCCCTGCGATTCATGAACTGTAGCGACTCCGCATTTTTGCAGACCCATAATAATGTCCGAATCAACTCTCTCGACATTCTGAACAACGATATTTTCTTTCATAGCAATACAACCATAGCAACACAACTTTTTAACGAATTTCCAACTAAATTCTTAGTACTGATGACAAACAACAATTCTTATCAGATAATAATTAGTCAACAATTTTTAATCGCGAGAAAACTTTTTTCGTATTGTGTTCAAATATTTTTTGTTTATCTTCCAAGCTTAATTTTTTATTCCCATCGATATAGCGTTTTGTGTCATCAAAATAAAAACCAGTCTCCGGATCAACACCTCTAACAGCCCCAATCATTTCAGAGGCAAATAAAATATTTTCGACAGGAATAACGTCCAACAATAAATCTATGCCGGGCTGATGATAAACACAGGTATCAAAATAAATATTGTTAAGTGCTGATTCGGTCAACGGTGGCATACCTTTATCTTGAACCATACCTCGGAATCGCCCCCAATGATAAGGCACTGCTCCGCCGCCATGAGGGATAATAATTTTTATTTCAGGAAAATCTTTAAAGACATCCGACATTAATAATTGCTGGAAACCTGTCGTATCAGCGCCTAAATAGTGTGAACCAGTAGTGTGAAAACAATCATTGCACGACGCACTGACATGAACCATCGCAGGCACGTCAAGCTCGCACATTTTTTCATAGATAGGATAAAACGCCTTATCGCCCAATGAACTCCCATTCCAAAAGCCGCCACTCGGATCTGGGTTTAAGTTGCAGCCGATAAATCCCATTTCATTCACACAACGTTCCAACTCAGGAACTGATTTCGCTGGGTCAACACCCGGCGATTGTGGTAACTGCGCAACCGGCGCAAAATTTTTCGGGTACAAGCTGCACACTCTCGAAATCAAATCGTTTTGATGCTCAGTCCAAAACTGGCTGGTATGTTCATTACCGATATGATGTCCCATCCAGCTAGCGCGCGGGGAAAATATCGTTAAGTCTGTTCCTCGTTCTCGCTGTAATCGCAACTGATTATTCTCAATGCTCTCTCGAATTTGGTCATCACTGATAACAATGCTTCCCTTCGACCCAACGTGATTCGGGTCTTTAGCAACGGCTGCTTTTTGGTTCTCTCGATATTCACCAACTTCAGGAGGAGTCGTTGTGTAGTGCCCGTGACAATCAATAATCATGTATTTTAAAAATCCTATGCTCGTTTAATATCGCTATAAATTTAAGAGATAGCTATCTACAGATATCTACAGATATGCATCTGTTCAGGATCAAGTCTTATTCGCCAATTATCGACACCGATTTGCCCATTCTCTCATTCAGTATTTTGTTAACTTTAAGTCGAACACGTAATATGTCGCAAAAACTCAAAAAACTGGCAAATTGATCCACAATCCACCTTTTTATCTAAAACTAAGTATTCAGATTTATTTACACGAAAACCATTCCATTTTCGCAACAGAAGTATTAAATTTTGCGATAGACAAAAATAATTAGGTGTTTTATGCAAACCAATCTACCCAATATTCGACATCTTCGTGTTGTCCAGCAGGTTGCTTTTCACAACAGTATCAGTAAAGCATCAGCGAATATTTTTTTATCGCAGCCCGCTATTACTCAAGCGATTAGTAAACTTGAACAGCAGCTTGAGCACTCTCTTTTTGATCGTCGCTCTAGTGGGATGTACCTCACCACTGCCGGAGAGGTGTTTCATGCACGAATAGAACGTGCGATGAATCTATTGCTGGAGGGAGTGAAAGAATCCGGACGAGTGAGTAATTCACACGAAACACCCAATGCTGCACATATTGTTCAACTGCTAACCACAACGCAATTACGCGCATTGATTGCCGTCTATGAAGCTCAAAATTTTAGTCTGGCTGGCCGAAATCTAGGAATATCGCAATCATCGGTACATCGAGCTGCTCGAGAACTCGAAGATATTATGCAAATTACATTATTCGAAAAAAGTAACGTTGGAATCATTCCCACCAAAGCAGCCGACGCCCTAACAAAAGCGGCTAAATTAGCATTTAGTGAAATTAGACAAGGGTTTGACGAGCTTTCATCGTTACACTCTCGAGATGTGGGCCGAATTATTATTGGCTCTATGCCGTTAGCTAGAACCTCTATTTTACCTGCTGCCATTAATCAATTCGAAAAACAATATCCTGACATTATGCTTAGCGTTGTTGATGGACCTTATAGTGATTTGTTGTATCACTTACGACATGGTGACATCGACATGCTCATTGGTGCACTGAGATTCCCAGCTCCCAGCGACAACATCACCCAAAGAGAATTATTCAATCCCTACCTCGCTATCTTTGCTAGAACAGATCACCCCTTGCAACAGGCAAAAAAACCTCAACTAACTGATTTAAATCAGTATTCTTGGGTTGTGCCGCGAAAGGGAACACCCGCCCGAAAAGTATTTGAACAATTATTTGAAGAAGCCGATTTACCAATCCCAACACGATTGGTCGAAACCAGCTCGCAATTACTGGTTCGAGAATTATTGCTTGGCAGCGACCGAATAGCGCTGACCTCTGCCGAGCAATTCAGACGAGAAGAGAATCTCGATTTGCTTAAGACAATCGACATCGACCTACAACATACCAAGCGACCTGTTGGACTCACGCTGAGAAGTAATTGGCAGCCAACTCGCTCTCAGCAAGCCTTTATAGAAGCTCTAGAAGACAACGCGAAAGTCTTTTAATCTCTTTCGAAAATGCTATTCAAAAAACGAATAGCGGCTTGATTTATTCAATTTCTATTTTTCACGTCACAGTGCTAACTTCGGTAATAATGCACGCTCTGTAAGCGTTTGAAACATTCGATATCAATAAGTAAATATTAATGCCTAACTCTCACATTCTCACTCAAGGTTCTCTCTCAGTTGGCTTTATCGGTTATGGCGAAGCCGCGTCTGCATTCGTAACGGGTTGGCGAGACGCGTTATCTTCAAACAAACCTTTATCCAATGAATCACCAACAAACGTATCGTCCTTAAATATCTTTGCATACGACATTAAAACTGACGATACCGATACATCAGAAACTAAATGGAATGATTACAAGCGAGATTCAATTCAGGGTTGCCGCACTTTAGAAGAACTGTTGAATCACGCGTCTGTTATTTTTTCTTTAGTTACTCCTGACCAATCGCTTTCCGTTTCAAAACGCGTTTCTGACATTACGGAACAGAACACTAAAACAACTTCACTCGCTAATGTAATTTTTTTAGATTGCAATTCCTGCTCACCTAATTCTAAAACAGAATCTGAAAAATATATTACACAAAACGGAGGGAGGTACATTGACGTTGCTGTCATGTCGCCTGTCTACCCTCATAAGCATCAAACACCGTTATTGCTAAGTGGAGAATATTCTTCAGACGCTTTAAAGATCGTTCAGCAGCTCAACATGAATGCCTCTATTGCGGGAAAAAAAGTAGGCCAAGCTTCCGCCATTAAAATGATCAGAAGCATTATGGTAAAAGGAATGGAAGCTTTAACGGCGGAATGCCTATTAGCAGCTAAGAAATTGGGAGTAGATCAGCAAGTATTGTCGTCACTACAGCATTCTTTTCCAGAATCAAACTGGGAAGAAAAATCTTTTTATAATTTAGAACGAATGTCTGTTCATGGTGTGAGACGATCAGCAGAAATGATGGAAGCGGCAAACATGCTAAAAGATTTGCAGTTAGATAACTCAATAACACTAGCAGCATCTCAATGGCAAAAAAAGATCGGGGATTTAAAAATTTCTGTTAACGTCGAGAAATCATCGGGAAATGTAAATCAATATTCCACATTATCGTCAGAGATTTTAAATCGCTTAAATTAATTATATATTTTTTGGAGTTAAGAATGAAATTATGTGTTGCAGGCGCTATGGGGGCGTTTGGTCTGAAACATCTTGATGCAATATCCGCCATTGACGGTGTTGAAGTCAGTTCTGTTGTCGGCTCAAATTTAGAAAAAATTCAAGCCTTCGCTAAAGAAAAAAACATTGCTCACGGCACTAACGATCTTACCGAAAGTTTAGCGCGCGACGATGTAGATGCCGTTATATTAGCTACTCCAACTCAGATGCATGCACAACAAGCCATTCAATGCCTTAAAGCTGACAAGCACGTCATGGTAGAAATCCCCATGGCAGATTCGTTAGAAGATTCTAAAGCTTTAGTAACAGCACAAAAAGACAGTGGATTAGTGGCAATGGCAGGACATACACGTCGTTTCAATCCAAGCCATCAATGGATTCACAATAAAGTAAAGGCAGGCGAATTAACCATTCAACAAATGGATGTACAAACTTATTTTTTTCGTCGCTCAAATAAAAATGCTTTGGGCCTGCCTCGTTCTTGGACGGATCATTTGTTATGGCATCATGCTTGCCACACGGTTGATTTATTTCAATATCAAACTCAGCAAACAGCCAATAAACTGCAAGCACTTCAAGGCCCTATCCACCCAGATTTAAACATCGCTCTGGATATGAGTATTGGCATGAAGGTTCCCTCTGGCGCTCTTTGCACACTATCACTTTCATTTAATAACGATGGGCCATTCGGCACATTCTTTCGCTATATTTGTGACAATGGGACTTATCTTGCTCGCTATGACGATTTGTTTGACGGCAATGATAATAAAATTGATCTTTCTAATGTTGCCGTTTCGATGAACGGGATTGAGTTACAAGACAGAGAATTTATTGATGCGATTAGAGAAAAACGAGAACCTAATTCTAGCGTTGCTCAATGTTTTCCTGCTATGCAAACGTTACATGATCTAGAACAGCTACTGATAAATGAATGACAAATTAATTGAATAAAATAAACAACGAACGCGAATAAAAACAACCTCAGCGTGATCGATATGAGCTCAGAGACAACAAAAAAAGAAGACATCACCCAAGAAAAGCTTTGGGCAGAAAACTGCTGGTACGTTGTTGCAATGTCTGATGAACTTCAGACGCTGTCGCAGCACAACAAAACTCAACCATTAACTAATCATCGGCCTCTCGGTAGAATCATCGCCAACAAGCACATTGTGATGTATCGAGATAATCAAGGTGACGTTCACGCTCTTGAAGATTTCTGTCCTCATCGAGGCCTACCTCTTTCCAAAGGGTACATTGATAGCGATAAAGACAAATTAGTTTGTGGCTATCACGGGATGGTAATGAATTGCGATGGCACCTGTCATTCAATGCCAGGGCAAAATGTCGATCGCCTCAGAGGCATTCAAAGCTATCCCGTCATTGATAAGTATAATTTTATTTGGATTTGGATTGGCGATTCAGAAAAAGCGAATGAAGATTTAATTCCTGACTTGCAATGGGCTCACTCTAACGACTGGACCTATGGTGGCGATTACTACCATATGAAATGCGATTATCGATTACTGATCGATAATCTCATGGATTTAACACACGAAACTTACGTACATGCTTCAAGCATCGGCCAATCAGAAATCGAAGATGCAGCGCCAACAACATCTCAACATGACAATGAAATTAGAGTTGAGAGACTCATGGAAAATATTGTCCCACCGCCTTTTTGGGGAGATGCTTTAGAAGCCAATAATATTTCACGAAACACTGTCTGTGATCGCTGGCAAGTATGCCGGTTTGTTCCGCCGAGCCAAGTCATGATTGATGTCGGTGTTGCTGTCGCAGGAAAAGGCGCTCAAGATGCACCTAAAGATCAAAGAGTCTCGGCTATTGTTGTCGATCTCATCACACCTGAAACAGAAACAACCTGTCATTATTTTTGGGGAATGGCGAGAAACTTTAATGTTTCAAACCGGCAGCTCACAAAAGAAATGCGTGAAGCCCAAGGCAAAATTTTTGCAGAAGACTTAGACATTCTTGAATCTCAACAGGCAAATCTATTAAGGAATCCTGACCGCAGATTAATACCGCTCAATATTGATGCGGGCGGTGTGTATGCAAGAAGAAAAATCGCAAAAATAATTAAACAAGAATTACTCTAGCGGTTTTTAGAAAATGAGAACTTATAAAAATAATAACTGAATACCTAATTAGGTAGGATAACAAACATGACTCCACTCGACCCACGCCAAACCATTGCAAACAACCCAATGAGCCGTCTGCAAATTATTGTTGTAGCTCTGACTATTGGGCTAAATGCGCTCGATGGCTTTGATGTTCTTGCCATTAGTTTTGCTTCACCAGGGATTTCTAGTGAATGGGGCATCGATCGAGCGGCCCTAGGGATTGTTCTTTCGATGGAGCTGATTGGTATGTGCATCGGCTCAATTTTTCTTGGCGGTGTTGCCGATAAAATCGGAAGAAGACCAACCATACTAGGTTGTCTTGTCGTGATGTCGGCTGGAATGTTTTTAGCAACAACAGCTACCAATGTCTATCAATTGTCCGTATGGCGAGTATTAACAGGTTTAGGTATTGGCGGAATGCTAGCGTCAATCAACGCAGTTACTGCCGAGTTTTCAAATAATAAACGACGACACATGAATGTCTCGTTGATGACAATTGGCTATCCTATAGGAGCTGTTATCGGTGGAATGGTTACCGCTCAATTACTAAAAGTTCATGACTGGCGCAGTGTTTTTTATTTTGGCTCAGCCGTTACTGTTATGTTCATCCCTCTTGTTTATTTTTTAATTCCTGAATCAGTGCACTGGCTTTCGCAAAAACAACCGAACAATGCCTTAGAAAATATCAATCGCACTTTAGCGCGATTAAAAATTGCTGCTATTTCTGCTCTGCCTGTTGTTACTGAAGAATCAAAGAAAAAATCCATTGGCGATATTTTTACTACAGGCCTCCTTGCCACAACAATCATTGTGACCGCCGCTTACTTTTTCCACATCACAACATTTTATTTTATTCTTAAATGGGTGCCAAAGATTGTTGTTGATATGGGGTTCCCCGCCTCTAGTGCGGCAGGCGTTCTAGTCTGGGCTAATTTGGGTGGCGCACTTGGCGGTGCGCTATTCGGGCTTCTTACATTGCGCTTTAGTGTTAAATGGTTATCCATTGGTGTCATGTTTCTTTCAACAATATTGGTCAGTTTAATTGGTAAAAGTTCACCAGACTTACAAAGCCTTTCCATAATCTGTGCCATTGCGGGTTTTTGTACGAACGCTGGTGTTGTTGGCCTCTATGCAATTTTTGCACACAGCTTTCCCACTCATGTGAGGGCATTTGGAACAGGATTCGCTATTGGGATAGGCCGTGGCGGCGCCGTCATTGCACCGATTCTAGCTGGCTTCTTATTTGCTACAGGCTTTGAGCTACCCATTGTTTCTATCATAATGGCTCTCGGCTCAACCATTGCCGCTTGCGCATTGTTATTTTTAAAAATGCATAACTCTGAATATAGTCCTGAAGACAGCCCTGAAGAAAGGGTGAGTAGTTAGTATTTTTAAAGCATTAACTATTAAAAAAATATTGATATAAAAAAAGGAAGCCCTTTATTAACGGCCTCCTTTTGTATTTGAGCGCTCTAAAACCTAGCAGCTTATCTGTTTTATTTTATACATCAGCTATTTCATGACATTGCTTTTCAATATTATACAAAGAGTCTATTTCAGAGGCTCGATTATCTTGTATGGCACCGGCATTCAAAGAACCTTTATCGGTAATTTCATGACCATCGAGCGACGGTGGATCAGACTGCAGACTAAGTTTTTTAATTCGGCTGGCGCTACCCGTTGCTTTTGATGCGAATGCAGTTAGCTTTTCTAAAAATATTTTCTGCACTTTTTTATTCTCGACCAATTCACGCTCAGTCATTCCTTCTAACGATGAGTCTAGCTGACGACAGGAGTCCATATCAGGAAATACTAAAGCACTCACAAACGGACGATCTCTTCCAACAATCACAACATCTTTTACCAACGATCCAAAGTGATCTAGAAACTGACCACGCAAAGGCCCTGCACTGACCCAAGTCCCCGTATCTAATTTAAAATCTTCTGAAATTCGACCATCAAATCGAAACCCTTTTTGCAGATCGTTTTCATCAACTAGTTTGATCGCATCACCTGTTTTAAAATACCCTTCCTCATCAAATGCTTTTTCTGTTAACTCGGGTTGACGCCAATAGCCAGGAGAAACACTATCCCCACGAAAACGAATTTCTGTTTTCGTCCCAGTTTTTACTAATTTCGCTTCAACACCTGCTACCGGCAAACCCAACCAACCAGCGAAACCATTATCGCCCGTCGTAAATAAGGCAGAAGGTGCTGTCTCAGTACACCCCAAACCTGTCACGATCATAATTCTTTCACCGCATGTTGCAATCGCCAACTCTTCTAAAGCATCCCATACAGGCTGAGACAATCCGGCTCCTGCGTAAAATAATACTTTTACTTGGCTAAAAAACTTTTCTCTTAACTGTTTATCTTTTCGTAAATGTTTGACTAGCTCGTCAAAGCCCTTTGGTACATTATAAAAAACCGTGGGAGCAATTTCTTTTAAATTGCGAATACTTTCTTTAAATCCATTCGGCGTTGGTTTTCCGTCATCAATATAAAGAGTTCCTCCGTTATACAAGACAATACCAAAATTGTGATTTCCACCGAACGTATGATTCCAAGGAAGCCAATCTACTAGCACAGGGGATGGTTCAGCCAATGACGGTAACGCCTGCAAAATCATTTGTTGATTTGCAGCCAGCATGCGATGCGTATTCACAACGGCTTTTGGCATTCCAGTAGAACCTGAGGAAAATAAAAGTTTTGCTGGATCATCTGCTTTGATGGCGTGATGTCGTTTAGCAACTTCATCGTTATCTTCACTATTTTCGATTAACGATTCCAATAAATCACTTGAACGAGAAATCAAGGGTGACGAGCTTACTAAAACTTCAACAGATTCATCAACCACTGATGTGATTGCATTTTCATAAAACGATCCATTGTCGACATAGATCAATCCTGGCGTAATTAAATCAAGACAATGTTTTAGTTTTGAATAATCCTTCGATACTAATGCATATTGCGGACTAATTGCCGCATAGGGAATACCAATATACATAGCCGCCAATCCAAGCAGCGCATGATCTATGCTATTCCCTGAGAGGATTGCAATGGGCCTATCAACACTGAGATTTTTTTTCGAAAGTCCCGAAGCAATTTTTTTTACTGTCGTTAATGTTTTTCCATAGGTAATTTCGCTCCACGAATCGTTTTTATTTTTATAACGCTCCGCTAAAAATATTTGATCGGGTTTTTCATTCGCCCAATATTCTAATTTTTCTAAAATTGTTTTTGGGTATGCATGTAATGCTTCACAGGCTTTCACAATCACATCGCCGTTATCAAGTTCGACTTTTTCTGCGACCATATTCCCCATTTTTATTTCACGAACAGAAGACATTACTTACCTCTTTATACTCTTACAAACACTTTACATCAGGTGATAAATTTCTAAACTTAAGACAAACAATATTGCTATTTTTGACAAAAAAAACGGTGGGCCCCACTCATAGGCCCACCGCAAGGGAACGCTTTCAAACGTTAAAAGTTATAGCTAGCTGACAAATAAGCATTTCTTGGACGCGAATAAATGACTTCTGCATAACCAGAGCTTGTTCCAAACGATGAATTACCGGTAACAACATATGTTTCATCGGTTAAGTTTTCGATCCCAAGAACAACAGACCAAACATCTGCATCATCACCCAATTTAAACGAAGCATTAACAATGGTTTCTGCATCGGATTGAGCAACATCATCGGAATTTGCTGCATCGAAGTATTGCTCATCGGTATATGAAATATCTAATCTAGGCGTTAGCATTAGACGACCCATTTGGAAAGAATAAGCACCGCCAATATTTGCAGAAATTTCAGGTGTAAACGGTAATTCGTTATCCGTTCCTAAAGTAGCTGTAGCACCAGGAATTGCTGAGATTGATTTAATTTCATCGTCAAGATAACCAAAACTACCTTCCAGAATGAACACTTCATTTGGAGCGTAGGTAAACTCTAATTCGGCACCGCGAATCGTAGATTCACCAGCATTAAACAGTAACGGAACAATGCCAACTCGATACGTTAACTGCATATCTTCATATTCAGTATTAAAGATCGCACCATTCAAGCGAAAACTATCGGTAATATCTGATTTAAAGCCCACTTCAAAACTTGTCGCTTCTTCTGAATCAAATGGAATGGGTTGAAAATCTGCAGTAGGTGCGTTGTAACGCTGGTTAAAACCACCACTTTTAAATCCTTGCGCATAACTAACGTAACCCATTAACGTATCGGTGAATTGATATTGCAAACTCAATGAACCCGTTGTAGCGCTAAAAGATTCTGTATGTGTAGCAGGGTCAATATTTAATGGTGGCGCAGTTGTTGGCACGGGACCAGAAACAACGAAAGGAGCTGACGCTGGATTATTGAGAGATGGATCCGCAATAAAAGGAGCACCCCATGCGATTAAGTCCATGCTTTTTTCTTCATCGGTATAACGAAGCCCAGCAGATAAACTCAATTGTTCAGAGAGATCAAAAGACCAATTGGTAAAAATCGCTTTATTTTCATTGGTTAACTCAGCGTCTTGGAAATCTGCACCGACTAAATCACCAGGTGGTAAAACTGCGGGCGGCAATGCAAAAGCAACTGTTAGATTATCGTGAATATCTTCTTTAAAGAAAAACAATCCAATAACACCATTGTAGCTATCGCTTTCAAACAAAAACTGGAACTCTTGGCTCAATTGATCCGCTTCACTTTCGTACTGCGTACTTAAAATAGTCAAAGCCGTGTTGTCAGCATCTCGAGAACCTGACCACTCTAAGTTTCGACTTGCAGTGATAGATTTAAAAGCGACAAGATCATTAATATCCCAATTGAATGTTGCAGAAAGTCCTGAGTTTTCGGTGGTACTTTCAGCATTTGTGGTCCCACCGTTTTTATATTCACCTAAATTCCATGTCGCATTATTTGCGCAACGAACATCAACGGTATCCGGAACATCAACTCCCATAGATGCACCAGGGCATCCATTGGCAACACTGATTGCTTTCGGAAATGCTTGGCTTTGATTAATGCCTGCAAAAACGAAAGGCGATCCATTTTCGTCTTCCTCTGTGTAATCAGCACGTAAAATAAAATCTACTGAATCACCGATATCACCATGAAGAGAACCATTAAAGGTATAACTATCTTCATTACCTAAATCGACACCGTCATAAATACGCTCGACATAACCATCACGCTGTCTTGCACCTAATGAAATTCGAGCGGCTAGTGCATCACCCATCGGTAAATCTAAAGCGCCGAAGAATTCAAACAGACTGTCGTCACCGATGCCTAGTTTTACCTCTCCACCAAACTCATCGCCAGGAGCCGTTGTTGTTAATAAGACGGCCCCGCCAATGGTGTTGCGTCCGAACAAAGTGCCTTGAGGGCCGCGTAAAACTTGAACATTGCCGATGTCTCTAAAATCCATAACGCCACCGACAGATCGCCCCATATAGACATCATCGATATACAAACCAACACCGGGATCAATACCACCGGACGAATCTGACTGGCCTATACCCCGAATAAAGACCTGAGCTGCAGAGTTGTTTCCAGAAAGAGGGCTGTAGCTTTTAAATTGTAGATTTGGTGTCACTCGACTTAAATCTTCTGTGCCAACAATCATTCGTCTGTCCATGGACTCAGAAGTAAATGCAGAGACGGCTACAGGTGTTTCTTGTAAATTTTCAGTTACCTTTCGGGCCGTCACAACAATTTCTTCTAAAAAACTAACGCCATCAGATTGGGCTAGGGAGTAGTTAGAAGTACACATCATCGAAAAAATTGAGCTAGCGAGAATCGCGCTCTTTTTCAGCTTAAACCGTTTAATCCTTTTTGAACTCATCATTATTTTTCTCCAGCGGGTTGTTTTAATGTTTCTTGTTTCGCATGTCTTACATATTTTACAGTTTGATGAAAAACCAACTATTATTGAAACCTCGATACGAACAACGTCAATAATTACCATGGCTACCTCTTTCAGGTAGATTGATCAGGAATTGATTAACTCAAACTTAAAAAAAGACTTATTATTTTTATGTAATTGCTTGGTAAGTTTTAAAAGTAAGATGCATACCCGATTAGTCGCCTACACAGCACTACAACGTAGCGGCAAAAATTGGTCCTAGAGCAATATATTTTTAGCGCTCAATGCACAAACAAATGGATATACAGGGTGGAAACTACAGTAATGACAGCTGCAGTAAAAATTGATTTATTGCAGCCATCATTCAATTATGTTGAAGGGATTTCGCGCCAAAAACTATGGCTGAGGAGAGCGTAACTGGCCTATTAATGAGACTAATAAGCCGGCATCTTTCGCTGAGAATGTATCTAAAAAAGTTTTATCGTGAGCCTTCACTTTTGACTCAACGATCTTAAATTCTTTTTGGCCTTGAGATGATAAATAAAGTGCTTGCATTCGCTTGTCATGAGGACTTTGCCTTCGCTCAATCAATCCCGCTAACTGTAATTTATCGACAATCGCCATGGTCGAGGCCCTATCCATTCTCAGTGATTCACCAATCGCCACTTGAGACAAACCCTCATTAGATGCGACCAGAGCAAATACACTGTATTGCACTGGGGTCATTCCAACATTCTGAGAAAACTGACGATTTAAAATACGATCCGCCATTCGAACCTGATAACCCAGTTTACTTTCTAACACTGACATATCGACATCAAAACCTGCCGAATCACGCTTTTTTTGAATTACCGAACCCATTTTTTTACTCACTTAAACAAAGAATTCCTAAATATAAAGCATATTTCATGCATTTGTCCTTAAAAGCCACCTTGCAAAGTTACACGTAATTGTTAAATCTGTATAGAAGTGCGCTCTAGAAGCTGGCTAGAGCACATCGTTATTTACATGCCTAAGAGCGGCTTTTTTCCCATTCAGACAAGCCCTTGCCTTCTTTAACCAACTTTACCAACAAATCTGCAGGCTGCCAGTGGGTATCCCCAAATTGTTTTTGAAATGTCATTATCCCATCGTAAACAGTCTTCAATCCGATAGTGTCTGCATAATATAAAGGCCCGCCTCGGTATCGAGGGAAACCGTATCCCGCACCCCAAACTACATCGATATCACTAGCCCTAATAGCTACGCCTTCTTCCAAGATTTTTATGCCGTCATTAATCATTGCAAAAATACAACGCTCAATGATTTCTTGTTCTGTATGATCACTTCGTTGAGTGATGCCCAATTTCTCACCGCGCTTTTTCAATAAATCCAGCGCAACAGGATCATCATATCGCTGACGATCACCGGGCTTGTAATAATAAAAACCTTTGCCATTTTTTTGTCCCATCCGACCGTCATCATAAATCGCTTGTGACGCTTGGTAATACGCTGGATCTGGTGGAAACTGGTGCGCATTTGCTTTATGAACATTCACACCCACATCGACACCGGCCATATCGAAAACAGCTAAGATTCCCATCGCCATTCCAAACGATTGCAATGCATCATCCACTTTTCTTGGCGTTGCACCTTCGAGTGCCATAAATTCAGCTTCACGCGCATAACCTTCCATCATGCGATTCCCGATAAAGCCATAACAAACTTTGGCAAGAACGGGCGTTTTACGTAATTGTTTCGCCAAGCCTAAAGCGGTTTTAATCACTGAATCTGACGTAGTATCTGTTCTAACCACTTCGAGTAACGGCATGACATTCGCTGGACTGAAAAAATGTAAGCCAATGACATTTTCAGGATGATCAGTGACTATCGCAATCTCATTAATATCTAAGGTTGACGTATTGGTCGCTAAGATTGCATCTTTTTTCGCAACACGGCTTAACGTAGAAAAAATATCTTTCTTAAGCGACATATCTTCAAACACTGCTTCGATAATAACATCTGCATCTTTCGCAGCTTCTAGTCCAACGGCTCCACTAATCAATGAGAGTGTTTTTTGTTTTTTCTCTTCCGTCATGCGGCCACGTTTAACGCGAGAACCATAATCAGCATCGATTCTCGCCAAACCTTTATCAACACCCTCTTGATTGATATCAATTAATAACGCAGGGATTCCAGCATTAGCAAAACACATGGCAATACCGCCACCCATTGTGCCAGCACCAATAATGGCTGCACTGTTAATGTCTTTTGCTTTTACGTCTGAGGAGATGCCAGGAATTTTAGTTGTTTCTCGTTCAGCAAAGAACAAATGAATCGCGCCTTTACTTTCAATGGTTTCTTTTGCGCCATTGACCAATTCCGTTTCGTAAAGTAAACCGTCTTGGAATGGCTTTTCGACACTGGCTTTAACGGCCTTGATCGCGGTTAAAGCAGCTTGTCTACCTGGATACAATTTTTTAGCCAGCGCATCATACTTTACAAAAACTTCCGCAGTGGCTGATGATGCATCGACACTTTTTTCAGAAGTCCGACGAGGGCCTGCATTGTTTTTTATTAAATCATTTAAATATTTTTCTGCCGAAGATTGCAATTCAGAGAAATCTTTATGCTCTATGATTTCATCAATAAAACCCGCTTCTTTGCCTGCTTCTGCATCAACCGGTCTCGCGCCTACAATCATTTCTAAACTTTTATCGACACCAATAATTCGTGGCATACGTTGTGTGCCACCAGCACCAGGAATAATACCTAAAGTAACTTCCGGAAAACCAAAACGAGCTGAATTCGAAGCCAAACGGTAATGACATGCTAATGCGATTTCTAAACCACCGCCCATGACAGTGCCATGCATTGCAGTAACGACAGGGACATTTAAATTTTCTATTCTTGCAAACAGCTCACGATAATCAGCTTCTTTGGGGGGACCATTAAATTCGTTTATGTCGGCACCAGAAAAATACGTTTTTCCTGCACACATTAACAGCACACCTTTCAACCCATTTTCTTTTTTAATTTTATCAACGGTTTCATTTAAGCCGTCACGTACCGCCGCCGTAATTGTATTTACAGGCGGATTATTTACTACTATTAGTGCAATACCATTTTCAATTTTTAGATCAATGACTTCTGACATGCTTAGCCTCGTTAATTTTTAATATTTCTTTAATGCAATTATTGATTCGCATTAATATTCATTTTTTTAGCTTATTTATCTATCTGATTTCTACAGCGTTTCTTCCGTACCAAAAATCGCTGTCACTTCGCTAGAAAGATGGCCACCATTGCCGTTACAAAGTGCTATTTTGGGATCTTTCACTTGTCGATCACCCGCTTCACCACGAAGTTGTTCAATACATTCCGCAATCAACATAAGCCCATACATTCCTGGATGAACACAACTTAAACCACCCCCATTTGTATTGACTGGCAAACTTCCACCTGGCGCAATGTTTCCATCAGCCACAAAACTTCCGCCTTCTCCTTTTTCGCAGAAACCCAAGTCTTCCAAAAACAAAAGCGTATTAATTGTGAAGGCATCATAGACTTCAACGACATCAACATCTTTACTGGTGACACCAGCCATTTCATAGGCTCTTTGCCCTGCTTCTACTGCAGCAGTTGTTGTCAGATTTGGCATTTGCGCAATTGATGCATGAGTGGTATGAACTCCTACACCCAATAAATAAATAGGTTTTTGAGCCATTCTTTTAGCGCGCTCAGCACTCACTAACACGACGGCCGCGCCAGCATCTGCAATCAAACAACAATCTAATGCAGACAACGGATCGCAAACCATTTTTGATTCCATCACGTCATCAATCGTTAATGGCGTTCTGCGCATTGCTCTTGGATTCAATTGCGCCCACTGTCTTGCAGCAACAGCAATTTCTGCTAAGTCTTCTCGCTTAGTTCCGAATTCATGCATGTGTCTAGCAGCCGCTAATGCATAGGCATTCATCGGTGCTCTAGGTTTGTATTCATCGGAATATTTAAAATGTTCGCGAGGCGCATCGATGATGCCCTGCTGTTTTAATTTACTGCGGGTGTTACTGCCCATTGCAATTAAAGCCACTTCACAAACACCTGAGCTAATCGCCATGGCTGCGTGTTGTAATTGACTGACAAAAACAGAACCACCGATATTAGAATCGTCCATCACTTTAGGATGAATTCCTAAATACTCTGCTAGATGAAGACAAGGAAATGTTTCTGGAAAATTTGAAGTAAACAAACCATCGACTTCATTTTTATTAATACCAGCATCCGCCAATGCAATAAAAGCGGCTTCAGCTAAATTTTCTCGTGCACTTCTTCCCGGAAGATCACCAAACTTTGTTAAACCAACACCAACTGCTGCAATTGAACCTCTCAATGGATGACCCATTTATTTGTCCTCCAATGGTCTAAATAAAACGACAGTTTCACCTTCAACTTCACCGATAAAAGAGATAACCTCCATTCCAATTTTCACTTCGCTCGGAGCAATGTTGACGACGCGAGTCAGCATTCGCGGCCCCTCCTCCAAATCAACTAAAGCAATATTGTAATCGCCCTCCTTTCCGCCACGAGGCACAGAGGTCGAATAGACGGTTCCTTTTCCTGAAGGAGTGATCCAAGCGATCTCATTTGAGCCACAGTGAGGACAAATGATTCTCGGATAAAAAATATGTAGTTCACAAGATTTGCAGTGTTGAATTTTGAATTCGCCAACTGATAAAAATTCAGCGAATTCCACATCAGGTCCCGTTTCGGGCAGCGTAGATAATTGAGTCATAATCAGGATCTTATTTATGGGTGGACGAGATATGAGTTTATTATTGGAATAATTGAGCTCGGAATTCCGTTTGTATGTTTGACATACTAAAATAATTTATCCACTCACGTCAACTGACAACTCTGTTTACCGTTATAAAACTCGATGGAGAGCAACCATTCCTTACATAGTTAGGGTCTCAGAAAATATTATGCCAAGGACAACAGAACTCTCAACAAAACAACACTCAATAGTCATTGTCATCATTACCCGTTAGAGTTGTCATCGCATCTGCATGGAATCCATACAAGGATAAGAATAATGAAAATCTTTTGATACTCAGCATATCTCTTCTCTCTCTATCTCAATCTACTGCTTGAGCAAAAAATAGTTCTTGGTCTCTCTATACATCTGAAAACTTGTATTCAGCCATCAAGAAACGTGACACAGAGAAACGCCTTGAAAGAGTTTGAACGGTTTAGAGAAATCGTTTTTGCTGTGACAGGTCTTGAAAAAGAACCCGACACATCACGCTTAAAAATTATTAGATATTCGAACAATAATGATTTTATAAGGCTAACAGATGACCTCACACTATCGGGATTTACCTCTCAACAAATGCAGGGCCAAGCTATAAGCTAGGCTCTGACACACGCTGAATACCATCGCAGAATAGGATTGGCAGAAAAACCAAGGAAGGATTTTGTAGCAAGCTACGACATGACCACCAAAGAAATAGACGGTGAAATAAAAAAGCTTTAAAGCCGAGGCGTTAAAAATGCTTTATGTCTGCTTATCAAGTTAACCCGACAAGTGTTTCACTTAACAGTGAAATTAGTGAGTTTTTATTAGCGCTCGAAGGAAGAGCCGACGCTCGCAAGAAACTTCTTTGAGCGCGTTTATTTGCAGGCTCATTCGAAGAAACAACGAGCATATGCAAAAAAACAACATAGATACAAATAATATTTAGGCTACACGAAATAACTATAAACAGAATAACTACAAGAATTTTTTTGGCAAAAAAAGCCGCCAAAGAATAACTCTTTGGCGGCTTTTTACATTAAAGAACTATTAGACGCTCTCTCTTAGAAAAATTTACCCAAAAGATTTTTAGCAATTGCACCAGCATCACCGCCGCCTAACAAACTTCCTGCATCACTGCTTTTATCGATAAGCTGAGGAATCATATCTGAAAGACCGCTAGCAGCCGTATCTTTATCAATCCCCAAATTACTTGCGAAATCATTTACTTTTGACTCACCTAACATCCCCATGATTTGGCTAGCGGAAATATTTTCATTTGCCCCATTCCCCAACCACGACTGCGCTAGACTCGCTAAACCGCCGCCATTTCCCATAAATTGACCAACAATTGCGCCCAAGTCCAGATCGCCACCGTTAGTGGGCAACAAACCTTTTAATGCGCCAACAACACTTCCCGCATCCATGTTGCCGCCTTTGGATCCTAATTGTGAAATAAATACTTTAGCTGCCATATCGACTAAGCTCATAGTGTTTCCTCTTTTTCGTTTGTGTAAGTGTAATAATCGTTTAGTTTTTATATTTTCAAAGAAATAATTATGCTTGCTGTACTCTTTGTTACTTCTTCTTGATCCGCTATTGTAACTGACGCATACAAAATTTCATCGTTGGCTATCACTAGATTCCCCTATCTTAACCACAATCAAAAATACCGCACAGGCTTTTCAAAGACATTTTCCATTATTTAACATTTGGTATCAGTATCTAGCCCGATCAAAACACACCAAAATTTAACAACAATGGCTTGCTAAGTTCTGGGCTTAAGACTCAAATACGCTATAAAAAGCCTGAAACTTGCTTTTTCTTATTGCCATTTCCCGATCTTATGGTTATAAAAACCACTTCTTAACACTATCATCGAAGGGAGTTTCGCACTTATGACTATTACCAATACCAAACTTTTAGCTGTCATTATCACTGCCAGTACAATTGCCTTTGCTTCATTATCTACAGCTGCGGAATTTAAAGATCTGATTAAAGAAGATTCTGTTTACACATTAGTCAATCTCCATCCGGATGAAGAGCGACGAAGGCTTTATACGGTTAACTATCAGCTGCCTGCCGTGCTCCCTGTATGCACTGAAGTGAAATTAACAAAACTCAAACGTAAGACCTTAATTTTTCAGGTGCCCAGTCGAAGTAATCGTGAATACCAATACCTAAAACACAAATCACTGCCCGAAGATTTTGGTGATCATTTAAGTCAAATTTTTGGTAAAACATGCCCAAAAGCTAAAATCGCTAAAATGTCCAAAAAAGATCAAGACGGAATCAAAGCTGGAAAACCGCTCGTTGGCATGACGAAAGCAGGCGTTATTATTGCTATGGGGCCACCACCAACACACGTAACATATTCGACAGATCTTGATGAATGGATGTACTGGCAAAATCGTTTTGGTCGCTTACGAGTTGAATTCTCAAATGGTAAAGTGTCTAAAATAGTCGATTAGCTTTAATACATACCTTTCTGAAATTACGCTTTGAGTAAGGCTATCAAATAAAAACCCGATTGCCTTACTCAATACACTCAGACACGCCTTCTACTAGCCCTCATATCGATATAGCCACTCAAGTCACTCTTTATCAATATCTCATTATAAATATCAATAAGAAATTTATATCGGCCATTCACATAAACTATATTACTTTAAAATTCAATAGTTCTCTTGAATTCGACAGTGTCTCGATGACATAATAGCCACCCTTTTTTACGAAGGCAGGCAAGCAAGTATTATGGATGATATCTGAGGGAGATCTAAATCCCCTTTGACGATTTTTACAGCAGCTATTGTAATACCCTGTTTCGTCTTTTATCGCCCTTTAAAGTTTGATGATAGAGCTCAATAAGATAATGTCCGGACAGTAATTTTTTAATACCGCCGGCCAGCTCTTCATTCAAAGTAATTCTTTGGACATGCTAACCTTCAATTTTTTTCACACTAGCTATCTGTTTAAGCTCGCAGCGTCACAACAGGCTATGCTCGACACACAATTATGAGGTTTTGAATGACTACTAAAAACACAGCTCTCCTACAATGGGTCGAAGAAATGACCACTTTGTGCCAGCCAGACAATGTTGTGTGGTGTGATGGTTCAGACCAAGAATACAATGCTATGTGGGAGCTCATGGTAAAAAGCGGTGCAGCCAAGAAACTCGACGAAGCGAAACGCCCGAATAGCTATTATGTTCGCTCAGTACCAGCGGATGTAGCACGTGTTGAAGATCGTACCTACATATGTTCTGAGTCCGAAGAAGATGCCGGTCCAACCAATAACTGGACTGAGCCCAAAGAAATGAGAAATACATTAAATGGTTTATTTGATGGCTGCATGAAAGGCCGAACCATGTATGTTATTCCTTTCAGCATGGGCCCTATTGGATCTCCAATTGCTCATATTGGTATAGAACTTTCTGATTCGCCTTACGTCGTCACAAACATGCATATCATGACGCGTGTCGGCACCAAAGTATTAGAGCAACTCGGTGAAAATGGTAAGTTTGTTCCTTGTATTCACTCCGTTGGAGCTCCTCTCGCTGCTGGTGAATCTGATGTTGCTTGGCCTTGTAATCCTGACAACCGATACATTGTTCACTTCCCAGAATCTCGTGAAATATGGTCTTTTGGTTCAGGTTACGGCGGTAATGCACTCCTCGGCAAAAAATGTTTTGCACTCCGAATAGCCTCAGCCATGGCTCGTGACGAAGGTTGGCTAGCTGAACACATGCTCATTTTGAAACTGACAAACCCTCAAGGTGAATCAAAATATGTAGCTGGCGCTTTCCCTAGCGCTTGCGGAAAAACAAATTTAGCCATGCTAACTCCAACTATTCCCGGCTGGAAAGTTGAAACAGTAGGAGACGATATTTGCTGGATGAAATTTGGAGACGATGGCCAACTTTATGCGATCAACCCAGAAGCCGGCTTTTTCGGTGTTGCACCCGGTACTGGCATGGACTCAAATCCAAACGCAATGTTATCGCTAAAAGGTAATGTCATTTTCACCAACGTTGCTGAAACAGATGACGGCGATGTGTGGTGGGAAGGCATGACAGACGAAAAACCAGATCATGTCATTGATTGGAAAGGTAATGACTGGACTCCTAACTCTGATACGCCAGCCGCTCATCCAAACGCTCGTTTTACAGCTCCCGCTAACCAATGCCCTGTAATAGCTGATGAGTGGGAGGATACGAAAGGTGTTCCCATCAGCGCCATCTTATTTGGTGGACGACGTGCATCTGTTGTTCCTCTCGTCAATGAAGCTAAAGATTGGAACCATGGTACATTTCTAGGAACAATCATCGCCAGCGAAATGACCGCAGCTGCATTTGGAGCAATAGGAAAACTGAGACGCGATCCAATGGCAATGCTACCTTTCTGTGGATACAACATGGCAGATTACTGGGGTCATTGGCTCAATATTGGTAAGAAAGAAGGTGCCAAGCTACCTAAGATCTTTTACGTCAACTGGTTTCGCAAAAACGAAGAAGGCAAATTTATGTGGCCTGGCTTTGGAGAAAACAGTCGCGTATTAAAATGGGTTTTTGAGCGTTGCGCGGGAACAGCAGAAGCAATTGATACACCCATCGGGAACTTGCCAAAAATCGACGGCATTGACTTTGAAGGCCTAGGTTTATCTGACACTGAAATTGCAAATTTATTGCGAGTTGAAGTTGATGGGTGGCTGCAAGAAATTCCTGATATTAAAGAATACTATGCCCAGTTTGGTGATCATCTTCCTGCTGAGCTTTTAAACCAAGTCGAACAGCTTGAGAAACGCTTAGAAGCAGCAAAAACAAACGTCGCTTAAAACTTAGTGAACTTAAAACATAGTTAATTTAAAAATTAGTTAACTTAACAATTAGTGAAACAGGTGCCGTTAAGAATAACTCTAATATAATATTCTTAACCAACCAATAAAAACCCCCCGCTAATNNATTAGCGGGGGGTTTTTATTGGCTTCTGCTAACTTAGATACAGCTGATTATTATTGGCTAAAAATGTTGGCAATCAATCACTCGCATCTTTTTTAAAGTCCAGCATCCGCTGCAAAGGAATCATTGCCTTTTTTGCTAATGCAGGATCTACATGAATTTCCTCTCCACCAAACTCTAATACCGTTGTCAGGCGATCAAGATCATTCATCGCCATCCATGGGCAATTAGCACAACTTTTACACGTTGCACCATTGCCAGCTGTTGGCGCAATATGAAATATTTTATTTGGGCATGTTTGCTGCATTTTATAAAAAATGCCTTGATCTGTTGCGACAATAAATTCTTTATTCGGCAATGTTTTTGCCGCATGAACCAGCTGAGAAGTTGATCCAACGACGTCGGCCAAATCAACGACACTTTCTGGCGACTCTGGATGGACTAGAACAGCCGCGTTAGGATGAGCTTTGACTAAATCCTCTACACCTTTCGCTTTAAACTCTTCATGAACAATACAAGATCCATCCCACAACAGCACATCGGCGCCCGTTTGCTTTTGGACATACCCACCCAAATGTTTATCGGGTGCCCATAAAATTTTCTCTCCCATGCCATCCAAATAATCGACAACGTCAAGTGCAATGCTGCTTGTAACGACCCAATCAGCTCTCGCTTTAACTGCTGCGGAAGTATTTGCATAAACAACAACAGTCCGATCAGAATGCTGATCACAAAATGCTGAAAATTCTTCGATAGGGCAACCAAGGTCCAATGAGCATGTTGCTTCGAGTGTCGGCATGAAAACGCGTTTTTCAGGGCTTAATATTTTCGCTGTTTCCCCCATAAACTTTACGCCAGCAACAATTAAAGTTTCTGCTGGATGCTCCTTTCCAAAACGAGCCATCTCAAGTGAATCAGAAACACATCCACCTGTTTCTTCCGCCAATTCTTGAACAATAGGATCGGTATAATAGTGGGCAATGATGACCGCGTTCTGGGCTTTAAGTAGTTCTTTAATTTTTTCCTTATATGCCGAAACCTCTTCAGGGGTAAAATTTGCGGCTGGACCCGTTTGCGCTAAAAAATGTTGGACTCTCTCTTGAGGAGTCATCTGTTCTACATCTGCTTTAAAACTTAATGTGGCAGCGTCTGATTCAACAACTTCTGTTATTTTAGACATTGCATTGCCTCTTCTTTTCAAACTTTAGTGATTAGATTACGTAATTGTATTTTCAGAAGTTTACCATAGGTTCACAACTCAATAGCACACAACAATCCATGCTCTTTTATGGCTTCGTTTCAAAACTTTTAGGGCATTTTTAGGACACATTGAATAAAAGTACAAAATATCTGGATCTGATCTGTAGGCATAAAAAAAGCCGCCCAATGGACAGCTTTTTTAAATATGGTGGGTCGTGCGCGATTCGAACGCGCGACCAATTGGTTAAAAGCCAACTGCTCTACCAGCTGAGCTAACGACCCATATTTGGTAAAATTCTTTTCAGGTCTTCGCAAAACTGATTAAACATTAAGTTTTCATCGACATCAAAAAGAGGCGCATATACTAATGATTTCGCATAAAAAAACAAGCTATTTTTTATACTGAAAGAATTGCTGGTAAGAGAAAGCATATAGCTCAAAAAAACAGCCAGTTGAATGTCTGGATACGATTTATTGGTACAAGGTAGGATCAGGAACACCAGACGCCTTGAAACCCTCTTTACGCAGTCTGCAGCTATCACAAAGACCGCAAGCATGGCCATGATCATCAGCTTGATAACAAGACACTGTGAGGCTGTAATCAACTCCCAGCAAAATGCCCTTTTTAATAATATCTCCTTTACCTAATTGCATTAGGGGAGTCTGTACCTGCATTGACTCACCCCCAACTCCCGCTTTTGTTGCTAAATTTGCTACCTTGGTAAACGCCTCGATAAAAGGAGGTCGACAATCGGGATAACCAGAATAATCTACTGCATTGACGCCAATAAAAATATCGTTTGCCCCTAACACCTCCGCCCATCCTAAAGCAATTGACAGAAAAATCGTATTTCGGGCAGGGACATAGGTGACGGGAATACCGTCAGTTTCCTCCTCAGGAACTGCAATTGAATCATCCGTTAACGCAGATCCTCCGATAGAGCGGAGATCAAGGCTCACAACTTTATGCTCGGCAGCACTCAATTGCTCGCTACACTTTTGTGCAGCCTTTAACTCTGCTCGGTGTCGCTGTCCATAATCAAACGCTAGTGAATAACACTCATACCCTTTGTCGATAGCAATCGCCAAAAGAGTCGTTGAATCCAGGCCACCTGACGTCAGAATGACAGCTCGTTTCTTAGGTACCATGAGGCTCTCCAACTAAAAGGTTTTAACATTGATCCTATTTGTCCTGTTCACATGAGAAAAATTTAATGGCCTGGTGCATCATTCCACAAAATTTTGTGTAATTGCATTTGAAAACGGACGGGTAAATTATCATCAATAATCCAACCGGCTAGCTCTTTCGCCTCAATCTCACCGTAACTCGGCGAAAATAAAACCTCGCTCACCTTTTCTGAGAGTTGGTATTGTTCGAGTTTAAATCGAGCCCACTCATAATCTTGTCGATCACAAATAACAAATTTAATCTGATCGTTGTCAGTCAAGAATGAAATATTATCGTAAAGATTTCTGGATGACTCACCCGATGCCGGAGTTTTCAAATCCATTACTCTGCTCACTCTAGAATCGACTTTTTCAACGGACATTGCTCCACTAGTTTCGATTGAAACTTTGAACCCTTCATCACATAGCTTTGTTAAGAGCGGCAAACAATTTGGCTGAGCCAACGGCTCTCCACCTGTAACGCAAACATAGCTCGGATTATATTTTTTGACTTCTGCTAATATTGTTTCAAGCGACTTTGGTTCACCGCCATGAAATGCATACTCAGTGTCACAATACCCACAACGCAAAGGACACCCAGTTAAGCGAACAAAAACTGTTGGCAACCCAACAGTTTTTGCTTCACCTTGCAGTGAATAAAATATTTCAGTGATGCGTAAGTTATTTTCTGACATAAAATTTTATACAACAAAAAACAAAATAGCTGTTGATCTTAGTTATAAGATCCAACAGCTACGAGTAATAATTGATTTGGATAGAATTAGATAACAGTTATTATTGCGGAAAATTTTCTTGAAGAAAATTCTTCGCTAATCGCGATTCGCTTGCATCACTAGCAGCAACTTCTTGAAGCAACGCTTTGGATTTTACTTTATCGCCTAACTGAAAATATAGCTGACCTAATTTTAATTTCGCATCAGATGCTTTTGAGTGATCAGGATAATCAGAAACCACTTTGCTATACGCATCTCGTGCCTTTCCAGGCGAATTTCGCAATTGGTACAACTGGCCCAACCAATGATACGAATTCGCCGCATACTGACCTTGCGGATACTCTATCAGCAACTTTTTAAATGAATCTATCGCTTGGTCATATTGCTTAGAGCGAATTAAATCCATCGCACCATTGTAGCCGGCAAACTCATCAGGGTCTGGTGTTGAACTGCTCGAGCGATTAGCGGGTTGCGATGGTTTTTGATTTGAACGGGGAGTAGATCGAGAAGGAGACGTTGCTGACTGTGGTGAATTTGAAATAGCACCACCATTCGACAGTGAAGACAGTCGACCATCTAAATCAGTGTAGTCATCCAAACGCTGCTGTTTTAAACGCTTAAGCTCGTATGACTGCTCTTCAAGTTGTCCTCGTAGAGTAGCCACTTCTTGTTGAAGCGTTTGAAGCTGGTAATACATTTCAGCTTGAATATTTTGCTCTTCTTGCTTGGGTTTCGGCGCTAAAGGATTCTGAGATTGGCCCGCTGCACGAATCGTAGGCGAAGACTCAACCACTTCGACTTGAGCAAAAAGTGTTGGTGTTTTAACGAGAAAAACCGCTGTCACGAAGACAGCGGTGATTTTGCTATATTTCATTGAAATAACTTTTTAAAAAATGGATTACTTCAATTCAACTCGGCGATTCATAGACCAAGAAGATTCGCTGCTGCCTAATCTTGCTGGTTGCTCTTCACCATAGCTGATTGTTTCGATACGTGAACGGCTAATACCTTGAAGTACCAAGTAATCTGCTGCTGCATTAGCTCGGCGTTCTCCCAGAGCCATGTTGTATTCGCGAGTACCACGCTCATCCGCATGGCCTTCTAAGCGGACAGATTGAGAATTTCCTTTCAAGTATTCAGCATGAGCACTCAAAGCAGCACGAGATGCTGGCTTAAGAACCGACTGATCAAAATCAAAGTAAAAGACTGTATCAACACCAGCTAATGGATCTTCATTGACAGAAGTCACTAAAGAACTATCAGAATCAGTCCCTGTAGTCACTGAAGAATCATCCATAGATGTTGTATCAGTCATTTCCTCATCAGAAGTACTAGCACAACCCACTACCATACCCGATAAAAATGCTAATACAGTTATTAATTTAAACGCTTTAGTGATCATCTTTCACTCCCATTAGTAGTTAGATGTCGATCTTGTTGTTAGATGGAAATAGTTTATAGCTTATAAATTGAAACGTTATAGAAAAAATCACAAAAAATCAAAGCACTAGCTTCACTAATCGCTTTAATCATTTTGCGAATGGTGCCCAAGCAGGCTCACGAACATCCCCTTGTTTAGATGGCAACCGAAACCTTGTCCCGGAATCCAACGAAACAGCCGCAAGAATACCCTTGCCCCGATATTTTGTAGCATAGAGCAGCAATGCGCCATTCGGTGCAATACTTGGTGATTCATCATAATCCAGCTCATCGGACGCTTGCGTTAATAGCCGATATATTCCTGACTCCGTATCTTGAGCAGCAATATAAAACACGCCATTATCACGATGAACGAATACGATTGTCTTGCCATCCACCGAAACACGGGGCCTAGCGTTGTAATCACCAGAGAAGGTTAAGCGCTCTACACGTCCGCTTGCAAGTGTTACTTGATAAATTTGTGGCTTACCACCCCTATCAGAGGTAAAAATTATCGCTTTTCCATCCCTAGACCAAACCGGCTCGGTATCAATAGCCCAATGCGGTGCAGGACGAGATAATTTCTTCGTCGCTATATCCATAATATAGATATCTGGATCACCGTCTTTTGACAAGGTAATCGCCAATTTCTTTCCATCGGGTGACCAAGCTGGTGCGCCATTAAGCCCTTTGAAGTTCGTCATTTGCTGGCGTCGCCCACTGGCAACGTCTTGGATATAAATAGCCGGACGCGAAGTTTCGTAAGAAACATAGGCTAGCTGCTTTCCATCTGGAGACCAAGAAGGCGATAAAAGCGGTTCTTTTGGCTTTGATTGCAGCAACATTCTTGCTCTCGCACCGTCGGCATCAGCAACCATCAAACGATATATATCGTTAATTTGTTCAATATAGGCAATCCGAGTTGAGAAAACACCACGAATATTTGTGACATATTCGTAAACCTTATCACTGACATAATGCGCCAAATCTCGAAGCTGACTACTACTTCCATCAGCAGCCATATCCAAGACTTTTTTCTCGCCAAAGATATCAAACATTTGGAATTCTAGATGATAATTTCCTGACGGTAGCTGCGTTAAATTACCAATCACCAAAAACTCTGTTTTAAGTAACCGCCAATCGCGATAAAACACTTCTGAAGCCTTACGAGGTGAAGACAACATATCTCCTCGAGCAACCGGTGCAAACAAACCACTTCGTCTTAAATCAGCATCAATAATAGCGGCTATATCTTCACCTAAAGGAGAACCCGTCCAACCGATTGGAACAACAGCTATAGGTGTAGGATCATCAGCGCCACTATCAACAACAATTTCTAACTGCGCATAAGAATGTGCGCTGAAAAATGCTAACAACATGACAAAAAGAACCATGAAAGGTTTATCGCCTATCCATTTTTTGGTCATGTTAGCTCTTAAATATATCTTCATAGTCTTAAATCCTGTGGTTCAAAGAGCACCGGCAGCCGTCGAAAATATTGTTCGAATACTGCTGACTCCACTTTTTGTAATTCACTAAACTGCTCTACTTTCCAAACGGCCTGCTCAGCAGAGCGATCAAAAGCCGAATTTCCAGAGCCTTCAATAATCGTAACATTCACGACTCGCCCTGTTGGTACCAGCTCAATTAACAAACGGCATTTCATGCCATTTCGAGCAGATGGCGGGCGACTCCAATTTTGTTTTATTCGAGAAGTAATGAGTGCCAAATAACTTTGAGCAGTTGCCTCATTTTGCTCGGCCATTAGCATTTCATCTTCTTCAGCCAACGACTCTGACAACTGATCCTCTAATCGTTTTTGAGCTTCAAGCTCTTCTTTCGCTTTGCGTTCTTTTTCTGCTTGCTCTTTTTTAATTTTTTCTTGTCTTAATTTTTCTTTTTTTTCATTTTCGGCTTTTAGTTTCTTAGCCTGTTCAGCCTTTCTTTTTCTGTCTTCTTCTTTTCGCTGTCGTTCTTTCTCTGCTTGTTTAGCCGCGACATCAATCTTTTTGGGTTTGGGTTTAGGTGGAGCAATTTTAGGAGCGGTCGCTTTTAGCTCTACTATTTTTGCCTCTATAAATTTGGGTGTCGTGGTTTTTTTTTCGACCGGCGCAGACTCCCATCCCCAAGCCACCAAAATTAAAAGTCCAGCATGTAAGGTAACACTAATAACAGTGGGCAAAATATAATTTGCTGATCCGCGATTATTGTTTCGCAAGACTGGCAACATTGATTAACCTTTTGGCTCTGTCACTAAACCGACGGAACCTGCGCCAGCATTTTGTAACTCAGACATCAATGCAACAACTCGACCGTAAGGTACATTCGTATCTCCCCACACTAATACAGGCGTATCAGGTGCTCGACGCAAAACCGCTCCTACCATTTTTTTTATTTCGTCCAGTGGCTTTGACGCTTCTGGGTCAGCGCCCATTTTCAAATAATAACTACCGTCTACTTTGACAGAAACAATCAAAGGCTCATCTTTTTTCTCATCGATTGGCGATGATGGCGCTTGAGGTAACTCTACTTTTACACCCTGCATTAACAATGGCGCCGTCACCATAAAAACCACTAACAACACCAACATAACATCAATGTAAGGAACAACATTGATTTCTGCCATCGGTTTTCGTTTGCCTTTTCGTAATTCAGCCATTTTGTATTTTTGCCATTAAATAAAATTTAACAATTTATCGCGCTCTTTTATTTTGCATGCACTTGTCTATGGAGAATTGATGAAAATTCTTCAGCAAAAGTCTCATACGCACCACCCAAAGACTCTGCCCGTGCAGAATAACGGTTATACGCGAGTACAGCTGGGATTGCCGCAAACAAACCCATTGCTGTCGCAACTAACGCCTCAGAAATACCTGGCGCTACAGTGGCAAGCGTAGCTTGATGAACGGTTGCCAATCCTCGAAACGAATTCATAATCCCCCATACTGTCCCGAACAATCCGATGTAAGGGCTCACAGAAGCCACGCTCGCTAAAAACGGTAGATGCGTCTCCAGTTGCGCTTCTTCTCGGCGAAGTGCAACTCGCATTGATCTTTGTGTCCCTTCCATCACCGCATCAGGATCTACAGATCCTTTTTGTCGAAGACGTGTAAATTCTTTAAAGCCTGCTCGAAAAATATTCTCAACACCCGCAACGCTTGCTCGGCTACTTCTTTCATTCCCTTGGCGAAATAATTGATTTAGATCGACCCCTGACCAAAACTCTTTTTCAAAAGCATCGAGTGCTTTTTGCGCTCGGCTTTGATAAAAACCTCGCTGTATAATCATGACCCAAGAAATCGCTGAGGCTAAAAACAAAATCAGCATAACAAGCTGTACAAACAAACTGGCGTTAGCCACTAAACTCCAAATGGATAAAGATTCGCTCGCGTGTTCCATAAAAATTCGGCCTAATAGTTAATAATGTGAAATATTTAATCTGTGCGATCGAGTAATAACTCTGTCATTTTTTTCGGCATTGGCGAAGGCTTAAGGTGCTCTTTTGTCACACAAGCAATTTTGACTTCAGCCCGACATAAAACTTTTTCTTCTAATAAGACTTTTTGCTCAAACACAACATAAGTCCTTTTCACTTTTAAAACCTCCGTTGTTGCTTGAAGCTGATCACCGAGACGTGCTGCACCCAGAAATTCAATATTCATGGAATGAACAACAAGCAGCAATCCATTGTCTAACGTCGCTGGCTTATGGAAGCCGAACTGAGAGAAGTATTCAGTTCGTGACCGCTCCATAAATTTCAAATAATTTGCATGGTAGACAATACCGCCAGCATCGGTGTCTTCGATATAGACTTTAACAGGTAAAAAAAATTCCCCCATATTGATTTTCTATCCTGTTTTCACTAGAACTAAACTATTGATAATTCGGCAACATTCATCAGCGTAACGTTCCTTTATCACGTTATTATAAAGATATTGCTTATGACTCGGAACTTTTCGGAGGAGCTATACCAAAGTGATCGTAAGCGTATTGAGTAACAATTCTGCCGCGAGGAGTCCTCGTTATAAAGCCTTGTTGAATCAAATATGGCTCCAATACATCTTCGATAGTGTCGCGTTCTTCACTAATAGCAGCAGCCAAACTATCAACACCTACGGGACCGCCTGAAAACTTTTCAATCATAGTGAGCAGCATTCGACGATCCATGTGGTCAAATCCTTGATTATCGACTTTCAACATATTTAACGCTTGATCTGCTATATCACCAGATACTCGGCCATCACTTTTTACTTCAGCAAAATCTCTCACTCGTCGCAATAATCGATTCGCAATCCGCGGCGTACCACGAGAACGTCGCGCTACTTCTTGCGCGCCTTTATCATCGATTTCGATTCCCATCAGCCCTGCAGAACGCGTCGCAATATACGTTAAATCTTCAACACTATAAAACTCCAAACGTTGAACAATGCCAAACCGATCACGTAATGGTGACGTTAATAATCCCGCGCGTGTTGTTGCTCCCACTAACGTAAAAGGCGGCAAATCTAACTTTATAGAACGAGCCGCCGGACCTTCACCAATCATAATGTCAAGTTGATAATCTTCCATCGCAGGATATATCACTTCTTCGACAACAGGACTTAACCGATGTATTTCATCAATAAATAAAATATCACCAGGTTCTAAATTTGTCATCAGAGCAGCAATATCCCCCGCTTTTTCCAATACAGGGCCGGATGTACTTTTTAGGTTCACCCCCATCTCTTCTGCAATAATATTGGCGAGTGTTGTTTTACCTAGACCGGGAGGGCCAAAAATTAAAGTATGATCAAGGGATTCAGCACGCATTTTTGCAGCCTTAATGAAGATTCCCATTTGCTCGCTAACAGCCGGTTGCCCAATATAATCACTGAGTTGCTTGGGACGAACAGCTCGATCTTGTTGCTCTTCTTGCGGTTGAGCGACAGTGGTTTGTACTAGTCGATCTTTTTCAATCATCTTATTAAGACTCTAAGATTTTCTGTTTGATGTTCGTTTAATATTATTTTTTTATACAGTTCAAACCATTTACCCAATCTGCTCGCTCAATCTAGACATTCTGTGTCTATCAAGATGATGCCATACTGCGTAACGCTAAACGAATCAGCTCTTCACTTTTTTCGGCCTGATGTTCTTTTTGGGCTGCACTGACTAATTGCATTGCCTGCGCAGGTTTATAGCCCAATGCAATTAAAGCACTTTCAGCCTCACTCATAATATCGGTTTTACTTTTAGCCGACGTTAGATCATCGCCTAAGTTTTGTTGAATCGAGCCTTCAGGACTCATTGTCTCGTCGACATCCCACGCTTTTAGTCGATCCCTCAGCTCTATAATTAATCTTTCGGCGGTTTTTTTCCCGACACCAGGAACTTTTACCAGCGCAGCAGAGTTATCATCTCTTACATGCCGAACAATGTCAGAAGATTCCATTCCTGACAAAATCGCTAAACCTAACTTAGGACCAACACCATTCACTTTAATCAGGGTGCGAAAAAGCTCGCGATCTTGCTTATCTGAAAAACCATATAATTGCTGAGAGGTTTCCGATACCGCAAAGTGAGTATGAACAACGACTTCATTGCCGGTATCAGGAAAACGATAAATACTCGTCATGGGTGCATGCACTTCGTAAAAAACACCACCTACATCGATTAATAAATCAGGTGGTTGCTTTTCAACAAGTATTCCTTGTAAACGTCCAATCATAATGGATCTCTATTGCATTTTTTGCTATTGAAAACTAGACAATGCGGCCACGTCGAAATGTTTTCGCGCGGGAAATTTTTATCATGTGCTGATGAGTATTTGCATGACAAAGTGCTGTAGCCAGCGCATCTGCAGCATCTTCTTGCGGCGCACTCGGTAATTGCAGCAATGTTTTTACCATGTGTTGCACCTGAAGTTTATCAGCCGCACCATTGCCAACAACGGATTGTTTTATTTTTCTTGCTTCGTATTCAGAGACAGGAAGGTTTTGATTCACGCCAGCCACGATAGCAGCACCACGCGCTTGACCAAGCTTTAACGCAGAGCCAGCACTTTTTGCCATAAAAACATGTTCTATGGCCATTTCATCGGGTGAATATTCTTGAATAATTTCTGTGACAGAATCGAAAATTAATTTTAAGCGTTGCGGTAGTGAATCATCAGGGACTCGTATAACACCACTGGAAACATAGGATGCTCGAGAACCTTGTGTATTAATGATGCCGAATCCAGTTTTTCGCGAACCGGGATCGATACCTAAAATTAATGCCATTAGACAATCCAACAAGAATGTAGCCGTTAGTCTACAGACGGATACATAGCTAGGCTAGAGATCTTAAAACTTTGCTTGAAGACTTAAGTCTATCGATAGGTTTTACACCTATTTAAATAGACTTAACCAATCATCCAATAACTACCCACCCAATAGCTGCTCACACAAAAACTAGTCGAACACCTCAATATACGAGTTTCAACATACCATTTAAGGCGCTATTTTTTTGATTCTTCTTTTTTCTGCAAACGAATATTTAATTCCCGAAGCTGCTCTAAATCAACGGCACCAGGTGCATCTGTCATGACATCGGCAGCAGTTTGTGTTTTAGGAAATGCGATCACATCACGAATCGATAACGAACCGGTCAACCACATGACTATCCGATCCAATCCATAAGCGATTCCTCCATGAGGCGGTGCACCGTATTTCAATGCATCTAATAAGAAACCGAATTTTTCACGCTGCTCTTCTTCACTAATTTTTAACACCGAAAAGACAGCTTCTTGCATTTTTGCATCATGAATACGAATAGAGCCACCACCGATCTCGGTACCATTTAAAACAATATCGTAAGCACGAGATAATGCATCTGCAGGGTTAGCCAATAACGCTTCTGGGGTACATGAGGGAGATGTAAATGGGTGATGAAGCGCTGTTAGATTGCCATCATCAGTCTCTTCGAACATAGGGAAATCAACAACCCACAAAGGCGCCCACTCACAGGCATACAAATCTAAATCTTCACCCAGTTTACAGCGCAATGCACCCAGTGCTTCAGTCACTACTTTCGCGGTATCTGCACCAAAGAATAATAAATCTCCATTCTCTGCTTCAACACGCTCTAAAATCGCCTTGCGTACATCGTTAGGCAAAAACTTAACAATTGGAGACTGCAAACCACCCTCAAGATCACTTAAATCATTCACTTTGATATAAGCGAGTCCCTTAGCGCCATAAATACTGACAAACTTTGTGTACTCATCGATTTGCTTACGCGTTAATTTTTCGTTTCCACCAGGCACTTTCATGACGGTAACTCGGCCTTTTGGATCGTTAGCTGGGCCAGAGAATACTTTGAAATCAACCGCTGTCATTAAATCTTTAACATCAACCAACTCCAAAGGAATTCTTAAGTCGGGTTTATCCGAGCCGTATTTCGCCATCGCTTCGGAATAAGGCATACGAGAAAATTCACCTAACTCTGCACCAATTGAATCTTTGAAAAGCGCTGTGATCATTTTTTCGTTCAAAGACATCAACTCTTCTTCAGATAAAAACGATGTTTCAATATCGATTTGTGTAAACTCGGGTTGACGATCAGCGCGTAAATCTTCATCACGGAAACATTTGGCAATTTGATAATAACGATCAAATCCAGACACCATTAACAGCTGTTTAAACAATTGTGGTGATTGAGGAAGCGCAAAAAATTTGCCTTGATGAGTTCGTGAAGGCACCAAATAATCACGAGCTCCTTCGGGAGTCGCACGCGTCAATATGGGTGTTTCAATATCAATAAAGCCATTATCATCAAGAAAATTGCGAATAGTATTCGTCACTTTTGATCGCAAACGTAACGTATTTTGCATATCAGGACGACGTAAATCTAAATAGCGATATTTCAATCGCACATCTTCACCGACAGTGTTGTGCTCATCTAATGGAAAAGGCGGTGTCTCAGAAGCGTTGAGAATATGAATTTCCAACCCATAGACTTCGATTTCTCCCGTTGCCATGTTGGGGTTCACCGTCGCTTCACTCCGTGCGCGAACCCTACCTTTCACTTGTAGTACATACTCACTTCGGACTTTATCCGCTAAGGCGAAATGCTCTCCAGCATCCGAATCGAAAACCACCTGCACAATGCCTTCACGATCTCGAAGATCAATAAAGATGACTCCACCATGGTCGCGGCGACGATCAACCCACCCACAGAGCGTTATTTCTTTGTCTATATAGGTAGTGTTGATAACACCACAATAATCGGTACGCATAGATAATTCCCAGTCATTCTAAAATTTAGTGGAATGCAGTGAAGCATAGTGTGCCAGTGTTTTACGCTGACTTGGTTTTCGATTGTTTTTTGTCTTTCGTCTTGCTGTCCGACGCTTTAGTTTTTGGTGCATCAGTGGCAGTAGAACCTGAAGAAGACTTATCATCGGCAACATTCTTTTTCTTGCCAGTTTTAAAATCTGTCTCATACCAACCACCGCCTTTTAAGCGAAATGCTGCTGCGGATACTTTTTTCTTTAACATAGACTTGTTGCATTCTGGGCACTTTTTAAGAAGAGGATCACTCATCTTCTGGAGTACTTCTAGCTCATGCCCACAGGATTCACACTGATATTCATAAATTGGCATATAAACCCCTTAACCTTTAATCTTAGGAGGACTAACTCAAAGACAACAGCTAACACCCTCTGCGAGCATAGCCACCAAAAGAACTAACCTCAAAACAGCCGCGCATTATACCCTAGCAAACTTGCGCCACAAACCAGAAAAACAACTTAACTTATCACGCACTAAAACTTAGGCCGATCCTTTCTTATCGGCCAATCTCACCGGCTAAACATCATCACTCACCTCCTCCCTTTATCACATTAGCCCTTAATTTATTCTTTGAAAAATTAAAGCCTCAAACACCCGATAACTTTCATTTAGCCAGTGTAAAAATTAGCAACCACTGAGAATTACCCTCAAGGTATTTAACAACCAACAGTGGAAGCGGAATTAAGTAACACAAGCATAAAAAGCGGTTTTTTTAGGTGTAAATGTAACAAATTGAAAAAAAACCGCTAAAAAATGGCTTTTTTTACCAAATTAAGTATTTTTTTGTTGCCGATATGTTTTTTATCCTATATATATAGGCCCAGCTGAAAGGCTGATTGTTTTAAGTCTATAAATATAGTGTTTTTTTTGCTTTGATGTCTTGTTTTGCCTTCAAAGACAACTGATATTTTTACTCTAAAAACAATCTTTAACTTGGTTAGCGAAAAATCGCTACACCTACAATGTTGACCTTTAATAAATAACCTAACAAAAGGATATACGCATGGCTGCTCGCAAGACTGCTGCTAAGAAAAAAGCTCCCGCTAAGAAAACTGCAAAAAAAGCTGCTCCTAAAGCTGCTCCAGCAAAAGTAAAAGCGATTAAAGAGCGTTACAGTAAAACTCAAATCCTAAACCACATCTCAGAAAGCACTGAATTAACTCGCAAGGAAGTAAGCTCTGTTCTTGATGAGCTTTCAGCGATCATTGAAGGTCACATCTCTAAGCGTGGTGCTGGTGAGTTCGTTCTTCCTGGTTTGATGAAAATCGTTACCGTTAAGAAACCTGCGAAAAAAGCACGCAAGGGTATCAACCCATTCACTGGCGAAGAAACTATGTTTAAAGCGAAGCCAGCGAGCATTCAGGTAAAAGTACGTCCATTGAAGAAAATGAAAGAAATGGCTGAGTAATTATTAAGTCGTTTGAAGTCTTCTTCAAAGCAAAAATCGGCTGGTTGATTTTATCTCCCGCCGATTTTTGTTTAATTAATCACTCAAAATCTCAAACCCGTCACCAGATAGCGCTCCTTGTATTCTTTTTACCATCGCTGACAATTCAGTCTCTGAGTATGACTTAGGCTCAACCGCCCCCCAAACCGGACCCGGCCAAGCCGCATCTGTGTTAAAACGGGCAACATGATGAACATGGAGCTGAGGAACAATATTTCCTAGAACACCGATATTCATTTTATCCGGGACGAATATATCGTCCATCGCCTCTGCCAGACGACAAGACTCAACCATGAGCTGCTGCCGATCGTCTAAGCCTAGGTGGTGAATCTCTTGAACGGTATCTCGCTCTGGAACCAAAATACACCAAGGATAATTGGCATCTCTCGATAACAGCAGCAGGGATAATGAAAAACGTCCTATCAAAACAGTGTCTTCTTTTAATTTTGGGTATAACTTAAACATAACCATTCTTCTCCAACGATTGAATTCATGTCACTTCGATTGAAAACAATCATGCATTCAAGAAAATTAAGACTAAAAATACACGCTATTAATCCGTAGAATACCCCCTTTTATTCTATTCGCAAGATATTAACTGCCAAATCAATTGAGACAGATTCACTATGCGCGCTAGCCAATACTTGATCGCCACACAAAAAGAAACTCCCGCAGACGCTGAAGTCGTCAGCCATCAATTAATGCTTAGAGCCGGCATGGTTCGCAAGCTAGCCAGTGGTCTCTATACTTGGCTTCCTATGGGCTTACGCGTATTACGAAAAGTGGAAAATATCGTACGAGAAGAAATGAACAAAGCCGGCGCCCAAGAAGTATTGATGCCTGTCGTTCAACCCGCCGAGTTATGGGAAGAATCTGGCCGCTGGGGAAAATTTGGGCCAGAGTTATTGCGTATTCACGACCGTCACGACCGCAGCTTTTGTTTGGGGCCAACTCACGAAGAAGTCATCACTGATCTTGTTCGCAATGAATTCAGTAGCTACAAACAATTACCCTGCAATTTTTATCAAATTCAAACAAAGTTCCGTGACGAACGACGACCACGATTTGGCATCATGCGATCACGAGAATTTTTAATGAAAGACGCGTATTCATTTCATATCAGCGATGAAAGCCTTAAAGAAACTTACAGCGTGATGCATCAAGCATACTGCAATATTTTCGATCGAATTGGCTTAGATTACCGTCCCGTACTTGCGGACACCGGTTCGATTGGCGGAACAGGCTCACACGAATTTCATGTACTTGCGAGTAGCGGTGAGGATGATATTGCCTTCAGCAACGAAAGTGATTACGCCGCTAACATCGAAAAAGCAGAAGCCATCACTCTAGATAAACATCTATCGGCTCCCACAAAAGAAATGACAACAGTTTCCACTGAAAATCAACACTCGGTTGATGACATTGCAACGTTATTAAACATTGGCACAAAAGAAATCGCAAAAACATTATTAGTGCTTGGGGAAAAAGATGATGAAAATAATCAATCACTGGTGGCGCTCGTCCTACGAGGCGATCATGAACTGAACGAAATAAAAGCCGCCAATATAGACGACATTGCATCGCCCATTGAATTTGCCACCGAAGAACAAATTGTGAATGCCATTGGGTGTAAACCAGGATCAATAGGACCGATAGGCTTAAACATAAAAACCTATGTTGATCGGAGTGCTGCAGTGCTAAGTGATTTTGTCTGTGGAGCCAATAAAGAGGGTTTCCATCTAACCGGTGTGAACTGGCAACGAGATTGCGAACTCTCTGCCGATAACATTGTTGATTTACGCAACGTCATCTCAGGTGATCCAAGCCCCGATGGAAAAGGCACGCTAGAAATAAAACGTGGCATTGAAGTCGGCCATATTTTTCAGCTAGGTAAAAACTACAGCGAAGCAATGAAAGCCACTGTCCTCGATGAGAACGGTAAAGAGCAAACCATGACGATGGGCTGTTACGGTATTGGCGTATCAAGAACTGTCGCAGCTGCCATAGAACAAAATCATGATGAAAACGGCATCATTTGGCCCAAGGCAATTGCACCCTTTGATATCGCATTAGTACCGATTAATATGCATAAATCCCCTGCTGTCGCAGAAAAATGTGAAACACTATACAAGGAATTACAATCAGCAGGATATGACGTGTTATTTATGGATGAGGCAAAAGCAAGATTAGGCGCCATATTGGCTAATGTTGAGCTTATCGGCATCCCTCACAGGATTGTGGTTGGTGATCGCGGCTTAGAAAAAGATTGCCTTGAATACCAACACCGCACGTCTTCGGAAAAACAAGAAATCCCCTGCGATGAATTATTGTCGTTTTTACAAAAATAATATCGCAACAATATAACCGGAACAAGCGTGAACACATTCGACACTGAGAATTTAATCGCTACCCGAAAAACAAACATTTTGCGGAATGTTTCCTTTTTGTTTTGCGCGCTAATTTTTTCACTGACAAGTTTGTCTTTTTCATCTCAAGCTTTCTCTGCGCCCAAAAAGACAATTTCTCAAAAAGAATTTATCGACCCCGAACTACGACAACATTTAAAAAACGCCATCGAAAGCAGTGAGAGTTTTGCAGATAGATTTGATGCTGAGGTATGGCTTGTCAGTAAATCTAATCGACTTGAACGTTTTATAAAAGATCCTGAAAAACGGTTAAATTTGTTACGAAGCATCCACCGAGCTGCGACGGAAGCTAAACTACAGCCGGAAATTGTATTGTCAGTGATTGAAGTAGAAAGTCATTTCGACCGCTTTGCTATTTCTCATGCTGGTGCTCAAGGCATAATGCAAGTCATGCCTTTTTGGAAAAAAGAAATAGGTCGACCTGATGATAATCTCTTTCATTTAGAAACCAATTTACGATACGGCTGCACCATCCTCAAACACTACATAGACAAAGAGAAAGGCCGACTTGCCCCGGCACTTGCTCGCTACAATGGCAGTTATGGTTCTTACCGCTATTCAGAAAAAGTAATGAATGCATGGCAAAATCGCTGGAAATAATTCTAACCGGCACGCTTCACTAGACACACTATATGACACCACAGACCAAATGACACAAACTAAATGATACATACTCGATAGCATCACATTTTTTAACCACCAAGTATTAAAAACATCAAAACAAACTTCTCACTTCTTCCGCTATCATTTGAAGTCCTTTATAAACAACCTCAGGCTTTTGACAATAGGTTACACGAAGACATTCATACTGATGATGCCACTGCTCATCAACACCAATAAAAAAATCTTCTCCCGCTAAAACAAGTAAACCTTTCTTCTTTAGCCGGTCGTATAACGCTTTACTCGTAATCGGTAAACCTTCAAACCAGATCCATAAAAAGATTGCGCCTTCTGGTCTATGAACTCGATAATTAAATCCCGTGAATAATTCGCGCATCCATAGCAGCGCTTTCTCGGAAGCATCTTTGTAAAAAGGTTGTATGACATCATTACTCAAAGATAACAGAGTATTGTTTTTTATTAATTCTTTTCCAATATACGGTCCCATATTTCCACAAGCTAAACTTAAAACCGTATTCGCCTTTGTAAACGCATCAATAATTTGCTCATTGGCGATAACAATACCCGTTCTAGCGCCTGGAATACCTAACTTAGAAAGACTCAAAACCAGCACAACATGCTCATCCCACACCGGATTGGCATCTGTAAAAATAATATTAGGGAAAGGTGTGCCGTAAGCTCCATCAATCACAAATGGAATGTCATTTTTTTTAGCCATCGTTGCTAAACGACTCACTTCGTCATCAGTCAACACATTTCCCGTGGGGTTAGTCGGACGGGAAACACATAGCAAACCGACTGAGTCATCGATGGACAAATGATCAAAATCAACATGATATTTGAAAAGTTGGTGATCTAATAATTCAATGGCAGGCTGAGTAGACGTATAAAATGCTTCAGAAAAACCAATATCTGAATAACCAATATATTCTGGCACCAACGGTAAATGCACTGTCTTGTGAGAACCGTCAGATTGCTCACCCGAAAACAAATTAAACAACACAGAAAAAGCCGACTGACTACCATTCGATATGGCAATATTTTTTTCTGACAAACCCCAATTAAATTCCTTATTCAACAGAGCCGATAGACCTTGTAAGAATTGAGGGTCTCCTTGTGGCGGCTGATAAACACCCAACATTTTATGCAACGTATCTTCATCATGAATAATCGACTGAAGCGCATCTCGATAAACAGCTTCAGCTCTTGCAATGCGGCTAGGATTCCCTCCCCCCATAAATAAAAGATTGGGATTAACCAATAATGCATCACCTAAGTCATCCATCAACGACACAGTTGCCGATTCGCCCGTAAACTTATTGCCAAATTTTGAAAGTTTCATCATTTTCGCTATTACCAAACGCATTCATACTTTAGCGGTGGATAATAGCAACATTCGAGGAGTGGCGTGATTTTTTTCTGTGCTTTAGAGAAACAAACCACCCAAATGTAGAAATTATTGATGAGTGATATTTTTCAATATTTCATTGGAGGTATAACCTGATGAGCCTAACACTTGCTTTATTTCTTGATGATTTGCGCGATAAATACTATTGGCAATTGTGTAAGCTGCAGAAGCTGTTAGATGAAAATGTTGTTTGAGCGCCACAATGACGTCTTTTAGTGGATAGTTAATATTTTTTAATAACCTAGCCGGCCCATCACATTGTTCTGGCTTACACCGTTGCAATGTCATAATTTTTTTTGTTTTTTTTAAAATCCCAACTAATTGTTTAGCCGTCAAATTGAAACTACTTTTCAAGGCTTGCATCATTTTCTGCTCATCCTTTTCAACACGAGATAAAGCCGGTGCCACTTGTAAAGCGGAATACCCCGCTGACTTTAACCATTGCGACACCTGTGAGACAGAGGCTTTAAAGATTTTTTTGCATAGATGCGCATTTATTTCAGCCGACACGCTCAGACTCTGCTTCAAAGCTTTGGCAATCTCTTTGCCGCTGTAACCGGCATTTTTTAACCACGCCGATATTTGTGAATTCGATCCTTGATAAGCGAGCTTCATCGCTTTAGCTGTCTCGACTGAAGAATAGTTTTCTTCAGCCAGCAATTTAGCAACTTGTTGTGCATTTAAACTAAACGTATTTTTCAGACCCTTTGCAATTTGCTCAACAGGACTTCGAGATCGTTTAAATGTCGAAATCATAGCAGAAGGCGACCCTAATGCCGCTTCATTTCTTGCCAAGGTATAACAAGGTAATTTGAGATCGCCAGAGTCTCTATTGCAATCACTCGCTATCGTGTTATTGGCGAGCAATAGCAAACCTGAAAAAGTAACAATAACTTTAATTACATTTAACTGAATATTATGAATCATGAAATGCCATACGCTGTTCTAACGATTTTATGTTTTGAATAGTTAGATAATAAGCGAATGATTCTCGACGGCATATCGCCAAAATATGGGATGGGGCTTGTATATTGAAAAGGTTGCTAATTGAGAGTGTTGTATATTGAGAAAAGAGTGTGATATTAACAAGGAGGCCTTATTCAAAGAGATCAATTCACAATGAGAATTTTTTGGCTCTCATAAATTAACTCACCTTTAATGAAACCGACTGATTCTCTATCTGCACTAGTGGAAGCCATAAGCTCACTGTGCTCCCTGCTTGTTTTTGATAAAACGAAAGAGTCCCTTGTAAAAACGCTATTCGCCTCTGCATATTTTTAATTCCGTATCCTGACGAGGAATTTTGACTTGCAGAACCAACACCATTATCGGTTAATTGAATAGTAATGCCTGATTTTCCTTCATGAACTAAAGGCTCACATGACAAAACAATTTCCGTTGCATTAGCATGCTTAACAACATTCGTAATGGCTTCTTGTAAAATCCGCATTAAATGCAATGCATGTTCAGAATCAAAACCCTCCACCACCGGGATGTCTTGGACTTTCCAGCGTAATTTAATTCCCGCTTGCAATAAACGGTGTTCTAATCGCTCACGTACAGTCGCTAAAATACCCAGCACATCGCCTTGATGTGAAGCAGGCTCCAAACTACTAATAATTAAACGCAAATCATCCAATGATGTTTTCACTGAATCCATTATGTCTTGATTTTTAAAATTTCCTTTCGCCAATATTGCTAATGTACTCACCAACTGGCCACCCACACCATCGTGAATTTCTCGCAGCAATCGCTCTCGCTCAGAAATAATCGCGGTATCTATTGTCTGAACGTTGACTTTAAGATTTTCATTTTCATTGTAGGTCGAAACAATGCGAGCAAAAAATATTCCTGCGCCCAACAACGTCGACACCAATGGAATATAAGGATATTTTGCAAAATTCGCTGTAATTTGAAAAACAAACATAAAGGCATCATAAAAAACCATAGCCGCAATGACTAAACCTGCCGTCATCATCCAAGAGCCATCACTACGGCGGCGCTTCCAACCTCTGTAACATAACATAACACTGATATAGACAGTAAAAAAAGCCGCTAAGACTAAATAATAAAATGATAACGTAGAAAAACTAATAGGCGATAAAAATAATTTTGCTAAGGGGTGAACGATAAGTAAGATCCAAAGCACCCACTCAATATATTTTCTATTTAAACCCAACATTCGCGTAACTGCAGCAAAGTAGCACGCCACCGACCCGATAACGCTAAAGCTGACCAACCAATCCCAAAATACATTGGGTATTGGTACATTAATAACAAATAACTCTAAACTATAAATAATCCACAACACTGAGCCCGCCACAAACCACAAATAACTGCTCGGCAAAGGCATGTAAAAATAAAAAATCAGCATGATCAACACGCCGATGGTCATGACAATCGACAGTACTTTTGTGGCTGTGATTTTGAAAAAAACGGCTCGCTGGTATTTATTCTCTAGAATCGAATAATCTCCAATTTCAGGTTCAAACAACATACCCATTTCAGTCTCTATGACTTTCAACCGAATATGTAAAGTGTTTTTTCCTGCGTTCAAAAACTCTGCAGGCAACTCAAATAACTGAGGATGATTCCAAGCGTTGGGTTCAGGCCCAAAAATTTCTGTCGTATTGCCTATCTCAATATCATTAATCCATATCGAAACCGTGGAACTCACTCTAGCAATATAAAGACCCCATTTCACTTCGGGTACAGCATCGAATTCAAATGTCGTGCGATACCATGCTTCCAAATGTTCTTTTCTATCTTTTGGAGACCAAAGATCTTTTAACTGAATCGCCTCCCAATTTTCTTTGACATCTTCAGGAGGCGTGGATCGATCGGTGATATACAGTCGTTCAACATTAATTAATGTCTCTACCGTGTTTTTACCCAATTTAGGCTTTTCTTTTTGAATAGGCTGTTCACTGGTATTCGTCGGTATTTTTTGATCAGCTGATACGTTAGTACTCACACTAAACGTTATGACACAGAAACAAACCATCAAGAAAAAAGAGGCAAAACCCAACATCGAGAAAGGTATTGTCGCAGGTCCATTTTGATGTAATTTTTGATAATTCAATACTTGTTTGTTCTTCAACACTGAAAGCTAACCGTTTAATGAATTTAATATAACGTGATATCAGGAGAGCACAGTATGATGGAATATGAACCAATGTCACACAGATTCAGTGAAAAATGCGTTTGTTTTAGCAAAATTAGGTAGCCGTATAGGTAGTCATATTAGATAGGTATATCTCAATGATCAGTCATCCCTAGAATGACAGTATGGGTAGGTTATATTTTTAATCCCTTCCCTTCTTTTTAGATGACACATCATTCCAGTACAACTTTCATAGCTATTTCAGAATAGTCATTTGAACCCAGCCTTTTATCATTTTACGACTTTAACTTAGCAAGCTTATCTTACGGAATTTCAACACTGAATGACCTCCAGGGGCTAGCATGAATAGCCTTCCCTTTTTTGCCTATCGTTTTCACTCTCCAGCTTAGTGCTTTGTCACTATGATGACTTAACCATGGCGGAGCATGATAAGTTGTTACCATGCCTTTCAATATGGCTTTCAATACCGTCTCTTCATCAGCCATAATTTCTAGTTCATATAACGACTTTCGATCTTTTGTCTGCCAAGAAAAAACTAACCGATCAATTGAGCGGAGTATCTGCTTTGGCGAAGGCGACAATAAAGTCACAGCATTATCACTTGATGCCATCGATAATAAATCATCAGGTGTTCCAATGTAATATCGTAAAACAGGCATCGGAAATCCAGCGACGCCGCCACTAATCACCGTTCCTGCTAAGGTATCGGAATTCCCCTCTTTGTCGGCACTGGCTTCTATCCGCAATAGGATTTTATAGGCGCCATCCACTTGCACAGGTATTTGACTTGGATCGGGGCCCGGCAAATCAACTTCCCCTGTTGGCGGAAGAAAAATATCAAAACGTGAAAGCAAGGTGTAACGACGCTGATTCATTCGTTGCTCGATGGGAAGTGTAGCTTCCGTTAATAAATCAAACGTTTTCGGCTCAACATCCCCCGGCATTACCACTTCCCACCTTCCTTTTAATCGCCCCGTTCCGTTATATTTTACTTTTGCATTCATCGGTGGTGGTGTTTGATTTCGAGCTAGAAAATATACAGGGCGCAGCCCTTCTTCGGTTTCAAACCGAACACGTACATCAGTCAACGCCAAAGGGGATCGCGCTCCACCGCCTGCCATTCGACAAGTCACAGTGATATAAGTATCGCTTGCCCCTATTGCATCGGTATCCACTCCCGATGATCCTCGAAAGCGTCGCACATAAAAAAAAGTTCCGCTCTCTCCTGATTGCGCGCGCTGAAAAGCTCTACGCGTCACCGAAGCAGGAATCGTCATCACATCAGTGAAATGATTAAAACCACCCGTTCCACTCGTACGCGACAAATTATTTCTGGCCGGCAAAGTACCCAACAGGGTTCCGGGCACACATGGATTAAAATTACTCGCACCCGTAGCAACAACTTCCGAACACCAAAATGCTTCGCCGGGCTGTTCATTGGCAGCCAAATTTTGAAACGTTAAAAAAACAGTACTGACTCCGGTATGATTCACATTGACACCACTCGGATTAACGCCTGTGACAGCCAACGCTTGGCTCGAGAAAAAATACTGAATAAGAAAATAAGTTAACAGTGATAATTTTACGAAACATTTCATTTTTATCAATAATACAGCTTTCATTGCAGCTCTCTCCTAATTAATTCCAGCTCCTAATCAATTCCAACTCATGTTAAATCCGCCATTGATCGACTGATTACGACCCTCGGATTCAAACTGAAATTGATTATCAATACTGTCATTATCGTTCAAGGAATACCTGAAAAATATTTGCCCAGGAAATTTTTGATGACCAAACATAGGTAACTCAAACTGATAACTCATTTGAGCTTGAAATGACGCACTGTTATTTTCTGAAAAGTTTTTTGAATCACCACCTTTAATAACACTGTAATGACTTGTTAACGATATTTTTTTACTTACTCGCCAATCTAAATTGGCAGCAAAGCTATCGTTGTAACGCGTTAAACGCTGTTCTCGATCGATTGCGGAGACAACGCCAAGCGCAAGAGATGCAACAACATTTTCTGTGAAGGGAAGTGAAAGATTCACGCCGTGATTGATATCTTTAAAGTCGGCTTTATCACGGCCCAGCTGGCGATTATCCTGGTCAGACAAACTTAACGTATAACCGAGACCAAATTTACCTAATTGCCAACTTAATTGAGTATTGTGAATTAAATTCACTTGATTAGGGACATGGCTGTCTGGGTCAAAACCAATCGGTAAGTTATCACCAAATTGATGAACTCGTTGTACGCTGTATGACAATATTTGCGGCAACCAAGCCTTAGGATTCTCGTACAATGCTTGTAAAGGCAGTGATAAATTTACAGCTTTTGATTCGGTTACGGTGGTGAGTACTGTCTCAATATCATTTAAATTATCACGACTCTTTCTTATCTCTGCTTGCCAGCTAAGAATACCTATCTGTCCCACCGCACTCATTGCATTCGCTTCTACATCAGCACTCACAAATGCTGCAGCGCTTTTGTACAATGGATCCGCCCGATCATGATGCAATGAGATGGTCAGGCTATGATTATTTTCTTCATCGGCGGGCTTTAACACATCAAGATCAACATGAATACTTCTCGCGTTATCGCTGGTTTCGATGGAAGAAACCACATCAAAACCTTGAGACAAAAAAGGATCGTCAGGATTTTGGTAGGTACTTCTTGCCAGTGCAACGTTAGCACGTATGCGACTATCGAAAGCTTCTCCCACAACAACTAACCCATAGCCTGTATTTTTTTCGCTATCGGCTACTTGACCAATATTGAAATCTAGATCGCTCGTTATTTCCGCTGTTAAATAACTTATTTCAGCTTTAATTTTTACCCTATCAGTATTAACAATCTCATACCCTAATGCGCCAGCCTGAACACTATTATTTTTACTGTTTTTAAATCCAAAAAAATTATTGTAGCCCGTGATTTGCTGACCGCTTTGTGACGTCAAAGAAAAATTTAATTGTTCTAGCGGTGTATAATTAAGCACAACACCTCTATTTGCGAGGTTGCTGATAAGTAGCGGATTATTTCCAAAATTGACATGACCGAAAAACAATGCGCTTCTGGGGCTTTTAACCTCTACCAAATAATCACTCAAATCCGTTCTAGGTGCTTCGCTTTCCAATTCGCCAAAACGCAACGCCTCCTCTTTGACGCTCGACCCAACAATATTCCAACTGGATTGGACTTCAATATTGTTCCGAGAATGACGAGAGTTGAATCCGGCAGTCATTGATACATCATGAAATTTTTCAGGATCTGAAGGCTCCGCGTCGCCACTTGCCCGACTTGAGAACTGGGATTTTTCTGAAAACGCTAAACGAGGTGAAAATTCAGATTCTTCAAATCCAGTGTTTGATAATATTTGCAGGTTGAATTCGCCGATTTTATTCCATTCGTTTTCGTTATCGATACTATAAGCGATGAATTCATGTGCACCGCGAGGCAAGGATAGAAGTTCAGCGTTATAAGTATATCGATCAATACCCGTTTGTTGGACCACTGATGTTATATCACTTGCACCCAAAAAAAATGCTAAACGCCCTATAGAATTTTCATTATTTTCTCGAATAAAAAAATGAAATGATTGATTATGTTTAAGCCATGTCTCCTCGTTAATATCAGGCGCACTTAATGTCGCAGCTTCAACAATCACTGGTGACAATATCGCATTAACGGCAGAGTATAATAAGCAACTTAAGACACTGTTTGTTTTCATTGTATTTATTTCTTCATTGATATCTTTATTAATCATCAAACCTAATTATGGCTTGAACAAATAGGTTAATGATTAATAAAGATAATGGCCTATTTAAAACTTAGGGTTTATAAACTTATCGTGATACGCGTCGTGTAGGCGCTACCGCTTTTGCTGGCACTCTTTTTTCACAACGATCTGCACCTCTGACCACTTTCAAACGATATCCCGAAGGACAAGCTAGATCTAAAGCATTACTATTCGTCACTGGACCAACTTTAAAAGTACCGACACATTTATCCGCTCGCCCTTGGTAATCCTTTCGTAAAAAATGTCCAATGCTCTTGTTGATGATAGGGATAAAGACATTGCCACAAGCCAATGGTTTTTTCGTTAGCATTTTAGAAGCTTTATAACAACGCGCCGCTCCATTTTTGACTTGAAATTGATAACCACTATCGCACGCAAAATATGTCGCCGCTGAACTTTGCATTGAAAAGCTACCGGCGAGTAAAAATGCAGATAATGTTAAATAAAATGTCTTTGATGCTTTTAATGATGTTTTAGAAAAATAGTTAATCATGGTGAATCTCCTTAAAATGAATTTACTCTGTCTATTTGAAATATCTTGGTGTTTATCATTCTTCGCTAACACTGCAATACCTTCACACTTCTTCTTGGCTACGCATTGAACGGTTAGGTTCCATACAACGCGTTGTCCAAACTCACATTGTTGCGAAGTGGTGCTACTGTACTCACCACTCCATCTCAGTCCTATCCCATGAATCAGGGATGCGATAAAAATCAAGTTCAGCTTTCGTTCAGGTATACTGTGTGACACACAACAACGATCGATTTACTCGGTTTTCTAGATACTTAACTTTTGAGATACTTAACTTTTAGACACTTAGCTTTTAGATTCTTAATTTCTAGACACTTTATTTTTAGAGACTTAGTTTCTATTAACTCAATCGCTAACTGTTTTGGTGAACCCTATGGCATCTGATACAAACAAAGTACATACCGTCTTGCTGATAGAAGACGACACGCATACACGAGAGAGACTTTGGCAAGTCGTCAACGAACGTCCTGAATTTTCAGTCCTCGCCGATGCAGGCGATTGCGCCACAGCTATACCACTGATTAAAAAATTACAGCCTGACGTGATGCTGGTAGATTTAGGATTACCCGATGGCAGCGGTATTGATTTAATAAGAGAGGTACAAGACAAATCACCGTCAACAGAAACAATGGTGATTACATCGTTTGGTGATGAGCGGCACGTCATTAGTGCAATAGAAGCCGGAGCAACTGGATATTTATTAAAAGATGGCGAACCCAGCTATATAGCCGATTCAATTTTACAAATGCTGGCGGGCGGGTCTCCGATCAGCCCTAGTATTGCTCGACACTTGTTAAAAAAATTACAACCTCAACAACAAGAAGCCGATGCACCACACTTAACAGCGCGAGAAAAAGAAGTATTGGAACTGGTTGCGAAAGGATTTTCTTATGCAGAGATTGGAGACGTGCTATCCATGTCCACTCATACAGTGACATCGCACATTAAACACATTTATAGAAAGTTATCAGTAAATTCTCGAGGGCAAGCTGTGTTTGAAGCAATGCAATTAGGATTAATTAACAAACCCAGTTAGCAATGATTCCAATTTTTTATATCTTAGTTTCATTATCATGAATTACTTTTTAGTTTCAAGTAATAACACATTTACTTTTTGACTAATGGGATAAACCGCTGGGCCAAATTGATTGTAGATAGCCACATCCGCTGCATCGCGTCCATAGCCGATAGAAACAAACCCTTTTGGGTGTTGTACCGTTTGAACGGCATCAAACATATACCATCTTCCACCTACATAGGCTTCAAACCAAGCATGTAAGTCCATCGGAATAATATCGTGAGAATACCCCACCACCATTCGCGCTGGAATACTGAGGCTACGACACAAAGCAATCCCTAAATGGGCAAAATCCCTACACACACCGTATTGCCGATTATTCACTTCAATCGCGGATACTGAATAATCACTGCTGCCCGGCTCATAACGAATATTCGTTCGCAGCCAACGCTCGATAGCGGCCACCTGATCATACCCGTGATTTTGACCAGCGGTAATTTCCATCGCCATTACACCAAAGCGATCAGACTCGCAGAAACGACTCGGCAACAAATAGCTGAGAACTGCATCGGGAAGATTTTCAATATCAGTAAAAGGAGCACCAGGTGAACGATCAATATCACCAGCAACTACCACTTCAGCTTTTGTACTCACCGCAAAATTTCCGATGGGTGCGAGTAGGCGCTGGCATAAATTTCCATAACTATCTGTAAATTCAAACACAGGAATACTTGGTGTGATTTCGTACTCTTCTTTTGCGATCCATTGTTGTGCCCCACTTCTCGGTCGAAGCATCAACACAAATGGCGTAGGACATTCAATATCAAATGATAGTTCGCAACTGATTTGTAATCGCATACAGAAAACTCACAAATAGAAAATCATGAAAAAAATAAAACGGGCGAATGTAATCGATCTCAGATAACTATTCCCTATTTACTATCCTTTTTTCCATCCAATGGAATATAAATCTTTTCGTCGATCTTTAAGATTATTGACCGACCCTTCACTTCGGACGAGCTTTAATTTATCCAGATCTAAATCAGAAAACATAATCATTTCTGTGTTTGGTGTTGTCTCCGCCATAATCGCGTCGTGAGGAAAAGAAAAGTCAGAAGGCGAAAATACGGCCGCTTGAGAATACTGAACATCCAGATTTTCAACGATGGGTAAATTTCCGCAACTACCACAAATGACAACGTAACATTCATTTTCTATCGCTCGTGCTTGAGCACAATGTCGAACTCGTAAATAACCATTTTTAGTATCAGTCCAATAAGGGACAAACAATATATCCACTTCTTGTTCCGCCATGAGTCTTGATAGCTCAGGAAATTCGACGTCATAACAAATTAAAATGCCCACTTTTCCGGCGTCCGTTTCAAATACGTCTAATGTATTCCCGCCTTGGATCACCCAATCACGACGCTCGTGTGGTGTAATATGAATTTTACGCTGTGTTTCAATCGTTCCATCACGACGGCAAAGATAACTCACATTAAATACATTATCGTTCTCTAGCAGTGGCATAGAACCCGTAATAATATTGATATTATAACTCACAGCCATTTCGGACATCGCATCACAAAACTGTTCTGTATAACCTGCGAGAAAACGAACCGCCTCCATTTGTTGCGATTGTTGATCATGATACAGCCCCATTAACGGCGCATTAAAAAATTCTGGGAACAATGCAAAATCACTTTTATAACTTGAAAGCGCATCAACAAAATATTCGACTTGCTTTAACATTTCATCCACGGAACTGACTTCTCGCATTTGCCACTGAATTGCTCCGACACGAACTTGCGTTTTACGCGCTTCAATTACCGACTCATTAGGCTCATAAAGAATATTATTCCATTCCAATAATGTCGCATATCCCAATGACTTTTTATCTTCCGGTAAATATTTATGCAGTAAACGTTTTACCTGAAAATCATTAGAAAGTTGAAAACTTAAAATAGGATCATAAATTTCCCGCCTAGCCACGGCTTCTAAATATTGGGCAGGCGTCAATTCATCCGCATGATCGCTATAGGTTGTAATACGCCCGCCAGCAAGAATAGCCCTTAAATTATGCTGCCGACAAAGATCTTTTCTCGCTTCATATAATCGTCGCCCTAATCGATAGCCCCGATACTCTGAGCTAATCAACATATCCAACCCATACAGCGCGTCACCTTCTGAATTATTAATCAAAATTTCTCGTCGACCGATTAAATCATCATACGTGTGCGGGTTACTAAATCGCGCATAATCAACCTGTAAAGTCAGAGCCACACCTATCAGCTTGTCATGATCTATGACGCAAATTTGACCTTCGGGAAAATCCTCAATTAATCTCTCGATGGTGTGCTTTTGCCAAGCACCTCCTATGTCGTCATAAATTTCATCCATCAATTGTTTTAATTGGAGATAGTCATCAACCTCAAGATTTCTAATTTTCAGATGGAGATCGTCGCGCATAAAAAGCCTATTGGGAAAATTACATTCAAGTGCCAGATATTACACCAAAGTATCTACGATGATAGAGAAAAACGTCTACCCATTACCCATCACTGTTGTCGAATGCTAGATCCTATAGTTTTACATGAAGCTCTCATTGACGACCGTTTTCTAAACTCAATATCTTTCGCCTGAAAACAAAAAACGACACTTAAAGTGCCGTTTTTTATTGCTGATTAACTTAAAGCGTTAAAACTCAGGCTCTTCCCACCAAGGAAAATAATCAGGCAAATCTTTACTGACTTTTCCAGGGAAATTTGGCTTGCGCTTTTCAACAAAAGACATAATCCCTTCTTTTGCATCCGGAGATACACCAAGAATATCAATTCCCTTTGTATCCAATCGATGCGCCTCGATTGGATCACTCGCTCCCAGCATACGCCACATCATGTGTCGTAACACAGTGCATGAAATCGGCGAGCTATTTTCTGTCAATTCTTTTGCTAGCGTTCTTGCAGCAGGCATTAAATCGTCTGGCTCATGTAAACTGCGAACCAGCCCTGCGTCCAACGCTTCTTCTGATTTAAAAATTCGTCCCGAATAACACCACTCAAGCGCTTTACTAATACCAACAAGGCGAGGAAGAAACCAAGAGGAACACGCTTCAGGCACAATACCACGACCCGAAAAAACAAATCCCATTTTTATATTTTTAGTAGCAAGTCGAATATCAGCAGCTAATGGAAAAGTAATACCAACGCCAACAGCTGGGCCATTAAAAGCTACAATCACCGGTTTTAAACTACGATAAATCCGCCGAGATAATTCACCACCCTCATCGCCTCGCTTTTCTTTTGCAATATTTTCAGCGTGCCCCTCAAATGTATCAGCGCCTTTAGATAAATCAGCACCCGCACAAAAACCTTTTCCAGAACCGGTGATAATCACCGCTCTCACATCATCATCCGCATCCGATTGATCAAATGCATCACATAATTCTTCGAACATTTCCAAATTCCAAGCATTCATACGCTCTGGACGATGCAATGTAATCGTAAGAATATGCTCTTCAACAGAATATAAAATCGTATTGTAATTCGCCATGAAACACCTTTTGGTCACCATCAAAATATTCAAGGCGAAGAGTATACGGAATTTGACAGGACATGGAAAACATTACTCTTTTTTTATTTTTCAATTGTTTTCCATTCTGCCTCAAATAAGAATGACTAAAACGCGATAATTTATTCACTCATAAAAACAGAGCGAATAATCGCCGTCCCGCGGCCCACAGGGTCATCTCGTATTGCACGCTCTTCAACAGCAACCTGCGAAAACAAAGCATCCAAACTTTTGACCAAGACATGCTGCTCTAAATCTAGATTCGGCTTATCCGAGATAGGCAACCTCTCATAAGTATTTAACAAGGTTTTATATTGATTATAAAAACCAATTTGCTGAAGATTTTCTTGAATGATTGGTAAATATCGCGAACGTAAACTTGATTCTGTTTGCTGACGAAAATAATCAGTTGCTGCTGTGTCATTACCACGAACAATGCCGAGCGCATCGGTTACCGACATATTGCGAACGGCATCGACCAACACTACTTTCGCTTCGGCCGCCGCTTTTTCTGCACCCTGATTCATTAACGATTCAACATTATCTAACTGACCACCCAAACCAAATTGTCGCAAACGACGGGTAATCGGCTGCAAATTTTCTGGTAGCTCAATGCGATACAACGAGCTATTACTATAACCACCCACCGCTGACAATTGATCCGCCGCTCGACCACTTCCCAACTCCAATGCCTCCTTCACTCCCCGCACCAAATTCGCTTGGTTACCATATCCGGTAGCACTCGCCACATTCGCACCAGTTTCTAAATAAGGTGTTAGCTCAGCGCAGGCGGTTAAGCCCAACGTTAAAAAAATGGTAACAATAGAAAGTTTTTTCATTCGATAACCTTTATGTAGTCAAATATTTATTCAATAAAATTAATAGAGAATTATGACGCAATGATTTTTAAACGCCCTGCTCAGACAACCATTCCTTTAATTGCTTGAGCGGGACTGCACCAGAAAGTCTATTCACTTCCTTTCCTTGTTTAAACAAGATCAATGTCGGTATTGATTGTATTTTCCAACGCGCTGCAATTTGTTGTTGTTTTTCTGTGTTCAGTTTAGCTAAACGGATTTTAGGTTCGAGATCTTTTGCGGCTTGCTCGAATACCGGCGCAAAACTTTTACAAGGACCACACCATTCCGCCCAACAATCCACCAACACCGGAATATCATTATGATTTAATATTGCAGCGACATTCTGCGAGCTTAGCTCGACAGGTTTGCCAATAAATAACGCACTCTTGCACTTGCCGCACTTAGGGCCATCACTCAGCCTATCGGTAGGAATGCGATTGGTGACATTGCATTTTGGACAAGTCACATTACTCGTCGACATAATGAATCCTCTTCTAGCTCTCTTTTGAATTGTGTGATTATAACCTGTTGCCCTTCATCGCAGTGTTCATAGGTCATAAAAATCTCATTATCTTTCATGAGATTAACATCAGCAATCCGCAAACGATCATTCAATACGCCACATGTTTATTGTCCACTACTTCCTTAACTTTTTTTGCTTCCTACCGTTCCTTACCCATCGCTTTCACTCACCGTGTATACTTCCACTTTTTCCAACACAAGAATGAGCAGAATGATAGAAATTGGCCGCACATATCCGCTGACCGTCGTTAAACGTGTCGAATTTGGGGTTTACTTGGATGCCGATAACCTCGGCGAGATACTCTTACCCAATCGCGCAGTTCCAGAAAATACTGAGATAGGCGATAGCGTTAACGTATTCATCTATCTTGATTCTGAAGACCGCCTGATTGCCACCACTCGCAGACCCCGTGCACAAGTGGGAGAATTTGCTTATTTAACCGTAGCCGACACCAATCAAGTCGGTGCATTTTTAGATTGGGGTTTGGAGAAACAATTACTGGTTCCCTTTTCTGAACAACACCGCACCATGGAAACGGGAAAATCTTATTTAGTGTATATCTACATAGACCCACGTGATGATCGCATAGTGGCGTCCTCAAGGATTGATAACTTTTTAAGAGAAGACAAATCAAAATATTTTAACGTGGGCCAAAAAGTTAACTTGATTATCGCCAACTCGACCGAGCTGGGCTTCAAAGCCATTATTAATCACAAACACTGGGGAGTTTTATATAAAGACGATGTGTTTCAGCGATTGAGTTTTGGACAACGTGTCACAGGCTTTATCCAAAAGATTAGACCCGACGGAAAAATCGATCTCACCCTCAACGGCGGAAGTCAATCTTTTGATAAAAATACAAAAATTGTTTTTCGCTATTTAAATGAGCACGAAGGTTATGCACCATTTCATGACAAGAGTAAACCGACAGAAATCGCCACAGCGTTTGGCATAAGCAAAGCCGCGTTCAAAAAAATTATTGGTCACTTGTATAAAAAGAAAATAATTCAATTTGAACCAGAAGGCATTAGGTTAGTGGAATCACCAGAAGATTAATACTCGTATGCTTTGACTAGATTCTATCAGCATGATTTTTGTATTTTTTTCACGCGCCTTCATTAATTCCCTTTAATCAGTTTTTTCAATAACTCCCGCGCGATAGTCAACTCTCTAGGCTTACCTAATCTCACCGCATCGACCAATGCCAAAATCTGGTAGAGCAGCGGGTCATTACTCGCAGCAAGTAGTACAGAATGATAGATAGGTTCGACAAACACACCTTCTACTTCGCCGCGCGCTTGCTGCCAAATCATCGCTGGCGAGGGCGGCAAGATATCACTTTTCACTAAGTGACAATTCCAAGCGGTTGGCATCCCTCGCCCATAACCCGATTTTTTTGGCGAATAAGCATACCGAATACCGTAACTTAACCATTCGAGTAATGCATTCTGCTCAGCGAATAAACCTTTATCGTGTCTCACCAACAATCTTGCCGCTTGTAATCGCTTTGCGCCTTTACTCACTTCACTGGCACTGATGCCGATGGAATCCTGTAAATCGCGCATAGACAAACACTGATCGCTGCGATGCATCGACCAGTGTTTAAGTAACAACAAAGTATCTTGGGGCTTAAGCATAACGTTTCCCGTTTCGAAACAGGAAACACTATAGATCGTGGCGTTTTAACTTGTCAACCGAATTTATAGTGGCGGGTCGCTTTAAAAGTTTGCTGGTTACGGTTGGCGACTGGGTGTTAAATCAGAAAAAGATTAGAAATAAACCTGCAACTCATTGTTTTTTATGGGTTTTTTATAAACAATCAACAATCGACATATAAAGCTCTCATCTCGATGTTTTGGGGATTTGTTTACATGTATGAATGGAGGTAGGTTTGTGCTGCCCAAAGGCCGAGGTACACGACGTACCGAGTCAAAAACTCGTGGGGTTCTGGATCACCCTCACTACAACCTTCATTGTGATCAAGTCCTTCAAACAACTTTTCACTCGCGCCTTCGTGAATTAAAAACAACTCACCTATCACCCTAGCATCCGGATCGCCCGAAGGTAGCAAACCAGATAACCATCCAACTCGACCTCAATAACGCCAATACTGGCATTACCCACCAAATCACAAAAGCCACGCATATAGTTATGCATGGGATGACCTTCGGTGGTGAGTTACGAGACGTAAACGAACAGGTATTCCCTAGATTATTTTGAATAATTGAATTAAGGTTTTAAAAAATTATTTGAATAAATCTGACAGTTTTTTATTTTATTTTCTAAATCGCAACTGCTGGTATCATATCCCATATTTGGCCTTCTAGTTTTCGGCCATTTTCTTTTTTAGATCTTTTGATACCATCGACACCCCATGCACCCCATTGTTTGAAGAAGAAATCAACATCAGCTCTGATGCATTGATTGCGGATATTTACGGCCCATTCTGCTTTCATAGGGCGTGCTTTAACTCCAGACTCGCCGCCAACAATAACCCAATGAATTTTTGAAAGTGCTATTCTCCCGAGATCTTCTAACAATGGCTCAACGGAAAGAAACCTAGTTTTCGCTTTGATTGCAGAGAGGTCTGCAATTCTAGGTTTACCGTATTTTTTATCTTCCACGGAAACACCTAGCCATGCATTTTCGGGAACAATTCGTTTTTCGAAATACCTACGCATTGTCTTACTGCGCTTAGTAAGAATTTGGTATGTATGCCAAGGGGTTTGCTCAATAACGCTCATGACTTCGTCAATAAATGAGAATGGAATTTCATCTTGAAATAAATCGCTCATTGAATTCACGAAATACATTGTAGGCTTGCGACGTCTCAATGGTTGTTCGAGTCGCTCGGGCAAAATACTTAATTCAAAACCATTTTCGTAACCTGGAGCACCCATCGCTTGCAGTCGCCTCGACATCGTTTCTGCATAACAATGTTTACATCCAGGTGAGACCTTCGTGCAACCGGTTACTGGATTCCAGGTTTGCTCAGTCCATTCAATTTTGCTCATATCAGTCACTACTCATATTTTTCAAGAATATCTTTTGCTACCTTTTCCGCCAACCCCCACGCTGATGGTTTTGGATTTGAAACTGCGAAAAAGAACATGAAAAGTGTACTCCCTGCATCACCTTTGGTTTTCAAAGGAAGCGGCTTTGCAACATATGGGAACAATTCTTTTAAACGGTTAGCAATCCATTGCTGTAACTCTCCAATATTTATGCGCTCGGTACTTGCATCCGAATCCTCTTCAAAACCGAATAAATCGTCCATCGGTAAAACTTTCTTAGGCTTATAAAGAAATGATTCCCACTCATTCGTTCCTAGTAATCTATTTAGAGTATTTCTCCATTCTGGACGAATTCGATCTCCGTCCCGCGGCGTCATCCTTAAGATCACAGAAATAGGGAACAATAACCACAAATCAATTTTTTGTGTAAGCGATATATGTTTGAGTGATTCCCAATCGAACTCCGTACTATAAGGATCAACTAATAACACCGCCCTGTCATAACGATTTAACGATTGACAAAATCTAGGAATAAATATGTTCGCATCTTCTTGAGAAATATGGATCTTTTTCTTTGGATAATTCTTTCGGATCTCTTTTAATGCTTTAACGTGCTCAGGGTTTAAATCGTTAAAATGATATTGACCAAAGCCAGGTTCGATATCTAAAGCAGTCAGTACGGAACCTTTTAGATCCTCAAGCGGAATAAGATCTCCAGCATCCTCCTCTTCGGGATCATGTGATCCAGTCCCTGCGAAAGCATCCACATAGTGCAATTCAAGATTCTTATCCTTCAGTGCATTTTGGTAAAACCTCAAATAATCTGCCAGCACCGCTAATTTCTTTCTTGTCCAAAGTCCACCAAATTTATGCTTTGTCATCCATAACCTCCTTACCCTTTTCTAATACTGTGTTTATATACACCTATATTGTATGAGTGTCCATACTTCCATAAATCTCTCCAATTATCAAACTTAATCCCTATCCAAATATTTCTAGCACTAACTATTCCCTGAATTAGAACCTTACGTTTTGATATTGAATTTTCTCTTTTTACAATTGTTGAGTATTTATGTTCTTAAGAGGTTTTCAAAAGGTATTCATTTAAACAATTTATTCACTAACTCCCATGGCAGACAGCTCTTCACGTATTTTTACAGTTTCTATCAAGAGATAATCTTTTCTCTCTTCTAGCTCATCATCTTCATCGCGTAAGGTATCAATATCTAACAACACTTGAGCGCGTTCCCCGCGTGTCAGTGAGTTATCAACAATCAAAATTCTTTTTAGTTCTGTTTGTTCGTCTTCTACTTGCTGTCGCTGATCTTGTACGTTATTGATTTTACCTTCTAAACTATGTAGTTCTCTTCGCAGAGAATAGATTTTATATCCTGGTTCATATCCATCTAGAAAATTTTCTTCTTTTGACCCTGTACAAACTCGTCGATATGACTTTCCACTCAATCCATATTCATAACCAGATTCGTATGTACAAAAATTTTTGAGGCCTTCTTTGTATCCAGTATGGTAGTCAGATCCCATTGGGCAAATTTGCAAGGGCTCATAACCGGCAAGCCCAGAACTTCGTCCTCGCCCAAAATGACAGTATCTTGCAATACCTTCTTCATAGCCTTTTACATAAGCTACCCTGTTGGGTGTCACACCATGTTTAGCGCATGCTTTTCTACGCTCTCCAATTTCACCACTACCACGCCCAGCAGCTCCATCTTCGAAACCAATTATTTGCCAATCCGCTACTATACATTCGTCTTTTGACATGCTCGCGCAGCCATTAATAGCGAACAAAATAATTGTGGCCAGTATGATGCTTAATTTCATTTTAATAGCCTAATAAAAGAGAAGTTGTTTAAATCTTTACTGCAAGTTGTCATTTTACCAAATCAAGATGAACATAAACTTAACCGTATTTTATAAATGTACTCAGCAAAATATAGATGAACGGAAGGTTATCGGGCGCGTGGATCCTCTTATAGCTCTAATTTTTAGCGTGCAACAGGAAAGATTTCACATTATTTCAAATGCTTATGCTTTACATTAATGCGCGCAACACCAACTCACACCACATAATAATTAAGAGGGCTAAACCGATGATCACACAACATTCATGGTATCAATCAATCCAGAAAGCAGGTTTATTTTCTGGCCTCCTATTAATCTGCACTTTCACTATCACAGCACATAGCGAAACCGTTTTTAAGGCCGACTTATCTAAGTACTACACTCTTGATGAAGACACTATCAGTTACGGCTATTACGGCCTTAGAATTAGAGGATCGAGATCAAATTCCCCATATGCACAACTAGCATTCTTTTCCGAGGAGTGTGAAAACATTACCACCACCACCGACTATAGAACACGTGGGTTAGATTCTGGCGAGGAGGTACAAATCTATTTCTCTCCTGCTGGTTCTGACTTTGGCTTAGTCGGAAGCTTAAGCGAAAGAAGTGGAACGTTTACGCATAAACCTCAGGCCAGCTGGAACATGTATTACAAAATTTACAATGGAGCCAGTAGCTTTTTTGAACGCATCGATATTAGCAACCTAGTCATTCGTGGTGACGATGCTGATAATTGTCGTGATGGGGATTGCAATTGTGTTATTGGCAGTATCGACAATTAGGGTTTTAAATAAACGCCAATCTTTTAAAAGGCTCACAAATAAAAAAGGCCCTCCGTTAGGAGAGCCTTTTTAAATTGGTGCCCAAGGCCGGACTTGAACCGGCACAGCCTAAGCCACTACCCCCTCAAGATAGCGTGTCTACCAATTCCACCACTTGGGCTTTTTGCATAATACTTATTGATCAGTTTGAGGAATTTCTTCTGCGGCACTTTCAACCGTATTTTCTACGGCTTCCGGCACCGAAGGAATATCGTTTGCAGCTTCTGTTGCAGAATTTACAGCTTCATTATTTACAACAGGAACATCCGATTCATTAACAGTTTCTAGCGCTGGGACTTCTGAATCAATGTTTAACCCTGGGATGCCAATACTGGCTTTGTCTTTTGCAATGACAGCAAGACCGAAACTGGTGGCGAAGAATACAACGGCGATCATCGCTGTTGCGCGGCTAAAAAAATTGCCGCTGCCTTCACTGCCGAATAATGTTTGTGATGCGCCAGCACCGAAAGATGCGCCCATTGCCGCTCCTTTACCTTGCTGAACTAAAATCAAACCGATAATGCCTAGTGCTGCTAATACGTGTACAACTAGAACGAGCTTTTCCATAATTTTCTCTTGGAGGTTCTTTTATTTAAATATTTAAAAAATGTTTTCTTACATGTCGTTATTTATGCCTGCTCAGCAGATGAAGGTAGATCGGCTGCTTGGCAAATGGCGATAAAATCATCAGTATTTAATGATGCCCCGCCAACTAATCCGCCATCGATATTTTTCTGGCTAAATAATTCTTCAGCGTTTTCTGGTTTAACACTGCCACCGTATAAAATTCTTGTCGTTGATCCAGTCGAGCCTAGTTGCTCTCGAATGAATGCATGTACCGCTTCTGCTTGTTCCGGTGTTGCAGTTCTACCGGTACCAATGGCCCATATAGGTTCGTAGGCAATCACGGCTCGTGTTAACTTCTCTAAACCAACACGATCAATTACAGCTTTTATTTGTCGACCAATAACATCTAGCGCTTCGTTATTGTCTCGCTCTGCTAAAGTTTCACCGACACACAAAATGGGTGTTAATTTAGCATTTTGGGCCGCTGCAAATTTTTCAGCGACAATCTTGTCCGTTTCCCTATGGTATTCACGACGCTCTGAGTGCCCTACGATGACATAATCACAGAACATATCTGACAGCATCGCAGCAGAGATATCACCGGTATAAGCGCCATTCTCATATTGGCTGACGTCCTGAGCACCGATTTGAATATTAGACTCTTGTAACTGCCGACCTAATTGCCCCAAATGAACAAAAGAAGAGCAAACCGCCACTTCTGCCTGATGCATACCATGCCAGCGCGCCAATAAACCTTCAAGCAAAGTGGCTACTGAACTCTTGGTTCCGTTCATTTTCCAATTGCCAACTACTAATGGTCGCCGCATACGCTCTCTATAAAAGGATTAGTGGACTCAAAAAAGCGGGCGCTAATGTTAGCTAAGTAGGCAGCAAGATACAATCTCTAACTGTAGTACCGGAGCCGGATTATTCTGGATATGATATAGAGCCGCCATAAATAGCGGCTGATTGCTTTACGGTCAACCTATTCGACAATACTTATGAAACAGCCGCTTCGACGACCTCTGCTAACTCTTGTGCTAGCTTCTTCACAAGCGGCTGATCATCCCCTTCAACCATGACGCGTACGACTGGCTCAGTGCCTGAAGGACGTAGTAATACACGTCCTCGGCCATTCAGTTGCGATTCTGTTTCGAGAACGGCTGCTTTAATGGAGGCATTGTTAGATATGTCGCTCTTTGGCTTAATTTGAACATTAATCATAGTCTGCGGCAATTTACGCATACCTTGTTTTGCATCATTAAGCGTATTGCCCGATGTCATGAGGGCTAGCAAGACTTGAAGTGCAGCAATCACACCGTCGCCTGTCGTAGTGACATCACTACAAATAATATGACCTGATGATTCGCCACCCAAGTACCAATCGTTTTGTCTCATGGCTTCTATGACGTATCGATCACCGACCTTCGCTCGAATGAAAGGGATTTTGAGTTCTTTGAGTGCTAGCTCAAATCCAAAATTGCTCATGAGCGTACCAACAACACCGTTACAACCTGATGCATGTTGTTGTCGGTAAGATGCGATGATAAATAAGATTTCATCACCATCAATTTGCTGGCCTTTATCATCGACGAACATGACTCGGTCGCCATCACCATCAAAGGCAATACCCAAATCGGCACCTTCTTCCAATACTTTTGCTTGCAATGCTTTTGGCGCTGTAGAACCACACTCGTCATTAATGTTGGTTCCATTGGGAGAAGCGCCAATGGTTATCACTTCAGCACCGAGCTCACGAAATACGGCCGGAGCAATATGATAAGTGGCACCATTTGCGCAATCCAAGACGATCTTCAAGCCTTGCAAGCTAAATCCCCATGGCATAGTGCCTTTACAGAATTCTATATAACGACCTTGGGCATCTTCAATACGGCGCGCTTTACCTAACCAGTCAGAAGTGACCATTGGCTTTTTCATTTGTTCTTCAATCGCGACTTCAATGTCATCAGGGAGCTTGGTTCCCTGACCACTGAAAAATTTAATGCCGTTATCGTGATATGGATTATGAGAAGCACTGATGACAATACCCGCTTGCGCTTGAAATGTTCGAGTCAAATAAGCAATCGCAGGGGTTGGCATTGGCCCAAGTAAGCCAACATCCATTCCACTATTAATAAGCCCAGATTCCAATGCAGATTCAAACATATAGCCTGAAATACGCGTGTCTTTACCGATAAGGATTTGTTTGGAGCCCGAAAAATGCTCCGCAAAAACACAACCGGCTGCCCAGCCTAATTTCAAAACAAAGTCAGGGGTAATTGGCTCTATACCAACTCGGCCTCTAATTCCATCTGTACCGAAGTATTGTCGTGATTCAGACATTCTCTTTCTCCATGTTGAAACCGGTATTCCAGTTTTTTAATCAATTTTTATCGATGACTACCCAATAGTACTGCTTTGTTTTTACACATTAATGATCAGTACAAAGATGTCGCTAGTTTAGTGGTGCGAATTGTCAGTGATTGCCAAAAGTATTTGAAGTGCTTCCCGAGTAGCGGCAACATCATGGACACGAATGATACTCGCGCCTCTTTCTGCAGCCAACAATGCTAGGGAAACACTACCAATTAGGCGATTTTCTTTGACTGATCGATTGCCCAACGTGTGTTTTGTTCTACTGTCTAGTGCTTGGTCTAACTCCAAAATCTTAGCAACCATGGATTTACGAGAGAGGCCGACTAAGATGGGGCAACCCAAACTGTCTAGCTCATTCAATCGTTTCAATAATTCTAAATTATGCGCAAGAGATTTGCCGAATCCAAATCCAGGGTCGACGAATATTTTATCTTTACTGATACCCGCTTGCTCACAAGCCATAATCCGTTCAGTTAAAAATGTTTTAACATCGGCAACAACGCGATCATAGCTTGGATTATTTTGCATGCTCTCGGGCTGACCTTGCATGTGCATCAAGCAAATAGGCAATCCAGTTTGTGCAGCCACTTGCAATGCATTTTCTTTCTGTAATGCGCGAACATCATTAATTATTCCCGCACCTACTTTTGCCGCTTCTTCCATCACTTTGGGAGAACTGGTATCAACGGACACGATGACTTCAAAACTTTTTCGAATGGCTTCAACCACAGGAATCACCCGATGAAGCTCTTCATCCACGGAGACAGGCTTTGCACCCGGTCGAGTTGACTCTCCACCAACATCAATAATTTTTGCGCCTCCATTAATCATTTGTTCGACACGAGTCAAAGCAAGATCAATATTCTTCGATGAGCTGTTTAAATCGTTTGTAAAATATTGGCCGCCGTCAGAAAAGGAATCTGGAGTCGCATTTAAAATTCCCATCACAACAGGCTGGGACAAATCGAGAGTTAAGTCAGCACACAAGATTTTCATATTGCTTTATCTGAAAAAGAATTTTACAAACCCAAAAAATTGGGCCGAAACATTTTCATGTTCGGCCCATTATTTTTCTATAAAAATATTAATTAGTGTTCGTTTGCAGGGCCACCAATGGGTCCTGCTTTTTTCTCATCATCTTTCGAAGAATCAGATTCACTATCACCGCCAAGGTGGCCATTAAAATCATTATCATCCCAATCACGTGGCGGGCGCATTTTTTTACGTGCCATTAAGTCATCGACTTGTTCAGCATCAATTGTTTCATACTCCATTAATGCGTCTTTCATAGCTTCTAAAATATCGCGATTATCTTTTAATATTTGCTCTGCACGAGAATAACAACTATCAATAATTCCACGAATCTCTTCGTCGATCATTTTAGATGTATCAGAAGAATAATTTGTATTACTTGCACCAGGATAACCTGACTCATCTTCACCATAATGCAGAGGGCCTAATTTTTCAGACAAACCCCACTTCATCACCATATTGCGAGCCATTTGTGAAGCACGCTCAATATCATTTGACGCACCTGTCGTAACACCTTCAACACCCAATGTCATTTCTTCAGCAATACGTCCGCCATATAAAGTGCATAACTGCGATTCTAATTGACGCTTGCTAATGCTGTATTGATCTTCTTCGGGTAAAAATTGCGTTACACCTAAAGCACGCCCCCGAGGAATAATCGTTACTTTATGAATAGGATCATGCTCAGGTACTAACTTACCGACGATGGCATGACCTGCTTCATGGTATGCCGTATTTTCTTTTTCTTTTTCACTCATCACCATGGACTTACGTTCTGCACCCATCATGATTTTATCGCGCGCTTTTTCAAAATCTTCCATTGTGACTAAACGCTTATTTGAGCGAGCTGCAAACAATGCAGCCTCATTCACAATATTTGCTAAATCAGCACCAGAAAAACCGGGCGTACCTCGCGCTATGACACTGGCTTTTACCGATTCATCAATCGGCACTTTACGCATATGTACTTTTAATATTTGCTCGCGTCCACGAATATCCGGAAGGCCCACAAATACTTGTCTATCAAAACGACCCGGGCGCAATAATGCTTTATCAAGCACATCAGGACGGTTTGTTGCTGCAATAACAATCACGCCATCGTTTTCGTCAAAGCCATCCATTTCAACCAATAATTGGTTTAGCGTTTGTTCTCGCTCATCGTGACCACCGCCATGACCGCCACCACGATGACGGCCGACAGCATCAATCTCGTCGATAAAAATAATACATGGCGCTTGTTTTTTTGCTTGATCAAACATGTCGCGCACACGAGATGCACCAACACCCACAAACATTTCTACAAAGTCAGAACCCGAAATAGAAAAGAAAGGCACTTTCGCTTCGCCTGCAATGGCTTTTGCCAATAAAGTTTTACCGGTTCCAGGAGGCCCAGCCATTAAAACACCGCGAGGGATTCGGCCACCTAATCGTTGGAATTTTGAAGGGTCTCGTAAATATTCAACAAGTTCTTGCACTTCATCTTTTGCTTCGTCAACACCAGCAACATCAGCAAACGTTGTTTTAATTTGATCTTCGCCTAACAGCTTGGCTTTGCTTTTTCCAAAGCTCATGGGGCCGCCACGACCACCGCCACCGCCTTGCATTTGTCGCATGAAAAACATGAACACAGCGATAATTAATAAAATTGGAAAACTAGCAACAAGAAGTTGTTGCCACAGACTGGGCTCTTTAAGCTCGACACCTTTGTATTCAACTTTGTAGTTTTCGAGATCTTCAAGCAATGTGTTGTCAGGAAGATTGGGCGGACGAACTGTTTTAAATCGAGTTCCATCCGTTTTAACGCCATCAATATCTAATATATCAATTTCAACTTCTCGGATTCGACCGTCACGTAGCTCAGCAATAAAATCTGAATAGGTAAGCTCTTGTTCATTGACCTGTGGACTGAAGGTCTGAAAAACCATCAGTAATACACCGGCGATAATGAGCCACAAAACCAAATTTTTAGCCATATCGTTCAAAAACTTATCCTCTCATTACTGCTACAGTTTGTTGATTACAAAATCACTAGGACTTTGGAAGGTGTTGATACAGAAGGCAGTATTAAGTCTGCATCAAAGAATGAGTGTTTATACCTACTTAAACGTTTGTGCTTATTCACACTTGTACTGAAACAAAGGTACTTAAAGTATAGCGGTTAACGCTATGGGTTGTTAGGAATGAGCCTCAAAGCCCTTAGAACTCTATCACAACGCTCACAAGTTCCAATCTCGTCGGCTGAAATCTTACATTTAATTAACATCTATTGGCCTAAAAAGCCTTTGGCAACCAGGTAGACTTCTCTGGATCGTGGACGAGAAGCATCGGGCTTACGAGTCACAACTCGCTTAAAGCTCGCTTTTAAGTCCTGAAAAACACTATCAAACCCTTCGCCTTGAAAGACTTTGGCCACAAAGTCCCCATCATTTGAAAGGGTTTGCTTGGCCAGATCTATCGCCAACTCCACTAAGTACATGGATTTTGGCTGATCAATGTCAGTCACTCCACTCATATTGGGGGCCATATCCGAAATTACAAGGTCGGCTTTCTCCTCGCCAATGATGGCTAAGAGCTCTTCTAATACGGCATCTTCGGTAAAATCACCTTCAACAAAGATTACATCGGCAAGAGCATCCATTGGCAAAATATCGGAAGCGATGACCTTACCTTTATCACCCACCAACTTAACCGCCACTTGAGACCAACCACCAGGCGCCGCGCCTAAATCTATCACTGTTTTACCCGGTTTAAATAATCGATCTTTTTCATTGAGCTCGAGTAATTTATAGCTGGCACGAGAGCGATAGCCATCCTGTTGTGTCTTTTTGACATAGGGGTCATTGAAATGTTCGTTTAACCAACGATGACTACTTTTAGATCGTGCCATTACTTATCCCAAATATTGATGTCTGATTTCAACAACCTGTCCCAATAATCTACCCCAATAACCCAACCAAATAATAGATGAGAGTATCTAGCCATTACAGTCACAAAAAAGGTATAGCTGCTTTCATTTTTCTAACCACGAGATATCACTAATCAATGTTAGCGAAATCAGTTAATATGGCGCGATTACTATTCCCAATACTCATTAGGCAGTCATTGTAAGATGTTAAACTCAGAACGTAAAAAAAGATTTCGCGCAATAGGCCATAACTTGAAACCTATTGTTACTGTAGCAGGCAATGGATTATCAGAAACCGTCCTTGCAGAATTAAATAGAGCACTCAACGATCACGAGCTTATCAAAATCAAATTGGTTTTTGATGAACGTGAAGACCGCCAGCTAGCCATTGAAGAAATCTGTAAACTCACCGACGCCGAAAATGTGCAATCAATCGGTAAGGTAGTATTACTGTATAAACCTGCGAAAAAGCCCAACCCTAAACTATCCAATATTTTACGTATTTCTTAGCTCGTTAGATCTTACGAATATCATAAAATATTTTTTACGAAGTGATATGTTATGAAACTATACGACTGTCATCCCGCACCCAATCCCCGACGGGTACGAATGTTTATTGCTGAAAAAGGAATTTCCATTCCCACAGTGCAAGTTGATTTTGCTGGCAAAGAACATTTGACAGAAGCTTACGGCAAAATGAATCCATTTCATGACGTTCCCGTTTTAGCATTAGACGACGGTACGTACATCAGCCAGGTCAATGGTATTTGCCGTTATTTAGAATCTATATTTCCTGAAAACAACCTTTACGGTAATGATGCAAAAGAACAAGGCGTTATTGCCATGTGGGACAACTACACTGCCTTACAAGGTTTTAGCTCTGTCGCAGATGGCTTGAGAAATTTCTCGAAAGGTTTTATCAATCACGCCGTGTTAGGAACAAGAGATTACCCACAAATCCCTGAACTTGCAGAAAGAGGAAAAAATCGCACTCTCGATTTTATGGAAGATTTAGATAAGTATCTGTCCGAAAGAGAATTTGTTGCTTGCGATCGTTACAGCGCCGCCGACATAACTGCACTAGCGACTATTGATTTTGCAAAGCGAATAAAAATTGAAATCAATGAAGATTTAAAAAACTTAAAGCGATGGTACAACACAGTTTCTTCTCGGCCCAGCGCCCTCGTGTGAGCTTGCGATGAATTGGTTGAAAACGTTAAATATGTTTAACGCTTTCTATCTCGTAACACACATCACCGGCCGGGGTTTTAATATCGACTTCGTCGCCAACCATCTTGCCAATTAAACCTCGTGCAATCGGCGAGCTGACAGAAATTTTGTTGTGTTTTACGTCAGCTTCATCATCACCAACAATTTGATAAGTGACGGTTTGATCTGTATCAACATTCACAATTTCAACCGTTGTTCCAAAAATGACTTTATCAGTACATGGAATAGTGGTGATATCAATAATTTGGGCGTGACTTAGCTTTCCTTCAATCTCTTGTATTCTCCCCTCACAAAAGCTTTGTTGCTCACGAGCTGCATGATATTCCGCATTTTCTTTTAAGTCGCCATGTTCTCTCGCCTCAGCGATAGCCTTAACAATTCGAGGGCGAACCACTTTTTTTAATTCATCTAACTCGATACGTAACGCATCAGCGCCACCGACTGTCATGGGTACTTTACTCATTACTATTCCTTAAAATTAAGATAGAAGTTAAAATTAGCTTTGACCATTAATGGTTAACAACCATCTTCTATACTTATTTACACATTATGTTGGCTTTCTTACACACAAAAAGAACTTGAAAAATACCTAAGCTATACGCTGATGCAATTCTTGCAGTCGACGTACTTGCTGTTGCTGACCAAATCTAAGCGCCATACAAATTGCACGAGCACCAGCTAAAGTTGTCGTGTAATACACTCGATGGTTTTCAGCACCTCGACGAATTGATGCAGAATCTTTAATCGCTTGCCGTCCTTCGGTTGTATTAATCACGATAGAAATTTCATCGTTTTTAATCATATCAACAATATGCGGACGACCTTCTGCCACTTTATTCACTACTTCTACGTCAATGCCGGCAGAGGAGATTACTTTTCCGGTTCCGCGGGTTGCAACAATAGAAAAACCCAAGTCCGTTAGTTCATTAGCAACTTGAACGATTCCATCTTTGTCAAAATCGCGAACACTTAAAAATACTTTACCCGTTGTCGGAATCGCTTGTCCAGCACCTTGCTCCGCTTTTGCATAAGCCTCCGCAAAAGTATCACCGACACCCATTACTTCCCCCGTAGACTTCATCTCTGGACCAAGAATTGGGTCAACTGCTGGGAATTTATTAAACGGAAACACGGCTTCTTTGACAGAATAATAATCGGGAACAATTTCTTTTGTAAAACCTTGTTCAGCTAATGTGGTTCCCGCCTGACAGCGCGCAGCTACTTTCGCGAGAGAAACGCCGATACATTTAGAAACAAACGGAACAGTTCGAGACGCACGAGGGTTTACTTCAATAACATAAATTTCGCCATCCTGATACGCTAATTGGACGTTCATTAAACCAATAACCCCCAATGCTAACGCCATACTTTTTACTTGTTCACGCATTAAGTTTTGTACATCATCAGGTAATGAGTAAGGCGGCAATGAACATGCCGAATCACCAGAATGAACACCGCACTGTTCAATGTGTTGCATGATCGCACCGATGATCACTTCTTTACCGTCGCTGACTGCGTCAATATCAACTTCAATAGCATTATTTAAAAAGTGATCGAGTAAAACGGGGGAATCTTCAGAAACTTGTACAGCTTCTTTCATATAAGTCCGCAATTCTGATTCATTGTAAACAATTTCCATTGCTCGACCACCCAACACATAAGATGGACGAACAACCAATGGATAACCAACACCGACGGCCTCTTTAACAGCTTCTTCAGAAGATCGAACAATTGCGTTTGAAGGTTGTTTTAATTTCAATGATTGAATCATTTGTTGAAAACGTTCGCGATCTTCTGCTCTATCAATCGCATCTGGACTGGTACCAATAATTGGCACGCCTTCTTCTTCCAACGCATTCGCCAATTTCAAAGGCGTTTGACCACCAAACTGAACGATAACGCCTTTTGGTTTTTCTTTACGAACAATTTCCAGCACATCTTCAAGCGTAACTGGTTCGAAAAATAATCTGTCAGAGGTATCGTAATCAGTCGAGACAGTCTCAGGATTACAGTTCACCATAATCGTTTCATAACCGTCTTCACGCATGGCAAGTGCCGCGTGTACACAGCAATAATCAAACTCGATACCTTGACCAATTCTATTTGGGCCACCACCCAAGACTAAAATTTTATCGCGCGCGCTTGGTTCTGCTTCACACTCTTCTTCATACGTTGAATACATATAAGCCGTGGCTGTTGAGAATTCAGCAGCACACGTATCAACTCGTTTATAAACGGGATGAACATCTATCGAGTGACGATAATTACGGACGGCTTTTTCGGATTGATTTAAAATATCACCAATACGTCTATCCGAAAATCCTTTGCGTTTCACATGCAGCATATCTTCTTTTGAAAGATGAGTTAGCTTGGTTTCTGCCATGGCTGATTCAGTGTTCATTAAATCTTGGATTTGAATCAAAAACCAAAGATCAATGGATGAGGCTTGATGCACGTCTTCTAATGTCATTCCCGCGCGGAAAGCGTCAGCCACATACCAAATACGGTTTGCACCTGGTGTTGTTAAATCTCTGCGAATAGTTTCCATTGCATTCGGCGCGTCTAAATCGACATGCGGTTCAAATCCAGCCGAACCAACTTCTAAACCACGCAATGCTTTCTGCAATGATTCTTGAAACGTTCGACCAATCGCCATGACCTCACCCACCGATTTCATTTGCGTTGTTAAACGCGCATCGGCCTCACCAAATTTTTCAAACGTAAAACGTGGTATTTTTGTAACGACATAATCAATCGAAGGCTCAAACGAAGCAGGCGTTGCGCCACCAGTAATATCGTTTTTCAATTCATCTAACGTATAACCAACAGCCAGTTTTGCCGCAATTTTAGCAATAGGAAAACCTGTTGCCTTTGATGCTAATGCCGATGAACGAGACACTCGAGGATTCATTTCAACGATAACTAAGCGACCATTGTCAGGATTAACCGCAAACTGAACATTTGAACCACCGGTTTCAACACCAATTTCTCGCAAGACTGCAATCGAAGCATCTCGCATGATTTGATATTCTTTATCCGTCAACGTTTGCGCTGGTGCGATCGTAATTGAATCACCCGTGTGAACACCCATCGGATCAAAATTTTCAATCGAGCAAACGATAATACAATTATCTTTTTTATCTCGAACTACTTCCATTTCAAATTCTTTCCAACCGATTAGAGATTCATCGATTAACAATTCATTTGTTGGGGAAAGATCCAAACCGCGCAAACAAATTTCTTCAAACTCTTCCCAGTTATACGCGATACCGCCGCCCGAACCACCCATGGTAAAAGAGGGGCGAATAATGGTGGGAAAACCAAATTCTTTAGGTACCTCTAACGCTTCTTCTAAGCTATGAACAATTTTCGCACGTGGACATTCAAGGCCGATCGATTTCATCGCTTTATCGAAACGGCTACGATCTTCAGCTTTATCAATCGCATCCGCTTTTGCGCCAATTAATTCAACACCAAACGCTTCAAGTACACCTTCACGTTCTAGATCGAGGGCGCAATTCAATGCGGTCTGTCCACCCATGGTAGGCAGTACTGCATCAGGTCTTTCTTTTTCAATAATTTGCTTAACAGTTTGCCACGTTATCGGCTCGATATAAGTCGCATCTGCCATCGCGGGGTCTGTCATGATCGTTGCAGGATTTGAATTCACCAAGATGACGCGAAAGCCTTCTTCACGAAGCGCTTTACAAGCTTGCGCACCGGAGTAGTCGAACTCACACGCTTGACCAATCACAATAGGACCAGCACCGAGAATTAAAATGGATTGTAAGTCTGTTCTTTTTGGCATGCTTTACTTTACTCGCAGCGTTTTAATTTTTTCAAAAATATTAAATATATGTATTGTAAGGTTTTGATTGACTATTTTTAGTGGCAAACCAAAGTAGTCAATTCATTTATTGTTCGACATTAATTCTATGAAATGTACAAATAATGGTTCCGCATCACGAGGACCTGGACTTGCTTCTGGATGCCCTTGAAAACTAAATGCAGGTTTATCGGTACGATGAATACCTTGAAGAGAATCATCAAACAACGAACGATGTGTCGCGATTAAGTTTTCAGGAAGTGTGTCGTCGTCAATAGCAAAACCATGATTCTGACTGGTAATCATAACTCGTTTTGATTCTAAGTCTTGGACAGGGTGATTTGCGCCGTGATGACCAAATTTCATTTTTTTCGATTTAGCACCACTGGCTAAACCCAGCAACTGATGCCCCAAACATATTCCAAATATGGGAATATTTTTTTCTAGAATGTCTTTGATCGCAGCAATCGCGTAGTCACAAGGTTCTGGATCGCCAGGGCCATTGGACAAAAAGACGCCGTCAGGATTCATTGCCAACACATCAGACGCCGGCGTTTCTGCTGGAACAACGGTAATATCGCAACCCAGAGAAGCGAGAATGCGCAAAATATTTCTTTTTACACCGAAGTCATAAGCAACAACTTTGAATTTTTTCTCGGTCACTGTTTTATGGCCACTACCTAACGACCAAACACCTTCATTCCATGGGTAGTTTTCTTTCGTTGAAACCACCTTCGCTAAATCCATTCCCTTTAAGCCTGGAAATTCTTTCGCAGCCGCTAACGCTTTTTTCTCATCAACGTCTCCACCCATATCGGCAGCGATGATGCATCCATTTTGCGCGCCCTTATCTCTTAAAATTCTTGTCAGTTTTCGCGTATCAATATTCGCAATACCAACAACGTTATGTTTCTTTAAATACTCGTCGAGAGGTAACTCATCTCGAAAACTACTAGAGATGAAAGGCAAGTCTCGAATCACTAAACCCGACGACCAAATGTGATCACACTCTTCATCTTCTGAGTTTGTTCCCGTATTACCGATATGAGGATAAGTTAGCGTAACAATTTGCTTTGCGTAGGAGGGGTCTGTCAAAATTTCTTGATAACCTGTTAGCGCGGTATTAAAAACAACTTCACCTGCTGATATACCATCGGCGCCAATAGCTACCCCTCGGAATACGGTGCCATCTTCGAGGACTAAAATGGCGGGGCGAGAGGCTTTCGTGATCAATGTCGTCTCCTAAATTTCTGTAATGAATGTTCTAGATAGTGCTAATAGTCAATGACCAACTATCAGCAGACAAACCTTTTCCTGAATCACCTTAGCAAACATAATCCCAGGCGCAGACATGCTCCACTTACTCTATATAGAAAAGAATAAGGTGTACTAACGCTGTGCTGACAAAATAAACTAAGAATATTCAGCGAATGCCAAAGCCAGATTGAAAAAAAGCGAGAAGAAACATAATGCTTCATCTCGCTTTTAGAAATTAATTGATTTGTAAACGGTCTTTCATTTTTACCTTTCGAAACATACCCAGTCAAAGGCATGTACAAACCGTGATTTACACACTATTTAATTCAACCTGTCTGGCAGTAGTCAGTTACTCGCGAAAATAAAAAATTAATTAAAATCAATGAGTTATAACAATAACAACTAGACTAACTATCTGCTGTACTGAAGTGCTACTGGCATTGAGCCGGCGCAAACTTGGGGGGAGATTTTAGACGAAATAGGGGCTTACTGTCCAATGACTTGTTATTAATTTGGAGATTTCTTTTTGTTCAATGGGCTCACCACACAGGTAAAAATGAAAATGCATTTCACGCAAGCCTTAAATCTTAAATTGCTCGACAGTTTTAGCCATTCTAGATGCCATACTTGCCAAATCAGCTGTGCTCGAGGCGATTTCAACAGACCCTTCCGATGTTTGCCTTGCAACATCAGCAATATTTTCCATATTACGCTCCATTTCACGGGTCGCCGCACTTTGTTCCTCGGCCGCACTGGCTATTTGGTTTGTTTTGTCCCGAATAGCGGTCACACCTTCCGTAATGGCTTCCAAAGAATTACTGGCTTCGGCCGCTTGCTTAACCGATTCCTCTGCTTGAACCTTTCCTTTCTCCATCATTTGAACCGCTTCACGGGCACCGTATTGCAACTGCTCAATCATGTCCTGAATTTCTTGTGTAGATGACTGAGTTCTGGAAGCAAGCGTTCTCACCTCGTCAGCAACTACAGCAAATCCTCTGCCTTGCTCACCCGCTCTTGCGGCCTCTATCGCCGCATTCAAAGCTAACAAATTTGTCTGCTCAGCAATACCGCGAATCACATCTAGGACAGAACCGATGTTATCCGTCTCTTGCTGTAAACGATCAATCACTTCTGCCGCATTAACAATATCACTCGCCAAGCTTTCTATTTGCCCCATCGTATCGGTCACGACCGACATTCCCGTTTTTGCTTCACGATCGGCTTCTTGAGCACTTCCCGCTGCCTGCGTGACATTATTTGCCACATCTTCTACGACCGACGCCATCTCCCGAACCGCTGTGACCACTTGCTGAGTCGCTGATTGCTGGCTAACAACACCTCTTTCAGTTTCTTTGGCAGTTAAAGACAGCTTTTCTGTATTCGCATTTAACTCAATAGCGGTACCCGAAAAGTCACTAATAATGCTATGTACTCTTTCTATAAAAGTATTAAACCATTTTGCTAATTCACCGACTTCATCGCGGGACTGAACTTGAAGTCGCTGAGTCAAATCACCCTCGCCTTCCGCTATGTCACGTAACGCAGCAACCACGGTATTAATCGGCTTAACAATAGCCGCCTGAACTAAATAAGACACTGCGCCTGCAAACAGACTAACAACAATGATAGTAATAATAGATGTGTTAATAGCACCCCAAACCGTTTCTTGAGTTTCACTCAAATCAACGTTGAAATAAATCATTCCTATCTCAGAGCCTGCTGAAGTAATCGGCTCAAAAATCTCAAGATACTCATCACTTCGAATCATCCCTTTTGGTTGGGCCTGCTGGGGCCACGCTGCGGGCAACGCTTTAGCATCACTGGCGTTTTTAGAAAACCAAACGAATGGCAAACCCGCATCGTCGTAAATCACGCCATGAGAAATTCGAGGATTTGCAGACACCGTCGACAATGTTTCTCTCGCTGACACCTTGTCCCCAAACGCAAGCGCACCGGATGTCCCTCCGCCGACAATATTAGCCAACGTGCGAGTATCATTTTCAATCGACGTGTGCATCCGATCGATTTCCATATAAAGTGCAATCACATTAGAAATGACAACCGCCAACACGCTCGTCACCGTCACACCGATTAATACTTTCCATTTTAAAGAGAGGCTACCCATTAACAACTTCCTACACTGTATGTTAAAAATCAAACTGACCCTTTTGCAGAATCAAAACAACAACCCATACCTTTCAGCATAGACACAAATACAGGAAGCTCAAAAATAGATTGAAATAAATAGCGGTTTTTCAAAAAAGCCTGTCCACCCTTCAAAATTTCAGCAAAAATGTATCGACCTATTGTTATCGATCCACTGTTACCGACCTACTGAATAATACGTTATCCCTTTGCTCTCCACTCGGCTAGGCTCATATAAATTCCTCCCGTCAAAAATAATAGGGTTATTTAAATTATCGAGTAAAGCTTCATAGTCTAGCGCTCTAAACTCTTGCCATTCTGTTGCGATAATGAGTCCATCCGCATTTTTCAAAGCGGCCTCTTTCGTCCCCATCAAATTTAAATCATCTCTTGTACCATAATGCTTTTGACATTCTCGCATCGCTTCGGGGTCGTAGGCGTTCACACTGGCGCCATTCTCCCAAAGCAACTCCATTATCACTCGCGCAGGTGCTGCACGAATGTCATCAGTATTTGGTTTAAACGCCAAACCCCAAAGCGCAAAAGTCTTTCCTTTCACATTCCCTTTAAAGTGTTCCATTATTTTGTTAAAAATTAATTTTTTCTGTTCATTATTTCGATCTTCAACAGATCGCAAAACCTTTGGGTCAAAACCTGTGTTTTCTGCGGCATGTATCAACGCTTTTACATCTTTCGGTAAGCAAGAACCACCATAACCTGCACCAGGAAAAATAAAATAATAGCCAATGCGCGGATCACTACCAATGCCTTGTCTGACTTTTTCAATATCTGCACCCAAAATTTCGGCAAGATTAGCCATTTCGTTCATAAAACTTATTTTTGTCGCCAACATACAATTTGCTGCATACTTGGTTAACTCTGCACTACGCACATCCATAACAATCAATCGTTCATGTTTACGGCAAAAAGGCGCATAGACTTCGCGGATGATATCTTCTGCGTTTTTTGAGTCGGTACCTACCACGATTCGATCCGGCTTCATGAAATCAGAAAGCGCAGCCCCTTCTTTCATAAATTCAGGATTAGAAATAACATCTACAAAAATATTTTTTTTATTATTTTTAATTTTTTGATTAATTACTTTTTTAACGTGATCAGCCGTACCAACAGGAACTGTGGATTTATTGACAATCAATTTATTGCAGGCAATGAAATCACCAATGGTTTCGGCTACCTGAGTTACGTATTTTAACTCCGCTGAGCCATCCTCTTTACTGGGCGTGCCGACGGCAATAAACATCACATCACCATGATCAACCGCCAACTTAGCATCTATCGTAAAGCTCAAACGTTTAGCATTGACATTTTCTTTCACTATTTGTGAAAGACCCGGCTCATAAATAGGAATATCTCCTTGCATCAATTGATCAACTTTAGATTGGTCGACATCAACACATATCACATGATGCCCCACCTCTGACAAACCAGCCGCTTGCACCAATCCCACATAACCCGCACCAAATACCGTAATTTTCATAATCAAACCATCTCATTCAAATTTTTAGTTTGACTATGAAATGACAAAATTATGAAAGTTATGTGAATGTCGAATATTCAAGCAGAGCAAAGAGCAGACGCACCTCGTAAATCAAGGAGGCCATACTAGACAAAAAGCATGATTCTCCTTAACCTCCGAAGCATTAATTTAGCGTCAAAATACCTATTGGCCGTTAAACCCATCGACTATCTTAATAGACTTATTTTAATCAACAGAGGCCTACCCCATTTAACGGACATTGATATCTCGGTTAAATGGAGTAGACCTCAATTCAATGTCTCAACCATCTTTCACATAAGGGGTCAGCATATTTAGAGTCCTTTAAATTTCTTATCCGGTAGATGAAGAGAAAAACCAACGGCAGACCGTTTAGTTTCCAGAAGTATTTTAAATCGGTAATATTTTATTTTTTTACTAACGCTTAAATAATTTTTATCGCGAACACAGTAACTCAAATCTAAGTCAGGCAAATAAATTTCATTCTTACATAGATATCTGTAGCCAAGGGACTTCCCAACATAAGTAGCATCGAAGACCTTCACTTTTTTTTCTGACAATGCCAAGTGCAAAGGAAACAATAATCCATACACAGAAAAAATATAAAAAGGTATTATTAAAATCCCAAAAACTATGGTAACAACTTTAGGCATTTTGGATTCAGCTGAGCTCTTAAGCTTCATAAACTCACCAGCTCCAAATTTCGCCTCATAAACAACCAAGCCACACAGAGAAAAAGCAATTAAAAAACCAATCACTTTAGCCAAAAATGAACTGTCGAATGTAACTATGCGCATTACGAAAAATGAGATCACTGCTAGGACAATAACAAACTTCAAAACAACTGATATTTTCACGCCACATTTACCTCTTGGCTTTTCAAGCAACGTCTTTTTTTATAACAAACACCCAGCATTAAACTAATCTTTAGCTTGATCTCTTATTAGTCACTCTTGTTTCTAACAATAATTTAGCTTGCTGAATGACATCATCCCAGCAACCGTTATTTGCCTGCTTGACTAACCTCATCGTCGGATACCACGGTGTTGTTTTTTTTTCTAATGCGCACAACCAATAAGGCACTGCGTTTAACAAATTTATCACTGGCTTATTTAAGCTCGCTGCCAAATGCGCCACGCTGGAATCCGTCATGACGATCACATCTAAACTATCAATGGCTGCCGCCGTATCTGCAAAGTCACCTAAGTGGTTACTTAGATCGTTAATCAGCACTCTAAGTTGAGCCTCTGTAGTAATTGAGTCTAATAATTGATTAGCCTGCTGAGCACTTAATGGCATTATCTATCCTCCCTGATACTTAAAAATTAAATTTAACTTGGGTGTTTTCTATCTGACGACGAACACCAAAATAACCGTATACTGTCAAAGCATCTTTTAATAAAGAAATAACTATTTCCCTCTCAGATTCACTCAAGTCAGAGGGCTTTATATCAACTAGGTCCCAAACTATTAGATAAGGAGACTCATTAAAACTCAGCGAACCTTTCTTCTTATCTAGCTCAATCGTGAACTCTTTATCTTTATAACCAAAAATCCAAGTAACCCTATTAGCCCACTCTTCCCTACCTGTTTTCATCTGAACCAAATATGTGTCACTAGCTCGATCAACTGTCCAGTCAAACTTATGATAGCTGGGCACACCATCTTCAATTAAAAACGGGTGATACCTGATATAGGCCTTCTCAATACCATATTTTTCTATATCTTCTTTTGAAATATATTCATTCACAAAACTCATTTCAGACCCCTGATCGAGCTGAGTTTAAAATTACTCAAATTAGAAAACACTAACATCTAAAACCTTCATGCTCATTTGATTTCCCTCTCATATTTAAATGCAGATTGTTCGAATTTTTTTAACCCTAGAATTTGTTCTGGAATTGTACCGGGACACGAGGGCCACGCTTTTTTATTGGAGTAACTGCCTCGACAATAACTAAATCCCTCTGATGAGTTTTTTTTCATGTTAGTAAAACAGTGAAAAAAGTGTTGTAGCTAGCCATCACTTTTTGTGTTTTTCTATTCACTATCTGTAAATTATTCCATCCCACTGCCACGCCCTCATTTATAATCCTGTCCACCACTAATAGCTGATAAGGTGCTTTTAATAAAGCCGCATCATCAAAGCCTTCAACTGCTACACAGGCGCTTTCACCCAGTACAGCTTGATCGTAATGTATGTGGCCTTTCTTTTCGTATGGCTCGCATAACGGATCGCCTTTTCTGGCCACATAAGCTCGACAATAATCAAAATGACTATACTTATTTTTAAAATACGGAGCTTCCTTAGGGTACTCACTACTAAACAACTCAACGACTTCTTTATTAAACTCCACATACTTAAGCCCGTTGTTAATAAAAGTTGCAGCTCGCAGTAGTACGTCATTCGCCCTAACGACTCTTCTTGTATCCAACACTCCCTCAGCAATAATAGGCAGCTCACCTTGTTGTCCGCCATATTTTTCGCACTGTTCCATAGCGAAGTCGTACTTGGACTCGATACTAATATCTTCGTTAACATTCCAAAAAAAACGAAATATAAAAAAAAGAACAACCACACTTAACGGCACAATAAAAAAATAATACAACCGATCTTAGTAGCAAGTTTGGTTTTTGTTTTTGATTTTGATTTTGATTCAGTCATCAGATACTCGATCAATTATTTCGTTAAAAGATTTTTATTATTTTAATATCAACATCATCAATGATTTTTATGCCAAGCCACCCAATGATTTAAGGCTTTCTATAAATCCTATCTTGTGCCAGAGATGGTTAGAGTGTTTCTTCATTCTGACATAAGAAACTATGGATACCTATTATAAAGATTTACTCAAATATTTTAGGCATAGTAATGCGAGGTCCATCGCACATAATTTATTGATGCTAGCCTTCCATACAATATCAACCTAAGGACAAATTAGCGACTCAAAAGACAATATTAGGAAAACGATAAATTGATGACATATTTATATGCCACTTACTAAACATGATTGTAAAAATGAGAAGCTCATACTAGACAAAAAGATTTATTCTCATTAGCCTCCATCGCACCAATGGAATAACATCTAAATTGTAAAGGATTATTAAATGAACAACCCAGAAAGAACTGCCCTTCAATCTAAAATCGCCAAAAATTCACACTCCCTCGATATTATTTCTGCCGAAGACTTAATTAGCCTCTGGAAAGAAAAGACCGGCAAGACATCACTTGAAGATATCGGATCAGCTACCTCACAATTCGCCTCTCCCGTTATAGACTCTCTAACAGCGTTAAAGCTGGTCAATGATTTAGGGCTAAACGGAAAAATAGAGACCAAAATTATCAAAGGGAAAGCTTACGTCATATTTAAAGGATACGCCGGTCAGCGATCAATATTTTCAGGCACTCGATACCTAGCAAATCACCCCAAAGTTATTGATATGGCAATTGGGAGCAGAGGTGTTGGCAATGCGGTTATTTCAGGCGCAAGACTTACTATTTATCTCACAATTCCCCTCACCATCGCTAAGTTCATTTTAGAAGACGATAAAACAATGTCGCGCTTGATAGGCACCCTTGCAACAGACATTGTAAAGGTCGGCATTTCCACAATGTTAGCTGGCTTGACTGGGCTTGCTGTTGCAGCGATAACAACGTTAGCCGCAGGACCCTTAATAGCCGCTATCGCTGTTGGAGTAGTTTCCTCCATAGCCTTGAATGCGCTAGATGATCAGTTTCAGATAACGGAAAAGCTCATATCAGCAATGGAAGAAAGTTATGACGGTACATTTGGCGCATTCAAAAGAGGCGTTAATCGATTAGAATCAACCCTGAGATGGCAGGCTATAAATGGCGTGCCTGTCGGTAAGGGCATTTTTTATTAACCTATGAATAAACGAGCTGCTCATTACTTTATTTCAGCGATTGATGCTATTTCTATTGCGTGCCTTTATTGGTTATTTACCCATTACTCTTTATTGAAAGAACAGTTACGCACTGAAGAAAAGGTCGAGTATTTTAACGGTATACCGTACTTATTGCTGACACTAATCATTCCATTTATTCATTTCTTAGCAATCATTGAATCTAAATATCAATTAACCGCAAAAGCATTGTCAACCTTAAACAAACTATTAATAGTTATTTTTTTGCTTTTAATCGTTTGTTGCTTTCAATTCAACAAGATCATTTTACTCGACATAAAAAATTCTGGGTTTGTCTTTTGCCCAGAACAAAGTAGACACTTGAACATTTCAGAGATAAAAGTTTTTTTTAAGGATAACTCAACATGCACAAAGGACTAGGTTTAATTTTACTGCTCCTTCTTTCGAGCTTGTGTAACGCAAGCAATGAAGACATCAGCCTAAGCTGCTCACTTTCGACAAAAAATTATCCCTCTTTTACAGACAACCTATTATTTAAGGATGTCACCTTAAACGGACAAAAACATACCACTACTGGATCATCACTTGTTTTTTCATTATCCGGCTATGAGTTTTGGGCAATGAACCACGCCATTCAAACAACTGACGATAAAAAAACCGTTTTGAATTTTCAGGTTGCGATTAAAAATATTACAACAAAAGAATTCACTCACGCGTTAAGCAATGGTGCTTATAGTGAAGAAGTGATGTTTGCTCAAATTAGTTTGGTGCAGTATGCGGAAGATCGGTTATGGGAAGTGGGAGAGTTAATATTTAAATGCATGAAAGAATTTTAATTATCCTCTCATACATTTTTTCTTACAACCATAAAAAATAGCCCTAAATTTACAAACCCAAAACATCTCGCATATTAAACAAGCCTTTTTCTTTTTGACTTAACCATGCGGCGGCGCGAACGGCGCCGCGAGCGAAGGCCATTCGGCTTGAGGCTTTGTGGGTTATTTCTACACGCTCACCATCGGCCATAAACATGACGGTGTGATCGCCGTGAACATCGCCGCCGCGAACTGTAGCGAAGCCGATTGTGTCTTTATCGCGTGCGCCGGTCTGCCCTTCGCGGCCGTAGACTGCCACTTTTTGTAAATCACGATCGAGTGTTTTTGCAACTGCTTCACCCATCGCTAATGCGGTACCGGATGGCGCATCGATTTTATGACGATGATGCGCTTCGTAAATTTCTATATCGTAGTCATCGCCTAAAATTTTCGCGGCATTTTCTAGTAAGGCTAAACAAGCATTAACACCAGTGCTGTAATTTGCAGCGATGCAGAGAGACGTTTGTTTTTGATAATTTTCGACAGTTTGTTTTTCTTCTGACGTAAAACCGGTTGTGCCGATAACAATACTTTTCTTATTCTCTGCACAAATTTTTGCATTGGCTAAAGTCGCTTTTGGAATTGAAAAATCAATCAGTACGTCTATATCGTTAATGACGGAATTGAGATCGCCAACAACAGTCACGTTGTTTTTACCGAGACCGGCTAACTCACCTGCATCTGCACCAATCAAAGAACTGTCTGGACGCTCAATCGTCGCCGCAAGTGTTACGCCATCGGCCAAACTTATCGCTTCGATTAGCATTTTACCCATTCTACCGGCGGCACCATTTACACCAATTTTAATTGTCATAACGAACCTTTAATTTCTCTTTTAAAAAATATTAATTTTTATAGGTTATTTTGATTGTTTCAGCCAAATGTATTCTGACTTACATACACATTGAGGCATCACTTGGCTTCAAGTAATACGTGCAATTATTTACCATGATGATAAGTAATGTGCGCCGTTAACACTTGTTGCATTGCATGTTGCACAGAAATGTCGAGCGGCTCGCAACGATGGCGCGGCATATATAAAAGAAAACCGCCAATCATATAGCTCATTGGCACGTAGACCGCGACCAAACTTTCTTGATCACCTAAAGTGACATCTTCATTTGTGACGAAGCCAATGACTTGTATTCCATTATCCATCGTAACGCGAACAACGCGTTGCATCTCTTGGCCATTCGCCCCCGTTAAAAACGACAAAAAATCTTTTGCACTGGTATATAAGGTTTTAACAAAAGGAATTCGCTCAACCAATGATTCAAGCCAAGCAAATAATCGGTTTAGCAGATACGCCTGAGCTAGTAACCCGATAATAAAAATAATAAGAAGAGTAGAAGCCACCCCCATACCCGTCACATACTGACCTTCGGGCAACACTAATTCTAAAGGAATCCTTAATAGTTGCTCTGCAGTTGAGAACACCCAATATATTAGACCAAAGGTAATGAAGGCGGGAAGTGTGAACAAAAGGCCTTTTAAAAACGTATTAGCGATTGTTTTCATGGAAAGGCCCTGTAGAAAGAAAAGATAATGTTCTAGATGTTGCTACCTATAATGACAAGATAACGAGCTGAGACACATCATAACGCATATATCATGCACCAAAAAAGTTTTTCATTCCTTCGAACCAGCTACTCTGTCTTGGAGAATTTTTATCGCCCTTCATGCTTTTATGAAACTCTTTCAACAAATCTTTTTGTTTTGAATTTAAATTCACTGGCGTTTCCACAGAGACACGACACATTAAATCACCTGCTGAGCCTCCTCGGATAGGGGTAACACCTTTACCACGGAGACGAAATAATTTACCTGTTTGGGTTTCAGCAGGAATTTTTAATTTTACTCGACCGTCTAGCGTTGGTACTTCGTGTTCACCCCCTAATGCTGCATCGACAAAGCTAATCGGGATCTCACAATATAAATTTTTACCGTCTCGCTCAAAAATTTCATGCTGCTGAACTGAGACTTGTACATACAAGTCTCCCGCAGGGCCGCCATCCATTCCCGCTTCACCTTCTCCTCCCAAACGAATTCGATCACCCGTATCAACACCCGCTGGCACTTTTACAGACAGTGTTTTTGTTTCTTCGGTACGGCCTTGGCCACCACAACTTGAACATGGATCGGTAATAATGGTGCCTTTACCACGACAGCTTGGGCAAGTTTGCTGAACAGAGAAAAAACCTTGCTGCATGCGCACTTGCCCCATACCAGCACACGTTGAACACTTACTTGGTTTAGATCCTGATTTTGCACCACTGCCATCACAAGGCTTACAAGCAACAAGCGTTGGTACTTTAATTTTTACTGACGTACCCTTTACTGCATCTTCTAAACTTAAATCTAAGGTGTAGCGTAGGTCTGATCCACGAGCTGGGCCACCTCGACCTCTGCTGCCACCGCCGCCTCCACCAAAAATATCACCGAACACATCACCAAAAACATCACTGAAATTTCCGAAACCTTCTCCGCCACCCATTCCGCCAGCTCCGCCGACACCCGCGTGACCGTATTGATCGTAGGCGGAACGCTTTTGGGAATCAGATAATATCTCGTAAGCTTCACTCGCTTCTTTGAATTTTTCTTCTGACTCTTTGTTATCAGGGTTTCTATCCGGATGGTGTTTCATTGCGATTCGGCGATACGCTTTTTTCAGCTCTTGATCTGAAACGCCTTTATCAACACCTAAGATTTCGTAGTAATCACGCTTTGACATGCAAACATTCTTCGCTAATTGACAATAATTTAATAAGAAAAGTTAAAAACCCAGACGCAGATAACGCGGGACATGTCCCGCGTTATCTGTTTTTTTTACCCACAAAAACTTTTTTGTTTATTGGAGGCTTTTAACAATTGCTGTTACTTATCTTCTTTTACTTCTTCAAACTCTGCATCAACAGCACCGTCTTCTGGAGCGTCTTGCTGAGGGGCTTCACCTGCATCACCCGGCTGTCCCTGAGCTGCTGCTTGTTCCGCATACATTTTTTGAGCAAGCGAGCTAGAAGCTTCTGTTAATTTTGTGGCAGCAGCTTCGATTTTTTCTTTATCGTCACCCTTAACCACTTCTTCCCCTTCTTTTAATGCCTCTTCAATCGCTGCTTTTTCATCATCAGTTGCTTTATCGCCAGCTTCCTCTAATGTTTTGCGCGTCGCATGAATAAGTCCATCCAATGTGTTTCTTGCTGTAACAACTTCTTCAAACTGACGATCAGCTTCGGCATTGGCTTCCGCATCTTTGACCATCGATTCAATTTCGTCATCACTTAAACCGGATGATGCTTTAATCACAATGGATTGCTCTTTGCCTGTCGCTTTATCTTTTGCGCCAACATTCAAGATACCATTAGCGTCAATATCGAATGTCACTTCAATTTGCGGCATGCCTCGTGATGCTGGAGGAATATCACTTAAATCAAAACGACCCAGTGATTTATTTTGTGCCGCTTGCTTACGCTCACCCTGAATAACATGAATGGTCACTGCCGTTTGATTATCTTCGTAAGTTGAGAATACTTGTGATTTCTTAGTAGGTATCGTTGTGTTCTTATCAATTAACGGAGTGGCTACACCACCGGCAGTTTCAATACCTAATGTTAACGGCGTAACGTCTAGCAATAAAACATCTTTCACATCACCCGCAAGTACAGCACCTTGAATCGCCGCGCCCATGGCAACCGCTTCATCTGGATTCACATCTTTGCGTGGCTCTTTACCAAAAAACTCTGCAACTTTGGTTTGCACTAATGGCATACGTGTTTGCCCACCCACCAAAATGACATCATCAATATCGCTAATCTGTACACCAGAATCTTCAATTGCTTGCTTAACAGGAACTAATGAGCGAGTCACTAATTCTTCAACTAGCGATTCCAATTTCGCACGAGTGAGTTTCACAACCAAATGCTTTGGACCCGTTTGGTCAGCAGTGATGTAGGGCAAATTCACTTCTGTTTGCTGGCTTGAAGACAACTCGATTTTTGCTGCCTCTGCGCCTTCTTTTAAACGCTGCAAAGCCAACGGATCATTGTGCAAATCAATTCCGTTTGCCTTTTTAAATTCATCGGCCAAATACTCAATTAAGCGTAAATCGAAATCTTCGCCGCCAAGGAATGTATCGCCGTTCGTTGAAAGCACTTCAAACTGGTGCTCGCCATCAACATCAGCAATTTCGATAATTGAAATATCAAAAGTACCACCACCTAAATCGTAAACAGCGACAGTATGATCACCTTTTGCTTTATCCATTCCATAAGCCAGCGCTGCTGCCGTTGGCTCATTGATGATTCGCTTCACCTCAAGACCGGCAATTTTTCCAGCATCTTTTGTCGCTTGGCGCTGTGAATCGTTAAAGTAAGCGGGAACAGTAATCACAGCCTCTGTGACGGTTTCACCAAGATAATCTTCTGCTGTCTTTTTCATCTTCTTCAACACTTCTGCAGAAATTTGCGGCGGTGCTTTTTTGTCGCCAGCAACTTCTACCCAAGCATCGCCATTATCTGCCGCAATAATTTTATACGGGACCATGGAAATGTCTTTTTGAACAACGTCATCTTTAAACTTACGACCAATCAAACGTTTTACCGCATAAAGCGTATTGTGAGGATTGGTCACGGACTGACGCTTAGCGCTTTGCCCTACTAGGATTTCACCATCATCAGCAAAAGCGACGATAGATGGGGTGGTTCGATCGCCTTCAGCGTTTTCAATCACTTTAGCTTTTCCACCTTCGAGAACAGAGACGCAGGAGTTAGTTGTTCCTAAGTCGATGCCAATGATTTTACCCATGTGTTGATTCTCCGAAATATATTCAATTCATTCTTTAGGAATGATGCGCTTGGCATCAGCTCCCTGTTTTTGCTTGATAGTCTATATTGGCATTAATTTGCCAATTTCAACCCTTTAAAAAATAAGTTCTTTCTACTCTCCGCCTACTATCAACAACACCAGCAGCAGTAACACGAGCCCTAACACGAGAGACTCTCTTACAATCAGCCATTATCCAGCAGCTTTTGACACAACAACCATAGCGGGTCGAACAAGACGGCCGTGAAGCGTATACCCTTTTTGAAAAACATCCAGCACGGTATTAGGCTCTACCTCGGCATTCTCAACAGCAGAGATAGCTTGATGAATTTGTGGATCAAAGGGCTCGCCAACAGGATTGACCACTTCCACACTGTGACGCTTTAGCGCATCAACAAAAGACTTCAGCGTTAGCTCAACACCTTCAACGATAGCCTTGGTTCCCTCATCATCGCCATTAGCGGCAGCGATTGCCCTTTCCAGATTGTCGACAACAGGTAAGAGATCGTTAACGATCTTTTCTTGACCAAATTTGTGAGCCTTTTCGATATCCTGTTCAGCACGGCGGCGAGCATTTTGAGCCTCTGCTTGCGCACGCAAGACGTCTTCTTTGGCGGTTACTAGCTCATTTTGCAGCGATTCTACTTTCTCATCAGCCACTGGCTCGCCCTCTTCAACATGGTCTGCCTCATCGATAATGGGCTGCTCACCTTCAACGCTTTCTGACTCAGGATGTTTTTGATCTTCTGACACGTCTCACTCCTCTCACATAACTTTTTTGCTTTGATCGCCTTGATCATCAATCCCCATCAACTCATATGACCCCTTCTTGCATGACTACTTATAGATCGAAGTAACGCGTAGAGCCTAGACAACTAGCAGATAGAGATTAATCAGTACTCGCTTATATGGGGACACTGTCAAAAGATTCAAGCGTTTAAAGCAACAGAGCGCTCGAAAAAATTCACAAACAAACCCTCTAGCAAGGACAAATAAAATACTGTATAAATAACCACTAAAAATAGAGGAGCATCCAGCCTTGCTAACACATCTCAGCATTAACAATTACACCCTAGTCGACCAACTCGATCTCGAGCTAGACCATGGCATGACCGTTATCACTGGAGAAACGGGTGCTGGTAAGTCTGTGATGCTAGACGCCCTTGGACTAGCATTGGGGGATAGAGCGGATCCAGATCGGGTCCGCAATGGCGAAGAGCGCGCCGACATCAATGCCAGCTTTGACATCAGTAAACTAAAAGAACCCCAAAGCTGGCTCATCAAGCATGACTTGAGTTTAGATAACGAATGCATTCTTCGGCGTGTTATCACCAAAGAAGGCCGGTCTCGCGGATACATCAATGGACAGCCCGTCACTCTGGCCCAATTAAAAACGCTCGGTGAAATGCTGATTGATATTCATGCTCAACACGAGCACCAATCATTACTAAAAAAAGACACACAAAGAAAATTAGTCGATGAATATGCAGGCCACCAAAAACTAGTTGAAGATGTAAAGACTGCATTTGATGAGTGGCAAACCATACTCAAACGGCTTGCCACATTAAAAGATAATGCTGAAGAATCTTCAGCGCGTTTACAATTATTAAGCTATCAAGTTGATGAGCTTGATCAACTCGGTTTGCAACCAGGTGAAACACTCCAGCTAGAAGCCGAACAGAAACAATTGGCCAATGGTGAAGCCATTTTACATAGCAGTTATCAATTAGCTGCTCTTTGCGGCGGCGAAGATCAAAGTATTTTAGATGGATTGAACCGCGCATTGAATATCGCCAATGAGCTTCCCCAAGAAATACCTGCCATCAAAGAAGCAAGCCAATTATTGTCATCAGCACAAATTCAAGTAGAAGAAGCTCAACACGAAATTGAACGACATATCGATTCATTCAACCTTGATCCTGAGCGATTACAATTAGTCGAGGAGCGATTAACCGCTGCGTTTGATATTGCTAGAAAACATCGAATAAAACCTGAAGAACTTACGGACTTGCACGCTCAATTAACGGAAGAACTTGCGACCCTATCGGGAGACGATGGCGACCTTGACTTATTAGAGGAAAAAGTCGACCAACAACACACATCGTACCTTCGACTCGCTGAAAAATTATCGCAACAAAGAAAAAAAGCCGGTGAAAAATTAGCTAAACATGTGAATCAACAACTGAAAAAACTGGCGATGGAAAATGCTCAATTAAAAGTTGATTTACGACCACTTGAACAACCAACAGCTAATGGCACTGAAGAGTTACAACTATTGATATCCACAAATCCCGGACAATCCATGAAACCTCTCGGGAAAATAGCATCCGGTGGTGAACTCTCTCGGATCAGTTTATCCATACAAGTGGTGACTGCTCAAACCTCCTCAACACCTACTTTGGTTTTTGATGAAGTCGATGTCGGTATTGGAGGAGCTACAGCTGATATAGTCGGGCAATTACTTCGTAAGCTAGGAGAGAAAGCTCAAATAATTTGCGTGACACATCTAGCTCAGGTCGCAGGAAAAGGACATTGTCACTTAAGAGTCAACAAACAGAAAAAGGGCAACAATGTAGTCACCACGCTTGGAAGATTATCGGAAGAAGAAAAAATTAACGAAATAGCCAGAATGATCGGTAATGATAAAGTTACTCAAGCTTCTCTTGAGCACGCTAAAGAGATGATTGCTTAACACTCCACCCATCAACAATTAACGATAGATAGACCTGAAAAGCAATTGACAGGGATTACCGCCTTAAACTATTTTTTAGGCTTTACGTACAACACGAGAGAATGTCCAACTAACTCATAGCCTTCCGCCTCGGCAAGATCTATTTGTAACTGCTCGATTTGATCATTATGGAACTCTATGACTTTTCCTGTGTCAACACACACCATGTGATCGTGATGCTCGCCCGTGGCCAATTCAAATACTGAATGGCCGCCATCAAAGTTATGACGCATGACTAAACCTGCGCTCTCGAACTGAGTAAGGACTCGATACACCGTCGCTAGACCAACATCTTCACCAGATTCCAATAGCGCCTTATAAACATCTTCAGCGCTCATATGACGCTCTTCGGAACCTTCTAAGATTTGTAATATTTTGACACGAGGTAGAGTGACTTTTAGTCCAGCATTACGCAATTCAATATTTTCTGACGACATGAGTTGTCCTTCTTTTTTAACCAATTGAAGTCTTAAATGAGTTTCAGGCTTCTCAGTATGGATTTATTTCGGGTATTATCCCCGTTCAATCGACGATGTGGAACCCTAGAATGAGAAATTCCTGCAGTACAAATAAAAAATTAACAGGCCAAGATCTAAGAAATCCGTTCAAAAACCTTAAGAAATTCATTGGTATACCGATTTTTATTCTAGGACTAACGGCCATCACCGGCTGCTCTTGGTTACAATTTCCGGGTGTCTACCGTCTTCAAATTCAACAAGGAAACATCATTACTCAAGAAATGGTCGATCAACTCAAGCCGGGGATGACTAAAAGACAGGTCAATTTTGTTTTGGGAACAGCATTGATCCAAGATAGCTTTGAGCAAGACCGCTGGGATTATTATTATTCGCTTCGCGATGCTGACGGAAAAACCACAAAAGAAAAATTCACAGTCTATTTTGAAGATGACAAGCTGACACACTTTTCTGGAGATTATCAACCTACAGCACCAGCACCAGCACCAGCACCAGTAGAAACATCAACGAAACAGGCTGAATAGAGAAAATATCCTACACTCAAAACTCATAGACACGCGAAGAGCATTGAAACAATAAAACGGGTAGCTAGCCAATCCAATGGAACTACGACCCGTTTAAGTCAACACCTTTTCAGAGACAATATTCTCAATTATTATCTTTGGCGCCTTCCTCTTTTTCCTTCTTTGCCTTTTCTGCACGACGCCTTCTGACTTCTTTCGGATCTGCTGTTAAGGGGCGATAGATTTCAACTCGATCATGCGGCTTCAATTCATATTCATTGGCAGCCTTCAGTCCTCTTGCACCAAAAGCCTTTCCAAACAAACCAAGCTTTGCAGTCGACAAATCTATTTCTGGAAAATCAATAACAATACCCGACATCTCAGCCGCATCAAGCGCAGTAATTCCAGGCTTTACCATCAGTGAAATTATTTTTTGTTTTTCTGGCGTCGCATAAGCCACTTCAATTTCAAACGATACTATTTTCTCATTCACTATACTATCCAATTAGGCTACAGCCTTTATTACCTCAAGATTATTTATCCGTATCTTTTTTTAGCTTCTAGACAAACAGCATCAACTAACTGATTGCCGACTGTCTCAAACCAACTTCCTGCAGCTAAAGCCACCCACTTATTTTTAAATTCAAACGTTAATGACAAGCTGACTTTACAAGCCGAATCACCTAAAGCTTCAAACATCCACTGGCCATCCAATTGTTTAAAAGGCCCATCGATGAGTTGCATATTCACGCTTTGATTTTCCTCTAAAGAATTCCGAGTAATAAAACTGTGTGAGAATTTACCTTTTTTTAAATCAAGCCGCGCTTCAATACAGCGATCATTTTTCGATAAAATTTCTGACCCTATACAACCATCCATAAAATCTGGGTAGGCTTCAATATCATTCACTAATTCGTACATTTGTGAAGGCGTATATTCAACTAGTGCTGTCCGCTCTATGTTTTTTGACACAATGCTTTATTACTCACGATTTCAACATTATTTAAATATTTCTCAAGCTCTTTTACAGCTGAAAAATATTATCCTACAAATTTTTCCCACATTAAAACAAGAAAAACCAAACCAACGAGAATCGGGGAAACATATCGAACAAACACCCGCCACAATTCAAACATTTCTTGAGACTCATGAGACATCTCATTACGAACATGTGTTTTATGCATACACCAACCCGCAAAAATTGCGATAAACATTCCACCTAACGGCAACATTATTTGTGCCGTCAAAAAATCGACAAAATCAAAAAAAGTAAAACCTAAAAATTGATACTCTGGACCAGACCAATCATTAAACGAATAGACAGTTCCGAGACCAATAGTCCAAGCAATACCACCCATCAATATATTTGCCCAAAAACGACCAAACAATTTCGTTTCAACTAACCATGCCACCGCAGGCTCAATCAGGGAAATCGCAGAACTCCACGCAGCAACAGAGATTAAGATAAAAAACACTGTTCCAAATAAAACCCCACCTTCCATGCCACCGAAAGCAATAGGCAAGGAAACAAATAGTAACCCGGGACCAGCGCCAGGTTCGATTGCATCGCTTGCAAATACAATTGGGAAGATCGCTAATCCTGCCACTAAAGCCACTAATGTATCCAAAAAAGCGACAGTTAAGACAGTCTTTCCGATTGGGGCATCACTGGGCATATAAGCCCCGTAAGCCATGATTGCACCCATACCTAAACTTAACGTAAAAAATGCATGGCCTAAGGCTTCTAACACACCTTCCCACGTCAACTTGTCGAATTTAAAATCAAATAGAAATTTAAATCCTTCTGAAAAATTCCCTTCGGATATTCCGTAAAACAACATCACAACAAGCAACACAAATAAAATCGGCATCAAGACTCTAACCGCTGCGCCTAGCCCTTTTGTCACACCCCCAATAACGACCGCCATTGTCAGCATCATGAACACTGTGTGCCAAATGATGAGTTCACTCTTGTCTGCCTGTAATTCAGAAAAATGAGCCGCTATAGTTTCACCCGTAGCATCCACAAAAGTTCCTTCTGCAATAACGGCGATGTATTTTAAAGACCAGCCCGCTATCACACTATAGAAAGAGAGAATCAATAATCCTGCAACAACTCCAAACCAACCAATAGCCGTCCAGCCTTTACTCATCCCCGCTTCGAGAGTCAGATCATGCATGGTATTCACAGGGCTTTGACGACCACGACGACCCAACATCGTTTCAGCCATCATGATGGGTACACCGATAATCGCAATACACACTAGGTACACAAGGACGAAAGCACCACCTCCATTTTCACCTGCGATGTATGGAAACTTCCAAATATTTCCAAGACCAACTGCCGAACCTGTCGCAGCAAGGATAAATGTCCACCGGCTTGACCAAGTGCCATGCATTTTTCGTTTATCCATAGGTACCCCCAATAATTCTTATGATTATTTTCTATATACACCAGCGATTGTATCAGGAAAATTAGAGAGGATCAGAGGAATACTACCCATCAAAAAAAGCCAATTACTCGCTATTTGAAACTAAATTTACCCTTCAAACAGGAAGTTAGTATGCACAAGCCCTTGGTATAGCTATAATCCGCCGCCATGGCTAAGAAGAAAAAAGCTCCAAGCAATACAATCGCACAGAACAAGAAAGCACGCTTTGATTATCACATTGAGGATACAATTGAGGCGGGTGTTGCGATGCTTGGCTGGGAAGTGAAAAGTTGCCGGGAAGGAAAAGTTCAACTGGTAGATAGCTATGTTCTTTTTAAAAATGGTGAAGCTTTTTTACTGGGTGCGCAAATCCAACCCCTTAAAACTGTCTCAACTCATTACGTCACCGATCCAACTCGAACGCGAAAATTGCTATTGAACCGCAAAGAAATCAATCGCCTTCAAGCCGCAACTGAACAAAAAGGCTATACCGTAGTAGCGACCTCTCTTTACTGGAAAGGACATCTCGTGAAATGCGGCGTCTCTCTCGGAAAAGGAAAACAAGACCACGATAAGCGGGCGACCGAAAAAGAACGCGATTGGAATCGAGAAAAAACCCGCGTTTTAAAAGCGAACAACTAAAACAAAAAAGGACGGATAAATGCGCAACCTATCCGCCCTCTTTGCTCTGAAAACCCAATCTAACAAAAGGATAACTCAACCTAACGTCATCCCATCCATCTTTGCGAGACGAGCAATTAACTCTTCCATTCTCGTGCTGTAACCCCATTCGTTATCGTACCAGCTCACTACTTTCACCATTCTTTTTTGCATCACTTGAGTCAACTCTGCATCAAAAATACTTGAGTGAGAATTTCCAATAATATCACTCGATACAATGGGATCTGTCGAATACGCCAGTATTCCTTTTAGCGAACCCTTAGCAGCCTCTAACATCGCAGCGTTCACTTGCTCGACCGTGACATCAGTCTCCAATTCAACCGTTAAGTCAACAATACTTCCATCAGAAACAGGGACGCGCATAGCCAACCCATCAAGCTTACCTGCCAACTCAGGAATCACGACACCGATCGCACGAGCAGCGCCTGTCGTAGTAGGAACAATGTTGACAGCAGCACTTCGAGAGCGTCGCTTATCTCGATGAGGTGAATCAATTAATCGCTGATCAGAAGTGTAAGCATGAACGGTTGTCAACAAACCACAGCGGATACCAAAATTTTCATGAAGCACTTTTGCCAGGGGAGCTGCACAGTTTGTCGTACAACTGGCATTACTGATTATTGTTGATTCAGCGTTAACAACATGATCGTTGACTCCGCTCACTAAAGTCGCCTCTAGCTTATCCTTGGGAGGTACAGTTAACAAAACTCGTTTTGCACCCGCATCCAAATGATGTTGCAATTCAGATAGTTTTCTAAATTTTCCGGTACTTTCAATAACATAATCCACACCTAACTCCTTCCAGGGTAGTTTGGCGGGATCTCTTTCAGACAGCACTTTAAACGGATCACCATCAATTTCCATTTCATTCCCGTTCACAGAAATCTCACCGGGATACTGACCATGAATACTGTCATACTTAAACGCATACGCTAAATGATCTGGCTCGGCTAAATCATTAATCGCAACCACATCATAATGTTTACGCAATTTGGCAATCCGCATAACCGTTCTGCCAATACGACCAAACCCATTAATGGCAATTTTAGGAACAGACATAATTTCACCCCGTCATTTATCGAATCGTTTCCAACTATTAATTTATGCAACTATACGCCCTAGCCCTTGAACCCTTCAACCGTATTTGCTTCCTCGAGAACAATGGAAAAAGATAGATTGTTAAAGATCAAATAAGTTGATCCCACTTACCCTTTATTTTTAGAGCCCCTATCCTCACGTATCTATTTGGCATAGAATGATCGACCGCGTTAAAACTATTCGTTCGACACGCGGTCTAAGCTTTTAGCTTAGAAAAGGTTACGGGGGCGATCTGGATTCGACGCCGGTAACAAAACTCAGATGTGCATGTCGTGATGTCAGCCAATCACGTTAATCCAAAGCTGAAACCTTATAGTTGCCAACGACGACAACTACGCTCTAGCTGCTTAAACCCGGCTAGCGGTTTTTAACAAGGTGCCAATACCGCGTTACTAACTGTCATTCAGAATTGGATCGTGGTGAAGTAAGCCTGGGACGGAGCCACTAAAACTTAACAGGATCGCGCTTAACGTCCTGCCCGCCGGGCTGATAAGCGCTAAATCAATAGACGGAAACTAAACATGTAGAGCACTGAGCGGAGTACTGACGGACGCGGGTTCAAATCCCGCCGCCTCCACCAAATACGAAACCCCAACTGTTATCAGTTGGGGTTTTTTATTGCCTACTCGCCGCACCACAGGCCTTATGCGGCAAGGGCTTACGGACTTCGCCCACTTCTTAATCTCGGACTTTTCAAAGCGAATATTCTCTGAATTGCCGAATACTCTCTGCACCTCTCCCCATCGCTCAGGCCCGAAGTCCATGACCAGAGAACAGAGAACCCTTTGAAATCAGTAGCTTATTATCGGACTAATCAAAAGGTTTGTTCGGTGAATTGGTTGGGCGAAAGGAAATACTACCCTGCACAGTTTAAACGATACCAGACAGCCGCTTCCAAACCTGCTGATAGTCTTCACCGGACATAGGCGAGTTTTCGGGCTTGAGTCGCGACCAATCTTCGTTGTTTAGAGATTTCAGATAATCCCCAGCGAGCGTTGGCGATGCGGCGGCATCAATGTCACCAGTTTGATTCTTGAAATCCTCGCCTACACGCTCCGCTATACTTCTCGGCACTGAATTCATGCGCATCAATACACCTTCCTCCGTTCTAACACCGTGGTAGAGCATTGCTGGTAAGTTATTAAGCCTGCGCCTTTCTTCGTCAGACATATTTTCAAAATCAATTCCGGAGGTTGGCATTTTGCTTAGAGCAGAAAGCCCCCAAGCACCATTATTTGCTAAATCTCTATATACAGCCTTACAAGCTTTCGATATTTGATCAGTTAGGCTTGCCCCCTGAAAATATTCAGTAGCAATCGCTTCTATTGAACTCCCTGTTACCCACGCCTGAGTGATATCAGCTAATTTGCGGTATCCAACACCTTCGCCTTTACTAATTTCGCTTAGCCCTTTTTGCAATTGAGGGACACGCATCATGATCCCCATCAAGCTAGGTAATACAGACTGACCTTTGTCGCCAAATAAACTGGTTGGCTCCCAATCAGCAGGTGTTAGCTTGTTTTCAAGGTTATTTAAATCTAATAGAGAAGATCTAACGCCTTCGGGCGAGAAGCCAGTAACATCAGCCAGACTCGCATTTTCTGGATGTTCTGCCAACTGCCTGACATAACCTTTTGTTGCCTCTAACAGTGCATCTGCCTTCTCTTGAGAAGCAAGGTCTGCTTTCGCTCTAAGCGCCCCAAAGCCATAAGTATTACGAAGCAGTTGTTCAGCCTCACCTATGACTGCATCAAGATTCTTTTTTTCATTCCAAAGGTGTGCGATGTAACTGCGAAAGTCTGCCCACTGCTCTTCTTGGATAGCCAGGGAAAGGCCATTCAAATTGCCAGAAGCCTGCAACTCGTCAAGCAAATCAACTAAGCGTGACACCAGTGACTCGGTCGCATCACTCACATACTGGCGAATCTCATTTGGATTAGTGCCAGCCGCAATACCCACAACACCTACGCTATCGTGCCCAATGCGCCCAGCTCTCCCAGCCAGGTTCCAAAACGCTCTGTGAGACATTTCTTTGCCATATGGATATTTCCGTGTAGCCAAAAAGACAGAAGATACAGGGAAATTTAATCCCTGGGCGATGGTCGTCGTGGCGCACATAACTCGAATATGACCGACCTCTGTAAGCCACTCGATTAAAGACAGCGCCTCTGCAGGCAAACCAGCATGATGCACAACCACACCTTTCGAGAGCATATCCACCAACTCAAAGTCGGCACTTACCTCAGCTTTCAAAAAACGCTGCACCAACTCTACATCTTCAGGAATTTGTTCGAATGGCTCCAACTCCGCAGCAACTTTACGTGCAATACCCCATGCATCTGGAATCGTTTGCGCAACCGCTATACTCGTTCCTCGTTTCGAGAAGACCTTCGCCATTGCCACAGCTTGCGTTGCCAATCCCTTTGCTTTTGAAAACGTTAATGCCTGCATAGGACGATTTCCATCTACCTGATGCGTTCCACGCAAATGAATCGTTTTTTGAGTCGTTGTCAGGGTTTCAAAATTCAAACGCCAATCACCGCGCTTGTCACCCTTCTCAATATCAAAGAGTCCAACAATACGCTCATTAGGTTGCCATGCAGAGGTTCCCAAGCTAATACTTCTGCCTCTATCTGCGGCAAGCCATTGAGCCAAATCCTCAGCATTGGGCACAAATGGCATCAACAGCAAAAAATTAGCTCGCGGAGATTCTTGTTTTATCGTAGCCAGCAGTAACTCAATGCGCAGTCCTCTTGCCTCATCTTCAATGTTGTGTGCTTCATCCATAACAGCCAATGCCAGAGGCCGCGCAACTTTTTTATTACGCATAACCAATTGGAGCTTTTCTGGCGTAGCAACCAATACTTGAAAAGCTCGTTCTTCACCTAATAAAGCCTCTTCAAAAGAGTCGACTTCGATTGCGCCCGTTAACGGCTCAACTCGAATGCCAAGCGGACCAAAATCCTCGCGAAGACGCCGAGTAATTTGAGTCACAAGCGCTCTAGTTGGTGCAACGTAAGCCACCCAACCATCATCCTGATCGAACTGATTTAATGCCTGTAATATTCTGAATTGAGCAAGAGCCGTTTTACCGCCCGAGGTAGGCAAATCGACAATGACAGCTCTACTGGCCTGATCGAGTAAACCCTGCTCTTGAAGCGCGGCTCTTTGTGGAGGCAACAATTCAAACAAGCTCTTGTGCTTGGTAACGTGGGAGACGAAACGAGTTACACGAGAGTTAACTGTATGGGCAACCCACCAAAGCGAACCTGCCACCATTTTTCTGCTAGTCACATGCAGCCAGCGCAACACCATTTCAAGTTGAGGGTCTTTTGACGCTTGAGCTGCTCTCAGTGCAGCTTCAAAATGCTGGTCAAGCTCACTATCGATAGCAGGGGGCTCCCCCTGTAGCATGTAAGTTGCCAGCCGTTCAGTTGCTTTAGCCCAGTGATAGAGCGCAACCAATCTCAAAGCTAAGCCTTGCGCCTCTGCCCCTTGCGCGCTCTCTAGCAACTCTTTTTCATATTGCGATTGATCATTACGGAGTCCGAGAATAATTTCGGCAATTTGTTCCAAATCATCCCAGCGATTCTTCCGCAATAACCGCAACCAGCAATCAAATAAACGGTAGAGTAACCGCTTATCCCAGGAAACATCTGCGACAGAAGGAATTTTTGTTGCTAGTGTTTGCTCGTCAAACCAGCGACGTAAGTCTGTCCAACGGTCACCACAATAAGCTAATCCAGCAAGATGCAAAACATGAAATAGTCGTGCTTCATCTTCATTGGGAGCCGGAATAACACGGTATAGGCCAAACGCACGATGTGCGCCAGCCTGAGCGATTTCTCGAAGGTTTACATTCTCTGTATTTGTTGCCGGATGCAACAAAGCATTCAAGCCCTCTATAGCAGCCAACTCGTAGGCGGTAGCAACTCGTTCCAACAATTCTTGATCAAAAATATCGTCTGCTTGTTGGAGTAGTTTTCCAAGCGCGGTTCCAACCAACCGCAATTCAGCTTGTTCCATTGCCTGACTACGCACGTCTTCACCGACAGCCTGTACAGCCCAATGTTGATCAACCTGCGTTAAATGTTCTTGGGACAAAGTCATGAGCCCCCCTCAACTGCAATGGCAGCTTGGGCTCGATCAGACAGAGTTGCAATAGTATCTTGTGGCAGATACAAAGCGTAGATTTCAATATTTGTTTGCTCTGGACAAGCACCAGCCAATGCACTCGCTCGACCGGAAATATCCGCTGACTGAGGAGCAATGTCGCGAACCAAAACACCGTAGACTGCAACATCATTCGTATTGGATTGCAGATAGCGTTTTGCGGCACTTTTATACATGGTTTCCCAATCAGATCTTGCTGCATGGTGCCCGAGGTAACGGCATAAAGCGTCTTTTATCCGCTTGTTATCCCGCAAACCTTGAAGTTGCCCACCAAGACTTGTCATCACACTTGGTGGCGATTGTTGTTGCTCAGATGTTTTTACTTCACCAAAGGCAAAGCGATAAGGTAAGTCATCGTCGTCTGCCGGTTGAAACCCCGTCAAGTCACAACCTGCAGGGCTTGCATTGGGGTTCTTGAGATCGCGCCCAGTAGGCCAGGGAAAATGGCAATTGCCTTTATCTGCAACAAAGGCTTCGGCAACCGCTTCACCGACGCGCCAATTGTCTGGAACGGTATCGTCGACAAGCAATTGCTGTAAGCCTTGCTGCTCAAAATCGGTACTCACCAGACTGCCTAATAATTGCTGTAACTCCTGATTACCTGCTGTATCCTGCAAAATATCCTTAACTGGCCCCTGAAGCATTTCATCAACTTGTCCATCATCGTAGGACAAGCCGCAAGCAATCACAGGTGGCGAACCAGCATCATAGGCAAGTTGCGGGGCAGGCATTGACATTAGAGCAACTCTCCTCGAAAGGCTTTATCAAGGATTGATGGCATCAACGCCTCTAGCTCAATTTCGTTCTCAGCTTGTGCCTGCTTAATTTGCTCGACTTTATGTTGGAGCTTATTAAACCAGAGCTGTTTGTTGTAGTCAGGAACAGGCACTTCAATTTTCTCTAGTTTTTTTAAACCTAACGTCCGGTTTCTTCCTGCACCACCGGGAGAAGCCGCTTGGATTTTTTCAAGGCCTTCATTAGCCAAAAAATAAAAGCAGAGAAAGTCAGAGGTAACTACCCCTTTCTTAGGAGCACAAGTAATAAAACGATGCGAACCAACACGTCCTTCATCTTCCTCTTTAACAACTGCTATCGCGCCTTCCCAAGCAAATACATTGCTGAAAACTAAATCGCCAGGCACCATCTGATAGAGTTTTTTTGTGCCTACGTCTATACCGTCCAAAATAGGTTTATGGAACGTGCCATTACCGAAGCAGCGAACACCGAGCTCTGGATATTCCGAATTATAATCGATTTCAACTTTACGACGCTCTAATGGTGCGACCTCAGCCATTGGCCGATATTCAGCTCCTTCAATAATTTTCTCAAAGGCACTATGAAGCATCGCTTGGGCATCAATCAAAGACTCCTGCCTCAATGAGATTACAGCAGCTTTTTTCTCCGATAAAAGTCTTACCCTAGAAACAATTTTAAGCTGTTCCTCCAAGGAGGGGAGCTCAATATCAAGGCTTTCAAAGAACTTCTCTTTAAATCGATTGCGTGTCCCAGGAGTTGAGCCAGAACAATCATTCTCCACTCGCTTTTGTATGTGAGGTAATCCAAACCAATAAACTAGATATTCTGGGCTCGCAATTGATTCATCAATGTTATACAAAGGAAACTCATTTGACACATAGCAGCCATCCATCTCAGGCGGGATCAAACCAAATGAACCCTGCCATGCAAACAAGCGACTATAAATAAAATCCCCCGCATTCACTCGATTAAGCTTTACAGCTGAAATTTCAGCACCTTTTTTAGTTTCCCTAATAAAAGGCCCTGCAATACGCGACCTCATACCTAGCAATGAGTAGTTAGCATCTGGTTCGACTTGCTCATACCTAGATACCTGTTGAGCAAAAGCACTGAAAGGTGTCTTTTTCGACATTTCAAGCCCCTTCACTTATTAGTGCCTTCAGCTCATTGAGCACTTCAATAACTTCATTCTCTTTTCTAACAATGCTTTCAAGAAGCTCAGAAGGAGGCAAGTGCTCTAAAGCCTCTAGACTATGTGGATTTTTTAAATCTAAATTGACTGATACCAAGGCTTTATTGGTGTCGCGTTTAATAACCTCTGAAGCCTCAACCTTCCATGCATGTGCATTTTCCTTCCTGCTACCCCACCATTTTTTACAACTGACAAACTCATCAGACTGCATTGGCTTTGTTTTAGTATATTTTTTACGACCTTCAGGTGTAGGAATTTGGTAATACCAGATATCTTTGGTCGGTCCTGAGCGATCAAAAAATAATATATTTGCTGGAATATCGGTATAGGGCGCAAAAACGCCTTCAGGCAACCGCACAATCGTGTGCAAATTAAAACTCTTCAATAGCTCTTCTTTTATTCGCGCACAAACCCCATCACTGAAAAGTGTTCCATTTGGCACGACTACCGCAGCGCGCCCACCATTTTCAGAACCATGTCCCGGACGTTTTAGTTTTCGCATAATCAACTGAAGAAATAGCATGGCCGTTTCTGCTGTTTGCATATCCTCGGGGAAGTTCCCCAGTATGCCTTTCTCTTCTTCACCACCAAAGGGCGGATTAGTTAAAATCACGTCAACGCGATCTTTATCGCCCATTTCTCTTAACGGAAAACGCAAGCTGTTTTCTGGGTCGATACGAGGATATTCCAGACCATGGAGCAGCAAGTTCATTTGCACTAATAGGTAAGGTAGCGGTTTCGCCTCACCACCAAACAAACTGCTATCTTGTAGTACTTCACGTTCTTCGACAGTGTTACATTGCTTTTCCAAGTGATCAAAGGCTTCAACCAAAAATCCACCTGTGCCACACGCCGGATCCAAAATTGTCTCTCCCAGCTGTGGATTAGTAACTTCAACCATAAAGCGAACTACAGGGCGGGGCGTGTAAAACTCACCTGAATCACCGGCAGCATCTCGCATTTCACGCAGCATGGTTTCATAAAGACGACTAAGGGTATGCATCTCTTCTGATGAGTTAAAGTGAATACCGTTGACCTTGTCGACAACATCTCTCAAGAGATAGCCATTAATCATGCGGTTATGCATGTCTTTAAAGACGGTAGCGATAACATCCCGCCGGTCGCCGCCGTTGTCACCCTGCAAAGTACGAAGGTAAGCAAACAGACCGACACCACGTGTCCCATCCGGGCGAACCGCCTCATCATTATTGATAAAGGCAATCAGCTCATCACCGGTTATGCTGCCTTCAATTGCCGCCCAGTCACGCCATCGGTAAGGCGCTTCAATTGCTGGCTGGAAGGTTTTCCCTTCCAGCACCGCCTCTGTTTCCCTCATTTGTTCCAAATCATCCAGAAACTTGAGAAACATAATCCAGGTAAGCATTGGAAGGCGATCCAGATCACCATTAAGCCCCTTGTCTTTACGCATGATTTGACGTGAAGATTTTACAATGGCCCCCAACTGCTGGGCTGTTGTCATTGGCTGGTCAGCCTTTTTAGCTCTTGCCATTAATTATTCATCTCTTTAAGTTTATTGCTCGCTGTAAAGCAGCGTTTGCAGTTGATCCACGGCCGTTTTCATTTGTATTGCACCACCAAATAAATTGGCAATTTCCATCACATTGCCATACTCGGAAATAGGCGGAACCTGCAAGGAATCAGGGATACTGAATTGTTTTGGGCCATGGGCAGTGTATTTTTCTAGTAAAGCGCCAAGAATTTTTCTTGCTTCAGGACCATACTGATCAAAGAAATCCGGTTTGTTTTTTCTTAAATAGTCAGCCCGCTGCTTTCTTGTTCGCAGAGGAGCATTAAAGGCAATGTGGCAAAGTAAGTCTAATGGGTCGGCCTCGGTCTTGCCGGATTCTTGAACCAAATCATCAAATTGAATTCCTCGCTCTTCTAACTCAAGCATCACTTCTTCGCGCTGGACTGGATCAGCCCACTTATCCTTTAATTCATCAGGTGATGCAAATAGCGTCTTGACCTTCTCAGCAGTGTAATCCGTATACTGAACCACTCTCAATTGCTTACCATCAGCATCCAGCTCATAAACCAAGTGAGAAGTAATTTTAATACTGCCACCGTCAACGTAGTATTTTCTCGGCTCGTCATTGTCACTACTACCTGAATCAGCTGAACCAGAATTCACTTCATATTCTGCGGGCTCTTCAGCTTGGGAATTCTCATCAGAGCCTGCAATTAACCCTTCCTCGGTTAACTCGTAACCTTGCTCGTCAATAGAAATTTCTTCTTCGATTTCAGGGTAACCATCAAAATCAGGATCTGCGAAGTTCTGCGTAGCCGAACCGGTATAGTCAATAATATTAAACCAGAGCTTGCCATAGTCTTCTCTAAGCCTGGTTCCTCTACCTACGATTTGCTTGAACTCACTCATAGAATTAACTACGCGAGCGAGGACAACATTTTTACAAGTAGGCGCATCAACTCCAGTTGTAAGCAACTGGGAGGTGGTGAGAATCACCGGCGTGGTAGTTTCCAATTCTTGAAAGCGGCTTAAATGACCTTTTCCTACCTTACCTTCTTCGGAAGTGACTCTGGCAGTGTAATCAGGGTTTTTCTTTACCAGATCAGCATTCAAGTTATTTAATGCTCTACGCATTTCATCGGCATGTTCTTGATCCACACAAAACACAATAGTTTTTGCAAAACGATCCGTTCTATTCATAAAACTAGATAGGTGTTTTGCAATTGCATCAGTACGGGATCTTAAGGCAACAACACGCTCAAAATCTTTGGTCTGGTATTCGCCATCAGGAATCATGCGGCCATACCGATCGACCTCACCCTTGCTTGGCCGCCAACCTGCCGCATCAATTTCTGAGATAACACGATGTACACGGTACGGTGCCAAGAAACCATCATCGATTCCTTGTCTTAAACTGTAGGTATAAATCGGATTGCCGAAATATCGATACGTGTCTCGGTTGTCTTCCCGTAAAGGTGTAGCGGTCATACCTATTTGATAAGCAGGCTCAAAATATTCGAGTATTTCTCGCCAATTGCTATCATCCCGAGCGCTACCACGATGGCACTCGTCGATAATTATCAGATCAAAAAAGTCAGGTGAGAATTCTTTATAAAGCCCAGGTCGGCGCTCATCGCGCGCTAGCGATTGATAGATGGCAAAATAGATTTCTCTGCTTTTTGTAATACGGCCATTTTCGATTTTGTATCGAGCGTCACCAAAAGGTGTAAAAGTTTTGTCTTTTGGGTCATCGACTAATACATTGCGATCGGCCAAGAAAAGAATTCGCGGTTTACGGTATTCACCAGTTCTATTCCAGCGGGAGCTCCAAAGCTTCCAGCTTATTTGAAAGGCAACAACTGTCTTGCCTGTACCTGTCGCCATGGTGATAAGTGATCGCTTTTTACCCTGAAGAACAGATTGGACAGCGCGATTGATGGCAATCTGCTGGTAATAGCGTGGAGAATATCCAGAAACATGATGATAGGGGGACAGCAGCGTATCCGCTAAGCTTTCTGATAGCTTTTCGGTCTGACATAGCCTGCTGAACAGTTCATCCGGCGTAGGAAATTGCGAAACAAGTTGTTCTTGGCCGGTCGTATAATCAAACTCTAAGATTTCGTGGCCATTTGTAGCATAGGCAAATTTCAGACCTAAGATTTCCGCATAATCCTTAGCCTGCTGCATCCCTTGACCTACTTGAGAGCCTTCGGGCTTAGCCTCAACAACGGCGATAGGAAAATCCCGAGTATATTTGAGCAAATAATCAGCGCGCTTCTGATCTCCTCTTTTTACTCGACTACCTTTTAACTCAACCCTGCCATCTGTAAACGTGTATTGCTCAGTAATACCTCGTGGATGGTTTTCCCACCCAGCATCTTTAATTTTGGGTGTCACATAGACACGGCAAGTATCGGCTTCATTTAATGGCATATTTATTTTTCATCCTTGGTAACTTCTGAAGCTCCACCTGAATGAACCCAAAGATCGACCTCTTCAGTTTTAAACTTCCAGAACCGCCCAATTCGATGCGCTGGCATATTCTTCTTATTTATCCAGGCGTATACCGTGTCTTTGCTAACGCCCAGATATTCAGCAATTTCTTCTACCGATAGCCAGCGGTCTGTCATCAGGCATGCACCTATCAAATAATTAAAGGAATGGCATTCTGGCAAGGATTACATAAGCAATAAGCTTTGTAAACAGGTTTTGATATGATTTGGCAGGATTCAAGCTGAATAGACAGACTAAGATTGGTATAGATGGGATTCTGATTGGCGCCTTAAAGCTAGTCCTCGGAGCCTCCGCCCACCAGCCCACACCCAGCGCATCAGTTGCGCTGGCACCTCGGCATGAGCTTGGCGATTCACCTTTCTTCGAAGAGTCGAACGCTGGAAGGCCCCTGATCCCAGGTTGAAGGTAAATGAAACCAACGCATCAAACTGACCATCAGTGAGTGGGACATTCGTCAAACGCAGGACTGCTCGCTCCGCTGACTCAACGTCTTTGCGCAATAATTCTTCGGCTTCAGTCTCACAGATCTCTTTAAAAGACTCACCCGATCGGGCAAAGTGCCCATAGCCGATGGTTGGGTAACCTGCTGGGCAGATATAAACCGTCGAGCTGAAGCCTTCGAAACGCTTGATTAAGTCGATGCCATCCTGGGTAATGTGGCGCATATTACCGTCCCCTGGCTTTTGCCAAAGCACGCTGACCAAACCAAAAGCTCATCACAGCTGCAAACAGTGCTTGTGTTTCTGGGTCCCATATTTGTGGCAAAGCCACAACAAACTCCATCCCCTGATCAACCACCAGCACGTAAAGCGCACTCACTTTTACAGTGGTAAACAGCAGGAAGAAAGCGTAAGTGATTACCGGGCGCACAGAGGCTCGAAGCCCATCCACCCACTTTACTCCAGAAGGCTGGCTGTCGTGCTTTAGTAAGGCGAGGCTTTCGTTGATATCTGCGTTGACGGTAATTTCTTCAAGCCTCTGGTTATGGCCGAGGCGCATCTGCTCCATTTGTCGATCGAGAATCTGAAGTTCGTGTTTTCTGTCTTGTTTGTCTTGCCAGATTTTCAGCAAGTCTGGAAAGGCACTGGAAATAAAGCCAAGTAGGCTACCTAACAATGTGAGCATATTATTGTCCTCCGTTTACTATTTTTAAGCGCTCAAGGCTGCTTTAATTTAATGGCCACACCTAAAATAAGCGCGGCTAGAATGCCTGTGGTTGCGACTTTGATTACCGTTTGCCATGCGGTTCGCCTAGCATCTCGCCATGCTTCCAACAGATCCCTAAGCTCTCGAATATCACGTGCGGCATGACCGTTTTCTAAACCCAAGTGCGCCAATACTCGTTCCGCCCCTCGCTCGGCAGCGTTATTCAAAAGGCTCTCAAATTCGTCTTTTGGCATGACGACCATGCCGTTCTCTTTTTCTTTGGCAGGCGCCATTTATGCTCTCCTAAAACAACAAAACCGCCTCAGGGGCGGTTTCAACAATCAAGAATATTCAATCAGTTATTGGGGACTTCAGCATCACACCGTGTTTGCAGTCCGCTCGCATCGAGCTGATGCTCGACCCGAGTCACAACCCACTCGCCGTTAACCGGGTCACGAATGCCGCTGACTCGCAGCTTGCCTTCTGCTTGAACAAATGGATTTCCAAGTAGCGTTAGTGACAAGGTAGCGGTTCCTCGCATCAAGCTTTTCAGCTTGGCACTAGCAGCTGCCGTTGCCTGTTGAGCATTGCTGTAGGTATGACGTATCGAAAAGACAGGCTCACCATCACCAACGATGATGCTCTGCTTTACGGCATTATTCGCATCGTGCCAGAAGGCTTTTACCGCTGAATATTTGCCACGCTCTGCCTGAGTAAATCGATGGCGTTGTATATGAGAGGGCAACACATCTAAAGTCTTTATTGCTTGCCCTGTGGCTGAACGGGCTTCGCCTTTTGGTACGAAAATCAAGTTACCAGCTACGGGTTTAGCAACGGCACCGTGTTCACGTGCAAGCCGTGTTAATAGGTGTAAATCAGATTCATCGGTTTGATCTAAATGTTCCAATGAAATCCCATCTAAGGTCTCGGCGATTTTCGGTTCTAGCTCATGCTCTGCCGCAATCGTTCGCACCAAGTCACCCAAGCTGAGGTTATCCCAACTGCGTGATTTAGGCGCTTTCAATGACGCTCTCATATCGGCAGCTTTCGCTCGAATCGTCAGTGTTTGAGGTGGCCCGGCATGTTCAACCTCATCAACGGTATAAACACCCATGGCGACGAGATTTTCTTTGGTGTAGCCCAGCGACACGACCAGTTCTGCACCATGGGTAGGCCATTCAATAACGGCATCTCGATCATCCAGCAGGATCTCCAAAGCGTCGGATTGGGTACCAGATTCATCGGTGAGTCGAAGGGATAACAAACGATCGCGAATCACCTCTGTAATATCTTGCGCATCAGCAATGATTCGAAAGTCAGGCTGCACATTTCACTCCACATTAAATTTTCCACTCAATCCCAAAGACGCACACGATCGATTTGCCCCTGTCGTTTTAATTCAGGTAAGGCAATGATCACTCCTGACTCATACACTGAGCCAAGCGCAGCTAAGCCGGGGTTGTGCTTCAACACTGCCTCAACGGCCTCGCTCGAATACCCGTAGTATTCAAGGCAAATGCGATCAAGCATGTCGCCTTGTCGAGTCCGATACTTCGCAGCCGTATTCATCGGATATCATCTCCATAGCGAGAAAGGCTCAGTTGAAACGTCTGCTTGAGTGGTTGCCCGTTTGGCTGAAAAACCGTTTGGCCTTCGCTGATCTGTTTGATGACCCATTGCCCCCAGACAAAACCAAGCCCATCAACCAACACAAGTGGCGAGCCTTTGCTGGCCTCAGTGCGCATGGTTTCCACTTGAGTTAAGCCGCCGCGAAAATGCGGGTAAATGAGCCCGTTCAATTCAATGGTTTCTTCCCCTGGTCCAATAAATTGCAAAGCAGGTCTGCGCAGCAATCGCTCTTGCGACTGCCAGCGATATGTTTGGCTTCGCTTAAAGTCTTGGTAGGCGGCGGTATCTAAAGAAAAGCGAAAAGCCCCCAACGCCATCATGGTTTCGTTCATAACTGTCCTTGGTTGAATTTTGCTCAACTGACCGCATATACCTCTTATTGATCAGCTAATTGAGAAGGGATAAATATGGCTAAGAACAACAAACAAACATCTTCAAAAGTTGCGTCTCAAGCAGCAAAAACTTTGAATGATAAGAACGCATCAAAAACAGCTAAGAAGCTTGCAGCCTCTGCGCTCTCACAGTCCGGTAATAAAAAACAGACTGGTGCCGAACTAGAGGATCTAGCTTCTACCGTCCTTAGTAGTGACAAGTATTCAAAAGACACAAAAGAATTGGCCGGGTCTGTCCTCTCCCAATCAAACAAAAAACGGTAGTAGTGTTAATCAAAAAGTGCACCTCGACGCTCGCTGGCAGCTCTTGCTTCACGTTGCTCTAAGGCGCGTTGTACTTCTCCGGCAATCGCCCGTTCATCCATGCCTGGTGCAGCATGAATTGTGATGGGCGCATCAATAGCGACACTGTTTTGCTGATAATTTGCAGGGGAAACCGCTTCGATTCTGGGAGTGATTTCATTGCTACCATCAGGTAATGCCATCACTGGCTGAGCGGCCAAAACACTACCAACCGCTGCAGTCGTGACAGTACGTTTCCGCCTGCCACTGCTAGAATTTGGAGACTGGGACTCGTCATCATCAAACCAGCCAGCCACGGCATCCCAAGCAGCACCGAGCAACTGAAAGGGTTTAGCGAGCAAGTCCAACTTACCCAAAAGCCAATCCACAGCGCCGCTGGTGATTTCTTTTACGCCATCCCAAAGGCCAGAGAAAAACTCGCCAATAGGCTCCCAATGCTGAAACAGTAGATAAGCGGCACCAGCAAGTGCAGCAATACCCGCGACAATTAGACCAATGGGGTTGGCAGTCATGGCAATATTAAGCGCCCACTGAGCCGCCGTGACGATCCCCATGCGCACTGCACTTAATGCGGAAAGCACATTCATCCGCGCCATACCCAACTGCGCTAGAGCTAAACCAGCACTTAAGGTTCGGTAGGCGGTCATCAACGAAAGCACACCGCCTTTGAGAAAGGTAAAGGCGTAAGCACCTGCAATGGCAGAAACCTTTATGGCCACCAAACCCACGGTTGCACCCACAATCACTTTCGTGAGCATGGGGTATTCTTGTGCGGCACCAGACACCCAACTGGCCATGCCCGCAAACAGTTCAGCGCCTGCAGCAATGGTTGGTAGCAATAAACTACCGACACTAATGGCCACGCTCTCTAGCGCACTGCCCAGTCGTTTGAGGCTACCAGAGGTAGTTGCACTCATTTTCTGAGCCATGGCATCAGCCGTACCCTGCGCTTTTTGCAGTTGTTGAATGTAGCTATCCAGCGCGCCGGTTCCAGCTTGCTTCAGTAGCTCGGTCATACCGGCCGAAGCTTCTTCACCGAAGATTTGTTTGATTGCTTCGGCTCGCTCAGCCGATCCCAATCCCTCTGTCGCTTGTGCTAGCTCCTGTAATAACTCTGGAACCGAGCGCAAATTACCATCAAGGTCTTTGACCTCAACACCCAGTGTCGCTAAGGCATCAGCCGCCTTTTTAGGTGGTGCCGATAACCTGAGGAACGCAGCCCTTAATGCGGTACCTGCCATACTGCCTTGGATACCCACATTGCCAAGCAAACCTGCCATCGCGGCAACTTCTTCGATGCTGGCACCTGCGCTACTGGCAACCGGTGCCGCGTACTTCAGGGTGTCCCCCAACATCTGTAAGGTAGTGTTCGATGTGGTAAAGGTCGCCGCCAATACATCACCAACACGATTCATATCCTGGGCTTGTAGAGAGAAGCCGCTCAAAATATTGGAAGCGATATCGGCGGTATCAGCCAATTCGCTACCTGCGGCTTGAGCCAGATTCAACATGCCAGGCGTTGCCGCAACAATCTGATTGGTATTGAAGCCTGCCATCCCCAAGAAGGTCATTGCTGATGCCGCTTCAGATGCTGAGAACTGAGTTGTCTCACCCAAGCTTCGTGCAGTCTGCTCAAGGCTTTTTAGAGACTCATCGCTAGATCGAGTAATGGCTCCCAATCTTGCGATGGATTGCTCAAAGTTCACTGCAATACTCACCGGTGCTGCAACACTGGCACCTAAAGCAACTACATCGAATAGTTGACCACGCAAATCCGCTCGACGTGACTTGTTGGCTTCTTGAGCCTGCATGGCTTGATTCAGCCTGCGATACTTCTGACTTAAACGATCGAGTGATGCACCAAGGCGAGTGTTTTCACGCGATAGCGCTCGCGCAGAGACACCAGCCTGTTGAAGCTCTCGTCGACTACGTTGAAGTCGGTCACGCTGCTTGGCCAGCTCTGCAGATAAGCGCTGAGTTTTTTGCTTAGCTGCTTCAAAGGATTGCGTCAGTTGTTTTGACGGTTGCTCGGTTGAGGCCACCTCGCGACGTAAACGAGAAAGCTCTCGACTTGCCGCTTCGTAAGCAACTCGCGCTTTGCCCACATTGGCCTCCCCCAACTCGACTTTACGAATCGCACTCTGCTGATTCTTCAGACGATTAATGGATGTACCTAACTGGTTTAACTGCGCTTGCGAACCACGAACAGATGTCCGAAAGCTCTGGCCTATAGAGGCACCAATTTGAAGTGCCAACTTAAATGACGAGTTAGCCATTGAGACACTCCTTAATAAGACATTGGAGCTAATACCATTAAAGCAAAGGCCGTTTTGGCAATACGTCGAGCCAAGCCATTAATTCATGGCCATCAAGCTCCAACAGTTCAGATAATTGCCAGCCGGTATGGCTAGCCAAGGCGATCAAAGCTCTGCGAGCATCACGAGGGTTTAAGACAAAAAATCCTGATAGGCCTTTTGCAGTTTTGCGTAATCGGCCATGTCTAGCTCCAACAAATTATCGGGCGATAACTCACTCAAATTAGCAAAGAGCTGGATTTCTTTTTCAGCGTCGTTATCCACGCTTTTTTCGACACTGAGCATGTCGCGAACCTTGGGTCTGCGCAGGTGAATAACTCCGACCTTCGCACCATCAATTTCTATCGAGTGCGTTAATTCAATTTTTACCTTGCTCATGATTTTTCAGCCTCGCTGTCTTTGGTTGTTTCGGCAGTCTCTGTCGACTGGCTGGCCTTTAACGCGGTATTTTCTTTTACCAGTTCAGCAATCCGGTCGGCAGCGGCTTTATCTGGAGTGATAAAACCACCATTGCGAAGCGGCCTTGCTTGCGACTCGGTCAGAGACAGCTGATCACCTAGCGTGACTTTCTTTCGGGCATGCGTAGAGGGTTTAATTACATAGTACGTTGCAGTCATAGCGGCCTCTTATAAACCTAATGCGCTGCGCGTAGCAGCCAGTTGATCAACTCCACCGATGGTGCGAACCATATTGGGAATATCGATTTCATGGAGAACGTCACCACCGTGTGTCAGCTTGTAGTAACGCAAAGACAAGCTGACTTTGAGCGTGGTTTTATCTCCTGGCTTCCAATTACCAGGATCCATTTCTCGGACGATGCCTTGCAGGTTTACGACCACTGGCGTTTGTGTGCCATCATCGGAAACCACCGCGCCACGAATGGTCAGTGGTGTCAGTTGGCCGGGCGCTAGACCGAATAACTTGAGTACGTTTTTATCGAAGCGGGTCAGTGTGAATTCACTTTCAAGCTTCTCCATCCCCATCTCAACTTCAATGGGCGCGTCCATACCACCGTTTCTGAACTCTTCTGTTTTAAGCGCGAGCTTCGGTAATGTCAGTTCTTCAACATTGCCAGCATAGCCACGCCCATCTACAAAGAGCGCCATGTTTTTTAAAATATCATCAAGCATACTTCGCTCCTTTAGGCGGCATCAGGCAGTACTTCAACCAGATAGTCATTGACCAAATGGCTTCGAAAGGTAATGTGCTCGGCTGGATAAGGCGGCGTAAAATCAAAGTCGATATACACCTTGCCTTGGGAAATTTGATCAGGCGTATTCAACTCCGGATCAGCCCATGCGCGACCGTTAATAATCGCGCCTACTGTTTGCAGGTGACGCAAATAAGCGTTCACGCCTTCGAGCACGTCCTCGATATAGGTCTTCGTTATATTCCGATCCACCGCCCACATATGCGCTCGCAGTAACGATTCATTTATCATGTCGGCGGTTCGTCGAACACTTAAAAATGCCCACTTCGGATCAGCGCTACAACTGCGATTACCCCAGAGTCGAAATCCATCTTTCTGGATAATGGTGGCCACTTCATTTTCATTTAAGAAATTGGCGCGTGCGTTGACATCACCTAATGCAAAATCAACACTTCGAGCAGTACCCATCAAACCGCGAATTTCACGATTTGAGGGAGACCACCAGAAGCCGCGCTCTGCATCTGATTTAGCAATCAATCCTGCAACTCGGGCACTGGCTGGGCGCACGATTTCGACGTTGTCTTCGGCATCCCAAACGCGAACCCAAGGATCAACTAGATACAATCTTGGGCTACCAAACATTTGTCGGTAATCGATGGCTTCTTCATCGTTGTAATTCGGGCCATCGGCAATCACAACGGCTCGGAGTCGTTCAGCGACAGACAGAAGTTCGTTTGCTACGGCTGGGTGATGACTAAACTCAGGCGCGATTAAAATACGGGGCGTGACATGCACTTCGCTTTCGGCAGCGAGGAATGCCTGGATACCAAGATACTGACCGGTTTCATCGTCGATGCCTCCGATGACCTGGCTGATGTTTGGAAACCAAGGGCCTGCCATTGCCAAACGAGGACCGTCTTCTTCGATAAGCGAGGGCCATTCCTCATCTTCACCAAACCAGTCTGGCACACGGATCAGAACGATCATCGCTCCCGTTTGATCGAAGATATCGTCAATGGCTGCTGGCAAGGTACCGGTTCGTCCCAAACCTGCCGCTTCACTGCGTTTACCCGCAATTAAAATGGGCGTGTGATAAGGGAACCGATCTTCGTCTGCATCAGGCGCAGTGCCGATCAAACCAATGACCGATGAGCGAACCGTTTTTATTGGGCGTGGACCAGAGTCGATTTCAACGACTTCCACGCCATGGAGAAATTGTTCAGGCATTTGGCTTCACCTCAATATGATGTAAAAACAGGAAACAGAGGTACCAATCATCCTGCTGAGTGACAGGTACTTGATGTTCGTTGGCCAAAGAAAAGAAGTATGCATCTCCGGCCTTGTTGGTTAGCGGTTTGGCTTTGCCTGAATCCCACAATTCAAATACACCGCCATCTTTAAGCGGTATGGAAAGACAGTTAAATAGTGGTTTGGCTGCTTGATATCGATCCAATTGCCCCCCTTTGGGAAAGTGGAGTAACCAGGCCTCATTGGCATTTCCTCGAAGCTCGGCTGGAAGCGAAGCATCCACCATAGTTTTAAGGGAATCCGGCATATGCCAGTATTTGAGAAACTGGTATTCGGAAAGCACGTCATTGCCGCTGGCTCCCATTCGCCTTAATACGCCTTGGCTTGCTTTAAACAAACCGATGTTTTCCTGAGCTGCAGACAATAGCTGTCCGCACTGCTCATGACTGAGCAGTGATGTGAATGTTTGATGCATGGGTTTACCTGTATAGAAAGACGATGACGTATCGTTCGGAATGCGTTGGTGGCACTGCGTGGATTAAATCGACCTGATCAAAGCGAATAACTTGCCCAACTTCATCAGGAATTTGTTCTGGCTTACTTAAGTCATTCCCGTGATACCACTCAAAGCAACCGCTGCCCGACTGTAAGCACAACAATGCAACCGCCAAATACCCCTCATTATCGATGTGCGGAGGCATACCGCCTTGCGTAGGTGTTTTGTTTACAACCCAGTCTTCCAAGTCATAGCCAAAGAAATTAGGCGCAGTGTCATCAATTAACTGACGTATTTCCTGAGGGACAGATTCACGGCCACAAGAGAAATAGTGACCGACCTCTCCGTTAAGACCAACATTCGGTTTATGGCTTCTACGATCACGCCAATAGGCGGTATCAAGCGCGATTAATTGAGCTCTGATGTTGGCAGCAACATTTGACTCTAGGTGCTGACATCGAGACATCATTGCGGTGTTCCTGGGTGCGCTTCACGGCCCAGAACCTCATGTAAGCCACCCTCAAGCTGGGCGTTCAATACCTCACGCTCTTTGGCTTTATCTCGATACTCATATCCATCTTGAGCGGCGTATGCCAGCTTGTATCGCTCATTATTCGACACAATTGAATCAATATATTGGCGCATAGAGCGATACTCACTCAGCAATGATTCATCAATCGTTGAAGCTTCGATAAGTTTGTCGAGCACGCCATAAACCACATTTAGCTGATGATAGTAACGGTACTCTCGAAAGATTTTATCCTGGCAATCGGCGTCTAATTCCGTCTCAGTAATGACTGTTTTTTGCTGCCCTAACGGGACTACGGCACCATCGGCAAAATTGCCTTGCCACACCTCAGTTTCTGGATCCATGTCGACCGTTTTGTACTTGAAGTGAATATCGCAGCAGGCAGCCTCATCCAACTTCATGTCATCAGTGGCATAAGTAATACCGATGTATTCGTCAGTGAATTTATTAAATACGACTATGACGTTCATGTATTACCCCCAGAAACCATTGGTGCTTGTGGCAATCGCTCGCCATGCGCCTGCTCTAACAAATGTGGTTGTGTATTCATCCGTCCACCAGGCACTACCGTTTCCTGTACCTCGCACATAACGATTTTTGTAGCGAACCTGAATGTGATCGTTATCTCTAAATCCGCTGCTGGGATGAATCGCCAATGCCCAGTTAAGTGCTGTACTGGCAGTTGAGGTATTCCCTGTCGATCTCACATCGACATAAACTGCTCTGGGAGCATTTACTAAGCGTAAATAGCGGTCGTCATGATTATGCGACGAGGGTGGATAGGTCTTAGGCTTGCTATCAATCTGAGACCAGGTATGCCGATGCGATGAAGGAGGATAAGCTGACGGTTTACCATCGATCTCGCTCCAAGGGTGCCGGTGAGACTTTCGAGCATATCGAGCGTCTCCATGCAGCCTCACACCGCGTGGCGTGATAACTTCGTTATTGATGCTGCCAGCGGTTGCTTCACTGTCCGTTGAAAATCGAACCACACCCAGCTTGGTCGTGGTGGCCGGTGCAAGGTTTACCGCTCCATTACCGATCACATTAATACTGTTGGCTGGTAACGCGCTTAGCACAATATCAAACGCTAATAGTAAATCGACACCCGGCGCCTTATACGCAAGCGGTTGAGTCGGATGACTCCAAATCGCCAGTAGCGTTCCATCTTCCAGGTAGAAGCCTACTTCTCGCACCCAATATCCAGCTTGAGTACCATCCTCAATCGCCGTTATGTGGATTTGGTTAGGTGATATCTGATCACCATTGCCAACAGGAACGCGGCGCTTTTCCCGCTTTAACTTTGTTGCACTCGCAGTTGGATCCCAACCCAGATCACCCAAAGCAACCGCTACGATGTTGGCTTCGAGCCCTGAGTTTGTCGCGTTAAACACGGCAGTGATGCCTGCTTGTGTAATAACAGGTTTAAATGCTGAACTCATTACAGCTCCATACTAATTCTTGTAACCGAATGGCCTTGATTAATGCCTCCAATATTGAGGTCACCATCTAGCCCGGCTCCCAGGTAAATGAACTCGCCACCTACCCGTTTTATTGCGAAGGATTGTTGAACTACGCCAATACCAAAGTCGCTACCAAATAAAACACCGACTTTAAAATCGTAATGACTTCGGGCTGGCTTGGAGTAATCAATGGCTCGCTTCAATGCATCGTAATAGGCTTCGGTCAACACCGGTTCGTGATTGTCTCGAAAGTTGTCACCAGCCCACGCCATCACCGAGAAAGTATGCGGTGTGCTTTTTGTCTCGAACCATTCACGTAACTCAACTTGAACACCGAACACGGCCATCGCTTTTTTCACCGCTGACACAGTGCCTTTGCGGCGATGAATTTCGATGCTATTGGCGATTTGCTGGCGCTTAACCGGCGTTGGCCATGCGCTATTCCAGTTGTCGACGGACAGCGACCATGCCAACCAAGGCAGTAAGTTTTCAGGGCAGCGAAACGGATCCCATAAATGGTTAATATTGACTGGCAGGTTGCTGCTTCGCCTTATTACCAGCGAAAGGTTTCGCTCAGTTTGCGTTGCATTGAAAGGCAATAGAGTCTCATTCATCCACACCTCCCAGTGTCACTTCAACCGATTGACACCAAGCTGCCTCTTGATTGGCGACCTGAATGGTTTGTGTCGGCGTAATAAGTTCAACGCGTTGTATACCTGGCTGATGCAAAGCAGCGTATAGCCCAGATAAAGTGATGTCGTTACCAAGCAGGTGATGGTCGCGAACATAATCATTCACTGCATTCACTGAAGCTTCTTTCACGACCTCTGCATCGGGGCCTTCGTATAAATACAGTTTTGCATGCACGTCATAGTTTATGATTCGACAGGCTTTGACTGTTAAGTCGTCCGTCAAAGGCCGAACTTCATCAGCGTTTAAAGTCTGAAAAACTTCATCCAGCAGCGCACTTGAAGGCACACCTTTGCCTTGCGTGGACAGCACTGTAACATCGACCTTTCCGGGGGATGGACTGTCGACATCCACATCTTTTACCTGAGGGCTTGCTGCTAACGCATGGTAAACATAACTGCCTATTGGACCAGCCGTACTATGTCCTTCTAAACTGAGTTGGACACGTTTTCTAAGTCGATCATCGCTCTCATACGTTGGCTTAACCGGCGGTATCGAATCAGGATCGCCTGGACTGATCAGTTGGCGTGTCACGCCGAAAAAAGCCGCCAAGTTGTCGAGGTCCGAGCCGATTGCATAGGCCAGCATGACACCATGAGCAGAGTCGTTAATTCGCGCTCTGATCAGCATCTCTCGGTATGCAGCCACCTCTAATATTTTGTATACAGGATCACTTTCTAAAAATGCGCTAAAAGAAGCGTCTCGACTGATTAAGTCATCTAGCATCTCTTGCAGAATTTGCTCAAAGCTTAATGGCTCAATAATGTCTGGCGATGCAAGCTCTGCTAAATCAATCGCACTGAATCCACTCATAACATCAGACCCTCCAAGCGCATTTTCTGATTCTCAGGAAGGTAATTTCCTTCAACGGCCAGCTGTATTTTGCCCGGCGATATCGATTCGACCTGCACACGCGTAAGTTCAAAGCGTGGCTCCCATCGCAGCAAAGATTCAGCGACTGCAGAGTAAATCTCTACAAGGAGTGCTCGATTAACAGGTGCGTCAACTAAGTCATACAAACGTGAGCCATAGTCACGACGCATAACTCTTGAACCAATTGGCGTCGTTAGAATATCCACTATCGACTGGCGTAAGTGATCTACACCAGACAGTGTGTGCCCAGTGGTTCGATTCATGCCATTCATAAGATTTACTGTGATTGGTTGGGTGGTGCTGTTGAGCCGGGACCAGATTTAATACCGCTATGAGTATGTGCGTTATAGATATCCCGGTCTGCCTGCATTGAGCGAGTATGGTCTTTGATATCTTGGGTGGCAGTAATATTTCCCGTCACTAAAACATCACCAACAATTTCCACACCGCCCTCTGAAATTAATTGGGTGCTTGCGCCACTGGGTAACACCGCTTTCAAATGGTGTGCTTTACGATCGTATTCGATCACTGCACCATCACTGTAAGTTATGCGATGGTGGTCTACTGAATTACCGTTAGCCGGTATGCTTTGCTGATTGACCGACCCAAGAACCACACCTTGCGTTAGTTCACCGCTTGGCGATAACACGACAACTTGCTCACCAATTTCCAGCGGCCACCAGCTTCGATCATTCCCTGCTCGGCTCACCAGCATGGGCAACCATGCGCTAGTGATCTCACCCACAACAACCTTCGCCTTGGGGATTGAGCCGCTATAGTCAGCCTCGATTACCTTTGCTAGTAACACCATGTTTGCAAGTCGGCGATGTAGCTCAGTAACCTCAAATGCTAGGTTCATCTGCTGCTCCTAAATCACTGTAGGAACTATCACCCCAGCCGACATTGATTATCGATGGAATTGCATCCTCGCCATTCCAGAGGTTGTCACCAACACGAACAGCGTGTGTCCACTCCAAAAGCCAGATCGAATGTCCTTGTAGTTCAGGCGAAAAATGATCAGGCGTTGCTTGTTTTATATTGGCGCGGCCAATGTTTAATTCCGACCAATGATGGTTATAAAGCCAAGACATCGCTTGCTGTACTAATGCCCAACCATGCCATTGTGGCTCCTGATCTGAAAAAAGTATTCGCGCCTCCCAGTGAGTGGTTAACGCAAGTTCACCGGTACCAGGATCTCGGCCGGGCTCAATTTCTACAAGATCAATCAACACGGCCGGAAGTCGAATGTCATCACGTCTTTTTGGAAACGCACTACAGTGAGAAATACCTGCTATGTCAGCAAAGCCTTCCTGTAGTACATCGAATAACGTTTTAACCTTATCCATCATGCTACCCGCATTAAATAATTGAGCTCTCGTTCAAAGATACGCTCGAAGTTATCCATCAAGCCCCGTTCGGATAGTGATTCCATCTCATCACGCAGTCGCCCGGTAATGACAATTTGAACCTCTTGAATGGGTAGCCGAGACTTGGAACGCCGCCGAAATACACCTTGGTGCCCATTTGGCATTTGCGCGAGAAACGCATGATCAAATTGACGTTTAGCAACCCTGACGCCAGAAGCATTCTGACGGGCTGCTCCCAACTTGTGCGCTTTGATCACACCAGCCTTTTGGTTCAGTCCAACGACAATCGAGGGTTTGGATGGTCTGGCGCGAACGACAGACAAACTGTTCCTGACCAACCAAACTTTTACATTGGATTTTTTAGCCGTGGCACTTGCAAGGTGTGACCTTGCCCAGCGAGCGGTTTTATTCAAAGCGCGCACTGCTGCGGTATTCACCTGTTGCTCGGTCGCCGTTAGCGCTTGCTGCCACGACGCCAAGTCTGGCGTTGTTACAATATTTACTGCCAGCATAAACGCCTCCCGGCTTAGTCATAAATGGGTAATGCCGGAACCACCCAAACCAATTGATGAAGATCCAATCGCGGTTCGGCTTCTATTCGGTAAACCCGTCCATCAATTTCAATTTCATCACCTCGACTGGGTGAACTTACTTCCGACACACGAAATTCCAGTTGTGGTTGTTCGGCATGCATATGAGCATCTCCCAATTCAAACAGCTGCTCGGGGCGGCGAGCAATAACTCTTACCGACAGAGACTGGCTGTTTGATTGGGTATAAATGGCATCTCTGCCTAAGTGATTAAATTGACTATCAATAGCTCGACGAAAGCGAGACTGACTATTCATCGTTGGTCAGCGCTTGATATTCATCCCACGCTTTATCGCGATCTGAAGCACTAATGCTTTGACCAATGATATCCTCGATCGCTTTTACTGCGGGCTTACCATCTTTACCAAAATCATTAGGCTTGAGATCATCAATCGCATCTAAGATTGCCTCAACCAGGTGATGCGCCTTGCCCGGTTCATCCTTCGTGGAGCACGCTTTATCATCGGCCGCGAAACCTCGCTGAATGAGTGTCTCAGCTTCTTCACGACTTAGATTGATAGTCTCCCCTGGATAAACAAATTCATAGGCACCGGGTTCACCGGTGCGCAATGTAACGGTTGTTGTTATCTTCATGATGGCACCTATCGAACAGTTGCACAGAAGGTAGCATTAGGACGGTAAGGCACAATCAACGGTGCGGATTGCATCAAGAGCCAACGTACCGCAGGGTCTTCTTCCAACCACGACTTGGTAAAGTATCGGCTAGCGCGATAGTTAGCTTTTTCATCCTGAATCACTCCGTAACAACGTGTGCCTTCAAGCAATCCCTGACTGGCCAACAGAACCGTGTACTCAGGCAGCATATTGCGGGCTACACCAGCATCGTCAACATAGGAGTCGTTGTATACCCAAAAATCAAAGTCACCCACCGAGCCAACGTATCGCGCTTTGTCATTAGCTTGGCCTCGCAAGATAGGGTCAATGACCAAGGTGTTTGATGTGCCTCGGCGCAGTTCTAATAGTCGCTCCACCTTCGGATCGGCCTTAAAGACACGCCAAGCTAAAGGGTCCATGACAACCGTTCGGGCTGCAGCACCAGATTTAATCTGTACCAGACCCGCCCAGTCCTCAATATCATCGAGTACTTTAACGCCGGTTTCTCCCCAGCGAGTCGCGCCTGTTAGCGCTTGTGTCAAAGCAGGGTCACGCTGAAAATCGATGACCTGCGTTGGGTAGTCTTCGCCCGTTACAGTGATCTTGCCCGTTCTCAACGCCTCAGCTGCCATAACCTCCTCTCGGCGAGTAAGGTTTTCAACCTGATTAGTTAGCGAGCGATTCAATGCCGCTTCGCGACGATCCATCGCCTTCAAATTACCGCCAATGGTTTCGCCAATTTGGCGCTTCAACGGGGCATTAGGATCAAAGCGACGCTTATCTTTTACATAGGCCGGTTTAAAGCTACGCGTTTCAAACCCTTCAGTGGCAACCACTTTGCCTTCAACCAGAGGCGAAACAAAAGGCACCAGTCGGGGTTTGGATTTATCAATATCAAAGTGAATTTCTTCACTGTCTTCTGTCTGAATTGATGCGAAGAAGGTATCCAGCAAAAAGGATGCTGGACGATCCAAATGCTCAACCACACGGTTGAGCACGTGAGTAGAAAAAATATCCATGAAAGAATCCTATTGCTAGTTAAGGTTGCGTGTTATTGACGGAGAGATTGCGAAGAAAAATTGATCGCTCTCGAAAAGCAATCGAGACCGATGTGGATGAATGTCCGGGACCGATCGTCAATGCATCTGCATTAAACTCACCGGCAAGGTAAACGTGAGCCTGAACATCATCCAATGACGCATCAGTATCGTGAGCCAAAATTGCATCCGGCTCTTCTGATCCATCATTTTCACCTGCGTCACTCAGGGCATAAGCACCTGATGCGGCAACTCGGCCAAGCACTGATCCCGCAGGCAATGTTGCTCCGCCGGTGATAGTGACAACACGCGTGATACGAGGAAATTCACCGGCTATGAGATTGTCGTGAGTCAGACTTCCTTGGTCCGTAAATCCTTCAGCTATTCCGGGCAAACTCATACGGCACCTCCATTTGAAAATTGGGCGATGCGCTTGGCCACTGTTTCTGCATCATTTGCTTCTTGTTCAGGAGCATCAGGTTCGATCTCAGGGTTGGTAACCGTTGCCATGGCTTGCTCAAAACCCGTATTCGTCGCCGTAGAAGGTGCCTCGGTTTTGACCGGTGACGCGTTCAGCGTGGCCAGAGCCATATCGACCGTCATGTCCGTAGAGAATGCTAAGTGCTGAGCCAGCTGCTCTCTTCCTTTAGCCGCTTCGGATGAAACAATCGCGCCAATGCGCTCACGTTCCTGCTGAATGCCTTGCTGTGCAGCCTTTTGTTGGGTTGAAGCAGCAGTCTCGCTTTGAATGGCTTCTACCAATTGCGGGTAATTTGCTTTTAATGTTTCCAGACTGAGGGTATGGCTCTCAGCATCCTCAGTCTTGCGGGTTTTGTCAGTCATCATGCTGTCCTCAAGTGCTAGAAAAGAAGAACCCCGCAACTTGGCGGGGTTCTGGTTGTTGATTTGCTGTTGAATAATGTTTTCAAGACTTCCTACATCATCAGCAAGCCCTGAACGGATGGCGTTTTTGCCGACAAAGACATCGCCGCCACCAAACTCTTTTAAAACGGTGGGTGGATCAACACCGCGATGTTTCGCTATCGAATCAATAAAGACTGATGCCAAGTCATCAATTCGAGATTGAAGCCGGGATTTACCGTCATCGCTGTTCGGATCTAAGCGCTTGTATGGGCTTTGTGATGACACAATTTCAAGCACACTCTGATCGTTACTGTCTCGATACACGGCGACAACGCCAATGGAACCCAGTAATGAAGTTTCAGAGGCAATGATTTGATCGCAGGCCGAAGCTATCCAATACGCACCCGACGCAGCATCACCCGATGCATAAGCAATGATGGGTTTCGTACCTCTCGACTCATAGATCATGTTGGCAAATTCAGCACAGCCATTGACTTCGCCTCCCGGCGAGTCGATATCTAAAACAATGCTATGCACATCTGAATTTTCTAGGGCTGAATTAAAATCCTTAGCCAAAACCTCATAGCTCGAAGCACCACTGATTGCGGTGAATAAGTTTGCATATCGAAACAGCGGGCCAACAACGGGAATGACAGCGACTCCGTCGCGAACTTCAGTAACATAGGTATTATCTAAATCCCGTCCTAGCTTCGCAGACACCGCCTCGATAGATTCGTTTTGGCGTGAAGCAATCGTTAATATGTTGTTAAGAGCAGTCTCGGTAATGGCCCAGGGTTCACCGGCTGCATGATTCCAAAATTTCATGCAGCACCTCCTTGTGCTGCACCCTGACGGGCAGCCTTCGGCTGTGCAAAATTTCTATCCTGCAATTTTGTCATTGACTATCCTCTGCAGTTTGAGAAACGTATTGAGACGTCTCCGTGTTTAAACCCAGCTCTCGCATCTTGGCTTGTTCCCTTGCTTGTTGCTCGAGCACTTCTTCCCAATCTAAACCTTGGGTAGCGCATTCATCTTCCAGCGTCGAAAGGCCGGTTTCCAAGCGAATTTTTGATGCTTTGGCTTCTTTAACAGGATCGATCCAACCCCGACCAGGACCAATCCATTTACATCGACACCACAAAGCTTTGTTTTGGTAAAAGCCTGGTGCTTCGATCAAGCCTTTGTTGATTGCTTCCTCAAGCCATAGCTCGTAAACGGGCTTCGCCCAATAAGTCGCCAGCCAATGACGTCGGCCGATGAAATACCGCCAAGCTTCCATGAGTGCTGCACGAGCTGACGAATAATTCGTTTTTGAAAAATCCTTCATCAGCAGTTCGAAGGGCAAATTTAAACCCGTTCCAATATGTCTCAGGATATTTTCAACAAAACTGCTGTAAGCCGAGTTCGGACGACTCGGTGTGAATGGTGCGACTTTATCTCCCGGAAATATTGGAATGACAGCACCACCTTGAAGCTTAACTTGCCATTCATTACGAGCAGCCATGTAGTCCTCTGCGGAACCGCCAAACATTTCACTGATTGATTCACCATCTAAAGGAGTTTCAATAAATGCAGCGATCATGGCATTCACAACTGCCGCCTGCATTTCGGAGCGCTCGTAATGATCGAGCATTTTAAAAAGCGGCATGATGCTGGTAAAAATCGGTTTTCCTCGATTCTGCCCGGTACGCTCTTTGTCGTGTACATGGATAACACGTTGTCGTCCGAATCGCGTTCTTGCAGGAATTCGCTCAAACTCCTGATCAAGACCTGCAACACCAAGCAACTGATCACCCGGATGAGTTTTCGCTATCCAGTAAGCTAAGGGAGCGCCGTAAACATCGACCTCGATGCCACCGCGTATTTTTCTGTCATTGAGTCGGTCATTTGGATTCCCTAAACGATCTGGTTCGACTACCTGAATAGTTGTAGCGAAAGTCTGGTGTCGTTGTGGAAGCCAAAGCGGAAGAGCAAGTGCTTCGCCGTTGATAAGACCAGAGCGAAACATCTGCGTGGTCAACCCGTTAAAGGTAAGGTTTCTTGCCGCATCACAATCTGTCGTTTCAGCCCAACTGCGCCACAGAGCCTCCGTTTTTCTCGACCAGCTGTCGGCCCAATCTTTATCTTTGCCCAGGGCTTTGTAATCCGGTAATGCCGATAGTCGGAGGCCAGTGCCTACAACATTGTCCACTAGCGTCTGGATTGCCCCGGCGGCGACACCATGATTTCTCGCTAAATCGCGAGAGCGTGAAACCAGTGTGGACAGTTCATCAAGCAAGTCTGCATCAGGCGAACCAGCCATGGGACGCCAGCTGGATAATTCTCGTGCCGAAAGTGACGCGCCTCTATGGGCCGTATCTGCAGCAAGCGGCAAGCCATTAGGCCCTAAGATCAATTGATTGCTCATAGCGCCTCAATTAGCTCGAGTTACATGGGTAACTCAGTTTTTCTAGTTTTAAAATCGCATGAATAAGGGGCCGCGCCTCGGGCGTCGCTCCTTTGTAGCGATCTCTGTTTTGAGTTTTGCGATATACGCATTGAGTTTGTTGATATCAGATTGCGCATAAGTCGTTGCGCCGTATCCACCCACTGACACGGTCACTTCTAGCTCACCGATCATCAACCGGTGAAGCGCACTTTCTGCCTCAACTAAACGCTGACGCAATGTGGATAAATCGCTCATGGTTTTATTTTCCTACCCTCGTTAAAGATAAGGGTCATCTGCCACAACAGAGGCTCGTTGACGAAACGAGTTACTGGTTTTTGGTTTCATCGGCTGAACAGTTTCACTATCAACTGCTAGGCTTTGCTTTATTTCACCCAGTGCATTTTCAAAACGTTTCCACTGCACCTCTTTGAATCTGTCCACCCCATATATGCTCGCTGCAGCGCGTGCATAAACTCGGCAGTCCAATGCTTCGTTATTTCGAGCCGGATCTTTTTCCCAGGTCGCTTTTGGAAACCCTTTGTGCATTCGAATGATGCGGCGCTCAGCGGTCAGTTGTTTAAAGTACTCCTCGCCATACTGGGGAAAGTGGCAAGTACCCGGTGCGAAGCTTTCACCTGTAGCAAGCTCTTCATCAGTAAGTCGCGGTAGCTTCAACCAGCGATAAAGCTCTACTTTTGCAACCGGACCACTTACATTCCAAACTCTCAATCCGCGACGTTTGCCACCGGTATCGGCTTTTGACACATTAAGAATGAGCGCGGTTTCAGTATCACGCCCCTTAATGGCGACAACGGTTCTCGGCTGTGATGCTCTCGCACCAGCGCCACCCCATACTGCCTGAGGATACTGACGCACCCAGCCATACACATCTTGTGTGGCATAACCTGAATCGACACACATAACTCGTATCGGTAAGGTCGAACCCAGTGCGTGCGGCCAGTCTTTTGAAAGAACCTTATCCAGTTTTTTCCAGACTTCAGGTTGTGCGGTATCACCGTCCAACACCAAATAGTCAACTGACCAAGATTCTTTATTGCGCCCCCATGCAACAATCTCGCATTCCAATCTATCCCTCTGAACATCGACTCCGGCAGTCAGGAACAAACCACCCTCAGGCACCGTTCCTACGCTGTACGATTCACGACGCTCGTATAAGCGTTCCCACTCAGGGGCTTCAAACTCTTCTTCATAAGATTCGCCAAGAACCGTATTCACAAAGCCTTTCATCAAATCCGGGTTTTGCTGTGCGCTTTCAAACACACGTGCAGCATCTTCCCAAGAAAACCAACCCACAGGGCTGTATAACGATGACAAGTGATAGCCTTGTGTGTAGCCATCACCCTCGGCAGTGGCTTGCCAAAATCCTTGGTTCAACATCTCTGTCTTTTGATGCTCTGCAATCAGAGCTTCGCAGGACTCACAGCAATACTGCGCTGTTTCTGGTTTGCCTTCATCCCATCGTAATTGCGAAAATCTCAAAGGCTGAGCATGTCCGCAAGTAGGGCAAGGCACATAGAAATAGCGTTGATCTGAGTTTTCAAACTCTCGTTGGATGCGCGATGTGCTTTTAATGGTCGGTGTGCTCACTAGCAGTATTTTTCGTCGGCGCGCAAACGTCGCACTTCGACGTTCTGCCAGCAAAATAGGATCGCCTTCACCTTCGACGTCTCCCGGATAACCATCTACCTCATCCATAAACAGATAACGCGCAGGCATAGAGCGCAGACCAACCGCGCTATTCGCGCCGGTCATAACCAGCACGCCGCCCGGAAACTCTTTGGAGAGCACCGTGTTACCTGAATCTCTGCTTCGCGCTGGGGCAACACGCGCCCGGAGCTCCGTCACATCTTCAAGTTGCGGATCAATACGCTGGCGTGAATTACGTTTGGCCATCTCAACGGTTGGAGAAACAGCCATCATCGGACCGGGTGCCATGTGAATAACATAGCCAATCCAATTATTACCGGCTTCGGTGCCACCAACCTGCGCACCTTTCATAAATACAACGCGCTGAACCGGAGACGAAACGGACAAGCAGTCCATTATTTCTTGTAGATATGGCGTTCGCTGAGTTCGCCATCGACCAGGCTCTGCAGCAGACTTTGGCGAAAGCACCCGATACTCATCAGCCCATTGAGAAACCTGCAGCATCGGATCTGGCTTGATGCCTTCTCTCCAGGCTTTTTCTAACTCTAGAGCGCCTTCATAAAATTCAGAATCGCCGTTCCTCGTCATCCCTGACGCCACGGCATTAGAACGTCCGTGTTCGTCAATCGACCTTGGGCTGGATGTCGCTAAGCTCGGATAGGTGCTGTCTGACATAGGACTCCAACATGACATGCATCTTGTGCGGGTCAACCTCCAACTCTGCAGCCATTTGAGCCGATACCCTCGCTGGCCAACTTAGCCAAGCATCTCGCTCAGATCGAGCCATCCGAAAGACATGAGCTATCGCCTTGGCACGATCGACCAACTCTTTTTTAAGCTGCTGTAATTTGATTCGATTAGTTTGTGCCTTCAGCACTTCATTGGCAGTTCTGGCTTGCATATAGGTGGTGCCACCACCGGTATTGCCACTTTCACTTAGGGTATCTGCGACCGCATCCAGTGCCGCTTTGGGGACTGCTTTTGTCGCACCCGATGATTTGCGTTGCTGGGCGCGATCCGTGTTGCGATCCCATTGCTTGTCGACTTTATCGATATCAATCGTGCCATCAGATTCCGCTTGGATACGGCCAGACTTAATCGCTTTCCGCACTGCAGTATCAGATACCCCTCGATGTTTGGCATAAGCCCGCAGTGATACGCCCATTTTTTAACCTGTTGTTTTTAATAGAATTAATAAGCAGAAATGAGTTGATAAGGCCGCTGAATGAAGCGTTCATGTGCTTAACAGAACAGCATTTGGAGACAACAAAATGGCCCACAAACAAAACGCATTAGACTCTTTTTTAGCCAGGAAAGCCGAAATTGATAACGCGCTTGAGCGCCTTCAGGCACTCAGCGATGACCACTTCAACGCTCACCCCGACGAAATCAACTGGGGACACGTGGGCGATCTGGGGCACTACGCCGAACTCCTCAAACAAATTACCGATTCAGCCTTTAAAGAAGGCGAACATGCCGAATAAGGAGCGCACTATGAGCAAATTAACTGAAACTCAAGCCGCCATTTTACAAGCCGCTAGTAAGCGGCCAGATGGCAACATCGAGCCACTACCAAGTAATATCAACTCAGGCATTAAACCCAGAGTCATCCAAGGGCTTCTAACTCGGGAGCTCATCACCCAAAATGGCGATAGCTACACCATTAATGAAAATGGCTTTGACGCCATAGGCTTAGAAGCACCTTTACAATCAGAAACCCAAAAGACCATCACCCTACGAGAGGGCACTAAACAATCACGCATGATCGCACTAATGCAGCGCCCAGAAGGCGCTAGCATTGAAGAAATTTGTACTGAAACTGGCTGGCAAAAGCACACCGTTCGAGGCGTCTTTTCAAACACAGTTAAAAAACGATTGGGCCTGACGATCACTTCAAACAAAGATGATGGCCAACAACGTCGATATCGCGTGCAAGGAGGTGACCAATGAGCACCCGCTGCTTTATTGCGATGACTAAAGACGATACCAATTACCAATCAATTTATTGTCATCACGATGGCTATGATTCAGGTAATGGTGTTGGGCCAACGCTACGGCAATATCACAATAGTGAATACCACGCCGAAAGCCTGATTGCGCTGGGCGACATTTCCTACGTACAGGGAGAAACAGTCTGTGCTTACCACCGAGATCGTGGCGATGCCTGGGAGCAAATCCAACCAAGAACTACCCGAAGCGAATCGGAGCTATTTGCACTGGCCAAAGCATGTGATGCCCAATACCTGTATCTTTTTAAACAAAGCGAATGGCACACCTTTAAACTTTAATTCGCAACTGCTTCTGTTTGCATTGATAGGGCAATCTCATCAAAGGAAAGCTCATCACTTTCACGGATAGCCTGCTCGCCAGAGTAGTCCTGCCAGCGCCTGATAATGACATCCACATACTTGGGATCCAATTCGATCAAGCGTGCTGCACGACCTGTTTTTTCACAAGCAATCAATGTGCTTCCAGATCCACCAAAAAGATCGAGCACAATGTCTCGGCTCTTACTGGAATTACGAAGCGCACGCTCAACCAACTCCACCGGTTTCATTGTTGGGTGCAAATCATTTTTAACGGGTTTGTTAAAAAACCAAACGTCTCCCTGATCACGAGCCCCACACCAAAAGTGGTCGTTGCCTTCGCGCCAACCATATAAAATCGGTTCATACTGACGCTGATAATCGGATCGACCTAGAGTGAAAGTATTTTTTGCCCATACGATAAATGTTGACCACTTTCCGCCAGCATCTCGAAACGCTTTTTGAAGCGTGTCTAATTCACTGGATGACATGGCGATGTAGCATGCTCCTTTAGTCACACTCAAAAGATTCGTGAGCGCATCTTTAAGAAACTGATAAAAATCATCACCCAGATTATCATTCATAATGCGCCGATCTTTACCGCGCATTTTATCTTTAGCGTTGTTGCCGTAATCAACGTTATAGGGCGGATCGGTGAACGCCATATCGGCAAGCTCACCGCTCATTAATTTGTCTAAATCCTGCTTGCTGGTCGAGTCCCCACATAACAGTCGATGGTCACCCAAAATCCACACATCACCATGTCGACTTACAGGCTCATCTTCTACCTCGGGAATGTCATCCTCATCGCTTTCACCAGATTGTTCGTCGTTACCCAGAAGCTCATCCAGTTCCTCATCAGAGAAGCCGATGACATCAAGGTCAAAGCCCAGATCGCCTAATTCTTCAAGCTCAAGCTTGAGAAGCTCATCATTCCATCCAGCGTTTTCAGCAATTTTGTTATCTGCAATCACCAATGCGCGACGTTGCGCTTCGGTCAAGTGGTGTAAAACGATCACCGGGACCGTGTCTAAACCAAGTTGCTGAGCCGCCATCAAGCGACCGTGGCCTGCGATGATGATGTTGTCATCACCGACCAAAATTGGATTCACGAAGCCAAACTCGGCTATCGAACCCGCTATTTGCGATACCTGTGTATCGTCATGCGTCCTCGCATTTTTGGCATAGGGAATGAGTCGTTGAAGCGACCAGTGCTCCACCGATTCGACAGTGTTAAGTTGCATTAGATTACCTTGGAAATAGCGGTGCGAACCGCGAACCTGCGAACCCGGTTTAACGGGCTGTCGCTAGCGAAATGCGGCGGCCTTGCGACCCGCATCGATTCGATGGCCAGGAAGGACCCATTTTTTTCTGGGGCCAGAAAAAGCAAAGCCACGGTGTGGTGGCCGTGGCTTGTGTGCAGTTCAATCGTGAGATTAGCAAGTATTCTCGCTTAAAAACGGGGTTTTGTCCCACTGGGGGTTTTGGCATTAGCACGCAGGTCTTTGCTCTTGAGCGAGCCGCTCCGCAATTTTTATTAACGCCCCTTGCCAATAACGCTGTGCAGACGTTCTTGGAAACCCAGTCTCACGAGAGATCACTCGCCATGGCGTTCGATAGGCTCGTAACCAGATCAGGTTTCTTTCGCCATGATTGACAAACGTTATCCATGACAACGTTTCCTCCATGCGAGTGATTTGGTCTGGCGTTGGACGTAAACGAATCGTTTGAACCTCTTGTCTGGCGAGCTCTCTCCGATCGTATTTGATCTCTGGCCAATAGCTCACGTAACCCAAGCTTCGCTCACCAGGCAATTTACGCAGTGTTGATACACACTCCTCAAATCGGAGAGCAATGTGTTCTGGCGTGAAGTTATTCATGATTGCTCTCCTATTCGTTGGTTAATAGCCCAATAAACCAAAGCCAATGCATCGGCTTCGTTATCATCCGCTGGCAGATGGCCTCGCGCTTTCGCAGACTCAATCATCATGCTTTTATTTGCATTACCTTTGCCTGTTGCGTGCCGCTTGATGGTTCCAACCGGAACACCCTCGTAGGCAATATTTTGTTGCTCACACCAAGCAGTAAGATGCGCCATAAAACCACCGTAAGCGTGAGCCGCATCCACACCCATGTGGCGACGAACTTCCTCAAAAAATACCATGCTGATAGGCCCAGCATTTTCGTTTAGCTCATTCAAGAAACGGTTGAACTTCAAAAAGCGCATGCCGCCACCTTGCCAGCGATCGTTTTTAAAACTGATGGTGCCGCTGTTGATCACACCTTGTTTGGAATGAACTGCCCATCCAGTTGTTGTACCCAAATCCAAGCACAGCACTACAGGCAATGTTCGGTTGATACTCTCTTTCTCACCGAGATGGAGAGCTTCCCCTATAGGGGACTCTCCTCTCTCGTAGAGAGAGGGGGTTTGCGTGCAATCTGGATTTATCTCTGAAACCCTTGAATTATCTGGGATTGTGTTCAGTTTGCAGGGGGTATCCGCAATCTGGGCTCCGCAATCTGCAATCTGGCTGGATGCCTTGTTATTGCTGACCTTCAGTTTGCGGGTAGTTTGCAGATTGCAGCAAACTGGTTCAGATTGCAGACTGCAAACGGCCATGTCCGAGGCCTTATTTTGATCATGATTCATGGCTTGTTTCCTCTTGGTACACCCAAACATCCGGATTCTCGACAGGGAGCACCGCACCGGTTTGAGCACATTTGTAATGGGTGGGTTTAACCAACAAGTGAGACTGTTTGACCTCACCGGTATCGGTATCAATGGTTTCCCTTGCGGGAACCGTCATACCCTCAACACAGAGATAGCCGTACTTGCTTCGGGTCAGTGCTGGTAAGTTGTAGTCCTCAGGATTACGGAAGAACTTGATATCGCCTTTTGTGGCATGGACAGCAATGCGCTCATTGATGGTCCGGTTAGCACCGAGTCCAGCTTGGCCTTCGAACGATTCTGCAAACTGATTCGAGGTGTAAACTCGGCCTTGCGACGCTTCATCAAAGATCATTTGTACAATGACATCGCGCTTGCGTTGTCGCTCCGCATCGAGCTTGGCGCCATAGTCTTGATTGACCAAACGATCACTGTGAGGATCAAGTTCAATCCAGCGCCCTTGGCTTTTATCGACTCGCTTGGCAGGTAAGCCAGGTCCATTGCGCAGCTCGAACACCAAGGTGCGATCCGTCAGCATTTCATCAGGGCGATACAGCAACATGCCGGTGGTGTAGTAACCACGCAAACTGCCTGCACCTGACAAGGCTAGAAACGGATCTTCCTCGACCTGTTTTTTACTGATTTTCTTGGTGTGGTGAGCAAGGATGATTCCCGCATCGGGATTGACCGCATCACGCAATTGCTCAACTCGCTCACGCAAGAAAAACAACATCGCGTTGTTGTCGTTTTCGCTATTGCCCTCAGGACCACCATCGAACACATTGCGAATAGGGTCAATTACCAGAATGTCGACCCCACCTTGAGACGCAGCCCGCTGCAGTGCCTCGATCACTTGCTCAACACCCTGATCATTGAGCACTAAACGAAGCTGAGGCGTGACCAATAGGTTATTGGCAGCTTGGCGACTTACTGCTTCTGGCAAACCCATGGACTGGATCCGCTCACGCAAGTAGTGATACTGAACCTCAGCTTGCAGGTAAAACACCCGCAATGGCCTTGAGGGCGTGAGCTCAAGAAAGGGCTCGCCTGCCGCCATATGTGTTAACCAAGACAACAGAAAATCACTTTTCCCCACCTTAGGCGCGCCACCAAATACAATCATGCCGCCGGGCGTTAAAACCCTCGGTGCAATCAAATCGTCTGGCATCGGTGAGGTATCGGCTAACAACTCACCTAATGAATGCAGCGGTATCGGCTCGGCATCTTTAACAATGGTTCTCGGTGCCGACTGAACGAAAGCCCACACATCCATGCCTTCATCGACTGCATCATAGGCGTCCCACTTAACGGATTTATCACCCGGAATATGCAAAACCGCCACAGAAGCGGCACCACCGCATGCGATCGCTTCCGATGCTTTTCTGGCATACTCAGAACCCGCATCATCATTGTCAGGCCAGACTAAAACGTGTTTATCTTTCAGTGGCGACCAATCCGTTTTCGCTATTGGAGCATTAGCGCCATTCATGGCAGTGGTTGCCACCAATCCTAAGCGAATGAGTGCGTCCGCAGCCTTTTCGCCTTCGACCAGTACCACTTGATTGGCGCTTAAGATTTGAGGCTGGTTGTAGAGCGGTCTTGGATCCGGTGCTTTCATTGAGCGAGATCGCACATCCCACGGTCTGAACTCTTTGCCCGACTCGGTATCGTATCGATATACGCAGGCAATTAGCTGACCTTGGCTATCACGATAATCCCATTTTCCAGTTGCTGGCCCTAGATCATCGGTAGGTACATGTCGAGCAGGCATTGTGGGCTTATTGGCTTTCTCATAAGTCGCGAACAATGGCCTTGATTGATCAACAGACACGCCTAACCATTGAGCGACAGAATCCACCAGCTCAGGAAATTGGCTGGCGGTATCAAAGCCATTAACACGTGCCCAGGCATCAAAGATGTCACCACCTTCTCCGGTAGCAAAATCCATCCACATACCTGCACGAGAGCCTGCAAGTTCAACGACTAAACTTTTACCTGGATTGCCTTCCAGATCGCCTACAATGAACTGCTTGCCTCGATGCTTTCCTGCAGGAAACAGATAGGTCAAGACAGCATCTAACGAATCGATTAATCGTTGCTTGAGCTCTCGGGCATCATGCTTGGGTTTTGTTGATTCACCCTGCTCAGGTGCGTCGTTAAAATCGAGCCAGATCACTTTATCGGTGCTGCTGTTCATTGCGCACCTCCTCGCCAGCAGCGATCCTGCCAAGAGCAAAACTTACACTCGTAATGGGCAGGGTCTTTACTTATTCTGGGTAGAAGCTCTCCTGCATCAGTCGCCTGAATGACACGCACACCTCGATCGGATGCCCGCTGAGCCAACTCACCGTTAAAAGGAACCCACTCGAAGTACAATTCGGCGGTATCTTTATTGATGGCAGTGAACAAGGCGGGATTGGAGGCAATGCCAGGAATCTGTTCTTCCATATAGGCCTGATACAACGCTATCTGTGCCGCATAGACCGGTTTAGAAAGAGTCACTCCACGTTTGACCGTATCCTTCCAAGACTTTGCATTCAGTGATTTACACTCCCACAACGCAGGAAAGCCTTCGCCAATTGATTCAGGTCCTCCGGCAAGCACGCCATCTACGTGTCCACGCAAACGGCCATCCACTGCAGAAAACCCGAACTGCCCACCGGTGGATGTTTCCGTATACAGATCAAAGCCTGCTTTACGCAACCAATCGATAGCGAGTTCTTCAAAGACATGACCCGCCGCAAAAATTCTAAGAGTACGTCCAGTAAATGTTCTACCTTCGTCGACAGGTGTATGTGTGAACTCAAACTGCAAAGCACGATCGCAAGACACTCCAAGTCTTGAAGCACCAAGATAATTTCTCGGTACCTGTGACTGCTGTTCTTGCTGTAACGCTACGTCGATGCGTTCACTGATCTGTTCCGACAAGGTTGGTCGATGATTAAAATCCAACATCAGAAAGGCACCTCGTCTTTGTACAACTCCTGCAAAGTCTGGTGATAGGACTCAAGCACTGTATCCACCAAACCAACAATTTCTGTTTTGCTGTAGTCGCCCAGTCCCTTGTCCATACCTACAGCCATTACATAATCAGCAAGCGGGACCAAGACGGACTCAACGGCTTTTTGTTCTAAATCAGTTCTGATCATGGCCACTCCCTTCCGATGCAACTGGTAATGAATGTCTTGGCACTGCTTGGAGCAGAAACGTTTAAAGCTAGCGCGCCGACTGTCGCTGGATTGATTGCGGTTTGGTTCAAGCCAGCAAAAGCCTCGAGGCGGTTTGTGGCAAATAAAGCATCGGTAATGCACATTAAGCAGCCTCCTTGCCTTCGACTTTGTTGAAAATACGTGACTGGATATCACGCTTGTTAAACTGAAAGGCCAAGAGGCAGGAAGCCTGATAGCGCGTTAAACCAAAGTCCTGGCGATACGCAGCAGGTAGATATCGAAGTTGTTGAGCGGTCGCAGCTTGGTTTAACCACTTGCGGGATTTGCTGGCAGCATCTTCGGTTTCATGTTCGTTTAGCCAGTCATCAGCGGCGGCCAGGCAAACCGTTCGCTCACCCATGGCGAGTAATCTCGCAGGCAGTTTTTTACCACCGCCCATTCCAAACCAGTGACCTGCGAGAAAGAACACACCTGCCCACGCCTCAAAACCAGTCGCCATCAATGCGGCATCATCACCAAACAAATCGCACCAACGAAAGGATGAACGTTTAAGAAGATCAATTTCAGACATCACAAAGTCCGTGAGATCAACTTTCCCATCGCCTACTGTTCGTTCCCAAACATGACCGCAAAGAGAACACTCCTTCGCGGCTGCAGGTACCATCGCACCGCATTCCGGACATTCTTTTTGTGGCGCTTCGCCTTGGCCCTCGTGGCCATCCAGGTTCACATCTTGCTCTAAAGAACCGTGAAGCATGGTACTTGTGCCGAAGTCGAGCACCACACAATCACTTTTCACAACGCCCGGATGTTCGTTGGGGTCGACGGTTCGAAGACCGCGCCCAATCATTTGAATTAGCGTCGACTTATAAGAACTTGGCCGTAGTAGAACAACACAACTGGTTGGAGGGAAATCCCAGCCTTCGGTGAGCACCGCAACATTGACAACAACCTGAGACTCACCGGATTCAAAGCGAGACAGCGCTGCCTTTCTCGCCTCACTTGATAATTCGCCATAAATAACTTCCGCACTGATACCTGATGCTGAAAAGGCTTCCGCAACATTCTTGGCGTGCTGGACGGTCGAACAAAACACTACGGTGGGACGATCATGAGCCTTGTCTTTCCAGTGACGAATCACAGCTTCGGTGATAGGCGCTTTGTTCATAATCGCGTCGACAGCCGCCATGTCGAAATCATCAGCAGTACGTTTGACTTGTGACAGCTCTCCTTGAGTCCCCACATCGACTACATAGGTTCTGGGTGGAACCAAGTGCCCTGATTGAATGAGTTCAGCCAAGGTGATTTGATCACTCACGTTACTGAATACAGGGCGCAATGCTTTGTTATCCCCCCGGTTTGGAGTAGCCGTAACACCAAAAATCGCCACATCAGGATTGCGATCGCGAACGCTATCAATGATTCGACGATAGGTCGGTGCCGCCGCATGATGCGCTTCATCAATAACCAGAAGATCAAGCTTGGGCATCTTCTTTAAGTTCGATTCGCGCCCCAAGGTTTGTACCATGGCGAAGGTCGTTTGACCGTTCCACGACTTTTCTTTTGCGTCATAAATCGAAGTCGAGATACTCGGATTAACACGACTAAACTTGGCAGCATTTTGCGTTGTGAGCTCATCACGGTGAGCAAGTACACAAGCTTTGGCCTCTTCATTTTCTAGCCACTGGCCGGTGACACCGGACAACATGATCGTTTTACCGGCGCCCGTAGGCGCCACCCCCAGTGTGTTTTGGTGTTTATCGAGCGCAGTTAGACTGCGCTCAACAAACAGTTTTTGACGAGGTCGTAATAACATGTGCCGACCTCCTTATTGTGCCCAACTGGGACGACCAGTCGGAGCACTAGCAGATGCTTGTGGTGAAGAAGCTGGCTGCGTTGAAGCGGCAGCTTGAACCGTGTTGCCTGACACTGCTGCATAGTCTTTGTGGTCTGGCGTAATAGCAGTTTTGATTACATTCTTATCATCACCGTTTTGGTCTTTGTCCAGCTCAACCTTTGCAACAAACTCGATCCCGTCCAGATCGACAAAGCCCTGAATGCGTCGAGCCTGTTGGGCTTGTGGCGAGTTATCTTGCGGATGAAGACCACGTGAGGAATTCAAAATCCCTTTAACAAACGCTCTACCCATGTTTGCCCACTCAGGTCCTTTAGGGCTGTGTAAACCGATAAGACTCCACATCTTGCGTTTGGCGTACGGACCATCAAGCACAACGAACTCGCAGTTCAGATAGACAGAGCCTGTCGTCATGCTTTGCGTTGCATATCCGCCCGTCCAACCCTGTGACGCATCGTCATAGCCGCCGGGGCGAATAGTCATGCGCACTTTTACCAGCGTGCCTTTTGGGATTACGTCAAAATTGTTTTGGTCTTCTGCCGAGTTAAAATCATTCCAAGTCGTCATTATTGGACTCCTTCTTCAGTATTGGTTTGGGTTTCGATAGGTGCTGGGCGAGCAAAGCTCAGGCGATCAGAGGCAGGTGTCACTGGCCCATGAATTTTGGTCATCAGTCGACCGAGGTGGGGTTCTTCAATAACATCAAGACGCCCACTGCGGTCTTTGGCGGGATAGCCATAGGGATTAAGAGTGTGGTTAATGAAGGCGCGATAACGCTGACCATCATCGCTTTGGATCTCTGCAAGCGTGATGACTTGATCGACAATGCCGGGCAACTCAAGCGCTGTTTTTGAGCCATCAATTTGTGGAGCAAATACCTTGCGATTGAAGTCGTCGATCTTCTCGTCGAGAATGCCGACAAACCAAATGTTCTTATTGCGGGTATGCTGAAGATGAGTCAGCCACGCAATCATCTCTTGGCCATGCAGACCATATGCGCCTCGCGTATCTGGCTTTCCACTTCGCTCACTGAATGCTTGGGGCTGGCCTTTGCACCACTGCAGACACAAACGACCTGCAACCGTAATGGAGTCGATAAAGACGGTATCGTATTTATCTAAGCTGATGGGATCACCAAACTTTTCACATACAGCGTCATAGTGGGCTTGGCTATAAGGTTGCTCATCACGAAGCGCGGGATTAGGGCCGCCAATAAATACCGCGAAATCTCGACACTCCTGCCAGGTACGGGGCCGAATCGCATCGCCCGTCCAGCCCTCAACAGCCAAGTCACCCGCTTCTAAATCGAAGAACAGAGTCTTGTCAGCTTCGACTGTCCACAACAGGCTAGTTTTACCGATACCTGAAGGTCCAAGAATGCAGCCTTTAATACCTCGCTTTTCCGCCAACCTTTGATCGGCCGTAATTATTGGGAAAGTCATCACTTCACCTCCCCATGTTCGCGCAGAAACTCAAGCGCATAGTCGGCGCCTTTGGCACCATAGCCTCGAGCCATGTCATGCACTCTGCGTAGCGAGTCCATTTCCTGAACAATGCGACTGAGCTCTTTATTCAGACCCTGCTGTGCAAAGGCCAAATCATCAACGGTCGCTAGAAGCAACGCCTTAGATTCAGGTTCTCCTTCGTCAGATACATCAGGAATGGAAATGGCATCTGGCAGGCTTTCCAATGAAAAACTGCTCTTGCGCAGAGCCTCTAAAAAATTGGTTTCTTTGGTAAAAATCGTCATGATTATTGCTCCTTTGCAAGGCTGAGACGGAAGGTGGGTTTGCCGGTTTTTAATGTCCGAGCGGGTTCAAAAACGGTTCGAAGGTTTTCAGGCCAAGCGGTATATTTGCGTTCAGCCACCTTGTAAGTGATGTCCAAGAATTCAGCTGGGTTGTCGCCACTGGCAGAAATTCGCTGAGCGATTTCGGATAGCTGCGCTTGATCCCAGACCGGTTTCTTGGGCAGGTCTGAAGTGACACGCACGCCTTCGTCATCGAAATTGATAATCCCGGTGTCTTTGCCAAGTTGAGTTCTTAGCTCGCGGACTTTTGGCTCGTACTTCATGGCGATAGCGCCATCGATCCAGTCTTTAAGCTCTTTGGCATTGCGCAGGTAGTTGGCCGCCTCTGCCTGAACACGCATCAATTCAGCAGCAGTCACGCCTGCTAACTCACCAATGCTCATGGCTTGTGCTTGCTCTAGAGAAAGGCTCATGCGTCACCTCCAGCTACACGTTCAGAGGTACTCTTGCGAAGACAGTCGTGTTCATAGGCCTCGACGTCTTCGAGGCGGTACATCACGCGACCTTGTAGTTTGAGAAAAACGGGGCCGATGCCTTCAGAGCGCCAGCGCTCCAATGTGGCTTCGCTAACGCCCCAGCGGTTGGCTAATTGCCGTTGGTTCATATGATTTACACTCACGTTGCACTCCTGATGGTTATTGCGAAAACGTGAGGTAATGATGTGCTTGGGTAGGTTAGGAGCCGTTTAGGGGGAAGTTAGGTAGGAGGTTAGATTTGATCACTCGCTCATCACCCCCCTATAATCGCATGCAAAAATACGACACTAAATTCAATATAAGCTTTATATATCAATAGCTTATAGAATACATAAAGAACAGAAAGTGTCGTATTTTTGATTGACTTTCCAGGCAAACCCTGCTAAGTTTTATAGGAATCGTTCTCAATAGAGAGTTAACCGGCATGAAACGCTTGTCACTTAAATCAAAGGTCGCCACAAAGATATCGCGCTCGAATCGCGAGGTATTTCTGCGCTCAGACTTTGAGAAGCTGGCAGGGTACGACCAAGTTGGTCGAGCATTACGCCAACTCACCTCAGATGGTGTTCTTGTTAAGGTTGGTTATGGTCTTTATGCCAAGGCTCGACCAAACAGAATTACTGGCAAACCCATGCTGTCTGCCAAGGGTGGCTTCACTCAAGTAGCAGAAGAAGCGCTTTCTCGGCTAGGCGTAAAATGGGAGCCCTCTAAGTCGGTTCTGGATTACCAATCAGGCTCGACTCAAATCCCTGCAAATGCTGAAGTTATTATTTTTGAACGCTTCAATCGCCGCATAGGTACAGAGAAGTTCGAGCTTCAAATGGCTCGAGCTTAATGAGCACAATCGACTCTTCCCTTTTTCTGGATATTGCTGATGCGCTGCACATAAGTAGCCCGGCCATTGTTGAAAAAGACTATTGGGCTACGCAGCTATTAAAAGAAATATCACAGCTCACACCAGAGGGCTTTCAACTTGTTTTTTCAGGCGGGACTTGTTTAGCCAAAGCACATCAAAACACCTTCAGAATGTCGGAAGATATCGACATTAAAATGATCCCCAATGCAGATACTCTGGCGCAATCCAAAAATCAGCAGCGACAATTGCGACGCGATATTCATCAGCTCATTCTGAATATCATTTCTGACTCTGGTATCTTCAAGCTTGCCGCAGATCCTAAAAAACGGAATGAAGGTAAGTATCAACAATTTTTGATTGAATACCCCAGAGATCATGACACCCTGGAAGCACTCAGACCGCATTTGCAATTGGACTTAACAGAGTCTGACTTACTGGAAGATCCAGTAGAGCTTTCCTTGAGCTCACTTTATGCAAGTACGCTTAAAGAGCCGGGAGAAGTTCAAAGCATTGCTTGTGTCACTGTGCACTCGACTGCCAGTGAAAAATTCGTTTCACTCCTTCGCAGGACCGCATCACATGCTCGGGATAACTCCAGACCGGACGATAAAACATTAATTCGGCATGTTTATGATCTACACCTCATATACGAATCAATGACATCACCTTCCACCTTAAAGCCAATGGTTGAACAAGTTATTGAAATCGACAAAAGTCAGTTTGGAAATCAACACAAAGAATTCGTAAACAATGCAAACTCTGAGCTTCGATATGGGCTCTCATTATTAATTGACGAAGCTCATCACCAAGAGCGGTACAATCAATTTATTGGCCCTCTCGTATATCACCCATCTCCCGCAAAATGGGACGAAGCTATTTCGAGCGTCCAAGAACTTGCCGATCATTGGCTTTAGCTATTATGATACCCGGACCAAGCATACGCCCCTTGGTCACTAAATATGAGGCAAGCAATAAAGCTTGTGGGCCCGCGCAAGCACCCATCGTGGTCAGCTCGTAAGGAGCAAATAGCGATATGAGAATGGCAGCGGCTTCTCAAAAATTACTCACATTAATCGTGGCAGGCATTTCTATTCAGTCTTCAGCCAACAATTCCCATTTCCATAGCCGACCACATTCTTCCACTCTGTCTTACAACCGCTAAAAGCCTGAGAAAACGCGCTTGCTTTAGATTCTGCGTTTTCCAATACAGCAGCTGTGCGCAGCTTTTCTTGGCCAGACTCCCAAGCTTCAAATAGCTGGCGAATAATTCGTTTATGAGTAAGACCAGTGAATATATATTGCTCACCATTTACGACCAGCTCCCCTCCATCTTCAGAGCACCATGTTGGGGGTCGCTTAGCTTGATGGGAGCATCCATGGCCTAGGAGCTCCGCCAGCAAATCTTTATCGATAGTCGATACACATTGCTGGTCAGGCAACAGCAGATCATGAATGGCGATACATAGTGGTTCACCAGGGATTGGCGGCCCATTTTGAGATATAGCTCTATCAGTTAGGATCACAGCTGAGCGACGACGCGCAAATGAACCGAATGCTAGCTTCACTGTTGAAATGGTTTGAGCCAAATAGGCCCTCCTACAAAACAATACCGCGACACGAGTTTTTCCGAGCCATATATCCCCAAGATCCCACAAAATATCACCAACCAATTCCGCTACTGGTTGATGAGACGATATATCGAGCCACTGCTGAACAAACTGCAAAAAACGGTTGCTACTTACTTGATATCTACCTATTGAGGTCGTGGGTACATGCACCCAACCAGCCTCCGAAGAGAAATAACGAAACCCAGAGCCACTTGGGCAGGGTAATAATTCACAGTCTTGATCATCAACATTTAAAGACGTCGCAGAGTTTTGCAGAGGGTGAATCATTCTCGCGTTTATCAGCTCTTTGAAATCGGCATTAATTGATAAGTCTTCAGCATCAACCTCTTGTTTTGGTGTACCAGTTATTCTAAGCAGAAGCGCAAGCGCGCCTCTGCTCAAAGCCCCTGTGGCACTCATTCTTGAACCTCTTCAAGTAATCCCCATCGCTTGAGGTACTTTTCACCAATCAATCGCTCCTTGTCAGTCCTGCTTCTCAAATCACAACCATTTGGCATTGAGATTTTCACAGGAAGAACCTTACCGCGCCCATGTCCATTTTCAGGGTGGAAGCGAATATTGATCTTGGCCTGTACCGGCGCAAACCCACCAGAAGACAAAGGGTTTTGTTCACCAAAATGTTCTTGTGCGTATTCATGGAGAGCGGTATTGCTTTTAGCTGGCACCTCAATTTGCACTCGGCCATCACCAGCGAGATCTTTAATTTTCATCAGGACCAGCTGAACGGATTCAATGCCATCCTCCACATCCCAATCTAATGGCTTATTCTCCATAAGCGGCATCAAGTCAAATCGACGCAGTGGAACCTTGTCTGCTGTCACTGGCTGCTTAAGTAGATCTTCCGTGAATGCTTTTGCAATGGTATCCCGGCGCTCTTGCTTGGCGGCAACTACCTCGATAGTACCGGTGTCGGATGAGTAAGTAATGGCATGCTCAGAAACTGGTCGGCGAATTCGAGAGACAATATCTTCGTCACCTTTGAACTCAAGGTATGAGTCAGGCAACCCTTCTTGGTAAATCATGACCTGTACAACGTTGACGTCGTTACCATCTTCATCAGGTTGAACACGGTCAAATAGTTCAATCTTCACTTTTTCACCCAGGCCGAAAAGCTCCTTAATCTTGGACTTAAATGTGTCCATCGATACTTGGTCGTTATGCAGCGGCAACAATGCTTCTACTTGATAACCGGTCCACTTCTGGCCATGGCGATATTGGTCCGCATATCGAATATCTTCCGCCTGCCGGAACTTGTCGCGATGACTCTGAAACACCCATAGGCTTCTCTCGGCCGCAGTCTCATGCTTAAGAAGCTCACTGGCGTCAGGGAATGTGCTCAATAATGCAGCTTGACCCACCTCGTCGGTCATGTGCTTGATTCTTTCAAGATCAAGCGTGATTTTGATCTGCACATCAGCAGGCTGGTGGTCAAACAGCTCGATAACCTTGCTGGCTACCTCAGGCTGCTCTTTTGACCAGTCCACCTGGTCAAAACCGTCATTGGCAGAAAAGTATGATTTCAGCCCCTGAGATGAAGCATGGTTAACGAAGTTGCGAACGATTGGCATAGGCACAATTCCTCAATATAAGTGATAAACGGCAAACTCTCGGTACTCAATTACAGAAAGTTCAAGATAGCGAACTTATATAATATGGGCGCTTATATTTCTTTTCAAGTAAAAAAAGTAAGTCTATAATGAACTTTTTACACCATTCACTGAGGAGGCACTGCCGTGGCCAACGTATTAGGGGCCAAGATTAAAGAGCTTCGCAAACAAAAAGGCCTTACATTAGAACAACTTGCGGAGAAGATAGGCTCAGGTAAAAGCTACATCTGGGAGATCGAAAATAAAGGCGTAAAACGACCATCTGCTGAAAAATTAGCCGCCATTGCAAAAGAACTGGATGTAACCACCGATTACCTCATTGATGATGCCCAGACAGAAGTGACTGACGACCTAGAGAAAGAAGTGTTTTATCGAAAGCTCGGTCAACTGGAAAAAGATGATCGAGACAAAATCATGGATATGATCGATGCATGGAGCAAGAAGTAGTGTCAGAAAAGAAGTTCCCGCAAAAGGAAGCTAACCGCATTACTCATATTCTCGACACTGCGCTTCCAACGCATATTCGCTTCCCGGTAGACGTTGAAATGGTGGCAAAAGAGCTCACGCCATCATTCAGCCAAGACCCAATCACTGCCGTTAATGGCGGCAGCATGGGCAATTCGGTTGATGGCATGCTGGTGAAGCATGACAGCAAAGATGAGTGGGCCATCTTTTACAATACGGATGTGGTTCACCCTGGCCGTACTAACTTCACTAAGGCCCATGAGTTGGGTCACTACATGGTCCACCGACAATCTCTAAGCAAAACCAAATTTCAGTGCGGCGAAAAAGACATGCTGGATGAAAACCAGCAAAGTATCGACATCGAAGCAGAAGCTAATGCCTTTGCTGCCAACCTGTTAATGCCTAACAATGATTTTCGAGCACAGGCTGACGGTCAACAGTTCAGTATTGATTTAATGCAGCATTGTGCCGACCGCTATGGCGTATCACTCACGGCGGCTGTTTTGAAATGGCTCGACTTCACGAAGAAGCGCGCAATCGGCCTGCTATCAGAAGAAGGCTTTATGCATTGGTCTAAATCTAGCGGCAGTGCTTTTCGCTCTGGCCGTTACTTCGCGACCAAGCAAGACTGTGTTGAGGTACCCGAGTTCTCATTAGCAGCACAAGAGCAGTATTCAACAGAAGCAAGAAATGGTGTTAAGCATGGTCCTGGAATTTGGTTTCCGAATGAGGAAGTTATTGAGCACAGCATCTACTCCGATGAATACGGCAAGACATTAACCATATTGATACTTGATGATGCGGGTGGGTACAGTGACCCAGATGATTTCAATGAAGATGATGAGTTGCTTACTGATTCGTACACCAACTTTATAAACAACGGGCAAAACCCTTACTAACGATTATGCGAGACTCCTACGAACGCTTTTTCTCACAAGGCTACATATCGAAAGATCAGTTTTTCGAATTTGGCCTTAGTGAAACTATCTACGCGCCGCTAGATAAAGCAGAAGCCGCCTGGGAAAAGCTGAAACATAAAGTGCATAGCAATCAGCAAGTATTCATTCGCGGCTTTGGTCGTAATTCGAATGGCACTCATTTGTTTCAAGCATTCTATGCTGATGTTCTCGATAATAATCAGGTTACCGTTGACCCAACGAACAACGCCCAGCCGACAAAATTGATCCGTGACCTGACAGGATACTCAAAGACTAAAAGCAACAAACACGAGCCAATTCAGAACTATCAGATCTCGCATATTTTTGGCAGAACTAAAAACGTATTCGCTTTTACCGCTCCTTGGAATATCGTTTACATGCCGAAGATGCTGGATCCATTTACCGGCCATGAAGCTAAGGGCGCAATGATTGATGAGTATAAAGATCTCTTTCAAAAGCAAAGTTTCAAACACTTCGAACCGCTGATTAATGATTATAATGCGCTGATCACATCGCCAAGCCTTGTCGATTCAATTCATCACTATCTCGATAAAATTGAGCAAGATAAAAACCTTGATGAAAAAGATGTAAGCAAGCTAAGAGCTTCCATCCTCGAAGAACTTACACCGATAATTTTGTAGAACTTTATCTGCAACCCAAGTGAACCCGCACCAGCCCTAATTTACCTGATGGCCTTTTCGCCGCTCTAAAAACAAAATGTTCAACAGTATTTTGAACATTCAGAGTGGTAAGCAAATGCAGCAAACAAACCCTTTATCTCCCAAGCGAATGGCTCCTGAAAAGCGCATACAGGAAGTCGCTCATATAATAGCTAACGGCCTAATTCGGCTGAGAGCTCCAGCCTCGAATAAAGCTCAATTATTGGACTCAGATAGCGACATTTCACTTGCTATGTCTGGCTACCGAAGCGTTCATGGTGAACCAGAGAACACCAACACTTCGGAGGCAAAATGAGCTCAGATATCGTATTCGAACCATCCACTTCGGCCGTTGCGCAGATAACGCAACTATCGGAGATGAGTATGGACGAGATTAAATCTTTATGGCGTCAGCTGTACCGTAAAGAACCACCAACTCATATTCGGTCATTTCTAGAAAAGCGCCTGGCATATCGGCTACAGGAAGTCGAGTTTAGGCGAGCACATCAAAACCTTGCAGAGAAAAATGATCGCCGTATTAGTGCCATCATCAATACCGGCAAAAAGCCACTTCGTGACCGTTATCCTCAGCCCATCCCCGGCACAGTATTAAGCCGGATTTACCAAGAAAAAGAGCACAAGGTCACTGTCATCCATGATGGTCAGTTCGAGTTTGAAGGCCGGATTTATAAAAGCCTTTCAGTTATCGCTAGAGAAATTACTGGCACTCGATGGTCAGGACCACTGTTCTTTGGTTTAAGGAAAGCAATGTACGACAAGAAAGCGAAGCGAGGTAAAAAATAATGTCAGACCAAATTAAGAAACGACTTCGCTGTGCAGTCTATACACGCAAATCAACAGATGAGGGATTGGACCAAGATTACAACTCCATCGATGCGCAACGCGATGCGGGTCATGCCTACATTGCCAGCCAGCGTGCTGAAGGTTGGATACCGGTCGAGGATGACTACGACGACCCTGCATACTCCGGTGGCAATATGGATCGCCCGGCAATGAAGCGCCTACTTAAAGACATACAGGATGACAAAATCGATGTCGTTGTGGTTTACAAAATTGACCGACTGACGCGAAGCCTTACCGACTTCTCCAAAATGATTGAGGTATTCGAACGCCATAACACATCATTCGTCTCGGTCACCCAGCAATTTAACACCACCAACTCAATGGGCAGGCTGATGCTGAATATTCTGCTGTCATTCGCCCAATTTGAAAGAGAGGTAACCGGCGAGAGGATCCGCGATAAGATCACCGCTAGTAAGAAGAAAGGTTTATGGATGGGAGGAATTCCTCCTCTTGGTTACGATGTAAAGGATCGCTGCCTAGTTATAAACCCCAAGGAAGCTAAGCTGGTGCAACAAGTCTTCCAACGCTTTACTGAAATCGGCTCAACAACTCTACTGTATAAAGAGCTGAGACTTGAAGGTGCCACCAGTAAATCCTGGACAACACAGGACGGTCGATTTCGGCCTGGAAAACCAATCGACAGAGGCCTCATCTACAAACTGCTTCATAATCGTACTTACCTCGGTGAGCTTCGGCACAAGGACCAATGGTACGAAGGCAAACACGACGCCATCATTGATCAAAAACTTTGGGATGACGTTCACTCAATACTGTCGATCAATGGGCACAAACGCGGCAACTATACCCGCGCAAAGATCCCATTTCTTCTCAAGGGGATGGTCTTCGCAGAAGATGGTCGAGCGCTTACAACATGGAGCTCAACCAAAAAGAAAAGCGGTAGGCGGTACCGCTATTACATTAGCACCCGCGATACCAAAGAATATTCTGGCGCCTCAGGCTTACCGAGAATACCCGCCGCTGAATTGGAGTCGGCCGTAGTCGAGCAAATCAGAGGTATTCTCAAAGCACCTCCCATTACTCAGCAGGTTGCATCGATTGCCAATCAGCAGGGCTACGAAATTGATGAAGCTCAGGTCACTGTCGCACTCAATAAAATCGATAATGTCTGGGAGCAACTATTCCCCGACGAACAATCTCGGATTATCAAACTGTTGATCGAGAAGATCATTGTTAAGCCCGACAATATTGATATCAGGCTTTGGGAAAACGGTGTTGAACGCCTCGCGCTAGAAATTACAGACTCAGCTAAGCAGGAGGTGGTCGCATGAGTAAGGGAAGCGGATTTAAAATCGAAATGAGCCAATCTGGCGATCCAAGCGTCTTCGAAGCCAGTAATGGCAAACTCAGCATATCGGTCCCTATCCGTCTAAAACGCAGAAGTGGGCGACAACTGATTACCTTACCCGATGGTGAAACCCATGAACCCAGACCATGGGACACAGATCCTACGCCTCTGCAACTTGCATTGGCCAGAGGTCATTGCTGGCTTGCCATGCTGGAAACTGGCCAAGTTAAATCACTTAGGGAAATTGCCGAGAAAGAAGGCATCGACAACAGCTACGTTAGTCGAATGGTTAACCTGACGACCCTTGCACCGGATATCGTAGAAGCCATTCTGAACGACCAATTGCCGCCAACCTTAACCTTGTTTGATTTGGCGGTAGATCCGCCAAAGCTATGGAGTAAGCAGAGAGAAAGAGTCTACAGTTTGAAATCTTGATTTAAGTTTTTCCAATGCTCAATTAACTTTTGTTTGTGCGCCTCATTCATCGGAAGATCTGCAATAGCTGAATGCCACTGGGTACGAGCCTTATCCATTACATCTTCCAAATGAGGCTTTATTGCTCGCCAAGGTATACCTGACTTTTCTGACCATGCCTTAAAATTTTCGAAAGATACAGAGTACCAATCCTTCGTTTTTCCTAAATTCAAAGCAAAGTTGCGTTCCCCATCGATATACACACTTGTTGTTACGATGTCATAGGCTGGGGAAAGTCTCGGCGTCACCTTATCTTCGTATAGTAGGCTCCAGTTTTTTAAATGTGCATCACCATTGGCAACCAAAATATTCACTAGCAATCGTCTTGCGAATTGCTGCACGTCAGCTAAAGCATCGCCTGAAAACTCGTACAGGACACGGCCTATCTGCTCATAGTTTGCAGAGTTATATTTTTCATGGGGATACTTCACTAATACTTGGGCGAAGTCTTCCATGTGAACTCTATTGCTCTCCTGCCGATCAAAACGCTTTATCGCAAAAGCAAAGGCTTCGTCTGGCAAATTGATTTGTGGCAGGTTATCCAGCTGGCCCATATCAACCAGCTTAATTTCGGGTATATCTACTCCGACTAATGACGCTAGAGTCATCGCCGAGAACTCATTAACGGGAACATCTTTATGTTTCGTCGATGGTGTTTTTATTATCCAGTCACCTAAATCCCCAGATTTAGAGAGGTTATAACGCCCATCCTTTTCTTTCATTGAAAACTTCATCTGGACGCCAGCTAACGAAAATTTATTTTCTCGTTCTAATTTCTCGAACTTTACAACTTTAGTCTCTCGATTATGGCCGCCAGAAATAAGCGACATTACATTATCAGGCACATCTTCAGGACCTAAGGGTGTGGCGACAATCGCACCCGGCAAATCTTCCCCTAGATAAGAGAAGATGTGAAACTCGTTATCTACATGTACCTTTAATCCTTGCGCAATAAGCTCTCGTAGTGACCCTTCTGGCAATAGGTTTGATAATGTTGGATGTAAGCGTTGATTTCGCGCCCAAGGCTCTGACAACAATTTGTTAGAGTGAGGGAATGCTGGATGAGTGATCAAGCTAAACGTCGAGCGGTCAGCATTACTGCTAAATTCATCGGCAAAAATAAGTACGTTCCTGCCATTCAGGTAACCAGCCAAATAACCTACCAGTTCTCCATGAAGCGTTAACTGAATAACGTTTACAGCGTTGCTCACGAGTCATCTCCAAGCAAATCTTGCCACGGATCATCAGACAGGCTTTTCTTGCTCACTGCCTTGGATGTGCTTCGTTGGCCAGAGCCCGGACCTTCTGAATCTGTTTCCCACTCATCTGCAGATTTACCTTCAAGAACGGAGAGAACAGCCCCGAGTTTCTCCTTGGGAATAAGCATTAACTCGCTATTCAAACCTTTCGCTATCAATTCGAGCGTATCCAGCCGTGGGTTCCCTTTAGACTCCAAACGTTGATATTGCTGACGAGACACGCCAACACGCAACATCATGTCGTTTTGTTTGAGACCTAAATCTAAACGCCTCTTTTTGAGCTGCTGAAGTAGAGTATTCATACCATCCTGTAAACATATGTGTTGCTTTTACCTACAAAGAAACATATTAGTTTCACTTTTCACAAAAAGCAACTAATATATTGCTTTACGGACAAGCTGATCCAAAGAGCCCCTAAAGCAACTTACTTGTTGCTTTAGCAGTTTGCGTAATGGCGTATAGTTATACCCAGGGTTTAACTATGGGGAAAATCCTAAACCAATGATAAAAATAAGCACCAATAACTATGTATAAACAACACGGACAGTTCCACTTCTCCCCCTCAGACCTGACTAGGTACATGGAGAGCCCATTTGCCTCTTGGATGGACAGGTTTTCCATTGAGCATCCTGATCAGGCGCCAGAAAAAGACCCAGCCGATGCTTTGATGAGTTCCCTCGCGCAAAAGGGCTATGAGCATGAAGATGCGTTGGAGGCCGCCTTTCTTGAGCAAGGCCTCAATGTACTTAAAATCGAAGGTGAATCGTCAGATGAAAAGCACGCCAATACGCTTGCAGCGATGCGCCAAGGCGCTGATGTCATTGTACAAGCCCGATTAGAGCTACCACCTTTTGGTGGCTATGCAGACTTTCTGGTTAAGGTAAGCCATGAAGCCGAGTCTAGCTCTCCTTCTAAAAACAAGAGCAGTCTCGGTGATTGGCATTACGAAGTATGGGACACCAAACTCGCCAACAAGTTGAAGCCGACCTTTGTCATCCAGCTGTGTTGTTATGCGCAAATGCTCGAATCCATACAGGGGTGCCTGCCAGAGTTTATAACGGTAGCTTTAGGCAATGGCGAAAATGAGCGACTCAGAACGAGTGACTATTTTTATTATTATCAAACTCTGAAAGCATCATTCTTACACGATCACAGTAACTACTCGCCAGACAATCGACCAGACCCTGCCGATTCTAAAAATTGGGCCGATTGGAGTAAATACGCTGAATCTCTAATGATCGAAAAAGACCACTTATTTCAGGTGGCGACTATCACCAAAGGCCAAATCAAAAAGCTGAATCAAGCAGGCATCAATACGATGCAAGAACTAGCGACGACCGACATCGAGTATGTGCCAGGCATTAATACAATAGTTCTTGAGAAACTGAAAGCTCAGGCAAAAATCCAAAAACAAAGTGCTGGCAACGCCATTCCGCGATTCGAAATCATTACGCCTGCGCCCAATGAAAAATCAGGTTTAGCATTACTCCCGCCGCACTCACCGCTTGATGTGTTCTTCGATATAGAAGGCTATCCACTTGATGAAGGCGGCTTAGAGTACCTTTGGGGCAACACGTATTTTGATGAGGAAGGAAATCGACAATTTAAAGACTTCTGGGCTCACAATCCGGAACAGGAAAAGCAGTGCTTCCAAGATTTTATTCAATGGGTTTACCAGCGTTGGCAGCAAGACCCAAAGATGCATATATACCATTACGCCAATTATGAAATCGCAGCCTGCCGCAAATTGATGGGCCGTTATGGTGTATGCGAATACGAAGTAGACCAGTTGCTTCGCAATGAGGTGTTCGTTGACCTATACAAAATCGTTAAAGGCGGCGTTCTTCTGGGGGAGCCACGGTATTCAATCAAGAATGTAGAACACCTTTATCGTGGAAAGCGAGAGACTGAAGTTGGCAATGGCGGTGACTCGGTTGTGGTCTATGAGCAATGGCGAGAACTACACTCACGAGGTGAACAAGGCGACACCTGGGAAACTTCCAAAATTCTGAACGACATCAGGGACTACAACATCGATGATTGCGACTCAACCCAGGAGCTGGTCGATTGGTTGCGACAACAGCAAGCCGAGCATGGCATCGTTTATTTAGGTAAAACCGAAGTCATCGAACCCGATGTCAAAGAGGAAGTAACAGAACGAACGCAGCTGCGTGATCGTCTGCTTGAGCGGGTTTTATCTGAGCTTGAGTTCGACCCAAGAAAAGCGGCATTGACTGAAAACCTTGCATGGGTGCTCGAGTTTCATCGACGAGAAGCGAAACCCATATTCTGGCGTTTATTTGAAAGACTTGGCTTAAGTCACATTGAATTGATGGACGACCTAGATTGTTTGGCCTGCTGTGAAAGAACAGAGCGTGAACCATTTAAGCCTACGCCAAGAGCGCGTAATCTGGCTTATGAATATCGATTTGATTCCACGCAGGAATTTAAAGGCGCGCAAAAACAATTCTATTTATTGGGTGTCGAAACGGATGACGGAAATACCGCAAAAGTTACCTTTGTCCGAGAGGAAAGCGATCTTGAAAATGGCCTGGTGGTCCTGCAATCGAAAGAGGAGCCACCAGCGGTCGTATCCTTAGTGCCAGACGAATACGTCAATCCAAATCCAATTCCACAAGCCATCGACCAGAGCGTTAGTGAATATGAAAGTGGGCAACTAAGTTCAGGTCAATCAGCCATCATTGATTTCCTGACACGCTCTAAACCCCGCATAAAGGGGCACGCCGAAGGGCCTATTGCACCAAGTCACGATCCGGGTGAACGACTCCAACAAATCATTCATGCGATCCGCAACCTGGATTGCAGCTATCTAACAATCCAAGGACCTCCCGGTGCTGGTAAGTCCTATACCGGTAAGCATGTTATCGCAGAGCTTATGAAGTCCGGTGCAAAAGTGGGGATTGCCAGTAATAGCCATAAGGCGATCAACAACCTGTTATTGAGTACAGCAAAATACTGCAAAGAGGAAGGTATCTCAGCCACCTTCGGATGCACCAAAGACAATGAGCCTGAGCTGGCTGACTATGACGTTGCCATCCTAAAGAACAACGAGCTGGTCAATCATATCCAACCGGCTTGCGTGGTGGGTACAACAGCATGGGGATTCGCTCGAGAAGATTTGGCGAACGAACTCGACTACCTGTTTGTCGATGAAGCAGGCCAAGTTGCCGTTGCAAACCTTATCGCCATGAGCCGCAGCGCGACCAACCTTATCTTGATGGGTGACCAAATGCAGTTAGGTCAGCCCTCACAGGGCACACACCCGGCCGACAGTGGGCTTTCAGTGCTGGACTACCTCTTACACGAAACACCGACCATTCCAGACGACATGGGCGTATTTTTGGGCACAACATATCGAATGCACTCGAAGGTCAACCAGTTCATTAGTGAACATATTTACGAGGGAAAACTGGAATCACACCCGTCTAACGATGAACGAATAATCGAAGTACCTGCAGACTATGAAGGGCCGCTTAAAATTGATGCCGGAGTTTTATTCGTTCCGGTGGAGCATGAAGGCAATACACAAGCCTCTGATGAGGAAGTAGCTGTCATCCGGGATCTTGCCAATAGTTTGATTGGAAGGACCTTCTTTACGGGTAAAGAGATCACAGGTAAAGAGCATACTGGAAAGTCCTCTCCAGAAACTAGACCCATCGACTGGAACGACATCTTGTTTGTCGCCCCGTACAATCATCAAGTCAGTAAACTTCGCGCTGCGCTAGGCGAGCAAGCCAAAGTGGGCAGTGTCGACAAGTTCCAAGGCCAAGAGGCCCCAATTGTGTTCTTGAGCATGTGTGCCAGTGACGCCAGTGAATCCCCCCGAGGGCTGGACTTCCTCTTCGACAAGCACCGTATTAACGTAGCTATATCGAGAGCACAATCACTGGCAGTAGTCATCGGCAATCCCAATATCGGCAAAACACCGGTGAGCCGGGTTGACCAGCTCAAGTTGGTAAATCTGTTTAATGGAATTGTTCAGGCGTGAAGATGTTTTCGCTTTCTACCTAAATGCCATCCTGCCAAAACAATTAATCCAGAAAAGATTCCTGGAAGCCCTTCATAAACCGCTCCATGCCAATCCATCCAGCGCCAGAATAGCGCGACAGAAAGACCTGTTAGCACTGCAATAATGCTGATATGTTCACTGGGCTTCCAGCCAAAACAAAGCGCGATGAGCAGTGGCGCAAAAGCACTGGCTAGCCCCGACCATGCCAGTATGACCAGACTAAATACGCTTTGACTGTTCGACAGCGCCAAGAGCAAAGCACAGCCCGTGGTTGCTACGGTGACTAACTTAATGAGCTTGGTTCGTTCAACTCGATGGGGAAGAATGTCATGCGTCACGGCGGCAGAACAGCTGAGTATTAGTGAATCCGCCGTGGACATCGTGGCAGCAAATATTCCAGCCAGTATCACGCCCACAAGCATTGGGGGCAGCAGATCTAACGCCATAGTTGGCAAGGCTAACTCCGCATCAAAACTGCCAACTTCAGGTAAATATAAACGCGATAACAAGCCAACGCCTGTCGCCAAGCAATAGAAAGCTGTAAACCAAAGGTAATACCAAAGCCGAGCACGCCCCATTGCTCCTGGATCTTGCAAGGTCATAAAGCGCACCATCACATGGGGCTGGCCAATCACTGAAAAACCTGCGAACAACCAGCTAACAGCGAACAACGCGGCTCCCGCAACACCGGGTAGAGCGAGATCTTTAGGAAACCAATCTAAAAAGCCTTCTACTTTCTGCATATTGCTGATGACGCTACCGACTCCATCCATCGACATCACCGCAACGACTAGCAGTATCGCCATCGCAAGTATCATCACGAAGGATTGAGCCGCATCTGTCCAAATAGATGCGCGTATTCCGCCAGCAAAACAGTATGCCATCACCATTACGGCTCCCATTGCAGCACCCGCCCAAATAGGCCAGTCGAACAGAACATGGAGTGCTTTGCTTCCGGCAACAAGCTGGGCGCTGGCATAAGCCAACAAGAACATCAATGAAATAATGCCGATTAAGCGCTGTAGTCTGCCGTTTTGACCGCCATACCAATGACTCAGCACGCCCGCGAAACTCACTTCCTTACTATTGCTCGTTGCTTTGCGCAATCGAGCGTGAACAAAGAGTGATGCAATAAAATCACCAAGAATCCAGCCAATCATTAACCAAATGGAGGCTAGACCCGTTGCATAGGTGTAACCAATAACGCCGATAAACATATAACCGCTGTTATTGGTGGCGACAGCCGATAAGCCAACAAGCCAAGGCTGAATGCTGGCACTGGCGAGGTAATAGTCGTTTTTGGTACCTCGGCTTCGTCGTACTGACAGCAAGCCGATTAAGACGAACACCGAGAGGCTAATAATAAAAGATGAAATCATCATGCTAATCCCCTGACCCATATACTGGCACCGGCATAGATCTCATTTTTCTTGAGCGAACTATCCTGACTATTCCGTTGACTTCCACCGCACCATAACCATGCATTTTCAAAACACTTAAAAATACTTCTTGAAGCTTGTTATCAGAAATACTGGCAGGAGTAAAAATAGTGACATGTTTATTGGTCCTCACCCTTGGCGAAATGATGACAGTTTGATCCAAACGCTTCGCTACGTAATGAATAAACGTAAGCAAAGTCATTCCATCAAGATGATTTTTATCACCTTCAGAAGCAAGGGAATAAGAAGACATCAGAAAAACAAGTAAGAATGCAACGGTTTTTAATCGCATCAGCTTACCTGCTGCGTAGTCAGCTCTTGGAATTCCGAGGCGCTTTTAATATTTTCAAAAGCCGAATCACTCTCTGCTTCGGCGCTATACGAAGACTGCATTTCAATAGCTTGCTTTAGGTAGTTAATTGCTTCATCTTTGAAGCCCATGAGTGCTTGAGCGCAAGCCATTTGATAAAGCGCGAAACTATATTTCGCGTCAATAGCTAGCGCTTGAGCACACAGATTAACCGCCCACTGCGGTTCATTTAGCTCTAAAACCGCATCAGCTTTGTAAGTCAGAGCCTCTGCATCTTGGGGGCGAATTTTGAGTATCTCATCGAGCACGCTGATTTTATTGCTCGGTACGGACTCCTGCTGAGCCCTTAGCCAAAGGGATTGTATTTCTTGAGTGAGCTCTATTTCTTCTCGGTTTTCTTCGATATGCTGCGATTTTTGCTGAAGCTGATGCTCAATGGCGGCAAGTCGCTTCTCATATTCATGAACCAACTTTGAGATTTCTTCATCAGCCAATGAATGAACCCTTTCCTTAATATCTCGAATCGAGGTCCAACCAATTAAAACCAAAACGGAGCTTGCCGCAGCAATAAGATAAAAGAAATAGGTAACGGTATCGGTCGCATACGCAACCGCTCTATCTACCGATTTATGCTCCCTGTCAACGATTTGTTGAATAAGTTCCTGTTTTGTTTGTGCTTGCTCAGAGCGAAGCTGCTTTAGTTCGTCTAAGACATAGCGCTCCACAAACGGGGAATACAAGGGCTTATCAAGCGAATCAATTTTTTTATCAATCTCGGCAACGTCTTGTGCTTGCCCAATAGCTGCTGTTGTCACAAAAAGAAAGGCAAACACCAACAATTTTATTGCGCTAAACATATTGCTCGTCCATGATCATGAACTTCAACCAGTGATGAGTGAAGGCTTTTAACCGTTGCGTCGTAATCCGATTCATTCACAATGAACTGCATATCCACTTGCCGCATGGATTGATGCACCGCCAAAACGCTCACATTATTATCTGCAACAGCTTTAACTGTTTTAGCTAATATGCCGGGTATTTGCATGTCACTACCGATTGCAGAAACAATCGCAACCTTTTGCTGATTGAGCTCAGCCTCAGGAAAGCGCTCCTCCAAAGCGGCTTGAATACGCTTGACCGTCTTGAGATTGGTCGAGAGAAAATGGGTTAGCGTATTTGCGTTGATATCTTTAGAAATAATATGCGCCTTAAATCGCTTAATCACGGCTAAAACTTCACGATCATAGTCATGAATACTACCTGCCATGTCTTGATCAAATACCTCTAGCGCGTAGATACCTTTACACCCTGCAATAATTTCAACACAGGGTGTGTCACTGACATAATCACCCGTAATCAGCGTTCCAGTGTGCTCTGGCTCAAAGGTATTTTTCACTCGAAGTGGGATGTTATGTTGCCGTAAGCCTTTAGCTGCTTTGGGGTGGATGGCTTCCATACCGAGGTTAGCTAATTGATCGGCTACGTCGTAGTTGGTTCTACCGATGGGCACGGCGTTTTGTTCTCCAACAAGTCTAGGATCTGCGCTGCTTAGGTGAAACTCTTTGTGAATAATGGCTTCTTTTGCTTTAGTAATAACCGCTAAGCGGCTGAATGTCATTTCGCTGTAGCCTCGATCGAAAGAGGTCATTAAGCCTGCATCACTGTGTGCATAACCCGTTACGATCGGTAGTTGCTTTTCTAGGTCGATACTGGAAAACGCGGAGCTTATTCGCTCATCCAGTGGTATATGTTTATTGGTTCGCCAGCCTGTAAGGTCGACAAAACACGCATTCACGCCATCTCGTTGTAAAAGCGTGGCCGTATTCCAAGCGCTATGCGCTTCTCCAATACTGGCGAGCATCTCTCTCACTGTCGATAGATGGGACTCAAGCGCAAAGTGCCCATGCTGGCAAAGACTCTGTAAATCCAACAAACACTGCCTCGCACTTTTCAGCCTTTCATCCAGAAACCTGTTTGCATCAAGCAGTAGCTCACTCTCACCAAAAAGATCGCGATTAATTCGGCGCAATGCAGAGCTTAATTCGTCGAACATTGAAGACCAGCTCTCATCCTCTATTGAGCTGGCAAACAGCCCATATACGCCAGGCTGACCACTCTTTTTATGCTCGAGTAATTTGTCAGTCACACCGCCATAGGCTGACACAACAAACACTCGGCCGTATAGATTATTTTCATCATGTTTAATGATGTTATCTCGCACCGACAAATAATCACTCATCGATGTTCCGCCAATTTTTTCAATCGTATGCATATACTTTTGTAAACCCTTGGTTTAATTATGGGTGCTAGCGCATGCCACACACTGTCGAGTTGTTAAAACCGCTTTTAAACGAGCGACGGGGATGTCGCACCCACATTGAACACACTCGCCTGCATCGTCCGTTTTCAGCCATAAAGCATTTTTGGTTAGCTGGGCTAGCTCGAGTTTGTGCTCTGAAAGGATCTTCTCGTCCACAGACGCATTAATCGTTAAATCGAGATTGGCGGCAGCGTCACCTGCCTGATTCTGCTTTTTGTCCGCGACGGGGTGACTATCAGATAACGCTTTCTGTAAATCACTGATTCGCTGCTCCACTAAAGCTAAAAGCTGAAGTCGATCCTGCTCAAGCATGTTATTTATTCCCACTTATTTGGTGTATGGGGCGAATGTTTTGTCTTGTGCAAATATGTTCAGGTCGTGGAGCCTGATTGCAAAATGGATTAACAACTTTATTGCTGATAGCGTTATAGACAAAGAAAACATTTGATCTGGAAAACGGTGTGATATTACCGTTAGATCCATGCATCACATTGCAGTCAAATACGATCACACTACCGGGCTTACTTTTAGCAGAAACAATCCCTCTTTCTTTAACCAACGTTTTTAGGCAAGTATCAGAAGGAACGCCGTACTCTTGTTTTTTTAGCGATGCCAGATAGTGGTTGTCTGGAGTTTCCCCTTCGCATACCACATATTGCTTGTGCGAACCCGGAATCAGCATTAATGGGCCATTGTGCTCAAAATTTTCCGTCAGTGTTATCGACATGCTCAAGGCTCGCATCCGGGGCATACCATCTTCTACATGCCAGGTTTCAAAGTCTGAATGCCAATAAAACTCTTTTCCTCTAAAACCTGGCTTGTAGTTGATGCGTGACTGATGAATATAAATGTCATCGTTTAATATAAATTTCGCAAGGTCGGTCAAGCGCTGATCGGATGACAAGGCTTTAAACAATGAATTGCTTTCGTGAACCCTAAATATCGAGCGCACATCGCCACTGCCTAACTCACTTATGGTTTCTCCAGCCTTTCTAATTTCCGGGTCGACCATTAATCGCTCTAATTCGCCTTGAAAGCGATTGATCTCCTCACTCGTAAAGACATCATCCAGCACAACAAACCCGTGCTCCTCGTAGTGATCAAGAAGCGATTGAGCTACAGGAGCAATCTCGCTATTAGCTGCATACACAACAGGGTCTTTCCGTTCAATAAATTGTCGAGTCGAACCTTTTCTCGAAGGGTAGAGATCATCGTGAGCTTCCCCTTTTAAAGAGGCCTTGGGCCCGGCTAATTCAATTTCATCCATAGCGTTAACTTGCGCGCCCTAAACACTCTGCTTCCAGTTCGTAAGCACCTTCGGCGTTATGCACCTCTTTTCCGTTGAGCGGCGGATTAAAAACACAAGCCATGGTCATTTCTTCAAAGGCACGCAAGACATGTTTGTCATGCTTATCCAAAATATAAATAGTGCCAGCCTCGATGGGATATTTTTTACCGTCTGAAAGTGTTTCTACCTCACCCTTTCCTGAGATGCAGTACACCGATTCTAAGTGGTTCTGATAATGCATTTGAAAATCAGCATCTTTATAGATGGTGGTAATATGAAAGGAAAACCCCATTTGATCATCCTTGAGCAAAAGGCGTGTACTCTCCCAGTTACCATCAGGGGAAACAATTCTCCGACCAGACTGATTGGCTTCTGCTAATGTTCTAACAATCATGATTTTTTCACCTTATTGATTTAGCCTACCGTTTCGATAAGCATGTTTTGTTCTGCAGTCAGTGTGGCGATATCGCGGGGCGTAAGAGTAAACTCATCGCCCATCGCCACCCATTTTCGGCGCGCCTCAGCCATAAGGCGTAAATAGCCCATGCCAAGCACGCAGCGATAGCGAGTCGCAACCTTAGGCTTAGGTAGAAGTTTTCGCTGGCCTGACCAAATACGTATTTGTTGCTTTTCTGACATGGCCCCAAACAGTATGCTTAGGCGCTCTGGAAATACTGTATTTCTTCAGGAATTTCATCCACTTTGGCGCAAACCTCTTTTACCGCTGACTCCACGATATCGATCCCTTTCTTTAAGTTCTCATCACTGATAACTAAAGGGCATAAAAATTTCACAACGTGATCGTCTGCGCCGCTTGTTTCAATAATCAAACCTTTTTTAAAGGCAGCACTGGTAATCTTTCCTGCAATTTCACCATTCACGCAGTTAATGCCTCGGAACATACCGCGCCCTTTAGCGGTGAAATTTCCTTCGCCATATTGCTCAACAATCTGATCAAGACGGTCGGAGATGTATTGCCCTTTACGTTTAATGTCGTTTGAGAAAATGTCGTCCGACCAATAATGATCGAGCGCCGCTTTTGCGGTTACAAAGGCCAAGTTATTTCCTCGGAAGGTACCGTTATGCTCACCAGGCTTCCATTGATCAAGCTCGGGCTTCATCAGCACAACAGCAAAAGGTAAACCGTAACCACCTAGGGATTTTGATAAGGTGATAATGTCTGGCTCAATGCCGGCTTCCTCAAAGCTGAAATAATCGCCAGTGCGTCCACAACCCGCTTGAATATCGTCAACAATCAGCAATAGACCATGCTTTTTGCAGACGCTTTGTAGGTTTTGCAACCATTCAATTCGTGCCGCATTAATGCCGCCTTCCCCTTGAACGGTTTCCACAATCACAGCAGCAGGTGAATTAATGCCGCTGCTCGAGTCGGACAATAATTTATCGAGGTACTCTGTTGTATCAATCTCTTCCCCCAAATAACCGTCATAAGGCATACGGTGCGTGCCACTAAGACTCACACCCGCAGCGTCGCGATGATGAGAGTTTCCTGTTGCCGCTAACGAACCAAGACTCACACCATGAAAACCATTAGTAAAGGTCACGATATTTTGTTGACCCGTTACGTTACGCGCGATTTTCATCGCGGCCTCAACAGCATTGGTTCCGGTTGGCCCTGTGAATTGCACCATGTATTCCATGTTACGCGGCTTAAGGATCTTGTCATTAAAGGCCTGCAAAAACTCACCTTTGGCCTTGGTATGCATATCCAAACCGTGGGTTATCCCATCATTTTGAATATAGGCGAGCAGGGTGTCTTTGAAATGGGGGTTGTTATGCCCGTAATTTAGCGTTCCGGCGCCTGCCAAAAAGTCTAAATACTCATTACCTTCTTCGTCCCACATAAGTTCGCCTTTCGCGCGATTAAATATACGTGGGAACGAGCGGGCATAGCTCTGCACTTCCGATTCAATTTCGTCAAAAATCTTCATTATTTACTCTTAAATTAGGGGGTGAATGTGAAGGGGCCGATCCGGACAAGCAACTCTGATGCATGCTGCCCTGCAAAATGCTTACTTTTATCCATCCATTCGGAAGATCGAAAAACAGCATCATTTTTCTGTGCAAAACGCTTAAACAACTCCCAAGAGAGCTGGTTGTCTTCAGTGATTGTGGTCTCCAGATATTCAAAGTGGCTATTGCAGGAGCGACTGAGGATGTGTGCCAGCATTTTTGAAGCTAAGCCACGACCTCTCGCGTTTTCGGAGACTGCTACCTGCCATATAAACAGCGTGCTTGGCTTATCGAGAAGAGGATAGCCAGAGATGAATCCCACCAAGCTATCACCTTCAAAAGCGGCAACCGATGTGCTGGCAAAATGGCTGCACTGCAGTAGATTGCAGTAGCTCGAATTGGTATCCAAGGGAGGACAATTTGAGATAAGCCTAAAGACATCAATTCCGTCCTCAAGCTTGGGCAACCTTAGCAAAATACCATCATAATCAGACAAAATATCTCCAAAAAATATATTTATTACATAGATAACTAAGCATATTCTCCTCTAAAACCCTCTCTTAAATACCGTATAATCTAGGGAATGGTCGAAAAATCAGCTAAACATTGTTTAGAACCCTAAATATAGTACACTAAAGTTTATTGTTTCTCCAGCCAATAACCCAACCACTCAAGATCGAGGTGCGCATTGACGGACAACCAGTGGATAAGCTTTTCTGTAGAAGGTGAGATGTATGCACACGACATAAAAGCGATAAAAGAGATTATTCCGTACAGCGATCCCGCCCCTGTCCCTGGCGCTCCTGAGCATATCGAGGGCATTCTTAATGTGAGAGGAACCATTGTGTCGATTTTGTCTGCACGCCTACTGTTTAACTTAAGCCCACAACCAGATCGCAATAATGCAAAGATCATTATTTTGGAGAAAGACCACGCGGTGGTAGGCATTAGCGTTGATTCTGTAGGGGAAATCATCAACTTCGCCCCCAATGAAGCCGAGTGGACAAATACAACCAGCGAGGAATCACATATTAAAGGCACGCTTCAACAGGAAGGCCAGCTCTACATCTTGGCCGACTTTATGGGTCTGAAAAGCGACGAGGAAAAATATGCTTAGTGCTCTAAATAAACCTCATTATAATGTGCTTATCGGTACAACCGCTTTCGAGAAATTTATGAGTAATATTGAAGAAGTATTAATTGCGATGCGTCGCGTCATCAGAGCGACTGACTTACACTCTAGGCATCTAGCCAAAACAACAGGTTTAACTGCACCGCAGATATTGTTGTTACAGACGATACGAGATAAAGGCGAAATAACCATTGGAGAGCTTGCCAGCGAGATGAGCTTGAGCCAAGCTACTGTGACCAGCATATTAGACCGCTTAGAAAAGCGCGAGCTTGTATATAGAGAGCGCTCCAAAGAGGATAAGCGTAAAGTGCATGCCTACCTCACAGACCATGCATCTGAAACGCTAAAAGACGCCCCAATCCCTCTACAGGATCAATTCACTAGGCAATTTGGAGACCTTCAAGAGTGGGAGCAAACGATGATCATATCCTCCTTGCAACGCCTAGCCCATATGATGGATGCTCAGCACATTGATGCATCTCCGGTACTGGATGTTGGGCTTCTTGACCGACAGAGTACCCAGCTAGAAAGCCCCGATGGATTTCCAGATCAACAAGAAAACTAATAATCTATCCATCAGCTATTGAAGTAGAAGTCGACTGCCTCAAGCAGTTGGCTTCATAGGCCTCAATATCCTTCTCCCGATACATAACTCGCCCCTGCAGCTTCAAATACCTGGGGCCAATGCCTTCAGAACGCCACCGCTCTAAAGTCGCTTCACTCACGCCCCAGCGATTCGCCAGCTGCCTCTGATTCATGTGTATTACCGTCATAAAAACTCCTGTGTTGGACTATTTGGTAACCACCATGAACGCTCAAAACTACGGATCAAATCAAGCTAATTAGGGCTGGTTAGGGGCACAAATATCGATAGCTAATCGCAGGTATTTAATGGACTTGTTCGGTTGCGAGTTAGGGAACTGAACCCGCGTCCCGTCCCACCACCATATAAGGGTTTTAAGAGAACTCAGAACAACCACTAAAGCCTGTAAATTCAACGATTTACGGGCTTTTTTGTGCCTACAAGGTTCTAAGAGGTATCATCAAATCTTACTTTTTTAGTAGTACCGTTAGTAGTACCATAGCGATACTACTAAAAGCGGTACTACTAAAATGGCCAGAATTACTAAACCTTTAACCAATACCGAAGTTAAACAAGCTAAACCAAAAGAGAAGGTTTACACATTGTCAGACGGTGGCGGTTTACAGCTTCGAGTTAAACCCAACGGCTCAAAACTATGGCTGTTTGATTACCTTCGGCCATTCACTAAAGTCCGCACCAGCCTAAGCTTTGGTAGCTACCCTGAACTATCCATAGCAGCCGCTCGAAAGAAACGCGACGAATCAAAAACATTGTTAGCCAATGATATTGACCCCAAAGATCATCGAGACGAAAACGACCGCGCTAATGAAACTGCACACAACAACACACTGATGTTTATTGCTGCGCAATGGCTAGAAGTCAAAAAAAGTAAGGTTAGTGATAATCATGCGTTAGATACATGGCGATCATTAGAGGGGCACATTTTCCCCAGCCTCGGCAAAGTTCCTATCCATAAAATTACCGCAACGAAAACCATCGAAGTTATAAAACCGATTGCAGCGAAAGGCGCGCTAGAAACCGTTAAACGTTTATGCCAACGCCTAAACGAAATCATGGTGTTTGCTGTTAACACAGGACTGATCAACTCCAATCCTTTAGCCGGTATTCAAAAAGCTTTTCCATCGCCTGTAAAACAACATTTACCCACATTAAAACCTAACGAACTACCCACGTTAATGACTGCCCTTTCAATGGCTAGCATTAAACTAACCACGCGCTGCTTAATTGAATGGCAATTGCACACAATGGTAAGACCGAGTGAGGCTGCTGGTACCAAATGGGATGAAATAGATTTTGATAATAAGCTGTGGAATATATCCGCAGAGCGCATGAAAAAGAAAAAGCCGCATAGCGTTCCATTATCAACACAAAGTTTAGCCCTCTTAGAAGTGATGAAACCGATTAGCAGTCGAAGTGATTTTGTATTTCCATCCGACAGAAATTTTAGAACGCACACAAACGCACAAACCGCCAATACCGCATTAAAGCGAATGGGATTTGAAAAACAATTAGTGGCGCATGGCTTAAGAGCGCTAGCCAGTACCACGCTGAATGAACAAGGCTTTGACTCAGATATTGTGGAAGCTGCACTAGCTCACGTAAGTGACAATGAAGTTAGAAATGCTTACAACCGTGCCGAATATATTCAACGCCGCATTCCAATGATGAGTTGGTGGAGTGAACACATTGAAAAAGCAGCAACGGGTAATATGAGCCTTACAGGAAGAAAAACATTAGAAGTTGTAAAAGCGAGTTAATCTGTTTTTTAAGCTTATTTCTTTTTTATATCATGCAATAGAAAATTTGCGGGCACCATCCTCAAACGCTTGCGGCTCTTCAGATACAAATCTTATACCCTTCAATCCGAAATCTTCGATTAGTTTTTTCAGTTTGTCTGTGCAATAGAGGCCCAATCCCAGCCGGTGCAAACACTTAAAAACATATTTGTTCGACACACTATACGAATCAAACACCACTTGGTTTTCAGTTGTTTTTTCAGGTATCGCCTCTGCGGTTGTTATGCAATTTAGAATTTTCCATTCTGCACCATCAATCCAGATCGACAAAAACTCTCCGTAAGCTTTCAACTCCTCATAAAGATAACGGTAAGCATCGGGAGAGAGAATTAAACATGTATTACGCCATACGCTAACATCCGGAATCTTACGCTTTTCACCTTCAATTTCATAAAAGCCCGTCGCCATTTTCGGCCAAAAACTTGCCAAAGAAAGATTCAACTCGTCAAAGCTATTAGCGTCCTGATAAGAAAACTCTTCAGGAAAAGAATCTATAAAATCATTTGCCTCAAGGTCTAGCTCATTATAATTATCGTAGTCGGGCCGAATTGCATAAACAGTATTCATTACGCGCGCCTCTTGTAAGGGAACTTATTTTGCTCCAAAGCCTTTCCAATAAGCCGGAGCTGCATGCGTATTTGCTGTTCATTTCTAGACATGAATATTCTCTCAGCAACTTTCTCTTCATATTCGTTGGTGTGATATTGCTTATGCGCCATCGAGTCGGGCATAGCCCAATTAGGTGTATCGGCTTTTGTCATTGGCAACCAAACACCATTATCAGGATCGTTAATTCTAATACCTTGAATGTGCATACGCACTCTCACTTGATTGGTACGCGCAATCCGACCTTTTCCGAGGACGATGTGATGCGCTGAATGACGCTGTGAAGGCTTGGGGCGACACGCCGCCTTTAGCATGCCCTCCAAATTTTGAGTAGGGTGATGGCGCTCCGCAAGTAATGCAGCCTGCTTTTTTTGAACTTCGGAACGCGTACCAACTGTCGCCTGACGCCCTTCTTCTTGATAGGCGTCTAGTTTGGTTTGAATATCCGCAAGCACCATTGCGTTAACCCGCTGGTTTTCTAAATGTTCTTGAATGACCTTCAGCTCTTTTTGTCGAGCGTCACGTACATCTTGTGGCGCTTTATCTAGGCTGTTTTTTTGATCAAAATACTTACAGGCTAGGGTATCGTAATTATCGATAGCTTGATCGAGGAGGTTTTTCGGGGTTGGGTTACATTCCATGGATTCATTCTTCCTTTCAGGTTTCTTCAGAAAAGATTCTATTCGCAAATCAAACATCATGCTACAGCGTAAATCACAATTCTGAGTTAATCGCTTAGGAGGCCTATAAAGTACGTCCCTAAACAGAACTCGCAGAACGAAAGGCATTAAAAAATCAAAGCTTACTTAAACTCGTTTATCGTCATGCATTTTTCTAAGCACAGCCTCTGCTAATTTATCTAGGCTTGTAGAATCTTCATTATTTTGATTGCGCGGTTCTTTAAGCTGTTTAAAAATGACCGCCTGCCTACCCTCTTGAACATCGCCATAACTATAAAAAGTAGTTAACACACCTTCATGTCCTAAGTTTTGACTCCATGCTTTAAACTCTTCAGGCGTTCGACAAAGAGTCTCACCCAATGTAGTTAAAGTGTTACGCAAACTATGTGGATTAAAACTAGGTAGATCGACCGCCTCAAAAGCACGTTTGAATATTGCACGAATAGCGGCTGCACTACTCCAATGTTCTCTTGTTAAACCGGTCGCCTCAAAATTATTATCGTTATTTTTTCCCATCTTAGTTTTCGGGAAAAGTGGGTCATCATTACTAAACAAGCATTCAGTTTTAAGGTATAGAACCCATTCAAACAATATTTCACGAACCTCATCACCCACAGGAAAAAAACAAGTCGTAAATGTTTTACTGAATTTTGTTTTAACCTCCCTAGCATCTTGATAGACGGTATCGGCATTCAAATCTACATGCTTTAATTTAAAAGATGCTATAGCGCTGTCTCTAGCTCCCGTTAACAATGTAAAAGCAATTATCGCCCTATCACGTTTTTCAATATCAGTTCTGGTCGGCATGGCGCTCAAGGTGTGTTTGATCTGCTCTACTGTGGCTACCGCTTTCTTATTCTTTGCTTTGGCAACGCGCACATCTTTATCTGATAAATTAAAATACTGACCATCCGAATATTTAATGCGTGATTTATATCCAGACTCTTGTGACAACCATTCAACAAAAGACTTTAGACATCGCAAAGTACCGTGCATAGTTGCAAGGCTTAATTTAGCGCCCGTTCTATGATGTTTTTGATTAGCTAAATACTTCTTAAAATGTATCGCCTGTTCAAAATGGAAGGCTTTAAAATCCTTATAGGAATTGTAACTTTCAAAGCGTGAAATAGCCTTTACCACACTATCAATGGTCGCCTCATTCTGCCCCTTGGCTTGTTTTAAAAACGTAATGTATTTGCGTTTAATTCTTTCATTATTAGCATTATGTTTAATCATTTTTTACTCACCTTGTGAAGTCACTGTTTAAGGGAGGTTTATCAGTATCGTTTATATGCTCCAAACCTATCGGTTTTTCGAGACTGAAAATTAACGAATACTTCTCTACATTGGCGTAACTCACAAACTTATTCACCATGCTCTCACAGTGCTCACACAAGCCCGTTAAGCGGCCTTTAGTGCATGATATCGGAATGTAACTTACAAAGTTTTCAACGGGTTTAACAGGCTCTCTACAACGCAAGCAATAAAACTCATTAGCCTTACAAGTTTGCTTTTTACTGACCCGCTGTTTTTGTAAAAATGCTTTTGCATCGCCACCTAAAATCAAATATGGCCGCCGTTCTTGCAAACAACACAAACCATTCTTAACCCATGTTGCTACCGTGTTTTTATGAATGCCGAACACTTCAGCTAATTCTTCATAGGTATAATTTCGATGGATTTTGATTAGATTATGGTTGTGATTAGCCATGATCGTTAATGCGTCCTTGCTCAATTTTTTCGACGACCCAATCGTCGATGTCACTTTCTAACCAACCGACTGCGCGGCCACCGAGAGAGAGATGCGGGGAACTCATTATTAGTTATTCGAAGATAGATTGAGCTACGAGATAAGCCTGTGCGCTGCTTAACTTCGGGAAGCCTTAGAACGATATGTGACATGTTTGCACCCATTGAGGTGTTGTTGAATGTGCAAACATGATTGATGTTTTATGAGGCTGCGAACAGATGGGGAACTTACAAAAACTTACCCCTCTAAAAATTTTTACTAGAGCGGGGAATAAGAAATTAAAGCAAGTTTATAAGTAAACCAATAAAAAAAACCTTTTAATAATCAATAGATTAATGGGTGGCTAACTTGGCGTTTTAGTAGCTCCCCCCTTTGTATTCCAATTGGCTACTTTGCTGCATTCTTCAATGGCCTGCTCTATAGGTTTACCTTCGTCATTGGTTAAACCAAACTCGGCCGCATGTTCGCGCAACCATTTATCCAACGCTTGCTTGGGGCTTTTTTTTCCTGGATCGGTGACTGCTTGCCAAGCTTTTACCGATGCTGCCAACTTGGGAGCATAACGTGAATTAAGAGGTTCTAAAAAATCCATAGTTTCTACCGGCTCAGGAAAAAAGAAACCAGTTGTAAATCCTTTAAGTCTAAGCCACTGCTTTAATGAGTCGGCATTCACGGTAGATGTATATAGGTCTATCGTGCCGTCGATCGCGCCGACATAATTCCCATTTATATCAAAATCCATTTGCGGCACCAATGTGCCTGCTATAGCCCGCTTGAGTAAATCTGAAAAGTAATCATCATTTTCCAGAGCCAAATCCTGCGCATTGCGACAGTCAGATGGCATATTCGCGGTCTCTGTTTCGAATTCGGAGAGCTCTTTTTCATAGCGAATAAAGTTTTTTAAGCCTCCACAGATAGCCGTTTTGGCGGCCTCATACCCTTTGGGGCGACGTTCTACTTCATGCCCTTCAATATATTCAGCGCAACTTGGATCTTCGCCCACGATCAATAGAGCGGCCTGTACAATATTAAGTTCTTCGCATAATCGCCAGTAATCGAGTTCTTCCATGATTTTCACTTTAACCTTTAACTATCTTATAAAATGACTATACTGATCTTCGGCGAGAACACTTGGGCTTTATCACTGCTGAAATAAATCTCGCACCCTATCCTGCTTAGATTGAGCATTAGTAGCTAAAGTAATATTAAATTTGGAAGCCTCACTGCCATATTAATCAGCACTGTGGGTTTTAGGATGGAGGCATGACTACCACATCAAGCCAATTTTTATTTTTTAGTGTTTCAATCGCGAGTGTAATTTGTCGCGGGGTAAATTGTTGTTTCCTCTCATTCCATGAATGAATTTTCTGTACAACATCATCGGCCCCCTGAGCATTTTCATGTTCTAAAACCCAGTGTACAGAAGCAAGTAACTCTAAGCCGAAAGGTGATTCAAACCCCTCAACTAATTCTGCTACTTTTTCAAATCGCCCGAGGCTATCAGGGTGTTGCTTTAGAAAGGCTGCGGCTTCATCTACAGCACCCGGTACAAGCTTCAACTCCTTATCCGGTGCGTCACCACCATCGGCATAACCTGATATAAAATGTCCCTCAATGGTATTAAGTACATGCCTCAAGTTTTGAGCATAAGGGCCATACTGGGCTTTTTGATACTTGAGTTTTAAAGGCTCGCCCGTGGACTGCATAAAATAAAGTAATTTATGTACTTCTAATAAAGTCACAGCTGGATCTAATAAACCACTTAAATAACGCTGCATCAACTCAATGAGCACTGCACGGCCTGCTGTCATTTGCGGTACCTTGCGGTTCTTCGCCATTTTATCGTTCTCTGGCGCACCTTTTGGCTCATAGACCAAGATCTCTACATCATCTAAATCGCTTAATATAGATTCAATCACTTCGCGGACATCAGCCCAATCTAAGCCTCCCAAGCCACTACCCAGTGGAGGAATGGCAATAGACTTTATTCCTTTCTCTTTTATATCGCGCGCTAAAGCATGAAGCCCTAACTCAACATCTTCTATTTTACTGGCACCTCGCCAATGGCGTTTAGTGGGGAAGTTAACAATATACTTAGGATTAGTTAGTTGCCCAGTTTCAACAATAAACATGCTGCCGGGCTTTACTTCATTTTGCTTACAGGCGGCGGCATATTCTTTAAAATTATCAGGCCATGCTTTTTTGAATTGCAATGCAATTCCACGCCCCATAACACCCACACAGTTAACAGTGTTGACAATGGCTTCTGCGTCAGCGCGTAAAATGTCACCCGATGTAAATTTAATCATTGGCGGCTTTCCATCTCTATCTACCTTTCATCTCTTTAATAATACCATTCTGGTTTAATCGCAACAGCAGGCTTGTGTGGCGTCGCATTCAGTGCATTCATCGCTTGTTGATAAATAGGCTGCGAACAAACACCTATGACTTCGACAAGATGCCAAGGGAAATTCTGTTCCAGCAAGAATTCGGCCTGTTTTCCGTCCTTGCGCCCCTGCCACTGGTTGGTTTGAATCGCTGGCCAATCCAACTCGTTCAAACAAGCTAAATCATTTCGATCTTCAAAGAAGCGAGAACCTGCATTAGATAAGGTAAAGGCCCAGCGCCTTTGCTGCTGATTGGCCCATGCAACAACAGCATTGAGGTCTGTCTGCAAATGCACAATGGGGCCTTGTCCGCCTTTATACGCCAAATCAGAACTGTTCGCCTGATAAATGATGTACAGCATAATCGAGCGCGGGCAGAAATAGAACGGTACGCATTGGCCAACAGTCAAACCGGGGTGAGTAGTCAGTGTTAACTCCTGCAAACGACGCTGTTTAATATGACCCATGCCGATCATGCTTCCCCCTACAGCTTGAGTCGCAATCTGTGCATCACTCAGCAGACCACCTGTCGCAATAATCGAGGCCAACCGATCAATATGGACTATGTGATATAACTTTGGGTTGGCAGGAATAAGCATTTAATTGTTCACCGTGACTTGGCCGTTCATTAGCATGGGTAAGAGCCAGTCTCTTAATTCTATCAATTGTTCGTTTTCTTCTAGGGCTATCAGCCTTCTTGCGTAATTTACAGTTACTAAATTAGAATATTTTTGAATAACAATGGAATCAGGCGCGACTAACTTTAATGGTGCTAGATTTGCTCTAGTTATTTGCGGTTGTGCTGAACCAGTAATAGTTGTAGAAACATTTGCCCAGCAAAGAGAGTTCAGAATATAGTCAATACTTAAAAATTCTAACCTGGGTTTGGCAACCATAGCATTACCAGTTATCCAGCTGAAGGGTCTTGTAGTATTTATGGTGCCGCAAGTATTTCCTCTACATGTGATAGTCACAACACACTGTTCATGATTGAACTTGTCATATTTTCCAACTATGCCGTTAGCGCCATAGACTAAGTATTTTCCATCGCTTCTCATTTCTTTTCCTGAAATGGTCTGCGGTTGATAAAGGTCGCAAATGTCCCCAAGAGTTGTATCACCCCAATCTTCAGGAATTTCGCGTTTTAATTCTTGGTTGTAAACCATTTTTCCGCCGGAGGATTTGTAGGGTTTGCCGTTGGCGTCAGGAAAGTCGAACTGCACAAACCAATAGTCGTATATGAGCTTGGCCATGGCTTCCAGCTCGGCATTGATTTTATTGTTGAGTTCTATTTTTTTGTCGATGGCTGTCAATAAGTCCGCAACGCTATCTTGGTAATTCTTGGGAGGGACAGAGATTTCAATATCTGAAAAGCTACTTTTATTAAGAATTGGTGTTCTAGTGACACTTGCTTGTTGAAATAGGTAATCCTTTTTTCCTTTTAACCAGTAATATATGTAGTAGGGATTGTAGTCGTTCTTAATATTGGTGATGGAATTTATCTGCTGGTTTGTAGCACATTTCCCATTGACTAGCCCTACGTTTCCCATATCCCAACCTATGCAGCCTACACAGATACTTAACCCCTCAATTGTTGCAGACTTGATAGTTGCCAATCCAGTTTTTGAAATCATCTTCTCAGAACTAGAAATCACAAAATGTTTATGCAGGTCTGTTGGACCAACAAACATAAAGTCATTACCAAAATTTTCAGGAACGCTTGTCTTTGGGGTTCTTCCTGTTATTACATTCCCTAGATTGCCTATTTTTATACTGTTAAATTCAATCATGCTTTAGGCGGCCAAGGTTGGAAATGATATTTTTCTCTAAGCTTCTGGATTGATCAAAGAAACTTGAAAGATTTTTTTCAATAGAGGCTAGCTGTTTTTCAAAGTCGCCTTGTGTTATATCCACATACTCGATCTTTACCTCAAAATACTGTCCCGCACTCAACGAATAGTTCTTTGCCGCAATATCGTCATAGCTCACCACTACTGCAAAGTCATCCACCGCTTGTTTGCTATTAAAGGTATTAATGATTTGGTCTTCTTCATCATGACTAAGTACTGTCTTCTGGTTTTTACCCTCTTTAACGGTTGTGCCGAGGCTGGAAGCATCAATCAGTACAACGTCTTCTGAATTGGTTTTATCGATAAACAAGATAGACACATTAGTACCGGTATTGGCAAAGATGTTTGAGGGCATACTCACAACACCAGCCAATATTTTTTCATCAATTAATTTTTGACGAATTTTTTTATCAATACCACTCTGAGCTGTAATAAAGCCAGTGGGCACTACTACGGCAGCTTTACCTTTGGCCTTTAAGGAATAAATGATGTGTTGCAAGAACATCAAATAAATAGCCATGGACTCTTTCTTTTTGGCAGGTACTTTTGGGGCGCCTGCAAAAAAACGATTATGATTTTCTTTAGTTTCAAGCTCAGCACTAAAATCTGAAAAATCGAGTTTAAAAGGAGGATTGGAAACGATGTAATCAAACTTCTCTAGCTCGCCTTTTTCATTTTTATGGTAGGGATCAAGAATGGTGTTACCTTTAATAATATTGTGAATGGAATGCACGAGGTCATTCAAAATTAAATTTAAGCGCAACAGCGATGAGGATTTTTGCGAAATGTCTTGAGAATAAATGGTACATTTATCTTCGCCGATTTCGTGGGCTAGGTTCATTAATAATGTACCAGAACCGGCTGAAGGGTCGTAGCAGGTAACATTACTAATTTTTTTTGCTTTACCTTTTTTATTGGCAGGCACTAAGCAGCGGGCCATAATTTTAGATACTGCGTGAGGTGTAAAATATTCTGCATATTTTCCGCCGCTGTTGGTATTGTAGTCTTTAATTAGATATTCAAAGATAGTGGCGTAAAAATCAAACTTCTCATTAAAGATATGTTCAAAGCTAAACCCAGTCAGCTTATTAATAATGGCTTTGCAGAAATTATCACGTTTATCGGTAACGTATTTGCTGATGTTTTCAAACAGTACAATTTTTTCGCCGCCGTCGGTAAGCACAGAGAATATATCGCTATTATCACGGGCAATGTCTAGCAGTACAGTATCAAAAATGTCGGCAAAGCTTGGCTCATTTTGTTTAGCAAAGAGTGTACTAATAAAATGATCTGGGCTGATACGTGCAGTACTCTCACTAAGCTGCATCATCAGCATTTCGTAATCGTCTTCACTAAGCTCTTTTAAAGCATCTTCCCAGTTTTCCGCTTTAGCAATGTTTTTGTCTAGCTGTTTGATCTCGTGAACAAACTTGTCGTTTAAGAATTTATATAGAAATACCTGGGTAATAATTTTAAATTCGTTACCGTCGTTACCTAGGCCGTAGCTAGCGCAGACAGCTTTTAAATCGTCGATCAGTATTTTGGTTTGTTGTTGGAATTGTTGTGTTGTGGTCATTACTCTCTCTATTACTTCTATTGCAGATCATTTATAGCGGGGTATTAGCAGGCAGCTCGCCCGTAATATTCATTCATGTATTCTTTGACTACAAGGCTATTAATACGCTTAGTGGTACTGGCATTAATGGGAATGTGCTGTTTGTTTTTAAATTGGTCTACCACTAAGCGCAATACCATTTTTTCGACAAAGTATTCGTTTTCTAGCATTTTAGCGTTTTGCTCGATGTGTTTATCGACCTCAGCTTTTAAACCACTAAGGGCTTCGAATAATTTGCTTTCGCTGTCAGTGAGCGGGTCTTTTTCCATTAATCGTTTATGTAGGCGAGCGTATTTTTCATCATTTTGGTATTTAGCTTTTAATAGCTGATTTTTACGTTCTAGCTCTTTGGCTTTATTGTAAATATCGTCCAATGCTTTGATGTTACTTTCCATTTGTTCTTTACTTACTTCGCTTAGATTTTTCTTTTTAAATAGCCGTTCTAGCTCTTCTTTTAACGAGACAAACACAGGATCGCCCGGATCAAAATTACCGCCCAAGCACTCGCGCGTTTTTTGTAGTGTGTTTTTAAGTTCATCTGCGAGTACCATCTCTCCTTCTTTGATTTTGGTGAAGGCAAAGATGACGTCTTCTAAAGCGACGTTAAGCAAATTGGCAGTATCTACATTGTTTTCTAAGGCTTCTTTTGTGTTAATCAGCGTCAACCGGTTATTGGCTTCTCGCGATAATACAGTCAGCATTTTAAAGTCGAGTTTGTCGAGCATGGCATAATCGCCAGACAAACGGATAAGGTTATACAGACTTTTGGCGTTGTTTAATGCTCTGGTTATTTTTAGCATTTCACCGCGACTGTTAATTTGCGTGATTTGCTGAGAAAACACTTCGGCATTGGTTGTATCAAATTGGAAGAGAACTTCTTTGATCTCTTGTATCTCTTGCGCTATTTCTTCTTGAGATTTAAACAGGTTGGAGTAATGCTCCATTTCATCGCCTAATTCGGACTGCAATTCTTTGAAATAATTTTGATTGGTTTTTTCAAATTCGCTTTCGATATCAGCAAAGTCCACCACATAACCGTAGCTAAAGTTTTTAAAGGTACGATTTACACGAGTAAGGGTTTGAAGCAGGTTATGAGATTTAATAACGCGGCCAATGTATAGCTTTTTAAGACGCGGGGAATCAAAACCGGTTAACAGCATATTGTAAACAAACAAGAAATCTATCTTACCTTCTTTAAAGTCATCGACTAGTTGTTCACGTTCCTTTTTGGTCCCTATGTCATGCAATATGACTGCAGCGGTATCTACCTTGCTGCTTTCTTTCTTCTTTTCATTGTAACTGCCGGTGCTGTAACTGCTAGTTGGTTCGGCTGCCATCAAATAATTTTGCTCTGACTCCTTAACAATAAGCTTTGAGGCGTACTTGCTTTGAAAAATTTTGTACATCTCTTTCGCTTGGTCGGACGAATCACACACCACCATGCCGCCAATACTGTTATCGTTCATAGCGATGCGGGCATTCTCAAAATCTTTAACAATATAATCGAGCATCGGTTCTACAAATGTTGAGTATGCGTAAACTAGTTTTTTATCAGAATTTCCTTTGAGAATTTCGACTTCTTCTAATGCTTTTTTCAGACTGAGCTTGTAGCTGGTTTCGATTTCTTCACGAATTAGCCTCAGGGTGTAGCCGTCTTTAATCGATGCGTTGTAATAATATTTGTGTATGTAGCCGCCAAAGAGTGACTTTGAATTGTACTCCTCACCGAGTAGAGGTGTACCCGTTAGGCCTATTTTGATAGAGCTGCGGTCTGATTGTTCTAAGTTTGCTAGAAAGCTACCTTTAGGATTGTAACTGCGGTGTACTTCATCCAAAAAGAATACGCGCTGTACACTAAGGTTATAGTCCGTGTTTCTCGTCACGTTTGGATCGTCTTGAAACTTCTGAATATTAACGACGGTGATTTCCATCCTGCCGGTATTATTGTGAATAGCAGCGGTTTCTTTAATGTCCTTAGCGAAAGCTTCACGAGAATCGATATTGTGTACTACTAAGCCTCGTGATTTAAATTCTTTTCCTGCTTGAATCAGCAAATCCAGTCTATCAACGATGAAGTAGAATTTGGCTATGACCCCCTTCTCTTGAAAATAATGAGAAAGGTATTTTACGTTGTAGTAAGCCAGTGCTGTTTTGCCGCTACCTTGAGTGTGCCAGATAATCCCTTTTTTAATGCCATTCTCTAAGGTTTGCTCAATGGCTTTGGTGGCAAACAGTTGCGGATAACGCATGATGTGCTTTTGTAAACCGGTACGCTCTTTTACGTATACCAAAGCAAATCGCAAAACAAAGGCTAACCGCTCCCGCTGAAATAACGAGGTACATATTCTATTGGTGGGAGTATTTGGATTCTTATTGTTAGCAAACTCTGGAGAGTGTTTGATGCTTAGCAAGTTGTTATCTTTTAGGATCGTGTTTTCCGTAGCATCATCAATAGTACTAAGTAGGTCGCTTAAATTGAATTCCTGTTCTTCACGAAAATAATTGAAGCTAGGTTTTTGGTAGGAGGCGGTTGCGTAAAATGCGCCTTCAATTGGCATAGGGGAGCTATCGTCATACTCCATGTTGTTTGAGAACACCATTAGCTGAGTAAGATTGACGAACTGTCTGAATTTTTTATTTTGAAAGCGGGTTTGTATGCGCTTGTGTTCCGCAAGTATTCCATCTCGATTATTGGGCTTTTTGACCTCAATAAAGACCAGCGGCATGCCATTTATTAGTAGGATAATATCGGGACGAAATTCTTCGTCATCTTTTTTGTAGGTAAGCTCGGTGACAACATTGAAGGTATTATTATTGAAGTTCTCAAAATCGATTAATCGAATGCCCGATTGATCAATCAGCTTTTCATAGAAGGCTTTACCAAGATCTTCATTCTCTAGGCACAGAGATACCTCATCATATGTTTGCTGGGCATCATGGGTGCTAATACTTGGGTTTATATCTTGGATGCTCTGCAGGAAAATATTAGTGAAGATGTTGGTAGAGTCGTCCCATGTGACACTGAGGTCTTTTAGGGATAGATAGCCGTAGCCTAAACGCATCAAATGCAGGATTGTGGGTATCTTTACTCGCGAATCTTCGTTGAACTTCATATTTTAAAAGAATCCTTTCACAATCCTGCAAGGCTTATAGTCGTTTATTATGTGCCTCTCAAAGGGCGCAACAACAATACAGTATTTTAGTATTTCATAGGTAGACTTAAAACCTAGATGTACTCGGAAGGCCATCAATGAAGGATCAAGGTGAAGGCTTAAAATGGTTGGATTTAGAGGTGACTTTTTGTTTTAGTAGTACTGATAGTAGTACCGCAACAAATTAATGACGATAATAGCTACATTATTCAATAGGTTATATAAATAGTTCAGCTCCCGCCGCCGATAAAAAAAAGAGCGGCAAAAGCCGCTCTTTTTTTTATTCGAAATATAATCGCCTATTGATTCGAAATAATAATTTGCGATGATTCATTTCTTAAAATATTAGTCAACGTCAGCGTAGCTATAGCGCCACCAATAGAGTTCACTGTATAGCTTCCATTCCCATTTACAGTTCCAGTACCACCAGAGATAGACCAAGTATAGTCACTGACCGGATCATAGATATCATTTACCCAACGCGTTGCAGGCGCAAACGTATTTTCTTCACTGAGTTTAATAGTACCCACATAGTCAGTTGTATTTTGCGGGACATAGCCTGAGATAAACTCACCACTTGGGCCAGTGATTTCGACAAGAGACGATAGCTCTTGAGCGGGAGAACCGATAGAAGGGTCCAAGCCTGCCTCTTTATATTCAGAGGTCAATGAATAAGCAAACTCTGTAGAGCTAGAATCAAAAACGACCGTATGATCACCCAATCTAGGCTGAAAAGCATATCTATACACATACTGATTATTAACATCTACTCTCTCAGTCATTGCAGAAATCTGTTGAGTAATAAGGCCTGAGGCAAAACTGTAAGCGCCTCCTGATAGCGTCAGCGACTCCACCGACTCCGATATGTCAGCAAGGGGTTGATAAGTATTTCCTGGAGTGCTTGAACCCATTACATAATAAAAAACAGGCTTTTCAAGAAACCTCGTCTCACTAGACGAAGCAGCTACATATTTAACGAAAGCTTGGGACTCTACTGCTTTTCGCATTAACTCCTGATCAATCTCCAAAGCGGTGTCAGGACCAGAAGAAAACAAAACTAGCTGACTCAAAAAAGTTCCATTCAAGCCAACCCAATCATACAAATCATTATCTCCGTCAGAAATAAAATCATATCCATTAGCCGTATCCACATAACGTCCTACCGACTGCAAAATTGCTTTATGGAGATTACTACTTGAACCCAAACTATTTGCGTTAAAAATTGTAACTACCTGATCCAAAGCATTATTGATATCCGTCGTTACCGTGGTGAAACCACCCGTTAAATCAGCTATGTCTGTTGCAAAGGCCCACACTACGAAACGCTGACTGCTAATGGTTTCATTGGGATGAGATTGAGCTTGCGCGACATATGCTTTTGCCTCAGCTACAAGCGCCTGAATATCGACCTCATTGACACTACCGCTGACATCAAAAACCAACGCTGTCGATAACAATGTTGGAGCACCAATTAACTTTTGTAACTTGGGAAAACTTTCAAAAGAATCTATCTCAATATCATCTACTTTTAAGGAGTAATTTGAAGCGGTAGCCGTCGTTACAGGCAATAGATTTGAAGAGCTGACAGGGTTTATCAGGTAGGCATCAATATAAGGATACTGGCCATCAATTTGAAACAATCCATCTGATTGAAAACCTGAAAATTCTTTGTATGCCTCATAAACAGTTAAAGGTAAATAACTAACCCCATCTCCGGTAGCAGAGCTTGGAGGACCACCAGGCGTTACGCTAGAACCTCCTGATGAAGCACTATCACTTACAGAACTCCCTCCACAACTGGCTAGCGCCAAAGTACAAATAGCCAAAGAAAGCGCTGTTTTAAATTGGTTACCCATAACTTATTATCCTAAAGTTACTGTCTAAAGTTGCTTGCTAGACTTAGTTAAGCCATCACAAAATATGAAAACCACGCCTCTTAACTTCACCTGACGTGGTTAAATTACCAACAAGATGCCTATCAGTAAAGCCAATAAAGATTGTCTTTTCAAGTGAACTCAGAACTCAAAGAACATCCAAAAGCCTATCAATATCATAAAGTTATAACATTTTTATGAAGATAACCTTAATAAGATTAATACAGTCAAGAGGATACATATAGCCATCCGGACAAGCAACACACTCTGCCACCCACCCATCGCCCAATGCGGCTATTCAGTCAATCTTATCCAACGTGGGGCCTCGAATTAACTTAACCCCCCTTAAAACAAGCCTCTCTCACCGGAGTACAACAGAGGAATAAAAGGATGATTTAAACGGTCCATACATTTTTGTGCCACCCAAAAAGTTGCAGGATTTCTTTTAGAATCGCATCTGAGAGGAATGTGTAGGTCGATTGCCGGATGCAAAGTTGCACCTAGTCGTTGTCATTTTAAAAAATCTTGGCGTAAATTTACGGTACGATAATTACATGTATAGAGAAAGTGAGCGTTAATCTCTTAAGCACTTGGTGTACAGTTAATCCATGAATCATAGAGATAAGAAAATTTGATGCTAAAAGTAAATTTTTTTTAACTCTATTAAATACCAAATCCAGAGGAAATACTGCCTCTGGAGCAATAACATCTTCGGTCTCTATTCCTTCAGCCACTACGCGAAGATTTAAGTTGTGGGCCATCGTTATAATTGTTCGAACGATAACTTCATCATCAGGATCTAGCTCTAAATCTTGAATAAAAGACTGATCAATTTTTAGAGTATTGAGGGGTAATTGTTTTAATCGGCTAAGCGATGAATAAGCCTTGCCAAAATCATCAATTGAAAATTTTATTCCTAGATTCTGCATTTTAATCAACATACTGTTGATATCCGCGGCTCCGGGACCAAATAATTCTTCAGTAATTTCTAACTCCAATTTATTACCTGGAAATCCTGAAGCCTCTAATATTTTTTCAAATATCTCACATAGATCTTGTTTAAAAAATTTGCTGAGGACAAATTAACGGCGAGTGTAATTTCTGGCACTTCACCATCAGAGAATATGCTTATGCCCAAAAGTTAACAATTTTTATTAACTCTCTAGGTGGCATACGTATTTCGGCCAAGTATTCTGACTTGTTTACTCCTCTAGGTATTGCATCAAAAAGTATTTGCAGGTAGCTTTCTATTCCACTTCTCAGGAAGAAAAGACACGATAATATTGGAATATCAAAGAGAGCGCCGACCTAGCCATGAATACGCCGAAACCCATTTCTGCCACCGACAGCCACTTTATTGACCTTACTCGCTTTTCGATGATAGTGGCACTCGTCATTCACCACATTTTTCAGATACCCAGCAGCGGTTTTTACCCTCGCGAAAGCTTATTTCTGGACACGACGACAGCTGCCAATTTACTGAATGCTTTTTTCCACTGGGCCAGCATGTCGGCGGTGCCAGTTTTGAGTATCCTTTCTGGTTTTTTATTTTTCTCTAATAGTAAATCTATATCGTCAAAAATCATAAAAAGAGGTAAGAGTATTTTCTTACCTTGGTTACTCTGGGGCATTATTTGGTTTTCTTTTGCGTATCTTTTATTTGTGGTTGGGAATAGTCGTGGATTATTTGAATGGGCGAACTATGGCTTTAACAACCCCAGCATTATGACCCTGCTTAATGGTGTACTCGGTATTACTAAGCACCCCTTTGCTTTCCAATTTTGGTTTATTCACGATCTGGTACTCACTGTTTTATTAGCACCCGTTATTTTATTTCTTCTGAACCGTATTCCTTATATAGCAACTGGCTTACTAGCGATTGTATGGATACTTAACCTTGTCGGCATGCCTTTTTTCTCTGGCAATGTCTTAATGTTTTTTGTCATTGGTAGCTTAATCGCCATTAAAGGATTTTCCTTTGAACAATGTATCAACGCGCTACTGCCATTCAAGTATTTATTTATCGCGATTCTTACAGCCCTCATATTAGGAAGAACTTACCAATATATTCACCCCGTTCTAGAATCTTACGCTTACCTTTGTGTCCTCCGCATCTTCGGTGTACTCACCTGTTTTAGTTTGATTGGAGCCGCGGTAAAAGCATTTCCCGACAGCAATCAAAAAGCAGCCATGCTAGCAGGCTTTAGCTTTTTCATCTTCGCAACACACTACCCTGTCATCGAAATTGTAAAAACCATCATACAACGCGTTCCATTCCAATCAAGCAGCATCGGGCAAGTCATTTCATTCCTAGTTATTCCATTAGCGACTGTCATCATCTGTCTTGCGATAGCTAAAATTACAAAAATGATTTTGCCGAAAGTATTTGGGATTTTGAATGGCGGAAGATGAATGATCCTACAATTACAAGCGAGCTAACCTAGCTATGAAACCCTTTCATAGCACTATGAATGTCTGATTTGAAAATTAAATTAAATCTTCAATGCTTATTATTTGAAGATTTGAGACGTTTACTTTCAGGAATTAAGTTACTCTGACTCATTGATCTTCGACAACAAACACTTATCAGAAAAAAAAGCATTGATTTCATTGCTTTCAACCCGATATCGCTTTTTCATATCTTCAGTGTAAACATATATTTCGGTAAAAATAGTATAATTTTTACCGACAAAAAAACTATACATCTTTTTTATATCATATCTTATGCTTATCTCTCCTTTTGGCTTCAACCTTAAAACTGCTGACTCCTCCGGAAAAGTTTCCAACACCTCCAAATAATTAAAATCTACAATATTTCTATATTTTGATTTGCTTCTAGAACCGTATATATGAAATATATTATTATAACTGTTTGTCAAATTGAGAAAGTGACTTGGAATATAAATTGACTGGTCAGATAGATTTCTCACAACAACAGTAACTGTTTTCAGACATTCGTCATTATTACCCGAAAGCTTTAAGGAAAACATTTTTCCGCCGTCAAGAGTTTCATATGTCCTGATACTCTCTGGCTGTTTAATTGAAGCTTCACTGCATGCAACCAAAAAAATTGTAAAATAGAGAAAAAAACTTCTCATCTAATACCCCCCCCTCGTCTCTCTAAATAGCCATGATAGCTATAGACATTATCAGCCAACCCACCTCCTCGTTGATAAAGCGATTTTGCCTCCATCCTTATTTGTTGAACATTATCTGTCCGAAGGTGGCTCAATCTATTAACGTGGAGCGCCTCATGAAAAATTTAGGGGTCAACCCTATTTTATTAAAATAATTCCTAATCGAGTATTCAAATCCTTTGTTCTCAATGAAATTATTCAACTAAATCATGCAATTGGTATTTCTTTTTATCTATCAGTGTCATTAGGTGATGCTTCCTTTGGAAAAATATATTATTAAACATTCTCTCACCTTCAATCTACAATCTTCATTTCATTAATCAAGCTAGTTGCACCATCCAAATACTCCATTACCCATAACATGTAACGGCTGTCGACAGATATTGCGCGATTTTTCTCGTCATCAAAATCCCAGTCGCCGATGATGCTTTCGTACACGCCGTCAAATAATAAACCCACTAATTGTCCTTTTGCGTTCAGGGTTGCTGAGCCAGAATTACCGCCGGTGATGTCTAGTGTCGATAAAAAATTAACAGGAACTGAACTCACATCTTTCGTAAAATATTTACCGTACTTTTTATCGCGAATTAATTGCAGTTGTTTTTCGGGCGAGTCAAACGGTGTAATGCCGGTGTCTTTTTCTGTAATACCTTCAAGCGTGGTGAAAGGTATATTATAAATACCATCTTTCGGTTGATTACCTTTTACTGACCCATATGTCATTCGCAAGCTACTATTTGCATCGGAGTATATGGGTTTTCCTGTACTTCGATTATAAGCGACGAATGCCTCCATATATTTGGCGCGATTCGTTTTTAATTGGCCGGATAATTCTTTATCCGCATTCTCTAATTGTATTAATTGATCCATTAACTTTACTGCGAACTGAATCATCGGATCTTTACTTTGTTGAAATTCTTCTACGGATTTATTCATCCATGCGAGTCGACTAGCTTCATCCTCTAAAGAGGTTTTTTTATACATTTTTTCAATCTTTTTATGCACCGATTTTAGCGTTTTATTCGCCAAAGGTTTATCGTGACTTGATGACACATTATTTAACTCAAATATATCGTCAATACCGGATAAACGTTCGGACGATTGAATACCTGTATGACGCGAAATTAAATATTCAAAAATAGCTTGATCGACTTCTTTATCGTAACTTCTTGAAATACGCTTTAACCATTGGCTAAAACGCGTCATATCTCGGTTTTGAAACCCTGGTTCCCGCTCTTCATCAGGTTTTTGTTTCTCTAACGCTAAACGATAAAGGTCGATAGCCACATCTGGCATGACGGCGTAGCGAAAATAACTTTGCCAGAGATCTCTTTTAAACGTTGTTTGGTTTTGCGTTATTAACGTATCCAGCTCATCGACGGCAGAACCATAGAGGACTTTTCTGTTGTCGTCAGCCATAAGCCATTGTTTAAATGCGGTTTCTGTTTTTTTCTGACGGGTTATATAGTCACTACTGTTATAGCTTTTAATCATTGACTGGAAATTTTTTAAATAATTTGCCAAGCCGGCCAGCGTACTTTCATAATTAAGACGAGCTTGACTGCCTTCTTGCGAGTTGGCTTTGATCACGTCAATAATATCTTCTCTGTAGGTCATCGCTTTTGGATAGTACTTCGTGAACTGATGGGCAATTTCATTTGCCGTTCGGTATCGACTTGTGCCTCCTGGGTAGCCAGCGGCCATGACAAAATCATTTTCAGAAATACCTTTGGCTGATACTTCTAAAAAATTTTTTGACTGGTAAGGGATATTATTTTCATTAAAATCGGCTGGCTCTCCTGTCGGGCTAACGTATGCACGATAAAAACCAAAGTCGCCAGTATGTCGAGGCCACTGCCAGTTATCGATATCACCACCGTATTTACCCACACTCGTTGCTGGTGCATAAACGAGTCGAATGTCTCGGATTTCTAATCGCTTAATTAAAAAATATTCCATGCCATGATGAAAAGCTGACACACTACAGCGGTGCTTTTTGGTTTTTTCGCATGCTTTAATTAATTGCTTTTGATTTTTTTCAATGAGATTGTAGCGTTCCAAACCACTCATTGAGTTAGCTATCCCCTTTAACACTTTGCTCGTCACATCCGTCATCGCTTCGGTAACATACACTCGCGTACCTGGCGATGCTGGCATTTCCTCTGTTAATTGTTTCGCGAGAAACCCGTGTTGTAATAAATTATTATTGGTCGTGCTGTTAAATACCACTGAACCATAAACACAGTGATGATTTGTGACGACTAAGCCTTTAGGAGATACAAACGATGCGCTACAACCACCCAAGCTCACCACGGCATTGAGTGGAAATTCGTCAAAGCTAGCCATTGTCTCTGGATCAAGTTGTAGACCCATTTGAATAAGCTCTTCTTTTATTTCAGGCAATTGATAAGGTTGCCACATACCCTCATTGGCCGATGCTGTAAAACTCACCCAAATCAATGAGACGATGAAAAAACGCATAATTACCCCCTGTGACATTTAAAGATATTCATTCTTACTTAATACATTCTTGATGCAATAGATTGTTACTGAAAAATTGTTGCTTGAGACTGATTATTTTAAGCGTTATTACTTGAGACGTTTTGAAAAAATTTCCTTTCAACAAGGTAATCTATTTCTGTTCAATCTATTTCTGTTCAATGTATTCCCGTTCAATACATTAACGGGAATACATTCGTGTCAACATTATGTCCGTATCGCTTTGTGACATCAGCCTCTCAGGTTCCGCTTATCATGAGCCCAGAGGTAAAGTCGTGCAAATACCCGTAAGATAAGGCTACAGACGCCAGCTTGCGCTATATAATGCCACGCTTGCTGAATAGTGATTCAGGTTAATCGACAATTTAAGCGGTATATGCTTAAGTCTTTCCTCAAAGAAAAGAAAAGTAAAGTCACCGCTAAAGTTCTATTTACATTGTCTACACCCGAATAAGGATAAGATTCGCGATACAACATGAGTAATCATGCTAGCAGTACTGAATAATAATAACGGACATTTATCTGTAATTAATCATAGCGTCAGATATTTTTAATTTTTTATCATCATTTTTATATTCACCGTTCAATTAACTATTCATTGCCAGTGCTGAATTCTCACACTCATCTATAGTGCACCCCTTTAATCGGTTTTCGAGTGGGTAGCGATGCAATCCAAGCTATTATTTATTGGCTGGTTTTCAATGGTCTTCTCGTGTAGAAGTTTTACCATAGTTAAAAGAAATCAGCACAAAATATAAATATTATAAGTAGATTCCTTCGGAGATACACGAATGCAATTTTGGTTCACTCAACAATCCATAGATGGATCGTTAAGGGCATTAATTTTTTTATCGGTGTTTATTTTTTCTCAAAATGCCCTGACACAAGAAGATGATGAACTTGAATTATCTCGACCTCTGACAGATCACTCTACTGCTTATGATGACGCAATACATCCCGTCGATAGAATTTCTGCTCCTTTATCTCGTATTCCATTATCTAACCACTTAAGTGACAGCGTTAAGGTTCGCGTTGACGGCAAGCTTGATGAAGGTATCTGGGCTTCATTACCAACGATCGGTAATTTTGAAACCGTTGAACCTGATACGCTCGCCCCAGGTAAATACCCGACCGAAATGAAAATATTCTATACCGCAAAAGGTATTTATGTCGGCGTGGATTTACATCAACCGCCAGACACATTAGTGGGTCGATTATCTTCACGGGATCAACGCCAATTAAACCGCGACGCAATTTTTATTACTTTCGATACATCCAGCGAAGCGCGTTATGGCTATTGGTTTGGTATCGCATTGGGCGGAAGCTTAATGGATGGAACCATTTTGCCCGAGCGCCGTTATGCGGCGAGCTGGGATGGTCCATGGCGTGGCGCCACATCGGTCACAAACCACGGCTGGAGTGCCGAAATGTTTATCCCGTGGTCTTCGATGAGCATGCCTAACCGTGAAGGTGCACGTAACATTGGTGTTTACATGTCTCGCAAAGTCGCTCATTTAAATGAGCGCTGGGCTTGGCCCGCATTGCCTCCCACAAAACCACAATTCATGTCTGTGTTTGATCAGTTAGAAGTAAGCGATGTTGCATTACGTCAGCAGTACAGTATTTTTCCTTATGCGTCCGTGACAGTCGATGAAGTGAACGATGACATTCACTACAAAGCCGGTGCCGATCTTTTTTGGCGACCTTCAACTGACTTTCAATTATCCGCCACGTTAAATCCAGATTTTGGTAGCGTTGAATCGGATAATGTCATCGTCAATCTCAATGCAACTGAAACTTTTTTTCCTGAAAAAAGATTATTCTTTCTTGAAGGACAAGACGTGTTTATTGCTTCGCCAAGAGCCACCTTTGGCAGACCCACAACGTTATTGCATACACGACGCATTGGCGGTCGAGCAGCGCCGCCTGTTGTTCCTACTGGCGTCACGTTAGATTCGTCTGAGTATGGTCAGCCCGCAGAATTAAATGGTGCAATTAAGGCAACCGGCGAAAACGGTAATTTTCGTTACGGCTTTTTAACGGCGATGGAAGACGAAACAACATTCAGAGGAGAAGATTCACTTGGTAATCGTGTCGATCTCAATCAGGACGGAAGACATTTTGGTGTCGGTCGTCTGGTTTATGAAAACACTAGCTCCAATGGCGCGATACACAGCGTTGGCTTTATGAGTACTTTTGTTGATCATCCTACGAATGATGCATCCGTTAATGCCATTGACGGTCACTACCTTACCTCAAATGGGGCTTGGCAATGGGATGGTCAAGTGATGTACTCACATATCGATAATGAAGACAGCGGTCTCGGTGGTTTTTTAGATGGTCGTTATTCACCCAAACAAGGTATCACTCATCGCATAGAATTGAATTATCGCGACAAAGACATCGACATTTCTGATTTGGGTTACTTTCCCCGCAACGATTTAATTGGTGCGGGTTATCATTTCGAAAAAAGGACATCAAATATTAATTTTGGCCGCGATGCGTTTATTCATCTTTTCTTATTGCAGGAATGGAACAATGATCAGCTTTCGACGAAAGCCGGTATCTTTCTTGATGGCGAAGTGACACTCGACAATTTAAGTCGAGTCAATTTTGTTTCCAATTTTTTTCCCGAACGTTATGACGATCTCAATAGTTTTGGAAACGGCGCTTATCGCATTGATGATCGCTTACATTTAGGTGTGGGCTATGGAACTGATTCGTCTAAGCGCTTATCGGCTAATGTTAACTTACGATTTGAGGGAGAAAATCTTGGCGGTCACCGAATACGTGCTAGAACAGCATTGACATACCGCCCTATCGATCGGTTGACGACAGAATTTATTGCCGATTACCGCATTAGAGATGGCTGGTTGCTGCATCAAACCGGGAAAGAAATGACGACGTTTAATGCTGAAGATTGGAAATTAAAATGGAATTTTGATTTCTTTTTTACTGCACGCCAACAACTCCGCGCGTCTTTTCAATGGATTGGTATACGCGCTTACGAAAAAGATTTTTATCAAATACCTAACAAGCCCGGTGAGCTAATTCAAGTCAACAAATTACCAGGAGCCGACACTGATGACTTTGAAATTTCAAATTTGAATTTTCAAATTCGTTATCGATGGGAAATCGCTCCGATGTCTGACTTATTTGTTGTGTATACCAAAAATGGTTACATTACGGATGAATACACGGAAGATTTTCAGGAGATGGCAGAGAATGCTTATCACAAACCTGTCTCCGAACAGCTTGTCATAAAATTACGCTATCGATTGGGTAGCTAGACCAATAGGTGAGTGTTTTCGAAATGAATCGCGATATTATTGTAAAAGTAAAACAAGATTTTCAAGGCAGTGAAGAAAATATCGCGCTGAATCATTTGAATAGTATTACCCTTGAACATGTGATGGCTAAATCTCAAACAAACTTAGACAATACTTGGCATGCAATACTGCACCTCAGTCAAGGGGATATTAAAGAACTCATCAGATTGACCCAGTGTGCCAAGCGAGATTTTCGTGATGTTATTTACTGGGCTATTTCCTGTGATACGCTAAAATAACTTTTAAAAATCCAAAATAGCTTGCCACACATGCTATCGAATTTTGCGTGTACTTGTGGTTGAATAGACTACGTTTTTCTTTCTCCTTTCTGAGTTATTCATCATTCAGTGCGAAACTAATCCTATAAAAATCCATACTATAAAAATTAAACACCACAGGAGCTACCAAAATGAAAATAAAAACAGGCCTTTGGCTTGCGACGACAGTTACAACTATCGTTGCAGCTTCACTAACCATAATTGGTTGTACATCATCAACAGAATCAATGAACAAGTCACTCGACATGCCCCCAAAACAGTTAACGCAAAAGATAGAAGGTTTGTCGTGTCAAACGCCTCCGGTGCAACACTGCCCTGATGAAAATTGCCCGAGTGAACTTATTGTGGCAACAGGTGAAGTTGTTGACCCTGTCACAGGTCGTAAATTTTTCCTCGACTATCCTTGTGATTTAAAACCCGGAGAGAAGGTGACCTTTGTTCTTAACCTTCATGGTGGCGGCTCATATGGCGGCTGGCAAAGGCATTACTTTCCAATCATGGATTTTAAAGACGAGTACCGATTGGTAATCGCAACACCTAATGCACCTCCTCGCTTCTGGGCTCCAAATGATGATGGCCATTTACAAAATATTGTTAGTATGGTGAATAACCATTTTGGCGAAGATAATATTAAAGGCTTTTGGTTAGCAGGGCACTCACAAGGCGGGATGACGTCACGTCGTATTGTTTGCACCAATTTTTTTGTAGACAAAGTAGACGGTTTTTTAAGCTTGTCTGGCGGTCGTATTGGTCCAACACCGCCAATAGCTCAAGGTTTTTTTCCTCAACCAGATGGGACTGGTGCTGCACGACCAAGACCCCGTCCACGCATGCTGAACAACCCTGAACTTCCTTCATGTGATTTTTCACATATTTATGCAACCGGCGAGCATGAAATCAGCGGCCCTGTTCCAGATACATCACCTTGGGCAGAAAAATATCACTGTGATGCAAAAGTCATACGCCCCGAAATTACTGACACTAAAGCGGGTTATGTTTTTGATTCGACAAGACAAGACCCAGCAACAAAAGCATGGGGAAGATTACCTAAAGGCGGAAAAGCAGTGATTTCTATTTTTCCAAATTGTGATGACGGAAGAATTGTAGCGGATGTAGTTCGGGTCGATAAAGGACATACTGAAGGACTAGAACCTAACATCACGGAAGAAATTATAAAGCTGATGTTATCTGCACAATAAAATACACTTTTGTTTTAAAAAATAGCGGGATACTCTCCAGCTATTTTTTTAATTGTTTCTAAAAAAGGCTTTTATATGTCTAACCACAATGCCGATAGTTCAAATCGCTTAACCAACCGATTAAAAATAATTATGTTGCTTGCGTTTCTCACTGGCGTCGGCATGGGGATCACCGCCTTGGCTGCACCACTCGGTGTCTGGGTAAACGCTTGGGATTTTAGAAAAGGCTTTAGTCTTTTACGATTGACAAATAATTCGGGCCATTGGGTCGCTCTCGGCATACTAACAACCACTTTTATCATTATGGTTATTGCTGTCGTTACTAAAAGCCAAGGAAAATTTAAATTCGCATTGCTGGGGTTGCTAGGCACATTATTTTCCATACTTGCTTTTTATGTCCCTGAATCTTTTCGACCGCCGGAAAATGTCAATATACCTCCGATACATGACATCACAACAGATACTAATAATCCTGTTGAATTTGTGGAAGTATTAAAACTTCGTGGTGATAAAACAAATACTGTTGTCTACGGAGGGTCTCCGAATATGACCCCAGAAAAATTGGCAGAGTTACAAGCAGCGGCTTACCCCGATATTAAACCGCAAACTTATAACAAATCCAGTGATATGATTTTTCAACGTGCTCTTTCAACAGCTCAAGATTTGCATTGGGAAATCGTCAATCAAGATCAAACAAAGGGAATCATCGAAGCTACCGACACGACTTTTTGGTTTCGCTTTAAAGACGACATTGCCATTAAGATCACACAAGATGGCAACAAAACGATTCTGAATGCACGATCTTTATCTCGCGTCGGCATCAGTGATGTCGGTAAAAATGCCGCTAGACTTCGAGAATTTTTTGAAAAAATGGCAGAATAATTTACATTAAAATATGTAAATTATTCTGCTACTTCCAACCTGTATAACATATATTTTATTGCCTGCCGTATTTGATCGTCGGTTAGGCTTTCATTTCCACCTTTAGCCGGCATCAATCCAAAGCCATTTGAGGCATGACTGACTAAGGTATCTACATCTTGTGTCACTCGCGGCCCCCACATCTTTTTATTCCCTAAAATAGGTGCACCATTGATTCCACTGGCATGGCAAGCCTTACAGGTACCTTTTACAATCTCCTCTCCTGCCACAATATCGGGATCTTCTGATTCACAACCCATTAAAAAGACTAGCCCAAGGATTAATCCAAATGCAGCTACAAAACCTAATGGCGTTGATGAATAAGATCTTTTACATTCTTCTTTCATTTCCACACCTACCAATTTTTAGCTTAACAGCCTTAATCAATTAAAAGAGTGTCGACATAAAGAACGTCCCTGTTTTATGTCATTTGTTTAAAGCGATATTTACAAAGGAACTCGAATAACAACACCACCCATGACTTCGCCAATTTTAAAATCATTTTTGGGGCTATCTTTATGATCGTTGTGACATTTTGTACAAGCTTCAGAAACAGCCACATCTGGATACACGGCTGTAAAATAATCCACATCGCCTAACGACTCTGTTCCATAAAAATTTTCACCCGGATTATCAGCAATAAATTGCAGCCCTTCTTTTTCCATTTCAGTTCTTGGTGCATTTTGACTATTAATGGGCCATATAGATTGTAATGAATAACTGAATTCATCGGTGACTTCGGCAACAGCTTCTGCACCGGCTCTAAACATTTGCGCAGGTAATAGTGTCCCATTTTCTATTTCCTTCCAATGTTCGTCAGGTTTTATAGCGCCCACACCATTGGGCCCAAGGCGCTGCACTACCAGTTTGGTATAATTCGCTCTATCTGCATTCATCACAGCAAACAATGAGTCTGTATAAAGTTTTGGCTCAATACCTCCTGAAGATTCCTCTTCACCACACCCGACTAGCAATACCGTTGTAGATAATAATGCAACCGATAGTAACGCGCTGACACATCTTGACTTTTTCATAACAACTTCCCCTTTATATGTAGTAAAAAACAGATAGTAAAAAACAGATAGTAAAAATAGTTCTCTAATAATTAATTTTCAGTTTCTTTCAAACGATCAAATGCCATGTCAATTGATCGAATATGTTGTGCAGGAAGCCCATTAAAATTATTGTTTATGAGTACAGGATCTGCTAAAGCATCAATAGAAAATGCCAAGCCATGACAATTCATACATACGCTTCGAATCATTTTCTCATTCGGTTTTAAATTAAAGTTTTGATTATGCTGAACACGAACAATTTCTTTTCCATCTTCAACATGCGTTTCTCTTGGTAAGTGACAAGTTGCACAACTAACTCCACTACCCGATGGGAGATCACCTGTGTTTTCTTTTTCCCATAGCGAAAAGTGTGTAGATTTTTTATAGGACTGGGAATGCTTGTCGTTGTGGCAAGCAAGACACGCATCGACAGCCGCAATCTTAGTTTCAAAAACATGTCCACTATGACAAGTAGTGCAGCCATGTTTTTTATCTAAAGAATCGTCATTAAAAGTCAATACTTTTGATTCTCTAGGTGTCATAGCATTCATATTTGAATAGATAGAGTTTTCTAATTGATTGGATAAACGCATACCGTGCTTGCCACTTAAAAAACCTTCCGCTTCTACTGAATGACAGCTCTGACACTCTGTTAATGAAGGTTGATCGATCCATTGATCTTGCGGTTGATGACAACCAGTACAATTCACTCCCATTTTTGCATGATCACTTTGATGCCAATCTGCCAGGGCGATAGCATCCATTTTGTCACTAGGTGCATCAGCATCGCTTGGTTTAAGCTCGCGAGCACTCAACAACTCCTTATCAATTTTTTTACTCATCGACGTCAATGAAGGAACAATCGGATCTTTTAGCAATGCTGGTTTTTTGCCATGTTTAATTAAAAAATCTTCATAGAGTGCTCGATTGTCATGATAATTGTGGCAGCCAGATGTCGCACAAGTCTCAAACTTCATCTCTTTATGACTAGGCCTATTTTTTTCAATATCTTCATGGCAATAAAAACAGTAGTCTTGTTGAATTGTTAAACCCATCACCAATGTGTTTTCGTTGTCATGTTCAGCGTGACAAGTCACGCATAAAGTCGCATCAAGTATCGCAGCTCTATCTGCATTTCTAGGATCAGTAAATTTACTTTTAGGGTGAGAGTCATCGGCAATGTCTAGATCTTTTCCATGACAATTTACACACGCTTCCTGAATAAGCTCATTACCTCCAAACGCTTCTGTATGACAAGTGCTACATGCCATCTCTATTTGGTGATGCCCATGGGTTGTTTCACCGATTAGCAACGGTGTTTTATCTTCTGCCCACAGAAATTGGTATGTGTAATATCCTGCCAAACACACTGTAACAATCCCCCAGATACCCCATATAAATGCTTTCAAAAATAAACCTTGTCTACTTATTTAATAACGTAAAAATTTGTCTCTATCACCCTTTAACTTGGCAATTCCTCATTACGCAAATGCTCTTTAAAAATAATACGAAGATGCTATATGAGCCATGACTAGCACAGGTAAAGGCCAAACCACTAAAAGATGAACCCAAAAACTGTATTTCTTGATGTGAGCACTTAATGTAGAGTGACGAGAAACAGCGATTGCCATGCCCGCAAACGAGCCAACGGCGGCGGCTAATAAATAATTCACCATCAACCAGCGGTTAAGATTTTCTCCAAGGTGAGCACCGGTGTGTGCCAACAGAACACCTAGTGCAATCACACCTAGAATGACATGGACTAATCTCCATCGTGAAAAATCCCCTAAGAACTTCCAACGCAATCGTTTTCTTAATGATAAGAAAAGTCCCACTAAAGTAATTGATAACAAGCTAAACCCTGTCACTTGTTTATAAAATTTATCATTCCATAACCAAGCGACTGATTTCACCTGAACTGAGTCGGGTGTTTGAATTCCTGGAAATATAAACAATGCTAATGCAGCTAACAAAGCAATAAGACTTGCCAGCAATAACGTTGGCGACAATGAAATAGCGCTATCGAGCTGACGATTTTTTGAAGGCTCTATCTCATGAGCTAATTGCCCATCGATTAAGTTTTGCAGTAAAGGTTGGCAACTTCCACAAACACCACCAGCGCCACAACTTTCAGTCAGTAACTTAACTTGGTTGTTACCTGCTTTAATTTCCGCCTCAACGGTAAGCTTACTGACTAAATTGCACTGACATACAATGGCAGTTTCCGGCCAATTTAAAACATTCTCTTTCGCATCAAAAAGCCATAACTTTCCTGTTATTCTGAATAACCACACCTGCCACAAAAAAATATATCGACGCTGGACAAATGCTTCTCTAACTCGCTGAATTTGCGGCCATTCACCAACAGAACAAGCACCTAGGATTCGCCCTTTTTCTACGACAATTGTTCGGGAATTTTTTTTCAAATCGTTTTTATGTTGCGATTGTTTTTCTTTGCATTTTTTTTGATGAGTAATGACTTGTAATCTCGGTCTACGAGGTAAATCAGTCACCTCACCAATACTGCTCACCGCGACATCCATTACTTTTAATTTGGTATAGGGCTGAGTCCCATGGAATACTGCACCTCCTCCAGACAAGTTGTCAGCTAAGACAGAAGCCTGCTCTAAACCAGGAGCGACCAGACCATAGATGTGTCCATTAAACTCAGTACACTCTCCTATTGCATAAATATTGTCGACTGATGTTTTTAAGTGCTCATCGATTACTATTCCACGGTTGAACCTTATACCCGCAGCCAATGCCAATTCAGTATTGGGTTTAATGCCTGTACACAACACCACTGTGTCGCAATCAATATAACGGCCATGCCTAGTCACAACCGACATCACTCGTCCATCACCTTTTATTTCACCCAAGCCGTCATCAGTAATGACTGAAATGCCTTGAGAGAGAACCGATTTTAATAATTCTTCAGCGGGGCCTTCGTTTAATTGTCGATTCATCAAGCGGCTGGATTGATGAATTAATGTCACTTGTGTATTACTTTGAAACAATCCTTTTGCGGCCTCTAATCCTAATAATCCACCTCCTACAACGATGATGTGTCGTGATCGGTTAATTCTGGATAATAATTTTTCTGTGTCACGTATATTTCTAAACGTGTAAACCCCATCTAACTCGACCCCTTTAATCTGAGGAATATGTGGTTTAGAGCCTGTAGCAATGATTAATGTATCGTAAGAAAAGTTTTCGCCTCCAGCATCAACAATCAATTTCTGATCAGTATCGACCGAGACGATATGTGAATTTTGAAACGCTATATTAGTATGACTATTCCCTACCACCTCCTTTTCATCGTGAAGACGGATAAATATATCTGGATAATTTATGGTTCCCGCAAGAAGCTGGCTAAGTTTGATTCGGTCATAGGGTTCGTAGGGCTCTGCTCCGTAAATATTAATAGAACACGGTGTAGACATTCGCTGACTTAATTCTCTTGCACAACGAACACCAACCGGTCCTGCACCCACAATAGCAATTTTACGTTTCTGTAAATTAACAGCCGTACCAGTTGCCATATCGACTGAACTATTCTCGATCACACATTCATTGAGGTTTTTGTTTTCTAGTGTGGACGTTTTCATAATCGATAAATCTAATGACTCTATTTAGAAAATTATGGCTGCAATAAAAACAAAATTAACTGGCTTTATTTTTATTACAGCAAATCGCTTGCCAATTTATTACCGGATGAAATAAAAGGCTGACGCCCATAAATAATCACAAAAAACGCTACAAATTTGTGCGCTTCTTGTGAAATTGAATATTTTTTAAATGAAAGGAATGGCTGTCGCTTTATTTCGACTCATAAAAATAAAGACTCACCAAAATGGAACATCGTTTTATTTTGTGATGAAAGGATCTGAATAGATATTAGAAATCGATGCCCCATTTAGAAAGCAAAGACGCTGAAGTTTTCGCACCAACATTGGAGACCCACAGATAAATACGCACCATTCTTGAAGATTTGGATATCGCTCTTTAATAATATCAACGATATCCCCACTCATTATTTCACCTGTATTATTATTTTCTTTTAGGAATTTTAATCCATGTAGATTTTTTTCTTTACTGGCGATTAACTGTATTTCTTCGTCCCTCACGACAGGATAATACTGAAAATTATGATTGATTTGATCGATTTGAAATAATTCGTCTGACAAGTAGTGATCTTTCTGGGTTTTCTCGCCGACAAATAAATGTATATTCTCTTCATGCTTTTCCTTCAGGGCTTCTTTTGCTATGCCGTATAACGGAGCTAGACCAGTGCCCACTCCTAACAACAATAAAGGTCTGTGCTTCATCCCGCGTTCATAGCTGCAATGACCCAGAGGCTGGCTAACTTTTATGTGTTGCCCAACACTGACGTGATCGTGCAACCATTGGCTGACCTCTCCCTTTTCATGGCGCTTGATGTGAAACTCTAAGAATCCTTCTTCATCAAGACTGGCTATAGAGTAAGGCCTACCCTTTTTTTCATCTTTCCAAAGGGTTGCATATTGTCCTGGGAGCCACTCTACTTTTGCTTTTATTCTTAGAATAAGGATATCTTCTGACACCAATACATGCGCAACTACGACGGCTTCTATTACATTTGCATTATCTGCAGGTTTTATTGACAGCGAAGAAAGCGGTTTTAATTGACAAGCTAGTGCTAAATTTTGTTTTTTTTGATTCTCTTTTAATCCAAACTGAGAGACTTCAGGAATATCACCTTCTGTAATTTTAACCAAACATGTTTGGCATATTCCATTACAGCAACTATGCGGCAACTCAATATTATTTCTCAATGCTGCTTCTAGGAAGGTTTCTCCTAGATTTAATGCAATACACTCATCTTCATATTTAACGGTAACCGTGCTCATAGTTTTATATTTTCGATAGTTCTTTTAAAACACATACAGATATTCAAATAAATGAGAACTCAACATCGTTTTCTCATTTATTTGAATCTTTTCAGTAAAGATTAGCTTGCCGTTAACGATTTAAGACATCATCTCTAACGCTATTTGCAATTCCAGCAACTTCAGCAATTAAATCCTCCGCCACACCTAATTCAGCCAAGGTGCCGCCTAAATTCTCTATTACTGCATCGACATGAATATCTGATAATCCTTTCATTCCTGCATGCGCGCTTCGCAAATCTTTTCCTTCGTAACTATTAGGTCCTCCAAAAACCATGGTCAAAAACGATTTTTGTTTATTGGCTTGTTCTGCCATATCCACACCATCAAAATAATCAGCAATACGATCATCACTCAGTACTTTTCTATAAAAAATATCCACCGCTGCATCCACCGCTGGAGCCCCACCTAATTTCTCAAACAATGTAGTCATTTAATCATCCTCATATTTTTCTTTAACCATTGATGTCTGTATTCTTCTGCCAAAGTTTTTGTGGCAAAGTTTGTGCCAGCCATGAAAATGAGTTATTGGTTTGATTCTTTGTGGTTTTGCACAGAGATAGAACAAAAACATGCTATTTTTATTTTATTTGCTTAAATTTGTTCACGGTGTTTTTTTTATCGCACCACAATGATGATTCAGCGCACTAAGAAATGCGATACCATCTTGATCCGCCTCCCACAACGAACAACAATACAGTCATTAGAAGATGAATGGCGTCAAGTAATAGCTGATTAAGTCAATTCTTTTTGATTGAGGGATTGGCTGGGAATTTAGTGGCATGGTAAATCGGTTGTTCTGCACCTGACTGATTCAAGTAGCCGATTCAGCTACATTATACTTTTAAGCAGACGAGAGGTGATTAATAAAGCGCAAAAAGAGCCTCTATAAATATGGAGGCTCTTTTTGCGCTAATTTTCTGATTGTTAGGATTAAGGTTGGGATTGAGACTGTTGCTTTTGAAGTTTTTCAGATTCAGCTTGAATCATCGATTGCAGCTCTGGCATATTCGCCTGCACTCGCTGAGCGCCAATTTGCCCTCCAGCAGCCATCAGGCTCGGCATTTTTTCTATTGTCTTTTTGCCCACATCCGTTTTATAGAAAGCAGTGATTTCATTCAGTTCTGCCGCTGAAAATTCTTCTGCATACAATCGAACCATATCGGGCTTTAGACTCTCATAACTCATGTGTTTTTTTAGAAAGGTCGACAGGACTTCTTTGTAGGGAGCCATGGCTGGATTTTGCTGTAATTGCAGATTCAGCATTTGCTCGATCGACTGCGCAAGAGTGTACTCCATGTTCATTGAATCTAGCAGCTTCTCAGCCGCGCTCTCAGAGGCTTTATCGGCCAATGTCATTGTAGCGAACGAAAGCCCTAGAACTGATACACACGTCATTATCATTACTTTTAGCTGTTTCAAGATATCTCCTTAACTATTCATATTCTGATGAGTCGCCACTTAAGGCAGTTTGTTTGATCTGCTTACTGCTTTTCAAGGGAAAACAGACTAACAATAAGCACTTCAAGAAAACAATGATTTATTGACCTTTTGAGACCCAACTATCAGATAATGATGGTTCCTCGACGTCTGAAGACCTTTCCCATCCTCTGATAGGGTCATTTAAACATGCCCCTCTTTTCACCGACCTTCTTCTTTTTAGTAGCAATATATTATTGAGTACATAGACAGATCAGGGTTAGGCCGCCGCCAACCTATTAAAAAATGGCAATGCTGCCAAAAAATGTAAATTAATCGGCTTTATTTTTTCAAAATGGATTTTGGATGGGTATACTTCGCAAACCTCTCAAATATGAGTTTTTTTATGATTTTTGAACTACCTCCAGGCCTTGAAAAAAAATTAAATCGTGCCTCGATGAAAAAGCCTTGGATTAACCGTCTTCTCAGTTTTTTCTTTATGCCGCTCGTTCATAAAAGTGGCTTAAAGATCAATTTTGACCCTAATAATTATTTCGCGCTGCTACCTAAGAAGCGTTTCAATATTAATTGGTATGGGACTGTCGCAGGCAGCGCCATTCTAGGCAATAGTGAGCTTGCTGCTGGCTCCTATCTCTTCATGCTCACCAAGGGCAACTATCGAATGATATGTAAGCAATTGGAATACAAATTCTTGCTACCCAGTACCGAGGACATCATCTTCAAAACCACGATAGATGAAGACGACCTCAACCAAAAAGTGGCTACGGGTGAGAAATTTAATATCAGTATGACGATTAAGGCGTTCAGGGCAAAAAACAAACTCCCCGGCAAACGTATTGGCTCAGGCATTATTTCTTTTCACGTTTGGCCTTTAGGCATCTAAGTGTCCTACCTTTTTCCCCGTTGGCTTCAATACAGTTTTTATTTAGCCTGTTCTTGGCTATGGTGTATCGGTGCTTTTTTCCCGCTCATTATTTTGAGAGATTACGGCCTTGGTGCCTTGATTAGCTTTACCTCTTTCAATGTAATCGGCGCCGCTGCCTTTGGTTTTTATTTTACACGCCGACGGCGAGAGGACTTCATCCAAAAACATCAACTGATGCTCAATGTATTTTCTGGCACTACAGCTCTTTTCCAAATATTTTTTGTGGCCTGGCTAAGCCAACTTCTAGGAATGCATTGGCTTTTACCATTAATGCTGTTTTTCGCATTATTGTTCTATATCGGAAATCAACTAGTCACCCTGTGTTCGATTATTCTGTATTTTATTTCCCTTCTCTTTTTTATTATTTTTTCAAACTCTGCAACGATTGAATGGTCTCATCAGTTACAACCAGGTTGGATTCACGTCGTCCTTCCCCTAGCTATTGGATTTATTTTTTCGCCTTATTTAGATCTAACATTTCACCGTGCTTTCGCGCAAAGTGATCGACCAAAACTCACGTTTACGTTTGGCTTCGGCGTATTCTTTTTAAGTTTAGTCTGCTTTGTTTTTGCTTATTCTTCCGAACTCACAAAATTATTTTTTGATGGCCAAGTACTAAAGAAAACACTGTACCCTATTGTCGCTTTTATTATTTTACAAACAGCATTTACGCTTGCTGTACACGGCCGAGAATATAAGCGGTTTAACCACTCTCAAGATCGACCAATTAAGCTATGGATATGTTTATGCATTGCAAGTCTGTTCTTTTCGCTTTTCATGATGAAATTTGACGATTTAACTATCCCCTTTATCCTAGACAGTAATATTGGCGAAATCATCTATAAATGTTTTTTATTTTTTTATGGTTTGGTATGCCCTATTTACTTATTGCTTTATGCTCATAAACGGCTAATGGTTGTCACTCTAATCGGTATCTCTCCATTTTATGCGATAGGCTTCTTAATTGGCGGAGAGCATATTTATACTCTCTCTATCGCAATGCTCGTTTTTTTCAGTATAGTGTCAATCTCTCGTTATAAAAAATCTCACCTGTAAACACCATCTTTATAGTCATATAGAATAATAGTCGTATTGAATATCATTTTGTATATTCCGCGGCTAACAATAGTCATAAAGGACTTGCGAGACACCACTTATACTGCAGACATGTCGCACAAGAGACTCAGCTGACAAGCCCTTTTATGACTGACAGTCTCCTACAGAACTCATCATACTTCGCCATTCACACGATTAAAATTTGAACGTATTCTCTTACTCTTACATTTTGTTTTTCTACGCCGTTTTGATGATTCAGATCATGGCTTTTAGAGAAACATGTAAAACAACTATGTAAAACAACCAGAGAACAATATTTAAGAACAAGTAGTAGCCTTAAAGAAAAATAGACTTAAAGCAAAAATTCATATCCTATTTATCATAATACAAATCACTGCATGGAGGTCTAGTCATGCTAGAAGACTACTGGTACATGCTACTGTTACTGACGTTTGTCAGTATGCTTTTCAGTCGCGGACAAGGTTTTAGTTACTCGAAATGCTTTATGATTTTAAGCATTTCTATCGCCGTATTTATCGTAGAAAGTAACTTAGTCGATAAGGGGTTGATTGAATTCCAATCGGCCATGTTGGTTTATGGGATGATCGTGTTATTTTTACCGATCGCATTTAACACGCTGTTATGGCGATCATCTCAATAACAGATTATTGATACCAACCAATTTGCTCTGCGGTTTTTAAATTTTAGGCACTTCAAGTAAATTCTATCTTTTACTCTTAATCTATTGTTTTGAAAATACTATTATCGATTAAATTAAAAATACTCGTTTTTCAGTCAATAGAAGTTTGCTAATCAAGAAAATTTGTCATAAACATGTCATAGAAGACAGTCATTCTTTCACTGCGTTGGATAAAACGCAGTTTATATTAAGACAGCATCACAGGGATGTGATGGCCTATTCTGTGACTTCATTTAGCTCAACTAGCATTTTTATGACAACACATTATCTTTTTTTATCAGTACTTTCTTTTGGAGGTCAAGATGCAATATTTCGTGAAAGAATTACCGAATAGAAAAGCGGCTATTTATGCGGAAGATGGTTATTTATTAAAAATATTTGACGACATTTGGGAAGCTATTGTTACTTGCCGACAGGAGTGCAGAGTTAACCCTCAACTGGTTAAGGGGCATTATAGTTATTTGCAAAGCTCACCTTTAGATTTTGAATCTAGCTTTGTTTGAGTTTTTATTGTCTACTTAAATTTCTCATTGGTATAAAAAAACCGGCTATACGCCGGCTAAAAAGATGATACTTGACTTTAATTATACGATAGGACTGTGAGTGTAATTTTCTATAAAAATTTCTAACTAGCTGATAAGAGTCTCATCCATCTCTGATGAAAATATTTCCATTCCAACTTGATTTGAAATCATCTCAGGTAAAATAACTGACAAGCCAAACGCCGCACTTGCACTATCAACCCCTAGCACTTTAGAAAAATCTTCTATTTGTTTTTGATCAACTAACTTAAGAAGCTCTTTAGGTAAGATTCTTTTTGTTTTGTCGTAATTTAGCCAAGAATTTAAAATCACTGATAGCTCTCGATCATCCGCCATTTTAGCCATGAGCGCCACCATATCTAACCCAAAACCATTCTTGCCAAAAATTACTAATAATCCATCAGCAATTTTTGTTTCACTGACTGTTAAGTTGAGATTGTTAATCAATAACCTTGCACCAAATATTGCATTGTTCATTTTTAGACTCCTTTCTGTTTAACAGAATAAAAATCTTATAGGTCTCGTCGCCTTCAGATAACTCAGAGCTACTCATCCTAAAACACAAAATAGCTTTCGAAGTAATGAAATAACTTTCAAGACAATTAAATCATTTTCAAAACAATATTAACGCTACCTGATAAAACCGACTGGCTTAGTAAAACCCATAAGATCAAAAATAGAATGTCATGTAGAACTATTAAATGATTCAATCATTTTTCAACAATACACACGAACTGAACAACTAAAACTTGAAAAGTGACCCAATGAATCAATGCGGCCATTGTACATAGGAAGCCGTAAAATAAATGTCAAAGATAGTAAAATGCAAGTGCTACTTATACTCCCAATATTCGATGAAAAGTTTTTTTTATGAAGAACCTATTCAATACGCTGAGTTAGGTGAATTTTTACATTATTTTTCTCACCTTCATTCTTTCCCGCCCCACAAAAAACAGATTTGATTTGTAGAAGCAATAAATAATTGAGGATGCCGTCATTACTCGGTATTGTGGCGTGCATTTCATCAAATGATTGATGACTCTATTTCATTGATCAACCTATTGTTGTATTTAATAGACTCAATCAAAAGGCATAACATGAAACAATCTCAATCCATCATTCAGCAGCCTGTTTATTATGGTTGGAAGATTGTGATTGCTCTGTTAATTATTTTAACTTTCACCTCGGGGCTTAGCTTTTATAACCACGCAGTTATATTAAATGCGTTATCGGAACAACCTGCCTTCACTGTAAAATCGGCTTCTTTTGCGGTTACATTATTTTTTCTGACGGCAGGAATTGCGGGGTTAGGCGTTGCAAAATTATTAGCCAAGTTCAATCCAAAATTTTGCATTATCTTAGGTGCAGTTTTGAGCTGCATCTCACTTGTGGCGTTAGGTTTTGTACATACAACCGCTCAACTTTATATTGTCTATATGGTTTTTGGCGTTGGCTTTTCAGCTTCTGCACTTATCCCCGCGACGACACTTGTTGCACGATGGTTTCAACGAAAAAGAGCGGTCGCCCTCTCTATCGCTTCAACCGGTCTTTCTTTAGGCGGAGTTGTTATCACTCCTGTTTGTGCAGCATTAGTAGAACAACTGGGTTTGCCGACAGCTGCACCCTATATGGGCTTCATGTATTTGTTAGGCGTTATTCCAATCGCATGGTTTTATATTCAACCAGCGCCCGCTGATCTCGGACTACATATCGACGGAGCCGAACCCAACAAAATCGACTCAACTTCTCCCGCCAATAATAAAGCAATTAAAATCGACGGAATTTCATTTCAGACCGCCAAAAACGGTAAGTTTTTTTGGGGATTGGGGTTAAGTTATATTTTTTTAATGATGGCGCAAGTCGGCGGAATCGCTCATCAGTATGGTTTAGCAAAAGAATCTCTTACTGAAAGCCAAACTGTCTTTGCACTAACGATATTACCTATTGCCAGTATTATTGGTCGACTCATTGGAGGCTGGCTTGTCAGTAACATGTCTATTCGCGTTTTTGCATTAGCCATGATGACACTTCAAGCATTGTCTATGATTGTGCTCGCATTTTCAGAGGGGTTGTTAACATTATGTTTTGGTCTCGCAATTTTTGGAGTCACTGTGGGCAACTTGTTGATGCTTCAACCGTTATTAATAGCAGAAGCTTTTGGGTTACTCGACTACGCAAAGATTTTTTCAATGGCTAATTTAATGTCTTCCTGGGGAACCGCCTGTGGACCGATGGCATTAGGACTTGCGTACTCCCTTAACAATGAGACATATACATTAGCTTATTTAATAGCAGGCTTAGCAGGACTTATTGGATTGATATTATTTTGGATGGCGGGTCCAGTTAATCAAAAATCTGAGATCGGCAACTGATTTTGTTACTCTAATGCATTCACTCTAATTATTTCTTCATCAGAAAAATACTGGTCTTGAAGATGGCTAATGGCAGCCAATACTTCATTTTTATCTAAATCGGCATTTGAAAATAATTTATTTTTTTCAATCGTATATTCTTCAAGTTTGTTTTTCCACTCACTCCTTTTTTTATCTAACTCATATAACCGTTGTGCAGCCTCACCACCTAACTGATTTTGTCTTAATTGATAAATATCTGCTTCCGAAGCCCCTTTCGCTTTTAATGCTGTGACCAGCTCGCTAACTCTAACTATTTTTATGGCTTCTGATCTAGCGTTTCTAATGGGCAATGAAAGCTCTTGATTTAGTTTTTCTAACTGTGTTTTTCTGTCTATTGAATCATTGGCTGCATCGGAACCAAGTAATTCTTGCCTTGCAACAATGTATTGATTGCTCGCTTCTTCCTCCCCAAAAAATCCATCCGCCATATCACTACCAAGGTGATCTCTTCTGAACTGATATAGCTGATCAAATAAGTCTGCAATTTCGAGATTGTCTAAGCTTCGACTATCTAGAGAGACCGCAGCTTCTCTGTACTCCAGATATCGAGTTAAAGCGGCTAATACTTCATTCACATTCTTTACTGAATAATTAACAGCCGTTAAATGCCGTCTTAATGCCTGCCTTAATAAAGGTAACTCATTAACACTCGTGGTTAAACCAATATAAAAATCTAAAAGGTCTCTAAAATCTTGATCAAAGATCAAATTTCCTTGTTCATCGATGTTGATCGCTCCGTCGATATCAATATCACGGATTTCAGCTGATCGAGTAAACGGCATTTCTTCAAGCTTAATACTGGTGGTTACTTTTTTATTTTTTTCTCCGTTAAAAAAATCAGGCGCTGCCCAGTGTTTAACAACCGATACGCCATCATTAACTCTACTATTATTTCCATATTGGGATACCTGGTGCATCTGAGTGCCAGTTTCTGATTCACAGCAATTGAATATTTTGGACATATCTTGCCATGCAAACAAAGCAAGGAAGCATATACATGCGATACAAAGATAGAGTTTTAATGTTGTCGTTTTGGTCATGCTGAATTATTTTTTATATTTGTGAATTTATCAGTATAAATTATCGGGCTGATCAGCAAGCCCGATAATTTGAATATACAAAGTTTCGAACTTATAAACCTGCTCTTTTTAAACGATTAGCGTGTTGTCGAAAAAGAGAGACGGGGTCAGTCGAGAAAATTGCGGTTAATCCGGCAACTTGATTTACCTCATCCAAATGATTCATGTTGTAATTTGTACTAATTACTTTTCCTAACTGCTGACTGCATCGAGAGGTTAAACCATCGTTAGGTTCTCCAAAGGCCAGAGAGGTCAACGACAATAAATAGTCACTAGGGTCAAAAATATTCGTCAAGGTAGAACTTCCTCCCCAAGAATAATAGGAAACGCCATTAACTTTGTGTGCACCATCATTTGCACAATATGATGAAGGAATACCAGCAGGAAATTTTTGATTAAAAGCAATACTGCCAGCAGTACTTAATGAATTTAACGCGGCCACACTATCTTGTTGAAACCCTCCTGCTGATAATAAGTCGACTAAAGAAAAGAAAGCGTTAGACGCCGTTTCGAGTAATTGATTGTCTCCATCAATATTATCGGCAACAGCTGAACCCCAATTCACACCACCGACAGACGTTACCGAAGCAACCAAACTAGGTTTAACGCCTGCTACGTAGCGGGCCGTCATTGAACCATGACTGTGGCCAATTAAATTTACCTTTTTTGCGCCAGTGACTGCGATTATTTCTTCGACCTGCGCTAACAATTGTTCGCCTCGAACTTCACTTGAATTGGCCGCTGACACTTGTACAACATGCACATCAGTACCACTCCGCTCTAGTGCGCGCGGGATGCCATTAAAATATTGTATGACATCGCCAATATCATCAAAGCCTGCAAGGCCATGAACTAACACTATTGGGTAACGCGTATCGGTATAGCCTCCTGCCTGAACAGGAGCGGTAAAACTTAAAAATGAGAAAAGCATGAATATTGATACACTGCCGTACTTCAGTATTTTTTTAAATGATAAGTTAATAGTTAACGATTTATCCGTTGCAGTGCGTGATAGGTTCTTGAATTGTGTATATAAGTGTTTTTTTAACATGGAGACGCCTCCGGTTTTTATTATTGTTTAAGGTGATATAACTGACATTGCATATTATTTAACTTTCTATCTGTCAGTTTCTATATAAGCCATTATCCTTTAAACCCTTATTTCAATTTCTTATTCTTTTCTTTATTTTTTTGTGGATTCACCTCCTTTTTATATTCATTGATTTTAAGCTCAGTGGCTTTAAATTCAGTGATTTTTAGTTCATCGACGAGAAGTTTTTAATTCTTATTTTTAATACTGATTGAAATATAGATCCTAAGTCACATTGTTTAGTATCGTAATTTTTACCCAAAAAAATCAAACTTTTTATGTGGATTGTAGGTCATACACAATTATGTAAATATAGTTGTTTATTAGGGTGGCAAGTTGTTACAAGAAGTGACGGCTAGAACCACAAAAATTATTGAGACTCATAGTTCATCAAAATCAGCTGACGAACTAGATATACACTGTTCACTGAGGTGATGTATGCAAAAACTCCACACTGTAACCACGGCTATTTTAAAGCTCTCATTCTTGTTACTGGCAGTCACCCTCGTGGCCTGCAGCAGCCGACCGGTCTACTCGCCCGCTGAGAAATCAGGAAATGTGGGTTTTTATGAGTCTAAGTTAACGGATGACCGTTATCGTGTCACTTTCATTGGTTACCCTTCAACATCGGGCGATGATGTACAAAACTATGTGTTACTCCGTGCTGCCGAGCTCACTCTTCAAAATAATTTTGACTGGTTTAAAGTTATCAATCGAACAACCACAGAAAAGTCTCAGTATAGCGAGCCGACATGGACAATTGGTCTTTCGTCAGGCTGTTATCCTTTTGGGTGTCGAGCAATTGGTTCTCGATGGTATTCTGGCCTACGGGTTAACAGCGAAAACTATTCTGATCGATACAAAGCGAGTATTGAAATTTTGATGGGAAAAGAAAAACCAGCAGACCCTAGTAAGGTCTACGACGCAAGAGAACTCGAAAAAAACTTGAGAAAAACGATAGTCAATCCAAGGGAAACACAAGAATAAACGCCGCGCCATCCTTAAGCGTCTAAGGCAATACTATGCTGATAAGGATGACGAAAATAAGAAAAAGCCATCATTACTGTCGACAAGCCCACATAGACCGCGCATCCACCAAGGATGGTAGATAAAGGAATATGAACATCAATTAAAAGACCAAAGAGAACTGGGGACAACGACGTCGCAAAAACCATGATCGCTACATTGATAGAACGAATTGTTCCAATGTTTTCAGTCCCATATATTTCTGGCCATAGTGATCCCGTTATTGGTGGGCTTAGACCAATCGTTAGCCCCATCAATACCATCATGGCAAAAACTACCCACCAACCAGAAAAAAATGTCACAACTATTAAAGCTATTAATAAAGGAAGGGAAAAAAACGGTAACAACTTAACAGCACGATAACGATCAACAAGCACACCAGAAAGTAATGAACTCAACCAATGAACAACACCGTAAACAACAAAACTGACTGCCAACAATTCTGGTGTCCACTGCTTGGTCATCACAATATAATCTTGATGAATAAAAATTCCCGTCGCTACAAATGGCCCTGCCATTAATCCAGGTAACGCAAGCCAATAACGATAATCTTTTAATAGCGCGCTTCTCACACTTACTTTTTTCTCTTTATCTGGAATTGTATTGTTTTGATTTTCTATTTCCGGGTCAAATTGATTTAAACCACTCAATTGAATGCATAAAATTAAAGTAGGAAGCAATATAAATACGATAAAAATTGCGATAGATAAGTAGGTCCAACGCCACCCAAACGCTGAGATAAAGCTAACAGCTAAAATAGGAAGAACAATTTCACCGGCTGGAAATCCTGAAGATGCAATACTCAATGACTTCCCGCGATGGGTATCAAATGCTCTTGCCATTGTTGTGGCACCCGCATGAGGCAAAAGCGCTTGCCCAAACAATCGTAACAAAAACAGCCCAACAGTAAGAACAGCAAGGTGAGTTGCTTGGGAAAGAATCAGTGTCGCTACGGTTAACCCCGCGACGACAAAAATGACGTATTTTTGCAATGATACTCGATCAATTAATCCGCCCAGCCAAACCACAGTCATGGCGCTGACCAAAGTTGCTAGTGAATATGCACTGCTGTATTCACTAGCGGATAGGTTTAATGAATGTTGTATCTCCTCTCCAAAAAAACCGACAAAGAATGACTGCCCAAAATTCCCACCAAAGACGGCAAAAAAACCAAACAAAAGAGCAGGTACCGACTGCAGTGAAAACGTTTTAAAAGAAGACATATAATCCAGAAGTTCGAATTGACTTAAGAAGGATTAGGGAAAAGCACCATTAAAAATGACGCATTGGAATTCGTTTTGTATTAAATATTTCATTTTTTAGGACATATGAAATTGTACGAGGAAGCAATTCCAGTCCTTTTTTAGTGGCTGTAAAATATTTGGGCTCTTCATCTCGAATGGCATAGGCGTCATCAAGGAAACGCTGGCATGCTGGACTGTAATTATCGCCGATTGAAAACTCAAAATAATAATCGCCTTCGGCAATATTATCGACAGTGAAATTTTCACCACCTCGGACATAAGCAACCAATGATGCTTTGCCTCGGCTGGACTTCATTTTCAGTAACGTGTCTTTACCTGGCGGGTTAGAAATAATTAATTTATGAATGCCTGTTGGCCGATACAATGAAACTTCACCACTTTCTGGCCGAGTGGTGCCGGAAGCTCGACAGGTTTCAACAAACTGAACTTCTCCTCTTCCTTCTCCTAACTCCGATTTTAAGATATAGGCCCCGTTCTCACCGACTTCGACGAAATCCCAATTGCTTATCGATTTTGAAGGTACGACGGTAACATCGTCATATCTCTCTATCGTTGCAACGACTGTTTCACTGATTGAAGGTTTGCTATATGCAGTCACCACAGGGTTAACGGCATGCTTTGTTTCCTTTTCTATAAACTCTGTTTTTGAACCTGCATTATCTTCAGAAAACATCAACCACAACATAACCACAAACAAGCACACACCAAAGACCCACGTAAATCTCTGAAATAAATCACTCATCTTTGAGCTAACTTTTTTTAGAATACCTTCATCATCGCTACCTGACTCAAGCAACGGGTTAACGCTTTCTTGGTTAAATTTTCCTGAATTATTATGCCTTAAATCATTATTGTCTCGCGGTCTATTAACGCTATCACTTGCATTACGACTGCTACCTACCGATTGATTATCCGTAGGCTGATAAAAAACAGACTCATTCTTATTCTTGTTTTTCTTAATTGGTGCTTCGCTAGATAAAATCACATAATCTGAATTGGCTTTTCTCCACTCGGTGGTGTTTAGATCATTTTTCTCCCTTAGTCGTCCTATTGCCCTTAAGGTTTCATGAGAAAAGTCGTAAACTTTTTTTCGTTCTGTGTTGAGAAGAATAGAAAATGCTGCTTCACGATCTTCTTCGAAAGCGTTCTCTATGCTATGAAGTTTTGAAGTTCTGGATTCACCTGAGTGTAAATTGTTTCTTCGGTATAAATCTTTCATTTTTTCAGCACCTCATACGCTTGCTGAATTAACATAAAAGATTGCTCTGCTTTTTTTTGCTTTGCTTCATCCAACCCTTCGTGACGATCTGGATGATAATGCTGAGCTAAACGACGATACGCTTTTTTCACCTCACTAGACACAGATTCACTGGTTAAGCCTAGAATTTGTCGAGCCTGCGCTAACGATAAATTTTCTCGATATACAGAAATATCCTCAACACTTTCGCCATTGATATTTTCTTCATATTCCCACCACAAAGGTGAACTGGGATCACCCAATTCGGGCAAGAGTGCTCCTGACGTCACCAAAAATGCTTTATTGAGTGCATCCAACTCAAATTCAAATAGATCAAGAAAAAAACGAAGGATATAATTCTTGGGCACTGACAGCATATCTTCAGCGCTTGCCATGTTAATGAGCAACTGAAAAAAGTATTGTTGCTCTTCAATATTCAATTCGTTTTTCAGCACTTTGCACATCTGGTCTAAAACATCTGAGTTTTCATCATGCAATGCTGCCTCGGCTTGCCGCCTAAACAATGGATTTTGAAAAGCTTCGTTTCCTGAAGCACTGTTGTAATACTCTTTTAATGTCTGCTGTTCTTTTATAGTGACACTTCCATCGCACACAGCCATCCACAATAGTCCCAAAGTGACACTCAAGTCTATTGGCGATACAGCTTTTGATAGGTCTTCAAAGAAAATAGTATTAGCAGTCATAGAGTAAAATGAATTTTTAATCGTTTATCCGTTAAATATTAATCGAAAGCCATTTGAACAAATGGAACAACCGATATATACAAAATAAAACCTATAGCCAGCAAGTACAAGAATATCTTAAACGGTTCTCTTGCCACTTTTTTAAAAAAGGTGTCATGTTGATTTTTTTCTATTGCTTCACGCTGCTCAGCTTTAGCACGCATTAAGCGTTGTTGGGCATATTCATCGAGTAACATTTTGCTCTTTTCAAAATCAGTGTGGTCTTGCAGCCATATTCCAGCGACGCCTATACCAAAAGTTCCCGCATAGGTTTCATAGTAGGCAATATGTTGTTCTGACAATATCGACCGGATCTCATTTGCTTCATCTTCAGGAACATTGTTGAGCTTGATCAGCAATTTTTTCACGTTCTAATTCCTGTCAAATTTAAGACCTAAGACGGTAACCCGTTTTAAAAATCCAACCTACTATGCCCATACAGATTGCCAAGAATATAAGTATCATCGCGATACTAACACCAACATCCACATCGGCAATCTCATAAAAGCTCCAGCGAAATCCGCTGACCAAATAAAGCACAGGATTAAACAATGTTATTTTCTGCCACATTTCAGGCAACATATCGATCGAATAAAAACTACCCCCTAAAAATACTAACGGAGTGATAACCAGCATGGGAATTAACTGGAGCTTTTCAAAATTGTCAGCCCAAATTCCAATAATAAAACCAAACAAACTAAATGAAATTGCGGTTAACACTAAAAACATTAACATAACAAACGGATGGCGAATTTCTAACGGAACAAAAAATGATGCGGTAATCAAGATAATAATGCCTAGAATAATGGATTTACTGGCAGCAGCTCCCACATAACCCAGTACTATTTCCCACACCGAAATGGGTGCTGATAGCACTTCATAAATAGTTCCACTAAATTTTGGAAAATAAATGCCAAAAGAAGCATTCGATAAACTCTGTGTTAATAAGGATAGCATCACTAACCCAGGCACCAAAAATGCGCCATAAGACACACCGCCGACTTCTTCAATGCGCGATCCGATTGCAGCGCCAAACACGATAAAATACAGTGAAGTAGACAAGACAGGTGACACAATACTTTGCAGCATGGTTCGCCACATTCTTGCCATTTCAAACGAATAAATTGCTTTGACTGCATGAAAATTCATAATTAACCTTGCGACTCTTCACTGACTAATTGAACAAAAATATCTTCAAGCGAACTTTGATTCGACTCGATGTCTTTGATTGTGATACCTGCTGCTCGAAGCTCATCAATTAATACCACGATACCTGCATCACCTTCTTGGGTACTGTATGTATAGACCAACCGCTCTCCTTGGCTTATCACCTCCAACTCAAAACGACTGAGCTCTGTAGGCAGTGTTGTTATTTTATTTTCTAACATTAGCGATAATTGCTTTTTCCCTAGCTTCTGCATTAATTGTTTTTTTTCTTCGACTAAAACAACTTGGCCTTTATTGATAATGCCAATTCGATCGGCAATTTCTTCTGCTTCTTCAATATAATGCGTTGTTAAAATGATGGTTACGCCAGATGCCCTTAATTTTTTTACGACGGCCCACATATCTTTTCGTAATTCAACATCGACACCAGCTGTAGGTTCATCCAGAAATAAAACGATGGGTTCATGAGATAATGCTTTTGCAATTAAGACTCGCCTTTTCATTCCACCTGAAAGCGTCATGATCATGCTATCTTTTTTGTCCCACAACGATAAAGAACGCAAGATTTTTTCTATGTATTGCGCATTAGCGGCTTTACCAAACAAGCCTCGACTGAGACTGACTGTGTTCCAAACTGTTTCAAATGCGTCGGTCGTTAATTCTTGTGGAACAAGGCCGATCATTGAACGTGTTTTTCTAAAATCTTTGACGATATCATAACCATCCACCAGAATTGTTCCCGCTGAGGGACGAACAATTCCACACACCGTAGAGATAAGTGTGGTTTTTCCAGCTCCATTTGGACCAAGTAAAGCAATAATCTCGCCCTTCATAATCTCAAGATTAATTTCTTTTAACGCTTGAAATCCGCCCTCATATTTTTTGGAGACTTTTGAAATAGATACGATTGATTCTTTCATCTGTATTTCTCTAATCAATATTGTATTAGGTACTACTTAACATCTCATTCTCAAGAATTTATATCTAGAGATTGACATTTTACCGACCCTATTTTTAAACAAAGAATTTTTTCTTTGGAACTTGTTAGTTAGCGTGCAATGGTAGAGTCAAAGGAAAGGTATGGTACATAGTTCTTTAAACATCAAATTTTCACAAAAAGATAATACGGTTTTAACATCTTAATCCGTCGAATCAGTTCCATTTAAACCACAAGCCTGATCCCGTCCATTGTTTTTAGCCATATAGAGTGCTCGATCTGCACGACGAATCAACGCTCGCCCCTCATCATCGCCATCCGGTATCATTGATGTAAAACCTACCGATACAGTTAAGTAGGAACTGATCCGAGATGCTATGTGAAGAAATTTTGCATCACGTACATTATTTAATATTTCATCTGCAACTAATTGCGTTTGCTCATAATCATTGCCGGGCAATAAAACAATAAATTCTTCTCCTCCATATCTTGCAACAAAATCATCAGGTCGTTTCAATGAAGCCTTTATTATATTGGCTACGTTTTTGAGGCACAAATCCCCAGCTGCATGTCCATATTGATCGTTATATTTCTTAAAATAATCTATATCAATATAGAGAACACCTAACGCCTCTTTCTTGCGTAACAAACTTCGCCACTCTTGCAAGAAGCGCTCTTCAAAATATCGTCTATTGGGGATTTCCGTCAGTTCATCGATGGTCGCTAAACGCATTGCTTCATCAGTACGCCGATAAACGCGGTTATAAGCCCAAACAAAGACAAACAAAATGGCGACCATCGCTACCAATAATAATCCACGCTGTCGCAATACAGGATAAAATCCTCGCTTTGTTGCTTCATTTGTAAAAGTCACTATGGCGACTAGCTCTTGCGAGTCTGTCCAAGTAAAGCCCGCTCTTCTGACATGTCCATCGTAGGGGCTTTTATCTAAAATAAATTTTCCTCGGGGCTTAGCTCTTATCGCAGAAAACGTTTTTTCTTTAGTAAAATTTATCGCAGTGGCTTTTTCATCAAATGGAAAACGATAACTCCACTGCCCCTGAAGGCTTGCCAAAATTATGCTACTGCCCTCGTTTAAATCCAACTGTTTATAAAAGGTTTCAAAGGCATCTGTTCTTGTTGTAATTCCGATGACTCCCCTAAAATTCCCATTTTCATCGTCCAGTCTCACGGTTTGAAAAACCACCCAACGGTTGGTCAATCTTGACTGCATTGAACCGCTGTAAAGCACCACGGAACTTGCATTTTGTCGATGAAAAGAAAAATAAAAACGATCTTGCGCACTAATCTCTGGCGTTGGATTCGAGTAACTCGTCGTTCTCACCAGACCAGCAGCATCAACCCAAAACAAATCGTGAGGAGAGGCATTGGTGCCTGTTTGATTAAACGTTGAAACCACATCCAGAAATATTTTATAAACGGAATCAGCATCTAACTTTTTTCCCGCCGCTTGTTCAAGCTCTGCTTGCTGAATTTTTTCTCGCGCAAAACGAAGTGCTATTTCCGCTGATCGAAATTCAGCTTCTGCTTGTTTTATAAGAGTAAGCGATAGTGTTTCTAAATTATCGTCGATGACTTTTAGGTGTTGTTGATAGCTCAAATAGAATTGAATACAAGAAGAAAATATCAATAGAACGATGACAGCCAGTGATACACCAAGCCAATTACGTCGAACTTTTTGTAACTCTTCCCGCTGTCCGTACAAAGGATGCCCTACTTTATTGTAAATAAGTGGTTTTCTGGATTGTGTCCATTTATTGGTGTTGATAGGCGCTAAAAACTTAAAGCACTCATTCGGCTCGAAACCCTCGTCAAAACCAATACTGTCCCAAATACCGTATTTTCCACATTGCCCAGCAAATAACCAAGCAGTATAAATAGCTACTCAACATAAAGGTAGCCCGTTATTCGCTAAATTATTGTAAACATTGAATTTTTAGACAAGGGTTCACTTTCAGTATGATGACCGAACATTCATTGGTGTTCAGGAAGATACTAAAGAGCTACAAGGCAGAGAAATGAGGGGAACTAAAGGAAGACTTAAAACATCTTGTTTAATCAACGCTAGCGAAGCGTGTGATGCAAGATAGCCATTACGTCGTGTATATCCCCTATCTGGCGTGGATTTCTCTTTGTTACCGGGTGTCTTAGCGCCCTCTCAGCAATTTCTCGCAACATTCTTTGGTCGATAGTGTGATGAATCACATCGTCCAAAGAAACGGGCAAACCAAGAGAAGCAATTAATTCGTTGACTACCATCTCTGCTGAATCTTCCGGCCGTTGACACGCCTGACTAATGAGCTGCTGCTTATCGCTGCAGACTTCGTGATTCCAACGTAAAACCGCCGGCAATAAAACACAAGAGGCATAACCATGAGGAACATCAAACATCTCCGTGAGAATATACCCAATACCATGACTCGCTCCATGGGGAACTTGCCCTAGCCCTGAGCACGTAAGCCATTCTGCTTGCTGAGCAAGTCGTCTAGCTTCGACATCCACATAATTATTTTTTAACCGCGGTAGACAATCACTGAATAGTCTTAACCCTTGTAAATGCTGACACTCCAAATAAGGGTTCGACAAATTGGAACAAAGACTTTCTATCGCATGATCCATTGCTCTAATTGCAGTGCTAAACCATAAATCAGGAGGTGTTTGCTGTGTAATGTTCGAATTATAAAAAATAGCCCGCGGATACAAAGACCGGTCCCGGTACCCTTCTTTCATCCCTGAAGCATTATCCTTCACACTCGCCGATGCACTGTAGCTTGCCCCCGAAAGAGTGGTTGGTATAGCGATTAAAGGAATAGTTGTGTTTGTATTTATCTGATCATTAGAAGCAACATCAATAGCATCTGAACAATTATTTTTTTGTAGGTCACCAACCGTTCCATCTGAAAACTTGGCATACCTTTGCATTTCTTTTTTTGAAGCAACACCCCGGCTAAGACAAAAAACAACTGTCTTTGCGATATCAATCACTGATCCTCCACCCACGGCAAGTAGGCAGTCAGTCTTTTTTAAGCCTGATTCTTGAACGATCCCTAAAACTGTATCATGCTGATTGCTTTTAGCAGTAACGGCATAAAAACTAACCTTGATATTCTTATCTAAACACAACAAGAACGAATGTTTAAAATTGTGGAACTCAGAACCATTACTCAGCAAAGTCCGAGAAACAATAACGCCAATTTTCTTTGCATCTATTTTTCTTAAATAATCAACGAGGTCTTGATCTAATTTCTCGCTAAAAACCAAAGTTTCTATAGCCGGAAAATCATGTTGGATTGTTTTATACATGTCATTAAAACGTTGAATAGAAAAGTAAGAATAGTCTTAAATAAAATAGGTTTTTTATTTAAGCTGCTCTTTCGCACTCGACTTCTGCCTGGCAGAGACTCGCATCACAGTACGATAGATTTTACAGCTTTTTACAAAATAATGATTTAAAAAATGAAACTCAATGGTATTATGCGCTCCGATGGAAGATAAACCAAAATGCTATGTAGTCTGTATAATATGTTGTGTTTATTTTATATCACTTAGGGGTACTAAAAAACAAAATTCAAATGATAGAAATTAACGGAGTGTAACGTGAAAAAAACGTTCTTATTAGGTTGTGTATGCGCACTAGGTGCAACATCTGTATTGGCTGAAGGCTGGTCAGGTAAAGGCGAGTTAGGGTTTGTTAATGTCGCGGGTAATAGTGAATCACAAACGCTTAACGGTGCTATCACTGTAGAGAAAGAAGCCGGACAATGGAAACACATCGCGAAAGCAACTGCACTTCAATCTTCTACAGATGGCGACACTAAAGGAGAGAGCTATTCTCTAGGCTGGCGGTCAGAGTACGCTTTTGACGAACGTCTTTATGGCTTTGGTGACTTTCGATTTTTCGAAGATAAATTCGATTCATTCGACGAAATCTATACATTAGCTTTTGGTGCTGGTTATCGCGTCATCATGGAAGAGGACATCACTTGGAACCTCTCTGCAGGTATCGGTTACCGAGACACAACGCTAAATGAGGTAACTGAAATCCGGACGCCTATCACAAATATACTAATCTCTAGAACGACAACCCATGAAGACATCAGTGGTGTGACGCTTTTATTGGAGTCAGATTACAAACATAAATTAAGTGAAACAACGAGTTTCGAAAACTACACTCGTATTGAACCAACTAACGACAACACATTTGTGCAAAACGTGACGGGGCTCAGCGTCTCTATCAATTCAGCACTTGCGTTGAAAGTGGGTTATGACATTCGCTACAACACTGATCCAGCAAAAGATTTTAAAAGTACTGATCGTATCACGTCAGTTAACGTTGTGTACTCGTTCTAAGATTGAATTGATTGCTTTAAACGAACGATATAAAAAAGGCGTACTTTTTAGTACGCCTTTTTTATATCAGAATATTTTTATTTTCTCATGTTAAACGGATAAATTTTCACATAACATGTAGAGTTATGACGCTTTTATTATCCAAAATAAAGATTACAATGATACATCTTGCCATGGTTTGTGTTTATGCATCACCGCTGTAAACATATCCGATTGAAGAAATTGATTTAACCAGCGTTGCAGATGAGTATATTGAGTTTTGTCAAACCAATCTTTATCGACGAACGCAAATTGCCGAACAAATGGAAAAATGGAAACATCAACAGCCGACATTTTATCCGCTGATAAATACTGATTATTTTCCAATATATTATTGAGTAGAGAAAGAAACTCCTCGGCTTTTTCTCGGTAAACATGCTGAGAGGATTCGGGGTATCGCTCAAAATATTTATATCTATCCAGATAATGTTTGAATTCACCGTCATTTCTGTCTATTAATTGTTTGCTCTCATCTTTTGACAACTGAAGTTTCCAATTTTCTGGATCATGTTGACGTAAAGACCAGTCGATGACATCTCTGCTTTCATCGATGACGTTATGATTATCTAGAACAAGGACAGGAACCGTCCCCTTTGGGGAAAACGACAACATAGAAGACGGTTTGCTTTTTAATACCACTTCTCGAAGTTCATAATCGATATCTGAATACTGTAAAACCATTCTTGTGCGAATAGCGTAAGGACAACGACGGAAGGAATATAAAATAGGGCGGGTGTTTTTCATAGTCTTGCCAGCCACTTGAATACAATTTCTTTCAAAACAATTTCTTTCAAAACAATTTCGTTCAAAACTGAGATAAAACTGACTTTTACAGATATTGTATGTGTATTACCGGTATCGAGTAAAAGCTTACATATGACAACAATAAACGCTAGCTAAATTTCTTAAAAATAAGCGATGTATTAATTCCACCAAATGCAAAATTATTTGTCATGACATAGTCAACATCTAAATTCCTTGACTCATCGATAATATAATCTAAGTCTCCGCAACGGGGATCAATGTTTTTTAAATTCGCAGTTGCATGACACCAGCCCTCTCGCATCATTTGTATTGAAACCCAAGCTTCCAATGCACCACAAGCTCCCAGTGTATGACCCGTAAAGCTCTTAAAAGAACTAATGGGTGTTTTATTTCCAAAGACCCTGTGCGTCGCTTGCGATTCTGCAACATCGCCTCGATCAGTAGCTGTACCATGTGCAGAAATATAACCAATATCTTTAGGCTGAAGATTAGCGTCCGCCAATGCTTTTTCCATAGCAACTTGCATGGTTTCTGTTTTTGGCTGAGTGACATGAGCGCCATCGGAGTTTGTTCCAAAACCGACTAGCTCAGCATATATATTTGCCCCTCGTGCTCTTGCATACTCGAGCTCTTCTAAAATTAAAGTACCAGCACCTTCAGAAATTACGAGACCATCACGATGTTCATCAAACGGTTTGGGCGTTGTGTCGGGCGCATCATTTGCTAAACTTGTTGCATACAACGTATCAAAGACAGCAGCTTCTGTTGGACATAATTCCTCGGCACCACCAGCGATCATTAATTTATGCTTACCCGCTTGGATAGATTCATAGGCATAACCAATCGCCTGGCTTCCCGATGTACAAGCGCTTGACGTTGTGATCACCCGCCCAGTTAATCCAAAGAAAACACCGATGTTCACAGGCGTCGTATGCGACATCATTTTTATATATGTATTAGCCGTTAAACCTTCTGTGCTGTGATTTAACAGCATGTTACCAAAATCTTTTATCGCATCGGGTGTTCCCGTCGACGAACCATATGCCACACCCATTCGCCCATCTTTTATCGTCTCATCATTTAACAAACCTGCATCTTCTAATGCGAGTTCCGCAGAACGTGTTGCCATTAAGGCAACACGTCCCATGCTTCGTGTCATTTTACGATTGTAATGTGAAGGCTTTTCAAAATCAGAAACAACACCGGCTAAGCGCGTATTTAATCCAGCGTAAATATCCCATTCATCCATGCGGCGAATGCCTGTGCGTAACTTTTTTAAATTATCGGACACCGTACTCCAATCAGAACCAATAGGAGAAAGACCAGACATGCCAGTAACAACAACACGCTTCATTAACACATACCACCATTTACAGAAATTACCTGACGAGTAATATAGGCCGCGTCTTCAGACATTAAAAAATTGACCGTTGCCGCCACTTCATTTGGCGTACCCATTCTTCGCGCAGGAATCATTTTCATTGCTTCTTCTAATTCAACGGCTTCAATCATATCGGTTTCAATTAATCCCGGAGCGACACAATTTACCGTAATTTTTCGTTTGGCCAATTCGAGCGCCAATGCCTTGGTTGCACCAATTAATCCAGCCTTTGAGGCACTGTAGTTTACTTGACCTCGATTTCCCATGATCCCTGAAACTGACGACAGGACAACAATACGGCCTGGCTTGCGCCTTCGTACGAGCGGCATCGTTAGCGGGTTTAGCACGTTGAAGAACCCATCAAGGTTTGAGTGAACCACCAGATCCCAGTCATCGCCACTCATTGCAGGAAATGCATTATCTCTGGCTAAGCCAGCATTACAAACAACACCATAATAAGTACCAAATTCTTCAATATCATCAATGAGTACTTCTGCCGCTTTCTCGCGATCTAAAATATCAAATTGTAATATCCTCGCTGATCGCCCTAATGATTCAACTTCACTTTTGACGAATTCAACTTCATCGATTCCTTTTCGGCAATGAAGGACGATATCATATCCTTCTTTTGCGAGACGTAACGCTATTGCTTTTCCTATGCCACGACTCGATCCTGTTACAAACACCGTTTTACTCATAATTTTCTCAACAACTAGTTATCGCTCAAAATGGGTTATTTTGACATTTGTTTTTAACGTTTCTTGTTATAACGCCAGTTATTTAAAAACCCGCTCTCTTAAACATTACTTTGTCAAGAAAACTACTTTCTCAAAGAAACTAAAATACTTTTATTAAGATATAAGGTTATTTATTCATTTGTTCAGAAGCTAGAAACTCTTCCACACTATCTGGCTGAAAAACATTTAATACACAATTTACTAACTCATCTAAGTTAGAGCTGATCGAGCAATTAAAAACGCCTAGCCCATTATCTGCCTGAAACTCCCGTGCTACATCAATAATAAGTGTTGAGTGATTAACAAAGTGCGAAACACTGGTATTGTATTTTCGAGTACCAACGAGAAATCCAACCTTTGCCTCTCCCCCTTTTAATCGTTCTTGAACACCAGCAAAAGCCGCAATACTTTGAGCCATATATTCAATACCAATATAGGCAGGTATTTTTTCATCCGTTAAAAACAACGTATCGTTGTTAATAATCACACGGGCTTTTAACGATTCCTCGTCATGCTCTACTATCTCAGTTAACAAGCTCATCGTTTTTTTATGAGGGACTACTTCGCTCACTAAAAATTTTGTACTCATCTTACTCTCTTCTTTCTTATCGTCTTCTGTATCTGCTTTAAAATACAATTATTTTTTTGATATGAGTAAGCAAATATTATTTCCGCCAAATGCAAACGAGTTACTAATAGCATGTCTCATTTTTTTTACGGACCGAGGTGAGACGACCAAATCAACCAAGGGTAACGTATCATCTAACTCATCATCCCATTGGTGAATAGGAAGTTGATACGATAACGCCTCGGATGCACTGTTCTTTTTATTTTGTAGTTCATGCGCGCTATTTTGCATTAATGATAACCAACAAAAACCAGCTTCAATAGCACCCGCCGCACCCAGTGTATGCCCAGTAAAACCTTTGGTCGAACTGCAAGCAAGTGTATGACCAAATACATGATGAATAGCTTTGCTTTCCATTTTGTCATTTTGCTCTGTCGCTGTCCCATGCAAATTAGCGTATCGCACATCGTCTCGTTCAACGCCGGCATCTTTTAATGCTAAATTAATTGCCTGGATTGCTCCACGTCCATCAGGCGCGGGAGCAGAAATATGATGTGCATCCGATGTTTCGCCAACGCCATTTAACAACACGGCGCCGGGCTCACGAGTCATGACAAATAGCGCTGCACCTTCTCCTATGTTAATACCGCGCCTATTTTTACTAAAAGGAACGCAAGGTTCATCACTCACAGATTCTAATGCAGCAAAACCACTAACCGTTAATTGGCACAATGCATCCACACCACCGGCGATGACCAGATCGCAACCGCCATTACGCAGCAATCTTCTTGCACTCGCTAACGCTTTTGCACCAGAACTGCAGGCCGTAGAAATAGTCATCGCTGGACCTTGAATGTTTAACCAATCGGCTAAACTTTCTGCTGGCGAAGACATTTCTTGCTGTTCGTATTGATAGTTTTTCGGCCATTGCCCTTCTTTCATTTTTATGGCTAATGCTTTTTCACCTTCACGAATACCGCTAGTACTTACACCCAACACCACACCGACACGAAGAGGATTAATCTTTGCTAACTTCTCCTTTAATGACACTTCAATTTGATTCAGAGCCGCAATTAATAGTTGGTTACTTCGAGTTTGCTGGAATATAGGAAGATGATCAACGGAAGGTAATTGAGTGTTCACCTGCCCCAAAGATAAAGAACGGCCAGCAGTAAACATTTCTGTCATCGTTAAACTATTAAAATGATCGGAGTCAGTGCTACTGTCACCACCTCTGCAACCATAAAACAAACGTTCGGCTATTTCTTTTTTAGAAGATCCCAGAGAACAGATAATCCCTAAATCATTCAGATAGACGGGAATTGTTTTTCTTGATGGTTTGTTAATGTCTAACTTTTGCAACAGTATTTACTCGATGGTTCAACAGAAAATTTAGAATTTTTATTTTGATGAGTGTATTAATCAACTCGAACAATATGACATCAACATTAATGAACTTCTGAGGAGATTACACTCAAGGTCTCAACGTCAAGAACTATTGGCATAACATAACTGATGATATTAATTTTTTTTCCTACGCCTTCAAAAGACTGAGTTATTTCTTCCTTGATATTAATATCTAACACATGGCGGTTTTTGTAATAAAGTACTCGCTGATTGGATAAAAAATTTATCGCCCAGTCAGAATCAACAAAAGCATCGAGAATACTTTGCTCTGGCCAATGCGCCAACTGCATATAACTCATCACGGCTCTACCCGGAATTTCTTGATCTAATAATTCGCTATACTCTTCCTTAAAAAATTCACCATCGTACTCCAGCGTCAACAAACGCTGGCCTGTCGGTGACAAACCGACAACACTGACAGCTTCTTCACTGACAACCCATGCCGCCAATAACGTGTTTGATGACTCGTCTGAGATGATAGAAACACGTTGGCTAATTTGAATATTTTTTCCAAATTCATGGGGAGGCAACAAAGGCAATTCAGGCATCTCTTTAGGCACAAATAAATTAGAACATGCCGTTAACAACAAACTCAATAAGCCCGTAAAAAAGACAACATAAAACTGGGTTCGATGCTTTACGCTGTACGGCATAACTCAGCCAATGTATTCATTCGTCTCTCGCTATCTTTCACATAGGGATTTTTTGTATCCCACGCGTAACCAGCGAGTATCGAGCAAATCATTTCTCTGATTTGAGTTGACTGATCTGGGGCGAAAATAATATCCTGAAAGCGGCCATCATACCAAGCTTCAACAAAGACTCGAAAAGCATCCACTCCTGCCCTTAGTGGCTCACCATAATCTTTTTGCCAATCAATTGTTTCTCCTTTGAATTGGCGATCTAATAAATTCACGGCCAAACTTGCCGACTTCATCGCGATTGTTACACCCGATGAAAAAACGGGGTCCAAAAATTCACCAGCGTTACCTAATAACGCAAAATTCTTTCCCCATAAACTGCTAACATCAGACGAGTAACCCGTAATTTGTCGAACAGGCGTATCGAATTTAGCACGCCTTAATAGTTTTTTTAGTGAAGGTACTTGTGCAATAATTGTTTGTAATCTCTCTTCTGGATTTGACGAGAAATCATCAAAGAATTCATTTTTTGCAACAACGCCTAACGAGCAGCGTCCTCCCGAAAAAGGGATGAGCCAAAACCAAACATCTTTATGATTGGGATGAATTGTTACGCGAATTTTTTCACGATCAAACTCTTCAGGAACAATATTATCTTCAATGTGAGTAAATAAAGAAGCCCGAACAGGAAAACGGCTAGGACGATTTAAATCGAGGAGCCTAGGCAAAACTCTTCCAAAACCACTTGCATCGAGAACATATCGGCAATGCAGTTCGTACTCGCCGCCCTTCTCATCTCGTGCCTCTAGAATAGGCGTATCACCCTCAAGATCAATTCGAGTAATTTCATGCCCCCAAGAAATAGTGACGCCTTTTTCTTCCGCTTGTTTCGCAAGCAGATGATCAAAGTCAGCTCTTCTCACCTGATACGTTGTTGCTGGCCCATCAGAAAATTTTTCATGGAAATTAAAATCAGTATACGCTTCATCACGAACAAACGCGGCGCCGTTTTTAAATTGAAAACCTAATTGATCAGCAGAAGCATTAACGGCATCAAGCATATTGGCTTCCGCTAAAAAAGCCATGCATTGCGGCAACAAACTTTCACCAATCGAAAAACGAGGAAAGTGTTGTTTTTCAACAATATGAACGCGATAACCCTTTTGAGCCAATAAAGCGCCAGAAACACTTCCCGATGGCCCTGCGCCAACGATAACAACATCAATATCTTTTACATCTGCGTTCATTTTATTGCCCTAATTATTATCATGTATCTCATCAATCTTTATCGTTTGATTCTTTTGGATTCTCAATAAAACATGGCGCTAATAACCAAACGCCAATGATACCAAGAAGAACAGTAATACCAAATTGATGTAAAACAGGTGTTTGGCTTAAGGCTAATAAACCAAAAGCTAATAGTGTCGTGATAGCCGCCAGTGTCACAGCCACCCAAGTATGGATATTGCGTCGACTTTCTCTTAAGAAAATACTAGCATCCAAACCTATGCCCAAGACTAACAATAAGGCCAACAGATTAAAAATGTTCACAACAAAGCCACCTGCCGCAAGAATGGCCAAAGCCATTAGGCTAGCAACAGCAGGAACAGCGACTATACGCCATACTTTAAAGCGATACCGGCTAAAAAGAATAAGGGCAACAATACCGTAAGCAATCATTAGCCATTTCAACAGCGATTGCCGATTACGTTCAAGCACATGCGTGATCGAACTGACGCTATCAACAAATTGCAGACCTTTATCTAGCTGAGTTAATCGTTGTAAAGAATTCAACGATTTTGTATCGCTAATACCTGCTAAAGCAATAATCGAATAATAATGACTGTCTCGTTTCCCTATCCATAAATACTGCTGCAAGCCGCCAGCAGCACTATCGATCCATTCATCAATACTTAATCGATTATCTTTTATTTGATGAAAAGCATCTTTCATTTTTAGTGACGACGATGGCGATTCAATGGCTTGAGCAAACTCATTCGCAAGCCCTTCACGGGAATAAATAACATTTTCAGCAAACGTAGCATTCCTATTTTGGCGAGATAACGAAGGAACTAATTTTGAAACGGCATGGTAATCAGAGATTTTGTGTGCGGCCAAGAGATCATCAAGATCTTTTCTCAGATTTTCTTCCCTCTGCAAAAGCTGTTGTTCGCTATCACCAGTCACAACAAAATATTGAGCAGTATTAATTGATTGAGCCAAACGCTGAACATCTGCCTCTTCATCCAACATTGACTGAGGTGAAGTTTGCAGCTTTCGTAAATCGTCATCAAAATTTAAATCAACCGCTTGATAAATACTCACAAGCACAATAAGAATTAAAGATATCCGCACTTTTTTATTGTCAATATTGGGCCACTTATTCAGCATCCATGTAGTCGTGCGAATAAATTTAGTTGACTCTGATAACGATTCATCTTTGTGCCGCGGCAAAGGTAATCTAGGCAGCCAACACACGACTGTCATCCACGCACCAAATAAACCCAAGACTGAAAACAGCGCCATTTGACGCAAACCAGGAAAAGGAGAAATGCCTTGAGCCGCATAAGCAATTGCGCTAGAAATTAAACCCAGCGTAATACCGGGAAAAATTTTCAAAATAGCACGGCATTTTTTATCTGAAGTAAAATCAAAAGTTTGTGCATCTTTAGTTGTACATAAATAATGCAAGGAATAATCAATAGCAACTCCCACTAATCCAGCACCAAACGCCAACGTAATTAAATGCAGCTCTTTAAACACCAACAAGCTGATAGTCAGCGCGAAGAGACAACCCGTTGCAATGGGAATAAAAGCGACAATAACGTAACGAACACTGCGAAAAAAATACAACAACATTAACGCAATGCCAGCTAAAGAACCTAAGCCAATAGTTGAAACTTCACTCTGTGCCTGCCTTGCACCATGGGCCGCATGAAATAACATACCCGATTTCAAAATCCTACTACCGACCGGTAACCCTTCTTCCGCGTCTTGAATAACATTTTCGACAATTTTCTGGTATCTCATATTGAAAGGGTTATCTAAAAGATCAACCGTGATCAAGCGGAAAGTCACGCCTTCCACGCGTCTCGTTAGCCAACCATTTTGCAATTTGAATTCAGTTTTTGGTACGGCAGATAACTGCCAATTAAAAAAAGTTTGTAGCGGATCTTCGATCAAACTAGGAGCAACCAATGTAGCCATTGGGCTATATAGTTTTGATAATGCATTTTTTACTAACGGATTTTTGTCTCTTTCGGTCGATACACTTTCAGCCTCAGTCCACTCCGTATAATATTGCTGATCATCACTTGACACTAATACGTGCCGATATGGCTCAAAAAAGGTTTTAAATTTTTCTGTCTCAGCCTCAGACACTTGCCCGCGTACGACGTTAAACTCACCACTTCGTTCTAATTGTTTCAAGAATAACGAAGCACCCTCCTCACCTATAGTTTTATTCTCATGACCAATCAGAAAGATTAAGGAATCTCTTGCTGTCGCCGTTAAGTGCTCTTTTGATATTTTTTCAGCCAGTGTTTGCTTTTGATCATCTTCTGGTAACAATGCCAATATGCTGGTATCAAATGTTCTTTCAGAAACAGTTGTGCTTACCGTCCAAACACCAGAGCCAACAATAATAAATAGCCACAAAATCGCCAGCCAAGGACGAAAAATTATCGCTTGTACTTTATGAATTAGATTAAGTGTGAATTGATTATTCATGATTGCTCAGCTGAGCATCAAAGAAAAATTTAATGCGTGTTTGATCGCTATTAGCCTCATACATGATGATTTGTTGAACTAGGCTATTGATATTTGACAAACTATCTAGATAACTAACAATAGTTTCTTTATCGTCAGTACCGGTAACTTTTTCTTCGCTTGCTACTGGGTTTAAAAGGATAGTCATTGACGTAATGACGGATTGTAAATTTGCCTCTCGCGATTTTAATTCAACAACAATATTGCCTTGCCGTTTGATTGGCTTTTCTTCTCCTTCTTTCTTAGATAGATCAGGCATGCGTATTTCAAAATAATCATCTAACACCTTCCAATTTGACGACAAAATAGCGGTGATAACTTCAGTTAAGGTCGACACTGCGGGCCGATCTGCCGAGATATTCCAAACTGTATCACCTTCCACATCCTGCCTGACTCCCTGACGATCAAACGTCAAGACACTTTCAATGGGGGAAAGTGTTTTCCAGATGAGATGAGGACCAAAATCTTGATAAGAAAACTGAAAGGAGCCATGTGATTTTAATGGCTTGGGTAAAACACTAATAGATTTTTCTTGTGTAAATGTACCGGAAAAATCGTTATAGATAGTTGTACGCTGAGTCACTTGAGCGTGCGCATCACCATTAAATAACAGCGCAATACCAAAAAGAAAAGCGTACACATGAAAAGAAAAGAAACTATTCATTAATAACGCCTAACTTTTCTAATAATATCATTGGCGATTCCATACACATATCATTTTTACTCATATCTACCGCCACTTGGATGGTATGTCCTTTCGTTGTTCTTTTTCCATTTTGGTCGTGAATTTCATAATCTACTTTCAACCGATTTTCCCATTCCACTACCGATGCAGTCACTGTCACAGTTTGACCAAAGACAATTGAATTGGGATAACGAACACGCAAATCAATAACCGGCCACGCATAACCGGAAGCCTTCATTTGCTCATAGTTATAATCTAATTTATCAAATAATGCGCAGCGAGCAATTTCAAAATACTTAACATAATGTCCATGCCAAGCAACGCCCATTAAGTCAACGTCATGAAAAGGAATCTTTATATCAATTGACTCACTTAGCTGTTTTTGAATTTTTGTCATAGCTCACTCTAAACTAACAACCACTTTCTGCATAAATGATTAATGGTTATTGTAAATTAACCATCTTTGATTCTGGATAGTATCGATTACCTGTCGCAATTCAGCTTCAAGCGCTCGATCCTCTTCCACAAAAGCAGAAATAGATCTCACATTTTTTAATGTTGTATTGATCTCATTGCCTATTACTTTTGTCGTTAATTCATTTTTCCGAATACGTAAATCCAAACCCTGACAACATGCCACCAGAACAGCAGCGGTCACTTGTTCAGTTAATTGTAAAACACGTAAACAATCTCGCGCTGCAATCGTTCCCATACTAACTTTGTCTTGATTATGACATTCGGTAGAACGTGAAAAAACACTGGCCGGCATTGTAAGCTTTAACGCCTCCGCAGCCCAAGCGCTAGTGCCTATTTGCACCGCTTTAAAACCGTGATTAATTGCTGCACGCTCGCCTTGCGCACCGGATAAATTGGCAGGCAATCCATGATTAAATTTGGTATCCATCATCAATGCCATTTGCCGGTCTAAAAGATCGGCAATATTGGCAACTGTATTTTTAAGTGTATCCATTGCCAACGCAATATGGCCGCCATAAAAATGCCCACCATGCAAAACATGCTCACCTTCTCCATCAATGATGGGATTATCATTTGCACTATTCAATTCGTTTTCAATTAACTGCCGCACCCAAGGTAGCGTATCGGCCATCACCCCAATAACATGTGGAGCACAACGGAGCGAATAACGGTCTTGTAATCGCTCTGAATTTCTCGGCGCCTCTCCCGTTTCTGATCCGGCTTCTAAATCATTTCGTAACCATTGGGCAATTTTCTGCTGCCCCGGATGAGGTTTTACACCAAAAAGAATCTCGTTAAAGTGAGAAGGGTTACCATTAGTGGTCAGCATAGCCATTGCCGTTATACGAGTCGCTAATTGAGAAAGGTATTGTGCGCGATGAAACGCGATGCACGCAATCCCTGTCATAACTGCCGTTCCATTCATAATAGCTAAGCCTTCTTTCGGGCGCAGCTTGAGTGGCTGTATTTTCAATTCAGCAAAAACATCCGCTGTTTTTTGAACCGTATCGTTATAATATACCTCGCGCTCACCGCACAAAACAGCAGCAACATAAGATAAAGGCGTTAGATCACCACTTGCACCCACTGAACCTTCGGAAGGAATCACAGGAACAATATCTTTTTCTATTAAACAAACCAACTGTTCCAACAATTCAATACTCACACCAGAAAAACCCTGACACAAAGAAATTAAGCGAACGACCAACACCGCTCTGGCAATATCTTTGGATAGCACCTCCCCTAAACCGCATCCATGAAACGTGTATAAATGCTGTGGAAGCTCCTCTACCAAATCAGCAGGAATCGATACTGTGCACGAATCACCATAGCCTGTAGTGACACCATAGATAACACCATCTTCAATTAAAAGATTATCCAAAAACTGGCTGCCCTTTCGAATTGTTTTAAGAAAGCCAGAATCATCACTTAGTTTTGATGGTGTATTTTTTAACGCGATAGCTATAACAGCTTCAATGTCTAATTTATTATTATCAAATATAATCATTAACTTATTTATTCCTGAAGAATTTTTGGATATTATTTTTTCCAAAAATCGTAAAAATTAAACCACTGCATGGGGTAGCGTAACGTTAACTCTTCCAACATGCTGGCATACTTTTGAACCCAGACTGTTAGCTCTTCATCTCTCGTCTTTCTATTAAGAGTAATTTTATCCGCTAACTTTCTAATAATAATTTTATAGTTGTCGCCATCTCTCACACAAAATAAGGTATACACCGGACATTTTAAAATCGAGGCCAAAATATAAGGGCCTTGTGGAAAACAAGCCTTCTCGCCCAAAAAATTTACGACGCTATGGCGACCGCCGCCAGTTACCGGTGTACGGTCGCCAGCAATCACGACGGACTCTCCTGCATGTATTTTTTCATTCAACATCACAGCAGTTGCAGGCGATGTATCCGTTACTTGCATTAAATTAAGCGCGCTATTTTTATCAAGTTCTTTCAAAATTTTGTTAAATTTTTCCGCGTGCTTTGTATGAACCAGTATATTTAATTTAACCTGTTTATGAGTATCAGCAACAACTCGAGACACCTCAACATTACCAAGATGTGAAGCGATAACAACAGCACCTTTGCCGCTGCTGATAAGCTCTATAAACGACTCTCTTCCCTCATAATTGACACCAGCAATATTGATACCACCAGACCACACTGATAGCTTGTCGAGTATCCCACTACCAAAAGACATAAAATGACGAAGACTTAGCAGCAAAACTCGTTTTTTAGGGGGAATAGCACCAATTTTTTGACAGCGACGAATAAAATCAAAGGATGCTTTTCTCGCAATAGGTTTAGCACATAGGTAATAACAAATGGCAGGAAATAAAAAAACTGTAAATACTCTTCGCCCCAAAAATTTGTAGACAAGAAATAAAAATTTTATTCCCCATACACTACTGGACTCTTCTATGTCAGACCACGTCTTACTTGGCATCAAATTTCATCCTGACTTATCGATAATTCTTCTTTCCCGAACTGCCGAGAAACCAAACGGCTAATCAACTTCGGCGAGCGCAATAACATACCGAAAAATAATCGAGTATGCATTTTTGTAATCAAGTAATTATCTTTCCACAAAGCGAAATGTGATACTCCGTCAAGAGGGTAACTTACTTTCGTCGGGACATTAAGAACTCTTCCTAATCGCCAGTGCCATCTCACTAAAATCTCAGGATCGAAATCCATTCTGTTTCCCGTGAATTCTTCATCAAGAATTCCACATGTTTTTTCCACAGGGTAAACTCGAAACCCACACATCGAGTCTTTAATCGACAAAGACAGTGTATTGATATGAATCCACACGTGTGTCAAATAACGGCTATAAAAACGTAAGGCGGGAACCGTTTCATCATAAAGTGGACAGCCAGCAATCAGAACGTCAGGATATTTTTTCGCTAATGACAAAAACTTTTCCACATCGCTAATAGCATGTTGGCCATCTGCATCTATTTGCAACCCATGGGTATAGTTTTTGGCAAGCGCATCACGAAGACCCGCTTTTACAGCACCGCCCTTCCCTAAATTTTGAACCAACGACACTAAACTGACATGCTGATACTGGCTTGACAGTTCTTCAAGCACAAGACGACATACCGAAGTGCTACCGTCATCCACTAAAATAATCGGCAATTCAAAACGTAATAATTGTTTAACGATCACGCCGACTGCTTTTTCATGGTTATAAACAGGAATAATAATGACAGGCCGCCAATCATTTTCACTTCTGTTATTGTCAGCAATAGATTGAGACATAATGCCCTCAAGTATCCTCAGCAGTCGAAAAAATAATACGGCCACTAGAATGCGGCCCTGCATCAGAAAAATATTTAAAATGCAGTTTTTGCTTATCTCTATCGTACTTCAGCTCTAAATTAAATTGCTGACCTGCTTTAATGACATTTTGAAATTTTACCGCTTCCATACCGCTAAAATCACCTGAGACATGCAAATTATTTTTCCCGTAAAACACTGCCCAATCTAATTGCACAACACCCGGCAAAATAGCTGCTTGATCAAAGTGTCCATCAAAATACATTAAATCATCATCAGTCTTCATCAAGTAGACGACGACATCTGCAGAAGCGGTTCCCTCACCTACCTCCTGCTCTAAAATTGTAGGGTATTTTTTTTGAGTCATTTATTTTCGCCGCTTTTACTTTTGCCACTACCATCGCCACTTGAAAAAAGATCGAGTAAACTTTTTTGCGTCACTTTTCCTTGAGTGTTAAAAGGAAGCTTCTCGACAAATCTCCATCGTCTAGGTAAAACTGGTCGCTCAAAAAAATTCAGTAAATATGCCTGAATACGTTTATTGAATTGAAAGCGCGTAGTATGCCGAAACGCACCATTCCCAAGAGCAGACAATACCGCAACAACGCCGATTTCGGTTCGGTTTCCAGAAAGGAGAACCGCACGAGCATCCTCGATCCATTCATGTTCTTTAAGTTTTCTCTCCATCTCACTGATAGATACGCGCTTTCCCTCAACTTTGACAATATTATCTATTCGACCCAATAACTGGAACTCATCGGATCCTTGATCAAATTGTACTTTATCGCTCGTAACGTACCACTCACCCTCTTCTTGAGTCGGCAAATAAGGTGATCTAATTTGCAAGCATCGAGAATTTGTTTCAATTGACACATCAATTCCTTGAAAAGGTTTCCACCGTACATCACGATCTTTTTCTTGCTGACGCCAAGCAATACCACCAGTCTCTGAACTACCAAAGACCTCGATAGGAGAAAAACCAAATTGCTTTTTTGCATCTACGCTCGCCACTGTTGGCAATGGCGCGCCCGAGCTAAATACCGCCTGACAGCTTTTTTTAATTTCCAACCATTGGGAGTTTTGGGGTATTCGCGATAAATGCGTCGGACTTGATATCACAACCATTTTTTTAATATTGGTTGCTCGTCTTTCGATGTCTTCAAAAAATTCACACAAATCATTATCAAAAACATTCCCTTCAGCCAGCGGCCATAATGCTCGAAATAGCAATCCATAAATATGGTGATGACTAACAGTTGAGAACACGACCGCTTCTTTCCCGTTCGATTCCCACAACAAATGAATATTATCAATCTCTTCCGTCAGCTGCGAAAGCGACTTGGGAATTAATTCAGGCTCTCCAGAGGAACCTGATGTAAACACTTGGAGCACGATGGCATTGATATCAAGAACTGTATCCAATGCGCTCTTATTGTCAGAAGATATATCTAAAGGATCGATGCTTACAGATCTTTTTATATCAGATAACCCCGCATAGCACTTTTTATCCAACCGATCGCTCGACATCTCATTGGTTGCGTCATCGGCAAGATTAGGAAAATCGCCAACAAAAAGCTCAACATACTTCCCAATATCATCGATTACAGCAGGCTGATTTGAACCAGGTACACAAGCAATCTTATTGGCTCCCCAAAGCGCAAATAAAAGTACTAAAAATTCATAGGTATCATCTGTATACAAAGCCCATGTTTTTTCTTCTCGACTTGAGAAAAAATGCTGCGCTTGTTTTACATCCAAGAGCCAGTCGCCCCAATTTTTATTTTCTTTCGCAACACATGCTACTGGCGTTTCGATCTCGCGAAGGGTATTTAATAAATTATTTATTGGAATATATTCAGCCATGTATTTTTTTGATTACCCGCTGCCTCACCAACCACTCAACCACAAACAAAACACCTATCATTAGATATGAAACAATCCCATTATATAAAGTCCATATTTTATCACTCCCCCAAAAAGCCAATCCTAAAGCAGTCAGCCCATTCACCACAAAGAAGCAACACCAAACTATGGTTACTTTTCCCATATATTTTTTAACATCTGGTAATATTTCATCACTGTCCGGAGATACTTTTATCTCCTCTAGCATGGCGGGCTTTAATCGTGCAAATCGCTCTATCATTGTTGGAGGCTGTTTAAGGCTCCAACAGAATAATATTAAAAAGCTGGTATTTATTAGCACTGGGTAGAATTTTAAACCTAAACCACTATTTGATATCCAGACCCACACGCATAACACCCCCAACAAAGGAATCCACACCCAATGATTCAAAGGGGAATTTTTAAGCGTTAGAAATCGAATACCAACAATAGCAATTAAGATTAGAATTAATGTGCGCGGATCAAAATGTTGCAATCCAAAATAAATTGCAAACGGATATAGTAACGTGACAGCAATAGCTGCTAGATTGAGCAACACGGCTGTTTTGTTTTTTTTATGCGGGACTTGCTGTTCCACTAGTCATTCAGTAACTTTGATACGGCATCAACAACATCGCCGACCGTTCTAACTGCTTTAAAATCATCCGGTTTAATTTTTTTCCCGGTAATTTTTTTGAGTTCTACCACCATATCAACTGCATCGATACTATCGATATCAAGATCGCTGTATAGATTTGACTCTAAAGAAACATTAGCCGGATCGACCTCGAACAAATCTTGTAGCATCGTTTTTATTTGTAAAAAAATTTCGTCTTCTGTACTCATGTTCAACATTCCATATGTTTTTATATTATTGGTTGGCTGTGACGAATGCAGCTAACGTCTTTACGCTCGCAAAATGTTTCTTAGTATCTTCCGAATCCGCCTCCAACTTCACGCCATATTTTTTTTGTAACGCCAAGCCCAACTCCAACGCATCAATAGAATCCAATCCCAACCCCTCGATAAACAACGGTTCGTTTGTTTCAATATCCTCTACAGTTACATCTTCTAAATCTAATGCGTCTATTATCATTTCTTTTAATTCGTGCTCTAAATCGCTCATGTAAGCGCTAACTCCCGTGTAAAATAATTTTGTAAAAAACGCGTTAGATGCCTAGCCGCGATTGATGGATTTTCTTGTTGCTGGTATTCCACCGTCTCTATTTTTTCTTTCATTGTCATTGACACATGAAAACGTCTAGACGGAACACGATACCACGGTAATTTTTTTGTCAGTGTTGTTGGCTCGCACTCAATAACAACAGGCGTAATTGGAACTCCAGTTCTCAACGCTATATTTGCCGCTCCTCGCTGCATTTTGATGGCTTCTCCCGGCGTAGTTCTCGTTCCTTCAGGAAAAATAATTAAACTGTTTCCCCTTTTCAAACTAGCTGCGGCATCTTCTATAACAACTTCGGGATCGCCATTGGCGATATATCTTGCCAACCCTGTTGGAATTTTCGTAAATGGGTTTTTCCTAAGAGAACTTTTTATCACACAATCAGCTTGCCGAATAAAGCCAATCAAAAATACAACATCAATGAGCGTTGGATGATTTGCTAATATAAGCTGACCTGGACGGTTATAGGCATCTCGGTTTTCAACGGAATAAGTCAAAATACCTAAGACATGCATCAACTCGACAAAGCCACGCATTATATAGTGCACAAACAACTTTGCACGACGTTCTCGAACAAAATTGTTTGTTGAGGACAAAAAGATGATAGGCGTAGCTAACAATGGCAATACGATCCCACCTATTCCAAAAACACTGAATGCAATCCCTGTTGCAACAATTCTCCAATATTTATTTATTGTCTACGCCCTCAGAAAAACTTTTGATGCCACAACATCAAATATAGCTTCAAAATACTTGAACTTATAGCCTATCCCATTCCCAACCATGTCTTTTTGCATCAAGGTACAAGTTGTCACTCTCTTGGATTAAAAAACGAATAAACTGTAAAGCATCTGGAATGCCCGAAACATTCTCATCCTCGATGACATTCTGAGATTTTGCCACCAAGTTAACAGAAAAATTTTGATGGCACTCCTCACAAGCACCGACCAAAAATGCGGCGGCATAAGGCTTATCCGGATTGATCGTGTAGTGAGTAGAATCACCATAAATCTCTGGCACAGGCGCGTCATAAATCACACACAAGACCTCGCTATGCCGACCCTCTTCCAATATTAAGCTCGCTTCAACCATTGCTTGACTAAAGCCTTCATCGCCAATTGCGACGGCTGTAATCGCACTAGGATCTTTTCTCGCAATAGAATACACACCACCTATTGCATTATGCACCGACAAGCTAAAGTGAGCGGGTGACAGGGACTCCCCTTCAGCCAAACTTTTGAGCATCCCCACTGTACGCTCCAACTCGCCATGCCGGCTGCAAAAAACACTTGGCAAGCATTGAGAATCAGCAACCAAAGGCCAGACGACAGAAAGCGCCATTTTCCCCAATGAGCTTAAACGTCGTCTTAGCATCGCTGGAATCGCCTGAACATTGGGGGGGGGCTCGTCGAGAACCTGGTATTTGGCTCCCAGCGAAGCCCAAGCCTTCCAATCGTCGTAAGACTGAACACCTGGCATCCAGGCAGACCATCGCTTGATCCCTAGGGTCGTCGCTAGCCCAGCCACTTCAGTAGATTCTGCTATTGATGTCACAACAATCAAATCCCCATTACCCATTAGACTAAGCCATCAAAGCTGTGCGTTGTCGGCTTCGCAAGAAAAACACCCCATTCTAACCATTGATACCGACGAATTAAATGTTCCTATAACATCGAGTGCCGTTATTTGGTCATGATCAGCAGTATTGCGATGATGAATTAGCAACCCAATCAAAAATACAGCAAAACTCTCTGGCACCGGCCTCAAAGTCGAAAATGATTCTTAACGGATTATTCCTTGATGTTTTATACCTGACTGTAAGATGATCCCTCATTGATATCATGTTGACGATACCAAACTGAACGACATTATTTATACCGAAGGATGGCACCATGAGCAGAATCTTAATCACCCTGTCATTAATCTTACTTCTAGGCTGCGAGAGCAAAGTCTCAACGCAAACCACCTCTTATGAACCTGCTCTCAGCATGATGGAAACTATGAATTTAGTTCTAGATCCAGCTGCAGATGGTATTTGGGGGCATTCGGGCTGGGATATCACAGCTGAAGGAGAAAAAGAATTATGGCCTGAAACAGAAGAGGGCTGGAATCAGCTTGTTCATTCTGCAGCTGTCATCGTTGAGGCTGGCAACCTCTTAAAAATACCCGGCCGAGTTGAAGGCGCCGATGGTCGCGGTGAAGATTGGATCGCCTATTCTCAAGCCATCACTGACACAGGCAAACAACTGTTAAAGGCTGGTCAAGAAAGAGACAAGCAAGCCATTTTTGACCTCGGTGGGCAACTCTATCGTGTATGTGTTGCTTGTCATACCCGATATGCTTATCCAGATAGCGAGTAAACATGCGCAGCAATTCTTTAGACTCAAAAAACAACGTATTGACATATTCACTCTCTATATTTGCTTTACTATTTTCAGAGATGTTGTTCGCGCATAATATTTCTGACGGCAACGCACAGTTTGTTGAAGGAGTCACCGGACCGGCCATCGCTCCTTTTCTATACCTCGGTGCAAAACACATGGTCACGGGCTACGACCACCTCTTATTTTTAGTCGGTGTGATCTTTTTCCTCTACAAACTTAAAGACGTTGTTCTCTATGTCACACTGTTTACCATCGGTCACAGCCTCACCCTCTTAGGTGGAGTGTTAGGTGGAATACAAGTTAACGCTTATATTATTGACGCTATTATAGGTTTCTCGATTGTTTATAAAGCGTTTGAAAACATGGGCGGGTTTAAAAAATTATTCGGCTTTAACCCAAACACAAAAGCAGCCGTTTTTATTTTTGGTTTATTTCATGGGTTAGGGCTAGCAACCAAACTGCAAGAATTTTCCGTTTCGAAAGAAGGTTTAATCACCAATATTATCAGTTTTAATATCGGCGTTGAGATCGGGCAGATTGTTGCATTAACAGCCATTTTATTATTGTTGATTCGCTGGAGACAAAGCCCCAGCTTTGAAAAGCATGCTTTTACTGCAAATACATTTTTAATGATTGGCGGATTTTTGTTAGCAGGGTACCAACTTTCAGGCTACGTTTTCACCCAATAAGTTATTCACAACATTAGCTTTGAGATTTATATTTATGAGCATCACCAATAACGATGATAGTGTTAGCACAAAAAAAATTATTATCTCCACAGCCTTATCTCTAGTTGTAGCGGGTATTTTGTTAACCACCACCATCCTTCCTGCAGAATTTAATATCGACCCATTTGGTACAGGAAAACTACTTGGCATCACCGGCATGTCAGAAGAGGGCCCGAGCGTTGGCGCCCTAAACAAACAAGATATCAATTATTCTAACGATAGATTTAAAATTGTTTTAGCGTCATTTGAATCATTAGAATACAAATACCGTTTAGAAGAAGGCGCATCCATGTTATTTAACTGGTCCGCAACGGGCAATTTATTATTTGATCTTCATGCGGAAAAAGATGGTGAAGATCCTGAAGAATACTCGCCTTCTTTTGATCAACGTCAAAGCAATGCCGAGAAAGGCTCTTACACTGCGCCTTTTTCTGGTATACATGGCTGGTATTGGGAAAATAGAAGCGCAAACGAAGTGACACTCGAATTAAACACCAGCGGCTTCTACACGAAATCAACTGAGTTTCGAGCAAATTATAAAAATGATAAAGTCTTTAAATAATAAAAAAGAAAACAATCTATAAATTTTGTTTTCCTTGAGAAATCAATATTATTTAATCGACAACAGGTTAAATAATCTTTTCACATAATTTCACTATGAAAACCTATTTTACATCTTACCGTGTAAAATGAGTGTCATACGACAAAAAATCAAGAATAGAAACAGGAGAGTAACGCGTGAATGAATTGCTTTTAAATTTTGCTCAATGGTTGTCTTCGCAACCAAGCAGCGAAGGACTACTTGGCTCTTTCTATCTATGGAACTGGATTGAGGCGACACACGTTTTAACGCTCATGATCTTCCTCGGCATGTTATTTGTTATTGACCTTCGCATGCTTGGCCTTTCGATGACTAGCCTACCTGCCTCAACTGTTTCTGAGCGTTTAGATAAGCCTATGATGTTTGGATTTGCCATCATGGTGATCACAGGGCTGATTTTATTTTATGCGAATGCTATTCACGAAACACAAAGTATTTGGTTCCGAATCAAATTGATTTTTCTGGCTCTTGCAGGAATTAATGCACTGTTATTTCGCAATATCATGAAAGGTGCCATTTCTTCTTGGGATAACGACCCCGTTCCTCCCAAACGGATTCGTATCGGCGCAGGCTTGTCTTTAGCGCTCTGGACGCTGGTCATTGTTATGGGCCGCCTCATGGCTTATGACTGGTTTGATTGCACAACACCACAAGGCCCATTTATCAACTGGGCTGTTGGTTGCGACATCCCTCAATAAAAAGCAATTTCAATAAAATATTTTTTAGAGTTCATTATTTTTATTCTGGTATTTAGGAGTTCCCAATGGAGCTATTATCTTTTTTTCAATGGTTAGAAGGCTCAATGCTAGGGCAAGCAGCAAAATCTTACGGCGGGTTGTACGCCATGTTTCAAAGCTTACATTTATTCTCGATGGCTTTGCTAGGCGGCTGCGTGCTTGTAACAGATTTACGATTACTCAATATAACGATGCGAGATATTCCCTCAAACGTTATCTCAGAAAACACCCATAAATGGTTTAAAGTTGCTCTCATCATTATTATCTTAACGGGCATTTTTATGCTCGCTGGAGTGGCAACCAAATGTTATTACAATGCGGCTTACTGGGCAAAAATGTCCGCCTTATTGATTGGAATTATTTTTGTTTTTACCATCAAGCAACCGCTTCTTAGATTAGATCATACCCAAATGAACCCATGGGCTTTAAAGCTCATTGCCATCAGTTCAATTTTAATTTGGTTTACCGTTGCCGCTGCTGGTCGATGGATTGGCTTTTCATAATCGTAAAACATTTAATGCCGCGAAATTTTCGCGTGAACAACACAACCAAAAATTCTACTTTCACAATTCACACGTTTTAACGTGCTGGGTTTCAAAACTCTAAACTAAATAGATATAGACTGGAAAGACAAAATGACAAATGACAATATAGAAGACAAAATTAAAACAAAGCAAACAATAGCTGTTGTTGCCTCTGCTGCCATCTTATGTGCCGGAGGGGTTTACTGGATCATTCAAATAGGCAATGTGATGGAAATGCTTGAAATGGCTTACGGATAAAAATATTTTTCTTTCATTGAGTGATGGGCATTTGTTTTGCCCATCGAATCAAAACACGCTTTTCACATTTCTCCAACTTTACTCCCCCACTCTGCTACTTTACCTACTCCTTTCTACTAAAAAGTACCGAAGTAACCATCCGAGAAAAAAAGAGTGCGTACCACTCTTTCCAATGTTTAAAAATATCACGGCGATAAAAAAACCTCTTTGATTTCTCAAAGAGGTTTTTTTAAAGCTAAATTCTTGCGATTTATCCTTCTGTAGGATCAGCACCATCTTCTGGAGCACCTGTACCTGATGAACCCATAAATACTTTTTCGCCATTGGCTAACGTAATATCACGGCCGTTTGCTTTACACTTTGGCTCACAAACTCGATCTTTACTTTGATATCCTCGGACAATTACATCGGTTCCGATTGGCAATGAGCGCTTAGTAATACCGGCACGTAATAATGTATTTGGTGTACCCCCTTCTACCATCCAATCTTTCCCTTCATCATCAGTTTTAAGATGAATCCATGAATGAGGGTTGATAAATTGAATTCGCGTTACCTTTCCCTTAAGAAGCACAGGAGCATCCGCATCAAATTCCGCAGCGAAAGCATGGTGAGCATTCACTTGACTCATACTGATAAATACTGATGTTGCAATGGCCGCTAAGGCTGCAATTTTAAGTTTCATGGGTATTTCCTCTACTTTTAAAGTCCAAAACTAACAGCTATGTCTACGCTATCTCAAATCAACATTGATCATGGCTCGACACTTTATATTTACAATTGCCAGCTTCGCTCACATTACCATTGTGAACCTGAACCCAGCATGAATGAATGACATTTAATGCGTGATTCACTCACGGATTACGCATTCTTTGTTTTAAATAGTTGTTCTAATGGTTGCTTTCTAATTAGCTGCTCTCTTTTAGTTGCTCTCTAAGCCCTATCAATCAAAAACTTAGAGGATACTAATTAGAGCACCGAAGCATTGTAATGATCCCATACTTCGGGGTAAAACAAAGCCTAAAAGAGTTTACTTTGATCAATATCAATCAAGGGGTACTTTTCTTAGGTGCCCATACATGAGCTCTTCGACAAACTCGACACATTTAAATTGTTGTAGCTGGGCATCTTTACCCGCCATTTTATAAAGTGTCGTTGAGATCGTCCAAGGCTTTGTAAAGACATCTGGGTTTTCAATCGTGGCTTCATAGCTAGCCGTATTAGGGCCCGTCTGAGTGAATCGTTCAACCACTGTCGCACCATAACCAATATAGTTACCCGCACGATCCAACCAAGTCTCACCGTTTTGGTCAGTTGTTGTGATCACTAAGGTATCTTTTTCCCATTTCGCCCAAGATTGCCCCATCCAAGAATCAATAGGTGCAGGACCTGGATCTTCTAACAATACGTTTCTAACCGCTCCAGCATACTCATAAGCAAAAAACAGAGCGTCTTTATTTTGGAATATTTGGAACTGGTAAGGCATATAGGTCGCACGCGGAATCCCCGGTAAGTAACATTTCACCTCAGGGTCAGCCTTTAACCAATTAGCTTTGTTGGCATCTCTTTGCTTTAAAGCCTCTGGTTTATAGGGAATTTTGTCACCTTCGACAATACCCAAACTAGCAGGCACAGATCCCACAGCGCCTAAGGCGACCACAGCTTTAGCAGGAACAGGCACAAAAGGCCCTTCTCTCATCGCCATCGCCGCGCTGGCTGAATGCGGCTCAATATTATAGTTAGCTCGACCTGTTGTCTGCCAAACGCCATTAAAATCGGGGTTGCCATCAGCGGTACGAGTAGGTTTGTGATTATCAGCAAATGTCGACGTTGCTGCCACTAAAGACGCGGTGATAACGCCGGCGATTAAAAGTCCCTTACGGATACAGTGGTTAACCATATGCTTTCTCTCTTCTGGTAATAAACTGCTTAGGTGTTGTTATCATTATTGAATCACAACGCTTATTACTACTGGGTCGTGATAGATGACATTCAAGGATAGTAAAATCTGAACCCCAGCCAAACCAGACACATCTATAAATGATATAAATAATAAAGAAGTAATGAACTCTTATATTTATTTGGTTTGCAGTATAACCTCTCAGTTAAATATCATCCTAACGCAAATACATTACGTAAGAACGTGACAATCCAATGTATCACTACCCTCGCCAGTCAGTGAAGCGATGGTATCTAATCGGACATCGTTAAGCAAAGTACAATTCACCCTATCAACATAACTTAACTAATACATGATAATCGCCAACACTGCCTTACCCAAAAGACGACAAAAATTAGTACGCGTGTATTGTTCTTCGTACCTTTATAATCCATTCATAGCGTCGCCAAAATGCATTCATAGTGCCACCAAAAATAACCGAGATTTAATTCCACAATGAAAACGACTTTAGAACAATGGCGAATGTTTCAAGCGGTAGTCGAACACGGAAGCTTTGCAAAAGCGGCGACAGCAATCCATAAAAGCCAGTCGACTATCAATGCGGCAGTTCACAAACTCCAAGAAAATTTAGGCGTCGAATTATTAGTCGTTGACGGGAGAAAGGCTGTCATAACAGACAGTGGAAAACTTTTATTACGAAGGGGAAAACTCCTAGTAGACGAGGTTTTCCAAATTGAATCCCTAGCAGAAGAGCTGGCAAAAGGAACCGAGACACACCTTACCGTGGCCGTCGATAGCGTGTACCCAAACGAAAAAATTTACGACGTTTTTTCAGTATTATCTGAACAGTTTCCCTCTGTAAGAGTTGAGTTAGTTGAAACCATACTGTCGGGTAGTAATGAATTGTTACTCGATGGAAAAGTATCAATCGCCATTTCAGGAAGCGTTCCCGATCATCTCATTTCAGAACATCTTAGCGACATAGAATTTATTGCCGTAGCCGCTAGCAGTCATAAATTATTTTCTAGTAAAAGCACTATCACTCACGATGATTTGAAACCCCACCGCCAAATCGTAGTGAGAGATTCTGCCATTAAAACCAAAGTGAACTCAGGATGGCTTCAATCAGATCAACGCTGGACAGTGACCAATATGGCGACCTCCATTGACTTAATTCAAAGAGGCTATGGCTACGCCTGGCTCCCCAAACATAAAATCATACACTTACTTCAAGAAGGAAAACTAAAGCCACTGCAGCTAAACAAAGGCGGTAGCCGGTTAGTTCAGCTCTTCCTTGTTATCTCAGATGAAGACAAGCTAGGCCCCGTTGCGCAATGTTTTGTAGAAAACATCCGCAGGACAAAATAGCGAGTTAGCGTATGAAATTAGTTAATCGAATCAATTAACTCTTCGACGATACGATCCAAAATAGACAAATGCGCTTCATCAATTAAATGACCCGCGTCATTAAAAGCTTTTCCATAAAATGGAATCGCTAATTGATTAGGCAATACGGTGACTTGAATATTTCCTAGCCACATTCTTAAAGGCACCAAACCCCTTAGCCCACCCAAAGCACCTGGGGAGGTCGATGTAATAGCCGCTTTTTTCCCTGCAAACGCCACTAAACTTTTCTCGCCCTCTTCATGGGTTCTAGAAATCCAATCAAGAGAATTTTTTAATAAAGCAGAAAAAGAACTATTATATTCAGGTGACGCAATAAAAATTGCCTTATGTTCGATAAATATTTTTTTTAATTTTACAGCGTTTTCCGGCAACCCTTTTTCAGCTTCTAAATCGCCATCATAGATTGGCATTGGAAAATCAGCCAAGTCCAACCATGTCGCTTCGGCTCCTTTTTCCTTTGCCATTAAATAGGCCACCCTTGAGAGCTTTTTATTCATTGAATCTTTTCTAGCACTGCCAGAAAAAAATAAAATTTTATTTTTCATGCTACGTCTCCACCATTATTTTTTTAAATCAAAAATTATAAAATCGGATGTTGAAACACCCTCAAACACATAATCATTCTCACCCTCTATCCCAATACCATCGCCCTCAAAATACTGAATTCCATCAATTAAAATCGAACCAGTATTAATTTGCACCCATAAAATTCTTCCTGCGCTTAACGGGTAATTCAACAGCTTCGAAGGCTCTAATAAACTACACAATAGTTCGGCATCTTGATTAATTGTTAATGCGCCATGGCTACCACTACCAGAGATAATATTGCACCATTGATTTTTTCTTTTCTCGTACGGGAAGTTCTGCTGTTCATAACTTGGGGGATAATCGTTTTTATCTGGGTGAATCCATATTTGCAAAAACCGAGTATTATTTTTAGACGAAGGATTAAACTCCGAGTGTTCTACACCAGCACCCGCAGACATTCGCTGAACATCACCAGAACCCATCACGTATTCATGCCCCATACTGTCTTTGTGTGCTAATTGTCCTTCAATAGCGTATGAAATAATTTCCATATTTTTATGCTTATGGGTATCAAATCCACCGTTAGGCGCAATGATGTCATCATTAATTACCCTAAGATGACCAAAACTCATATGCCTTGGGTCGTAATACGAACCAAAAGAAAATGTATGGCGACTCTTAAGCCAACTTAAATCAACAGCCCCCCTATCGACTGACTTACGCACATAATTCATTATCGTCTTCACCTTTTAAACTAATTGACCAGAGAAAGTGAACGGAATAATACGCTGTCAAATTGTTGAAAAAAATCACAAAATTATGGATATATACTTCGACAAAACCGAATGTTTTCATTGTTACATTTTAACAATAGGTGATTTAAATCAATACTAAATAAAAGGAAATACAGAACAATGTCAGCCACAAAATGAAATATGCGTGTATTTAGAATAGGATTTGCATCATGCCTATAAAAGAACTAAAGAATCAATCATCCATCATATTTTCTTGCTCTGGAAAATCACATTTAGCACGGATAGGTAATGATATTGCTGTCACTCTACAGAATGATCACGCAGTGACTATGGGATGTATTGCCGGAATTGCGAGTAATATTGCTAGCCAAATAAACGACGCCAAACAAAGTGATTCTATTATTGCGCTTGACGCTTGTGAATGTCATTGCGTTAAAAGATGCTTAAATGAAAAAGGGATTTTAATTCATAAGCATTTTGATTTATCGGAACTCAACAAAACAACAGAGAAACAAGATACTTATACGAAACTAACTGATACGACACAAACCGATACGAATCAAACACTAGTGCATGCACTTCAGATCATGCAAATTGTTTATGCTGAGCTAAATCTTACATCACGCTAAGCATTCAACCGAATACTGCAAGACATTGTCGACTTAACATCGCTAGTTGGCCATCTTCAGACCAAAAATTTGTATTTTGCCAATTATATCCACTAACTCCCGCAATCATTTCAGCATCAACACGCAACCATTCACTACTGGCAAGTTCCTCTGAAGTTTGGACAAATTCTAGCTGCCAATTCATTGAACTCGCTGGCGCGAATTTTTTAAGAGCAGCCATGGCCACAGGCGGTGAAATATCGGCAATCGCGACCAAACTTTCTTCCGTCACATCTCGATGCTCATCACTATTCCGATGCTTGGCGAACGTAACGCCTCGGGGCTGCTTCTCTCCGGAAAACATATTGAGATTTTCAGCAGGACGAACAACAAAGTTTTGAATAAACGCCGGCATTAAGCCAGAAACAAATGCCACCTCTTTCGTTTCTTCAAATGTTCGCAGACAAGAAGGGGCCATAGGGATATCTTCAATCTCAGAAGGACGACTATCGCCAAATATACCAATGGCCATTAACCGCAGGGTCCCTTCTTCTATGATAGTCGCTTGAACCTGAGTCGCCGATTTCCCCTTTCTTAAAATCGTTGCATTTGACACAACAACTCCCGAACTAATTGGCCCGATAAACGTCACCTGTAAACTACGCAACGGCGCATCACAAGACACTTGATTCAACGCTGCTCTCATAGCTTTAACCGCGATCGCACTTTGCATGCCTCCATAGATCGTGCGTCCCTGCATCCAAGTTTCATCAACTTCAACCTGAACACATGTTTCATTCAATTCAGCATTAGCCATTACATCTTTAAAACTAGTCACCTATTCAGCCCCCAAAGGTTTTTAATGTATTGCCTCTTCGTATATTGAGAGGGGCGCGAACATTAGCATAATTTGTGACTGAACTCGATAATCTCGACACAGTTTGTCACTAAAACAAAATGGAGATTCCGTATTTTATGAAATAAAGCTAGCAAAAATAGTATTGAAAGCATGAATAAAATAAAGGTGACTTTGTCCCTTTTGTAAACAATTTATATTTTTTTTTAATAAGCAAAGGCTTTCTTCACACTTATCTATTCTCCCCTGTCGTTTAAAAAAACCCCTTCGTCGCGTTTTTCACTAAATTAGGTCGCTTAAAATTGTTTTGTTATTAGATTTTAGAATTAAGTGACATCGTGATTGCTTTTTCAAAAATAATCACGCGACTTTTTATTGGCAGTTTTCAAAATACGATCCTATTCTTTTTTATATGACTTTTTTTTGACGTAGCCACGAATCAACTCGCTTTAATTCATTTTTTTCATCAAGCATTGGCGTGTTTAAAAACATTAGGTGAGTAATGCCTCATACCGAGATTATAAAATTTAACCCCTCCCAAAAAAAAGATACCGGAACAATAAAATCAAGAAAGGTTTTTAGCAATGCTTATATTCATAACGCGCAAAAAAAACATTTCATTTTTTTAAATATTTTACCCTTTATTTCAACATTACTAGCCTTTGCGCTTATACCGATCAGACCACCGTCATCAATTGATTTATTGTGTTTATTCTTTTTATGGGGGATTACAGAATTTTGTATTGTTGCTGGTTACCACCGTTTTTTTACCCACAGGTCTTTTAAATGCAGAAATTCATTGAAAAATTTCTTCCATATTGGCGGACTTATGGCCGGGCAAGGTGGACTAGTTTCTTGGGTAGCACTTCACCGACGGCATCACGAATGCAGCGACCATGAAGGGGACCCTCATTCCCCAAACAACACAACGAGAAAAAATAAAAATAGAAGAAAGATAGGCGGTATCTTACACGCTCAGTTTTTTTGGATGAAAAAACACGATTACCCTAATGTCATGTATTACGCCAGTGAGCTATGCCGAGACAAACATATCACTAAACTGGACAACCTGTATTTTCATTTTGTTGGCATCGGTATTATCTCGCCCGGAATAATTGCTTTTATTTTTCAACCCACTCTAGAGTCATTATTTTTTGGTGTGTTATGGGGCGGCTTAGTACGGCTATTTATTGTAAGCACGTCTATTGGTGCCGTTAATTCATTGCTTCACTCTTTTGGTTCTAGGCGATTCAACACACCAGATAACAGCCAAAACTCACCAGCTTTTGCATTACTCACTTTTGGTGATTCTTATCATAATAATCACCATGCTTTCCCTAGGTCCGCTTCGGCAGGATTAGAAAAATACAGTATCGATCCCGCATTTTGGATCATTAAATTTTTTGAAAAAACTAACATCGCTTGGGATGTTTATGTACCCAGCAAAAAAAGAATTGATCAATATTTAGAAAATCAACACCAAAGAAAAGTAATACCCTCTAACAATCCATGAAATCAGTGACAACAAAAGGAGTCTGTCATGCAACACAGCCAACAATCCATTAGCCAACTTATGAAAAATGAAATCTCATCAATCCTCAATGTCTCACCCGCTCAGATTGATGAGCACAACAGCATTGATCGATTCTCATTAAATTCGTCATCAATCGTTTCACTTGTCGGCGTACTAGAAGAAGAGCTCGACGCACAACTAAGCCCATCACTATTTTTTGAGTATCCAACAATTGCAGAAGCATCTAAACATTTAGAAAGTGAACTAAAAGAATTTAATTCAAGAGAAACCGCTTAAATCTTACTATTTAATTCGTCTTCATTTTGGTCTCTTGTCGTCGACCACGTTATCTTCGATGCATTCGGCCCTCAACGAACATTGTCATTTTTTGGAGTTACTATGAACACTGCACTAAAAGAAGAAGTCTGGGGCGGAAGCGCCGATGCCATTCAGCACCATTACGATGCTGGAAATAATTTTTACCAAAAATGGTTAGATCCTACGATGTCTTATTCGTCTGCATTATGGGACGATAAAACCGAAAGAAATAATCTGCATCAGGCCCAACTCAATAAGCATCTTTGGCATATTAATAGCGCAGGCCTAAAAAAAGGCGGTAGATTATTAGATATCGGTTGTGGCTGGGGCTCACAAATCAACTCTTTTTATAATATTGCAGACAAACATCCCACATCTGCTGTCGGCTTAACATTAGCCAAAGAACAAAAAAAATATGCCGAAAGCAGAGGCTTACCGGGTGCTGAGTTTAGGTTAGAAAGCTGGGCCGATCATCAACCCGAACAAATGTACGATGGAATAATATCCGTTGGGGCAATAGAACATTTCGCTAAGTTTCAGAGTGCTCACGAAGAAAAAATGGATGTTTATCGCACGCTATTTGAAAGATGTCGTAGTTGGCTAGACAAAGGAAGTTACTTTTCGCTTCAGTCGGTAACCTATGGAACTCTAAAACCAAAAGATCAAAATTTATTTATTGCACACGATATTTTTCCTGAATCTGAACTTCCTCACACCTATGAACTTTTCGAAGCAGCCGAAGGCTTATTTGAAATTACTGCTTATCGTAATGATCGTTTAGATTATGCCCATACTTGTGACCTATGGCTTCGCAATCTTCAAAAACATCGCAATGTTATTTTAGCCAATGAAGGCGAAGATATGTACAAGCGTTATGAAAATTATTTGAAGTTATCTGTTGCAGGGTTTCTACAAGGAAAAATGTTACTTGTCCGGCTTCAAATGAAAGCTATTTAGTTCAAGGCGAGAAGGAATCTATTCACATTTGTATAAAGATGCCTTTAAGCACAACCTATTCGCCCTTTATATCACTCAATAATTCACTAAAGATATTTATTACGCCATGGATACTGTTACTTCTACTAACGAAAAACCACAAACAATTGTAGAGGCCCTTAGCTACTGGGCCAAAGTGATTCCGAATAAAAATGCCTTTTGTTTTATTAACAACAGAGGGGAATGTACCACGTCCATAAGCTTCAAAGAGTTACATGAACTTGCGATACAATTCTCTAAAACTCAATTAGTCAATACAAAACATGGCGACAGAGTTGCCATAATTTTACCCACAGGGCCTGAATTTGTGATCGCTTTTTTAGGCTCTCTGTATGCTCAAACAATTCCAGTGCCATTAAGCCAACCAACTCGGCAACACGGTACCGAAAACATACGGCACATCATTTCTGATGCAAAACCAACGACCTGCATCACGACAGATCTTCTGCTCGATACCTTATCGACAGAATTAGATGTCGACATCACTCAAAACTCTATCCACATCTTTTCATTTAATTACAATGAATTATGCCTAGAGAAAAACAAAATTCATGTTTCGCCAGGTCTAAAAAAATCGCCAAGCTTTCCTCATGATAAAGATATTGCTTTTTTGCAATACACGTCAGGATCCACGTCCAAACCTAAGGGCGTTATGGTTAGCCATAAAAATATTTATTCAAACCATAAGATGATTCGCGAAGTATTCGGGCACGACAAAAAAACTCGCCAGCTAAATTGGATGCCCCTATATCATGACATGGGGTTAATCGGTCACGTACTCCACCCCATCTGCAATGGCCATACTAGCTTTCTTATGGATCCATTTGTTTTTGTCCAAAGACCGCGCATTTGGCTAGAAAGTATTTCGCGCTACAAAATCACCAGTACAGGTGGACCTAATTTTTGCTATCAACACTGCGTTAAAAGAATTAAACCACATTCCATTTCTTCTTTAGATTTATCCAGTCTCCGGGTAGCCTATAATGGAGCCGAGCCCATCAATCCTGATGTTATCGAGGATTTCAACAATCTTTGTAAACCTCTTGGGTTTAACAAAAATACTTTCTTGCCTTGTTTTGGACTTGCAGAAGCCACTCTTTTAGTTTCCGGTATTCGACACAATGGGCCATTGAGTTTTTTAGCAGTCAACAAGAATGATCTACACAATAGACTCTCTTCTTTGAAAAAATTGGAGTTATATCATTCTAAAAGCTCTCTCCAAGATACCGTGTCTTTTCCCTCGTTAGGAAGGCCTGCTGATGGTATCGACATAAAAATTATTAATCCTGAAACCAAAAAAACTAACAACCCCTTTTTAGTTGGTGAAGTTTGTTTATTTGGAGATAATATTACACAAGGCTATTGGCATAACGAAGAAGCTACCCTTAAGACATTTATTACGCTCGATGGGAAAACCTATCTTAGAACTGGCGACTTGGGTTTTCTCAGCGAAAGCAATGAGCTTTTTATTACCGGACGGCTAAAAGATCTCATTATTATCGACGGAAAAAATCATTATCCTCAAGATATAGAATTCACAACACAAGCTGTCGACCACCTACTCAAAGAAAATGCTTGTGCTGTTTTTACGTTGGATGATAATCAATGCGTCCAAAACGTTAATCAGTTAATCGTTATCCAAGAACTCGACAGGCACTATAAAAACAGTGCCGACACTCAAAAGCTTCTCTCCATTAAAGAAAATATTAAACGCTCTATTTCTCAACATCATTCCTTGGCCGTTAACAACATTGTACTGATTGATTGCAATACGATGCCTAAAACAACCAGCGGAAAAATTAAACGGCATCATGCAAAATACCTCTATGAAAACCACTTATTAAAAGAAGTGCATGAAAACTAAATTCTTCGCCTTTTTACCAAAAACATTAAAGAATCTATTTATGCAAACTCAGACTCATATCAAACAACCGATCGCCGTTTCAGCATTACCAAATATGATTGAACAGTCACCTGTAGCCATGCTTTTTGAAACCAGTATTGGTGAATGTTCTCCTGGATATGCCGAAGTAAAAGTGCCGGTGAACGAAAAAGTTATGCAACACCGCGGCATAGTTAACGGAGCTGTTCTTGGTTTTTTAGCTGATACAGCCTGTTGTATGGCGGCTGCCACAAAGTCCGGAGATGTTCGAACGCAGGAATACAAAATTAATTTTATCGCGCCAGCAATGGGGCAAGAACTCATTGGGAAAGGGTCGGTTATCGGAGGGTCGTTTTCACAACTGATTGCTAGAGCAGATATCTACGCAAGGAATGGCAAAAATGAATACTTAGTAGCTACCGCCTTAGCAACTTTATTCACTCTATAGTGAACAGAAACCGTTATGCTTCTGCAAAGCTTTTTGAAAAATCTATTGCGCAATCAACAACCACTGTATTTTTTCCTTTGTTTTTAGCTTTATACATTGCTTGATCACTTCGCTTTAACCAGCTATCTCTGGAATCATTAGGTAGCATGGTGCTCACACCACAACTTATCGTCACTGTTGAGTTCTTGAGTAAAGGTTGCTCACTAATCGCCACTCTTAATTCTTCACCTAATATTCTGGCTTCATTTTCAGTCGTATCCGGCAATAAAACAACAAACTCTTCCCCACCAGAACGGCAGACCTTGTCCAATGATCGCACCCTTAATTTTGCTGTTTTTGCTACCTCAACAAGCACCTCATCGCCAACACTATGGCCATACTTATCATTAATCTTTTTAAAGTTATCAATATCAAATGTGATAATTGATGCAATATTTTTATTACGATTATACCTTTCTATTTGTTCATCAATTTTTTGATCCATGTATCGTCTGTTATAAGCGCCCGTCAAATGGTCTGTCACTGTTAACATTTCTAATTTTTTATATTGTGTTTCAGCGATTTTTGCTGCCGTATTAAAAAACACACCCGTCATAATCAAAGTTGCAGACAAGCGCGCTGCAGCCGTTAAAGGCAAATAATAAAACGCGGGAATAAAAACCAAAAATAACATGGCTACCACCAAATACCGCGCTGACTTTCTGTCATGAACCCAAAAAATGGCAAGCATTACCGGAAATAACCAGTAGGCTCCTGATGGCCCCAAGCCTCTTATCACTAGTGCGCAATCCAAAATATAAATAATAGAGAGAGCCAACGGGGAAATTATAAATTGTTTACTTTGTCGGAAGGAAACAACATTGACGATGCTTAACAATGCACTTATGAAAGGAGGTAAGGCGAACCAAAATTTTCCTTGTAACATGGTTACAACAGAAAATGGCAATACCAATAATCCAGCAACGATATAAATTTGATACGCCATTTCTTGACGATAACTTGCATGGAAATCCATTACGAAAATCAAACTCCTTGTATTGATAACACCTGTACTGACACCATGGTAAGTATCATTTCATCATAGGCTGAGGAAGTATTGTTTTAGACGAGGTGAGGTTATCTCGAAAGTCTGTCAATACTACTCGATTTAGACCACTTAATTTATACTCTTTTCTTATACTACAGAGCCACATCAAACTAACCGTTATATGAACGCGCACATCGTCGATTAAAAACTTCATGAATTTCACTCAACTGATTAAAATCATTAGATATTTTGTATTCCTATCCCCCCCTAATCAAAAAGCATGCCCTGAATGAGAAATTCAAAATCTGCGCTCTAGCCCCTTAAGCGCAAAGTAGTGTCAGGCTAATTATTGGCAGAAGAATTTTGCTTCAAAAATCATCGCATTTCTGATATCGTGAATGATAACAATTCGCATCTTTTTCTTGTTTACCCTTTATCCTTGGAACTTCTTTATGCATTTGGGTCAAGCCACTCTCGGGGCACGCTGTCGAGTTGTCGACATCGATAACAATAACGCCGAAATACTAAACCGGCTCTATGCATTGGGTGTATTCCCTGGAGTCACGATTGAAGTGCTTCGCTTTGCCCCTCTTGGCGACCCAATACAATTAAAAGTAGGCAGGACTCTTATCAGTATTCGAAAAAGTGAAGCTGAGGTCATACGTGTTGACATGCTTTCCGAAGAGGCCGCGTAATGACCATCAGTATTGCACTTATAGGGAACCCTAACTGCGGTAAAACGACTCTATTCAACGCTATGACCGGCGCTCATCAAAAAGTGGGGAACTGGCCAGGCGTCACCGTCGAAAGAAAAACCGGAACCCTTCATTTAAACGGCCAATCTATTGAGCTTATCGATTTACCGGGTATTTATAATCTTGAACAAACCCATATGGGAATTGATGAACGTATCGCTAGCGAAGCACTTTCATCAAAATCCTTTGATCTTGTCATCAATATTCTAGATGCCAGCAATCTAGAGCGAAATCTCATTCTCACTCAACAACTGATTGAGCAAGACTTACCCATGATTGTTGCTCTGAATATGCTTGATGTTGCAGAACAACAAGGAATCAATATCAATGCAGAAGGTCTGGCAGATAAATTAGGAGTGAGCGTTATTCCCATCATTGCCAGTAAACGCCACGGCATTGATTCACTCAAAAAACAATTATCAGAATCGATAACAACGCAACTTAACGTAAAAACGAACCCTGAAAAAATCACTCAAAGTGCCCCCCCTAAAGACTTGCCTACTCGCTATCATAAATCTCAAGAAATTATTCATGGCGTTGTTGAGTTTTCTCCCATCACCGCTACATTTTCTGAAAAGATTGATGCGTGGGTATTAAATAAATGGTTAGGCATTCCATTCTTTCTCTTAATGATTTATTTAATGTTCGCTTTTGCTGTGAATTTAGGCGCAGTGTTTATCGACTTTTTTGACATCATGTTTGCCACCGTATTTGTTGACGGATTTCGTTGGGTGTTGTCCTTGCTTCACTCACCTGAATGGTTAACTACATTACTCGCTGATGGCTTAGGTGGAGGCATAACGTTAGTCGCCACTTTTATCCCTGTTATTGGCTTTTTATATCTTTGCTTATCCATGCTTGAAGACTCTGGCTACATGTCACGAGCTGCTTTTGTTGTTGATCGATTAATGGGAAAAATCGGCTTGCCTGGTAATGCTTTCGTCCCATTAATTGTTGGATTTGGCTGTAACGTTCCCGCGGTCATGGCTACCCGCAGTTTGTCACGCGACAGTGATCGGTTGATGACCATTGCAATGGCTCCTTTTATGTCATGCGGGGCACGGTTAACCGTTTACGCCTTATTTGCCGCCGCATTCTTTCCTAGCAATGGTCAAAATATTGTTTTCTTTTTGTATTTATTAGGCATTGTTTTAGCAGTTGGTACCGGTTGGATTTTTCGTCGCCAATTATTTCCTGGAGAAATGACTCGATCCGTTCAAGAAATGCCGTCATACCATATTCCCGTGCCTCGAAATATTTTAATTACCACTTGGTTTCGTTTAAAAAGTTTTGCATTCCGCGCCGGCAAAAATATCGTTGCCGTTGTCATGGTTTTGAGCATGTTAAACTCATTAAGTTTTGATGGTACATTCGGCAATGAAGATTCTAAATCTTCTGTCCTCAGCACCATTGGCCGCACAATCACACCAGCATTTGCTCCAATCGGTATTGCTGAAGACAACTGGCCAGCTACCGTTGGTTTGTTTACGGGGATGTTCGCAAAAGAAGCCATTGTTGGAACACTTGACGCACTGTATAGCGAGGATAATTCTACTCTAGCAGGCGATACCATTTCTGCCCCTGACGTTGTCGGCGCAACAAAAGAAGCGATTGCATCAATTGGAGAAGCACTTTCAGGCCTTTCCGACACGCTGACAGACCCACTTGGTATTTCCATCGGAGACGTCAATGACTCTTCAGCCGTTGCCGAAGAGCAAGGCGTTCAAACCGCAACACTCACTAACATGGCAAGCTTGTTTGTTACTCCGTTTGCCGCTTTCACCTATTTAGTGTTCATTTTATTGTATGCACCCTGCGTCGCAGTGCTCGGTGCAGCCGCAAAAGAAGCCGGTTGGCCCTATACTATGATTGTATTCGGATGGAGCACTGGCCTTGCTTACTATATGGCCGCACTCATTTATCAAGTCGGTACGTTTAGCCAACACGCCCTTTTCTCTTCTCTTTGGATTATCATTTCTACGATCGTAATGCTGCTTGCCATCGCCAGCTTAAAACGATTTGGAAAAAAATCTATTCCAACACAACTCATCAATGTCGTTGAGGTCGGTTAACGATTCTATTGAATCGTTAACCGCTCCCTGTCATATTTTTAACAAGGCATTTAATTGCATTAATTCTCCCGTGCTGACATTCACTCTCTACCTATATTTCCTCTCTTAACATTTACCTCTATTGCGTCCCTCTGTAATCGCTGGTAGTTTTTACTTTTCATCCTGAAATATGTAATAGCATACTCAACTTTGACACGACATAACTTGTCAACCAAACATCAATTCATCATTAACAAACCCAACAAGTTGAGCGGGAAAATGCCCAGTAAAAAAACACGGAAAGACTTACAGATGCCTCATGGGAAACTAATCGCTTCAGATAACAAATGCGATCTTTGTCATCAATCAAAGTGTTGTCGATATGCAACAGAGAAATTAAGAACTCCTCGCTCCATAAAAGATTTTGATATTCTACTTTGGCAGGTCTCTCACCAATCCGTACACATTTATCAAGATTCCTACGGATGGTTTCTTCAAGTGATGACCGATTGTGAGCATCTTTTAGAAGATGGCTTATGTGGAATTTATGAGACACGCCCCATTATTTGCCGAGAACACGACAACGAACACTGTGACTTTGATATCTCTCTAGATGGAGAAACGTTTCATTATTTCACCCACTATGAACAACTCAATGAATTCTGCAAAAAGCGATTTAAATCTTGGGATAAACGATTCTAATATATCGCCTTAATTACCAGTGCGTAGCATTTAAATAAAGCGCCAGATATACTTGTAAAAATAGAAATATGCGCCAATGATTAAAGCAACCAAGACTGCGCTGATCACTGTCGCTCGAATCAGCCAACAATCACCACAGAGCATCTCGACAACAATAATGACAACAAGTAAAAGATAACCTCAAGGTTTATGCATGGCTTATTTATTATCAATAGACCAAGGCACCACAAGTTCCCGTGCCATTTTATTTGATACCAACAATCAAAGTTTCACTACCGCACAACATGAATTCCCTCAACATTTCCCCAAAGATGGCTGGGTAGAACATGATCCAGAAGACATATGGAAAACAGTCGTTACATCGTGTCGAGAAATTTTTCAAAAAAACATATGTTCTCTTTCTGACATTTCGGGAATTGGCATTACCAATCAACGTGAGACCACGATTGTTTGGGAGCGCTCGACAGGCAAACCTGTTTACAATGCTATTGTGTGGCAAGACAGGAGAACCGCGGATGTATGTCAGCAATTAAAGCAAGAGGGTCATGAAGACACTCTTCATAAAAAAACTGGGCTATTACTCGACCCCTATTTTTCAGCTAGCAAAATAGCTTGGATTCTTGACCACGTGGCTGGCGCGAGAAAAAAAGCAGAGGCCGGAGAATTAGCTTTTGGCACTATCGATAGTTTTTTATTATGGCGTCTTACGGGTGGCTCTTCCCACAAAACCGACGCCACAAATGCAAGCCGTACTGCACTGTTTAACATTCACACTCAACAATGGGATAGCGACTTACTTTCTTTGTTTAACATTCCTAATTCAATGTTGCCAGACGTGTGCGACTGCGCCCATAACTTTGGTTTCACCGAGAAAAAATTATTTACAGAAGAAATTCCCATCCTTGCGATGATTGGCGATCAACAATCAGCGCTTGTTGGTCAAACCTGTTTTAAAGAAGGCATGGCAAAAAGCACTTACGGAACCGGTTGCTTTTTGATATTAAACACCGGCGATAACGTCTTAGAGTCTAAAAATAAATTACTTTCCACTGTTGGCTATCGTTTAAATGGGAAAGTCACTTATGCTCTTGAAGGGAGTATTTTCATTGCCGGTGCAGCAATTCAATGGTTGCGCGATGGAATCCATCTGATCAAGCACGCTAGCGAAGCTGAAGAACTTGCCGAACAAACTCGCGAAGATCATGGTGTATTTTTAGTGCCCGCATTCACAGGCTTAGGCGCTCCCTATTGGGACCCTGATGCACGCGGTGCAATTTTCGGTTTAACTCGCGACACCAGCATTAAACAAATCGTTACTGCGGGTTTACAATCGGTTTGTTATCAAACAAAAGATTTACAAAAAGCCATGGAAGCCGATGGCATTCGACCCGATACACTCCGTGTTGATGGAGGCATGGTTGCCAACGATTGGGTTTTACAATTTCTTGCCAATATTTTAAATGCAAACGTTGATCGCCCAACAATTATCGAAACAACCGCACTCGGGGCCGCTTACTTGGCAGGCCTCCAAGCTAAGGTATTTACATCCCTCGATGAAATTTCTCAGCGTTGGCGCTGCGATCGTCAATTTACACCTTCATGGGATAAAGAAAAGCGCGACTACTTTTATGCGCAGTGGCTTGATGCGGTTGATCGGGTTAAAACAAAAGTTTAATTTTTCATGTAAACAATGGCATAGAGTCATTCTATACAATAAAAATAAAAGAGAGAGTGTTATGAGTAAAGTGTTAGAAGGCGTTCGCGTTTTAGATTTTGGACGCTATATTGCAGGACCTTATTGTGCAGCATTACTCGCTGACATGGGTGCAGAAGTTATTCGAATTGAACGCATTGAGGGCGGAGAAGATCGTTTTACATCTCCTGTAGCGGAAGATGGCACTGGCGCGACGCTCATGCAAATGGGCCGCAACAAAAAAGGAATGACATTAAATCCTATAAAACCCGAAGGAAAAGAAGTCGTAAAACGGTTAGTGAAAACAGCAGACGTAGTCATCGCCAATCTACCACCGCAAACATTAAAGGCAATGGGTGTTGATTACGACAGTTTAATCGCAATTAAACCTGACATTATTCTTACTTGGGCATCCACTTTTGGAAAAGGTGGCCCCTACTCGAATCGATTAGGTTTTGACGGACTAGGACAAGCGATGTCGGGCGCAATGCATTTAACTGGACCAGAAGATCGCCCCATGAAAGCGGCGGCCAATTATGTGGATTTTGGAACAGCTTCTTTAAGTGCATTCGGAACAATGGCCGCATTATTAGAAAGAGAAAAAACCGGCAAAGGACAAATCGTCGAAGCGTCTTTGTATAAAACCGCTTTAAATTTTATCGGTGGCAATTTAACTGAACAAAGTGTTTTAGGTCTTGATCGTCACGGCACAATGAATCGCTTACAAATGTGCGGCCCTGGCGATACATTTCAAACCAAAGATGGTTGGGTATTAGTACAAACCGTTGGTTTTGCTATGTTCGAGCGCTGGGCACAATTAATGGGAGAAGATCACTGGCTAACAGATCCAAGATTTAAAGATGATATTTCTCGCGGAGACAATGGAGAAGCAATTAGCGAGCGTTTAGGTAAATGGTGTATTGAAAGATCAACTGAAGAAGTTCTTTCAGCTTTTGAAGAATCAAAATTACCCGCTGGCTCTGTTTATGACTTACAAGAAGCACTTGATGATGAACATGGAAAGGCAATTGGGGCTTTTAAACCGCTCGACTATCCCGGCTCACCTAAAACCCCAATGGTAGTAGACACGCCCATTACACTATCGAAAACACCACCCAGTATTGAAACACGTGCTCCTACACTTTCAGAGCACACCGATGAGATTATGCAAGAACTTGGATATTCTGAGTCTGAAATTTCTGACTTACGAGAAAAAAGAATTATATAAATCTTTTTTTTCTTTTTGAGTTTTTTATATACTCGCCGCTAAACAGATAATATTTATGTTATTTTTTTAAAAACAGTTAGGCTAACTCCATGACACATGAAGATACATTACCCCTACCTCATCGAGGCGATCATTTTTTTGGGCACCCTAAAGGTCTATATGTGTGTTTTTTCACAGAAATGTGGGAACGTTTTTCTTTTTATGGCATGAAATATTTATTACTTCTTTATTTAACGAAGTACCATTTATTTACTGATGGAGAAGGTCTCGACGTTTTAGGGGGTTACGCAGGCTTGGTTTATGCCATGCCTGTTATTGGCGGATTACTTGCCGATAGATATTTAGGAATGTCTAAATCTGTTGTGTTTGGCGGACTGCTTTTATGCCTAGGACATTTAGGTATGGCATGGGAAGGGCATGCCGCGTATATGGAGAACGGTCAGCGAATACAAGACTCTCAGGCATTACAAGTCTTTTATTTTTCCTTAGCATTAATTATTGTCGGCGTAGGTTTTTTAAAACCCAACATCTCAACGATTGTCGGAAAGCTCTATGAGCCAGGTGATCCTCGGCGCGATTCCGGTTTCACTATTTTTTATATGGGAATTAATATCGGCTCTTTTGTCGCTACACTGTTATGCGGTTACCTTGGCGAAACCTACGGTTGGAAATATGGTTTTGGCACGGCCGGTATCGGCATGCTGATCGGCTTAATCACATTTTTGTACGGAAAAAAATATTTACAAGGTCATGCAGAACCCTCTGATCCAGAATTATTAAAAACACCTTTGTTTGCTTTTATTAATCGAGAACATTTAATTTACCTGTGCTCAGTTGGTTTCTTGTTTGTTATTTGGGTAATGATGAAACATATCCATTGGGTCGAATATTCCCTCAATGGTTTGGCTGCATTGACACTTGCCGCTTTAATCACATTTATTATTGCGAAATGCTCACCAGAAGAACGTGGAAAAATGATAGTCCTCATGGTACTTATTTTATTTTCTGTTGTCTTCTGGGCGCTTTTCGAGCAATCCTCAGCATCAATGACTTTGTTTGCTGATCGTGTTGTTGATCGAGAAATATTTGGAATCACTTTTACAGCGTCTCAGTTTGGTTCTTTAAACGCATTTTTTATTTTTACAACGGCGCCATTCTTTTCCATTCTTTGGGTCTGGCTTGCTAAGCGAAACATGGAACCCAGTACGCCCGTAAAGTTTGCACTGGGGATTATTCAAGTCGGCTTAGGCTTTGGCGCACTGGTTTATGGCGCTTCACTTTCTGACGGAGAAAGCTTTGGCAAAGTCGCCGCAGTTTGGCTGATTCTTGCTTACTTCCTTCATACGACAGGTGAGCTTTGTTTATCCCCGATTGGCTTATCAGCTGTCACAAAATTATCAGTGCCTAGAATCGTCGGCGTTATGATGGGAACTTGGTTTTTAGCAACCGCCTACGCCGAATTTGTAGCGGCGCAATTATCAAAGCTGGCGTCTGTTGATACTCATGAGGGAAAAGTGTTAGACATCACTGAAGCTGTGACAACGTATAGTGATTTCTTTACATCGATGCTCTACATTGGTGTGGGTGTTGGAATACTGTTATTACTGATCAGCCCACTGTTAAAACGCGGCTTAAAATAAATGAATTTTTATTGATTGGGTACCGCTTTCACAGGTGAAAGCGGGAACGGGTAATCCATCTCTTGTTTATCCACATGCTGCGAAAAATAATCCAAGAATCTCGATATCTTTGGCGCTAGTTGATATCGACTAGAATACAGGCCATATGCTTTGGTTGGTTCTATTTCCACTTCGGGTAATAATTTTATTAAGCTGCCATTGTGCAAATCTGCGCGACAATGAGCTTCAGATAAAAGCGCAATTCCGAGTCCTTCTTTCACCATTTGTTTTATTGCGACTGAGCTATTCGCCCAAGCTCTCGGTTTAAAATTCACTAACCTCCTTTCTGATCCAACGCCAATTGGCCAAATAGGTGTCGACTTCGAACTTCCTAACATCAAGCCTGTATGACTGGTCAAATCACTGACATTTTGCGGTTGTCCATGTGTTTTCACATACTGCGGGCTTGCCACAAGAACCAATGAGCGCTCAAATAACAATCGAGCAACCAAATCTGAACTAGCAAGCGGGCCAAACATGACAGCAATATCGCAGTTCTGACCGATCAAATCGATACCGCCATCAGCAAATTTTACTTCTAAATCAACTTTAGGGTGCAGTTTTAAAAAGCCTGAGCAAAGAGAAGCCATAAGCTCTTGATTAAATGAAATGGGTAACATCACTTTTAAGCTACCAGATACATCCTCTCGAGAATTTTCGATTGTAGCGTGGACTGACTGCACTTCTCGAAGCATATTCTGACAATTCTGATAGACCTCTCTCCCGACTTGCGTGAGACGAAGTTGGCGTGTATTTCTTTGTAAAAGCCGTACCCCAAGAGATTCCTCCATTTGAGAAATTTTGCGGCTTATTGTCGATTTTGGAACACCGATATCTCTCGCCGCTTGAGAATAACTCTCAACTTCGACCACTTTTGCAAACAATGCCATTGCGTTTAAATCAATCATCAGTCTGATTTGCCTCGAATTTTCAAAAACCTAAGCGGTAGTTGGCTCTTCCAAACCCCTTCAAAGAAGAAGGTGGAATATTACCACCTATTGTTCCATATATGGAACAAAGCGTTCAGCTTTAGACGGTACCATAGACACCCAATATAAGGATAATACTCATCCATAAATCACATTGGGGCTGGTGCGCTAATTCATCGCTCAGGCGGACTCCAAAAGATAATAATAAGCAACACAAGATGAAACCATAATCCTAAATTGACCATTGAAACAACAATCTTGAGATAAGTACTTATGAGCGGAAATTCTTCTGATTCCCATGTAAATGTTGATACATTATTCATTCAGGCCGAGCATTTAGCTTCTGACTTTTCGCTCTTCCCTGAGCACTCACCTCTTTCGTCGAGCAAGCGAACAAAAGAGCAACATCTCCCAGGTTTGATTGAAGATCGTCGAGTAAGAACTCGATTAAAGCAACTCAACAAATTAGATGTTGATAGCTACATCGCCGAAGTTGTCCAGCCCGCTCAACACAGCAAAAGACCTGGAGCGAAAGAAATTATCTCTCGCTTAAATGGCAAGATTATTAATAGCCAAGAAAAAGGACCCTTCTATAGCGCTGAAATCGAGATTCCGTTTTCTAATGGGGTTCGCCGTATTGGCATCATCGCTCAAGAACGCTCTGCCTCTAACGGCGCCTGGATGCCCGAGCATCACTTGCTCGGCAGTGAAACTATTCGTCGTTTCTCGGAATTGTCATTACCGGTTGTTTATTTTATTGATACACCTGGAGCCGATGCCGGCGAACTAGCCAATAGCAACAATCAAGCTCACAGTATTTCTCGCATGATTACAGAAAGCACGGCAGCCGATGTACCCACTGTAGGAATTGTTATTGGCGTTGGATATTCCGGTGGAGCAATTCCGTTAGCGGCGTCCAATTTATTGTTATCCGTTCGAGACGGTATCTTTAACACCATCCAACCACAAGGACTGCAAAGTATTGCTCGGAAATTTAATTTGTCTTGGCAAGAATGCGCAAAAGGCGTTGGTGTTTCACCAGAAGAATTATTATCGCAGGGATGTATTGATGGCATCATCGATTACTCGCCAACCGATATCGACGAGCGGCAACATAATTTACAAAAAGCTATTGTATCGAGCATCGAAGCTGTCGAAACAGCCGCTCATGAATTTGTCCCGCAAACTCCCGATTTATTTGAACACTATCAGCGAAACCTCGATCGATATTTACACCCCACTGAATACCAACAGGCGCTTGAAAAAAATTCACCTATTAATTTAGTGCGCAATCCGACAACACAACCCAATATTTTTGGATTGTGTTATCGATACATGCGCTATTTATTATTACGCGGTCGAATTCATTCTATCTCTTCAGCCGAATATGGCCGTCTGTCAAAAATGACTCTGCCTGAAGGTGATCTACAAAGCCGGTTGGAGCATGAGCAATCAAAATTATTTACATCTTGGTTAGAAAATCCTGACAAACTTGTCTACGACGACGTTCTCGCAAAAGCGTGGAAAACATTTATTTCCAAACGCGATGACATGGGACAAGAAAGAAATACAGTTACACGGTTTTTGCTGGGTGAACCAAAAGAAAATTTTGAAAAAGCAAAACAAAATTTATTGTTTAATTTAAGTTTTTCTTTATATAACCGTTGGAAAGTAAGTGCGCCGCATAACTTTAACGAACTGATCAAACTACTTAACGACGAAAAAGGCACTCCCTCAACGGATTCTTGGCCTGCTTTAAGTGACATGACGGTTATTGATGCCATTTTACATTCTGAATTGCGAGAAGACTTTAAAGACCAATGTGAAAACGTTTTAATTTTTGACGTTCTTTATAATAATGTTGTCACTAACTTGCCACACATCGCAAAAGAAGCGATGGACACTAAAGCATTATCAAAAAAATCTGTGGGCAAGCTTTTAGATCACTCATTAGAGACAGCCCTTATTACCAGCGCCTCTGCAACTGACTCTAAAGAAAGTAAACAACAATTTGAACAATGGCTGCGCTTTTTAGTCGCTCAACGAAACCGTGGCGAGCTATTGGTCAAAGTTGAAGAATGGAAAGGCATTGGCTTCCCACAAATGAATGATAGTTTATTTGTAATTCTTACCTATTTCTTTGAAAACTTATTACCCGAGTATTATGCAAGTGAAAATGGCGGCATTTTTAAAGGTGCCATTAATCCTGCTCGAATCGGTCGACGGAAAGATTTCTGGAATCGCTTAATCATGGGTTACCGCGACCTTTTGATTCAGCGCTTACTACAGGACGTTAAGAAAAGCACAAAGCTATCTCCAGATAACATCATCAATCATTTCTTCTCTAACTTTGTTGAGCTAGATGCAGACAAAGCCAGTTCAAACCCAGTTAACTTTCCTGGTTTCAGACAGGCCATTGAATCAGCTATCGAAAAAAATATGCGCCCCAGCGGGTTAGTCACAGGCTTGGCAGAATTCAAAAAAGGAAAAACACGCAAACCAGTAGGTGTTGCCGTATCAAACGTTGCTTTCCAAGCCGGTGCGTTCGACATGGCGAGCGCAGAAAAATTCTGCCACTTATTAGTGGAGTGTGCAAAAAAACAATTGCCCGTTATTTGTTTTATCAGTTCCGGTGGAATGCAAACAAAAGAAGGCGCAGCGTCGCTTTTCTCGATGGCTGCCGTCAATGATCGCCTAACCCGTTTTGTTGTCGATAACGATTTGCCTGTTGTTATTTTTGGTTACGGCGATTGTACTGGTGGCGCTCAAGCCAGTTTTGTTACTCACCCACTTGTTCAAACCTATTACTTTTCGGGTTGTAACATGCCGTTTGCGGGACAAATGGTTGTTCCCTCTTATCTCCCTTCAACATCGACACTGTCGAATTATTTATCAACTAATCCAGATTCGATGGATGGTCTTGTGACGCATCCTTTTGCGCCTGAGTTAGACGAAAAGTTACGTGAGATCGATCAAAATATTCCTCTGCCGTCATTAACGGTTGAAGAAATCGTTGACAACACGTTCAGTAAAGCATTGCCAAGCCAACTAGAAGCTGACACTGATTTGCTATCCGACCCTCGTGAATTAATGACAAATGTGCAAAAAGTATTAGTCCATGCCCGTGGTTGTACTGCGGTTAAATTAATTCGCAAAGCACACGAAAGCAATTTGCAAGTTGTACTCGTTGCTTCAGACCCTGACATGGCTGCGGTACCCGCACTCATGCTAAAAGAAAACGACCGCCTTGTTTGCTTAGGCGGTAACTCTTCTGACGAAAGTTATTTGAATGCACATTCAATTTTAAAAGTTGCTGAGTACGAACAAGTGAATGCTCTGCACCCTGGCATTGGATTCCTATCGGAAAGTCCTCAGTTCGCCAATTTATGTGTCAATCATGGAATCAATTTTGTTGGCCCTAGTGCTTATAGCATGATGACAATGGGTAACAAATCAAATGCGATTCAAACGGTTCAAGCGAGCAACGTACCGGTTGTACCAGGAAGCCACGGAATTCTGATTAGTGCAGAACAAGCTGCCAACATTGCCGACAGCATAGGCTACCCAGTTCTACTAAAAGCGGTTCACGGTGGTGGCGGAAAAGGGATACAAGTCGTTCGCAATCCTGCTGATATGTTCAAGTTTTACGACATGATCAGTACCGAAGCGCGAGCAGCTTTTGGCAACGGCGATTTATATTTAGAAAAATTCGTGACGTCTATGCGTCATATTGAAGTGCAATTACTTCGCGACAAACACGGCAATAGTCGAGTGCTCGGTTTACGCGATTGTTCGGTACAACGTAACAATCAAAAAGTGGTTGAAGAGTCTGGATCCACAATGCTTCCGGATGAATTAAAATCAAAAGTTTTTCAGTACACATTAGCCATTGCCGACAAAGTGGATTACATGGGTGCTGGTACAGTTGAATTTATCTATGACCTAGACGCAAACGCCGTTTATTTCATGGAGATGAACACTCGACTGCAAGTTGAGCATCCAGTGACTGAAGCTACGTCTGGAATTGATATTGTTAAAGCCCAATACGATATTGCCAGCGGCGGAAGCATTGAATCGTTCAAGCCAGAAGAAAAAGGTTACGCCATTGAAGTTCGTGTCACCGCAGAAAAAATTGTGGTGGATAGCGAAGGCATTATGCAACTTGCTCCTAACCCAGGAAAAATTGTTAATTGTGTGATGCCAGAGAGAGATGACATCGAATTAATTTCTATTGCAGCAACCGGCATTGAAATTTCTCCATTTTACGATAGCTTGATCGCGCAAATCATTTGCCGCGGCAATGATCGTAATGATGTGATTGACAAATTACATGCGTATTTGGATTCTGTTGTTATTGAAGGAATTCCCACAAATATTGCGTTATTAAAACGCATTCTTAAAGATAAAACATTCCGTGATGGTCAATATGACACGAATTATTTACCGGCATTTATGGCGACACTGGATGCAGATGAATTAATTCAAGAAATCGAAGCTGCTGCTAGCGCAGATGGCGCTGCTGCACTGGATACGGATGCTATTCGCGTTGACGACAGCCATGAACTCAAAGTATTTGCACAATCTTCAGGTATTTTTTATACGGCATCATCCCCTGCTGATCCTGAGTTTGTTGAAACGGGTGACATTGTCAGCACTGAAGATACGCTGGGTTTAATGGAAGCAATGAAAATGTTTAGCCAGGTGAATCTCGCTCAATACAACAGAGCAGATGCAGAGCTTTACCCTTCTGACAAACGCTACAAAATCGAACACATCAATTCAGCAAACGGGCAACAAGTCACAAGCGGTGATCTTCTCTTTATTGTCAGTGCCGTTGAAGATTAGCTTCCCGTCAATTCAAGCGCGTCACTCAAATGTAATGTCAGTGCTGAATTACATTTGAGTGCTATTTTCTAGACAGTTTATTGTTAAATCATTCAAAAAATAAAATTACAAACTTCTATATCTATATCAATTAGACAACGCATAATAAAGTCGACCCAACCACTCATGCAATGCAACACGGCTCGTCTGCAATGCAGAGCTTTTGGGCATTAAATTCATTACAAAGTTAGGCGTATCACTTGTTGAAAAATACCCCATAGGGGCGGGGATAACGCGTATATTTTTTCCTGACTCAGTAATTTCCTTTTCAAAGACACTGACCGCTCTCGGCATATGACTCGCGTGAGTCACAAGAAAAATTTCATTAATCGTATTTTCTTGTAACAATATGACGCTATATTTTGCATTTTCCGCCGTTGTCCTAGACCTATCTTCTATCCAGTCTGCCCGCACATTAAAATCTTTTTCTAACACCTCTTTCATTAATAACGATTCAGGTGGCACGTGTTCTCTGGAGCCAGCAAACACATGCCCGCCTGTTGTCAGAATAGGTAACCCAAGTAATTTGGATAACATAGCACCGTAACGTAGTCGGTTTAATGACTTAACTGACACCGTATCAGCGCCGTGATATTCAGGCGCAGAATGATAACGGCCCCCTCCCAAGATGACTATCGCTGAGTTGTTTTTCTTTTCTTCGACTGCATACTCTGCTTTTATCTTATCTATGTTAATGGGCGGATGCTGTGTTTCCAACGTTGACACCATCAATTGGCTAAGCAGCGGCGTAGAAAAAATCCACAACAACAGAACTGACAGTATGATCAAAAATTTCCCTAACTTTTTGTGGTATCGCCACATTAACAGCCCTAGTAATACCATCAAAATATTTAACATCGGTGGTAAAACAAATGCTTTAAGTACGGCTCGTAAAATCATTAACATGCTCAATTTTTAGTTATTTTTGATGTCAAATAATCAATTTTGTAAAAATTTTGCTAACGCTTTGTTACAAAAGAATTGTTTGTGTTAATACTCAATATTCTCGCTATTTATATTTTTATATGAATTTATGATGTTTTGCAGCACTATATTCTTATCTTTTGTGATTTATTCATAAAAGATAACGACTTCATCGGCCTGTCATATCCTTGAAATATATTTGCAACATACCTGAAACCAGAATGACACATTTCTGCCTTACTGTGGGCTCAACTGACAGGAAGCGGTATTTTCGAACCAGCATGAAAATCTGGTATTACTTTTTGTAATCATCCAGCAAGTCCCTTTTGTCACCACTGTTACCAACAGTCATGTGTAATGCCCTCAAAGGCATTATGCGTTTCTTTACAGCTTAAACACTTTTTAAAACCCTGCACACATTAGGAGAGTATCCTCAACATGAACATTAAAACAATGATCAGCCTCGGAACATTAGCAGCAGTCTTAGTCGGCTGTGGAGGCAATGACGGCATCACATTAGCACCAACCAGTAATGTCTCTAATTCTAACAATACAACGGGCGGTGGTTCAGGTAGCACAAACCCTTGCGCCAACTACCAAGTCTCCGGTCAAACATTCCAAGGAAGTTTTGATGGCGACAATTGTACTTACGATGTCACATTTGTTAGCGATACTCGCCCATTAATTGCCGACCTCAATATTCCAGCATTATCGAACAACGGTATTCATATTTTCGAGGATAGCTTATGGGTTGGTGAGGATGTGAATGCTGCAGCAGCTCAACAAGGTGTTCGCATTCCTCAAGACGGTGAAGGCCCTACATTGACGATTGCTCCAGGCTCTAAAATTGCGTTTTCTGCGCCAGAAGACTATATCCGTATAGCTCGAGGCTCACGAATTATTGCAGAAGGAACTCCTTCAAATCCAATTATCTTCAGTGCTGTTTCAGATTTACGTGATGGAACTGCAACGGAAGCAGACCGTGGATTATGGGGTGGCATGCAAATTAACGGAAATGGTTTCACTAACAAATGCTCAATGGCAAACGGCGACCCATTTGATCCTAACAACTTAACCGGTGATTTTGCACCAATGGGATCAAACCCTCATGGCTGTCACGTTACCGCAGAAGGACGCCCTGCAACTTATGGTGGTGTTAATAATTTAGAAAACTCTGGTTCACTCCGTTATGTACAAATTCGTCATGCGGGCTATGAAGTTGTTGATGGTGACGAGCTGAACGGCTTAACCTTAAATGGCGTTGGATCAGGAACAACCATCGAATACGTTCAGGTTTACACAACTCAAGATGATGGTTTTGAAATGTTCGGCGGTGCTGTCAACATGAAAAATGTCGTTGCGGTCAACGTTGGTGATGACTCTATTGATTACTCTGAAGGCTACGTAGGTAACATCCAGTTTGCCTTAGTGGTTCACACATCTGGCGGTAACCGGTGTATAGAAGGTGATAACACTGGCGACAGTCGTGCGGATGATATCGGTCCTTTTACAAAGTTAAGAATTTCTAACATGACTTGCTTAACATCTAACATTGATGAAGGTACAGGAACTGAACCTAGCTCCAAAGGTGATTCTGAAGGCCCTCTCTATCGCGAAGGTGTTTATTTTGAAATGTATAACTCCTTAATCACTTCGAATGAAGCAGTGATGGCAAGTAACGAGTGTTTAGAAATTGATAATCCACAAGCCGTTGCTGGTGCGGAAACCGATGGCTTTTCGGTTGCATCAGGTAATTTAATCAGCTGTACAGAACCACTCAAAACTGATGGTGCAACATTCGACATCAATACTTGGTGGACTGCAACAAACGCGCTGGTAGATGACCCTGCAAACTTACCTGCAACAGTTTTAGTAGGCCTTGATTCAAATCCTCGTGCCTATATCACTGAAACAAATTTACAAGATGCCAATACAACTCCTATCGCTGTCAGCATTTATGACGTAACACAACTCGAAGACACCTTTGATGCGCAAGCAGCACCTGCCGTTGGTGCAACGGGTGACAGTTCATTTTTTGAAACTGTTGATTTTATCGGTGCTGTTAAGTCTGGAGAAGATTGGGTAACTGGTTGGACGACAGGTTTGTAATCTGTCAATCACCAGCTCCCTCTTTTGAAATTGAGTCACAGCTTAGTGATTTATCAGCGAGCGAAAAAACAGTTAACTTTCATTCGCTGACATAGAGGTGCTTTAGAGCACCTCTTGCTTTATTCAATATCTCTTTATTATTAATTGTGATTCCACATTTTTTTACTTCAGATCTTTATCTCATTAATGACTATTAATAATTTCCGATTTTATGACGGGTTAAAACCATGAACGATTCATATTCTAACAATCCACTTAATCACGATAAGCGACATTATTTATCGAAGGCTATCGCTTCGGCGATATTCTGTTCGAGTGTTCTATATTCAAATGTACTCATAGCTCAAGAAAACACAATAGCGCCACCAGAGCCAGAAAAGCTCAATCTTGAGATAGAAGAAATTGTCGTTACTTCTCGATTAAAGGATAGCGCCAGCCAAATTATTATTGAGCGAATAGAGCAACCCTATTCGGCAGAGGTCTTAGGTGTTGATCAAATAATTCGAGCCGGTGATTCTAACGTTGCTTCGGCCTTACAGCGCGTTACTGGACTCACCTTAGTTGACGGGAAATATATTTACGTTCGAGGTTTAGGTGAACGATATTCAAGTACAACGTTAAACGGTGCTTTCATCCCTTCGCCAGAATTAACTCGTAATGTGATTCCTCTTGATTTATTTCCATCATCAATTTTGGATTCCGTTAAAATTTATAAATCATATTCAGCGGATCAACCCGCATCATTCGGTGGCGGTAACATCAACATCAGAACTCGAGGTGTTCCTGACGGCCCATTGTTGAACATATCAATCGGCACTGGTTGGGATTCAAACAGTTCAGATGATGGATTAAAAACACTTGGAGATGGTGGTGGATTACCAGGACCAATTGCTAACGCGATCAATGTTTATCAAGGAGACCTCAGTCGAAACAGCATCGTTCAAGCGATCAACACGGATGGCGGCATCGCTTCATCAGCCGAGCGTGCCCAAGCTGATCTTATTCACCGTGAATTATTAACATCGCTTAATCGTCAAATCGACATTAAAGAAGAATCCTTGTCACCTGACATTAGTGGGTCCATTGGCCTAGGTAACTCATGGTACATCACTGACGATTTAGAATTTGGTGTATTAGCGAATTACGAAAATAAAACTCAAACTCGCAACAAAGATTACGTTGAAAGAGAATATTCAAATCCTTTAACGAATTACACCGAAACTCGTCGAACCGTTGAAGAAGAAAATATCACTGCTGCGTTAAATCTAGGTTTAAATTATCAAGAGAAACATTTTTTAACCACGAATAGTTACAAGTTAGAAAATAATGAAGATCAATCTCGCATATCAACCGGTTTTGACTCCAACTTCGAAGCAACAGATGGACGACAAAAAATTGGTTATGAAACCAGATTGGAAGAACGCGAATTAACCGTCAATCAAATTATCGGTGAACATATATTTGAGCACAAAGACTTCGGTTTTTTCTGGGTTCCCAAGCCGTTTGAATCTTTCAATGTTCGCTGGATTTATTCTGACGCCAATGCAAGCACTACCGTCCCGAATGGAACTGATGTTGAAGGCGTAAATTCTATCGATCCAATATCTCAGCGTGTACTCAGCACGTCTTTATTGGGCACAACATCTATGGCGCAATTTAGCTTTTTAGAGTTAGAAGATGATGTGCTTAGCTACGGAATGGATTTTGAAGCGCCTTTTTCTACGGAAAACTTTTTCGGAACCGTTAGCGGTGGATGGCTCGACAGCGAAAAAACTCGTGAATATTACGGTTATACAGCCAACATTAATGCGAGTGGTATTTCGTCAACCGTGTTAGCAGGAACGCCAGCCCAAGTATTAACAAATGCCAACCTCAATAATCTCAATAATAATTTTGGATTAACGATGGGAGCTGACTTTGGTACGGAAAGTTATATTGCGGCACAAAATATTGAAGGCGTCTACGGCGCATTCGATGCAACATGGAAAGATACTTGGCGTATCAGTGCAGGTGTCCGCTGGGAACAATTTCAACAAGCCGTTTTACCGGTCGATTTATTAGACTTTACCGGTGTTACCGTTCAACAGCTTATTGATGATTTACAAGATCCCAATCAGCGCTTGGCAATTCAAGAAGACGATTACTTTCCCTCCATCGCCATGACCTTTATGGGTACAGACTTTCTTGGAGCCGAAACGTTTCAATTACGAGCGAGCTTAGGTCAAACGGTTATCCGTCCAGACTTAAGAGAAGTCTCTGATGTCCAATACATCGACCCTGAGCTTAATATCCGCGTTTCAGGCAACCCTAATCTAGTTTCTGCTGAATTAGATCATCTCGACCTTCGGGCTGAATTATTTTTCTCTGAAGGCAGTAATTTAACAGCCTCCATTTTTTACAAAGACATCACTAACCCAATTGAAACCATTGAGGGATTAGCCGGTGACCGAAAAAAATTAGAGTTTGTTAATAGTGAGTCTGGTGAGATTTATGGTATCGAAATCGAAGGTTTGAAAGAAATCGGTTATGGGTTATTTTTATCAGGCAACATGACCATGAGTGATTCCGAAACTACTTTCACAGGGATCAATTCTCAAACTAACAATACTCGCCGCTTAACCGGACATTCTAAATATGTGATCAATGCGCAATTAGGCTATGACTCGGATAATGGCGTGCACTCTGTATCAACTCTTTATAATTATTTTAGTGAGCGCTTGTTCTTTGGTGGAATCAATCCAGCTCCCGATGCTTTTGAACAACCGATTCATTCTCTCGATGTTGTTTATTCTTATTATCCCATTGAGCATTTCAGCTTAAAACTAAAATTGAAAAATTTATTAGGAGAGGATTTAAAAGTCGAACAAGGCTCGACCACAATTATCGAGCAAGAAAGAGGAACCAGCATAGGCTTAGATTTAAAATATAGCTTTTAAACTTTCATAGGTCACACAAAGGCTGTCATTGACTATCAATGACAGCCTTTTTTTTGATCCAAAAGTGTTCAAAACTACCTCCAACTTAATTCTAACTTTACTTAACTTAGAGCTATCCAACTTTCTATTTTTAATTTTATCTCTTCTAACAGCTGGTCTTTTTCAGGTTCGTTAAGCACTTCGTGATAGCTATTGGGATACATGGTTAACTCTTTATCTTGAGAACCTAACCAAGAAAATAAATCTTTTGCGCCGTTTGGATTGATCAATTGATCTTTTCCTGCCTGCACAATTAGCATCGGTAGCGATATATCGGGTGCAATATTGTTCAATTCCCCCATCGCCTTGGCCATATTAATCGCTAATCCGTAAGTCATCTTGCCAGAATAAACCAAAGGATCTTTATCATAGGCTTCAACAACTTTTGGGTCTCGACTGACTCCCGCAGAACTTAATTGCACAAAACCTGCTTTAGGAGAAATAATGCTCTTCAATAAAATAATTAACTGCTGGAACTTTGAAGGTTTAGCCACACCATATACCGCCGGTGAAGAGAGGATAGCGGCTGATACGTTGGTTTGGTATCGAGATAAATATTGAATGGCAATTAATCCGCCCATGCTATGCCCCAATAATATAATAGGAAGAGATGGATGTTGTTTTTTTATATCAAGCACCAGCCGATTTAGAGGCTCTACAAAATCATCCATAGATTTTATATAACATCGCTCCCCCTCACTCTTTCCATGCCCGACATGATCAATGGCAACGATACGATAATTTAGCGGTACGAAATAATTCACTAAATTCATGTGTCGTCCAGAGTGCTCTGCAAGCCCATGGGCAACGACAATGATACCTTTGAGTTTTTCATCCGAATCGGGAAACCATGATTGTGCATACAACTTATGTGAACGAGGGCCGATCAATTGAGTTTCTGAATGTAACATGGCCTTTGTATCTCTACGTTTTATATTGATAAAATATTATTTTTTTAGAAAATAATCACAAGCCTACTAACGATTGAGAACTGCCATCGTAATACGAGAAATACAAGTCAGCTTTTCTCTATCATCGTACAATTTAATTTCCCAAACATGAGATGTACGACCAATATAAACGGACTTAGCAATTCCTGTGACATGCCCCTCTTTCACACCACGTAAATGATTAGCATTAATTTCTTGCCCCACAACATATTGTTTTTCACGGTCAACAACTAAACCGGCACAAAAACTACCTAGCGTTTCTGCAAAAGCAACATTAGCACCGCCGTGCACTAATCCCATTGGTTGTAATATTTTTGGAGAAACTGGCATGACGCCTTTTATATAATCATCGCCAATTTCTACAATTTTAATTTCCATGAAACCCGACATCGTATTGTCAGACCAACTATTTAATTCTTCCAGTGAAAATTCTTTATGCCAAATAGACGTCGTGTTTAAGTGATTGTCGCTCATATTTTATAACTCTTTTAATCAGTATTTAATATCTTAAAAACAAACAGCATTATTTTTAACGGTATCGATAATCGGCGACAAAAGGATTTGACGCACGCTCTTGACCAAACGTCGACATAGGACCATGGCCTGGAATAAATTTTACGTCATCGCCCAAAGGAAATAATCTCTCCCGTATCGCTGTAATTAACGCTTCATGATCGCCTTTAGGAAAATCAGTGCGTCCAATTGAACCCTGAAACAAAACATCGCCAACAACCGCTAGCTTTGATGCTTGATCATAAAAAACAATATGCCCGGGCGTATGCCCAGGACAATGAATCACTTGCAACACAATGTGTCCAAAGCTTACCGAATCTTCGTGATGTAACCATGTATCGGGAACAAAGGCCTCACAGGGCGGAAAGCCCGCCATGGCACAATGTTGAGGCAAACCATCTAACCAAAATTTATCTTCTTCTTGCGGGCCGATTACCGGTAACTCATACTTTTTTGCCAAGTCCAACGTTCCGCCCACATGATCTAAATGCCCATGAGTTAAAAGAATTTTTACAGGTTTTAGTTGATTTTGCTCAATCACTGATTGAATCATTGTGAGATCACCACCTGGGTCAACAATAGCGGCTTCCTTGGTTTCATCGCACCAAAGTACACTACAATTTTGTTGGTATGGAGTCACAGGTACAATTCGGTAATTAAGCATGATTAATTCTCTATCTGGTCAATAATTCATTGATTAACAACAGTTTGAAATAAAAGTTTCAACAAAAATGGTATTGTAAAATACTAAAAACAATATCATTTGAATTTAATGAACGATCATTTAAACTGACTGTATATAGCTTGTTAGTATTTTAAACTATTATTAAAGCGATTTTCTATAATTGAAGCGCTATTAGAATTACTCGTAAATTTACTTAAGATCTTTCATATGTCGATACCTTTTTTATATTGACACTGTTGCATACAAACAACGAGGCGGCCATGTTACTCGCAATCTTCATTAGCACGCTCATAGTTGTTGTTAGCGTTTTAATACATTATGAAGTACTTAATTTTCTCTCTCAACGCTTAATGCAGTTTAGAGAAAGACACCGTTCACTGGTGCTTATCGGTGTACTGGGTTCAATGCTAGCCCATATCCTCGAAGTCATTGTGTTTGGAACTGGTATTTACGGCATGTTACAAATAGACGGGATGGGTACTCTGCAAGGAAGTTTTAACGGCTCATTTCTAGACTGTGTTTATTTTTCTTTTACCAATTACACAACCTTAGGTTATGGCGATATTTATCCGTTTGGCTACATTCGTTTTCTAATTGGTCTTGAATCATTAACCGGCCTAGTTCTTATCACTTGGAGCGCTTCATTCATGTTCATTGAAATGCAACGCTTTTGGAAAAGATAACAGTACATCAACTCATTTTACTATCAATTGGCCATCATAATTTATGTCAGAACTTTTTAAAAAATCAAATAATCAGCAGCCTCTTTTATGTTTTGCTCATAGAGGAGGTCGTGGGCACGGTACCGAAAATACGCTTGCCACCATTGAAATCGGTTTATCTCAAAAAGCCTACGGCATTGAAATTGATGTATGGAATGTTGATGGAATACTTTTGGTCACTCATGACCGAAGATTAGGGCGTGTGGTTCAAGGCGAAGGGCAATTATTATCTTTAAAATCTGACGATATCGCTTCATTAAAAAATTACGATGATTCAAAAGTCCCAACGCTGATAGAAGTGCTTTACTTAGTTGGCAATAAAGCTGCATTAAATATTGAAATCAAAGGACCTAATTGCGCTGAGCTTATTGCAAAACAGTTACAAATATTTTGTAACACAACGGGGATTAGCGATCAAAATTATGTGATCTCAAGCTTTGACCACCAACAACTTTACTGGCTAAAAGAAAACGTCCCCCAACTCCGGCGTGGCGTTCTCACTTGTAACATCCCGACGGACAATGCTAAATGCTGTGATATTCTCGGCGCTTATTCTTTTCACCCTTCGATTGATTTCTTTAACCAAGTATTAATTGACGACGCAAAAAAACGACACGCAAAAGTATTTATTTACACCGTCAACGACAAAGATGACTTCGAAATACTCAGCTCAATGGGTGTTGATGGCGTGTTTTCTGATTATCCAGATCGTGTTGCGTTATTCAATCAATCTCTTCAGGAATAATTTTACCTTCGACTACGCCCGCTAATTGCGATAATAAATCATCAAGTTTGCTTTGTGGTTCTAGGCAATGACCTCCAGCACAGACTAACCCCTGATTATTTTCTAGCAAAAATAACTCAGGTGGATGAATTTCAGATTCTTCTGGAATCCAATAACAGTGCACTCGATCACCATACTGTTTGTATATTTCATTATGCCAAAATGCCATTCCTTGATTCCCCTTCAGCAAAACTTGTGGAGGGCAATGCAAGTATTCTGAAAGACTTATCAGCAATGTATTATGGTTTTTAGGCTGGCGTAACATTGAGCTCCAACCACTTAACAGCGTTTTTTTTGCGCTTTCAAGGTAACGTGGTTCTGCACATAAATGTCCTAATCTACCCAGCACTTTAGCGGCCATACCATTACCACTCGGTAAAACGCTATCGTAAAACGGCTTGCTTCTGTAAATAAGTTTTTCATGATCATGATGAGTAAAATAAAAACCACCGTGATCTTTATCTTCATAGTTATCAATTAATGATTCGCCGAGCAAGCATAAGAAACGATAATCTTCATCACGCCACTGACAACGCAGTAACTTAATTAATGCATCCATTAAAAACACATAATCATTTAGAAACGCACCAATTTTTGGTTCTCCATCCTGCCATGTTGCATATAGCCGCTTGTTAATCCATAAGTTTTCTCGAATAAAATCTGCTGTTTTTTGTGCAGCAGTTAAATATTCACGGTAACCAAATTCTCGCGCAGCTATCGCTAGACTTCCTAGCATGAGTGCATTCCAACTAGTAATTATTTTCGAATCTCTAATGGGTTTTTTTCTATCAAGTCGCTGAATTCTTAATTTTTCTAAAATTTTATTATAATGCGTTAGCAAAGATTCCAAATCGATCTCAAGCTCTGCTGCGATCACACCCCACTCTCTGTCTCGATGTAAATGCCATTGACCGTCAAAATTAGCATATTTATCTAGATCAAAGACAGCATGAACGACACCTTGCTCTACAGGTGTTAGATCTTTTGTAATTTGTTGAATATCCCAAAGATAGTAGGCGCCCTCTGCCCCATCGGCTTCTGCATCAAGCGAGCTATAAAATACGCCTTGGCGGGATCGCATATCATCTAAAGCCCATCGCGCTATATTTTTTGCAGCTTCAGAAAATTCTTCAATTTCCGGGAACACTTTGCTTGCCCGCGAATACAATCCCAACAACAATGCATTGTCGTAAAGCATCTTTTCAAAGTGAGGAATCATCCATTTTGCGTCAGTTGAATACCGAAAAAATCCGCCGCCTATTTGATCTTGTATTCCTGACCGAGACATGATCAGCAGAGATTTTTTTAAATGCTCAGATGAAACGTCTTTCCACTCATTGGGATAATACTGGGTAACTAACAAACGCTCTAAACGTGTCGGCATTGGAAATTTTGGCGCGGGACCAAAACCACCATTCACTAAATCTGCTTCTTTAAATATATCGACAATTGATTTTTCAATTGGAATGTTATTCAGTTCTGCATCAGGGTCAGAGGTTTTTTCATTCCGAATTAACGTTTTATAACTTAATTTTATTTTATCAATCGTTTCTAAAAAATCTGGCCCGCGTGTTTGATAATAATCACTGACTTTTTCAAGCAACTCAGAAAAACCCAAACGACCATTATGACTTTCTTTTGAAAAATAGGTGCCAGCCAAGAAAGGAATATTGGTACGAGGGCATAAGAATATTGTTAAAGGCCAAGCGCCTGCCTGCCCCGTTAGTAACTGATGCGCTGTTTGATAGATATCATCGAGGTCCGGCCGCTCTTCTCGATCAACTTTAATATTAACGAACCTATCGTTCATCAATTCAGCAATAGCTGAATCACCAAATGATTCTCGTGACATGGCATGGCACCAATGACACGCAGAATAGCCTATCGACAATAGAATGGGTTTGTCTTGTTTTTTTGCCAACGCAAGAACGGGATCACTCCATTGCTGCCAAGCGACGGGGTTATCTTTATGTTGTAACAAGTACAAGCTTGTCGCTTCGTGAAGAGTGTTACTAATTTCTGGCATCCGCTAAGGTGCTCCAACGTCAACATGGTTTTCCTGAAAGCGGAAGCCTTCTTACTGGAATCGTTTCTTACACTTGTAATCCACCACCAAATATAAACTAAAGATGATGTACTGAAACCATAAATTAAAAAATAAACATATCGGTATTTAAAAGTGCCGACAATGTAACAAAAAAAGATCTAAAAAATACTCATGGATACATTTTTTATAGACTACTCTAAAAAAACTATTGATAAGGCAATTATTGCTTGCTCTTCTTTAGTTGCTACCACCCACTAACCTTAGGCTTGCAAACATTTTCAGCCTGTTTTATTTATCTTAGTGATGTTTTCATGCAAAACATTGGGGTTTTAATATTCCTACACATAAGTGGGGGCAATGTTTCAACATAAATAATACTTTACATTAAATTGCGCGTAACACTACCCAATGTCGTCTAAAACTACCAGCATGGATGCCGAGCCTAGACCAAAACGTTTTCGTTTTCCGACAAATTGCTCTGAGAACCTATTTAACGGTAAATACTTTTTTTAAAGCATAAACAGAATATCAGTTTTAACAAAGAACCGATGAGGCATATTCATTGGTAAATAACAAATATAAGAAATGTAGAAATTAGCAAGGGATATAGACGATAGAATCGATTGATGATCGGGAGATCGAGTAGTTGGTTCTCAATTTCAGGTTAAGTCACGTCTTTACGGCAAGAGAGCCTCTCCAGAAGCTTGTTTATCTGCATGATAAGAGGAGCGAACAAGTGGTCCACACGCGGCATGAGTAAAACCAATTTGTTTCGCATAAGTTTCATATTCTAAAAATTCATCAGGGTGAACGTAGCGACTCACAGGTAAATGATCACGAGATGGCTGCAAATACTGGCCTATCGTAAGCATATCAATATTGTGTTCTCGCATATCGTCCATGACCGAAAAAATTTCCTTTTTTTCTTCCCCTAAACCAACCATCAATCCTGATTTTGTGAGTACATCTGGGCGAAGCACTTTAAACTCTTTTAAAAGTTTTAACGACCAGTGATAATTTGCTCCAGGTCTAGCCTGCCGATATAAGCGAGGGACGGTTTCTAAATTATGATTAAAAACATCAGGTGCATCAGCAGCAATCAGTTTAAGTGCTACATCCATACGACCCCGAAAATCTGGCGTTAGGATTTCAACAGTTAACGACGGAGATAATCGTTTCGCTTCTCGGATGCATGTCGCAAAATGTTCAGCGCCACCATCTCGCAAATCATCACGATCAACTGAAGTGATAACTACATATTTTAATTGCATCTCAGCAATGGCTTCTGCCAAATGAATAGGTTCTTGTGTGTCGAGAGGGTTAGGTTTCCCATGGCCAACATCACAAAAAGGGCAACGGCGTGTGCAGATATCGCCCATCACCATAAAAGTGGCAGTGCCTCCAGAAAAGCACTCACCTAAATTGGGGCAACTTGCTTCTTCACATACGCTTGATAAATTATTTTTCCTAAGAATTTTTTTAATCGCTTCAACTTTAGGAGAAGTCGGTATTTTAACTCGAATCCAATCAGGCTTACGCAGCAAAGAATCACTCGCAATGACTTTAACGGGTATGCGCTCTACTTTATCGGCATCGCGTAGTTTTTCGCCCTGCACTCGACGCTTTGTTCTTTGAACTGGAATTGAATCTGAAGGATTAGTCACACTTTATCTCAGTTAAAATAAAAATTTAATGATTAAGAACCAACGAAGTAAGAAACCAAATTAAACTTGTTGATAATTTAAAACGCTACAAAAGTTTTTTGTCAAATGATCTGCTATAAAGTCTACATTCGCTTTTTGGTTAGTCAAATTAGACATTTGAGTCACGGCTAAACCGGCATAACCACAAGGGTTAATTCTCGCAAACGGCTCCAAGTCCATATTCACATTTAAGCTCATACCATGAAAACTACGCCCTTTTCGAACACGCAAACCTAAGGCTGCTATTTTTGCATCATTGACATACACACCAGGTGCGCCCTCTTTACGCTCAGCGCTAATATTAAAATCCTTAAGAGTAAGAATTAAACTTTCTTCAATAAGCTCAACCAATTCCCTCACACCAATTCTTTTTCGATGTAAATCCAGTAATGGATAAGCAATCAGCTGGCCTGGCCCATGATAAGTAACTTGACCACCACGATCAGAATTAACAATAGGAATTTCACCCGCGTTTAAAACGTGTTCACTCTTCCCCGCTTTTCCAAGTGTAAATACGGGATGATGTTCTACTAGCCAAAGTTCATCGACCGTATCCGCCTCTCTCGCATCGGTGAATGCCGACATTAGATCCCAGATAGATTGATAATCCTGAAGCCCTAATTGTTTAATCAGCAGTTTTTCTTTTGGCAATTGAATTGTTGTCAAACCATTTTTAGTTGAAGACCGTTTCTTTTGACTATCTAAATCTCGTCTCGCTAAAGAAGCATCATCAACTTTTGAAGCTGTCATTACAAAACCATCTTGACGAGATCAATCGTTTTTAAATCTTCAAAAATTGCCTTTAACTGCGGTTCACCCGTGGCCGTGATAAAAACGGTGATCGCTTTATAACGATTGTTTTTACTATCTCTGACCGTTATTTTTGCCTGATCAAACCCAGGGGAATGTTTTTCAATAACGGTGACAACAGTTTCATGAAATTCTTCATGGGCATCGCCCATGATTTTGATGGGATAACCCTCGCAAGGAAATTCAATTTTAGGGGGTGGCTGATCGTTCATAATGTTAACTTTTGTTTCGCTATACTTTACCTAAGAGGCCAAGTACAAATAATTTAAGGCTATCAATTAATCTTGCAAAAAAACCGGCTTGTTCAATCGCTTGTTTTGCTATAAGAGGAACATCCATAATCTTTTCACCATCAAGATCGACGGTGACTCGTCCCAATTCTTGACCGGCTTTAATCGGTGCCTCAATAATTGAGCCTAAGTGCATTTGAGCATTTAGTTTCTCTTCTGCACCTCTGGGTATAGTCACCAAAATATCTTCTGCTACACCTAGCGATAAATTGCCTGACTTTCCCTTCCACACTTTTACATCACTTAACGTATCAGCTACAGAGTATAGTTCATGTGTTTGATAATAACGGAAACCATAGGTAAGTAATTTTTGAGATTCAGCCGCACGGGCTTCTTCTGATCTGGCTCCCATAACCACAGAAATCAATCGCATACCGTCTTTTTTGGCTGAACTCACTAAGCAATAACCCGCTTCTTCTGTGTGGCCTGTTTTAAGGCCATCAACATTTGGATCTCGAAAGAGCAACTTATTACGATTCGCTTGATTGATGCCGTTGTATTCAAAATATTTTTCTGAATAAATAGCATAATGTTCGGGATAATCATTAATAAGCGCTCTTGCCAGCAAGGATAAATCTCTCGCCGTTGTTAAATGGCCTTCAGCTGGCCAGCCTGTCGCATTTTTAAAATGAGTACTCGTCATTCCCAATAACATGGCTTGCTGGTTCATAATATCAACAAAGCCTTCTTCGCTACCGGCAACATGCTCAGCCAAAGCGACACTGGCATCATTACCTGACTGAATAATGACTCCCCGTAACAAATCTTTCAGTGGAACTCTTGTGCCTTCTCGCACAAACATTTTTGACCCACCCATTTTCCAGGCTTTAACACTAATATTGACTGGAGAGGCTTCTTGTATATTTCCCCGAGCAATTTCGCCCGAAACAATATAACTTGTCATCATTTTCGTTAAGCTTGCTGGCGGTAAAGGCTGATCCGCATTTTTTTCAACCAACACTTTTCCAGTGTTCGCATCAATTAGCAGATATCCAGAAGCTGCCAATTGCGGGGGAGAAGGAATGATAATTGGCGCTGCACTAACGGAAAATGAACTAGCAAACGCAACCAGAACAATGAGCCCAATGAGATTTGACGTCAACTTAGTACGATTTATAAAGACAAAAGACAAAACAAACTCCCGATAACTTTAATGATTTTGTATGTTTACACGTGACAATACGTATTAAAAATTATTCTCTCACAATATGAGGTGAGCCTAATTTTTTTTGTTTGATGAGCTCTTGCAAATTCACCATATCCCAGTTGTCTTTGAATGGACCAATACGGACTCTAAATAACTGCTGAGCCGAATTGACTGCATCAGTAATAAAAACTGGATAACCCGTTAGCGCTGCTATTTTTTCAACTAAATTTTTTGCTGAATTTTCACTGCCAAATGCGCCAGCCTGTAAATAGGTATTATCCGGTAAGTTATACCCTCCTGCTTGTTCTGGTGCTGGCGCTGCTTTTTCCGTATTTGTTACAGCGTGTTGCGTAGAAGACTGTGCAGGCTTAATAGACATTTGCTCACCAATAGCGACGCCTGACTGCCTCTCAGATTCACCTACTCGAGAACGATTGCTGTTAAACATCAGAGGATCTAACGCTTCCACGACAACCGGAGCCGTCCCCTTACTTTGAAAACCTAATTTTTTTGCTGCAGCATACGTTAAATCTATAATTCGGCCACCATGAAACGGGCCACGGTCATTAACCCTAACAATCACTTCTTTTCCGTTGTCTAAATTTTTAACTCGAACGAATGTCGGTATAGGAAGCGTTTTATGCGCGGCAGTCATTCCGTACATATCATAGACTTCCCCATTAGAAGTTTTTCGACCATGAAACTTTGTGCCATACCAAGACGCTCTTCCTTTTTGAACAAAACCATCCGAGCTAGACATCACTCGATAGGTTTTTCCTAGCACAGTGTAAGGTGATTTATTTCCTGCGGCTGTTCTAGGCTCTAATCGGGGAACAGCATCGGGGATATGATCAACGCTGTAGGATTCTGAAGGAGCTCCATCTTTCTCAGACGTAGGAATTATGTTTGTTTTTTTTGTGTGTGTAGTACAGGCACTCAAGCATGCCAATACCAACATGAAAAAAAATGAGTTTCTAGCAGAAAAACTAAGCATTGTATTTTTTAATACTCTACGACTAATTTTATTGTTTAGTTTGCTGATAGCTAGCTTTAATCTCTTCACTTAACTCATGAACTGCCATGGCATAAAGCAAACTATGATTGTAACGAGTTATCACATAAAAATTTTTCAGGCCAACCCAATATTCATCACCAGAATCAGCCTTTAATTTGAACGCCATTGCATTTAATTCGCCATCCAATCGCTCCACAGGCAAAATACCAGCAGCCTCTATCTTTTTAATGCTACTGTTCAGTTTTGTTTTTTTGGTTAAAATGCTTTTATCAAACCCCTTCGTTGCTTTTGCTTGAAAGACAACTGGCTTTCCATTTTCCCATCCATGCCGTTTGAAATAATTTGCAACGCTACCGATAGCATCCACTGGATTCTTCCAGATGTCATTAAATTCGTCACCATCAAAATCTACTGAATAGGCTCGATAACTTGAAGGCATAAACTGACCGTAACCCATTGCCCCAGCATAAGACCCCGTTAGTGTCAGTGGGTCTTGCTTTTGTTCGCGACTTAATAATAAAAAATTTTCCAACTCTTTTTTAAAAAATTTTGCTCGCGGTGGATAATCAAAACCTAGCGTTGATAACGCATCAATCACTCGATAGTTACCCGTATTATTTCCATATCGAGTCTCAACACCAATAATAGCAACTACGACTTCTGGAGGTACGCCAAATGTTTTTTCTGCACGCTCTAGCGTATCTTTGTTCTCGTTCCAGAAGGCAATACCTTTTTCAATGCGGTCAGGCTTAATAAAAATATTTCTGTATTGTGCCCAAGTCAACGTTTTTTCAGCTGGCCGAGAAATAGCATCAATAATCTTTTGCTTTTTTTCTACCTGACTAAATAATGTTAAAAGCTCATTTTTTTCAAAACTATGTTTTTTTTCCATTTCACTGATAAAGCCAGATAGCTCAGGATGCTCTCGATAATCAGCGAAAACAGTATTTGAGAAACACGCAAAAACTGACATCACCGCTACTGTAAACAACATCCTTATTACACTTCTCGACATATTTTCACCACTTTTTCCAACAAAAAAACCAAGATTCATTTTACCCAGCTATACCCTATCAACATTTAATGCTCTCCACACGAATGGACTGCCTACATAGATTCATCAAAATCCTTTCAGTTCCTCAATCACAACAATTTCTCAAAAATGTTACTAATGTCGCTTCTCAGTGCTAATAGCCATCAACAAACCAAATCCCATCATTAACGTCAGCATGGAGGTGCCACCGTAGCTAACCAAAGGTAAGGGCACACCAACAACCGGCAATAACCCTGCAACCATTCCCATATTAACAAAGATATAAACAAAAAAAGTTAACGTAATGCCACCAGCAAGCAATCGGCCAAACGTATTTGGCGCATTCACCGCAATCACAAACCCTCGTACAACAATCAGGAGATAGATTGCGATCAAGCTCAGCACACCGTATAAACCAAACTCTTCAGCCAAAACGGCAATAATAAAATCAGTATGGCTTTCTGGTAAAAAATCAAGGTGAGACTGCGTGCCTTGCATCCAACCTTTTCCGTCTAAACCACCAGAACCAATTGCAGTTTTTGATTGAATGATATTCCAACCGGCGCCGAGCTTATCATCTTCGGGGTTTAATAATGTGAGAATTCTCCGCTTTTGATAATCACGCAAAACAAATTGCCACATCGGCCACGCACTCGCCAACATCAGCCCTACTGCACCAATAATGTATCGCCAACGAATACCCGCCAAAAACAAAACCACTAATCCCGACACAGCAATAAGTAACGATGTCCCCAAATCTGGTTGCTGAAGAATTAATACGGTAGGAAGAAAAATAAAAACTAAACTTAGGCAGATGGGTTTTATCTGCAGCGGTAAATGTCGTTGCGACAAAAAAGCGGCAACAAATATTGGTAGAACAACCTTCATAATCTCTGAAGGCTGAAAGCGAAAACCCATGAAGCTTAACCAACGCTGTGCGCCTTTTGCCCCCACACCAAAAAACATGACCAAGATTAAAAGAATGACGCCGATACACCACAGCCAAGGCGCCCACCGTACAAGAGCATGAAGCCTCACTTGTGCGACAGTAAACATAATGGCAAATGCGACACATAAAAATAATATTTGCCGGCGAAGATAACGCTCACTCTCTCCGCTAGCACTATACAAAATCACCAAGCCATAAGACGTTAAAACCAATAAAAAAATCAGTAGAGGAAGATCAATTCTAAAACGGGTCCACACGCGTGTTCGCTTGCGCAAATCTCGACTGGCCTCAGGCATTCGCCGAATAAAATCTTGCTCAGTCATGAGTCTGCTCTTTTCTCAGTCTTAATGTATTGTCAACTAATGGCTTATTGTCGTTTTGATCATCGTTATTCGTTAATGCCATTCGCCTTGCTTCACTATCAAAATAAGCATCCAGTACAACACGCGCAACGGGTGCAGACTGTTCACCCCCGTGGCCACTATTTTCGACTAACACTGCAATTGCTATTTGAGGATTTTCTACCGGTGCAAAACCAATAAATAATGCCTGATCTCGCTGACGTTCTTTGAGCGCTTCTGCATCATATTTTTCATCTTGGCCCATACTGATCACTTGTGCGGTTCCGGTTTTTCCTGCCATACGGTAACCAATACCGTGACTAATCCGCCTTGCCGTCCCTTTTTTTCCATGAATAACTTGCTCCATCGCTGAATGCACATAGTCCCAGTGTTCTTCTTTTACTTCGAGTTTACTCATCGGAAAATGAGCCTCGACCACATTATTTGAAATACGATGAAGAGAAGACTCTTCAGCTGCTACTTGTAATGCACTCTTAACTTCCAATAAACGCGGTGGGATAATATCACTCACAATGCGGGGTGCTCTCAATTCACCTCTCATGGCCATCGTCGATGCCATTACGGCAAGCTGCAACGGTGTTGTTAAAACAAATCCCTGTCCGACTCCCACATTTAAGCTATCACCGGGATACCAAGCTAATCCGCGCGCATCGCGCTTCCATTCTCTAGAAGGCCAATTGCCTCTGCGCTCACTGGGTAAATCAATACCTGTTTTTTTCCCCAAACCAAATTGACTTCCAAAAGCATAAATATTATCGATCCCCATTCTATAGGCGAGGTCATAATAAAATGTGTTACACGATTCAATAATGGCTTGACGTAGATCGACTTTTTTTCCATGTCCCCAAGCAATATGATCTCGATAACGTCGCGCTTGGCCCGGAAGCTTATAAAAGCCATAATCAACAATCGTTCTGGAGGGCTCTAAAAAACCAGTGTGCAATCCGCCTAGCCCCAACATGGGTTTAAGCGTCGAGCCGGGTGGATACTGCCCTTGAAGCGGACGGTCAAATAGCGGAATATCTTTAGAGTTACGTAACCGGTTATAATCTTTTACGCTGATACCCGTTACAAATAGATTCGGATCAAAACTTGGGGTTGACGCAATGGCAATGACTCCACCATTTCGCACATCAATAGCGACAACCGCTCCTCGATTATCTCCCAGAGCCTCTTGAGCCGCTTTTTGCACTTCGGCATCTAAAAATAAATGTAAATCTTCGCCTGGTGTTGGATCTGATCTTTCTAGTTCTTTTAAAACTCTTCCGCGCGCATTAGTTTCAACATTTTGATAACCAACATTGCCAAGCAACGTATTTTCATACTGCTTTTCAATACCAATTTTTCCAATACTGTAAGTGCCTTCATAGGCTTTAACTTGTTCTTCAGAAAACTGGCTCAACTCAACATCATTAATTCGGCCAACATATCCTATGCTATGCGCAAACAACTCTCCGTAGGGATAATGACGAACTAACTGGGCTTCCACTTCGACGCCCTCTAGTCGATACTTGTTCACCGCCAGTTTTGCGATTTCATCCTCATTCAACTTGAAACGCAAAGGGATTGCTTCAAAGGGGCGACGGCGCTTTGCCAAGTTTTTTTGAAAACGCTCTAAATCATTTTCAGAAATAGAAATGATCGATGCAAGAAGATCGAGTGTTCGATCCAAATCATCCACTCGTTCTTTAATAACAGTTAACGTATAGCTGGGCTGATTTTCAGCTAACAACTGCCCATTTCTGTCGTAGATTAATCCACGCGTAGGAGGAATAGGCTGGACATGGATTCGGTTGCGATCGGATTGAGTTGCATAATTTTGGTGATGAGTAATCTGCAAATTATAATATCGAAATACCAACACGCCAATTAAGATCAGCACAAACAAGATCACACACCACAGCCGGTGAATGAAGATTCTTGTTTCATTGTAATGATCTTTTAGCTGTAAGGGTTCTGCCATTTTATATTCAAAAATTGATCACGAATTGTCAAATTTGTTTTTTATATTTATCGATGAACATTGAGTGCTTAAATGATATTAACGTTCGCAAAAATATTATTTATGATAAGGATGATTATTCAACACACTCCATGCTCGGTATAATTGCTCAATTAACAAAACTCTCACCAAAGGGTGCGGCAGTGTTAGTGCTGACAAAGACCAAACGACATCCGCACGTTGCACACATTCTCGCGTCAGGCCATCCGGACCGCCAATAAGTAATGTAATAGCCTTGCCATTCATTTGCCAATTAGCAATATTTTCCGACAGTTTTTCCGTACTCCAAGATTGCCCTTGACTGTCTAAGGCAACAATGAATTGTCCAGATTGTATCGCCGATAAAATAGTCTGGGCTTCTTTTTCCTTGGCAACTTGTACGGATGTATTTTTTCCCCGATTCGCCAAAGGTAACTCTTTAAATTCAACAGAAAAATCTTTGGGTAACCGTTTGCTATATTCCTGACAAGCATCTTGCACCCATGCTGGCATCTTCGTACCAATTGCTAACACCTGTATTTTCATTCTGACAAAAACTGATCATCACTTATTTCTTGTCCCATCTCCTGATTTCGCACCTTTCGGCCAGATGGCTCTAAAGACCATAATTTTTCTAAATCATAAAATTCTCTTGCTGATGGAATCATAGCGTGGACGACTGTCTCACCAAGATCAACGAGAACCCATTCTCCACCTTCTTTGCCCTCAACTCCGAGCGGTCTATGCCCTGCCGCCTTTGCTTCTTCGACCACATTATCAACCAATGATTTCACGTGGCGACTTGACGTTCCACTCACAATAAATAAAGTATCCATCACATCGGTCAGCTCACTGACATCAAGTGTGACAATATCTTTTCCTTTAAGATCGGTTAGTGCTTCCATAATCACGTCGTTTAACAATGTCGACATCTATACTACCTTCTGCATTATTTAAATATTTTATCGCCAACCCAGTTGATCAATACGTTAGCTTCCTTGATACAACTGGTTCGCATGAATATAACTCAACACAGAATCGGGCAACAAAAATTGCGGCGATTCATTTTTCGTAAAACCGGCTCGAATATCCGTGGATGAAATTGGCAACAAACTTAACTGCCGAATAATGATCGAGCCATGTGTTTTTTTTGATAATACCTCTTTATCTGCTTTGTGCTGATCAATATATTCAGACAAATTACCAGACAGGGGAGCATCATAACTTGGTCGCGACGCCACTATAATATGGGCCAGCTTTAAAATCTCTTCCCATTGATACCAGCTCTGCAAACCAACCAACGAATCCATTCCCATCGCCAAACACAACGAAACGTTTTCACCTAATGCTTTGCGTAAATGTTGCAAAGTGTGAACAGAATAAGAAGGCTCTGGGTTTTCTAACTCGCATAAATCTATCGTCAAGTCAGGACAATTTTTCAATGCCTCCTCGACCATAGACGCTCGGTGTTTTGCATTTGCCATCGGCAGCTGCCGATGCGGTGGTTTGTGACAAGGAACTAAGCGCATTTCATCTAAACCAAGTTGCTGCTTAAACTCTAGCGCCATGCGCAAATGGCCGAAATGTATAGGATCAAATGTTCCGCCAAATAAACCTATTGTTTTATAGTTTGCCATTCACTCTGTCTTAAAGAATAGAAGTTAACATCTGATGTAAAAGAATATTGAAAAATTACGGGCGAATATGTCCATCACCAAAAACAATCCATTTTTGAGTCGTTAAACCTTCCAGCCCAACGGGGCCGCGAGCATGTAATTTATTCGTAGAGATTCCTATTTCTGCACCTAATCCATATTCAAAGCCGTCGGCAAATTGTGTCGACGCATTCACCATGACAGAACTGGAATCAACTTGCGCCATAAATTGCCGAGTCTTTGTTAAATTTTCCGTGATGATAGAATCGGTATGACCTGATCCAAACTCAGCAATATGATCAATAGCCTCAGCCATACCGTCAACAATTTTTATTGCTAAAATGGCATCCAGATACTCTGTAGCCCAATCTTCACTTGACGCTGATTTTATTTTTTCGCCTAAAAGAGTTTGCGTTTTGTCACAACCTCTTAGCTCAACACCTTTCTCTATATAAGCCTCAGCAAGACGCGGAAGAATTTTTTCGGCAATATTTTTTGCAACCAGCAATGTTTCCATTGCGCCACAAATTCCGTAACGACGTGTTTTTGCATTGAATGCGACATTGAATGCTTTTTCTAAATCAGCATCATCATCGATATAAACATGACAGATTCCATCTAGATGCTTTATCACAGGAACAGTCGCGTTTTTTGCAACACGCTCAATCAATCCCTTTCCACCACGAGGAACGATGACATCCACAAATTCTGGCAGGGTTATCAATTGTCCCACCGCTTCTCTATCCGTCGTGTTAACCACTTGAACAGCCGTTTCTGGCAATCCGGCTTTTGTTAAGCCTGTTCGAATACACTCTGCAATCGCTTGATTAGAGTGAAGCGCTTCACTTCCGCCACGCAATATCGTTGCGTTACCAGATTTCAAACACAGAGCGGCCGCATCAATGGTCACGTTAGGGCGCGACTCATAAATAATACCAATAACACCTAGTGGCACTCGCATCTTTCCGACCTGAATCCCACTGGGCCGAAAATTTAAATCCGTAATGGCTCCACAAGGATCATTCAAAGTAACGATTTGTGATAAACCTTCAATCATTCCATCAATCCGAGCTGGCGTTAATTCCAATCGATCTAACATTGCAGCATCCAGACCATTTTTTCGGCTCGATTCCATATCTTTTTGGTTAGCAGATATAATATTTGTTCGAGCACTTTCTAGCGCTTTTGCTGTTTCCTTGAGAACAGCATCTTTTGTGCCGGTATCGGCAGCTGCCACAATACGGGATGCTTCTCTAGCCTGCTGACCCAGTGTTTTCATGTATGATTTTGTATCAGTCACTTTCTATTCTCACTTAACAATTTCTCTAAATAAGCCTATATAGGATTTTGCCCAGCATTATATCGGTTTTAAATGAATAAATCGTAAGCATTTCAGCTTCGAGCCCCGTTTTGTGACATAGTAAAATTCGATATTCTTCCATATAAGCTCATCTATTTTGGCCCCATAAAGCACGATTTTTTGTCTTCTTCAGCTAACATTCAGCTTTCCAGCGCTATTCTACTCCTGAGATTACCAATAACGGGCGAAAACGTTGACATATCGTCAGGAGAATAACGATGTTAGATAGAAACCAGATTCGAAAGCCTTTTTTTCAATTAGCCTCTCTCGCAGCAGTTATTTTTACGGGTGCTTCTTTATTCTTCGCATCGACTGTTAATGCAGACCACCGAGACTATAGGCATGACCGATATGAACGAAACAGCCATTACGTTCGAGTCACACACGTTGAGCCAATATATAGAATGGTGAAACATCGCGAACCTGTTGAGCAATGCTGGATCGAAACGGTTGAGCGTGAGCGTCGAGTCAACAATCACCGCTCAAGACGATCAACGGTTATTGGCGGACTTATTGGCGCAGCAGTAGGTAGTAAAATTAGCTCTAGACATCATAGCGGTCACAGAAACGATCATATTGGTATTCTTGCTGGCAGCATTATAGGTGCCTCTATTGGTCACAATGCTGGAAAAAAACATCGAGATGACAATATTAGAATTATTGAAACTCGTGATGTTGAACGCTGCGAAACAACTTATCGCATTCATCGAGAAAAGCGGCTAATAGGCTATGATGTCAGCTATCGACAGAATGGTCGCATTTACCGAACCCACACCAAAAATCATCCTGGAAGAAAAATTAGAGTTCAGCATGCACGTCGATACAATTATTGATATTCATAGCTATTAATAGCCCTAACTATTGAGAAAACAGAAGATTTAATTCTCAAAAAATGAAGAGTACACTAGGTATACTGTACTCTTTCAAAAAAATTAAACACCTACAAGCATAGTGCATAGTTTGTGACTTTAACTGTTTAAGCAAATCTTATTCAAGAACATCAACCACATTTTGGCAGCCAACATGAAGCAGACACCGACGAAATCCAAATCATTCATCTTCTCAGCGTTAATGCTTAGCTGTATTGCTTATGCTACGTCATCACTCGCTCGCCAACACGACCTTAAATCATTCGATGTAGAATTACACTACGAAAAAAAAATTAATTCGAAAGAAGGTGATTTTTACAAACCCACTATCCTCGCAAACATTAAAAAAGGAATTGAAGTTTCATCCAACAATCCTTTTTCTCAAAAATTATTAGCTCACACACTATCACATAAAAAAATAGCTTCCAGAAAACAAAGTAAAGCGTCCAATGCTGCAGAGGCAGCTAAAATAGCCAAACAAAGTCATGGCGGAAAAGTACTCAGCGTTAACACAAGAAAAACAAAAAAAGGCATTGTTTATCGCGTAAAGCTCTTACTCGATAATGGCCGTGTAAAAACTGTCACCATTAATGGGTAACACTTTTCCATGAAGAAAAAAAGATAATAAGGTCCTCACTATGCGCTTACTCATCATTGAAGATGAAAAACAACTACAACAGCAACTGTGTGATTATATTCGCAGCCTGGGCTATACCGTCGACGCGGCAAATGATGGACAAGAAGGTTTATACTTTGCCACAGAGTATCAATATGACCTAGCCATTATTGATATTGGGCTACCTAAGCTTAACGGAATTGAAGTCATTAAGGCGTTAAGAAAAAATAAAATATCTACGCCCGTTTTAATTTTAACGGCACGAGGAAACTGGCAGGACAAAGTAGAGGGACTAGAATCTGGGGCAGATGATTATCTAGTAAAACCATTTCATAATGAAGAATTAAAAGCGCGGATTAATGCATTACTTAGAAGATCCTCAGGTCATGCTTCACCCGTTTTCGAGTTCGGGGATTTAAAAATTGATACAACAGCAAAAGCGGTATCACTTAAAAATATCACACTCGATCTAACAAGTTACGAATACAACACACTTGAATACCTAACTCACCACGCTGGCAAAGTCATATCGAAATCAGAACTAACCGAACATCTATACGATCAAGACTTTGATCGTGATAGCAATGTCATTGAAGTTTTTATTGGTAGACTGAGAAAGAAAATTGATCCCAATGGAGACATAAAACCCATTGCCACTGTCAGAGGGCAGGGGTATCGATTCACGCTCGAAGAACCGACCTCCTAATGCTTCGTTCATTAACATCTCGCTTCATCTTTGCCTCCCTACTGACTCTTCCTATTCTTTTGGGGTTAAGCGTTTTCGGCTTAAATTCGTCCTTCCAGACAAGCTTGCTCTCTGGCGAACGAGAAAAATTAAAAACTCATATTTATTTATTACTAGGTGCAGCAGAGGTATCTAGCGATTCACTCTGGATGCCTGAGCAATTTCAGGAGCCCAGATTAAATCAAGTTGAGTCCGGTCTTTATGGTGTAATCCACGATGGCAATAACCATGAAGTATGGCGATCTCCATCGGCAAAATTACGCAATTTAGAGCAACCACTAAAGGATAAAGAGAATACTGCCCTCACTCCAGGGAAAGATTATTTCTCTAACGTTAATCTGGATTCAGAACAGTTTTTTATCTATTCACAAGACATTTTATGGGAGATAGAATCCAATCAGGAAAGACATTTTCGCTTTTCTATTATTCACTCTCAAAAAACATTTCAAGCGGAATCCAATGCTTATAAAAATCAAATCTGGAAATGGCTGGGAATTTTCGTCGCATGCATTTTATTGGCACAGGTTGTTATTCTACGCTGGGGACTTAAACCACTAAAGAACCTAGCGGTCGATTTAAAAAAAATGGAATCAAACGAAAGTATAAAATTAGAAGGCATATACCCATCAGAAATCCAGCCTGTTACCGATAACTTAAATCACGTTATCTACACTGAACAAAAACAAAGAGAACGCTATAGAACAACACTCGATGATTTAGCACATAGCTTGAAAACACCGTTATCGGTTATTCAAAGCTCCATAGAAAACAACAGCTCAGCCAATAACAGCTTCAACAAAGATAACGACTATAAAATTATCGGAGATCAAATTGAACGCATGAATCAGATCGTTCAGCATCAACTGCAACGAGCTGTAATTGGCCACTCTAAAACATCTACAAACAAAGTAAATATCTCTTCAACCGTTGAACGTATCACTGAATCGCTTAAAAAAGTCTATCGTGAAAAAAATATTACGCTCTCTGTCGATATCGATTCCGCCTTAACATTTTCTGGCGATGAAAGGGATGTATTTGAGCTATTAGGTAACATTATTGAAAACGCGTTCAAATATTCAAATAAAAGAATTAAAATCTGCGGCACAAAAAGTAAAAACGGTTTCATACTCGCTATTGAAGATGATGGTGAAGGAATACCGGAAGAAAAAAGAGAGTTGATTTTAAAACGCGGTGAACGAATCGACACAATTAAACCAGGTCAAGGAATTGGGCTAAGCGTCGCTATTGACATTATTAGCAGTTACAATGGAAGTTTAGAAGTTGAGCAATCACCATTAGGCGGCGCATCCTTTAAGATTTCCCTACCGAACTCATAATTCATTATTCGTCATTTTGAACAGGACCATAAAAACCAATCTGTTGATCTGTTCGATAAATGCGGTAAGGGTTTTCACTTTGTGACTGCCTGTCAACTCGTCTAACGATATTAATAATTTTTTTTCTTAGCCACTGATGGACTGCTGACCCCTCAATACGTCGATGAGTTGCTAACACATAATGAATATAATTTTTTTCTTCGACAGGAAGTCGAATACTTGCGACCCCAGCTCCGAGTGCGGGATGCCTTGTAATAAAAGGAGGGCCAAACATCACACAATTCGTTCGCTTTACCACCTCGATCGCTGAAAACATGTGAGACGTTTCAAAAACAACCTCACCAAATCCAACGGAATCTCTATTAATACCCTCTAGTGGCCCCATGTCCAACTCATCTAGATCTGGTACGTACAGCCAAACTTGCGGATACGTTTCTACAATTTGTTTTAAATCTTTCCAGTCCAGCAACTCTTTTTTTTCAGTTCGTATCGGGTGAGCTTGCCGAACTAGCAACACGGGTGGCAGACTAGCGATTGGATCCAAAGAGAAATCAGCCCCATACCTTGCATGGCGTCCATGAATTGCCAAATCTAAATCGCCACTTGCGAGCTGTTCCAGCTGATGCTCAATACGGCTGATCGCGACAATTCGAATATTAGGAGCTTCTTGCTGTAGCTCTTCTAACAAGATCGGCAAGATTGCCATCCCCACATATTCAGGAATCGCAATTTTAAATTCCCCTCGATATAACCACGGATCAAATTCATGGGGGGCAACAAGACCTTGTACATCATGTAAAAGCGTTGCTAACTGCTCCTGCAAATCAAGTGCTCTAGGTGTCGCCACCATGCCGTGAGAGCTTCTCGTAAAAAGCGGATCATCGAAGAGTTCACGCAAGCGCCCGAGCGTTTTACTCATTGCAGACTGAGTTATAAATAGGCGCTCAGCAGCCTTCGAGACATTACATTCCTCAATCAACACTTGAAGTGCAACCAAGAGGTTTAAATCTATACGTGCTAACTGACGTGTATCCATTGAATGGCCACCTATTTTCTGAGAATTACCTCAATGTCGACAGAGCCTCTCTACGATTGGCTTCTCTACAATTGATTATAATCAACATGAATTCAGATCATAACACTTGAACCCACCGGTATATCAAGGAATAACATCAAACTAGCTTTGCAACAGCAAATTTAGCAGGCTAATTGTCATTTCTTGGTAACACTGTCTACAAAAAAACCACTATTCAACCCGCTTATTTTTAACCGTACTAAGCAATAAATACCAAAGCACAGAAACCATGCATTAATGAATCCTATTCATGATGGTAATGAAATCAGAACATTTGATGAATATCTAAGTCTTCCGTATCGTTTATTCAATACGTAGCAATACAACCCTAGCAAGGGATGATGAACGCAGTACTGAACCAACAACATCTGCTACATCAACTACATAGTCACAGTTAGCATATGTGATTTTATTTACTAATTTTGCCACTTCTAGCTATTTTTACCCGTCAATTATGACGGGTTTTTTTTGACCAAAACTCCGCCTGATCAAAGATCAAGCGAATCGTCCAGAGCAGCCACTTAACGTCATGATATGAACTACATTCATTGCAGTGATGATTTCGTACCATTTGAAACATAACAGGCTGATCACTATAGTTAGCAGCATGAGTTAGCCAATCAGCTAACAGCAAGCCCAAGGAGTTTATTATGTTCACATTAACTGTTTTCTTTATTAGTTTTGCTTTGGTAGGCCTCGTAGCTTACGAAGACTTAAACTTCGGAAGCAACTCTTCAGACTTTAAAGCGTAAGCGGCAAACTGAAAAGCGGCCTCCAAGCCCTCCGCGCTTGACCTATTCAAACGCGTAACTTCACTTCTAGTTTTTCTAGCTTAAAATTTTAACCCATCACCTAGATGGGTTTTTTTTGCCTTAATTTTAGGGGGCACTAAGAATGGGTTTTTACTTTCGTTAGACTGAATCGAATTGGAATCAATTTAAATGATAAAGGGCTGATCAAAATCAGCCCTTTGAGGAATGAATCATCAAAATTATGGAACAATTAAAAAAATTTAAACGATGAATCAGGCAAATGGTTGTTTGAGCACTATCGTTTCTATGCGATCTGGGCCAGTTGATACAATATCCACAGGAACGCCGGACAGCTCTTCAAGTCGCTTGATATAATTAACAGCTTCGATTGGTAGATCTTCTAATTTTTTTACACCAAACGTTGTCGCTTGCCAGCCTGGCATTTCTTCATAAACCGGAACAACGTCTTCCCAACCTTCAGTATCAAAAGGAATGGTTAAATCATCACCTTGAGTATTTTTATATCCTGTGCAAATTTTTATTGTCTCTAAACCATCAAGGACATCAAGCTTAGTCAAGCACATTCCAGAAATAGAATTTATTTGAACCGCGTATTTTACAGCCACTGCATCAAACCAGCCAGTTCGTCTTTCTCTACCCGTTGTTGCTCCAAATTCATGGCCTTTAACACCTAAATGTTTTCCAACTTCACAACTTAGCTCTGTAGGAAAAGGGCCAGAGCCGACACGCGTGGTATACGCTTTTGTGATACCTAAAACATAATCTAGATACAAAGGGCCAACACCAGAACCCGTTGCTGTCCCACCAGCAGTTGTATTTGAAGAGGTAACAAAAGGATAGGTTCCATGATCAATATCTAACAGAGATCCCTGAGCGCCTTCAAACATAATGTTTTCGCCACGCTCTCTTGCCTCATGCAAGATACTCACGACATCCTCTACCATAGGCCGTAATTCTCTCCCCCACGCTAACGCATCGGCCAATACTTGGTCGTAATCAACGCTGTCAACGTTGTAATATTCCGTCAACATAAAATTGTGTAACGTCATGATACTTTTTAATTTTTTAGCAAAACGATCTTCATTTAATAAATCGCCCAAACGCAAGCCACGACGCGCCGCCTTATCTTCATAAGCGGGGCCAATACCCCTGCCAGTAGTTCCAATTTTCCCACTGCCTAATGCCGCCTCTCTCGCTTGATCGAGTGCGACATGATAGGGAAGGATTAGCGGACAAGCAGGTGAGAGCTTTAATTTTTCTCGAACGGGGATGCCTTTTTCTTCAAGTTCTGCCATCTCATGCAGCAAAGCTTCTGGTGACAAGACAACACCATTGCCAATTAAACATGTCACGTTGTCTCGCAGAATACCGGAAGGGATCAAATGTAAAACTGTTTTTTTACCGTCAATAACTAAAGTATGTCCAGCATTGTGACCACCCTGAAATCGAACAACTAAAGAAGCTTGATCTGTTAATAAGTCGACAACTTTTCCTTTCCCTTCGTCACCCCATTGCGTACCTAAAACAACAACATTCTTACCCATGTTTGATCAACTCTTTCGTTAAAAATAAATATACAGACAATTAAAATAAATGAATTTAATAAAAGTTATTTCCAGGATTCAACAATATATTCGCCATTAATCAGTGATAGCTTTCTATCACATAACATTTCTTCTTTTACCAATTCGCTATCAGAAAAACCACAAATAACCGTTTCACCTTTTTCACGCAGACGTTGTATTGCTTTCCATTGCTGAACATCTTCGTTGACTAAAGCAAAAACACCCATTTTTCTCTCTTCAGGGATATTAAGCAGTTGGTTGACAGCGGTAACATCCAAAGAAAAACCAGTCGCCGGCCTAGCTCGGCCAAACACTTCGCCGACATGGTCGTATCGACCACCGCTTGCAAGTGCTCGACCAAAACCAGAAGCAAAAACAGAAAAAACAATACCGGTATGATAATCAAAACTATGCGGTTCACTTAGGTCAAAATACAATTGCGACGAAGGATATCGCTGCTGAATAATATCCGCTAGCGCTTCTAGTTCTTCAATTGCAATAACAACATCGGCAGAAGTATTTTTTAATTTTTCCTTAGCATCCACTAAACACGTTCGATCACCCGCCATACGAGGTAAATCACAAATCATTTTAGCTAAGACATCATCGTCAATATTCTCTTTTACCCATGCCATTGTTTCGGCTTGCGCTTTCCTCTGCAACAAATCAAACAATTCAGTTTGTTGTGCTAAATTAATATTCACCGCTTTCATTAATGCTCGAAACACACCAACATGACCAATTTCTACAGAAGTTTCTTTTAAACCGATCGCCTCTAACGCTTCGAATAAAAGTGATAAAACTTCAGCATCAGCATCAAGGCCGGCTTCGCCATAAAGCTCGACGCCAGACATGATTGGAGCTCGTGTGGTTAACGGTGTTTTTGGTTTTGTAAATAAGACATGACCGGCATAACAAAGACGGTTTGCACCTTGACGATTTAAACTATGAGCATCCATTCGTGCTGTTTGGGGGGTAATATCAGCTCTGATACCCAAAGTACGTCCGGATAGCTGATCCGTTACTTTGAAGGTCATCAAATCCAAGTCTTTTCCAAGGCCGAGCAGAGAGTCTGTAAATTCCATGAGCGGGGGAATAACGAATTCATATCCCCATCGCCGATAAAGATCTAACAGCTCTCGTCGGATTTTCTCAATCTGAAGTGCTTGTCCCGGCAGGATTTCTTCAACGCCATCTGGCAACAACCAACGGTCTACATTTGTCATAGCACACTCTATTATGAAATATTGCTCGTCATATTTAACGAATGATATAAAGGATACAAACCCCGATTGCCATTGACACCAACCCCATGGTCCGCAAGCTTTTTTCACTCATCTGAGACAGCTGTTCAACGAGTCCTCGCCAGCGGCTAGGGTATAAAAACGGCAACATACCTTCAAAAATAAGCATTAAGCAAAACGCTCGAATGATGTCATCCCACATTTTGTGTCTCGAGGTTGTTCTGTTAAAAAATTCACTCCAACAGAAAACAGTAACCATTTGAAATCATTAAAATTTAGATTAAAAGCTGAATAGCTGACACAAAAAAACCGGGTCAGAAGTCTGTTGGATTCAGCACTCTGTGATAGCGCTAATGCATAGCAGAGAATCAAAAGTTCTTCTAAAAAACCTTCTAGAAAATCTTAATGCTAAATCCGACAAGCTCCACGAGCCCGGTTAGGGAATTCTATCACTTTTTAACAGGAAGATAACAGAGGCAAGTAGAGAAGAGAGAAGAGGATTGCGGTAAAAGGACCACTCCTTTTACCGCTCAAACAACACTTATTTTGACCCTTTTGCGTTATTAAGATAACGGAAAAAATCACTTTCAGGATCAACAAGTAGCACATCGTTTCGAGACTTAAACGTCTCCTTATAAGCCGTTAAGCTTCGCACAAAGGAATAAAATTCAGGATCTCTGTTGTAAGCTGATGCATAAATTTCTGCCGCCTTTGCGTCACCATCACCGCGAAGTTGCTCAGCTTCTTTGTAAGCGTCAGCTTCTATCACAACAGCTTGACGATCCGCGTCAGCACGGATAGCTTCTGCTTGTTCTTTACCTTCCGATCGATGCTCACGCGCCTCTTGTTCACGTTCAGCTTTCATTCGATTAAATACTGATTCACTAACATCTTCTGGCAAATCAATTCTCTTAACTCGAACATCAATAATCTCTACGCCTAAACGTTCTTTGGATTCTTGACTGACTTTTTTAATCAAATCCGCCATCAACTCATCACGCTCACCGCTAACCACTTCTTGTAATGTTCTTTCACCAATCTCATTACGTAAGCCTTCATTAACAGGTCGAGCGATGGCTTGGTCCGCACTTATTTCGTCGCCATTAGTTGCCGTGTAATATTTTTCAACATCAAAAATTTTCCATTTAACAAAATAATCAACGATCATCCCTTTTTTCTCGATAGTTAGAAATCGCTGCGTTTGCGTACGAGATGTTAATATTCGCGCATCAAAAACTTTCACTTCATTAATGATTGGCCACTTCCAATGCAGGCCCGGTTGAATGTCCGTGGATACTACTCGCCCAAACTGCATCATGACCGCTGTTTGTCTTTGGTCAATAATAAAAAGACTGTTCGCTGCAACTAACAAAGCGACAACAACAAGTCCGGATAAAAAAACTGATTTACCGTTCATCATATTCTCCTAGCGTCGTCGCGAGCTTGTAGTTAATTCATTCCGCAAACGCTGCAATACACGCTGCTCTACTTCGAGAATATCACTCTCCGACATACCTTCTTGGCGTGCAACGGAAGATGATTGATTCACCATTTTATCTAACGGCAAATACAACATATTATTTCCACCTTCCACGTCTATCATTATCTTGGAACTATTAGCCATAACATTTTCTACAGCATCTAAGTACAAACGCTCACGCGTTACCTCAGGAGCTTTTTTATATTCTGCTAATAATTTTTGGAATCGATCCGCTTCACCTTCTGCTCTTGCAATGACTTCTTCACGATAACCGTTGGCCTCTTCAATCATACGTTTAGCCTTACCGCGAGACTCAGGGACGATTCCGTTTGAATACGCTTGCGCTTCGTTTTTAACTCTCTCTTCATCTTCTCGTGCACGGTTTACGTCATCAAATGCACTTTGAACTTCTTTAGGTGGAGTGGTTTCCTCAACGTTAACGGTTCGGATGCTAATTCCCGTCCCATAATTATCGAGGTACTCTTGCAGCCGCTGCCCCACTTCAATCGCCAATTGGCCACGCCCTTCGGTTAAGACCTCATGCATTTCTGTTGCACCGACTTCGTGACGCAAAGCACTATCAGTTGCCTCTCGTAAACTATCTTCAGGATTACGTACATTCAACACAAAATCTTGCGCATCACCAATGGCATACTGAACCGACAAATCCACTTCAACAATATTTAAATCTTGCGTTAACATTGCAATGCGTTTTACGTTATGGAATCTCACTCGCGTAACATTAACGTTAAATACTTTATCAATTAATGGTGGAGCCCAGTTAAAGCCTGGAGATAAAGTGCGATCATAAACACCTAGCCGCAAAACAACTCCGCGCTCTTGTTCATTAATAATTTTTATGCCCGCTACAAAGTAAACAGCTAAAAGTACCAATCCTAAAACGCCTAACGTTGCACCGCTAAACCCTTTTCCAGACCCACCACTATTTGACCCACCAAAAATTCCATTTATTTTTTGTTGGAATTTTTTTAGCATTTCATCTAAATCTGGCGGCCCTTGATCGCCACCATTCCCGCCGCGTTTACCGCCGCCCCACGGGTCCTGTTGATTTCCACCTGGTTCATTCCAAGCCATATAACTCTCCGGAGTATTTATTAAGTATTATTTTTACAACGACAATCAGCAAACATTGTCATTATCATTTTAAAATTTGCGTTCAAGTTTTTAAATAATTTAGCTGACTAAACGATTCGGTTTTTCATCAAGGCTTTTATTATCCTCTTGAACATCCGAGATTGCAGAAACATTGGCAGGCTCGAAATCACCCTGCCAATCGACGTCTTCCCAGCGAATATTTTCAACACTTAGCAAACGCATAAAATCAGTCTTGGCAATATTTATTTCGACATCACAAGAACCGTCTTCTAAATGCGATTCCTGAACCACTGCATTAAGTTCAAATAATTTTGCACGAATACGTGATTGGCTCGGTAATAGCCGAATAACATTATGAATACGCTCACAAGCCAACAGCTCTGTTATTGCTGTGAATAAATGTTCAAGTCCTTCGCCAGTGACCGCCGACAACCAAACAGCCTTGGGTACACCATCAGTATCTCTATCTATTCGCGGCAAAGTACCCGGCAACAAATCGATTTTGTTAAAAATTCTTAGTTGCGTTAACTCCATTGCACCGATTTCTTTTAATACGTCTTCGACATGCTGAATGTTCACTTCAGGGTCTTCAGCAGACGCATCAATGACATGCAACATCAACTCAGAAGACGAGACCTCTTCAAGTGTGGCTCTAAAAGCCTCTACAAGCCTGTGAGGCAAGTGGCTAATAAATCCAACCGTATCAGCAAGAACAATCGGACCAAGCTCATCAACCTCAATCCGCCGCATGGTAGGATCTAAGGTTGCAAATAATTGATCCTCTGCATACACCTCTGCCGATGTCAGCTTATTGAACAAGGTAGATTTACCTGCATTGGTATAACCTACGAGTGAGACCGTTGGCACTTCTGCTCTTCGTCGAGAGCGACGGCCTTGGTCTCGTTGCTTTCGCACTTTTTCCAAACGCCCTTCAATGGAGCGTATTCTAACCCGAATTAACCGTCGATCGGTCTCTAATTGTGTCTCTCCCGGACCTCGGAGGCCAATACCTCCCTTTTGGCGCTCTAAATGCGTCCAACCCCTAACAAGCCGAGTGGACACATGACGTAACTGTGCCAATTCTACCTGTAATTTACCCTCATGAGTGCGTGCTCTTTGGGCAAATATATCAAGAATGAGGCCAACTCGATCAAGCACACGGCACCCTACTGCATGCTCAATATTTCGTTCTTGGCTGGGAGATAAAACATGATTAAAAACCACGACAGCAGCTTCATGCTCTTTAACAAGATCACAAAGCTCTTGTAATTTTCCAGTACCGATAAAATATTTGGCGTGCGGAGTGGCCCGCTGCCCCATCAAAAAGGCAACGGGATCACCTTGTGCAGATAATACGAGCTCTTCAAATTCCCGAGGGTCTTCGGGATCATCGTAGCGATTGAAATCGAAGTGAACCAAAATAGCCGCTTCACCTGACTCAGGACGATCAAAAAACAATCAGGAATCCTTTTTTATTCTTTAGCCCTACTGAATTAACCTTCGTCTTCATCTTCCGGAGATGTTGTCATCGGAACACGAACAGCACGAGAAGGTACAACAGTTGAAATGGCATGTTTGTAAACCATTTGGCTTACAGTATTTTTTAGTAGTACAACGAATTGATCAAAAGACTCAACTTGGCCCTGTAACTTAATGCCATTAACTAAGTAAATTGATACAGGAATACGCTCTTTGCGTAAAACGTTGAGGTAAGGGTCTTGTAAGCTATGCCCTTTTGACATGGGTATTCTCCTTAAGATGTGATGTAAAAGTAGTTCAATCATCAATATCAAAAATCCATACTAAATGCATGGGTCTTGTGAGGATGAAAAAACGACAATAAAAATATAAAGTAATAAGCAAACAAACAGAATTACACGAAAAAGCCCCAGAACAGTGCGGATTCGTGCAACCGCAAAAGGGGATATAAAAGAGTATGGTGCATCTCTAAAAAAGCGCCACCACACTCCCAAAGTGCACTGATATCTAAATTTTTTAGTCGCATATCTTTAATCAGTGATGCGATAACACATAAAGAGCGACAGAAACTCAATATTAGATAACAAGCGCGCGTAATTATGACATTAAACACTACGAACCGTTTCAATTATATTGCTCTTTAGTCCAAATAATTCAAGGTTAGAGTGCAAATTTCTGACATGTTTACCTCACATCCTTGTTCGTCCTCAGTGTAAAGCCATCGAAGAGACTCCCACTTCCTCAACCACGTGAGCTGTCGCTTGGCCAACTGACGTGTTGCTGCTATTCCTTTTTCGACCATTTCATCATGCGAAGATTGACCCTGAAGGTATTCCCACATTTGACGGTAACCCACCGCTCTAATTGCAGGCAGGTCTAAATGTAAATCACCCCGCTCACGTAAACTTACGACTTCTTGTTCAAATCCATTCTCTATCATCTTATGAAATCGTCTTTTAATCCTATCGTGCAACACTGCTCTGTTACGCGGGCCTATCGCAAATTGTTTAACCGAAAACTGATTTAAAAATGATTTAGCTTGCGAGGCTGGTGAGTCATGTTGTTCACGCCTCAGCTGAGTCATTGTTTTTCCTGTCAGCTTATAAACTTCGAGAGCACGCGAAATTCTTTGAGAGTGATTAGGATGTAAAGAGGCGGCAGTCTCAGGATCAATATTTTTTAATTGTTGGTGCAAAGCTGGCCACCCTTCTTGTTTTGCAGCAACTTCAATGACCCTGCGAACCTCAGCATCAGCGCTCGGCATATCCGCCATTCCTTCAAGAAGCACATTGAAATACATCATCGTACCTCCCACGAGCAAAGGAATACGATTATTTTCATGGCTTCTCCGAATGGCGGATAATGCATCATCACAAAACTCTGATGCAGAATAAGGTTCAGATGGATCACGAATATCAATTAATTGGTGTGGCGCTTTCAACAATTCTTCAGGTGTCGGTTTAGCAGAACCAATATTCAACTCTCGATAAACCATGGTCGAATCAACACTGATAACATCTACAGGGATCTTTTCTACCAACTCAATTGCCAAATCAGTTTTACCCGCAGCTGTTGGTCCCATCAAAAAAATAACTGGCGGCTTATTCATAAAAATTTCTGATAACAATTCGGGCAAAAATAAAGAAAAACATAAAATATAGGAAAGCAACACGCACACTGTCGTAGCGTACCGCTCTAAATACATGAGGACGAATCAAGATAAACCAAACAGAAAAGGCATATAGGCATTTTAACCTACAAGCGCTTTACTGACCTCGCATAAACCATTTATCAATTTCTTGTAAGCTGAAGGCAGTCCACGTTGGCCGACCATGATTACACTGTCCGCTTCGCTCAGTGGCCTCCATGTCACGAAGCAATGCATTCATTTCAGGAGTGGTTAATTTTCGATTTGCGCGAACAGCACCATGGCATGCCATGGTGCCTAGAATTTCATTCATGTGCTCTTTTATTCTTTCGCTTGTTCCATGTTCAACAATATCCGCAAGAACATCACGAACCAATTGTTCAACATTACTGCGATCAAGCATGACAGGAATTTGCCGGACCAATAAACTCTCCGGCCCTGCTCGGTGTATGTCGAAACCTAAAGAGGAAAATGTTTCTGACTTTTCTTCAGCGCAATCGGCTTCTTTTTGACTCACAGCAATTGACTGTGGAACTAATAACGGCTGTGCTTTTATACCATCAATATCCACTGCCGCTTTCATTCGCTCATAAGTGATACGCTCATGTGCAGCATGCATATCAACCACAATTAACCCTTGAGCATTTTCAGCTAAAATAAAAATTCCTTTTAATTGCGCGATTGCATATCCCAATGGAGGAATTTCTTTCTCCGCATTGCTTGAAGTAGCGTCCGAATTTACGGTTCCATCCGCTGACGAATGCAGTGCTTCATAAATTCGCATATCTTCTCGCACTTGATTAATAGCTTGAGAATTTTGAGTAAATGAAGAGGGCGGGCGATTTAGAAAATTGAGCGCAGTTTGATGCTGAGGCGCATCTAGCACTGCATTGTCTGCTGCCATAGAAAAATCATTATTCGTCTGCTGAAGAAACTCAATCTCTCCGGTTTCTACATTTGTAACTCCACCGGCAACACCATTAACACCTGAAACATCTTGTGAACTTTGCTGTTGATCCCCTGGTCGCACACTGGCCAACGCTCTGTGCAAACTTCGATATAAAAAATCATGTACAAAACGACTATCGCGAAAACGAACTTCATGTTTTGTTGGATGAACATTCACATCAACGGTCGCAGCATCCACTTCTAAATTTAAAACATATGCTGGGTGGCGACCATGATAAAGAACGTCAGCATAAGCTTGGCGCACCGCATGAGTGACCACCTTATCTCGAATTGAACGGCCATTAACATAAAAATACTGTAAGTCTGCTTGACTACGAGAAAATGCAGGAAGCGCAACCCACCCCCACAGTTTTAAACCGCTTCTCTCCATTTCAACAGCAATCACATTATCCATAAACGCCGGCCCACACACTTGTGCCACTCGTCGTTCCTTCTCAATCTGCGATTCAGCAGATCGAAAACTATGAACCACTTTGCCATTATGTTTAAGTGTGAACGTAATATGGAAATGCGCTAAGGCTAATTTCTTAATGACGTCTTCAATGCGATTAAACTCTGTTTTTTCAGTTTTTAAAAACTTTCTTCTCGCCGGCGTATTAAAAAATAAATCTTGAACCTCAACAGTGGTTCCTTGTAAATGCCCAGTAGGTGTTACATCAGCCTGCATATCGCGCCCTTCAGCACGGACTTGCCAACCACCACTTTTCTCTTCGGTATTACTACTCAACACCAAACGAGACACAGAACTAATACTTGCTAAAGCCTCGCCTCGAAAACCTAAGGTTTTTACTGCCTCTAGGTCATCTAAAATATGAATTTTGCTTGTCGCATGCCGACTTAGTGCCAAGGCAAGATCTTCTTTTGGAATGCCTCCGCCATTATCACGAACGCGCAATAATTTTATTCCTCCTTGCTCAACATCCACGTCAATAGAAGTAGAGCCAGCATCAATACTATTTTCTAATAATTCTTTGATGACACTCGCAGGACGCTCCACAACTTCACCAGCGGCTATTTGGTTTGAAAGACGGGGAGACAATAACTGAATACGTTTAGTTGGGTTCACAGAAAAGTTCTTTTTTAATTTAATTGAATATTGATGCTGGCAAGCAGGGCAATAGTTGAACGGGGCTATTTGTTGTGCTTTATGTGCCTGTAAATGTGCTTTCAAAACTTATGACATTGGAATTTTCAAACGCTGCCCAATTCGTATAACGGTACTTGATAAACCATTAAATTTTAATATTTCATTCACAGAAACGTTATAACGCTTTGCAATTTCAGACAAGGTATCACCACGCGCGATCACGTGTTCACTTGGCTTCTGGTTGCCATTGTTTTTCATCCAGGCAATATAACTTCCTGCAGGAGGACTTTTATAAAAATAATGCTGAGTGCCTTTAAATATTTTTTCAGCCATTTGCTGACGATACGCAGGGGTACTTAATTTTTTTGCTTCGCCAGGATTGGAAATAAATCCCGTCTCAATCAAAATTGAAGGCATATCCGGCGAGCGTAATACAGCAAAGTTGGCTTGCTCAACATGAGACTTATGTAGCCTCGCCAAAGCACCCATCGAAGACAACACATTTTGACCGATGTCCAGACTCGAACTTAACGTATGCGTCATCGATAAATCAACTAACACACCCGCTAGCATTTCGTCTTTATCTTTTAAATTAACATTGCCAACACCGCCAATTAAATCAGCTTTGTTTTCTTTTTGTGCCAGATAACGCGCCGTATCACTGGTTGCTTTTGCCCCTCGTCCATTCAAAGCATAAACAGATGCACCTCGTGCTCCACTATTTTTAAAGGCATCAGCATGGATAGAAATAAATAAATCGGCTCGCATTGCCCGCGCAAGAGCCGGTCGTTTTTTTAGCTCAATATAATAATCACCGGTTCTCGTTAATTTTGCACGATATCCTGGCTGACTATTGATCAGTTTGACTAATCGCTTACTAATATCAAGCACAACATTTTTTTCATAAACACGTCTTGAACCAATAGCGCCAGGATCTTCTCCACCATGCCCCGCATCGACTGCAATAATGATATCTCGTCGAGTTTGCGTCGTGGGATCAGGTATAACTATCTTCGGTTCCGCAATTTTTTTCGTATCAAATAAATCCAGTACTAATCGATCACTTTTATCGCCATGTTTAACCAAAGAAAATATCTTGGGGTCAACGGCTTCTTTTAAATCTAATACGATGCGTAAATCTTTTTCGCCACGCTTGCCGGTTCTAATTTTGCTAACCGGTGTATTGCTGATACCAATATCACTCAACTTCGCCTTAAAGTAAGCATTTTGAATATCTATCACTAATCGTTGTGGATTAGATAACATGAACATGTTGTGTTGCACAGGACCACTGAGGTCAAAAACAATACGAGTGTTATCTGGCGCACGCCACAACCTAACACCATCGACATCAACCGCATAAGCAGGACACCCAAATACCGCTATGAATAATAAGACAATTGCAATGAACGATTTTTTTTTCATAGATTTAAAACTACTCAATACCTTTGACCTTCAAGATTGTTCTGCATAAGCACATGAGATCAATAGTCATTATTGGCTTATCAACAGGTAACTATTTTTAGTTTATATCTTTTTGGGTTATACCATGGGAAACATGAACGAGAGCCAACTGTGCCAGCTTATCACCCCATGAAAAACCTATCTTAATAAGACACGGTCTCGAATTTGTTTAAAATACTTTGCCCAATACCTGTCTTTGCACAAAGCTCTACCTGCCGGCCAGGTACTTTAACGGTTACTGTAGCGATTAAATCCGCCTCGGGCAAAACACCCTCTCCACGATTAGGCCACTCGATTAGGCAAAGATTCCCCACACCAAAATAATCACGAATACCCATGTACTCCAATTCTTCGGGATCACCCAACCGGTAGAGATCGAAATGCCTAACGTGACACTCATCAAAATCGTATGGCTCAACCAAGGTATATGTTGGGCTTTTAACCGCACCATGGTGACCAAATGCCTTTAATATTCCGCGGCAAAACGTAGTTTTGCCGGCACCCAAATCACCGATTAGATGAATGATCACACCCGTCTTTCTGACATCGTCCATAATGACAGAGCCAATAGCCACTCCCAAAGATACTGTCGCTTCTTCATTTTCCAAAAATAGTGACTGCTTACTGTCGCCTTCCATACTGTTTTATCTTCGTATCTCGTTTTTCAAAGTGTTGTACCACCTTCATCTTTTGGTAGATTCTTTCACATTAATCAAACGGCGCATATGCGGGTACAGATCTGTTGCCAGCAATCCTTTCTCGCCATTCACCTGTACGGCTTTATCAGCAGCAGCGCCATGTAATGCCACACCTAATTCTGCAGCATCTTTCAATGATAGTTTTTGGGCGATCAAACCACCGAGAATACCACTAAGCACATCGCCCATTCCCCCTGTCGCCATGCCTGGATTGCCCGTCTTATTAATCGCGATCGACGTGATATTTTTCTCATGAATCGCTTGAGAGGATGCCACTAAACTGCCCGCCCCTTTCAAGACAACAACCCCACCGTATTTTCTTTGCAATTCGGTGACTGCGTTAAAACGGTCGCTAGCAATATCGGCAACTGTTACGCCTAATAATCGAGCAGCTTCCCCTGGGTGAGGTGTTAACACCCAGCGATGACTGACTAATGCTTCCTTTTCTGAAAGCGCTGCAACAAGATTTAAAGCATCCGCATCTATCACCATCGGCAACTCAGACATCATCGCCATTTTTAATAATTGCTTCGACCAATCAGATTGACCCAAACCCGGCCCCACAACGATAACCGTCGCTTTTGCCAATAATGGCAGCATATCATCTGACGACTCGACACCACTCACCATCAATTCAGGGCGCCGCGTTAACAGCGGAGCCACATGCTCGACTCTTGTAGCAACAGAAACCAAACCTGACCCAATCCGAGCTACTGCTTCTGCGGCCATCATCACCGCGCCTCCCATACCATTATCGCCACCAATCACCAAGGTATGCCCAAAATGACCTTTATGCGCATTTGCTGGTCGAGGAGGTAGCATGTAAACACTGTCGGCAAAATGTATGCTTTCGATGACAACATCCTGACCTGTTAACATTTTCTCTTGAATAGCGTCATAAATAGGCTCATCAATCAATGAATCAAAAACAATTTCACCTACTTTTGACGGAGCCTGCCCAGTATAAAGCCCGCGCTTTCTGGCAATGAAGGTGGCCGTTACATCAGCATCCACACAATCACCCAAAATAGCACCCGAATTAGCCGACAACCCAGACGGGACATCAACTGCAATAATGGGTAATCCACTTTTGTTAATTTCCCCAATAGCGTCCAAATAATCGCCTTCGACTTCTCTGGAAAGCCCAATCCCGAACAAAGCGTCCACTATGACACCCTGCTCGAATTGCATCCCCTTTTCATAGGCCATCATGGAAACGCCAGCTTCTTGTGCAAAATAAAAAGCTTTTTTTGCATCGCCGGTAAGTTCTTCAGGGGGCGATAAAAAAACAACTCGTACTGGAAGATTCTTTTGAGCAGCTAAGCCAGCAACAACATAACCATCACCACCATTATTGCCTGCACCACAAAACACGGTTATCTGCTGGTCTGATTTTAGAGCGGTTTGCGGCCATTGCTGTAATAGCGTGTTAAAAACACAAGTTCCTGCTCGCTTCATAAGCACGAGACCAGGAATGTTAAATTCTTCTATCGCAAGCCGATCAAATTCTCTTGCTTGAGCCACAGTAAAAAGTTGTTCTTTCATATTTTCGATCATCCACGGGAACAAGATTTTTAAAACTAAATGACAACAATAACAAGATTAAAACGATTATAGCGGCCTACTGACAACTAGAGGGATCATTCACTGTGATTTTCTGGCAGAATTATACCCGCAATGTGAGCGCATATTTATGTCAGAACATCATCGTTACAATAAAACCGATCTTAACTCGCTAGCTCTCCAAATCAAGAGCTGGGGGAAAGAGCTTGGATTTCAGCAAGTTGGCATTACAGATACTGAACTTCAACCCCATGAAGCTCACTTAGAAGAATGGTTAGAAAAAGGATATCACGGTACGATGTCTTGGATGAGTGATCACGGCAAAAAGCGATCACGCCCACGAGAATTACTTCCCAGTACTGTCCGCGTTATTTCGGTTCGCCTTGATTATCTTCCCGGTGACACCACTCAAACACAATTGCTTCAGAAAAAAGAAAAAGCCTATTTAGCGCGCTATGCTCTTGGCCGCGACTATCACAAATTAATCCGCAAACGTTTAAAAATATTATCTGACAAAATCTCTAGCGAAATTTCAAACAATACTGAATTTGAAAACTTTCGCGCTCCCAATCAGCGCCCTTTTGTTGATAGCGCTCCCGTTTTAGAACGCGCACTTGCCGAGAAAGCTCACCTAGGGTGGATTGGTAAAAACACGATGCTAATTAACAACAAGGCTGGAAGCTGGTTTTTTTTAGGCGAAATTTTTACCAGCTTACCTCTACCTTGTGAACCTGAACCATCAAGCAATCATTGTGGAACATGTCATGCGTGTTTAGACGTTTGCCCCACGCAAGCCTTTGTTAACCCTTATGAGCTCGACGCTAGAAAATGCATTTCCTATTTAACCATTGAACACAAAGGAGCCATTCCAGAAGAGCTCAGAAAACCAATGGGAAATAGGATATTCGGATGCGACGACTGCCAACTCGTTTGCCCTTGGAATAAGTTCGCAAAGCCTACCGATGAAAAAGATTTTAAACCTAGGCACCAATTAGACTCACCAGAGCTATTGGATCTTTTTAACTGGACGGAGGAAGAATTTTTAAAAAGAACAGAAGGCTCTCCGATCCGAAGGATAGGTTATCAGAATTGGCTACGAAACATTAGCGTAGCGCTTGGAAATGCACCGACATCAAAAGCATTAATTGCTGCTTTAAAAAGCAGACAATCAAGCGCCCAATTTATAAACATAGATTTTTTACAAGAGCATTTCGATTGGGCACTGGAGCAACACCAACGTTAGCATAGGCCAACTTCTCTTTTATTTAGTCACTAAAAAATGCTTTTTATAATGTTTTAATTCAGCGACGGAATCTTTTATGTCATCCATTGCCAAATGGCTTCCCATCTTTTTTACGCCATCAGCAACCGACGGATTCCACTGTTGAGCTAATATTTTCAAAGAACTCACATCCAAATTACGATAATGAAAGTAGGCTTCTAAGTGAGGCATATAGTTTGCCAAAAAACGCCGATCCTGACATATAGAATTTCCACATATGGGTGACTTTCCTGCTGGCACCCACTGCTTTAAAAAATCAATTGTCAGTGTTTCAGCAGCTTCAGCATCAAACTTGCTAGACTTCACCCTGTCCGTCAAACCTGACTTTCCATGTTGATTTGTATTCCACTCATCCATCCCTGACAAAACTTCATTGGGCTGATGAATGGCAACTATTGGCCCCTCTGCCAACATATTTAGATCTGAATCGGTGATTAATGTTGCAATTTCTATAATGACATCTTTGTTCGGTTCTAAACCTGTCATCTCTAAATCGATCCAAATTAAATTACTATCACTTATCATTTTTTATCAGCCTTTTCTTGTATTTTTTTTACCGTTAGTTCAAAAACTTTCCATCGCTTAATGAATAGATGGTAGCAATGTTAGTTAACATCTCCAACTTTTCACGATTATCAATCTCTTAATTCTGTTAAAATTTGAATCCAACCTTCCTATTATCCACACAATTAATTTTATTTTCTTTATAATCCCACTTTTTAATCGCTAGAGATCTTCATGGATTCTTTAACATCATCAGACATACTACCCTTTATTGCGGAACCGGCCGACTTAGAAAAATCTTTGCACCACGATCAACTTTTGATTTTAGATTTATGCAACAGTCAGCAATATCAAGCAGGGCACATCCCAAATGCCATTCATGTGAGACCTGACGAACTTGTTAGTGGCGAACCTCCTGCCGCCGGAAAACTCCCTAAGATTGAGCGTTTAAATACTTTGTTTTCTCGCCTAGGCTTAACAAGTAAAACCCACGTAGTTGTTTACGATGATGAGGGCGGTGGCTGGGCTGGCCGGCTTATATGGACTTTAGATGTTATCGGCCATAAACACTCTTCATACTTAAACGGCGGCTTACATTCTTGGCACGCCGAAGGGTTTCCGTTAACCCAAGAGTTAACTGAAAGAGTTCCATGCCACTATCATGCAACCATCTCTTCAGAACCAATGGCCACAAAAGAGGACATTCTACATCAGCTGAAGTCCGCCAACTGTACCGTATGGGATGCTCGTAGCTTAGAAGAATATACCGGTTTTAGGCAAACGGCTTTACGCAATGGGCATATACCCAATGCTGTTCACTGTGAATGGACAGAGCTAATGGATCAAGAAAAGAATTTTCGCCTCCGCTCAGACTTAAAACATTACCTAGCAACAAAAGGTTTAGATTCGACAAAAAATATTGTGACACATTGTCACTCTCACCACAGATCCGGATTAACTTACTTGGCAGGAAAATCTCTAGACTTTTCGATTAAAGCCTACGATGGCTCTTGGAGTGAATGGGGGAATGATCCTAACACACCCATTGAAACGTATTGACGATTATTGAGTAACGTTTCTAATGGCAATTATTCTACTAACAAAGACTTTATTAACAATTACGCGACTGATAATAATCTTAACAGTTTCCCATCTTTCCTACATTTATAACTGTCAATCTTGTCAGTTTTGTTTAGAATCAACAGATAATGTATATCAGCCAAGAGTAAACTACGTGAGCCAATTTTTTGTTTTTATTCAACATCTTTTACCCCAGCATTTGTTATCGCGCTTAGTCGGTTTTTTCGCAGACTGCGAGATCGATTTCATCAAAAATCCTCTCACATCAGTGTTTATCAAAGTATTCAAAGTTGACATGAACGAAGCTATCGAAGAAGACCCTCATGCTTATCGAAACTTCAACGATTTTTTTATTCGCGCCATTAAACCTGAACGTCGACCACTGTCTTCAGATACCAATACCATTGCTTGTCCAGCAGACGGCGCCATCAGCCAAATAGGCGATATAGAATCAGGAAAATTATTTCAAGCTAAAGGAAAAGATTTTGACTTAACGTCACTACTCGGAGGCGATGAATATTTAAGCCAACATTTTTTGGGCGGAAAATTTGCCACTATTTATTTATCACCTAAAGATTATCATCGTGTTCACATGCCCTTTGATGGCCAATTACAAACAATGGTACACGTGCCAGGGAAATTATTTTCGGTGAATAGCGCCACGACCGAATTAGTACCGGAACTATTTTCTCGCAATGAACGTGTCGTTACTATTTTTGATACAAGCTCTGGACCTATGGCCGTTATTTTGGTTGGCGCAATGATCGTAGCTAGTATTGAGACGGTGTGGGAAGGCCAAATAACACCCTACAAAAAACAAATTCGAACGACTGAATATCCAAACACCTCATCAGATGTCATTTTAAATAAGGGTGAGGAAATGGGATTATTTAAACTGGGATCGACTGCTATAGTGCTGTTTGGGCCGGATTGTGTGGAATGGAATGAAGAGCTCTCTGCAGGAAGTAACGTTAAAATGGGCGAAGACATTGGGCGGCTGGCTAACGCTTAGTTGATCATTAATCCCAATCACGCTTGAAGCCCAGCATCGATAAAATACCTTTTTTAGGTTTTTCTTCTACGAAGTCCGCTAAGCCCGCAAACACATGCTTATCACGGATTTCCGCAATATCGATATCATAACTTCCAGGTTCTAAATCTTGAGCTATCTCTATTTTTTCGATTTCAGCACTGGTGACTTTTCCTTTATCAATAAGAGCCTGCTTGCGTCTTTCATCTTCGGCTAGGTCGAGAATCACTGGCTTACGAATTGGACTCTTAACTGAATCCAAAACTAAAATAATTTTTGGTTTTAAACGACGCTTAAAATTCTGCTCAACCACGACACCTACTTCACCTGTACTTAATTCAACAAGAGTACCTGTCGGATATAGGCCAATGGCTCGAATAAACTCGACTACAAGCTCTTCTTGAAACTCAGAACCTCTCGCCTCATACAATTTCGCAACAGCCTTAGAAGGAGAGATAGGAAATTTTTCTCCACGTGGGTTTGTCGTTTCATCGTAAAAAGTCACAATGCCAGCGATTTTTCCTAACAGAGGAATCTTATCCCCTCGTAAGTGGGACGGAAACCCACTACCGTTTAATCTTTCACAATGCGTTTTTACTACCGAAATAACACGTGGCTCAATACCCGGTGTTTCACGCAAAATTTGCGCACCAATTTCTACAAACTTTTCATATTGCTGATTTTCTAATGAGGTACGAGACGTTTTTTGTACCAAGCCTTTATCAAGCTTCGACTTGCCGATGTCTTTTAGAAGCACACCCAGTGCTAATGTATCTAAATCCTTTTTACTGAGGCCCGCATGCCGGCCAAATAAAATTGACCAAACCGATGATCGAACAGAATGGCTGTAGGTATATTCATCCATATCTCGAACACGAGACAGCCAGCTAAACGCATCTGGATTACGAAGAATACTATCTACCATATCACTCGCTAAACGCTTGGTTTCAGTAACAGGAAGATCTCCGCTATCAATTTGCTTCATCACTTCACCGACAGCGCGGTGTACGCGCTGATGAAGTTGTTTCGCTCGCTTAACTTCTTTCTCAAGAGGCTCTTTTTCTAGGTAAGCCTCTCTGCGAAGTTTTAACGGAGCAACATCTACTTTTACAGCTGCATTTTTTGAACTACGCGAAAAAAACTTCGGCTTTTCTCCATCGCCTGATAATGTTTTTAGGTTAGTCTTAACAGGACCGCGACCTTTAACCACATCAATAAACACATGATTACAATGGGTTTTTAGTTGTTTAATTTCTTCAATATCGCGCACATAAAAGCCCTGCAAAGGGAATGGAGTTTGCGACCATGGTCGATCCAATCCCGATACAAACATGCCAACGGTAATCTCGTTAACATCAACTTTGATTTGCTTGACAGACACTCAGACTATCTCCGAAATTTAACACATGAAGAACAAAATGATTTGGACGCCACCTTATTTAGAAATTTTACTCTGGCGCAGAAGATCCTTTGGCATAACCAAACGAGTAATCTAATACAGTTTAGTTAATATGCCTACTATTGATAGCCAAAGACGTGATCAAACGACGGATATACAGACAAAAGTTGCCAGAACAACCATTTTGAAGACCAGATAGTCTAAGAAGGTAGCTTAGAGGGTATTTTGAACTAGGAAGAATGATACTTGGGAGATAGATCAACCACTGCATTGATGAATGCACTTGCTGCTTCAGGATCGACTTCTGGTGTTATCCCATGACCGAGATTAAAGACATGGCCAGTTCCATGGCCATAACCCTCAAGAATACTAGCAACTTCCTGCTTAATCCGTTTTGGTTGACTATAAAGAATAGTCGGATCCATATTTCCCTGAAGTGCCACTCTATCACCCACTCTGGCTCGCGCTTGGCCAATGTCAGTCGTCCAATCTAACCCTAAACAATTAACACCGGTATTAGTCATTAACTCAAGCCATTGGCCCCCACCCTTTGTAAACATAATGACAGGGACAGGACGACCTTCGTGTTCTTTTATTAACCCTTTAACAATCCGAGCCATCGGAGCAAGAGAAAACTTTTGATAGGCATCATGAGAAAGTGAGCCGCCCCAAGTATCAAAAATTTGAACCGCCTGAGCGCCAGCTAAAATTTGCGCATTTAAGTAATCAATGACCGAATCGGATAACTTATTGAGCAACTCGGTTAAGACTTCTGGCTGATTGTAGAGCATTTGTTTCGCACGACGGAAATCTTTACTTGAGCCACCCTCAATCATATAAGTCGCTAATGTCCAAGGGCTTCCTGAAAAACCAATGAGAGGGACTCGACCATTTAATTCTTTTCTGATAGTGCTAACAGCATCAACAACATATGTCAGTTGTGATTTGGTATCGACAACATCTAGCGCTTCAATCTCAGCGGCTGTTTGGACAGGTTTTTTAAAACGAGGGCCTTCTCCCGTTTCAAAATAGAGACCTAACCCCATTGCATCAGGGATGGTGAGAATATCAGAAAACAAAATCGCAGCATCCAAAGGGTATCTTTCCAATGGTTGCATCGTGACCTCACAGGCTAACTGAGGGTTTGTGCACAGCGCCATGAAATCACCTGCTCTTGCACGAGATGCGCGATATTCTGGAAGATAACGTCCCGCTTGTCTCATCATCCACACAGGAGTTCGATCAACGGGCTGACGCATTAAAGCTTTTAAGAAACGATCATTTTTTAATTCAGTCATTATTTTTCTTTCGCCTAAAAGCTAAGGAGTCAATGTGAGTACAGCAAATACTCATGTTCTCTATTTTAGTGTTATGAATTTTCTAGAGCTTTAAATAACTGAGGATGCCTTCTGCCGCCGTTCGACCTTCCCAAATTGCCGTCACAACAAGATCAGAACCCCGCACCATATCACCGCCAGCAAACACTTTAGGGTTGGTTGTCTGAAACGGATGGGGTTGATGCTCTTCTGCTATAACGCCTCCCCAATTATTTATCTCAACCTTGTGATCACCAAACCAATCAGCAGGGTTTGGACGAAAGCCAAATGCAATTAACACTACATCCGCATCAAGAATTTTTTCACTGCCGGGAATTGGCTCAGGACGCCTTCGACCATTTTCATCCGGCTCACCTAAAGAGGTAGTGACCACTTTTACACCACCTACTTCTTTATTATCTTTTCCTGCTTCAATCGCAATTGGCTGACTGTTAAATAAAAATTCAACACCCTCCTCTTTTGCATTCGCGACTTCACGTCTTGAGCCAGGCATATTTTCCTCATCGCGGCGATAAGCACAGACAACACTTTCAGCACCTTGACGAACAGATGTCCTAACGCAATCCATAGCAGTATCGCCACCACCGAGAACCACGACTTTTTTCCCTTTTACACTAATAAAGTCTTCTGTTTTTTTTTCAAAACCTAATAAGCGATTTGCATTTGCGACTAAGAAAGGAAGCGCATCATAAACGCCAGAAAGATCTTCACCTGGAAAACCTCCTTTCATGTAATTATAGGTTCCCATCCCCATGAAAACAGCATCGTATTCCGACATTAGCGCTTCCATACTGACATCTTTTCCAATCTCAGTATTCAAGCGAAACTCAATACCCATATCGGTAAAAATTTCACGACGCTTTACCATTACTCTTTTTTCAAGTTTGAATTCCGGGATTCCAAACGTTAACAATCCACCAATTTCTGGGTAACGATCAAATACTACGGGCTTGACGCCATTGCGAACAAGGATATCTGCACAACCCAAACCCGCAGGGCCAGCACCAATAATCGCCACTTTTTTATCCGTCCAAACGCGAGAAGAAAGGTCTGGCTTCCAGCCCATTGCGAACGCAGTATCGGTAATATATTTTTCAGCATTACCAATCGTAACTGCACCGAAGCCATCATTTAATGTACATGCCCCTTCACACAAGCGATCTTGTGGGCATACGCGACCACACACTTCTGGCAAAGTATTCGTTTGATGACAGAGTTCTACTGCCTCCATAATATGGCCTTCCGAAATGAGCTTTAGCCAATTTGGAATCATATTGTGGACAGGACATTTCCACTCACAATAAGGATTGCCGCAATCTAAACAACGTTCAGATTGATCAGCAACTTCTTCTTTTGTAAACGGCTCGTAAATTTCAGCAAACTCAGTTTTACGAATTTCTGTCGGCTTTTTCGAAGGATCTCCTCGACCAACATCTAAAAACTGAAATACATTTTTTTGTTTGCTCATAATTCTATACTCAAACTCTTTTTCATCAGAGCCTATATTTTTAATAACTTTTAAACGGCAACATTAAGAAATTTAATATCTCTCAAACATAAAAAATCCATCCCAAACGGCTCGCTGCTTTTACTCGCAACGGGATTTAATGTTTGTCAGTAACGCATCTAAGCTAGCAGCTTTTGGTTTTATCAACCAAAATTTATTCACCCAAGCACTATAATCTTCAAGGATTTTTTGTCCCCACTCGCTTTGAGTTTCTTCAACAAACTCTTCAATAATTTCACGCAAATGTGTTTTATGTTCGTTTAGCGCTTCACCAGTAATTCTTTGCGCTTCAATCAAATCGTGATTCAACTTATTGGCAATATTGTCTTTTTCATCGAGCACATAAGCAAAACCGCCGGTCATTCCTGCGCCAAAGTTCACCCCGCACTCACCTAAGACTGTTACGATACCGCCTGTCATATATTCACAACCGTGATCTCCGACGCCTTCCACAACCACATGGGCTCCGGAATTACGCACCCCGCAACGCTCTCCGGCTTGACCTGCTGCCAACAATTTACCGCCCGTCGCACCATACAAACATGTATTACCTATGATGCTTGTCTCTTGGCTTTTAAATGTAGATTCAGAAGGAGGACGAATAACAATTTTTCCTCCGGCCATTCCTTTACCAACGTAATCATTGGCATCGCCTTCTAGATAAATATCCAATCCGCCAGCGTTCCAGACACCCAAACTTTGACCTGCAACACCTTTCAAATTTAATCGAATAGGCTTATCACACATACCTAAGTTGCCATGAAGTTTAGCTATCTCGCCACTTAATCGTGCGCCAATTGAACGATCGCAATTTGTTACTGTGTATTCAAAACTTCCGCCAGCTTTTGACTCAATAGATGGCAAAATATCAGCAACCATTTTTTCAGCAAGAAGACCTTTATCCCAAGGCGAATTTTTTTCTACACTGCAAATTTGTGGCTTGGTTTGTAAAAACTTATCTGTGTAAACTATCGGGCTCAAATCTAATTTATTTTGCTTGTCGGTTTTACGCTCCAAGGACTCCAGCAAATCTACTCGACCTACTAAATCGTCAAGTCGAGCAACTCCCAATTCTGCCATTAGCTCTCTCGTTTCTTCTGCTACAAAGCGGAAGAAATTTATCGCCATTTGAACTGTTCCTTTATAATGATCTTCTCGCAGCTTTTCATTTTGCGTTGCAACACCCGTCGCACAATTATTGAGATGACATATACGTAAATATTTACAACCGAGAGCAACCATTGGCGCCGTACCGAAACCAAAACTTTCCGCACCCAAAATCGCGGCCTTAATAACATCCAGACCCGTTTTTAAACCGCCATCAGTTTGCAATCTTACTTTGTCTCGCAAATCATTTGCGCGAAGCGTTTGATGGGTTTCACTCAAACCCAATTCCCAAGGGGAACCCGCATAACGAATTGATGTTAAAGGACTAGCAGCCGTTCCACCGTCATAACCAGAAATGGTAATCAAATCCGCGTAAGCTTTTGCAACACCGGCGGCAATTGTTCCAACACCTGGACGAGAGACCAACTTTACAGACACCAATGCTTTTGGGTTAACCTGTTTCAAGTCGTAAATTAATTGAGCGAGATCTTCGATGGAATAAATATCATGATGTGGCGGCGGTGAAATTAATGTGACACCGGGAACGGAATAACGCAAACGAGCAATCAAAGCGTTGACTTTTCCGCCGGGTAATTGTCCGCCTTCTCCAGGCTTCGCACCTTGAGCAACTTTAATCTGCATGACTTCTGCATTAACCAAATAATGAGGTGTTACACCAAACCGCCCAGAAGCAACCTGTTTTATTTTTGATGATTTTATTGTGCCGTAGCGTGCTGGATCTTCTCCACCTTCACCACTATTCGAGCGGCCGCCCAAAGTATTCATTGCCTCAGCTAATGCTTCATGCGCTTCAGGTGATAACGCTCCGAGTGACATCGCGGCGGAATCAAAACGTTTTACAATATTTGCAACAGGCTCTACGCCATCAAGAGATAAAGATGTCACATCTTTTCTCAATGAAAGCATGTCGCGAAGCGTCGCCACCGGACGACCATTGATAAGCTCCGCACACGCTTTCCAGTCGGTATATTCACCGCTTGCTACTGCTTTATGTAGCGCATGTACGACGTCTGGGTTATAGGCATGATATTCTTGCCCGTGAACAAATTTTAATAAGCCTCCTGGATGAATCGGCTTTCTTTCGATCCATGCTTTTTCGGCCAATTCTTTTTGATCCTTTTCAAGATCGTCAAAACCTGCGCCTTCTATTCGACTTGCAGTGCCGGTACAACACAGATCAATCACTTCTTTATTTAAGCCGATTGCCTCGAATAACTGAGCACCGCGATAAGATGCGATAGTAGAAATTCCCATTTTTGAGAGGATTTTCATTAAGCCTTTATTGATACCTTTACGGTAATTTTTAAACGCAACTTCGCGCTCTAATGACACTTCACCTTTTTCGATCAGGTCATCAATAATCGCATAACTTAAGTAAGGATGAACTGCTGTCGCTCCAAAACCGATGAGAGCCGCAACTTGATGTGGGTCTCGAGCTGTCCCAGTTTCAACCAGGAGATTTGTATCACAGCGAAGACCTTCTTTAATTAATCGATGGTGAACCGCACCAACGGCCAACAACGCATGTATCGGTAATTTTTCTGCTGACAACTTTTTATCTGTTAGTAAAACTAACACCGCGCCTTTTTCAACAACAGCTACAACGTCATCACACAATTGTTCAATAGCGCCAACCAGGTCATGTTTCGCTGAATCATAGTGAAGAGAAAAATTCTCACAACCATAACCGGTTCTATCTATATCTTTTAACGCTTCCGTTCTTGCAGGAGACAACACGGGAGAATTTAAAATAACCCGATTCGCATGGCTCTCTAATTGCTCAAAAACAGATTCCTCTCGACCGAGACAAGTCTCTAACGACATGACAATTGATTCACGCAACGGATCGATGGGAGGATTGGTTACTTGAGCAAATTGTTGACGAAAATAATCGTACAAAGAACGTTGGTGCTCAGAAAGCACAGCCATTGGAACATCATCGCCCATAGACCCAGTTGCTTCCTGCCCAGTATCTGCAAGAGGCGTAATAACTTGAGTTCTCTCTTCAAGTGAAGCTTGGTACATTTTCATGTACGTTTTCAGCTGATTTTTTGGTACGTCACTTTCACCGACTTCTTTATCCGACAGCTCGTCAATTCTTAACGCAGTGGCATCTAGCCACTGCCGATAAGGGCTTCCAGCTTTCAATAAATCATCAATGTCTTCTGTATGAAGAAGTTGGCCTGTCGCAGTATCGACCGACAATATTTCACCCGGCCCTAAGCGACCTTTCGCAACAACATCTTCTGGATTATAGTTATAAACACCCACTTCCGACGCCACCGTAATGGTGTCGTCTTTCGTTATCACCCAACGGGAGGGCCTCAATCCATTGCGATCAAGTGTGCAAACGGCATATCGGCCATCGGTGATCACTAAGCCAGCAGGACCATCCCATGGTTCAATATGCTTTGAGTTGAACTCATAAAAGGCTCGCAACTCAGGATCCATATGCTCTGCATTTTGCCAAGCCGGTGGAACTAACATGCGAATCGCACGGTATATTTCCATTCCGCCAACTAAAAGCACTTCCAGCATATTATCGAGGCTAGAAGAATCAGAACCAGTACGGTTTACTAAAGGTGCTGCATCGGCCAAATTAGGTAACAAGTCAGTTTGGAATTTCGGGGTACGTGCAACTGACCAATTGCGGTTACCCATAATCGTATTAATCTCACCGTTATGGGCGAGGAGCCTAAATGGTTGTGCCAAGGGCCAGCGAGGCATGGTATTCGTAGAAAAGCGTTGATGGAAAACACAGATTGCTGTTTCAAGCTCTGGGCTGGCTAAGTCAGGGTAAAATACCGGCAAATCTACCGGCATAACTAACCCCTTATAAGAAACTACTTTGGCGCTCAAGCTCGCGACATAAAAGTCGGCATCGCCTTCTAACAAGATTTCTGTGCGCCGGCGAGCCATAAAAAGCTTGGCAGCGAATAAGCTATTACCGATCAACTCATCGCTATGAATAAAAACTTGCTCAAACTGCGGTAACGAGGCTGCAGCTATTTCACCTAAACAACTGGGGTCCGTAGGAACCGTTCTCCAAGCAACAGCAGACAACCCTTCTCTTACCAGCTCTTCCTCTAGAATACTTCTCGCGTGTTTTGCTTTTTCTTGATCGGCGCTGAGCATGACACTACCAACACCGTATTTTTCATTAAGTTCTAATCGAAACTCTTCACGTATCACTTTTCTGAAAAAGCCATCGGGTTTTTGCAATAACAAACCGCACCCATCGCCCGTTTTCCCATCTGCAGCAATTCCGCCACGGTGAGTCATACAAGCAAGAGCCTCGATAGCATTACTTAAAATCTTATGACTGGGCTGACCCTTCAATTGGGCAATGAGGCCAAAGCCACAGTTGTCTTTGAATTCATTAATATCGTACAGGCCGTTAGTCATCTATTTAGTACTTCCCAGAGTTGTGCTGGCAGTTTCATTTATTGGCGCGTCGCCAATAAATGAAACTGAATTTTGGTGACTGCTGACTTCGCGCTAACGAAGAGCAAGCTAAGCTTTTACTGGCTCTAGATCTATGCCAGTAGGTAATAATAAGTTCAGCAATAGCAATCAGCTGGTGATGTATTTCAGGATTTATACCCTATTCCCCAAGACAAAAAAGCCCCTAGCTAAGGGGCTTGATTTTGAATGGGCGGCAGATGTTACCTGCAACAGCCTATCTTGGCAAGCAGTAAAAAAGCCTTATTTTTCTGATAGTTAGGAGCGCCATCTCGCCACAAAAAGCAGCTCTTACCCGAAAAACGGACATACAGAGCGATTTAGATTACCACAAACAGAGTATAACTGGTGAAAAAAACAGCGCCAAAGAAAGTCCTGCTAAAAGGCACGGAATTCACGAATGTCAGCTTTAACGCTAGCCAGCGATCGTGCCCAAGGCCCTGATTTTTGCTGGGCAGCAGGAAGAGAAGCTATGGCCCTTTTCGCATCCTCTACAGAGTTATAGCCCCCTTCGACAACGATATATAATGTTTTACCTCCCCTAGACGCCGCATAAATAAACAGATCTTCTTTGTTTGGCTGGCGATCAACAAAATCTGACGCCGCTTTTTTTGACCCCCCCGCCAATAATTGAAGTGCTATCAAGCTATCTGGCAACGCCATCAATTTTGCTTCATCAATCGTTAACTGTGAACGATTAGCTTGAGCCATTAAATGTTCCTCGGCTGGAATGCTGTCTGGCCTGGTTGTTTTGGGAATCTCAGAAGGAATGGCTTTGATCAATTCCATAGAGCTTTCTTTAGAGACATTTTTATTGCTTGCGATTTTTTCACCATGAGAAATAGATGCTGAGGTGTCTGACGCAGTCTCGGGAATTTTTCCTATTATATTTTTTTCACCCTGAGCTTCTCTCCCAGCGATTGTTTGACTCAAGGGCTTGCCAGAAGCGTCCTCGCTAAAAGCAACTTCTCCAGTTAACCCGCTATCCACTTCTGCGGCTATCGGCTGTCCTAAACCCGATGCCGCTAATTCGGGTTTATCAATCTCATCTCTCCGACTGGCATTAAACTCTGAACCCAGAGAATCAGCCTTAGGCGTGATTTTTTTGGGCGCCATTTCTGAAGAGGTGGACAGATCAGAAGTCATCAACGCATCGTCTTTATTTTTTATATCAGAGCTTGAGCGATAAAATAGTGCCGCCAACAATCCCGCAACTAAAATAACTACCAGCGCCATATGAGGAATAGGCAAACCAATTGATTTTATTTCTGGGGGAGGTGACGACAACTCGATTAAAATATCTCTTGCTGCCTCATGTACTTCTGCAGGAACCCCTTGAGACACATCCCATAAAAAATCGATATCTTCTGGCTTATAAGGAAAGATTCCTTCAAACCCAACTGCATCCAATCGAAACCGTAAATAACCTTTTAATTCTTCCTTAGTCAATGGCTCTAGCTCAAAAACCTGGACCAATAGTTTTTCATTTTCTAGCTCTATTATCCTTTCACTTAATTCAAACTCACCAAATAGTACTATATGAATACATCGCTGATTCTCTAATTGATGAACAGACAAGCTGGATAAAGCTTTTAATGTTTGATCATCTAGATTGTGAGCATCTTCGATCAATAAAATTTTTAATCCATCACCTTCTATTCGCTCACTCCCATAAGCTTTTAGATGCTGTAAAACCTCTAAAACTTCTTGTTCCTTTTCCTTTAAGCCCTCGTCAAATAAATGTGCTTGCACACCAAACTGATTGGCAATTTCATTTATTATTTCATACGAGTTACTGAGCAACGGAGCTTTTATATCGACAACGATATCGTCAGGATCGAGGTGAGCTATCAACTCTCGTTGAAATGTTTTTTTCCCAAGTCCAGTTCCGCCAACCACACCTAATAATGCATCACTAAATTGAGTTAAATGAAGTAATTGGGAAAACTGTTCGCTACGCAAACCTTCATCAAAGAAACCAGAACAATGTTCTTCATAGGGATCTGTTTCAAGTCCAAAATATTCCAAGTAATCAGGTATTGGAACGTGTTGTGATGATTCTTGTGAAGAATACATAAGTTATCCTGGTCCCTTAATTAGAGGTTAAGCTCACTCTATTTTAAGCTTTAAAAGCACAAGCAAACCATGGTTAGCTTGAAGCCTCTATAGTTTCGATTAATTTTTCATGAGAAAAATCATCAGTAACCACCGCGTCACCGACGGATCGAAGGAGCACCAAACGAATTTTTCCGTCCAATACTTTTTTATCACCGGCCATTAAAGATAGGAAGACTTCGGTTGTCATTTCCTTTGGCGCCAAAGTAGGTAATTTGGCGCGACTCAGCAAGTTAACCAATCTCTTTTTTTCATCTTCCTTAACCCACCCTAACCGAATTGATAAATCGAGTCCCATCACCATACCAACAGCTACTGCTTCGCCATGCAGCCATGAACCATAACCTTGTGCATTTTCAATCGCATGACCAAAAGTGTGTCCAAAATTCAAATACGCCCTGACTCCAGATTCGCGCTCATCTTTTGCTACAATATCCGCTTTGATTTGACACGAACGCTCAATAGCATAAATCAGGCTGTCACTATCTAGTGCCATCAATTTCTCAATATTTTCTTCGAGCCAGCTATAAAATTTCGCATCAGCAATTAATCCGTATTTAATAACCTCCGCCAAACCCGCGGACAACTCCCTCGACGGTAAAGTATTTAGGACATCGATATCAATAATCACTTTTTTCGGCTGATGGAAAGCGCCTATCATGTTTTTACCTAATCGATGGTTAACACCCGTTTTCCCACCAACTGATGAATCCACCTGAGCCAATAATGTTGTCGGTATTTGAATAAAATCCACACCTCTTTGATAAGAGGCTGCAGCAAAGCCTGTCATATCGCCTATGACACCCCCGCCCAGCGCAACCAAGACAGTTGTTCGGTGATGTTTGTTTTCCAACAGAACATCAAAGATCTGATCCAGTGTTTGAAGTGTTTTAAACTGTTCGCCATCTGGCAAAATGACAACATCAATTTTATTGTTACTGAAGATTTTTTTGGTTGATTCGAGATAATAATCCGACACTGTTTGATTGGTAACAATGCAAATATCTCTGCCATTAACAATATCATTGACCTGGTCAATACTTTTGTCCAAAGCATCTTGGCCAATGCTAATACTATAACTTTTGTTCGGGACTTGTACTTTTATTGAGCGCATTTAGAGGCACCTGAAAATCTATATTTGACTGCCAGTCTATCCGAAAAATTAGGAGGGGTAAAAAGAGCGCAGGACTCTCTTGAGATTTTCTTGATAATTTGTCACTGATAAAACGAAGGCATAAACGTAATAACGAGACGACCGGAAAAGATTAGTTTAATAAAGGAGCTTGATAGCTCTGCAGGAGGAGGCTAAGCACAAAAAAATCAATCTAACGATGAAAGAATTTCATCCGCTACAGCTTTCGGGGAACGCCTTTCTGTATTTATGATGGCATCCGCAACATCTCGATACAGAGGGTCTCTTCGATAAAAAAGTTCTTTGACACGTTCCGATGGATTTTCAACATTCAAAAGCGGACGCTTTTTGTCTTTTGAGGTTCTAGCGATCAACTGATCAAGATTTGCATTGAGGTAGACAACATTTTCTGTAGATTTTAATAATTCTCTATTAGCTGACCGCTCTACGATACCGCCACCTGTCGCTAAAATTGTGTTATCAAGGCCACTTGATAATAATTCTCGCAAAAGTGCTTGCTCGCGATCCCTAAAGCCGTCCTCGCCTTCGACATCAAAGATCCAAGGTATATCAGCCCCTGTCCTTTCTTCAATAATTTGATCGGTATCTTTAAATTTTCGAGAAGAGGAAGACGCCAGAATCTTACCAATAGTAGTTTTTCCAGCGCCCATAGGGCCGATGAGAATGATAGTTGTGGGCATTAATCAACGATGCTTAAACAAGAAAACAATAATGACTCACCTATTGAACAAGAGTCTCAGATAAGACCTTAGGCGTAATAAAAATAAGAAGCTCTCTTTTGCTTTCTCGCTGAACATCTTGACGGAACAAACGACCAAGATAGGGAATATCGCCTAGGAACGGCACCTTAGTAACGCCAGTTTGCTGTTCAGTTTGGTATATTCCACCTAGCACTACCGTTTCACCGTTAGCCACTAAAACTTGCGTTTGTATTTGAGTTATATCGATGGTGGGTATACCGCTTGCCACATCAATTGCGCCAACAGAATCTTGAGAAATATCAAGATCCATTATGATATTGTTATCAGGCGTAATCTGCGGGGTCACATTTAACTTTAATACAGCCTCTTTAAAAGAAGTTGAAGTAGCGCCACTTGCAGACGCTTCTTGGTAAGGGATTTCAGTACCACTTACTATTTCTGCTTCTTGCTTATCGCCTGTAATCACTTTCGGCTGAGACACGATCTCAGCGTTACCGCTATCCTCGAGAGCTGACAACTCCATTCCAAGTAAGAAGGTATCCGAAATAACATTCCACGTAAAATTACCTGCAGCATTAGCAATCCCTAAATCCACCACTGTTGAGTCTAACAATGAGCGCTCATCATCAGTAACGCCATCACCATCGCTATCGATAAATAAAGATTCTGGTCCAGATCCATCACCAACTGTGAGACCTTCCAATCGACCAGTTGCCTCATACTTGTTAGATCCGCTCGTACGCGCGCCGTCTGCGGCCCACCTGATTCCAATTTCTTCTCTGAAATCAGTATTTGCAATCACTATTCTAGCCTCAATCATAACCTGCCGAATAGGAACATCAATCTGCTCAACCAACGCTCTAAATTGGTTAATTTTTTCTTGAGTATCCGTCAAAATTATCGAGTTTGTTCGCTCATCTACAATAGCCTGCCCCCTTTCAGAAAGAATACTGCCTGTAGAGTTGCCCTGGCCACCGCCAGCACCTCCGCCGCTACCTGCACCACTTGCATCGTCGAATAATTCAAATAACTCTCTGGCGTTCGCGTAACGGATACGAATATATTCTGTTCTAAGTGGCGCCAATTCTTCCAATTGCTTAAGAGTTTCTAGCTCTTGTCGCTCACGCTCAGCAATTTCCGCCGCAGGTGCGACCATTAAAACATTACCAATTCTTCTTTCATCCAACCCTTTAGTTTTCAACACTAACTCTAAAGCCTGATCCCAAGGCACATTATCGAGGCGCAATGCGATATTCCCAGTCACAGTATCACTTGCAACTAAATTCAAATCCGTCATATCCGCAATAATCTGTAAAACCGAACGAATAGGTATGTCTTGAAAGTTTAAAGAAATCCTATCACCAACATAGGCAAACTCTTTTGCTTTTGCTTCTATTTCTTGAGCTGTTAGAGGCTTAACACTAACGATATAATCAGTATCTGTTTGGTAAGCTAGGTAGTCATACTCTCCAGCAGCCTCAATGCGTACAACAGCTCCGTTACGACGACTCTCAGCATCAACAAGCTTGACCGGAGTTGCGAAATCGTTGACATCGTAGCGATTTGCTAAATTACCCGGCAATGTAGTGCCATCAAATGTCAATTCAATTGCACCTCTAACCTCTTGCATATCTATATTAGTATTTGGGTTCGCCAAACTAATAATGACCTTACCTTCACCTGCATCACCGCGTCTAAAATCTATATTAGTAATACCATTTCCTGAACGACCAAAAGATGGTTTTGATGAAGATGATGTATTAGAAGATGAAGACGAAACCGCAGTACTGACACTAGAAGCAACACCGCCAGAAGCACCTTGCCCCACCTCTAGAAAGAAAGCATTTCCTTCCGAGCGCATTTGGTAGCCAGTCAGCTGGTCTAAATTAACAATAAGTCGTGTACGATTATCGCCCTCTAAAACCATCGCGCTTTGCGCATTCGCCATCGACAAAGGAAACCGCTTTTCAGAAAGTCCATTATCAATACCAACGAAATCCAAAACAATTCTTGCAGGCTGTTCTATAGCATAATCTTCTGGTGTTAAAGCTGACTCACTGAACTCGAGTTTTACTTCAAAACGATCCCCTGGCAAAGTCGAGAAGCTAATATCTTCAATTGAATTTGCAAAAGTTAGTTGCGCCCCCAACATTGCCGCTACTGCGCAAACAGGGAAGAAGGCTTTTTTCATCCACTTTAAATTGCTTAACATGATCGCTTATTCCTTCTCTTGTAATTTCAGTGATCGTGGACGTTCAACCCAACCGTCCAAACCATCAGTTACTATTTCTATAACATCAATTTGCGTATTGTTTACAGCAACTACCCTGCCGTGATTTTTTCCAAGGTAATTACCTTTTTTAAGGTAGTGAACCTGTCCTTCTCCGTCATCAACCAGAACCCAAAAAGTGTTCTCTTTTTCAAAAGTCCCCACCATACTGAGTGACGCGAAATTATAGTTCTCAAGTAATTCTTTTGTTCTATTCAGATTAGGCTTCACATCACTTCGCTTTCCAACTATTGTATTTTTTTGTTCAGCAACAACTTGCTCAAAAGGGTTGCGAAGTCTTGACGCGCTATAAGTAAATGCCTCATAGGGGCTAAAAGCAGGTAACGGGTCAACCTGTCCCTGCGGGCGCTTTTTTGTTTCGTCAATAAACTCTCTGAGATCCGAATGCTCTGCACTGCCGGCACAACCAAACAGCACAAAAGAACAAGCAACAACCAGTGGAATCAAAATTATATTTTTCATATTATTCTTCCTGCGCTTTATAACGATATGTTTTTGCCAATATCGTCATATCTAAACCGCGCCCTGACTTAGACTGTAAAATATCAAAATCATGGAGTGTCACAATCCGAGGCATACCGGCTATCGAACTCACAAAACTACCTAAGTCGTGGTAGCTACCTTGGACTTTTACTTCTATGGGCAACTCAACATAAAATTCAGCGACCTTCTCAGGCTGGAATGTTGTGCTATTCAAATTTAGCCCTGTGCTTTCACCTTTTTCTTCTATATCTTCCAACAAACCCGGCACTTCTGTATCACTTGGAAGCTGAGAAACCAAACCCTCAAATGCCTCTTCCATCGCAACCATCTGTCTACGGTACTCTTCAAGGTTAGCCGCATCATGGGCTTTTTTCTCAAACGTCTGCCTTAATTGTGTTTCTTTTTGTTGAATCGAAGCCAACTGGAGATTCATGTCTTTCACAAACAAAAAGTAAGCGCCAACTAATATTGCTGTTATAGCAGCGACCCACATAAATGCTCGAACAATGAGGGGCCAAACGCCTATTCTATCAGTATCTGAGAAATCAATATTTTGAATTTGTTCTAGGGTATCTTGCCAAGCCATTAGCCATTCCCCTTATTTGCAAGGTTATCTTTTTTTGCTGGAACAGCGGCGTTGACCGTCATCTTGAATTTTTGTCCTTGAACACCGGTTTCTTTATCCGACAACTCATCGATAGTTGACATGCTAGCGCCTTCAAACCATTCTGATTCTTCAAAATTCCTCATGAGAGAAGAAATTCTGTTCAAGGATTCTGCTGCACCGACAATACTCAACTGGTCGCCTTTTCTAGACAGTTCGATTAAATATATTCCTTTAGGAACAGCCTTCACTATTTCATCAAAATAATGAACGATAACAGGCCGAGTATATTGCAAGTCTTGAATAACTTTCATTCGATCAAGGAGTTCAGCTTTTCGCTTTTTAAGCTCTTCAATTTCTTTTACCTGATCTTCTAACTTCGCAATCTCTGACTGAAGCAATTGATTTCGGCTATTCTGATTATCGATTGAACCCTGCACTGAGCTCACCCAAACATAGCCACACACTAGACCTAAAATACAAAAACCAATGAGAATGGTAAAAAATTCTTTTTTCTTTTCCTGGCGCTCTTCATCACGCCATGGCAGTAAATTAATATTCGACATTATTCGAAGCTCCTCATCGCCAAGCCTGTGGCTATCATTAATGATGGAGCATCATTGGCTAATGCAACAGCGTTCACCCTAGAAGCAACTGACATATTCGCAAAAGGGTTAGCAACCACAGTTTGCGTGCCAAGCTTTTCTTCGATGAGATCAGGAAGTCCCTCAAGGGAAGCGACACCGCCAGCTAATACAATATGATCAACATCATTATATTGGCTAGAGGAAAAGAAAAATTGCAATGAACGAGTCACTTGTTGAACAACAGCTTCTTTGAAAGGTTCTAACACTTCACTTTCATAATCATCAGGCAATCCGCCTTGTTTTTTTGCTAAACCAGCCTCTTCAGCTGATAAACCGTAACGCCGTTGGATCTCTTCTGTTAATTGACGACCACCGAACAACTGCTCTCGCGTATAAACCGTTTTGCCGCTCACCAATACACTCAAGGTTGTCATGGTAGAGCCAACATCAACGATAGCAACAACTTGATCTTCTTGATCTTCTAGCTGTTCTTCAATTAAAGAAAACGCACGCTCCATCGTATAGGCCTCAACATCAACCACTTTAGGTTGAAGCCCAGCAAGATCGAGCACATCAACTCTTAGATCAACATTTTCCCGCCGACACGCCGCAAGCAGCACCTCTACTTGATCCGGGTTACGCTCAGAAACACCTTGAATCTCAAAGTCGATCGCTACTTCCTCAAGGGGATAAGGAATATACTGATCCGCCTCAAGTGTAATTTGCGTTTCCATGGCATCTTCACCGAGACCAGCAGGCATCTCTATCAGCTTTGTAATAACAGCAGAACCAGCTACTGCAACTGCAGCATACTTGGTTTTGTTTTTAGCGAGCTGCGCTACGGCTTGGATTGTTTCGGCAACAGGTTCTAGCTCGTTGATATTTTTTTCAACAACGGCGTTTGGCGGCAATGCCTTTACAGCATAACTTTCAACACGATAGCGATCCCCTTGTTTGCTTAGCTCAATTAGCTTCACCGAAGTGGAACTAATGTCTAAACCAACAACCGGTTTATTTTTTTTGTCAAAGAAGTCGAATATTCCCATTTTTCCATCAAATTCCGATACTTATACGTGATTGATGTTATAGCACTTTAACAAGGACGTGCAATAGGGTTATTGGTAGGTAAATAGCCCAAAAGCTCGTATAATGGTTAAAATATATCGCAAAAAAGCGCTAACCCTTTAATTTATATAGATAAAATATTTGTGAACCGCTCATCCATAACAATCAGCCTTCTAGTACTTTTGACTGGTCTCTGTAGCGCCATCGCTGGCTGGACCGGTCTGTACCTCTATCTAAACCCCAATTTGCCCACTGTTGAGAAGCTCCGAGAGATAAAATTCCAAACACCTCTTCGAATTTACTCTAATGATAATGAACTTATCGGTGAGTTTGGTGAAATCCGTCGCGTTCCCGTCAGTATTGATGAGGCACCACCACTATTAATTAAAGCCTTTCTTGCCGCAGAAGACGACCGCTTTTACAGCCACAATGGTGTAGATATCCGCGGTATTGTGAGAGCTGTTTCACGTTTAGTAAAAACAGGTGAAAAACAAGGCGGCGGAAGCACAATTACAATGCAAGTCGCAAAAAATTCTTTTCCCATTAATGATGGCTCCTTCACCTACAAAGCCAAGCAAATTTTCCTCGCCCTTAAAATAGAAAAAGAATTGTCGAAAAACGAAATCATGGAGCTTTATATCAACCAAAACTTTCTCGGCAACAGAGCTGAAGGTGTAGGTGCTGCAGCTCAAGTCTATTACGGAAAAGCAATCGATGAATTAACTGTAGCACAGCTGGCCATGATCGCAGGTTTACCCAAGGCCCCCTCTGCTTTTAATCCTCTAGTAAATCCTGAACGGGCACTCGAGAGACGTGATTGGATATTAGGAAGAATGTTTAAACTCGACTTTATCTCCGAAGCCTCCTACAAAGAGTCCATTGAGACGCCCGTCACTGCTGTCTATCACGGTCAGCAGATTGATCTCAGTGCTCCCTACATAGCAGAAATGGTTCGCAAGGAAATTGTTGATCTATATGGCGACAAAGCTTACACAGAAGGTTATCGAGTATTCACCACAGTAGACAGTCGCTTACAAAAGTCTGCACAACGATCGGTCATCAATGGCTTGATTACCTATACAGATAGGCATGGATATCACAGCCCGGAACAAAATCTCAACCAACTACTACCACCAAAAAAGCAAGAAGCAATAAGCGATACTGAATCACCGGATCCCCGCAGCTCATATAAATTATGGGCATCTCACTTACAAACCATTCCTGAGTATTCGGGGTTACTGCCTGCCGCTGTCATTGAAGCAAAAGACGAGTCTATTCAATTTTTATTACAAGATGGCAACATTTATGAGCTACCGTGGGAAAACGGGCCCAGCAATGCTCGCCCTTATATTTCTGAGGATAGCCGAGGACCAAAGCCAAAAAATGCTCAAAGTTTTTTAAGCATTGGGGATGTCATTCGTGTTTACAAAAAAGATGATGGGCAATGGCATTTAACTCAACTCCCTAAAGCGCAAGCGTCTCTAATCGCTTTGGATCCAAACAACGGCGCAATTCGTTCGCTTGTGGGTGGTTTTGATTTCTCCTACAGCAATTACAATCGCGCCACACAAGCCAAGCGACAACCCGGATCAAACTTCAAACCTTTTGTTTATGCTGCCGCACTAGAAAATGGCTTCACTGCTGCAACCATTGTCAATGATGCACCAATTATTAAATTTGATAGCGCGCTAGAGCGTGCATGGCGCCCTGAAAATTCTGGCGGGAAATACAGCGGCCCCATTCGTTTAAGAGAAGGGCTTTATCGTTCAAAAAACTATGTCGCCATTCGTGTCCTCGATTCTATTGGGTTTAGGAAAGCCCTTAAAAATATGGACCGATTTGGTTTTGAAAAATCTGAATTACCTAAAGACCTCACACTTGCGCTAGGCAGCCATGTATTAACACCCATGCAAGTTGCTCGTGGATATACCGTGTTTGCAAACGGAGGGTATAAAGTCGAGCCTTACTTTATTAATCGGATAGAAAATGAAGAAGGCGAATTATTCTTTGAGGCCACACCGGCAACCGTTTGCAATCACTGCGATGAAACAGAAAACAATGAAGAGGAAATCGCCTCGGAAATCTCGCTTCCTCCAAATGACAACATCGACATAAATATACTGAATGACAGCTCCACTGCCAGCCGGGAAGACAACACTCACACCAACGCACTGGATGATATCTCTGAAGAACCGAAGGCACCCCTCGACGAAAACCTTTTAGTTGAAGACAATCAAATTAGCGACTTTAAAAAAGAGACGCCGACTAAAAAACCACTACCCAAAGCTGAACGCGTTATGGATGAGCGAGTTGCATATATCATGGACAGTATCCTTAAAGATGTCATCGTTCGAGGTACTGGAACAGCGGCAAGAAAATTAAACCGAAGTGACATTGCAGGAAAAACCGGAACAGTAGGATCTGATGTAAACAATTTCGATGCTTGGTTTTCTGGATACAATCAACACTTAGTCGCAACGGCTTGGATTGGTTTTGATCAAAATTTACCACTCGGAAAAGGCGAGTATGGCGCAGTGGCTGCGTTACCGATCTGGATGGATTTTATGAAGGAAGCGCTGAAAGACATTCCTGAAACTCCAAGAGAGCAGCCCGCAGGATTAGTCAGCGTTAGAGTGAACTCAAAAACAGGTTTACGCTCTCCTCCCGAAGATCCAAATTTTGTTTTTGAATTATTTAGAACTGAAAATATTCCGGAACTGGATACGGCAATAGAGGTTTTTGTTCCGACTGAAGATGGAGAAGAAGTTCACCCTGACGAACTTTTTTAAATACTCAAAAAAAAAGCCAGTGAAGATATCAGCTGGCTTTTTTATATACGAAAAAAAATGTTAAAAGATCTATAAAGGGTAATGCTCCGGATAAGGCAGTCTTGCCACCTCAGACTCTACAGCGGCCGCTGCTACCGCTGAAGCGATAACCGACAACAATCGAGGATCTGTCGGCTTTGGCAGAATATACTCAGGCCCAAAACTAATCTCTTTTTTGCCGTAAGCACTTTTAACCTCATCAGGCACTTCTTGTTTTGCAAGCGAGCGAATAGCTTCTACAGCCGCTAGCTTCATCTGCGAGTTAATAACCTTTGAACGAACATCCAGTGCACCACGAAATAAAAACGGAAAACACAAGACATTATTGACTTGATTAGGAAAATCAGAACGCCCTGTCGCCATAATTAAATCATCGCGTACAGCATGAGCATCCTCAGGAAAAATTTCAGGGTCTGGATTTGAACAAGCAAACACAACGGGGCGAGGCGCCATTTTTTTCAATTGCTCAGGAGAAAATAAATTCGCGCCTGACACACCCAAAAACATGTCGGCATCAACAATCGCATCATCTAAATCTCTTTCATCGGTCACCAAAGCAAACTGTTTTTTATGTGACGTCAAATCTGTTCGCTCTGAATGAATGACGCCTTTACGATCAAGCATCGTGATATTTTTTAATTGCGCGCCCGCTTCAATCATTAAGTTACAACACGCAGTCGCAGCTGCTCCTGCACCTAAGCACACAATCTTTGCCTGTCGAATTGATTTTCCTTGAATCTCCAACGCATTCAACATTGCTGCAACAGTGACAATTGCCGTGCCATGCTGATCATCATGAAACACCGGTATATCACACCGGCGGATCAATTCTTTTTCTATTTCAAAACACTCTGGTGCTTTAATATCCTCTAGATTAATACCGCCAAAAGTCTCAGCAATTCTCTCAACTGTGTCTATAAAAGCTTGAGGATTTTCAGCATTCACTTCGATATCAACCGAATTAATACCAGCGAATCGCTTAAACAAAAGACTTTTTCCTTCCATCACAGGTTTGCTGGCTAAAGGACCCAAATTACCTAAACCAAGAATAGCGCTTCCATCGGTAATCACTGCAACCAAATTGCCTTTACCTGTGTAGCGATAAGCATCGGACGGATTTTTAGCAATCGCCCTAACAGGTTCAGCGACGCCTGGGCTATAAGCTAAAGAGAGATCATTTTGATTTTCTGCTGGCGTCGTTAGTTCGACACTGAGCTTCCCAGGCAAAGGAAATTCATGATAATCCAAGGCAGCCTTTATAAATTCATTACTCATTTGTCAGAACCACATATTTCGTCAGTTGTTTTAATATTCATTGAGTTAACTTAATTGAGCTAATTGACTTTATTTGGCTGAATATCTTCTGATGTCATTACCTCTGGCTATTGCTAACGTTATCAGAGGGCTTTGGCTCAGAGCACTTTGATTTAGAGTACTTTGACTCAACGTACATAGAAGCATAGTCAATGCACACAAAACTGCTTTTTTTAGGGTAAACCAAAAAATCAGGCATGAACGGCCAAAGAGTCAAGGCTCATCGATATTCAGTAAAAACTTTCAAGATTATGACTCTGTGGGAATGCATAGAGTCTGGACTTACCGAAGCGATCAGCTCAGCAAGACTTAAAAGACAAATGTACAAACTGTATCCTTGGCTGGATTAAGCCGCAGAAGTATTACAGCCTCAGCACGCGATACACGTGTGAGCCAATTCAGTTTTGCCATCGATAGCGAGGGTGCTTTGACTGAGATTTAGTCGCACCAAGTCCGTCAGATAGACGAGACATGATTGCTGCCTCAAACGCGCTGTTAGTATGCGTTTAAGGACAACTAGGCTGAAATCATCCTGTTTTCAGCTTATGGCTGGGAAAACAAATGCTGTTTTCCTAACAAAAAAACGCCTGAGATGAAGACCCCAGACGCTTTTAAAATCTTTTCATGATTTTGCGCTAAATTAGCTTTTAGCGCCACGTCCAGCAAAACGCTTCTTAAAGCGATCAATACGACCACCTGAGTCAGCGACTTTCTGTTTACCTGTATAAAAAGGATGGCATTCAGAACAAACGTCTAAATGAATCTCTTTGGCGACAGTTGATTGTGTTTTGATTACGTTTCCGCAACTACAAGTAGCGATCATTTCGCCGTAATTAGGATGAATTTCTGCTTGCATCTGAGCTGCCTCATCAATATTGTTCGTGCCTCAGCGCTATTCGCCAAGCCATCATCGTTATTGGTGTTTTGTGTATAGCTCCCTTTATATTGGATAGACTTTAATTGCCTACCTGTAAAAATACGGGGAAATCAACCTAACATTTACACCAACACCGGTAAAAATTAAGACGGCGAATACTACCAGATTGCTCACACAAGACAAGCACAATGCGTATTATCTAACCAAAATCTTCCAATACTCTCAAACAAACAGCCCGAATAATGCAAGACACACTTATACAAACAGACGTGGTCATATTAGACATCGCTGTACCATCGCCATTGCGGAGGTCTTTCGACTACCTACCCCCTCAGGAACTATCGACAGAGCAAGCAAATCAGCTCCAGCCCGGCATTCGTATTAAAGTCAACTTTGCCAATCAACAACTTGTCGGCATTTTACTTAAGATTAAAGACTCTAGTGAACTGGCTCTGAATAAGCTTAAGCCCGCGCGCTCTATCATCGATACTGAGCCTTGCATAAATAATGAAATCCTTTCCCTGTGCCTTTGGGGTTCTGATTACTACCAACACCCTATCGGCGAAGTACTGTCAACGGCGCTTCCAACGTTAATTCGAAAAGGGGAGCTGGCACGACTAGCTCCTCGGAAAGTGTGGGCGCTTACTATTAACGGAAAAGGCCTCCCCAAAGATTCCCTGAAACGAGCCCCCAAGCAATCGGCACTACTTAACCTTTTTCTTGAAAATCAGCCACTATCGATCGAGGAACTCAAAAGCTCACCCGAGTTAGCATCCTTCTCAAAAGCAACGTTAAGGGAGCTTCAAAAGAAAGGGCTGATTGAAGAAATAGAGGAGACATCAACAAATTCTGCCTTTCATTCCGCAACGGCTTTAGCAAACAACAAAACAAAACGATCGTCGCTATCGCTTAACGATGAACAAAATAACGCACTGTCACAACTTAGCTATCAAGAATTCAACACCTTCTTACTGGAAGGCGCGACCGGCAGCGGAAAGACCGAAGTGTATCTACAAGCAATCAACAAAGTACTCGAGCAGAATCAAAGCGCTCTCGTATTAGTGCCCGAAATTGGCCTAACACCTCAATTGCTCAGTCGATTTACCGCTCGCTTTTCTCATCCCATTGCGACGCTTCATTCTGGCCTCAATGACAAAGAACGCATGAATACATGGTTACAAGCCTCCCAAGGAAACGCCCAAATCATCATTGGCACCCGATCGGCGATCTTTACTCCGATCCCACGTCTTGGATTAATCATTATTGATGAAGAACACGATGTATCTTTTAAACAGCAAGATAACTTTCGATATTCTGCTCGTGATATTGCCGTAGTCCGAGCTCACAAACTCAACATTCCTTTAATTTTAGGAACGGCAACCCCTTCTCTTGAAACTTTATACAACGCCATTCAAAACCGTTACCAACATTTACGCTTAACAAAACGAGCGGGAAATGCAAAACCACCGCAAATAGAGATGGTCGATTTACGAGAACAAAAACCCACCGAAGGGTTTTCTCAAACACTCGTTCAAACTATTCGAGCAGAACTCGACAAAGGAAACCAGGCACTCATTTTTATTAACCGGCGTGGATTTGCTCCCGTTCTCATGTGTGAAGACTGCGGCTGGATTGCAGGCTGCAATCACTGCTCGGCAAAGATGACTGTTCACCATCACCCACCACACATGCATTGTCACCACTGTGGGCAGCAGCGCGCCATTACTCGAAAGTGCCCAGACTGCTTTAGTGACCAGATAATTCAACTGGGACAAGGCACAGAAAGATCAGAAGCTTTTTTACAAACGCACTTTCCAGATGTTCCCGTACATCGAGTGGATCGCGATACGACTCGACGAAAAAATGCCTTAAGCGATTTAAGTAACGAGGTATTAAAAGGCGAACCATGCATCCTTGTCGGAACACAAATGCTCGCGAAAGGGCATCATTTCCCTGATGTAACATTAGTAGGCATCATCGATATTGATTCTGGATTATTCAGTGCAGACTTTCGAGGACCCGAGCGCATGGGTCAATTATTGGTACAAGTGGCAGGCCGAGCAGGTCGAGAACACAAGCCAGGCAAAGTCGTTATACAAAGCTATCACTGCGATCACCCATCGATTCAAAGCTTAATCCATGAAGGTTATCATCGTTATGCTCGCCGACTACTGAATGAGCGTCAACTCACCGGATTGCCGCCCTATCGGTACATGGCAATAATCCGTTCTGAGTCAAAAAGACCTGAAAATGCAACCGAGTTTTTAAAAATAGCACGACATAAAACACAACAACAATTTCCGAGTACTCAGCATTTAAGTTATTTAGGACCGATTCCAGGATTAATGGAAAGAAAAAAAGACCGCTTTTGTTTTCAACTTCAAATTAGCTCCGATAATCGACAACGGTTACATCAAGCCATCCGGTATCTCTGCCGTGAGATGGATGTCCATGCGACCAGCCGTCGCACTCGATGGTCGATTGATGTTGATCCCGTGGACATGACATAGCTTCAGAATAAAAAAAATTAACGCGACAAACTCTGACAGCTTTAAAAAACTCACGTACAATTTCAAAACTGAAGTTAGAAAAAGCTTTTATGTCGCTTATTAAATAAGCAAACCGCATAAATAAATACAAAAGAAATGCTAATAGATAACAACAACTCATGAGCCAAACACGTCGTCGTTCTGCCACCAAAAAAACGAACAAACGAAACACTCGAAAAAAACATCACGAGTCAACTATTCCTGGTTGGGTTTGGCTTTTTACCGGTGTCATACTCGGCGCTTTTGTGATGTTTTTATTTTATTTAAAAGACATTCCTCCTCAGCCCAAAATGGCCAACAATCCTAGCAACGAAAAAACATCGGCATGGAATAGATCACAAGAAGAAAACTCAGACCGTCAAAATACAGAAAAAACAGGAAAGCTCAAAGAAACAGCCAGTGACGGCGCACCTGCTCCCGATTTTGTTTTTTATGAGCTATTAAAAGAAAATGAACTCATTGTCGAAACGGACCCTACCGTTAGCCAACAAGCAGCTCTAAAAGCACTCAAAAGTATTGAATATATTATTCAGGCGGGCTCATTCAGGAACATTGAAGATGCTGAACGATTACGCGCCAAGCTCATCCTGAATAATCTTCCTGCTAAGATTGACTCTAGAACAGTGGGCGAAAGTACATGGCATCGCATCATGGTTGGCCCCTTTAAAAACCGCCCCATGACAGCCAAAGCCCGCGGCACCTTAGCGAGCATGAATATTGACACTATGGTCATCAAACGTAATTTAGAACAATAAGTACTCTATGTCTGAACACCCGACACTCAATACCCCGTATTGAGATTTATTGATTCAAATCTTGAAAAACCTAACACCACCCCCATCTTGTACTGATTGCGAGATAGCTCACCCTTTCAATGATCAATACCCAGCTATCCTCAACCTATTTGGGCTATTTTCACTTCAGGTATTAAGGATTCTTTGTGGAACAGTATCGCGGAACAACAATTCTCTCAGTCAGGCGTGGCAATAAAGTCGTCATCGGGGGGGATGGACAAGTTTCTCTCGGCAATACCATCATGAAAGGCAATGCCCGTAAAGTTCGCCGGCTCTATCGAGATCAGGTCATCGCTGGTTTTGCTGGTGGAACAGCAGATGCGTTTACACTCTTTGAACGATTCGAAGCCAAGCTTGAAGCTCACGGCGGACAGCTCACACGGGCTGCGGTTGAACTGGCCAAGGACTGGAGAACTGACCGTGCATTAAGACGACTCGAAGCTTTATTGGCTGTCGCAGATAAAGAAGCATCGTTAATAGTGACAGGGAACGGCGATGTGATTCAGCCCGAAAACGATTTAATTTCCATTGGATCTGGCGGGCCTTTTGCACAATCAGCCGCAACGGCTTTATTGCAAAATACTGATCTAGATGCACGAGACATCGTAGAAAAAGGTTTAACTATCGCTGGCGACATTTGCGTTTACACTAATCATAATCATACGATTGAAGAATTAACTTTTTAATTTTTCTCAGAAAGAACTACATCACACTGATTCAAACCCTAAAACACATAAACTTTTATTCATATAGCACGGATCATCGAGATTATGACCGAGATTACTCCTCGTGAAATTGTTCACGAACTTGATAAACACATTGTCGGCCAACAGAATGCTAAAAGGGCTGTTGCCATTGCATTACGAAACCGTTGGAGACGCATGCAACTTGACGAAACGCTTCGCCATGAAATCACACCAAAAAATATTTTAATGATTGGCCCTACCGGTGTCGGTAAAACTGAAATTGCTCGACGCTTGGCAAAATTATCAAACGCTCCTTTTATTAAAGTTGAAGCTACAAAATTTACCGAAGTAGGTTATGTGGGACGTGATGTAGAATCTATTATTAGAGATTTAGTTGAAACCTCTATCAAACAACATCGCGAACAAGCAATAAACAAAGTTAATTTTCGTGCGGAAAATGCAGCGGAAGAACGTATTTTAGATGCCCTACTGCCACCAGCTCGCGGTGATGATTCAGAAACAACAGAGTCATCAACCCGGCAAGTTTTTAGAAAAAAATTGCGCGAAGGCGAACTCGACGAAAAAGAAATTGAAATTGATTTGGCGACCACTCCAGTCGGCGTTGAAATCATGGCACCTCCTGGCATGGAAGATATGACCAGCCAACTGCAAAGTATGTTCTCGAACATGTCACCAGGTAAAACCAAAACCACTAAAATTTTAGTGAAACATGCCAAAGTAAAATTAATAGAAGAAGAAGCCCGAAAATTAATAAACGAAGAAGAAACAAAAGCACAGGCAATAGAAGCTGCCGAACAAAACGGCATTGTCTTTATTGATGAAATCGATAAAGTTGCGAAAAGTAATGATCGAGGTTCCGGTGGCGATGTGTCTCGCGAAGGAGTGCAACGAGATTTGTTACCCCTCATTGAAGGCTGCACTGTCAGTACTAAACACGGAATCATCAATACTGATCATATTTTATTTATTACCTCAGGTGCTTTTCATGTTAGCAAACCTTCTGACCTCATTCCTGAATTACAGGGCCGCCTACCTATTCGAGTTGAACTAGAAGCGCTAACACCTGATGATTTTCAGCGAATTCTGACGGAACCAGACGCCTCATTAACAGAACAACATCAAGCACTGTTAAAAACCGAAGGCATTGCACTTACTTTTACTGAAGATGGAATACGTCGAATAGCAGAAACCGCTTTCCACGTTAACGAAAGCACCGAAAATATTGGCGCTCGTCGTTTACATACAATTTTAGAAAAATTATTAGAGGATATTTCTTTTAGTTGTGGAGAGGAGAAAGAAGAGCTGGAAATAAATAGCCAGTATGTTGATAGCCAATTAAACGAATTAGCCAACAATGAAGATTTAAGTCGTTTTATTTTGTAAAATTTATCTGGTAGTTTGGACCATTATTGTTAATTCACTTTCATTTTTCTCAAAGGCTAGGTTAAGCGTCTCATGAAGATCCCAAGTAAAATTCAACTACACAAAAAATCTGGGACGCTGGAAATATCTTATGGCGAAGAAAATTTCAAACTAGCCGCTGAATACTTACGAGTCTATTCCCCTTCAGCCGAAGTTAAAGGCCATGGGCCAGGCCAAGAAGTTTTACAGTTTGGAAAACAAAACGTAAAAATAAATACAATCGAGCCGATGGGTAATTATGCGATTCGTATAGAATTTAATGACGGTCACGACTCAGGTATCTTTACTTGGGAATATCTTTACGACCTAGGTAAAAACCATACCCATCATTGGGAAAATTATTTAAACAGACTCAACAAAGCTGGAAAATCGAGAGACTTAGAAGTCAGTGCAGTCAAAATCATACAACCATAACCCATCTCGTTCTCACCTGATCTTAGTGTCTATTTAATCCTAAGCCCTACCGGATCTTATCATCCGCTCAATTTTGCAACACCTTGCTTCAATTTGGCACACTGTCAAAACATAACCGTTCATACTTTTAATTATCGAATCTAGAAATTGCACTTTATTAAAAACCTTCTCATAAAAGATATAAAATTTATCTTTCTGACACATTCCTGTATTGCATTCCCGATCGCATAGTTTTAATGTTACTCACAACCTGTCATTTCAGTATCAAATTTTCTTAAATATTATTAGGTTATAGCCTTACTCTTCATTTTTTGGAGAATAGCATTGGTTTTGAGATTTGATTCAGTAACACACTGAGATGCTTCACAACACCAAACTAAACAACAGAACACAATAAAGAGGACGATGTTTTTTTGGGAGGAGAAGGTTTTTAAACTAAAAATGCCATTTAAGGCAAGGTATTTGCTTGAGAGACAAATACTCAGCATTCGATAAGGGGCAGTATGTTACAAGCATTGTATAAAGAACACAGCGCATCTTTAATACGCTTTTTAACTCGCCGCTTAAAAAGCGTTGAAGAAGCTGAAGATATCGCGCATGCAGCCCTCTTACGCATTGAAAAGTTAGACGATGGCGTTTCACTCAATAACCCCAAGGCCTACCTCTTCCAAATTGCCAGCAATCTAGCAATTGATTCGATTAGACGCAAAGAGGTACTTAATCGTTATATTCAACGAGAGTCTTCTCGAATAGAAGCAACCAATAGATCTAAAGACAACTTATCTCCCGAACGTATCATTGCAGCCAAACAGCAGCTTTCTCAAATTAACCTGACGCTAGCAAAACTTCCCGTTAAGCCTCGCCAAGCATTTCTTCTTCACCGTCAAAAAGGCCTGTCTTATTCAGAAATTGCCGAAGAAATGGGGGTGTCAGTCAGTAGTGTAGAAAAATACATCCTTCAGGCTCTGCAACAATGCAGAAAGACAATTCACCAAAGCGATATTGTTTAAAACGTTTCCCTCACTGCATTTACATATCTTTTAGCTTGAGTTTAAGTTTAAGTTTGACTCAGTCCTCAAATTCTACCGATTAACTCAATTAAATACTCACAACATTGAGTCCACTCTCTTTTCAACCGTCTATGTAAGCAAATGTAACGGTTTAGCCTAATCTCAGTGAAGTACAATACTTTTTCACGTAGAATCTCGCGCTAAACGGAAGTGATGAATAATGATGTAATGAGTAAGGAAAGGCTCTTAGAGGCAAGAACGAGTGGCGATAAACTTTACAAATTTCAGCGACAAAACACTGGATGAGGCAATAGCGTGGATTTCCCGCTTGCGCTCAGATCAAGTATCAGACGCTGACCAAGCCGATTTCGCACTCTGGTTAGATGCCTCTCCAGAGCATCAACTGGCTTTTGATGAAGCCATGCTTCTATGGGAAAGCATGGGTGTCGCTTCTTCTTCGATGTCGATTCCGACAACCAACTCACCGGAAGATATTAGCGCTTATCTTTCTAAAAATCCTCGGTCAGAAGAATTATCAGCTTCAAATGATTCACACCCCCAGACAAGCGATGAAATAAAGCCAAATACTGTTAAAGCAAGGGATTCCAGATTCAAGAGGATGGGCTGGCTGACAGCTGCTGCTAGTATTTTTATCGCTGGTTTTATATTTTTGACTGATGGCACTTCTCAACCATCTTCTCGCTTAGACTCAACTATTACTCAACAACTCTTTGCAACTCCCATTGGCACAAAGCAACGTTTTACTCTTAGCGATGGCTCTGTCATTGAGCTAAATACAAATTCACGACTAACAGTTCAATACAGTGACAATCAAAGAAAACTCGCTCTTCTGGAAGGCGAAGCCTATTTCGACGTTGCTCACAACTCAGAACGACCCTTTGTGGTGACAGCAAACAGTGGCGTAGTGACGGCTGTTGGAACTGCATTTAACATCAATTTACAGGATGCCTCAATGACAGTCTCAGTCACTGATGGGCTCATTCGAGTCAATAAACTTGATGATGATAGAACGACAGTAGGACAAGCACCCTCTGAGGAGATCCTTGTCGACGTTGGGTATCAACTCAGTGTAAATACTGAGAATATCGGAGAAAAACAAATTGCTGATATTGAGCGCATCATTGCTTGGCGTGAAAAGACATTAATCTTTCAAGATATGGATCTTTCACTCGCACTTTCTGAGTTAAACCGTTACTTAAAAAAGCCTGTGGACACCTCTCACGATTCACTTCATAAATTGAGGATCTCTGGCACTTTCAGTTTAGAAGAACCCGAAGCCACACTTGATGCGATTATTGCCTCTTTTGAACTTCAGGCCTATAAAAGCCCACTCAATGATAAAACCCGCCTGTTTAGAAAACCGCTATAGTTGATAGAACGCCATATCCTACAAAGCCTCGCTTTTTTATCTAGATTGCCCACCCTGTTGTTATTACTTTCTCTGACAAATTAGCTACAAGTACTCTCGAAATCATGATGACTAGCAAACTATGATGTATTCGCGAGTAAAACTTGTTTAATTCCACCTTTCTTTACTCTCACGCTATTAACCTAGACCTTAAAAGCTATACAATCTACAGCCGCAGCCTTACAAAATAAATATTGATACTGATACCCTAAGAGAAGCAGCAAAAAAGTTATCCAATACATAGAGTATGCCTATAATAATTAACAAAAAAGTTTTGTGCTTACAAAAACGAGTTAAGCTAATCGTCACGAGCTCTCTCGTCTATGCCATATTCATAGCATGGACTTTTTCTTCAAATGCGTCAGCTGACCTAACTACACCAACAACGCTCAATATACCCAGCCAAAGACTTTCAAGTGCACTGATAGAATTAGGCAAACAAGCCCAAATTAGTATCATTTTTCCAACCGGTTTAAGTGCATCCGAAATAAAAACACAGAAAATCGAAGGCCTGTATTCTCCCGCTACTGCCCTTGAATTGTTATTAAATGGTAGAGATATTGAATGGACATCCTTTAACCCTCGAGTTGTTTCTCTTTCTCGCAAAACTTCCAGCGACATCATAAACAAAAATATTCAACAAAAAAAAATGATTGAAGAAGTACTCATCATTGGACAGCAAGTCACAGGGTCAAGAATAAAACGATTAGATTTCGAAGGCTCTTCTCCTGTAGATATTATTACGGAAAAAGAAATCGCCTCTCGTGGCGTTCAAACTATTAGCGAGTATTTAAAGTTTATTCCGGCTGTGTCAGGAAATTCTACGAGCACCGCTGTCAGTAATGGCGGAGATGGAACAGCAACGATTACATTACGAGGTTTACCCGCTTCAAATACATTGGTGCTCATCAATGGAAGGCGAACATCAAACAGTGGGCTTGCCGGGAACTCTGTAGACCTGAATAGCATTCCATTGGTTGCTGTTGAAAGAATAGAAGTGCTAAAAGATGGCGCTTCTTCTATTTATGGTTCCGATGCCATTGCCGGTGTCGTCAATATAATTTTAAAACGCAGAGCATCTGGCGTTCTCATTGACCAATACTACGGACAAACCAGTCGAGGAGATCAAGAAACCTTCAACACAAATATTCTATCGGGATTTTCAACTGACAATACCGATTTCATGTTCAGTGCATCGCACTTTGATCAAAAAGGTATTTTCAGCGGAGATAGATATGTTTCTAAAAATGCTGATGGTAGGTCACAAGGTGGCGTTGACAACCGCTCTAGTGCAACGCCTTTTAGCAGAATAACATTACCCAATGGTGACGTTTTTATTCTGCAAGACGCATTATCAGACCCGCAAGATATTGCGAGTTATCGTTCAGCCACGAAGGAAGACCTTTACAATTATCGTGAGGAAACGTCTTCGCTTTCACCATCAACACGCTCAGCTGTTAATGTTAGCGCAGCACACCTTATCAGTGAAAATACGGAATTAATTTTACAAGTAGGCGTAATCAAGACTGAAGCTACTGTCACATTTGCCCCCCAGCCTATTTTCACTGGATTTGAAAACGAAGAAATTATTATTGGTTCAGACAATCCATTTAATCCTTTCGGTGTGGATATTACTGACATACGCCGAAGGATTGTTGAGCTAGGACCGAGGATCCAAAAAAGCAATGAATTTGGAAAGCGTTTAAATTTTCAAATTGAAAAATCAGCATCTAATTTTCACTGGGATGCAGCAATTAACCTCAACCGAACAAAAGCAGAAAAAAAAGCAAATGGCTTAGCCGATATACAAAAGATAAAAGAGTCTTTAAGCAGCGCATGTGTTCTAAATATTGAATGTGCTCAACTGGATCTTTTTGGACCTCCTGGATCCATTGACGAAGCCCAATTGCATTTCATTCGAAGTCATCAAAAAATTGAAGGTTCTAGTAAACTCTCTGAATTTTCCCTCAACGGAGATACCATCGTTGACATACTAAACATATCCGCCATAGGCCTTGCAGGTGGAATTTCAATTAGAGAAGAAGTTGCCGAATTAACATCGAATAACGAATTAGAAACAGGCATTTTTTTTACCGACTCAAAAGAATCAAGACGAGTGTCCGAAGTCTATATTGAAGCCACTATTCCATTAATTAAAAATACACTAATGGCTTACCAATTAGATTTTGATATTGCCTCAAGATACTCAAAGTACAGTGACTTCGGAGAAACCAACAATCCTAAGTTTGGTCTCCGCTATCGCCCAATCAAAAATTTATTATTAAGGAATACGTATTCAAAAGGCTTTAGAGCTCCTAGTCTTGATCAACTCTATCAAACTGAATCTAATTCATATGATTTGCTCCAAGATCCTTGTTCGATGATTGACAATGTGGGAGTACTTGCAGGCTGTGCCCAACAGTCTGATCCTACTCGGCAACAATTTCTAACAGTGACAGGGGGGAATAAATTACTGCTTCCTGAAAAATCAATTAACAAAACTTTTGGCCTAGTTTGGACACCAGAGATTAAGGGAAATTTAACGATGAGTTTCGACTGGTTTCAAATTGATTTAGACGATGTGATAGATGCTCGAGCGCAATACATTATTGACCAAAATGCTCAATCAAACCTATTCCCTTCACAGGTCATTAGAGATGCACAAGGTAATATCATTACCGTATACGCTACTAATCTTAACGTGGGAAGTTTACAAGTCAAAGGAGCTGACACAACCATTCGCTACCAGCTTCCGAACACGCGTTTTGGTCACTTCATATTTTCTACCAATGGATCTTACATGCATTCATACCGCCAACAATCCAACCCTACGAGTCAACGTATAGATATCGCTGGACAATTTTCTGATTCTGCATCTGATGGACAAGGTGCCATTCCAGAGTGGAAAATAAATACGGGGGTTAGCTGGTCTAATAATGAATGGGAAGTGAATTACAATATCAATTACATCGAAGATTTATCAGAAAGAATTCCAGAATCAACCCAAACAAGAAAAATTGATAGCTGGATAACTCATAGTATTCAAATTAAATATTCTCCCAAAAAATTATCCGGACTCAATATCACATTAGGCATTGATAACGTATTTGATGATCCACCACCATTTTCTGTCAGCGCTTTTAATGACAACTTTGACCAACGAACCTATGAAATAAAAGGAAAGAGTTTATACGGAAGATTTTCTTACCAATTTTAGGTGTTACTTTATTGTTTTCAAATTTGGCCGGTTAATATTTCAAACGCTTGTTGGATTTCTATAAATTTCTCTTCTATTCCACCTTTGTCGGGATGATGCTTTTTAGCTAACTGCCGATATCGAATTTTAATTTCTTCTTGAGAAGATGAGCAAGGTAAATCAAAAATTAAAAACGCGTCCTCTCTTGATTTAGGATCAAGCAACTTTCGCCAAAAATTATTTAACATACTTTTTACATTGTCTTCTGTAGTAGACATATAATTTCCCCAATCCAAATAATATGTTTTGAGTTGATTATCCTCTGATAAAGACAAGGAGCGCTCTTGATCACTTTTTATATTACCCGAAACAAAGCTTTCCTTATTGATTAAGAAATTTATTATTTGTATTTTTAAAGGCGAGATATCCAAATAGCGTTCGACAGCCAACAACTCATCCTGCAGCCGATACAAAATGTGCATCAACATAAAATGCTTATGAAACAACAAAAGTTCATTGGTTTTTTTTAATTCGCTCACAGAGAGATCATTTTCATTTTGAAAAAAATCTATCGCATCGAGTTCTTTCATTAAATCAAATTCACTGATCCCATCTTGATAACACTCAAGAATATTCAGCACACTATTTTTCGTTTCATTATTTAATAACATATAAATACTGATGCTCGCATTTTGGAAACTTCTCACGACTTTTAACGGCCAGTTAAAGATAATAAAACTAACCGTAGAAAATCATCCAATGGGAAACAAACCACAACGGTAATATATAGCTTTTTTATAAAAAAAAGCCAGACAATCCCTTGTCTGGCTTTAAAAGCATAAATATTAACGATTTATTTAATATTTATTCACTCACCTTATTGATTAACATTACTCGCTGCAGGGGCTGAATTTCCAGCGGAACCTAGTTCAAAAACGCTTCCTGAAGCGCTTAATAATGAGGCTGAATCACCCACATAAACACCGTAATTCCAGCCACCGACACCACGATTTGACGATGTGCCATTTCCTGCATTGCCTGTTGCGATTGCACTGTTAAGGACATCTGCTGAACTATTACCTAACAACACTAAACCAGCCGAGGGACCACCTGAACCCCCGCCACCTTTTCCACCATAACCGCCGGGGCCTCCTTTTCCACCATTACCGCCTTTTCTAGAACTCGAATCATATCCAGTACCACCATTACCACCATCTCCGCCAGTTCCACCTGAACCACCATTTCCGCCAGCTCCACCTGAACTACTGACCAATGACGAGGAGTCAACATGAATAAATTCAACATTCAACGCAGCAAGCGCAAACGACCCACCAGCACCACGAGCACCTTGTCCGCCGTAGCCGCCACCGCCACCTTCGCCGCCACCGCCGCCACCGCCGCCGTTATTGGTATCGATTCCATTACCCGAACCACCGCCACCGCCACCGGCGCCACCAGCACCAGTTCCACCCGTCGAACCGTGTTTGGGAATCAAGATGCCATTCACATCGAACGTACTGGCTAGCGTTGCCACCACACCCGCCGATCCCGTCGAAGCACGATACGAGACACTTCCTCCCGATTTGGCCGAAGTAGTGCTACATGACGCGGGGAATTTATAAGTCGCCACGCCCCCTTTTCCACCAGCACCACCACTGACAGAACCGCTTTTGCTCCCACCGGAACCTTTGCTACCAGACGAACAAGCAACAAGCCCAGCCGTGGCTTTAGCACCCGCTCCGCCTTTCGCACCGTTGGTATTTCCTGTTCCACCAACACCGCCATTAATCCCGCTGCCGTTTGAACCTTTGTCACCAGTCTGTCCTTTACTGCCAGCGATTCCTCTCGCGCCTGCTGATCCCTTACCCGAACGAATTTCACTCGAAACAACATTTAGCGATGAGAGATTTCTTGCCATCACCCCATAACTTGAACCTGCAACAAAATCAGCACTCCCCGTGGTCAATAGAGAAGGGGTAATTGTGAGATCAGAGCCTTTAGCAATAACGCGATCCAGTGTCACTGACGGTTGGCTCTCTAACAAAATCGCCATCGATGATTCGGATCCACCAATAGGCGCAACCGATTCAACACTTAATCCACTTATCACCACAGGAACACTCGATTGTTTTTGTGTTAAAGCAATTGCTTTATTCACGATAATAGGTGTTGGCTTTAAAAGAGGCTCATGAATCCAATTGTCATCAAAACCTCCAAACATACTGACATTGGCTGGAAGAGTAATTGTTTCACTTGATGAATAAACAGCACCGTTATCGGGTGTATTCAAATAAATATCACCACCTGCTGAAACTATGTCTAATGCTTTTTCTAACGTTTTTAATGGTGAATCTGGCGTACCCAAGTTATTAAAGTCATGGCCGACATCGGGATCGACAAACCACGCATTAGCCGCATCTTTTGCAACAACCATGCGAACAGAATCAATCGCTTCACTACCGCTTTGCTGCGTATCTGTCACCGTCACTCTAAACGCTAAGGTTGTCACTTCTGAAGGAGCAGTGAATGTCACTGATGGACTATTAGGTAATTGACCAACAGAAATGCCAGAGAGTTGTGTCCATGAATACGTTAATGATCCAGGATCTGAATAATTAGATGCACTGGCTTGCAACGTAACATTCGAAGCCGATGTGACAATTTGGTTATCACCCAATTCTACTTGCAACTCACCAAGAGGATTTGTGCAATTAGAAAACTCATCACTGTCTGAAATAGTATCCGCATCACTATCGGCCACTAAAGGATTTGAGCGCACGAAAACTAAATTGCCACCAACATCACAAGGGGGGGCGCCTAGATTTGTTTTCCATCCGTAAATTTCTAACGCATCATCTAACGTATCGCCATCCGTATCCGCTTTAGTTAAGTCGGTTCCTTTTAGCTGTTCCATGCGATCGCTTAAACCATCCAAATCAGTATCGGTGATATAAACAAGATGCAGTACATCACCTTTGCGAATTTGAATATCATTCGCAGCGTAATCTTCATCCAGAATATTATAAAGCTCTGTCGATAAAGTACCGATAGGACTGCCTTGCGGTGTAAATGTGTGCGCTAACATCCAATAACTATTGGTTGATGTATTCGCTGAAATATTTCGAACTTTTGTTAGACCTGAATGATTAGCTTTTCCAGGGAAAGTAAAATCACTAAACTCATAAGCAACGTCTAAATGTTTTGCCATTAAATCTACAAATGACAACTCGCTACCATTTCCAGTATCGACAGCAACTCGATAGCGCTCAGTCGATAAGCCGCCGTGATCGCTATAATCAATAATGACTTCTGCGGTTCTAGCTTTAATATTTTGTGCCGCTAAATTTAGATCAACATCAGAACGCTGTCCGGTCAATGAAATGTTTGTGGGTTTTAAAATTAATTGATTCGAACCTTCTAGAATCCGACTGATTTCTTCAGGATTATTTTCAGCCGTATACTCAAAATTAAACGGCGCTAATTGGCTATTATCGATATTTTGCTGAGGACCGAGAGGATCAGGTGTAACACTTAATTGCCCATCGTGCCGCAAGGTGCCGACAGAAATTAAATTCCCTGGATTTTTTGAATCTTCCATGTAAGCGGCAATTTCCATATTGTTGATGGTGTAACTGACATCGCCATCGTTCGCCAATCCCATCAATACTTTTATCTCTCCGCCTTTTGTATCGACCGTTTCTGTTTTTAGTGTTTCGTAAAACTCACTGCTTTCTTGTCGATTAGTTTCGACCGTTGTTTCATCCCAATAACTCACATCCGTCGTTGTATCATTATGTTGATATTCATAATTCGCCTCGACTTTTCCTGATGTGATGGGTCCAGATTTTTTCACTTCCGCATTCACGCCAACGGTATGCTGTTCTTCTACTTCGTGTGTATTGGTACGACCTCGAGAAGTCGTCACTTCTACTTCAGCGCTATTTGCATTACTCATTCCTTTTGCAACGCTTCCAGACTCAACGGTTGTTGCTAACAATTGAATGACTGGCGTTCCCATTTGACGCATGTAAATACGAGGGACATCAGCCACTAGCGGATTAAAGCGCAAATGATTTCCACTTAAGCGATCCCAATTGTCGACTTCTTCTTTGTCTAAAAAGCCATCGCCATCTGTGTCTTTAACGGAAGGATTGGTTCCAAAAGTCGCTTCCTCCGCATCTGTTAATCCATCACCATCTGTATCATTACTCGCCGATGGCGTTGTGCATGAAACCACAACATCATTCACATCGGTTGTCGCCGTACCAGAACCGCTCGCAACATGACAAGTTTGTAAAGGATTAGTTGGCTGGGTAGAAACGCTCACACTATAAGCATCCTCTAAAGCCACCGTCGAACTGAAAGTGAACACATCGTTACCCGTGATCGTTAAATCATCGCTATTATTATTTTGTAAAACCAAACCATTGCCTGACAGGCCAGAGACAGCCCCACCAATTGTAAAATTTCCCGGCGTTGGAGTTGGGATTGGGGTTGGTGTGGGTGCTGGAGAAGGCGCAGGATCACTACCTCCACCGCCTCCACCACCACACCCAGCTAAAGATAACGACATCATCGCCGTCACCAACCATTTAGAATGTGAAGTTTTCATGATTCATCTCCTTCGTATCGCTCTACGATTGTTAACATGTTTAAAAGTCAAAAGCCGCTTAATTAAGCTGCTATTACTCTTTAAAGCGTCAATCAAATAGAGATCCCCTCACTAGAATGAAAAAATAAAGGACAAGAGCCTAAAATTGGTGAAACGGAGAGATTAAAAGATAAGAAAAAATGAATGGAAAGTTGAGATATCTATAAGAAGCGACAAAGACAACATAATCCCCTCATCCAAAAATTATATTTTTTTTATGATGAAAAAAGGTTGTCGTCTCGAACAGGTTATGACTATTATCTCGAGCATGACGGACAAAAATACCAATACAGTCAATACCTATGGATAACTGGGAAAGAATCGAGGAAATTTTTAATGCTGCGTTAAATATTGCGCCCAACGCAAGAGTCGACTATGTCGCCGATAAATGTGAGGGGGACAAACAGTTAAAACACCAAGTCCTCACATTATTAAACGCTGATGATAACTCAGAGAACTATCTGTCCAATCTATCAGAAACTCTCTATCCACTCATTAACGATGTAGAAATCGATACCGTAAAACACTATCGATTACTTGAAAAAATTGGCGAAGGCGGAATGGGTGTAGTGTATAAGGCTTTCGATGAAAAGCTTCATCGCACCGTTGCCATAAAGTTTCTCCTATCGTATCGAGCAAAAAATCCCAACGACAAACAACGATTCGTTCAAGAAGCAAAATCCGCTGCGGGGCTAAACCATCCTAACGTATGCGAAGTGTATGAAGTCGATGAAACAGAAGATGGTCGGTTATATATCGTAACGGCTTTTTGTGAGGGGAAAAATTTATCGGAACTAATCGCAGAGCAGACGTTATCCATCGGCGATCTTTTCAACATTATTATTCAGTTATGCGACGCTCTTAAAACCGCTCACAATCATGGAATTATTCACCGCGATTTAAAACCTGAAAACATTATTGTTAACGATACTATGCATATTCAGCTTGTCGATTTTGGTATTGCCAAAACAGCTGGAACAGAAATATCACAAACCGGACAAGTGATTGGAACATTTGCTTATATGTCGCCAGAGCAATTTAGTTCAGGAATTATCGATCAACGAACTGATATTTGGGCGCTAGGAATACTGTTATACGAATCGCTAACAGGCGAGCGGCCATTTAGCGGTGATAATGCCGCTGAGATTATGTACCAAATATTTAATAGCGAGAGTCCAAAGATTTTTTTAGACAATTTGGATTTTTCAACTCGACTTGATCACATTATTCAGCGATGTCTTAGCATCGAAAAACCAAAGCGATACCACAGTACCGATATTGTCAAGAATGAACTACAAAGCTTGCTAAATAATTTAAAAGCGACTGAAGATGATCAAAAAAAGTGTGCGCAATTTATTAACAATGATTCACAAAGAAAAAAAATAGCAAAAACAATAAGTACGGTTAATGAATACCGTAAAATCCTAACCTTGGGGATATCGTGCAATAATACAGACGGGGATAGCAACGAAAAAGAAAATAAAAAAAGCACATCCGAAATCAAAGCTATTATTAAGACATTTTCTGGCAGTATCAGTCATCATCATATCGAACCATCCGGTAAAAATGATCCCGAGCTTATCGTAGCTCACTTTGGCTTTCCTCTTCGCTCTGAAAAATATAGCGCCAATATTTTACTGTGTTCAAAGGCACTATTATCTATACACGCAGTCGACACTCTGCTTATCCATAATTTGCCAGTCACGATAAGTGACGACAACAAAACAGGACAGCGTAAAGTATTAGGCGACATTAATGGCATTATGACTTCACTGATCCATCAAAAAAGTCAGCACGATATATCCGTGATCATGACAGAGTCGGCTTGCGCCCGACTACGAAAGCGTTTTCCGGCAGAGATACAAGATAAATCAATAATCACCCACAACGAAACGTTATATCAATTTACTAAAAGAGAAGCAGAAACATCGCTATCGCCCAATCGTAGCCAATATACCACTCAATTGATGGGGCGCTATCATGAGCTAGGATTACTGGAATCCGCTTGGAATGACGCGAACGATGGCGATTCACGTGCCGTGCTCATTACTGGCGAAGCGGGTATGGGGAAAACTCGACTGCTTCACGAACTCACTAAAACTGTGACATTAAAAAGTAATAGCGCCAATAAAAAATCACTGATTATTGATTGTACGTTTGACCCTTTACAACAAGATACTGCTTTCTATCCCATCATAAAAGCGATCAGCGACAATATACTCTTTTTTGAAAAAACGGGCACTATCATCAACACCCGCAACACGGTGGGCATCGCTCATTCACTGAATCACCAAACCGTTACTCAGCACTCTGCCTACCAGTGGCTCTCAAATGTATTTTCACTGACACAAAATGACAACACTCTCGCCATAGAGAATGACGATACAGAAGTATTGCTATGGCTGCTTGGTAAAGCGAACTGTACTGACACTCAAGAACTGGCACTTTCCGTTTTACACGAGTCTTCCGAATCGCTAAAGAAAAAAAGTTTTTTACTGCTCAATAAAATTATATTGAGCCTTACATTAAAACAACCTGTACTACTCATCTTCGAAGATTTACATTGGGCCGACTACAGCTCTCTCGAATGGATTGATAGTATTTTGTCACAATCCTTACCTGATCATGTATTAATAATCATGACGGGTAGACCAGAATTATTTCATCGATGGAGAGCGTATAGCGACCTAACACAATTATCACTTAACAAATTAGGAAAATCTGAAACCCGCGATTTTATTCACAGCCTACACACAGAATCATTATTATCGGAAGAAATCGAGAACCGAATTATTGAAAAAACAGCAGGCAATCCACTCTTCATAGAAGAATATGTCAACATGATTTCTCGACAAAAAAGAGAAACAACAACTCATCCCTTAAAGAACGATTCGGTCCCTGATAGCCTCAACGACATTTTATTATCAAGACTTGACCAATTAGGTCACAGCAAAACGATTGCCCAAGCAGCCTCGGTTATTGGTAGATTGTTTGATGAAAACTTGCTGCAAGAGATTCTTAAGCAAGAAAACATTGAATACCCAAATCATATCAAGCATCATCTTTCTTCGCTTAATGACGCAGATATTATTTTTCAAAAGTCTAACGACAATTATATTTTTAAACACGCACTAATTCGTGATGCATTATATCAAACGATCAATATTGATCAGCGTAAGAAGTTTCATATTTCAATTGCGAATGTCATTTCAAACAACTTCAAGCAAAATAACAACATTTCTGAAGAACGTATTGCACAGCATTATTCTCTGGGTTCAGACTATACAGAATCCATTAAATGGTGGCTCAAAGCTGCAAAACACGCATGGAACAACCATGCTTTACTGGAAGTCATGCGATTATGCCAACATGGGATTCAAGACATTCATCTACTTCAACAATCTGTTACCAATATTCAAGCGCTTACAGACATTAAGCATAAAGAGATTGAATTACATATATTTTTAGGTCGAGCTGCCACTGCTAGCGAAGGTTATGCAAGCAGCACCGCTGCAAAATCTCATCGACGCGCCTTAGATCTTGCAACCACTGCTGACGAAAAACTCAAAGCATTTCCTTCACTCATTGGCATATGGGCATATTACTGTGTTAGCGCTCAACATATTGAAGCTGAAAATACTGCACAAGCACTGGTCGACATTGCAGATCAACATCACTCTGACGACTTAATCGTAGAAGCTTATATGCTGAGAGGAACAACGCATTTATTTCGTGGAAATTTTTCGCAAAGTGCTTGTGACCTCTTACTGGCAGAAAAAAAACTCACTGCCGATATGCAACAACCGCATATTAATGCCTATGGCCAAGACCCCGGCGTTGTCATTTATAGTTTTTTTGCCATATTAAAAGAAATTCTAGGAGATACGGAAAGCGCGTTAAAGATGAGCCAAAAAGCCATCAGTTCTGCTCGTCGTTCTCAGCATCCTTTTTCATTATCTTTTGCTTTAGGCTTTGCTGTCCATATCTCAATTCGCCTAAGAAAAAACCAAGAAGCTGAAGCACTTATCGAAGAGAATCAAGCATTATGCTCTAAACATGGCATTCACGTCTTTCGCTTACTGGGTGCAATTCAAGAAGGTCTTCTTTGTCTAGCCAACGGGCAAGCGCTTAAAGGAATTTCTTTGATTGAAAAAAATATTCCTCACTATCAATCGATGGGAGCCAATTTATTTATGGGCACTTGGCATGGCGTATTATCACTAACGCTATTAAAAATGGGAGATAAACATTCCGCATTACAACATTTCGCAAAAGGTATTGAAGCGGTTAACCAAAGTGGGGAAAGATTAAGCCAAAGTGTTTTATTCATTGCAGCTCAACATCTCAATAAAAAGCCTGAGTTTTTAGAACCATTGCAACTCAATACTTCAAAACAAAATAATAACTGATTGTATTTGAGCACCTTCTATATTGTGAACGCATACCTAAAATCAAAAACAACGATATTCGAACAGGAGAAAACATATGACTCAAAAAAATAATTCTTTAGGTATCAGCGGCAATGAAACTGACATGCGTGGAAACCCCAAATGGGATTACTTCAGGAAAAACGTCATCGACTACCAAAGTGAATTGCTTTATGACAGTCGAGGCCCCTGGCCAACACCAGCACCGGGGCGCGCTCTTTCCGAGTATGCTGAAGTCACCAACCTCCCAGTAGAAGAAACTAACGATTGGTCGAAGAATGTTTCTCGAAAATACCTTTGGATTATTATGACCAAATTTATACCTGGCCTTTGGGAGTCTTACATCACCTCAGATGGGCATTACGATAAATTTGATGACGACACGTTCAACACACATATCACAAACGGCATGTATAGCAAATTTTTATCTCCGCTAGAACTTGGAGATACTGAATTATTCGCCAATAAAATTCCTGATATCAATGACAACCCTGACGAATTTATGAAAATGGATTTCAGCATGATGGAATGGCTATGCACAAAAACATTACCAGGTGTGTATGCGGCCCCCACCATCGTATTGTTTAAAGTCAACCCGTCAGCGACTAACAAAGCATTACCAGCATATACTGCTGTTGCAATACATATTTACCAAACGGATGAAAACCAAAAAAAAATTCTTGAAACAGCAGATACTATAATTCCTACGCCTGCACCCTCGCAACAAACCAATTCATCACACAATAACCGCTGGGATCTTGCCAAGTACTTTGCCATACAAGGTGCAGTTCATAGAATTAATATGACCGAACACGGAAAACTGCATTTTCCATTTGATACCATTAACGCAATAACAAAATCAATTTTTCCTACAAGCCACCCATTGTTTCGACTATTACTGCCTCACTTGCGGTTATCATTGCCGGTTAACAACACTGTTCTCGAAGGTAAATATTCCTTACTGAGTCGTACAAACTGGGTCGTTTATTCGCCATTTGCAGCCGAAGGAAAATACACTCGCAAATTGATCCCAGATGCATACGTTGGACGCAAAGACAAACCTTTGTCTTTTCCTGAATATTTATTTCCCGAAAAGCCTACTTACCCACATACAAGCTTTGGTATATTTCTTGAAAAAAATTACATAATTTTTAGAGAGTTTGTTACAGCTGTCATTCATGAAACATTAACAAGTTCCTATAAAAAAGATGATGAGACAGGACAAAAAAAACATTGGGAATTTATCGCGCTTTGGGCTGAATCAATTTCGGAATGGGTTCCGGGATTTCCCAAACGAGAAGATTTTTTAACAGAGGATGAAGATAATCATTCCATTTCTACAAATAGAGACAAGCTCATTGATGTCGTATCACTGATGCTTTGGAATCTCACTGTGGCTCATTCCGCTGATCATGCAGGCTTTGCACGAAGCGGACAACGTCGCAATGTATTTAGGATTCACGTTCCGCCACCACTCAAAGGAACAGAAGTCAAAGATAATTTTTATTCAAAACTGGTGACTCGATGGGATTTATTTCAATCGTATTTAACCCATCAACTTTTTTACAAGCCTCACAACACCGTTAATCTTGTTGATGTCCAATATGATTTTAGTGGCCATCCCAATGACTTACGAATTCAAGAATTACGCAACACTCTAATTCGAAAACTGAAAGAGTGTGATGAAAGTGAGAGAACTCGCGATGAGAGCTTACCTCGGCTCGATGAGGTATCGTCTAGCATTCAATATTGACTAGAGTGATCCCTAAGCGGGTGTCGACATATAGTTGTACACCCACGCTTTTGCAAAACGAAGATCTCTATCGACCGTCGCCTCAGATATTTTCAGTGCTGTCGCGATTTCTGGGTAAGTCAGACCGCCAAAAAAATTAAGTTCAAGCGCTTCAGCTTTTCGCTTGTCTGCATTTGCCAGTTCATTTAGCGCATCATCTAAATCTAATAATCGCTGCTCATTAACATCTTGATCATGACTATCACCCGAAAAATTATTTAATAAAATTTGTTGCTCAAATGACCCTTTGACATTGTTCGAGCGTTGCGAGCCAACGACAGAATCAACATCCGCAGACGTCACTTTCACATCACCACCACGCTTCTTTCTTAACCGGGCACGTGCTCGATCGATCAACATACGCCGCATTAATCGAGACGCCACCGCAAAAAAATGAACTCGGTCCTGCCAATCAATCTCGATATTCACGAGGTCAAGATAAGCCTCATGAACCAACTCGGTGGCTTGAATAGTAGGATTATTTTCTTTGTTGATATGATTTTTGCTTAAGCGCCGTAGAGACTCATAAACAATAGGGGTCAACTGATTTAAAGCAGCCTCATCACCTGACCGCCACGAAGCAAGCAGTTGTGTTACGGGTGTTTTCTTATCCATTCAATTCATGCCCAACTTAAGCGGATACATCGCCTTGTGTTTGGCGCCATAGTACTCAACATAATCCTGCATGACAAACTAGCACGCTCCATTACCCTTTCGCTTTTTCCAATTACCATTTCCAATTGCCTTTTCCATTTTTTTCCTACCCTCAAGCACTCCTTAATACAATATGCAGCTATAAAGAAAGCCTATATCACTATATTGAAACGATCACTTTTGATTTTTTTGAATAAGTAACACCTATTATCTTAATTTTCTTCTATTAGTATCACCGACCACCACCCTTTTAATTTTCCTGTCTATACTCAAATTATCAGAATTTATTTTTCATTATTGACCTGTACTTATCATGCGAAAACATACCATCATCTTTTTACTAGGTGCGTTGGCAGTTATCAGCCTACCACTTTCATTCTTTATCTCGCAGACCTATTCGGGAGGTTACGGAGTCTCCGTATCAGGACGCTACTTAGAGGATTTTCAATGGTCTGATATCAATGGCCAGCGCCATCAATTCTCTGACTGGAATAATTATGCCACCTTCTTATTTGTCGGCTACCTCAGTTGTCAGGTAATCTGCCACAAACGTATTCAAGACATGCTATCGATTGACGATCAACTCACAACGAACAACGTCAGATTTTTATTTATCACAATCGATCCAGAAAGTGATACAACAGACCTTCGTCACTTGACAATTGACAGTCGTTCTAGAAATTTTTTTAGCGGCGCCACCAGTGAAAATGAATTGGACTTATTATTAAGTCAATTAAATGAAAATTTTCATCGTAACGCGAATGACGTTGCACACAATGGCAATATTTATCTTGTCACTCATCATCGAAAAATAGAACGAATATATAGCCACTTAAAACTGGAAACGACTCGCATAATCAATGATATTCCCAATCAGTATTTTCAAAAAAAATCATTCGACTTGCCAAATAATTTATTTTTCAGCAGCTTATAACGATGACCAAATAATATACCCCATAAAGGTTTACCATGTTTACAAAAAAAGAAAATGACCAACTATTAAAAACAGACAAATCAATTTATATACTGTTATTGGTCCAGTCACCACTTCTTGTGATAAGTGGATTTATGGGCGCCAGCCTATCTTCATTTGCCATCACCTGTGCGATGATATTCGGTTTAATTTCTTCATTGTCTTATTTATTTTTAAGAGGCTCTTTAGCTTTTAGTATTATTGCAGCCATCCTTATGATGTCAGTTTCCGCAGCGCTCATCCAAACGCAGATGGGAATGATAGAGATGCATTTTCATATTTTTGCTTTCATGGCTGTTTTTGTTATTTATCAGCATATCGCACCGATTATTGCAGCCGTAGCGGTTGTCGCAGTTCATCATGTCTTGTTTACTCTTGCACAGCTAAATAATCTCACTATCGGTCAAACTGCAATGATGATCTATAGCAATGGGTGCAACTGGAACATTACTTTTATCCATGCTTTATTTGCTGTCACCGAAGCAGGTATTCTCTCTTACATCGCACTTGTTATGCGCCGCTTTAGCAGAGCAGATAGACAATTATCAAATGCCATAGAATCAATTCATTCCAATTCAGATTTATCGGTTCGACTGATCTCCAAAGATAATAGTGAACGTAATGTGGATATTGCTTTTAACAGCTTCATCGAAAAAATGTCATCGATTTTTTTCTCTTTCATACAATCAGCAAATAACCTTGACCAACGAAGCAACCAACTGGTTGAATTGAGTAACACGACGACCAACTCTATTAAGCATCAAATTTCACTATCAGACCAAATTGCTACAGCCACTCAACAAATGGTTGGAAGTATTTCTGAAGTCGCTCGCGGCAGCTCAGAAACCGCTTTGCTAGCTAATCAATTACGCGATAACACTTGTGAAAGCAGTCGCGATATGGAATTTGTCGTCAATGACATGTGTAATCTAAAGCTCGAGATGTCAGAAATTTCGAATGCCCTTACACAGCTGACAACTGATGCCTCCGCCGTGACAGACATGTTAAATATTATTCGTGGAATTTCAGAACAAACTAATTTGTTAGCTCTTAACGCAGCCATTGAGGCGGCGCGAGCTGGCGAAGCTGGAAGAGGGTTTGCTGTTGTCGCCGATGAAGTGAGAACATTATCACAACGAACAAATTCCTCGACTGAAGATATTCAGGATGTTTTGGAACGCTTAAATCAAAGCGTCTCGAGAACCATCAAATCAATGGACACCGGTCTGAATTTAACAGAATCAAGTGCCAAGAAAATTGATTCTGTTGGAGAGAAGCTAAAAACTATTTCAGAATCCGTGAATGATGTGACCGACAGAAGTACGCAAATAGCAACCGCCACAGAAGAACAAAATCAAGTGCTAGAAGAAATCAATCGACACACATCTGACATAGCGGATGAAATGAAAGCCTTAGCCAGCAGGGCAACAGAGCTTACCGAGATGTCTGACCAAATTAGTCAGCTTTCTGAAGACTATCGTCATCAAGCAGGCACTTTCAAGACAGCGTAGAATTTACTTTTTAAAAAGTATCAGGCAATCATGCTCCCTCAGCAATAGCTTGACCGCTTCACACCCCCTTATCGCTTACAGCTCTTTAAACATACCGCCTTTATCACAGGTTTTCATTTCGCTTGTGTTTCGATAAATCTATCTACGAACTTTGCCCGATAACAAATTGATCACCTATCGCTATACTAGCAACATAGAATTCAAGGCTAATACAACCATTGAGTAATGGGGGACATATCAATGAAGAGAATCACGGAAGTTATAATCTTTACTGCACTTTCAATGGCATTAATAGCCTGTACAAATGTGCGATCTGATTATCTAATCTCTACCAGTTTAAAATTCAGTAATGAAGAAGGCACCCCCCTTGTCACCGTTACCCCAGACTATCCGCGCCTAGCCGTTTCACAACAACTGGAAGGCTCAGTAGCCATGAGTTTTATGGTAGGTGACAGTGGCGAAGTTGAGGATATATTAGTGATTGATTCACCAGGCGAACCTTTCGAGTCAGCTGCCGTTAAAGCGTTACAACAAGCTGTTTATGATAGCTCTCTTAGTGGTAAAGGTTACGTCGCTATTGCAGAATTTGTTTTATCTGATAGAAATATTTATTAAATACTCTAAAGTTCACGCCACAAACTGCCAATAAAAAAGGCTAGAATTATCTAGCTTTTTTTATTGGCACATATTTCTATTGATACTTAAGTAAATTTTCAAGGGCTTTCTTAAACATTTTCTTAAAACTTTTCTAAGGCCTGGTAGTTATTATAGTTAGCGTCTACCTGTTAACAAATACATCTCACACAAATCTACTTCGTCTAAAGTGCCTTGTAACAAAACAATATCATTTGCTTCAAAGACAGATTTTTCAACGTCTTCGCCTTCAATCGTTTCATCTTCTCTTTTTATACCCGCAACAGGATTATCATTACCAGGGAAAGAAAGGTAAGCATATTTTCTCCCGTTAGCCCACGCATCTTTTGTTAAACGAACAGCATGTAATACATCTGCATGCTCATTGATCAAGCCAGTTCTTTCTCCATGATAAAACCCGTGAAGTATTCGATACCGATCGCGTCGCGACTTATCGATTAGTGTATGTATTTTTCGACTAGGCAAACCAAGAAGTAATAATGCATGCGACACCAACGTCAAGCTAGCCTCTAACGTTTCTGGAACGACTTCAGTTGCGCCACTAGCCAACAATTCATCTAAATGTGTATCGTCTCTTGTCCGGGCAAGAATCTTCACATTGGGATTTATATCCTTTGCAAGTTTAGCAATATGTGAAGCTTGTACTGCATCATCAAAACTAATCACCATTAAAGAAGACTTTTCAATACCCGCTGATTTTAAAATATCACTACGCGATGTATCACCATAAAAAACAGGTTCTCCCGCTGAAACAGCCTCGGCTATTCTGATAGTGTCCGTTTCAAGTGCAATATATTCAATGTTGACCTGTTTTAAAAAACGCGCAATAGTTTGAGCGACTCGACCAAAACCCAAAATAATGACATGACCTTGTTTAGATTCGGCATTCAATGTTGACTCTATTATTTCATCATCAATTTTATTCTTACTAACAGCATTAATAATAAAATCGGTCCACACTTCTGCATAACGAATTAATACAGGCGTTAATCCCATACTCACAATCGTTACTGAAATTAAAAATGACGCCACATCTGGTTCAACCAAATTATCTCTTGCTGCCAAGGATAATAATGCAAACAAAAATTCTCCGCCTTGTGCCAATACCAACCCTGCGGGCAATGCAGCTCGCCAAGATTCGCCTAAAATTTTTGCTACCACAGCAATAATCGTAGACTTAAATGCAAGCAACAAAAGACCGCAGATTAAAATTCGCTTCCAATATTCTTGTAGCATCGCGGTATCAACTAACATACCAATACTAATAAAAAATAAACCTAATAAGATGTCGCGTAAAGGTCGAACGTCCGTTTCCAATTGATGGCGAAAGCGACTATCCCCCAGCATCATGCCAGCTAGAAAGGCACCGAGCTCCATACTCAACCCTATGCTTGATGTCATCACTCCCGCAACCAAAACGATGACTAAAGCAGATAACACCAATAATTCATCGGAACGCGACCTAGCGACTTCTGACAACAAAAATGGCAACACATAGCGCGCCACCAAATAAAAACAGACTAATAACGCTACGCTTTTCGCTAACGAAAAACCAATGTCTTTAAATGATGCCATTTCTTCCGTTCCCGCTAACAAAGGAACAGCAATTAATAATGCGATAGCGACTAAGTCTTGGAAAAGCAAAACACCAATTGCAATTTGGCCATGTCTAAAATGTAGCTGGCCGCGTTGTATCAATTCACGAGAAACAATCGCCGTAGACGATAATGCAAGCCCACCAGAAACAATCAGAGCTGTTTCCCACGGTAATCCCCACCAATAAAATGCGGCAAAAAAAACGGCACTACAGACAAAAACTTGCGCGCCACCTAAGCGGAATACAGTATGTCGCAAGGCCATCAATTTCGGGATCGAAAATTCCAAACCCAATACAAAAAGCAAAAACGTTAAACCCAATTCAGCTAATTGATGCAACTCTTCTGGATTAGCAATAATTTTAAAGCCAGTTGGCCCACATAAAAAACCAACCAAAAGAAACGCCAAGATAGAAGGAAGGCGAAGACGATAAAAAATAACACTTAGAACGGTAGCTCCGCCTAAGACAATCAACATTTGTGTTAAAAAATTTCCTATCTCTCCGTGCACAATAATCGCCTTATCAAATGAGAAAGAATAAAAATACAGTGTAGTCTAGTGCTGATGCCCACCGGGGCCATGAACATGTCGATGAGCTACCTCTTCAGCAGACGCCTCTCTGACATTATCGATTTTTAACTCATAAAACAAAGTCGCACCCGCTAAGGGATGATTCATATCAACGTCTACATTAAACTTACCCGCTTTTACGACAACCATATTTCTAGCACCTTGATCAGTTTGCACCGTCACAACAGTACCAGGCAAAAGCTTTTGTTTTTTATTTGCCAAATGCAAGTGTTTTATGGGAACTCGCTGAACGGAACCCTCTTTGCGAACGCCATAACCTTCTTCAGGTGTTACTGTCACAGAAAATTCTTCTCCTTCTGACTTTCCCATCATGGCTTTTTCTAAACCAGACACAATATTTCTGTGGCCAATTAAACAAAACACGGGCTCTCCATCAAAAGAAGATTCCATCCACTCGCCCTTATTGCCTTCTGTATCCACTTTGCACAGTTTATAGTGAAAGCTGACAACTGAGTTATTTTCAATTTGCATACATATCCTTAATTATTCAACATAACTAACAGGTTAGACATTATTTTTTTACTTTCAGATTTATAATTTATTTGAACTAGTTACTAGCTTGTCCGAGATATTTTATAAGCGCATCGTCTAGCACCCAACAAAATATGATCAGTTCTCTCCACCGTTGCCAAGCCTTTTAATAATTTTTGAAACATCTCCAGTTCTGATCGGCAAAATCCTTGACAGGCTGTCGCCGCCACACAAATCGGGCAATGGTTTTCAATGAGAAACCACACCTCTTTGCCACTCTTTTCCACTTCTGACATATATCCTTCACGGCTACGAAGCTCACTTAATTTTTTAATTTTACCGCTTAAATTTGTATGATTATCTAAGGCTTCTTTATACTGTAGCCATGTTTTTTTACTGTGTTTATCAATAAGTTTCTCTAAGCCTTCCTCGCCAAATGTATCTTTGACGGCAGCGATTAATTCCACAGATATTTGGGAGTGTCCATCAGGAAATCGCTCATGCCCCAATTTGGTTAAGCGCCATGGTTTGACTGGCCGCCCTCGTTGTTGCTTTTGTTCCGGCGCCTCAGCCACTAGGTTTTTCTCTGCCAGCACAGCTAAATGTTGACGAATACCCATCGTCGTCATATCCATCAGCTCTGATAAATTCTTTACTGTCTGAGGACCCTTTTGTTTGAGCTTAAGCAATAAAGCCTCTTGGCTCTCAGCTAAGTCGCTGGCAGGCATACTCATAGATCAACTCTCTCGTTGATAATTAATCAATTAGCGAACATTATAGCAATAAGTAAACAATTTACTTTACTTATTTGCCAACCCTCCATATAGTAAAGTAATTGCTTTATTATATAGGAGGTAAACTTATGCATCTTGAACATATCAATATTCGTGTCCCTTCCATTGAGAAGACCCAGCGATTTTTACAAGCCGCATTTCCCGATTTTCGAGTTCGAGGTAGCGGCCCAAACACAACTTATGGCTATTGGGCCCATATTGGCAATGACGAGACCTACATCGCCATGTCCCAATCACAAAAACCTGGTAACGAACTTGATATACAAATTTCTGAATATCATTACGACGATCCATTTCGGTTAATGCACATTGGTTATGTTGTTTCAGATATTGATGCCGTCAGGCAACGTCTCAATGATTCCGGATATACACCCGTTGATTTAGATGACCTGTCTAGCCATCCATATCGAAAGCGTGTCTATTATTTCGATGAAAATGGCATTGAATGGGAGTTCATACAATATCTCTCTGAAAAGAATGAAGAGAAAAATGACTACTGCTTATAAAAACTTGGGCAACTAATCATGCCGCTACACTGTGAATCGATTAATACGATTGCCATTGCCCATTTTTATACCTCCTCATTATACCGGCTCATAAAAGGTAAGACTTTTCATTAAAGCAGTATAAAAATAATTATTGCTCAACGATATAGATAGTTATTTTTAATGACTGTTTTGGAATTAGAGCAACTGGCGTGAACTACCTCTCAGATAAAACGTGACAAACGGCTCAGTGTATTGAGCAACTTACAAAAATATAAGAATAAATTCCCGTAAAATAACCACACACTCATATTCATACTCCATACTTAAAAAGTCGAAGTCTGAACCAGTGTGGCTTTATCATGACTGCCTCTCATCAGGCTAACCATGCCTTATTGTAATAACATAGCACTTCTTCCCGTCATTAATCTTGGTTTCAAGTAATACATGCTAACTCTAAAATCCAAAAATTCTGAGCTCAACGCGAGAATTAATCGCACGCTAGCTACCTTAATGTATGAACAGGGGATTAGTGGAATTATTGTCAATTTTTTAGTGAGTTGTGCACTTTTGTTTGTTGTCTACAAGGGAAACCCTTTTCTCATTTACTGGGGAATAGCCATGGGGACAACATTAATTTTTCGTTTGATCGATATCATTAGCTGGAAAACATATGTCGCAAAATCAAATTTTAATGGTAGCCATTACATTTTTCGATATTCTCTAGGTACATTTATTTCAGGTATTGGCTGGGCAACGCTACCTTTTATTTCTTTTTCGGCACTATCTTCCATTGAGCTAGCTATTGTCACCGCTATATTTTCTGGCTTAGCGGGAGGCTCTACAACGGTTTTAGCTGCAAGCCGTACATTAGTCTTAACCTACATCACATGCGTTTTACTCATCCCCTCTATTTGTTTATTGATTACCCCTCAAGAGTTTTCATCTATTTTAGGTGCTCTTGGGATTATGTATGCTTTTGTTATGTATTCATCTGCATCAAAAGCTTCGTCATATACATACTCAGCAGCAAAACTTCATCACCAAAATCAAGATTTATTGGATGAGGTTGGCTATGAAAAAGATCAAGTAGAATTATCAAATAAAAAACTACACCAAGCTTATCTTGATATTAATAAAGCCAATGAAGATTTAGAGCATCAAGTATTAGAACGAACAGAAAAACTGAATCAATTAGCTTCGACAGATGAATTAACAGGATTAAAAAACAGGCATACATTTGTAGAAATTTTAAATGAAGCAGTTTTTAATGCGGTCCATAACGAAAAACCTTTTTCAGTACTGTTTATCGATCTTGATGGCTTTAAAGAAATCAATGACATTCATGGACATCTCATTGGCGACAGCGTTCTTAAAACCGTAACACAACGACTTAAACATTGTTTGAAAAATACTGATTTTCTCTGCCGTTGGGGAGGAGATGAATTTGTTCTCATCGTAGATGATACGGACCCAAGCGTTTTACTGAATATTGGCAAGCGCATTGGTCAGCATTTGTCTCAAATTATTGACTTAGACGATAGTATTATTGAAATTGGAAGCAGTATTGGTATTGCGACCTGCCCCCGCCATGGCCGCACAACCACTGAATTATTAAATGCCGCAGACATTGCTATGTATCACCTTAAAAACGGCAAAAAAGGTGGATGCATTATGTTTGAAAATACGTTTTTAGATACGGCCAGAAAAGAACAGCGCTTAAGAGAGGGATTAAAGAACGCCATTCAAAATAATGAACTAACGCTCCATTATCAAGCTATTGTTCCCACTCGTCCTGAAGACCCTATTATTTACGAGGCGCTCATGCGTTGGGAGTTTGAAGGCGAAAAAATACCACCTAACGTTTTTATTCAAGTTGCCGAAAACTCTGGATCTATTAGCGCACTTGGTGATTGGGCCATCATGAAAGTGTGTGGCGACTTAGCTTCTGGTGTCCTAGGGCATAATGCCAATATTGCCGTCAACATTTCTGTCAAACAGATTTTAGAAGAGAATATTGTTGACACAGTTTCACGAGCAATTATGCAATATAATATTGATCCTAGAAAATTGCATTTAGAAATTACAGAAAGCTTCTTCGCCAGTAATTTAACATTCGTGGCCAACGTTTTAACACAACTCCGTCAACTGGGTGTTAACATATCTATCGATGACTTCGGCACTGGCTATTCCTCTTTATCTTATTTACAAGCGTTGCCTGTTGATATTGTCAAAATTGATCGATCCTTTATCAAAAACCTAGATCAAGGCAATAAAAGTATTATTACTGCGACTATTTCGATTGCTCGCACTTTCGACTGTAAAGTGATTGCCGAAGGCATAGAAAATCCTCAACAGCGAGACGCATTATTATCATTAGGCGTAGATTATCTTCAGGGGTTTTATTTTAGTAAACCTTCTATGATTGATAACGTCAAAGAAAATATTCATAACAATGAAAACCTACGCCTTCGCGTCATATCGCCAACAGTTCTTCCTAAACGATAAAAATACAAATTATTTCACGCACTTAAATACGATACGCCTTTTCATACATAGTTAAACTAACTCAAAAAAGACATATTTTATTGTCACTCCCATCAAACGATTACCTCTAGGCTCTACGACAATCACATCATTTAACGATAAAGTAGAATTTTCTTCTTTTATTTTTTCATAACGTTTTTATTTTTGTGCATAAACTACTTATTATTTGCTTATTTAAACGATATTATCGAACGAAACCAAAGGATGTCATTATGTCTAAACTCGATTCCAATAGACTCAGAACGGTTACTATTATAACTTCGCTCACGATCTCGCTAATATCATGTGGTGGAGGCAGCACCGGCACTCCTGATGTCCCTCTCGTTAGCACTCAAACAGGACTTGAACGGGAAATTCGTAAAGATTTAAATGATCTATCGACTGATACTGATTTCACGTTATTGGTTAAGACAGATAACGATCGACTTTTTTCTCATAGCATCGGCAGCTCCACTGAATCCGTTAGCTATCGTTCAGCTTCGACATCAAAACTCGTGACCGCTGCAGTCATTTTGTCCCTCGTCAACGACGGCATTTTATCTTTTGCAGACAACCCACAAAACTACATCGCAGGCTGGCCCACATCGGGCAACCTTGCTGCTATTCAGCTTCGTGATCTTTTGAATTTCACTTCAGGTCTAGAGAATGAGCCCGCCTGTATTCATTTAGCCAACAGTAATATTGAGGATTGCGTCGATAATATTAGAGATCAAAATACAAACTCACCGATACCTGGTTCTGAATTTTTTTACAGTAGTGCTCACATGCAAGTCGCAGGTCTAATGGCAATACGGGCGAGCGGCCTATCATCATGGGATGAAGTATTTGATGGGTTCAAAACACAAACGGGTCTATTCACTACCAGTGTTTTCGATTTACCCTCTACTCAAAACCCACGGCTTGCAGGAGGAATGCACTGGACCGCATCAGAATATTTAGATTTTTTGGAAGCTCTTTATAACAATACTATTTTATCAACTGCGTTAATTCAGCAAATGTTCTCAGATCAAATTTCAAATGCTGTTGTTGTTTCCTCACCGGCCATTAATGGGATTACAGAAGATTGGCATTATGGTTTTGGAAACTGGATTGAGTGCCAGACCATTCCTTTTAATTGTACTACGACCACTAAAATTTCTAGCCCTGGCGCTTATGGCGCCTATCCCTTTATCGATTTTGATAACCATTATTTTGGAATTATCGCTAGAGAAGGTACTTTAGGTTCATTTAGTGAAGGCTACGCTGTATTTAAGACTGTTGAAGACAAATTAGTACAATGGTCAAGACTAGATAGAAATTTAGATTAACTTAAAAATTAGAATTAACAGAATGTCTTCTGCTGATTTAAAACGAAAAAAGGCGTCTAGTTGAAGCTAGACGCCTTTTTAAGAGTCGTAATTTATAATTTGTTGAAGTTATAAAACTTTTCTTTAAGACTCAGGGTCCTCTCTCTCAACAATACCCAATCCAGCTGAAGCATCTCCTTCTTGCGGGTTGAGGTAACGCCATTTGATAGACCCAAACAACATTTCATCCCAAGATTGTAAGCCCCAAGGAACCTCACGATTAGGATCAGGATTCGCAGGGTTCTGAGCTGAATTATCCCATGACGCGTTGTGCTCAATCACTGTGCCAGCAGGTAATACTTTTGGCGCTTCTAAATGATAAGTTGTTTGCCAGTTAAAATCATAATTAGGTACTGACAACAAAGTCTCTTTACGTCCATCGGGATATTTTGCAATAAAGTTCATCGCCTTGCCGCGAAAATGCGCATGAGGTAACAAGGTATAAACCATGATGTCACGCTCTAACGGTTTAGAGGAGCGAGTTGCCCAATATTCCTTGGTATTCGGAGGAATCTTAATCATAGGATTCAACAGAACCATTGAATCGAGCGGATACTTTGGTTTTTCTTTATGAAGATAAATTCCCATACGTGAAGTATCAACATCCGCTTTACCGTAAGTGGTGTAATGCATTTGGAAACTAAACACAGCATCTTTAGGTAAGAAAACACCGGTACCTTCTGGGAACTGCTCACCAATAGCACCTGGGACATATCCGCCAAGACCACCTAGCGTATCTATACCACCACGTGCTTTTGGATTTGGTTTTCCGAATGTTGTAATAACATGATGCAGTGATTTACGTGAACCCGGTAAAATTTCTACCGCTCGTACCCACACATCTTCATCTAAAGGATTCTCTGCCGTCGGATTCATGTAATCAATAACACCAGTTGCAGGGATATTGAATGTTGGAATTTCGACAATGACATCGGGCTCACCCAATGTCCATTCAGGCCAATTGTGTTTGTAATTCGCTAAAGGGTCCTCGCCTTTGCCGCGAGGCGCGCCTGCTTCAACCCAATGAACCAATGTTTGAACTTCTTCTGCCGATAACGATCGATCGTTTGAAAAAGTGCCTACATGCGGATCAGCATGCCAAGGTGGCATACGTTTTGTTCTGACAACTTCACGAATCATCGGCGCAAAACCTCTGATCATGTTGTACTCACTCATTGCGAAAGGACCAATACCGCCATCGCGATGGCAAGTTAAGCATTTATTAATTAGTATCGGTGCGACATCATCAGCATATGAAATTAATTTATGCTCTTCGCGTCGATCAAGCTCAGGGAGATTCACTAAACAGCCTTGCGCTTCTGTTGTTGCTAATGCGGGTTGCTCGCCTTTTAAAACAGCATCAAGTGCATCTGCAACATAGTTTTCTGTCGCTTCATTACGCTGTGTTTCATATCCGAGTCGGTCATTTAACGAACCTCGGTAAGCGACCTTCCAATCGTCTGTTTTAATCACAAACACATCAGCCGTTCTTTCAACCGCTAATGACTCGGCAATAATTTGCGTATCATCGATTAAAATTGGAATATCAATTCCAAATTCTTCTGCTTCTTTTGCAATGCTCGCGCGATTATCTTGTAAGTTCGCATTAAGCATCAAAAACTCAACACCTTGAGCTTTGTATTTATCACGCAATGCTTTGTAACCGTGAACTGCATTTCTTGCGATTGGGCATCCGTTACCATGAATCATAACCACAACTGCTTTCGCATCTGACAGGTAGTACAACTCATTGATACGACCCTCATGATCAAGCAATTTAAAGTTATCGACTTTATCGCCAGGCTGTACAGCGAAGCTTGGCAACGCGCATACAAGCAAAGCGAATAAAATTGAAATATGTTTCATCACATAACCCTCTTTTATTTATCTAGTTATCTATAACGTCTTATTTTTAGAACACTTATGTTTTATTAAACACTGAATTATGAACCTAAGCCGTGAACCTAAGCCGTGAACCTAAGTTGATAGTCTAGGTCAGAATCTAAGTTCCTAATGTAAGTTGCGAACGAATGAATAACGATTGAGTAGAACCAATTTCATTCGTCTTTTTCATTCGTCTTTCTATACTGGTCTCACGATCTCTATTTAACTCACTCTCTATTCTTGTCTGACTACTGATTTGTTTTATGAGTAGAGCTGTCATTATTATTTAAGAATAGATCATCTTGAGCAATAGATCTTAACGTCATTTTCAACTAACTTCGTGTTAAGAAAGGTTTTCAACGATGACCAGCCGTTTCCAGTCATAAAACGGCATCGACACTTATCATTACAGTCCAGCTGGCTTGTAAAAAAAGAACAAATCACAAAAAAACATACCGACAACCTAGGCCCCTACTTCAATCAATAATCTGATTTTGGATCACCTATAAATTATTGTGTCTTGAACAGAAATACACTTCACCAGATAATGTCCAGCCAAATTCAGTGGAGTCAATCATGTCAGAATATTTAGGAGCTGTAGGAATTGGTGTGAGTGATTTAAATCGCTCAGTAAAATTTTATACAGAAGTATTAGGTTTAACAGCATTACAAACTATCAACCTTAAACACATGAACGAAGTTGTCATGGGATTTAAAGGCACTCGCAGCGCATCCGTTGTATTAATGAATTTCATCGATGATTCGAATCCAAATTATTTAAACAATCCCGTGAAACTTGTTTTTTATAAGGAAGATGCCAAGGCCACCATTTCGGCAATTGGCGCTGCTGGATACGATATCGTTAGCGAACCAACGCCTTATGAATCAATGGGCAACGCGCTAATTGGTTTCGGAAAAGATCCTGACGGTTATTTAATTGAAATTATTCAAAAACCCAATAAAAAATAACTTATTTTAAACTGATTATAGTAATAACAATAAGCGATCATTCTCGAAATTTTCTCTACAAATGACGAGAATTCCTTTAACGTTTCCTTAGCAGTTTTCTCATCTTACTTTTTATTTATAGACATTTTATTCACTAGTTTTATAACGGATATCTATCATCGTGACAGCAAGAACGCCAGAATGGTTTACTCAAGCGATCGACACACCTTATCGAGAACATTTTACCGAATACAACGGATGTAAGATTCATTATCAAACGTGGGGTGATCCCCAAAATCCGGGATTACTTTTTTTACATGGTAATGGTGCTCATGGTCATTGGTGGGATTTTATTTGCCCGAGTTTTTCCAACGATTATTATGTCGTTGCATTGACATTATCGGGTATGGGAGATAGCGGCCATCGTGAACATTATTCGTCAACAGAATATTTACATGAAATAAAAGCAGTCAGCGATGCTGCCAACTTCATTAACAAACCCCTATTGATTGGGCACAGCATGGGGGGACGATTAGTGTTTAATGCGGAGCAACTATTTCCTGATGCGTTTTATGGCGTCATTATGGCTGACTCGCCCTTTCATCCTCCAGAAACAACGTTTGATTTCAAAGCACGGATAGGTATGGAAGTAAAACCCCACCGTGTTTATCAAAAAATGGAAGATGCCATTTATCGCTTTCGATTGTCGCCGGTTCAAGAGTGCGAGAATCGATATATTATGGAGTACATTGCCAAGCATTCATTAAAAGCAACGCAAGGTGGATGGCAATGGAAATTTGATCCCGCCACTTATATCAAAATGGATTATGAAACTTTCTTAAGAACTCAACTACAAACCGGTAACAAAGTACTTGCCATGATCTATGGAGAAAACAGTAGCTTATTTACCAATGAAAAAACGCAATACAATCAGGCTGTCTTTAAAGAACATGGCCTTCCGGATCTTATTTCAATTCCGAATGCACAACATCATTTATTTTTAGACCAACCCCTGGCATTTATTGCAGAAATTAAAAAAGTTCTCGTTCGTGAAAATTATTAATCCACACTTATTAAATTGCCATAACCATCAATATATAAATCAAAACAAGAAGGTTACACTTTGTAACCTTCCGCACTGATTGGCATTGTTCTGATCCTGTCACCCGTTGCCGCAAAAATAGCATTACCGATAGCGGGCGCCAAAGGTGGCAGTGCAGGCTCCCCAATACCCGTTGGTGCATTATCACTCTGAATAAAATGCACATCGATTTCTGGCGTATGGGCAATTCGCATGGGCCGATACGTGTGAAAATTATCTTGTTCTATGCGCCCATTTTCCATGGTAATTTCTAAATCAAGCATTGTGCTTAACCCATCAACGACAGAACCTTCTATTTGAGATTTGGCACCACTCATATTGATCACAGGACCAATGTCTGCCGCAACTGTCACTTTATGAACGGTTATTTTTTTATTTTCATCAACGCTCACTTCAGCGACTTCTGCAATATGTCCAGCGTGGCTAAAATAAAAAGACAATCCCAATCCTCGGCCTTTAGGCAATGCTTTTCCCCAACCCGCTTTTTCTGCTGCGAGTTTAATCACATCACTGGCTCGACCGGTATTTAAAGAACGAATATTTCCAGGCTCAAACCAACGAGGCTCGCCCATTATTTCTAATAAAAAATCTAAATGATCCCGATTGCCCAAGTGTGCCATTTCTGCCAGAAAACTTTGAATCGCCCATGCAGCGACATTCGAACCTGGAGCACGCCAAGGTCCACAGGGCGTTTTGATTTCTTGATAAGTCGTTGTACCGCGATAGTTTGTTAGATTTAATCCCGGAAATTCTGTTGCATATTGTTTTGCACCAGTGACAGGGGCATCGTTAGTTGCCATTGCGATCAGGTGGTTTTCCATCGCAATCAACTTTCCTTTTTGATCGACAGCGCCTTTTAAAGAATAAAAACCACCTGCTCGATAGAAGTCGTGAGTCATATCATCTTCACGAGACCACATTAATTTTATTGGGGCTTTCAACCGTTTAGAAATAGTCGACGCCTCACAAGAGAAATCTGTCCGACCTCTACGACCAAACGCACCGCCCATTCGCATTTGATTCACAACAACACGTCGCGCAGGAATACCCAACATTTTTTCGACCATGCCATAGATACGCGCCGGTGCTTGTGTGGGCGCCCAAACTTCTAACGATTCTTCTTGGCCATTTGCAGCAGGTTGATAATGTGCTGCACAGCCCATGGGCTCCATGCAAGCATGCGCTGCAAATTGATGCGTATAAAAAGTCTCTAATGTTTTATTGCTTTCATTAGCAAATTCGGCTTTAACATCACCTACATGAACGATTTCTTTTTTTCCATCTTTTAATGCAATTTTCTTTGCGTTTTCTCTTAATTGTTTCCAACTGTCTTTTGATGCATCCGTTTCATCCCATTCAATATTGAGAGCTTTGCGTGCACTGAATGCTTGCCATGTTGTTTTAGCAACAACGGCAACACCCGATAATAATTCATTAACCTCATCATTACCTTCTAAAATAAACGCATCGACTACCCCAGGCATTTTTTTTATTTCATCGATATTGGCCGACTTTACTTTTCCAAAAAAAGCAGGGCATTTTTCATAAACCGCGAACAACATACCCGGTATTTTTAAATCCGTTGTAAATTGTGGTTCACCCGTAACAAGATCTTTATTATCGACACCACCGATTTCAGTACCAATCAACGAATATTCAGAGCGTTTTTTATAAACCAGTGTATCTTTTTTAGGAACGGGTTGGCGTGCAGCATCAGATGCCAAAGCAGCAAACGTCAAACGCTTTTGCGATGGTTTATGAATAACATGACTATTTTCTGTAGTAATTTCTGAAGCTGAGACATTCCATTTTTTTGCAGCCGCGGCAACAAACATCTGTTTTGCCGACGCTCCCATTTCACGCATTGGGTTAAACGTGCGATTAATGCTTCGAGAACCACCAGCTCGCTGCTCCCCATAAACGGCGGGGTTAACGGGTGCTTGTACGATTTCGACATCGTTCCAATTCGCTCCTAACTCTTCTGCCAATATCATGGGAATAGACGTCTTCACGCCCTGTCCCATTTCGGGGGTATGAGAGAACAGAATAATTTTTCCTTCCGGTGAAATATGAATAAACGCATTTAGGATAAATTGATTGGCCGCGCCTTCTAAATCTGTTTCTTTGCTTGTGGCTTCAGGTAAACATGCCGCTAATGTAAAACTACCACCGGCAATGCCAGTCACTTTTAATAGCGTGCGACGAGAGACAACATGCATAGCGCTCTTAGATTTCGCGTTATTAGCTTTCGCGTTATTAGTTTTCGTATTATTAGCCTCCGCTTTTTCATTCGGAGAAGAATACATTGATTTCAGGTCGTTAGGTTTCGACAGTGATGACCGGCTCGCATTCCATATTCTTTTGAATAATGCCTGATTTGTTCTTTCTTTTTGTGAGGAAATATCGATTCCGTCATTATCGATGATCTGTTCTTTTTGCTGAGTATCCATATCTTTATCCAGTCTTTTTTATTCACAGAGTGTAGATGATGTTAACGAGTCAGTGATCAATGAGTCACGAGATTGATACTTTACTTGACTATCTAGTTTTTGATAAGCATGTTTACATTGTTTTGATCTATTTCTTTATCATTTTTTGAGACGTTTACATGTCTTAACTTAACAAACACTATTCCGAATTTGTTACCTTCTTATCCGTTAAAATTGTCGTAAAGATTCAAACAAGCGAGGTAAAACACAAGCCTGATTGATACATATCAACAGCGAAAACTTATTTCATTTTGAAGAATAGTTATAATAATTTCATTGGTAATACTTTTTAACGTTTAACTCCCTCCATGAGTACAGACTTATGATCAAGCTAGTAAATAAAAAATTAACAACATTTTCTGTGATATTTAAACTCCATCTATTGCGTGTCTCATTCATCTATACCTTTATTTGCATAGCAACTCTCACCGCCTGTACTCATACCGACAGACATTCAAATGCCTTTGCAGCGAATCAATCTACTGTCAGCATTAAAGAAATCATGACGGGAATTATCGAGCCAGCAAGCAATACATTATGGGGAGCCGCACTGGATGACAATATTCCGCAAACAAATAGTGACTGGGATACTTTAGAACAAGCCGCTATTCAACTTATTGTCGCAACGTCTTCAATATCATCGGGAGGAAGTGGTATTAATGATAATGCTTGGGCTAACACGGAAGAATGGCAAACCTATAATGATCAAATGGCGAGTGTCAGTGAAGAAATTTTAAACTTAATCCGTGAAAGAAAATATGATGATATGCTAGATGCGGGTAACGTCTTGATTGAACCTTGTGGCGCCTGTCACACGGCCTTCCCAGGTGACTCACAATAAATACTTCACCAATAAGAATAATGAATAACACAAGAAAATGTTCAACCTAAATACACTTCAACGCCAATAAAAGACACGCACTCCACAGTTTTGCTCCGCGTCAGATATGCTGAGTGCGATGCGCAACATGTCGTCTTTAATTCACGATATGAAGATTATGAGGATGTCGCTTTTAATGCAGTTTCTTATTATTTCTTTTTCAAGTTTTCATCTCGCCGCGCGCCATTTAATATGCCTTCTAACGCATAATTTCCTTCATGACAGGCGTATTCGTAAATAATATCTTCAACGCCTTTAAAAGCTAATTCGCCAGTGAATGATGATTCAAACGCATCAGGATCATCAACGGTAAATCGATACACTAATTTATCATCCGCCACCCGCGTAAAATATTCTGTCACTTTCATATTCGGTGACGAACCGCGAAAACTTTGCTCTTCTCGAAAGCCTATAGTTTCAACCACTAAGGTATCGCCTTCCCAATGACCAATAGAATCGCCCATCCACTTTCTTCGCGTGTCATGTTTTACATTTTTTCCAATACGAATCATTCGAACGTCGTGAACCATCTCCACAAGAATGGCAACGGTATTTTTTGATTGAAAAATTTGATAATGACTGTTGTACATTACCGGTAACATCGGTGGTCCACCTGATGAACCAAATGATAATAAACATCGATCACCAAGACTTCTTCCTTCAGGGCCGTCATTTCTATTGGCGCCATTACGACGAGCCAATATTCTTTTTTGCGCTGATTTTTTTATCGCAGGCATTTGTCCATTCGGTGGATCAACAATGATCGACGTACGGTACTCACCATCAATATAGGTCGCATTCATACCACGGTCAGTCCAAAATAAATTGTAGTTGCCCACTGGAGGCAGAGCCTCTGCTTTTGGCGCTGGCGCATTAGGATCCGTTGGTTTTGCATCATCAGCCACGCGTTTTAATGCAGCGGCTCTCAACGCTTCGGCTTCTTCTTTTGTGAACGCACTACGCTGTCCAAATTCTGAAGGACGAGTAAACGGAGTAGCAGTCGCATTTTTCCAAATACCTTGAATATTAGGCGTGCCATCTGGCATCCTCGGCACAGTGTAATCGTCAGCAAAAACAGCCTGTGTTATACCTAAGCTCAGAGATCCTATAAGTAATCCTATACAGCGTATTGAGGTGTTAGTCACATTCATGGAGAAATAACCCTACTTAATTATTATTGAAGTGCAGCTTGAGTCAATCGCGAGGGCTTGTAAACTCGATTTTCATTTCTTGATAGTGATTGCACTTATTGATACTGATTGCACTTATTGATAGTAGTTGCATTTCTGCCAAGCATTTCTGTAAAGTAGTTTCATAAAAATCCACAATCTTTATATATGACTATAACAATCGCTGGCTACAATAGACTCGGTTTATTAGTGGGACCCCTCCACTCATTGCCTAGGTCAATAACTTCTCTTCTTTTGATTCCTTTCCTATGGGTTCTACCTATATCGGTTTTAGCCGATCCTATTACTGTAGATGCAACAGCCAACGCCATCACCATTAATGGATTAGAATCACACCACTTAAAAAAAATATCGCTACTTACCGACTACGAACGACGTAGCATTATCTCCGTCTACATTAGTGACGATTATCTTCCTGAATCCACAATCGCCTTGAGCATACTCGGCGAAACAATCATCTCCAAAGCAGGTATTCAATTTATACCTGCTATACCTTTCAAAACCGGCCAACAGTACCTTCTCGTTTTTTCTTTATTACCAATTGAAGAAATTTTAGTGCACGAAGAATTTTTTACTCTCAAGAAAACAAGAGATAAAAACACTGGCGTCACGCCCATAGATAATATTTTCAACCTCATTAAACTCACTCAAGAAAAATCAACATCTCGTGAATCTTTATCTATACGTCCACTACTTAACGCAATTACTATTTCTGGTCTATCTACTTCACAACTCAATAAAATAGCACAACTCGATAGATCCAAACGCAATCAATTAATCGCACTGTACGATATAGGAGAAGTCGATATTGACAATAACTCTACGAATCTCATGAATAAAGATCACCTCAAAGTAACATTGCCGGGAACCATTTTATTAACAGACAATGCACTAAAATTTATTCCTGCTGAATTTTTAAATATTAAAAAACGTTACTTATTAATTTTTTCACTAGAAGCCATCGATCAAATATTATTTCATGAAGAAATATTGACTTTGTTAACTATCGAAGAAAGCCTAGAAAAAAACGAATGACTATGACAGCTTCTTACATTTTCATAGATGAAAAATTACAGGGAATTTTCAACTTAGGCTATATATTCTCTAAGCTGAATAGTAGACTTTTTTATTCCTAAATAGACATTCGATAAACACACTGACCCTATTTATCTAGCTTTTTTAGCACTTAAACCTCTCTCCACTGAATATCCAATCCAAACCGTTGGCGAAGTTTATAGCCGCAACTTGGTAGTTCTGGTAAGACAAACCGATATACTTGAACCAGTTCTCATTATTCTTATGCTTGATTTAGGTGTTAATCCAATGGCTGTAAACCCCTCTACGATTCCACGAGAATCGCAAAAAAAAGTGCGCATATTGCTAGCCGACGATTCAAAACTCGTACGCAAAACTGCGACTAAAATATTGGATGATAAATTCGATCTTATATTAGCTGAAGACGGAGAAGAAGCTTGGAAAATACTCACTGAGGATAACACCATACAAGTAGTCTTTACTGATTTAGGCATGCCTAACCTCGATGGTTACGGATTAATTCAACGTATACGACAATCTGATCAAGATAGTATTAACCAAATCCCTATTATCGTTATTACTGGAGCCGCCGAAGAAGAGTCGGTGAAATTAAAAGTGCTCGATATTGGCGCCACTGATTTTATCGGTAAACCGTTTAAATCCTCTGACATTATTGCAAGAGCTGATGCCCACGCAAGTTACAGAAGCGACAAAACGACATTACAAAAAAACGTCAATATCGATTTACTCACTGGCACATTAAATCTAAAAGGGCTACTTGAAAAAATGGATAGCGATGTGTCGTTTATCAAACGCCACAACCAAAGCTTGGCGCTATTAAAATTTGAACTGCACGATTTCAAAACAATCACGCAATCTATCGGTAAAACAAACGCCGAAAAAATCATTAAAAATACTGCGAAGATATTGAGCAAGGCGATCAGAAAAGAAGACACGGTTGGCCGCTGTGATTACGCCAGTTTCTTAACCATCTTGCCGATGGCAAAAACTGAAGGCGTAGTACAACTCGCAAAACGTTTAACCGACGTCGTAAAATCATTTAAATTAAAAATGAACGGCGAAATCATTGATTTGCGATTAACTGTTGGAATCGCAACCGTTCAAAAAGGTTCTTCTGTCAGCGTGGAGCGACTGTTAAAAGCCGCCGACAAAGCACTTGCCAATGCAAGAAGCATCGAACCTGGTCAAGTTCAACTACTTAAAATTCAACAATCCTCGACCAAAAAATCGGGGAAAACCCTATCGATAGACAAGCTATTAGAAGAAATACTTCAGGGACAAACCGCCACAGACCCAGAACATCTTCTTCTCGCTATGAAGCAATTACGGCCACTCGTTAAGCAACTGTCTGCTGAACAAAGGCAACAATTAATTCAATAGCGCCTAACGCATTGGCATCACTTCCTATAAGAGGTCAATATTTAATTTAAAATTGTGAAGAACTTTTTTTAACGTCGCTGTTACTTCTTCCAAATTTTCAAAATCTAGATTATCAAATAAAAAAATCTCGAAGACTAAATATGGACACATTGTTGAGCTAGTTATCCATTGAGTGCATCTCAACATGTATCAATACAGCCGTTGTGTCTCTTTTGTTTGACCTAACAATCCTATTTCGAAATTCACACTTTCATGGTTTAACACTAATTTTAATTGTTCTTAGTTTCGGATATAAATAGCTTTGCTTAAAATGATTTTTTTAAAAAAAAAGCTTGGTTTTTTGTCTTTGGCAAAGCAAATATTCGATTCTTCCTACCCAGTTACCAGTCCTTTATGCGCCAAAAGTTGATCTGCAACCCCAAATAGGGGGACCCCTTTCCCTTGAACAAAGAAATACAACACTAACTTATTGATTTATACACCTAACAAGATATGATCTAGAAAAAGGGATTGACCTACTAGGCAGAGGATTGGCTTGTTTTTGTAAAACTCACCTCTTTCCAAATACCCTAACCTCATTGATTTTAATCAATTAATTACCCATGCCTGTTTTACTTGAAACCCAAATAGGGGGCCAAAGTGATATAAAGACATAGGCTCTTGAATAAACTGTTATGTGAAGTCGAGATAATTGAAGTTAATGCGAGAACCATGAAAAAAAGTAAAATAGATCGTCTAAAAAAATGGTTTCTTGTTCAGCCTTGGAAAGAAGAGAGTGTGCATTGCCCAGAATGTGGAGATCACGCAATAGACTATGAATTTGTTGGAGACCTTGAAACAAGAATGGGGTATTGCTTAGTATGGTGTAACTCATGCCTCGTTGGCATTAATATCAGTCGCACTAAAGTTCCCAATGATGCAGAAATGATAAGTTTCGAACAAGTAGAAAACGGCGAAGGCATAGTAAAACCAAACATTAGGCTAATTTCGTAAAAATGCATAAATCACATAACAAATCACTGCACCGGACCCGTACTGCGTTCCTCAAATTTGCAATTCGCTACGCTCATTTTATTGCAAATTTGTTCCACTCCGTACGGTCTGGTGAGTGAGGCGTTATGCAAAAAATATAGGAGAAGGCTGTGCTAGAACCCAAAGAATTGATTCAGCCAAGTCCAGATTTAAAGGAAAATAAGAAACATGCCAATTGAAATCATTGTGGCCTTGATTGGCGTGGCAGGCGCCCTAGCAGCCACATACTTTGGAGTTAAGCTATCAGCACAGAACAATAAAGAAAGAAGCAACGATCAGCCTGTTGTCAACTATGATCCAACTAATACGGTGGATAAACCTAAAGAGCCGGTCAAAAGATATGTAGGAAACATGGTTGATTTCTTTGAAGGGATAACGGATGAAAGCCCTTTAAAAGTTGAGTTAGCTGTGAATGATGATGGGAGGATTATTTTTTTCTACACAAAAGACTTGAAGGTCCATTTGAGAAGAATTGAATTTCTTATTGATGAGCGGCGCGTCGTCTTTGTTGCGGAGAATGGTACTACCAGAGAGTTTGGGATGGCACTAGACAAGAGCGTGTCGGAACCATTGAAGCAGGTTGAGGAGGTACTGATGGTAAAGCTTGACTCTCAATCTGGAGCTGCCATACCTGGGGCGACACTACCATTAAAGATTTACTCATGAGATCTATCGTATTCGCTAAGAATGCTCATTCGTATGAATCCCGATGACAGAAGTATTATCAGATCCTCATTAGTTGCATAACAAGCTAATGTTGCAGAAAGCCAAAAGTCGCCCATCATTTGTCTTCTGCATATTTAGGCGTTAAATGCCCGTAATAGCAAAATCGATAGAGGCAATAATTTCATCACGTAAATGGATTAATGAGCCAATGGAATTTTTTAAAGTCTTGACAGGAACCGAAGCAATTTTAGGTGTAAGCAATAAAAGTTTTTCTCCTTCACATTCTATTTCTGGCGTTAATGTCGACAGAATGACGCGACGAGAGCGTTTAACGATTTAAATTTATATACGTTTCTAGTCGCGTAATTAACTTTCGTGTTATACCGCTATGGCTTCTTTTTACTTAAACCGTCTATTCAAACAAATGATACATTTTTGATTAGTGCTCGATGTCTACAAAATTAATCATTTAATACTTAGATCAGTTCATACTTTTGATTTGAATTTTTCATTTCATGCGCTAACAGCCATTTTTTTCTTGGTAAGCCACCACCATAACCGGTCAAGCTCCCATTAGCGCCGATGACACGATGACAGGGTACTATGATTGACATCGGGTTTTTCCCGTTGGCTAAGCCGACGGCTCTCATGGCTTTCGGTGATTGTATTGTTTCGGCAATGGTTTTGTAACTGACAGTTTCACCATAAGGGATTGTGTTGAGTGCGCTCCATACTTTTTTTTGAAAATCGGTGCCTTGCATATTGATATCGATATTGAACGCTTGTAGTTCGGAAGAAAAATAAGCGCGCAGTTGTTCGATAGTTGGTTTAAATATTTTTTTATTTTCTTTCCAATGCTCTTCAATTTTTTTGCTGTATTTTTTTTCATCTAAATACAAACCTGTTAAACAATCACCATCACTGACTAACAGTATTGGATCAACGGGACTTTTTATTATTGTGTAATACATTGTTTATCCTCTTAATTGTTTATTCTCTTAATTTTTTAACGTCTTAGACTGTGGTACTTAATCCAGTCCAGCAATACATTGCGCCATAGGCTCGCCATGGTGCCCATTTTTTTGCACGAGCTAGGACGTCGATTGGCTTTTCTGCATTGAGCGATCGCATTAAACCTAAATCCGATTCAGGGAATGCATTCGGCTCTCTTAATGCTCGCATGGCGACATATTGTGTTGTCCATGGTCCAATGCCGGGTAACGCTAGTAATTCCTTTAGTATCAGGTCGTGATCATTTTTATCCCAAGGGATTTTGCCATTAACGGTTGCTAACGCTAATTCTTTGACGGTTGCAGCCCGTCGTTGCGTTAACCCCAAGCCAATAATCTCTTCGAGCGATGCTTGTGCGATGGTTATTGGGTTTGGTGATGTTTTATCTAAGCCTTCAATGGGTGTTTCAACATCATCACCAAACTTATCAACAAATCGTCCGAATACGGTGGTTGCTGCTTTTACAGATATTTGTTGGCCTAACACAGCTCTTAAAGCTAATTCAAAACCATCGAGCGTTCCTGCTATTCGAATGCCAGGGGTTTCCTTGATTATTTTTTTTAATGTTTTGTCGCGGCTTAAATGGTTTTCTATAACAGCGGGGTTCGCATCTAAGTCAAAAAGCTCTCGCAATTTTATTTGCAACGCAACAAGGTGTGGCGACAAGCTATTTGAAATCCTCACTATTATCTGATGCTTTTTTTCATCTTGTGAAGCGGAGATCCATCCTGTAGTCGTTAATGTTTTAATTTTTCCGTTATCCTGAGGAACAGAGATAGAAACTGTTTTGCAATAAACCACTTCGCCGTGTTTATTTTTTTTAATGCAGTCAACACGTGAATGACCACGGCTGCATAAGAAATGAATTAACGTATGCCATGCAAGGGGCGGACGATAACCCAAACGTAACAGGATGCCTTCTTCATTGGCTTGTGACGTGTTTGTAATTGGTTGGTTTTTAGCTGATTGTTTTTTAGCTAACTTTTTTCTGTTATTTGTTTTTCTCAATTCAGACGGATTCAAACGGTATTTCGTTTTAAAAGCGTCATTAAATCGCCGAACACTTGAAAACCCGCTCGCAAAAGCGATGTCTGTCATATTGAGCTGTGTATCGGTTAATAGTTGTTTTGCTAATAGTAGACGATAGGTTTGCGCTAAATTAATGGGGCTGACGCCATATTCTATGTCTATTGCTCGTCGTAATTGACGATCACTGATTCCAAATTCTTCTGCTAATCCTTCAACACCAATGTCCGAAAGTGCGCCTGATTTTATACGCAATGCGGCCAATTGTGCTACGCGTTTTACAGCATCCATTTGCGCATTTCCTGGCGCTAATTCTGGACGGCAACGTAGGCAAGGGCGATAACCCGCTTGTTCTGCACTGGCCGCGTGATGATAAAAAGTACATCGATCTATTTTAGGAATTCGAACACGGCAGATAGGACGACAATAAATTTTTGTCGTAGAGACAGCGACAAAGAAGACACCGTCAAAGCGAGCATCATGGGCTTGCATAGCCGCATAGCATTCTTCTGAATCCAGTACTGCCAATGGCGTGATTGAAGCCTGATTCTCAACCAATGGATTGATAGGTTCTGATGGAAGTTTTTTCATGGCGAACATTCTAACGTTAATTTAAGTGAAAGAATGGCCATTTTCGGACATGATCTATCCGGCTCTTTAATTTTACATTGAGATGCTATGTTCTAGCTGCTATTGCTTGGCTGCTATTGGCTTAGCGATATTGCCTACATTGTTCCGACTGTCTTTGGACGATGCCCATCATTTTATACAGCAGTTGGCTTGCAGCAAATTCATAGGCATGAAAGCCTGAGATTGGCGCAAATTCTAAAAGATCAAAACCGATAATATCTCGTTGTTTTGCAACAGACTCAAACAACCCCAACGTTTGATACCAGCCTAGTCCACCAGGTACGGGAGTACCGGTAGACGGGAATATGGATGGGTCCATTCCGTCAATATCTAATGTGAAAAAGACTTTGCTCGGGAAATCTTTTGGCAGCTCTATCGCTGAAATATTATTAGGAACAATATCGTCAGCATCAAAATATGTGACGTTAAATGCTTTGCGTGCTTCCATTTCTTCTTCGCAGTAAGCGCGAATACCTAATTGCAATAATGGAATTCCTTTTTCGACAATGCGTTTCATCACTGACGCATGGCTGTATACATCGCCTTCATAAGCATGGCGTAAATCGGCGTGGGCATCGATTTGTACAACACCAAAATCTGTTTCGCCCGCATCGAGATAACCTTTGATAATTCCCCAAGTAACTGTGTGTTCGCCACCAATACCTACCGGCATTCCGCCTGCGTTTAAAATATTTTTTGTTGCTGTTGCAATATTTTCTATGACCGCTTCAGGTTTAACAGTGCAATCAATCGGTGGATGAGTATAAATACCTAAACTACTCGGGTTACTTTTCCCGTCCCAGACCTCTAATTGATGTGATGCTTCTAGAATTGCTTTTGGGCCTTCACTCGTTCCGCCACCGTAAGACACACTGCGTTCATAAGGAATAGGCAATACATGAAATGTAGCCGATGATAATGCAGGTTGTTGAATTTCAGAACCTAAAAAAATAGGATTTTTTTCAGCCATTTCGTTTTGCATTTGTGTTCTCTTTACTGCTCAAGGTTTAATTTAATGACGATAATTGAGAATTATGACAGTCGATTTCTAAAATCATCGTAACCAAATACATGCACTTGCGTTAACAAATCTGTTTGGGAATTCCAGATCATTATCGCAGGCAGCTTTGTTCCATTAAAGGTCGTTGTTTTTACCATGGTGTAATGTGCCATGTCTTCAAACACTAATCGCTCGCCGATCACGAGGGGTTTTTCAAAGGAATAATCGCCCATCACGTCACCTGCTAAGCAAGTCATTCCACCGAGTCGATAAGTATATTCATATTCATTGGCTTGACCCGCGCCCATAATGTCGGCGCGGTAAGGCATTTCTAATGTATCGGGCATGTGACAAGTAGCTGAACTATTTAATATCGCTTGAGGTAATTCGTTCCAAGTGATGTCTAGCACTTCGGTTACCAATACTCCGGTACCAATGGCTATTGCTTCACCCGGTTCTAAATACACTTGCACATCGTATTTTTTTGAAAATGTTTTAATGGTGTCAATTAATTCTTCGCGCTGATAATCGTCCACTGTTATGTGATGACCACCGCCAAAATTGACCCATTCCATGCCTGCTAACAAATGGCCGAATTTTTCTTCTACCACATCAAGTGTTCTTTTGAGCGGCTCGAAACCTTGTTCACACAGTGTGTGAAAGTGTAAGCCGCTAATACCGTCTAAATCTTGGCTTTCAAATTGGGACAATGGTATACCTAACCGAGAACCGGGAGCACAGGGATCATAAATAGGAACAGCACCTTCTGAATGTTCTGGATTAATTCGTAGTCCAAATTTTAATTCAGGTCTTGCCGATTTTGCCGACTGAATTAATGATTGAAAACGCTGCCACTGACTAAACGAGTTAAAAACAACGGTGTTGGCTAACGATAAAATTTCATTTAAATCTTTTTCTGCGTAAGCCGCCGAAAAAACATGTGCTTCACCGCCGTAAAAATCTTTTGCTAATCGTAACTCGTGTAAACCGCTTGAACAGGTTCCACTTAAATATTGCGAGGTTAGATCGCCAAGCGACCACATGGAAAATGCTTTTAAAGCCGCTAGAATTTTTGCTCCGCTTCGCTCTTGAATATCTTTTAGTATTTCTAAGTTTTTCTGGATGGCAATTTCATCGACGACGTAACATAGGTTAGGCAATCGTTTTAAATCCAGTTTCGAAAAGTCTGTTTTATGCTTCATGTTATATCCCTATATGTATTCAATTTTTTATATCCCATACGTTTTATATTCGATACATCAATCCGTGCTGATCGTATTTTTGTATAAAGCATTGAGCTAAAATATTCCTGACAGATCCTATTAAAGGGTAAATTGAGGATCTTCAATAACAGTCCAAGGCAAACCATACTGATTCATATCATTCATGAAGGGATCCGGATCGAGCTGCTCGATGTTATATACTCCGGCTCCCGTCCACTTTCCTTCCAGTATCATTTTGGCACCGATCATGGCCGGCACACCTGTTGTATATGAAATAGCTTGTGAGCTCACCTCTTTATAACACATCTGATGATCACAAATATTATAGACATAAGCAGATGTTGGCTGGCCGTTCTTTGTGCCGGTTACCAAGCAACCAATACATGTCTTACCTTTTGTGCGCGGACCTAAACTCGCAGGATCTGGCAATAATGTTTTTAAAAATTGTAATGGAATAATTTCTTTGCCTTCAAACATGACAGGCTCAATACCGGTCATTCCTACATTGCCTAGCACTTCCAAGTGTTTTAAATAGTTATCTGAAAAACTCATCCAGAACTGTGCTTTTTTTAATGTAGGGAAATGTTTTGTCAACGACTCTAATTCTTCGTGGTACATCCGATAGATATTATATGTTCCCACATTTTCGGGACAGGTAAATGCTTGATGCTCTGACATCGCCGGCGTTTCTTTAAACTCACCGGATTCCCAATGACGACATTCTGCCGTTACTTCTCGAATATTGATTTCAGGATTAAAATTGGTTGCAAACGGATAACCGTGATCGCCTCCATTGACATCAATAATGTTTAAGGTTTCGATCTCATCAAAATAATGTTTTGCCAAATATGCAGTAAACATATTAGTTGCACCCGGATCAAAACCCGAACCCAGCAATGCCATCAACCCTGCTTTTTTAAATTTTTCTTGATAAGCCCACTGCCATTTATATTCAAACTTAGCTGTATCTTCCGGCTCGTAGTTAGCAGTGTCCATATAATGAACACCCGCTTCTAAACACGCGTCCATGATCGTTAAGTCTTGATAAGGTAAAGCAACATTGATCACTAATTTAGGTTTTTCTTTGTTGAATAACGCCACCAGCTCTGGAACATGATCAGCATCAACAGCTGCCGTTTTTATTTTTCTTCCCTTTTGCATATCTGCAATTTGCTGCGCGATAGCATCACATTTTGATTTTGTGCGACTTGCCAAAATAATTTCGGAAAATACTTCGGGAACACTTGCGCACTTATGGGCAACAACACCGCCTACCCCACCTGCACCAATGATCATTACTTTTGACATATTGTTTTCCTATGTAAATTTTACTCTTAACATAATGCTTAGCTTCAACATGAACTTTATTTCTAAAAAATAACACAACAAATCATTGGATTATTTTTCATAATACGTATAGCCGCGCAAGCTCTCAGAAAATGCTGACAGCATTCGTTTTCGAGTTGCTGCTGAAATTTTTCCAGAACGCACTGCTTTTTCCGCGCGCTTTCGAAATTTTTCTAGCATCTCTTGCGGGTTGTATTCCACATAACTTAGTACATCCGCGATACAATCACCTTCAAATTCCCGTATAAAATCAAACGTTCCGTTTTCATTTACTCGCACGCTAACCACATTGGTATCGCCGAACAAATTGTGCAAATCACCTAGTGTTTCTTGATAAGCGCCCACCAAAAAAACGGCTAGGTGATACTCTTCACCTTCATTTAATGGATGCAACGGTAACGTCGTTTCTTCTCCGTTGGGGTTTGCAAACCGATTAATTTTTCCATCACAATCACAGGTTAAATCAGCAAGGATTGCTTGGCGTGTTGGTTTTTCGCTTAAGCGCTCTATCGGCATGATGGGCATTAATTGATTGATTGCCCAGATATCTGGCAACGATTGAAAAACGCTGAAGTTTCCGTAATACACATCACTTAATAGCTCTGGTAATGCTTCTAGTTCTGGTGACACTCGCCGAGCTTGCGGTAACAACTGTGCAATTTTATACAGCACTGCACTGTAGTATTTATCCGCCAGCGCTCGCTCACGTAATTGCATTTGCCCGTGTCGAAATAAATCATAAACTTCATCGCGATAATGCAGCGCGTCATTAAAACTTTCTTGTAAATTTGTTGCTGTTACTTTTTCAAACACTTCAACTAAATTACATGTGAGCTCGTGAGCATCATCCGATAACTCTTCTGGTAAATTCGTGGGCTCTGGTTTTCTCACATCTAAAATATTAAATAACAGTAACGATGAGTAAGCGACAGTGGCACGACCACTTTCTGTCACAATGACAGGATGCGGAATATCGCAAGGGTCTAATGTTTCGCAAACAGCTTCAACAATATCAACACAGTATTCATTGAGTTGGTAATTCATACTGTGTGTACTGTTTGATGCAGTTCCATCGTAATCAACTGCAAGACCACCGCCTAAATCGAGATAGCCCATATTCGCACCTTCTTCAACTAAGCTGACATAATATCGACAAGCTTCTAAAACACCGGTTCGAATATTTCGAATGTTGGGAATTTGCGAACCCAAATGCGAATGTAATAATTGCAAACAATCGAGCATGTCTGCTGCTTTTAATTGATCTACCACGTCGATCAATTGCGATGATGTCAAACCAAAAATACTTTGTTCGCCGCTATCATTTGCCCAGTAGCCATCAACTTTTACATTTAAGCGCATTCGCACGCCAATGTACGGCTTTATGCCTAGCGCTTGACTACGCTCAATTATCAAGGGGATTTCTGCTAATGTTTCCACAACAAAAAAACATTTAATCCCCATGCGAACAGCGTAAAGACCCAACTCAATAAATTCTGCATCTTTATAGCCATTACAAATAATTAAACTTTCTGGATCATTTAAATACGATAAAGCAATGATTAATTCGGCTTTACTGCCCGCTTCTAATCCGTGATGGTATCGAGAACCAAAAGATGCTATCTCTTCGATCACGTGACATTGCTGATTTACCTTAATAGGAAAAACGCCACGGTAATTATTTTTGTAGTTTGCCTTTTCGATGGCATTGGCAAATGCGTCATTTAATAAACTGATCCTATGATCGAGTAAATTTTCAATGCGCAAAACGACTGGCATTTCCATTCCGCGATCTTGCATGCCTTTGACAATTTCAATAATGGGTACTTTGACTTTCTTCTCGCCGAAGCTCACAACAACTTCAGCATCACCGCCATCATTTATATCGAAATATCCAGCGCCCCACTCTCGAACGCCGTATATCTCTGCACTTGATTGAGCAGACCATTCTTCTTCACTGGTGTCATTAAATGCGGCAAAAGTATCAGCCTCTAGCGCTTTTTCGATATCGGAGGGAGATGCACTCATGGAAGGACCTTTTGGATAGAACAGCCTGTGTTGATTTAATGCGTTAATTACGGGTGCGGATTGTCCATATATTTGCCATCAAAGATAGTCTTTCTTGAATGAATCATTAACATTTTAACGCTTCTTTTATTCAAGCTCGTTGCCATCCTCAAGGTCTCTCGGACTCATCAAAGATAACTCTTCAGCCAATCGTTTATCGTTGGCAGACAAATCTTTATAACCGCGAGGTAGCCAACCATCAAAATATGGCCAACCATAACCCCAACGAAAAGGACTTATCCAGAAAGGCGAACCTCCCACCCTCACGCCAGCCAACATCAGAAGAGCAATTTCGGGTTCGCCCACTTGAGCAACACACTGTCGAAGTGCTTTATCAGCAAATTGCCGTTGACTATAAGAACCGCCAAGCCAATAGGCCCGGTCATGATCAGTACAACACGATAGCCACAATTGCTTTTGCGCAAGTGTACCGTCAGGAAAAGCGCTGCAACCATCACTGATAAAAGGCCGCAACGATACCGGTCTATTTGATGAACTATTTAGGGGGCTATTTAAGGATTGATCTAAAGAACTGTCTAAAGAACTAACTAAAGAGCCATCGAAAGCCACCGAACTTGCCGAATCCATTGAGCTTGCCAGTTCTTGTGCATTTGCTAACTGAAAAAGAAAAGAAATAGAGAGCAAAAAACTCAAGATGATCCTTTTATTTATCATGATTTCTCTCATATATTCCCATATATTTAGTCGCTGACGTCTCTCAGGGAGCCATGTACAATACGACGATTATTCATTAGCTAAAAGATATACGTTCGATGTCCGATTCCTCAAGCCTTAACACTAACAATAATAGCAATAATCGCCGCAACATCCGTGGAGAAAACAGTGGTCAATCACCTAATGAAGGCAATGACACGACTCACTTTGGTTTCGAGCAAGTAAAGGCGGCTGAAAAAGCAGGACGTGTGGCCGGGGTATTTCATTCTGTAGCTGCACAATACGATGTAATGAACGACTTTATGACGGCTGGAATCCACCGTCTTTGGAAGCGTTACACAATAGAAGCTGCCGCGGCCAGACCCGGACAACGTATTTTAGATATTGCGGGCGGGACTGGTGATTTAACCATTCCTTTTTCTCGCATTGTCGGCGAACAAGGCCAAGTTGTATTAGCCGACATTAACGATTCGATGTTAAACGTTGGGCGTGATCGCTTAACGGATAAAGGTATTGTCGGCAATGTTGTTTACTTACAAACTGATGCACAATTTCTTCCATTTCCTGACAATACTTTTGACTGCATCACCATTGCTTTTGGATTACGAAATGTCACAGATAAAGATTTAGCATTGGCATCTATGCTTCGCATCTTAAAACCTGGCGGACGACTTTTAATCTTAGAGTTTTCAAAACCGAAAAATGATACATTCGCTAGAATCTACGACAAGTACTCATTTAATATTTTACCCGCGATGGGAAAAATCATCGCAAATGATCCGGATAGTTATCGCTATCTTGCCGAATCGATACGCATGCATCCCAACCAAGAAACGCTAAAAGAAATGATGAACAATGCTGGCTTTATCAATACGCAATATACCAACATGACGGGTGGCATTGTCGCACTTCACAAAGGATTTAAAGCCTAATGCTCGACCCAGCATTACACACGTCATTCGCTCTCGCGATAGAAGCAACTATCGAAAAAGCTCTGCGACACGATCCAGCTTCACTTTTACAATTACAAGCACTACACGGACAAGTGCTTGCGATAGAAACGACTACGCCACACCTTTTCTTTTATTTTTTACCTTCTGAAAAAGGTTTTGATGTCTTCACGCAATTTGAAGGCAATATCACAACTCGATTAAAAGGCTCGCCTCTATCCCTTGCTCAACTTGCGAAAAATGATCGCGTGAATTTAGCTGAATCAGGCGTTGAAGTTTTTGGCAGTACAGGCTTTCTCATCGAACTTCAAACCATTCTAAAAAATTTGGACATCGACTGGGAAGAAGCCATTAATGATGTGCTGGGTGATTTAGCTGGGCATCAAACGGCAAACGCTATTCGAAAAATACTCGGCTGGACTTCAGGCAGAAAAAAAACATTCACTCGATTATTAGGTGAATATTTAACGGAAGAAATAAAAACCACGCCGAATAAAACCGAACTGGAAAAATACTATCACGATGTTAGCGCACTGAATCTAGCAACTGATCGAGTCTCCGCAAGAATTGACGCATTTAAAATTGCGTTAGAAAAAAAATTGCAAAAACCATAAGGATTACGGCAAGTGCTCGCGTTTTTTCGCCTTTTACACATCATCAAAGTATTTATCAGATATCGTCTAGATACCTTTACAACCGGTGTTTCACTGCCGTTTCGTCTTCTTATCTCACCACTTTCACTACTCCCCTCACCAAAAGATAACCGAGGGAAAAGATTAAGGGAAGCCTTAGAAGAACTCGGCCCTATTTTTATCAAATTTGGCCAGCTACTATCAACACGTCCTGATTTAATTCCAAGTGATATTGTAGATGAATTAAAATTATTGCAAGATCAAGTCCCGCCTTTTGGCTCAGCAGAATTTGTTTCTATTGTTGAGTCGGCTTTTGGTGAATCAACTGACTCACTGTTTAAAACATTTGACCATCAACCGTTAGCATCAGCTTCTGTCGCTCAAGTTCACTGCGCTACACTTCATAATGATGATGAAGTCGTCGTTAAAGTTATTCGGCCAGGAATCGAACGCGTCATAGAAAAAGATATTGCTTTGATGCAGTTAATTGCAAAGCTGGTAGAAAGCCGCCTCAATAATGGTAAACGTTTTCGTGCGATTGAAGTTATCGAGGAATATCGCTACACCATTTACAACGAATTAGATTTACAGAGAGAAGCCGCTAATGCGACACAGCTGCATCGCAATTTTTCTCAGTCAGATATATTGTATGTGCCTACCGTTTATTGGGATTTTGTCCGCAGTAATGTCATGGTGATGGAACGGATTAAAGGCGTACCCGTGACTGATATTGACACATTAAATGCTAACAACACTAACATGAAGTTATTGGCGGAACGCGGTGTCGACATTTTTTTTACCCAAGTATTTGAACACAACTTTTTCCACGCAGACATGCATCCGGGTAATATTTTTGTTGATATATCTAACCCAGACAAACCCAGCTACATTGCTGTCGACATGGCCATTGTTAGCTCGCTCAATCAAGAAGATCAATTTTATCTGGCACGAAATTTATTGGCCATGTTTCGACGCGACTACCGCATGGTTGCCGAACTCCATGTGATCAGCGGCTGGGTAAAACCTGATACCAATATCAATGAATTTGAAGCGGCAATCCGCACCGTCTGTGAACCTATTTTTGAAAAGCCTTTAAAAGAAATTTCATTTGGCCAAGTGCTTATCACACTGTTTCAAACCGCCGCTCAATTTGACATGACCGTTCAACCGCAGTTGGTTTTATTGCAAAAAACTCTTTTGAATATTGAAGGTTTGGGTCGACAGCTGTATCCCGATTTAGACTTATGGACAACCGCTCACCCCTATTTAGAGAAATGGTTAAAGCACCGTTTTCATCCCAAAACGCTTTATCAACAAATGAAGCGTTACGGACCTGAGTGGATGGAAAAATTTCCTCAACTCCCCAACTTGGTTTTTAATGGTTTGCAACAAATCAACAAGCTGGACTCTGTTGTTGAAACATTCAAAGAAAATACTGCTACACGTCGCCCCACCACAACCTTAGCCAAGTGGCGACGACTGGCTGGGATTGCCGCTATCGGCGCCGGCGTTATTATTGGCTGGCCCGCATTATTCAGCCCAATCTCCCAACTACCTTCTGCCAGTATCCTCTTGTTGGCTATAGGCGCATTAGCGTGGCTAATGCGGTAGAATCGACAGCCAATCTTGTCGATCAGTAAAACGGATAACGATGAACTATATAGAGCGCCAAAAGTGACACAAAACTTAACAAATCCAGATGGAAAAAACTTTCTAGACGCGATTCAATGGACAAAAGAAGGTCTTGTACCCGCTATTGCCCAAGACGCTAAATCAGGACGCGTTTTAATGATGGCCTGGATGAATCGAGAAGCTTTATCTTTAACAGCTCAAGAAAATCGGGCCATTTATTGGTCGCGCTCTCGAAATAAACTCTGGAGAAAAGGTGAGTCATCTGGTCACGAGCAAACAGTTAAAGAGATACAGTTAGACTGCGATGCGGATGTCATTATTTTAAAAGTTGAACAGAAAGGTGGGATCGCGTGTCATACAGGTCGAGAGTCTTGTTTTTATCGCGTACTGAAAAATAACACATGGGAAACAGCAGAGCCTATTATTAAAAATCCTGACGATATTTATTCATAAAAACACAAAGTACTTTCAAATTTTCAAACTGTGAATTTTTAACAACAATCTTTCAAACCGTGACTTATTTGACCATTGCATTACTAAGCACAAGCAACACAAAGAAAACTTTATTATGAATGACATACTGGAAACATTGTCAAAGACCCTACAAGATCGTAAAAATGAAGCTGATCACAAAACAGAAGGTGAAGACACCTCTTATGTTGTTAGCCTGCATAAGAAAGGGTTAAATATAATACTAGAGAAACTGGGTGAAGAATGCACCGAGACAATTATCGCTGCTAAAGATGCGGAAAAAAGTCGGAACAACAACGATGTTATTTATGAAACAGCTGACCTCTGGTTTCACTCGCTCGTCATGCTGTCTCATTTAGGTGAAGATGGGCAGGCAGTTGTAAAAGAATTAGAGCGTCGCTTTGGTCAATCTGGCATTGAAGAAAAAGCATCACGCAATAAACAATAATATTAGCTAATATCATTGAGCATATATAGCGTGCTCACTACACACATTAAAACATATCGGAGTTTATTATGGGTATCGGTGGAATCAGCGTTTGGCAACTGTTAATCGTCCTCGCTATTGTCGTTATGATTTTTGGCACCAAAAAATTACGCAATCTTGGCACAGATTTAGGCGGAGCCATTAAAGGGTTTAAAAAGGGTCTAAACGAAGAAGACAACGGCGTAGACCCTATTGAAAAAAATGATCAAGCTGAAAAAGTCATTGAAAACGAAAGTCTTGCTGAGAAAGATAAACAGGAAAAATAATTCGTGTTTGATATTGGCTTTACTGAAATTTTACTAATTGCAGGTGTCGCTCTCTTCGTCGTTGGCCCTGAGCGACTTCCGGATGCGGTAAAGACTATCAGCTTATGGATTGGTCGTTTCAAGCGTGGGCTTCGCGAAACTCGTCGCGAAATCGAACAACAAATTGGTGCCGACGAAATTCGTCGTGAACTACACAATGAAGAAATCATGCAGAATCTCGAGAAAATGCGCAGCAATGTTAATGATGTACTCAATGAAGATTTATTAAGCGGTGACGATAATCACTCAGAAGAAAACCGGATTACAGAAAAAAAATCTGACCAAGATTTTTATCCCGAAGGCCATGAAGACCACGATCCAAATGATGACTCTGCCGAAAAACTATTAGACGCCCAACATCATCAAGACCATACTGACGATCTAGTGGCCGATAATTCGAACAACTCAATACTTCCCGATTCTTTAGATCCATCACTTAACCAAACAAAAAAATAACTATCCCTCGATGACTGCCTCTTCCAAACAACCCAACAAAGACGACAACGCCATTGATGACACTGAACTTCCATTAGTCACTCATCTAAAAGAATTGCGTGATCGTTTAATCCGATGTTTATTAGCTGTCATTATTGTTTTTCTTGGATTAATTTATTTCGCCAACGATATTTATAGCCTAGCTGCAGCCCCAATGAACGCCGTGCTACCAGACGGCGGCCAAATGATTGCTTATGAAGTCGCCTCTCCTTTTCTAGCGCCCTTTAAACTGACACTTTATGTTTCTTTTTTTCTCGCTATGCCGGTTGTGCTTTATCAAGTATGGGGCTTTATCGCTCCCGCTCTTTATAAAAAAGAAAAACGTGTGGCGATCCCACTGTTTATTTCCAGTGTTTTTTTATTTTATGCCGGCGTCGCGTTTGCCTATTTTATTGTGTTCAAAATAGTATTTGGTTTTTTTGCTACCGTTGTCCCCGATGGGATTCAGTTAGCACCCGATATTAATGCCTATTTAAGTTTTGTGTTGAAGCTAACATTTGCATTTGGTTTAGCATTTGAAATTCCTGTTGCTACGGTCCTCTTAATTTGGGCCGGAGCTATGAGCCCTGATAGCTTGGCCAAAAAACGTCCTTACGTTTTTATCGCCTGTTTTGTCGCCGGTATGTTATTAACGCCACCCGATGTTATCTCGCAAACATTACTGGCGGTTCCGATGTGGTTACTATTTGAATTAGGAATTTTCTTTGGGCGCTGGGTAAAGCCCATGGAGCAAGATGCTAAAGAGGATTAATACGGGCAGAAAGTATGACGAAACGTTCAAGACAAAAAAATCACCGAGATATTCATCACCGGTGATTTTTAAAATCTTATTCAATAACAATAATATGAGCAATTTAAAGAGCGAGAAAGACTAATACACATCCCAATATTGCAAATTTGATAGCATCGTTCGCTTTCGCCCAATTAAAGAATCCATAAAAATATGCCAACGGCGGAAAGAATACCGAGCATAGACCCCAAGAAAAATCTTCTTTAAAAGATACAACTAACAAGATTACCCAGCTAGCGACCAAAATAGCGATGCCAAAGGTCATTAATGCGGCTGATACTGGATCCATCGGTTTCTCCTCAAACTATCTTCGAATTCTGTAAGCGTATTTTAAGCCAAGTTCATACTGACTCTCGGCTAGGCGACATCATGAAGCTTAGCCTTAAATTTGCGAGGACGCATAATAGCAGCGTTACCGATAAAATTTAAGCAATAGTTTTACTGGGAAAAAGAAGGCTGCCGAGTGGGGCTAATTGGCCTCCAGAAGAAAGGTGACAGGTCCATCATTCACCAACGAAACTTGCATATCTGCACCAAAAGAGCCTGTTTCCACTGATATATCAGGCGTGCTATTCGCCGCCCTATCAACAAACTCGTGGTACAGCGTAGCCGCTTTTTCTGGAGGCGCTGCTGAAGAGAACCCAGGACGAAGGCCTTTGCGAGTTTCTGCAGCAAGCGTAAACTGCGACACGACCAACAATCCGCCCTTGATATCTAGGAGACTGAGATTCATCTTGCCCTGTTCATCTGAAAAAACCCGATAATTCAGTATTTTCTCAAGCAATTTTTCGGATTTGGCAGAATCATCATCTTTCTCGATACCCAGTAATAACAGTAACCCTTGATCAATACTACCGATCACGCTGTTTGTGCCATGAGCATCTTTAATCGATACCTTTGCACTCGAAACTCGCTGTATCAATCCTTTCACGCGAAATATCACCTTTTCATTCAACACATCAACAAGGCAGTGCTTCATTTACCTAATGAGGCTAGGCTCTCGTTGGATAATCGTCTGCAAACCGCACAGCCATGTCACGCGTTGCTCTCACTAATGCGTCCACAATACCAGGCTCTCGAGACGCGTGACCCGCATCCCGAATAATATGTAACTGTGAAGACGGCCAAGCTCTATGCAGAGCAAATGCATTATCAAGGGGACAGACGGCATCGTAGCGACCATGAACAATAATCGCTGGAATATCTTCCAGTTTTTTCACGTCGCGAATAATTTGATTCTCTTCTACAAAACAATTATTCACAAAATAATGTGCTTCAATCCTGGCGAGCGAAACAGCCATGTGCGGATCATTGAAGTGATCGACCACTTCGGGGTTAGGCCTTAGTGTGGCGCAACGCCCTTCCCATACAGACCACGCTTTAGCAGCACCCATCATCGCCAACTCATTGGCTCCCGTAAGCTTCTGGTAATAGGCGTTAATCATGTCGCCTCTTTCTGCCTCGGGAATGGGATGAACAAAATCCTCCCAATAATCAGGAAATAGATGACTTGCTCCACCTTGATAAAACCAATTGAGGTCTTGTTGACGGCACAGAAATATCCCCCGCAAAATCAATGCGAGCACTTTTTCAGGATGCGCTTGCGCATACAACAAACTCAACGTAGAGCCCCAAGACCCCCCAAACAAAAGCCATCGATCAATATCAAACAACTTCCGAATTTTTTCAATATCCTCAATTAAGTGCGGAGTCGTATTATTAGCCAGATTAGCGTGAGGGGTCGAACGGCCCGCACCACGCTGGTCAAACAAAATGATTCTGTACTTTTCAGGATCGAAGAAACAGCGATCTTGGCGTGACGTTCCACCACCGGGGCCGCCATGCACAAACAACACGGGGATTCCATCCGGGTTTCCCGATTGCTCGATATAAATCTGATGAAGATCATCAACGGCTAAGTGTTGTTTATCGTAAGGTTTAATATCGGGATAGAGGTTAAACATGTGTCTACCTTTTTATAAAAACATAGTCCAACAATAGTCCAACAATATTCCAACAGAAGGTTTACGATGCCATTATCGCTAAATATACTCGTCCACTAGAATCACTGCGCATTTGCTGAGTGTAGCGCATTGCTTCTCAAGACGTTACCACTTCCACTTAAATTTCTATAGAAGAGTGACTCAAATCATTCTCTTAGAAAAGATCTCTTAGACTACAAGGTAAATGAATGACAACACACAAGGAAGACAATCGCTGCTCGTGGTGCCATGGCGACGAGCTTTACGAAACGTATCACGACACAGAATGGGGCGTTCCGCTTTATGATGATAAAAAGTTATTTGAATTTTTATTGCTAGAAGGCGCACAAGCAGGGCTATCTTGGATCACGGTTCTAAAAAAACGGGAAGGTTACCGAGAAGCCTACGACAACTTTAACCCTGAAAAAATTGCCCGTTATTCAGAAAAGAAAATAGAAAAACTGCTACAAAATCCAAACATCATCCGTAACCGGCTAAAAGTCCATAGCGCGGTAAAAAATGCTCAAGCTTATTTAAACATTCAAGAATCAGGCACAAGCTTCAGCGATTTTTTATGGAATTTTGTAGACGGGAAACCGATCCAAAATAAATGGAGGACAATGAAACAAGTGCCTGCATCGACTCCTCTTTCCGACAAGCTTTGCAAAGAATTAAAAAAGCGCGGATTTAATTTTGTCGGCAGCACAATTTGTTACGCCCATATGCAAGCCACAGGTATGGTCAACGACCACTTGGTAACTTGCCCCGAATATGAATCCTGTAAAAACTTAGGCGTTTAATTTCTTCCAGATAATTAAGTACAAATTTTCAACGTTAAACTCTATAAGAAAGAGTATCCAAACAAAAAACCCCAGCTTTTTGGCTGAGATTTTTTAATGTGCTACCAAACGAAGGTTTAAAATTATTTTGCTCGTTTTCGTTCCGTTTCCGTTAGCAATTTCTTACGAATACGAATACTTTCTGGCGTCACCTCTACAAGCTCATCATCTTCAATAAATTCTAGCGCTTGCTCAAGTGTATGCTTGATAGGCGGGCTTAGCGTTAATGCTTCATCAGTACCTGATGCCCGAACGTTCGTTAGCTGCTTACCTTTTACAGGATTTACGGCTAAATCATTTGAGCGAGAATGAATACCAATAACTTGTCCTTCATACACATCGACAGCATGACCCAAGAATAAGCGACCACGACTCTGTAAATTAAACAATGAATAAGCCGCTGTTTTTCCTTTTAACATGCTCACTAACACGCCATTTTGTCGCTTCGCTACTTCACCTTCTTTCACGGGTCCGTAATGATCGAAAACACTCGTCATAATTCCAGAGCCAGACGTTAACGTTAAAAATAAACCTCTAAAGCCAATTAAACCTCGAGATGGAATGATGAATTCTAAACGAACACGTCCTTTTCCATCTGGTTCCATGTTATTCAGCTCGCCTTTTCGTAAACCCACTTCTTCCATCACAGAACCTTGATGCTGCTCTTCAACATCAATCACAACTTGCTCATAAGGCTCTTGGATTTCTCCGTCAACTTCACGCTGAACAACTTCAGGGCGAGAAACACCCATTTCAAAACCTTCGCGGCGCATCGTTTCAATTAAGACAGAAAGATGTAATTCACCACGACCCGACACAATAAATTTATCCGGTGTATCGCCTTGCTTTACTCGCAATGCCACGTTATGAATTAACTCTTGGTCTAAACGATCTTTAATATTTCTGGTAGTAACAAATTTGCCTTCTTTACCCGCGAATGGCGAATCGTTAACGATAAACGTCATACTCACTGTTGGCTCATCAACCGTTAGTTCAGGTAATGCTTCAACACATTCAGGATCACAAAGTGTGTCAGAAATACTTAAGCCATCAATGCCATTAATACACACAATATCGCCGGCGCTCGCTAACTGAGTCTCTACTTGTTCCAACCCTAGATAGCCTTTGATATTTAAAACTTTTCCTTTTCTTTCTTTGCCATCAGCGCTTTTTACAATGACTTGCTGATTAGGTTTAAGCTGGCCACGGGTAATACGGCCAACACCGATAACACCAACATAACTATCATAGGCCAATGCAGACACCTGCATTTGGAATTTCCCTTCTGGATCAACATCGGGTGGAGGAACACGATCAACAATCATCTCATACAGTGGCGTCATATCGTCCGCCATGTCTTCTGCATCGTTTCCTGCAATGCCGTTAATGGCTGAGGCATAAATCACTGGGAAATCTAGCTGCTCATCGGTTGCGCCTAGGTTGTCAAAAAGATCAAAAACTTGATCCATGACCCAATCTGGACGAGCACCCGGCCGATCAATTTTGTTAATCACAACAATCGGCTTCAAACCACGCTCAAACGCTTTTGATGTGACAAAACGCGTTTGCGGCATCGGCCCATCAACAGCATCAACCAACAAGAGAACCGAGTCCACCATCGATAGAACACGTTCTACTTCACCACCAAAGTCAGCATGCCCTGGGGTATCAACGATATTGATTCGATAATCATTCCATTGGATAGCGGTATTTTTTGCCAGGATGGTGATTCCACGCTCTTTTTCTTGATCATTAGAATCCATGATGCGTTCTGCACCCTCATCTTTTCGATCAAGAGTACCTGACTGGCTCAGGAGTTTATCAACCAGTGTTGTTTTTCCATGGTCAACGTGAGCAATAATCGCAATATTGCGTAGCTTTTCAATCACAGGAGTGCCTCTAGGGGTGCAATGTTTACATTAAACAATGTCGTTAATATTGGTATCTCAACAATGTCTCAATTTAGAAAAAGGTTACTGCGGGCGGGAGATCGTGCACGGCAGGGTCAAAATGGTGGGGGATTGTACACGTGATAGCCACAAAGCTAAATAGAAAAGCTTCAAATTTCGCCAAGTTGCAGCAATTGGAAACATTCACACGTGGCTATATACATTGAAAACTCACTGTCAGATCTGCTTAAAGCTAACACTTAAATGTTATGCCAGATAGCTAGGCTCTTGTAGAAATTCAAGAACATCTTCAGCAGGGAGTGGTTCCGAGAACAAATATCCTTGCCCTTGATCACATCCATGCTCCATTAAGAACTGAAGCTGAGCCGTCGTCTCAATACCTTCTGCAATCGTTTTGACATTGAGCTCACGGCACAGCGCCAACAAAGAAACAACAATTGCTCTCGCTTCACCATGCTGAGTCACATTGGCAGTAAAGCTTCGATCAATTTTTACCGTATCGATGGGTAGTTTTCTCAAAAAGCTTAATGATGAATAGCCGGTACCGAAATCATCAAGACTAATTTCAACACCAATTTCTCGTAACGCATGCAAATGCTGTATGGCCATTGCTTCATCTTGCAAAACACTGGTTTCCGTTAATTCAATTTCAATACGTAATGGAGAAATATCAAAATGATCCATCATTGTTTTGAGTTGATCAACCAAATCAACTTGCGATAACTGTTTTGCAGAAATATTAATTGCGATTCTAAAACCTTCGGGAAGAATTTTTTCCCACAATTGAATTTGCTGCATGGATTCTCCCAGAATCCAGTTACCTAAATCACGAATTAAATTGCTCTCTTCCGCAACCGGTATAAATTTACCAGGAAGAATAATCCCTTTTTCTGGATGCGCCCAACGAATTAACGCCTCAAAACCCACAGGACTCATATCCGTTAAACTCACTTTCGGTTGGTAATAAAGCCTGAACTGACTTTGCACCATCGCCACTTGCAACGAGTTTTCTAACGCTAGCCGTTGATGCACTTGTTCGTTGATAGCAGAAGTGAAAATATGATAATTATTTTTCCCTCGCGCTTTTGCTTCGTACATTGCCAAATCGGCATTTCGCAATAATGTATCCGCATCACGACCATCGTTTGGAAAAATAGCGATACCCACGCTAGCACCAACATGAATTTCACTTTTTGCAATAAAAAACGGCTCGTTTAAATCTTGAATAATTCGCTCAGCAACAATAGCCGCATCGTGAGGTGCCTTAATTGAACTTAAAATGGCATTAAACTCATCGCCACCACGTCGACTAATCAACTGATCAACTGATGTCACACCTGCTTGTTCAAAAAGCACATCCGCCAAACGCAAACGGTTTTTCAAACGGTCAGAAATTTGCACCAACAGTTCATCACCAGCTTCATGACCCAAACGATCATTGACTTTTTTGAAATCATCCAAATCAATAAACAACACAGCTGATTTCACTTTGCTTTGTTCTGCACGCTGCAACAACCTATTTAAGGTTTCTCGCAGAGTGGTTCTATTAGGCAGTTGCGTCAGCGGATCAAAATAGGCCAGCTGGCGGATTCGTCGGCTGCTGTGCATTAACTGCTTGCCCATTTGTCGAAAGGCAACCGCTAACTCACCCAACTCATCTTTGGTTCTAATACCTAATTCAGGTTTAAAATCTCCTTTTGCAATTTGCCGGGTTGCAGTAATAAGATGCTGAATGGGTTTAATAACAATATTATTAACATACACATTATAAATGACGCCAGAAAACAATAACGTCAGACTTAACGCCATCATAAAAATAATAATATAAGGTAATTTTTTCTCAAAAAGAAAGTCACTATCGGTGAGCGATAGCAGCCAAAATTTTTCATCAAGCGAATCAATTCTTAGAATATAATCACTATCGCCCAACGTATAACTTTCCAAGAATCCTTCTGCGGTTTGCTGATACAACTGATCTGGATTAGGTAGCTGATAAAAAGGTAAATCATTTCTACCCGTTATAATCTCACCGCTTTCTTCAACCAACATTAAAAGCGTTTCTCGTCCAGGTAGAGGAGCAACAATATCGGTTAAAAGCTGAACTGAAGCAGCAGAAATTAAATAGCCAGACACTTTACCGTTATTAAATATTGGAACAACTGTTAATATTTTATTGTTGGCATTGCGACTAGTGTTTCGATCAGGATTATTCGCGGTGCGACTGTTAATAGCGTCAGAATTATTGACATGAAAAATAGAAATTTCATTCGCAGGAATATCTTGAAGCGCATCAACCGATAATGGTGCAACCTGCCCAGCTTGAAAATCTACAACACTCAACAAAGGTGAAGAAAAGTCTCGACCCCGAATCAAATAGTATTCCCGTATTGCATCATCACTACTAATCAATGACGACAGTACTTTTTCACCTGCCGCTTGTTGAATCGCAGTAGGGGCTTCACTGTTTAAAATGATTTGTAATTCTGGATGAAGAGAAGTATTGACTGTAAGATAACGCAAACGGCTCAAATAACTATCAGCAGTATCAGCAATAGAGCGGGCCACATCCGCTTGATAATTGATAATATCTTTTTTTAGCTGACTATCAATATATGCGTAGCCTATACCACTCAATATCGCCAAAGGCGCAAGCAGTAAAATAAACCACACTAATAATAACTTTGAACGTAAACCCATGAAATCCAATCACTCTGCCAATACCCTGGCAACATTCCTATTTTTTTACTTAAACCAATGTGTATTGCAGTGCGTCAAATACCAAACAATCCACCTTCATCACCCAGTGGCGAAGGACTGACTTCTTTGTTTTCTATCGCTTCAAAATGCGTTACATTTCCGCGTGAGCCATGAACATAGCAATTAATATAATATTCATCAGCTCTATCCCCTGCACTTTTCATTCGGGGATACAGGTCCATCTTAAAAAAAATCCTGAAGCGGTTGTCTTTGTCTTCAAACCGACTGGAATGACCATCAACTGAAATATATTTCAAACGCTTGCCATATTTAGACTTTGCTAATTCATGGCAGGTTAGCTGAGCATCAGTTAGCGTAATGTTTTGATAGCCGCCTGATACGCCATCATCGAGGCCAAGTACCGATAAATTTAATTCTTTACGGAGCAGGAGTGTAACGACAATTGCTGCGCCAATCACGCCAAGCGCCACCACAAGTATCCCAACGGTTTGCCTATTGGTTGAACGGTGGGGACGGCTTTCTTTGGGCATAATTAACTCTCTGGTCGGTACACTCCCACATTGCTATATCCAGCATCGCTTAAATGGGCAGCATGAAGCTTACTCATAACACCTCGGTCACAATACAATAAGTACTGTACACCTTTATCCAGCGATGGAAACCGAGTACTGAGTTGATAAAAAGGTATTTTCTTCAGTGTAGTCGACGCTAAGGATAGCGGCTGCTTTTCTTCTTCTGTGGGATGACGGATATCGATAATAACGGCATTTTCTAGCGAGCCGGTTTCTTTTACCTCAGTAACATTCTCTTGGAGATCATTGGCCACGGCATTAATAGGCACTATCTGACTGGCTTGATAAGCGCGCTCTAACACATCCCAATTAAAACTTGCTTCTTCTCTGTCTATTCGCTCGTGGGTGGCTCGTGTTGTCGGCTTAACAGAAATAACACCACAATATTCAGGCATATTTGCTGCAAATTCCTCAGTTCCTATTTTGCGAGAAAGAGAAATGATATCGCCCTTATCCATTGTTATGAGTGGTCGCAGAACCAAGGTCTCTGTCACTGAATCTATCACTGATAGATTGGTCAACGTTTGACTAGACACCTGTGCAATAGCCTCTCCTGTCACCAATGCTTTAATTCCAAAATCAGCGGCTACTTTTGTTGCAACTCGAAGCATCATTCGTTTCAGAATTACACCCATTTGCGAGTTATGCACATGCTCTATAATTTCGGTCACGACATCTTCAAAAGGAACCGAAATAAACTTTACGTTATGCGAGGATGCATATTTGTGCCAAAGATAATAGCTAACCTCTTTCACCCCCAGCTCATGAGCACGGCCACCCAAATTGAAAAAACAGAAATGCGTTGCAAGACCACGTTTGTTGGTTAAGTAACTCGCAACGGTAGAATCAAATCCACCCGATACAAGTGACAACACATCATCTTGAGTACCTAGCGGATATCCTCCTAGTCCCTGTCTTTGATTCAGCAAAACAAAACATTGGTTATCAACGATTTCTAATTTCACAACAACATCAGGATTGGAAAGATTCACCGAAGCACTCTCACAAGCACGATTTAAAACCGAGCCTACCAAACGCTCCACATCCATCGAGCCAAAACCTTGTTTTCCTTGCCGTTTCGCTCGCACAGAAAACGATTTTCCTTCAATCTTGGGTAGCCAGATATCGTTTACTTTCGACGCCAGGTTCTCTAACGTATCGAATTCAAACACTGTCGATTCGGCAAAATAAGCAATGCCCGGCGTGCATGCCAACACATCTGCCACACGCTCTCTATCAAACTGATCGAAATCTTTACCTAGAACTTCAATCTTGTCCCAACCCTTAACGATCTCCACAGTAGGATAAATCCGACGAAGAATCTTACGGATATTTCTCTGCAGCTGCTTAATAAAACGTTTTCGAACAGGAGGACTTTTGATCGTAATTTCTGGGAAGTACTTAACAACAAAATGCATGGATATCTCGAATAATGAAAACTTGTGCGAATGAATGGATCGCAGGAAAGAAACTGAAAAACTTCCACTGGATTTATCCGCGCAATTATAAGGCAGGCACTCACTGAACTCACGGTCTACTTGAGACCAAGAATCCAGTTTGGACTTGAAAAAAATGCTTCACACCGCCAAGATAGCCGCACCAGAACAGTCATAGCATGATTTTTTTTGGTGCAGAACACAGTTTGTCGCACCAAACTGGTTCAACTCGGTTTCAGCCTTACTCTAAATGGCACTTTAAGCTATTGTTTTCCAAGCTTTTTCATTCTGGGACACAATGGCAAGCATTTTGCTATTTCAGAGCAACCCTCTCTTGTTTCCCAGTCACTGCTGGCACAGAGTAAAACCGAGCAGGGCTCGAGGAATGCAAATTCCATCTACAAAATATTTATCAATTAATTCAACAATAATAGAGTGGCTAAGCCATTTGGAGGAGACCAGATGTCAGGAAATACCCTGAGTTTAATTAAAGAAAGTGAAGCCCGATGGGTGGACTTAAGATTCACCGACACAAAAGGGAAAGAGCAACACGTTACTATTCCTGCGACTGAAGTCGATTCTGATTTCTTCGACGAAGGAAAAATGTTTGACGGCTCCTCAATTGCCGGCTGGAAAGGCATCAATGAGTCAGACATGATCTTAATGCCTGACGATGAGACAGCCCTAATTGACCCATTCACTGATGAAGCTACCGTTATTCTTCGTTGCAACATTGTTGAACCTTCAACAGGTCAAGGCTACGAGCGCGATCCTCGTTCAATCGCTAAGCGCGCTGAAGAATACCTTGCATCTACCGGTATCGGGGACTCAGCTCTTTTTGGTCCAGAAAATGAGTTTTTCGTATTTGACGATATTAAATGGGGTGCCGATATGTCGGGCGCTTTCTACAAAATATCATCTGAAGAAGCTTCTTGGGCATCAGAGCACCATTTTGAAGATGGCAATATGGGCCATCGCCCAGGCGTTAAAGGCGGCTACTTCCCTGTTCCTCCAGTGGACTCGCTACACGATCTTCGTGGTGCAATGTGTAATGCAATGGAGCAAATGGGCTTAGTGATCGAAGTTCACCATCACGAAGTGGGGACTGCAGGCCAATGTGAAATTGGTGTTGGTGCTAACACGTTGGTTAAGAAAGCTGATGAAGTGCAAGTTCTAAAATACTGCGTACATAATGTTGCACATGCTTATGGTAAAACGGCGACGTTCATGCCTAAGCCTTTAGTCGGTGACAATGGTAGTGGTATGCATGTTCACCAATCTATTTCAAAAGGTGGTGTTAACCAAATGGCTGGTGACGGCTATGCTGGGCTATCTGAATTATGCATGTACTACGTGGGCGGCATTATCAAACATGCGCGCGCACTCAACGCTTTCTGTAACGCTTCAACTAACTCTTACAAGCGTTTGGTTCCTGGGTTCGAAGCGCCTGTTATGTTGGCATACTCTGCTCGTAACCGTTCTGCATCTATCCGTATTCCTTATGTTGCAAGCCCTAAAGGTAAGCGTATCGAAGCACGATTTGGCGATAATACGGCTAACCCATACTTAGCGTTCTCAGCATTCTTAATGGCTGGCCTTGATGGCATTAAAAACAAGATTCATCCTGGCGATCCTGCTGATAAAGATTTGTATGACCTTCCTCCTGAAGAAGCCGCTGAAATCCCAACAGTTGCATCTAGCTTAGAGCAAGCACTACAAGCATTAAGTGATGACCGCGCTTTCCTAACAGAAGGTGGTGTATTTACTGATGACGCTATCGATGCTTACATCGACCTTAAAATGCAAGAAGTACAAACGCTTAATATGACAACTCACCCAGTTGAGTTTGAAATGTATTACAGCATGTAATTGATAGTTTTTACTGCCAGCAATTAAAAAAACCTCGGATGGCAACATTCGAGGTTTTTTTTCGCCTAAGCGCTAATAACAACGCTTAATCGATACCGGCCGGTAAAATACATTGATCAAGGTGGCCCGCACATTCAAGATAGACAATGATGATAAATCATCGATAGACTATTTACTCTGCTCGTCATATTTAGGTGATAAACATGAAAAATGTATTCATAAATAAAAGCATATTGCTAATAGCTTTCATTTCAACAACGACATTGAGCTTCTTGCAACTCGCCCACTCTGCAGATATCTACAAAACAGTCGATGAAAATGGAAAAGTCACCTATAGCGATAAGATTACCAGCGACAAGTCAGTAAAACTGGAGGCAAAAGAGCTGAATACCGTTCCACCGGCCGCGCCAGCACCACCCAAGCAGGCTGAACAAAAGTCGTTGATCCCCACGGAGTATCAAATCACGATCTCCTCACCCGCTAACGAGTCACACATTAATCCAGACCAACGAGACGTGACCGTTGAGGTATCTACAGTTCCCAATGTTTATATAAAACACACTTTACAGATATCAGATAACGGCTCTCTCATTGCAGGAAGCAGCATTAAAAATATCACCCGAGGAACACATATCTTAGTTGCCATAGTGAAAGATGAACGAGGCAGAGTCATTTCTCGCTCCAGCCCTGTCACTATTTATGTGCATCGACCAACAGTAAAGCGCTAGCCCTAATTTACACCACTTCCTCCAAAATAATTTTATAACCGTCTCTTATTGGTGCCTTCTCGCCCGCATTGAGTGCGCAAGCATTCGAAAATGTTTTATTTTGGTGCTTACCTAAGTTTTCTTTTGCTACTATTCCCCCATAAGCCCCTATATCCACCACTTTTTTGATCGCTCGAAGTGGTTTGGATTTTGCAGGCCTCCACTGACTCGTAAAGGATCCATTCATGTTAGCTACTCCTGATTTTAAGCTGCTATTAGAAAGCTTAACGACTGCCATTTTTATTGCAGACGACAAGCTGTGCTTTCAATACGTGAATCCTGCCGCTGAAATCATGTTAGCTGCAAGTGGAGAGCAATTACTTGGTTTTCCTGTCACCAATACGCTGTATGAATCTGAAGAGGCTCTCGATACCCTTCAAGACGCGTTAGAAAACCAACACACGTTTACCAAGCGGCAAATACCTTGGCAACTCTCAAATGGGCAGTCTTTAACGGTAGATTATTCAGTCACTCCTCTGCCTAACAATGGTGGACTTTTATTCGAGGTGCAACAACTTGATCGGCTATTAAGAATTAGCCGTGAGGAAGCCACGACTGCCGCTCAAGGCACCACCCGCAATTTAGTGCGAGGGTTAGCGCATGAAATTAAAAATCCGTTAGGCGGTATTCGTGGCGCTGCTCAATTATTAGCCCGAGAATTGCCTGACGCCTCTCTTGATGAATACACACACATCATTATCCAAGAGGCAGATCGCCTTAGAAACCTCGTCGACAAGATGTTAGGCCCTCACCAGCCCACCAGTATGGAGCCCATTAATATTCATGAAGTGATGGAGCGAGTGTCTGCCATTATTCATGCTGAATCCGGCGGAACTCTAACACTTGATAGAGATTACGATCCTAGCATCCCCGCCTTGCCTGGTGATAAAGAACAACTGATCCAAGCCATTTTGAATGTTGTACGTAATGCCTGGGAATCCCTTGAAGACTCTGGAATGAAAGAGACGGGAGAAATCACGTTAAAAACTCGGATTCAAAGGCACTTCACAATTGGCCGCTTTCATCACAACTTAGTGTGTCGTATTGATATTACTGATAACGGTCCGGGGATCCCTAAAGAAATTATTGAAGATATTTTTTACCCCATGATTTCAGGGCGCGCCAAAGGGACCGGTTTAGGTTTAGCCATATCTCAACAATTAATCAGCCAACACTTGGGCCTGATTGATTGCGAAAGTCGCCCTGGGCGCACAAAATTTTCTATCTACATACCAATGGAACAAGATAATGCAGCAATCGAATAAAGTTTGGATCATCGATGATGATCGGTCGATAAGATGGGTATTAGAAAAAGCTCTCAATCAAGCCGGCATAGAAACCGAAAGTTTTGAAACTGGCGACAGAGCTATGATTCAACTTCAAACCAAAAAACCTGAGGCGGTTATTTGTGATGTTCGCATGCCAGGTATCAACGGTTTAGAAATGTTAAAAAATTTACACAGCGATAACCCACATATTCCCGTCATCATCATGACAGCACATTCTGATTTAGACAGCGCCGTAGCCGCGTATCAAGGTGGCGCATTTGAATATTTACCGAAACCATTTGATGTCGATGAAGCACTCGCTGTTATGCAGCGAGCACTTGCGCACGCTAAAGAACAGCGTGGCACCTCTATCCCAGAACCCGCCGATTTAGCCGGAGAAATTATTGGTGAGGCACCTGCTATGCAGGAAGTGTTTCGCGCTATTGGCCGCTTATCACAATCAAACATTACCGTTTTAATTAATGGTGAATCCGGAACAGGAAAAGAATTAGTTGCTCGTGCATTACATACACACAGCCCACGTAAACAACATCCTTTCATCGCTTTAAATATGGCCGCCATTCCAAAAGATTTAATCGAGTCAGAATTATTTGGCCATGAGAAAGGCGCTTTTACCGGGGCTGGCGCTCAACGATCAGGACGTTTTGAACAAGCCAATGGCGGTACATTATTTCTAGATGAAATTGGAGATATGCCAGCTGAGACGCAAACGCGATTACTTCGCGTACTGGCTGACGGGGAATTTTATCGTGTTGGCGGACACACGCCTGTCAAAGTTGACGTAAGAATTATTGCGGCGACACACCAAAATTTAGAAGTATTAGTAGAAGCTAATCGTTTTCGAGAAGATCTTTTCCATCGGCTTAACGTCATTCGTATTCACATTCCTAAGTTGGCAGATCGACGAGAAGACATCCCAAAACTATCCAAGCATTTTTTTATTACTGCCGCAAAAGAATTAGATGTAGAACCAAAAATTTTATTACCGGCAACAGAAAACTACCTTTGTAGTTTGTCGTGGCCGGGTAATGTTCGGCAGCTAGAAAACACCTGCCGTTGGATTACAGTGATGGCTTCAGGAAGGGAAGTTCACCTAGAGGATTTGCCACCGGAGTTGTTAGACAGAAAAGAAACAAGTGCGCCAGCAGGCGATTGGGAAAATGCCTTACGACACTGGGCTGACCAAGCACTCGCGCGTGGACAACAAGATATTTTATCTGAGGCTGTACCCACATTTGAACGTTCTTTAATAGAAACCGCGCTAAAGCACACCGCCGGAAGAAAACGAGATGCTGCCAATCTTTTAGGCTGGGGAAGAAATACGCTGACCCGAAAATTAAAAGAATTAGGCATGGCTGATAGCCCAGAAGAATAAAACCAGCCATTACAAAAACAATTCAAAGAAATAATACATGGAATCCCAGCATAAGTTTTTCCTACCTCTCCATGTATTATTTGCTGTCTATGCTTTAAGCTACCTGCACATGCATAACCACACCAATCTCACTCTCTCGCCCAACAATTATTTGTTCTGATGCCGGCGTCAATGATCCAATCACAGACAAGTATCGTATAAGCTTCTATACTTCCGATATAATTTTATCACTACATAAACAAATATCCGGTGCGACCCAATCGCACACTTGAAAACTAAATGAGCGAACGACCCATGCTTTCTAATTCTTCGGCCACTCAAGCAAAAAGTTCTCATAATCTGCGTCCTATCATTGCTGTTGGAAGCTGCTTAGTCTCACATCCAGTCCGTTTTAATGGCGGCTATAAACGACGAAACATGTACATAGAGCGTTTAAAAAAACACGCCGACCTTGTTCCAATATGCCCTGAAATGGGAATTGGCCTAGGCGTCCCACGCGAAACAATTCGGCTAGTGAATATTAATGGTGAACTTAGAGCACGAGACAGCGACACTCAGAAAAAAGATTACACAGAAAAACTTCAAGATTATGCAAACGAACAACTTCAACGATTTCCTAACTTAGGTGGTTACATTTTTGTCAAAGGCTCGCCAAGTTGCGGTTTTGAACGCGTTACAAAATATAACGAAAAAGGAAGCGGTATTGGCAATGATGCGTCGGGAATTTATGCTCAGAGAATTATCGATGAAAACCCCTTGCTACCCGTCGAAGAAGATGGCCGGCTTTATGATCATGGGTTAAGAGAAAGCTTCATCAGTCGAATTTATCTCTATCATGACTGGCGGCAAATGTTGGCTTCTGGCTTAACCTTTAGAAAATTATCTCTTTTTTATTCCCGATATAAATACCTAGTTATGGCTCATTCGGTTCCTATCTACAAACAAATAGGACCGCTCTTAGCGAATGGAAAAAAATATCCGCTTGACGAATTGGCAGATAACATCATCATGCTTATGACGACTGCACTAAAAAAAGTAGCGACTCGCCGTTCCCAAACTAATGTGCTTCATCATTTACAAGGTTATCTAAAGAATAATTTATCACGAGAAGAAAAACAATCGCTGCGCACCCTGATCGATCAATACAGAGAAGGTATTGTTCCACTCGTAGCGCCTATGACTTTACTCAGACATCACTTCAAACACTCGCCAGATGATTACATCGAAAACCAAGTATTTATGGAACCCTATCCTGAAGACTTAGCGTTAAGAAGTCATCTTAATTAAAAAGCACACTGATCAAAACAATCCATGACCACAGCGAATGATAAAAAAATAAATCACAGCGTCGTGTGGTTTAGAAATGATTTACGGGTAACAGATAATCCCGCACTTTTTTCTGCTTGCAAAAATAGCTCATTTGTGAGCGCTGTATTTTTTATTGCAGAACAGCAGTGGAAAAAACACCACTGGTCTGAAAGAAGAATTTATTTAACGCTACTCGCATTAAAAGATCTTTTTCATTCACTAGAAAAAATAGGAATTGGTCTCCAATTAGAAAAAATAAATGATTTTAATCAATCACCCAAGAAATTAAAAAAATTATTCTCCACTCATAACATTGATACTCTTTACTACAATGCCGAATATGCTCTTGACGAAAAAAACCGGGATAAAGAAGTCAACAATCTTTGTGAAAAAGAAAAAATCCGTTGTCATATCACTCATGGAAGCCAAATTATTCCGCCTGGTTCAGTCAGAACTAAATCCGCGACACCTTACAAAATATTCACACCGTACAAACGAGAATGGATAAGAACACTGGTTGATTTTGATCGAATGCCGTTGGCAAAACCGAAAATAACCAACCCGCATTCAAATCAGAATAACACTCATTTGAATAGCGTATCTCAGGGCTATCAAGCGCTGTTAAAACTCATTAAAAAATATTCATGCCACGTTTCAGGTCGAGATAAATCAGATCAAAAAAAGGATAGGAACGAACATCATGGGACCGAAGCCTACGCGCAAAAACAACTCCAGAAATTTATTCAAGTAAAGATAGAAGATTATGACGAAACAAGGGATTTCCCATCTATCGATGGAACTAGCAGCCTTTCATCTGCGTTAACTATAGGCTTAATTTCTCCTCGCTCATGTCTACACGCCGCTAGAAGTGCTAACGAAGGTTTTTTAACAGACTACAAAAAAGGAATCGATACCTGGATTAATGAAATTATCTGGCGAGAGTTTTATTGCCACCTACTGGCAGACTTTCCACAAATTTCTCTCAACAAACCTCTTAAAATTGAAACTGATCGCGTCCCCTGGCGACATCATAAAAAAGAATTTGACAAATGGTGTGAAGGAAAAACGGGATTCCCTCTTGTTGACGCCGCTATGCGACAACTAAATCAAACCGGATGGATGCACAATCGATTACGAATGGTAACGGCCACGTTTCTTACAAAATATTTACTGATTGATTGGCGCATGGGAGAGAAATATTTTATGGAGCAGCTCTATGACGGCCACTTCGCCTCCAACAATGGTGGCTGGCAATGGAGTGCATCAACAGGTACCGATGCAGCACCCTACTTCCGAATACTCAGTCCAGTACGGCAAGCGGAACGATTCGATAAGGAAGCCAAATTCATCAAACACTTTATTCCAGAACTCAAAGAGTGTTCACCAAAAATTATTCATCAACCAGGACATCCCGAATTACTCTCAGCCGGCTACCCCAAACCGATGGTCGATTTAAAAGAAGGTAAGGAGCGTTGCTTACAAGGGTTCAAATTTGCGTTGGGATAGCTCGCTCTAAACGACATATAAACCTCGTCTCATTCCTCATTTTTTCTTTGGTTAACTTTTCGATGATCTACAAGGATGAGCTGGGATGTTTCAAAACCGAGCCGCTGGGATGCTGAGATAAATTTTTCTAACAAAGTATCGCTAACAGTCGGTGTTCTAGAGAGTAGCCATAGATAGTTAGTCGTATTCCCAGAGACAAAAGCATATTCATAGTTATCTCCCAACTCAAAAACAGCATAGGAACCGTAGAAAGGGCCAAAGAACGATACTTTTAAGTAGCCAGTACTCGCGGCCTCCACAAAATACGCTTTTCCAGTCGCTTCGCTCCAGTTTTGTTCTTCAATTGAAAAGCCTCGATTGACAACTGTCACGCCACCATCATCTCGCAATTCATATTCTGCCGTCACATTCGATAAACCTCGCTCGAAGGAATGGTCCAGTCGAGCAATCTCGTACCATTTACCAACATACCGATTGACATCAAATTGATTAACCGGATCCACACCCTCAGGAAAACCTAAGCAACCAGACAAAGCCAGAAAAGCGAATGTAGCAAATGATAATTTCTTGATCATAGAAACAAATCCTGTCGTTTTGTGGGAAAGGTATTGCGGACTTAATAACGCATTCAAGAATGTTCTTGGTCTTGAATACGCATGATGTAGACAAACAGATTATTTTTATTCTATATCTAGTGGTCTTACGAATAGCTCTGCTAACAAACAAAAAAAGAGAGACATAAAAAAAGCGAAGCCTTTCGGATTCGCTTTTTCGTTTTCTTTTCTCTGGCTTGTTAAAATCTTTCGATTTTAACAGTTCCTAAAGCTAGGACATTGAGCCTTACAAGCCATGCTTATAAAGGAACGATGTTCTCAGCTTGAGGACCCTTTTGGCCTTGAGTTACAGTGAACTCAACTTTTTGGCCTTCGGCTAAAGTTTTGAAGCCAGAACCAGTGATCGCGCTGAAGTGTGCAAACACGTCAGGACCAGATTCTTGCTCGATAAAACCAAAACCTTTAGATTCGTTAAACCATTTAACGGTACCAGTAACAGTAGACATAGTCTTTTCCTATTTCATTCAAGAGTAATTGCCTAGATCTCGAAAACCGAGTTAGGCGGGTTATGCTAGAAGTGTTTATTACTTATGACGAGCAGGCCGAAGACTAAAGACTAACATCGAAATGGTGTGCATAAATATAAGACGTACTTTCAAGCTGGAAACGATTATATACCCGTTAAGCAGTGAGTCAACAACTGCACGTTTTATTTTCTAGAAATGTCAATAGGTTACATAAAAAATACAAAAAATCTTTTAAAGCAATGATCTTGTGGTTATTTGGTGCAATTTCTTAACAATCACATAACTTGAACAGCTCATCAACTTACAATATTCACCTATAATGTTTCACAAACCTGATTCACGAGCAGCTATATTATGGAAGGAATTGACTTTTATGAAGAAAGTTTCACTGTTAAACCTTCAAATAAATCATTTTCTCCGTGTATGATTCCTTATGATCTTAACTGTTTACTATAAATCGTTTGTTTTCTTGAACGCTTTGTTTTCTAAAATCACTGTGTTCACCATACCATGACTTGCTCAACTCAAGAGCCACCCGCCAGACATGATGGCAACACTTAAACTCTCAAGTGAGTTATTTATGAAAAAAACAGTCGGTGGTGGAGCAAAAAAAGTGCTCTATACATTAAATACCGTTCGGCGGATCGGCCTCAAAAATTCAGCCAAGGCTTTAAAAGCCAACAACACCTGTAAAGCTTGCGGGCTTGGTATGGGTGGGCAGCAGGGAGGAATGACAAACGAGTTAGATGAATTCCCTTCCGTCTGCAACAAAAGTATTCAAGCGCAATCAACTGATATCCAACCACCCATTCCTTCGGAAATTTTCCAACATTCAATTTCCGACTTACGCGAGCTATCCCCAAAAGAACTTGAACACCTAGGTCGTTTATCCCAACCGTTGTTTAAAGATTCTCAAACCCATCAATACAAAGAAGTCTCTTGGGATTGGGCTCTCAATTATGCGGCTAATCAATTTCGAGAAACACAGCCCGAACAGACATTTTTTTATAGCTCAGGACGCTCTTCAAACGAAGCGGGTTTTTTACTCCAACTATTTGCCCGACTTTATGGCACGAATAACGTTAGCAACTGTTCCTATTATTGCCATCAAGCCACATCCGTTGCACTGGGAAGCACCATCGGCACAGGAACAGCAACTGTTGAGCTGCAAGATTTATCCGGCAGCGACTGTATTTTTGTCATTGGTGCAAACCCCTCTTCAAATCATCCTCGATTTATCTACCAATTAACCGCTTGCCGAGAAAGAGGTGGCGATGTCATTGTCATCAATCCTGCAAAAGAACCAGGGCTTGTTAAATTCGCATTGCCTAAAAGCCCTAAGTCTTTGATTGTTGGCGGTACAGAAGTCGCCTCGATGTATGTTCAACCACACATAGGAACAGATCTCGCGCTGTTTAAAGGTATTGCGAAATCACTATTAGAAAACAATCAACAACGCTCAGATTTTATCTCTAAGCACACCGAAAATTTTCAACTATTTTGTGATGACATTTATTCGACATCATGGCAAACCATCACCCAACATTGCGGTATCACAAAATCAGATATCGAAAAATTGACCAAGATCTATTCTCAATCTAAAAACACCGTGTTCGCATGGGGCATGGGCATGACCCACCATCAAATTGGCTCGGAGAACATCGAATACATTGTCAACCTTGCGTTACTCCGAGGCATGATCGGTAAAAAAAATGCAGGGCTACTCCCTTTGCGTGGTCACAGTAACGTACAAGGTATTGGAACCATCGGAGTCAAACCCGTTTTAGCGCCTGATGTATTTTCAAAAATAGAATCGGAACTTAACGTCAAACTACCCACTGAACAAGGACTCGATACCTTAGCCGCTCTTGAATCCGCATACGATGGAAAAATGAATGCGGCTTGCATGGTCGGTGGAAATTTATATTCAGCAACACCAGATTCAACTTGGGCACAACAAGCAATCGATAACATTCCCTTCAAACTGTATCTGACAACAACATTAAACCAAGGACACTTATACGGCATTGATACCAGTGAAGCACTTATTTTACCTGTGGCACCTCGTGACGAAGAAAAACAATCCACGACTCAAGAATCCATGTTTAACTTTGTTCGCTTGAGTGATGGCGGAATAGACAGAATTGATAGTGTTCGTTCTGAAGTCAGTATTATTTCCTCACTGGCTAAAAAAGTATTACCCAATTGCGCTGTTGATTTTGAACAATACGGAGACCACGAATTAATTCGAGATACTATTTCCAAAACAATACCTGGCATGGAGAAATTAAAAGACATAGGTATCGCAAAAAAAGAATTTCACATCGCAAATCGCATCATGCACACACCGACGTTCGACACCGCTAGTCAAAAAGCCAGCTTTCAAGTGAGAGACATACCTACAGAAAACAATAAAAATCAGAAAATTTTTTCTTTCAAACTAGCGACAATTCGCAGCGAAGGACAGTTCAACTCCATTATTTACGAAGAGACGGATAGCTATCGCTACAACGCGCCAAGAAATGCCGTGCTAATGAATCCGTCAGACATGAAAGAAAATGATATTGCAAATGGAGACAGCATTGCACTGTCCTCTTCGAGTGGAACGCTTAACGGCATGAAAGCACAAGCGTTTGATTTACCAAAAGGAAATGTAATGGCTTATTATCCTGAAGCCAACATCTTAACAGAACGCAAGATAGACAAACGAAGTAAAACACCAAATTTTAAATCAGTTGAAGTCAACATCAATAAACAATACTAAAGCAAAAGTACGCTTATTCAGCTTTACTGATACGTTTTTCCTTTATGCTTTAACCATCCTCCAACATGCCTACCTGCTGGGTCATGATGAGTCCAATGGATCACGCCCCCTTTATTATTCCATTCATATTCACCGTAAAATTCAACTTCATCGCCTTCATTAATACGGCTAACTCTTGGCGCCAAATCAATATTATGAGCTACCAACAACGTATTATTATCACCCACATCAATTAAAAAGCGCTGATGTTTCGATCCTTCTGTATCGTCTTTTAACACTTTAATCACTCTACCTATACCGCGAACTTGTGTATCATTTTTCTGTTGAGCGATCGCGTCAAACAGTATTTTTTTATCTCGATCACTGGTTTTATTGAAACTTTCTGAGCCAGCGTTCGATCTCTCAATATGACCGCCTGAATCAGAAGAAGTGTCTTTGAGATGGGTATCGTTAAAATTAAAGAGGCCCTGTTCTTGTAAAACGCTTGCAGCAATAGCAAGCACACCAACAATCATATAAATGATTTTATTTTTCATCTTCATACTGACTACCTAATTTATTTGACCCCAGTTAGCAGATATCTTCTGCTAACGTTTCCCGTATTTTTCGATGGCGATACATCAGTAGTAAACTCATGATTAAAACGACACACCCTAAAAAATAAAAAAATCCAGATAACGTATTCGTTTTATGAAGGATTCCCCATTGACTGAATAAAAAATGCCAATCATGAACGCCCCCACCCACTAGCGGCAATACTCTTTCAACAGCATCTCCCATATACACAGACATGTAGAGAATACTTTCCCCCAACCAAACTCCACCCACTCCTGCTTCAAAATATTTATCATCTCTCCAAAAATAGATCAGCACAGCGAGCGGAAACATCAATTGACCAAATGTGCCGCCTAAAAAATGCAAGGTACGCCCCAATGGCGTAAAAAACATATGACCCGCCTCATGAAAAATTAAATTCACGTTATCAATAAAATGGTAACGATAAAAAAATATTAGCCACACAACATAGACTGCTATGGCGGCCAGCATCATGATTCGGTGCAATGGCGTATTGCCCGATATAAATCGAGTTGTCATGTCATTAACTCACTTAGCGATTGCCCCATATCTTTGACACAGCTCGATCACTGCCTAAAACACCCACGACAAAACAGACTACCCCAACAATCATAAAAACGGACACAGGAATTAAAAAGCCATAACCAGTTGTCGCAGTTGCCACAAATAGAAGGCCGCAACCCAAAGCACAAAATAAGCTACCAATAGCAATCAGAATTTTGCGATTTAAACTTTTGTACTCATAAGGCTCTTGACCGCCTTCGAAATATTTCAAAATGGGCCAACATAATTTTGTTAACAGCTCTTTCATAATAATTACCTCTCTTGGCTCAAGCACAAGAAATATTAAAGACGAATAACGAACAGGTACCGGCACAAAATAAAAAGCGTCATTTTAACACCGATACAACGTATATTTCCTCTCTATGTATAACATTATTTCTCCACCGTTCAGCCAATATCACCTTGATTCCGAATAATATTAAAAAAACCACCCATAAAACGCATAATATATTTTTCCATACCCATGAAAGCAGGTCCTACTTTTGGCCGGTCAAACAATAATGCTATGACACCATACCAGCAATGAATGATATGGATCGCATTACCTGATGTAATGCCAACAGCTGTAGCAACTCCATATTTTTTATCATGTAACAATGTGTTTCTTACTGTGATTATGAAATCGGGGCCGGGGGTTATAATCGTCAGAAGGTCGGCTACAACAATTCCAATTATTAGGACTACCTATTTTATAGGCCTTTCACTGAAACAGTGGTAATTCTTTATTTTTAAAGATATTTCAGCATTTGATCTGGTTAAGATAGCCCAAAAGTGAATTCAATAAAACTTCCATCAGATGCAATAATAAAATCTGAGCTTAGGGGGAAGCGCGAACCAATAAACCCTCCATTGTCTATTGCTACACAGATTCTTATATCACCGTTTTTAGTATCATCTCAGGTTACTTGTATGAAACTTGATAACTTTCATCATCATCTATGACTTCTATCGTATCAAACTCACTGTTAATAAGTTTTGATAGTTCGAAATAGCTGCGTTGACGATATTTAGAAAGCACATTATTCAATATGTTTACTGTTCTGACCCCAGTCACTTGTTATGAGTGAATACAACGATAGGCATAAATATAAAAAATTTCCGGTGTGACACCAAGATATCAAAACCACTCCGCTATTTGAACCACTCAAATTTATACCCAAGTGATTACACGCGGTAGGTAACGGTGTTATCAGCCCTACTGATAGAATCGAGTCGCCTAACTCGTAATATAAACCATATCATCTATTTAAGTTTATTTTGGCAGTTAAAGTATCAACGTTTAAATTGTTAATAATTTAACTAGAATTTTCTATTGTTTAATTTATGATGATCGTCATTAATTTATGCTTATTCATTTGTAATTCATTTAGATCGTCAGGATAATAATGACTAAAAGATCACCTTCAAAAAAACCTTCGCAAAAAAAAGGCTTCTCAAAAAAAAATTCAACGAAGAAAGTCGAAAAATATAACTTTCAAGCCCTAAGCCTAAGCCAGAAAATTTTACTAACCACTGATGGCACTGTCACCGACATGCTCAGTTTGCTTACTGGGGAACCTATCCGTATTACTAAACTGCCTCATAGCACACCGAATAGTGATATACCCAAAGAACTAGAACTAGAACAATGCGCCGATGTTATGAGCCGTGAAATATTATTAACGGGCCATGAAGATAATTATATTTATGCGAAATCTTTATTTGTGATTTCACGCATGAGTCAAGACATGCAAGATAAGTTGCTGGAAACGGATACCCCTATAGGGCTTTTGTGGAAGCAAGAGAAATTAGAGACTTACCGCGAGATAATATCGCAAGGTATAGAGCTATGCCCAGAACTGCGCGAATACTTCCCCTTTACCGATTCAGATGATTTCCTTTGTCGAACTTATACCGTCAGACACAATCAAAAGCCTATCGGCATTATTACAGAGAAATTTCCGTTAGCGTATTTTGAGTAAATACCGTTTTTTGAGTCAATACCGTTGCAATGTGGTAATTAATGCAGCGGTAAATATGACGACAACCCTCATCGTATAGCCCGCTGCCATAATAATAAATCACCTCATTCATCCTACATTTACTTTGATGATTCACTCTAAATTGTCAATTATTGTGTCCTGTTATCTTTTTATCCGCTTGATTGTGATATAAGTTTGTTTAACATTTCAGGTAAGCTGTTACACCCTTCATTTTATAAATCAATCGACGTTGAGTCATGCGAGGATCTCATGAAAGCGCTTAAAATTATTGGCATTTTGTTTATCATACTGGTCGCGGCTGTAGCCGGCATTGCCTATTACGGGTATCAAAATAGTGGCGCACTCATCAAAGATGCTGTCGAGAAATATGGCTCAGAAGCGATTGGTACTCGTGTTTCATTGGATACGGCCAAGTTAAATTTCGACAAAGACATGAACAGTAGCCTTAAACTCTCTGGGCTTACCGTTGCTAATCCGAATGGCTTCTCCTCTGATCACGCTTTACGTCTTGGTGAAATCTCAGTTCAGCTACAGCCGAAATCGCAAGCCAAAGAGTTAATTATTATCGATAAAATTTTAATGTTCGGCGCTCATCTTATTGCTGAGGAAAAAAACCTTAATACCACTAACCTGACAACACTCGCCGATAATTTATCGCAAGACGGTAGTGCTTCCAGCCAAACAGAAACGGCCCCATCAAGTACTACGCCTAACCTTATTGTTAAATCTTTTGAGTTTAATAATGCCACTGTCGATTTGATCAGTGAACAACTTGGTAATCAGACGATTAAAATGCCTAGTTTTTCTGTGAAGAATCTTGGAGGCTCCAAAGGTCTACCCCCTGAAGAATTGGCAACTGCATTACTGGATGAAATTCTTGATCAAGCGACGACAGCCGTCAAAAAAGAAACCCGTAGCGCCGCCAAACAAAAAGTACGAAGTGAGCTAAAAGATAAAATCAATGAAAAACTTTCCGACGATGACAAAGAGAAACTAGAAAGTTTAAAATCATTATTTAATCGTTAATACAATGTCGCTCATGTATCATAACGATTTAGACTCGCTTTTATTTAAAAACACTTTTCGGTAGGAGATTATTCATGAGACCCTTCGCATCACTTTGTTCACTTATGGTTGTCACTTTATGTTTCTTGGGTTGTGATTCTAAAACGGCTAGTGATACACCAGCATCAAATACCAGCGAAAAATCAGCCAATATTTCAGAGAAACCAGTCGCTGCAAAACAAGATATACGTGGCGAAGAGGTTTTGTATGAAGTGGATGGCGTTCAGTTAACAGGCTATATTGCTTACGATGCCAATCAAACTGAACAAAGACCCGGCGTTCTAGTTGTTCACGAATGGTGGGGGCATAATGAATATGTTCGCACGCGAGCACACATGCTTGCCAAAATGGGCTATACCGCTTTTGCTTTAGATATGTACGGTGATGGAAAACAAGCGGGGCACCCTGACGATGCTCAAAAATTTATGATGGAAGTGATGAGCAATATGTCAGTAGGTGAGCAACGTTTTTCGGCTGCGAAAAAAATTCTTAACGATCACGAAACAACCTTCCCCAATAAAACCGCAGCTATCGGTTACTGTTTTGGTGGCGCCGTTGTTTTACATATGGCAAGACAAGGCGAAAATTTACAAGGTGTTGCTAGCTTCCATGGTAATTTATCAACGCAAACACCGGCAAAACCTCATGCGATTAAATCAAAAATATTAGTCATGCATGGCGCTGATGATCCATTTGTACCTGCTGAGCAAGTTGACACGTTTAAAACTGAAATGGCGGCGGCTGTTGCAGATATGAAATTTATCGCCTACCCGAATACAGTTCACGCATTTACAAACCCAGGAGCAACCGCTTTAGGTGAAAAATTTGATTTACCTCTGGCTTACAATCTTGAGGCTGACGAAAAAAGTTGGTCTGAGTTAGATGCATTTTTGAAAACTATTTTTTAACAACGTTTTATTTAAACAATAAAATAAAAAAAATAATTTCTAAAACTACTAAAAAACCCGCTATTAGCGGGTTTTTTAGTAAACAATGATTACAGCAATATCAATTGTGGTCGCTATTCTCCATTTTTTGTAAACACCAACATAGCATTTCCCTCTTCCCCTTTTCTCACATTGAAGCCAGAATTCACGACTAACATACCATTGCTAATTACCACTCCACCACCATCAAAATAACTGCCTTTGACGTCAACATTATTTACTGTTTTATAACTCTGTACTGCACTGTGATAATCCCAGATCAGCTTTCCATCTTCCGTTGAGAATGCTCGCAGGTGGCCATCCATCCCACCCACAAAAGCAACTCCTGGGATAGTCGTTACGGCTTGTGAATAAGCATCAACGCAAAAGAATCCTAATTTTTTTTCACACGTATCTGTAGGCGCTGGCGAATACCATTCAACTTTCTGATCGGCAATATTGATCGCATGCAACCCCGGCTTAGCTCCTTTTGTTTTATCTCTTCGTACATCTGAAACAGCTACATACGCTTTATGTTTATCCGTCGAGAAACCCCACTGTATTCCGCCTAGTGCTCCACCATGGCCTAATTTTTTTTGCCATATTATTTTTCCGTCATCAGGATTCAAAATATAAAAGTCAGACGATTTTTGACCAGCTAATAACACGGTTTTCTTATTCGGCAGTTCAAATAAAATGGGAGAACTTCCAAAGTCGTAATCAGGCCCTAATTCTTCAGGACAATTGCCATGTGTACGACCTCGACCACAACCCAGTACAAAGTTGTCTCTTGAAGTGACTTGGTTTTTCCAACGTATCTTTCCTGTTTTTAATTCCATCGCAACAATCGCGTCGGAACCACCTTCGACAACATCGGTATATGAATCCCCCGTTGCCACATACAGTAGGCCACGCTGTTTATCGATGGTCGGGGATGACCAAATCGCTCCACCCGCTGGTCCATACATTTGATTGCCATCGACATTGATTTTTGTTTTGGTCGGCTCTTTGTCAATAACAAACGTTTTCCAAATTTTTTCTCCAGTGGATACATCAATTGCCGACACACTACCTCTAAACGTACAACACTCATAGTCGGCGCCGGTTGCTGCTACTTCTTCGTTAGATGACATGGGCACATAAAAAACGCCACCATGATAAATCCCCGATCCCGTAATTCTCCCCACCAAATTGTCATCAATTTTATTTTTCCAAAGCACTCCACCCGTTTCAGCGTTTACTCCAAAAACATAATTATCACTTGTACCAAATAACGCAATGTATTTTACCGCTGGAAATTGCTTTTTTGTTTCTTTAGTCGCTTTGATAACGGTAATGGAATTTCTCACGCCTGAATCAACATCAAGACTCCAAACCGTACAGCCGGTTTCTGCATTTAGAGCAAATACTTTCCCAGGGAAAAGTGCTGTAAAAATATAGCTCCCGACAATACTCGGCTGGGCATTTCTTCTTCCACCCGGATAAGAAAAGGCCCACTTTACTTTTAAATCTTTTATTTCAGTGGATTTAAAGCCGGGATTTTTTTGATGTCGCGTATTTTTTAAATCAAGCCCCCAACCATTCCACACTTTATTTTTAGGCATTTTCAATGCGATATATTTTTCACACTTATTTTCTTTCCAATCACTGACGACAGCATCACTAAATTTCTTACCCGTCAAATACTCAGCCACCTCTTTTTTCTGCTGAGAATTTAGTAACACGCCTTGAGCCCTCATGACACCACTCGTTAAGGTATCAAATATTTGTTGTGGTGGCTGTGTTCCTAATGTGGCTTTTGGTGGCGTGTGATTCTGAGGATTATCATGACAAATGCTGCAATTCTGCTGATAAATTTTTTCTCCCGACGCAGATCGGTTCCATTCTATTTCTAATTCATCCGCTGAGACGACAGAGAAGCTAAAAATGGCAGTATTAAAAAAGGCTAAACCTATGACGGCTACTCGATACCAAAGTGACTTCATTCCATTCTCGCTTTTGTATTTATTTTAATTATGCTTGTGCCATTGATATTAGTTTTATTTATTGTAGACGATATCCCCAGCATATATATTATTCGGCAAGCTTAACCGGTTTAAATAATCCACCACAACGAAAGTTACGTTAAAAACCATTAATGCGTCATGACGAAACTCATCTAAACCGTATCATTATACTTTTTTTAGAGCTTTATTCTTTTTTGTCACATAAGCACTCAATTATTAGAGGAAATACTGTGTCTTTTCGTTCGTATCCTTACCTTAAATTGAAAAGCCCTGACGCAGGCTACAAAAATATCTCTTATTGAATATTATTGAGAATCAATGGTTGGGAACGACTTATCTTTACACGTATACTATGAGTCATACTGTTTGCGCTTTTCTATTGCCAACCAGTTTAATGACTCGAACGAGACTCCTCTCAAATAATAATGATAAATCTAGAGAATACTGGTCGTTCAACATATAAATCAAAACAACAATAAATAGTCTTAGCTAAAAAGGTATTTTATGCGCTCACTGATCACTATTTTAATTGTCCTCGCGGCCGCCGGGTGTGTATTATTTTGCACTCTCTCCCAGTGATTCAACGACATCTGACCTATCTTCTTCTGGACAGACTGAAAACTCTCAGAGTGAAAATTCAAATAACGGTACCAAAGCTATCGCCAGTACAGAGGTCGTTAGTGCCGACATTAATAAACAAAGAATTATTAATGCCGATAAAGAGCCCCAAAACTGGATGGCACACGGTCGCACGTTTGATGAATCTCGATTTAGTCCTCTTGACGACATTAATGATAAAAACGTTAAAGAACTTGGACTCGCTTGGTATTTCGATACTAAAACAAGCCGCGGATTAGAAGCGACGCCTATTGTTGTCGACGGCACCATGTTTTCGACCGCATCATGGAGTGTTGTGTTCGCACACAATGCCGTAACGGGTGAATTGTTATGGACTTACGATCCTAAAGTTGACAAAGCATGGGGTACTTATGCGTGTTGCGATGTGGTGAATCGTGGCGTAGCTGTTTGGGAGGATAAAGTATTTGTTGGCACTATCGATGGTTACCTTGTTTCTCTTGATGCGCAAACAGGAAAAGAATTGTGGAAAATAAATACCATCGATCGTGACAAACCTTACACGATTACTGGCGCGCCTCGAATTATTAATGGCAACGTCATCATTGGAAATGGCGGTGCAGAATTTGGCGTTCGTGGTTATATCACTGCTTACGATGCGAATAGCGGCGAACAAAAATGGCGCTTTTATACCGTACCAGGAAATCCCGATGACGGCTTTGAATCAGAAGCTATTGCAGAAGCAGCAAAAACGTGGAATGGCGAATGGTGGAAATACGGTGGGGGCGGCACCGTTTGGGATTCGATGGCTTACGATCCTAAATTAAATTTAATGTACATTGGCACAGGAAATGGTTCTGTTTGGAATCGCGAAGTTCGAAGCCCTGGCGGCGGCGATAATTTATACCTTTCTTCTATCGTTGCGATTAATCCCGATACCGGAAAATATGTTTGGCATTATCAAACAACACCCGGAGACAGTTGGGATTACACGGCAACTCAACATTTAATTCTTGCAGATTTAACGATTAATGGCGCTGATCGCAAAGTCATTATGCAAGCGCCAAAAAATGGTTTCTTTTATGTGATCGATAGAACAGACGGGAAATTTATTTCAGCAGAAAATTACGTTCCTATTACTTGGGCAACGGGCGTTGATCCAACAACGGGCCGCCCTGTCGAAACTAGTAATGCGCGTTATCAAGCTGCAAATCCATTAGCAACGTTAACACCGGAACAACAAGCGGCGGCATTAAAAAGTTTATCGCCTGAAGAATTAGCAGGTGCGTTTCATTTACCGGGGCCACTGGGTGGGCACAACTGGCATCCAATGAGTTTCAGCCAACAAACCGGCTTGGTTTATATCCCTGCCATTGAAATTCCTTACGCTTACGGCAACGAACCGAAATTTGAATTTAAAAAAGGGCGTTGGAATTTAGCGAATGATCCTATTGCGAACATGCCGACTGTCGACGATGAAGTGAATGATCGCATCGATGGTTTATTGCGTGGTCATTTGAGTGCATGGGACCCAATTGCACAAAAAGAAGTTTGGAGAAAGCAACACGCGGGCTCTTGGAACGGCGGCATTTTATCGACAGCGGGTAACCTGGTAATTCAAGGAACATCAGCAGGCGAACTTGTTGCTTACACCGCTGATACGGGTGACACACTCTGGTCTTTTCCGGCACAGACTGGCGTTGTTGCTCCACCTATTACGTTTAGTGTTGATGGCGAACAATATATTACTGTTGTTGCTGGTTGGGGCGGGGCATTTCCATTAGTGGCTGGCGGGGCTGCTGAGAAAATGAAACAAAAACATCGCGGCCGCATCTTAACGTTCAAGTTAGGCGGAACAAAAACACTGCCCGCTACTGTCCCCGACGGCCCTCTTCCTGAAGTGCCAGAACAAACAGCTTCTGCTGAAGAAATTCAAAAGGGTAAAGAGGTTTTTCATACATACTGTGGCGTGTGCCATGGACCCGGTGTTAAAGGCGGTGGCGTGATTGCCGATTTACGTTTCATGGGAAGTGACAAACATGCTATTTTTAATGACATCGTTCTCGGGGGCATTTTTAAATCCGTCGGCATGGTGAGTTTTGCAGATGTGTTATCTGAACAAGATGCGCGCGATGTACAAGCTTACGTATTAAGTGAAGCGCATAAACTAAGAGAGCAAGAAAAATAGAGTCTCTCCCTTTCATTTTAAAAGGCCATCATTTGATGGCCTTTTTTATACTTGAAGTAATCGTTCGCAATGAATATGACTTATAGGGCCCCGCTTGACTACGGTCCTTTTTCATATTGCATGGCAACGTTTTATCGCCTTTTTCTCACCTGCTCTAAGATACAAAACTTGATCATTCTCTGATTATTTTCTCACTTTTACGATGTTAGTATTAGACGATAGATTCTAACAAACCAGCCCCACTGGTTAATATTTTCCTGATGATAATAATAAAAGCTTTCCAATTAACCTCATAATACGAGAGGGAATAGAATGTCCTTATCTTTGCCGTCACGATCAAGTACACACACTCTTGTCGTCATTGCTATTTTTGCCCTGAGCACACTTGCATCCTCAGTCATCTCTTCAAAAGAACTCTCACAAGCTAAACCCGAAGCTGTTGGCATGTCTTCATCAAAATTAGCAAGCATAGATTCCAACATAAAGAGCTACATAGACAGTGGGCAATTACAAGGCGTTGTCACGATGGTTTCACGTCATGGAAAAATTGTTTATAAGAAAGCTGTCGGCAAGCTTGACATTGAAACGGGTTCAGCGATGCAGGAAGACAGCTTGTTTCGTATTTATTCAATGACGAAACCCATTGTCACTGCAGCTGCAATGCAATTGTACGAGCAAGGTAAATTTCAACTCACCGATCCGGTTTCAAAATATTTACCTGAATTCAAAAATACAAAAGTATTTGAAGATGGCCAGCTTGTCGATCAAAAACAAGCAATGACAATTCAACATTTAATGACGCACACTAGCGGTATTGTTTATGACTTTATCGGTAACTCGCCAGTTGTTAAACAATATCAAGCGGCCAATCTTCGCACCGCATCAACCATTGAAGATTTTTCAAAAAAATTAGCCGCTCTCCCTTTGCAAGAACAACCTGGGACTCGCTGGGTTTACAGTTTTTCAATTGATATTTTAGGTCGATTAATTGAAGTCATTTCTGGTGAACCGCTTGATCAATATTTAAAAAATCATATTTTTCTTCCTTTAGAAATGACTGACACTTTTTTTGAAGTGCCGGCGGACAAACTGAATCGTTTCGGTACCAATCATCAATTTGACCGAGATGGTAAGCTCAATATAATTGATCGACCTTCTGATAGCCCTTACACAAAAAAAGTGACCTTCTTTTCTGGCGGCGGTGGGTTGGTATCGACAGCTGACGATTACATGCGATTCTGCCATGCATTGTTGAATGGTGGTGAACTGCATGGCAAGAGAATTCTTGGCAAGAAAACAATTCAGTATATGGCACGTGATCATCTCCCTGGCATTTTAACGAATGTGGGAATTGACAACGATGGAACAAGTGTCGTCGCCAATCGAGCAGGCTTTGGATTTGGTTTAGGTTTTGCGATTACCACCGACCCAGAAGCCGCTGGTACGATTAGTTCTGCCGGTGAATATTATTGGAGTGGCGTTGCGGGAACTATTTTTTGGATTGATCCTGTTGAGAATTTAATTGTTATTTCACTTATTCAGCAGCGCAGTTCACGTGTCCTGTTGCGTAACGATTTAAAAGCTATCACTTACGGATCTATTGTGAATAATTGATGGGCCCCTATTCCAAAATATTAAGCTAACACAACTTACTTGAAACCAAAAATTAATAACGCACTATGTTAGGAGTACCACATGAGTACCAACTCTCGATTTTCAATTAGCTATGTTTTAGCTGCCGCATTGATTGTTTTATCTGGATGTGCAAACACCGATAAATCATCACATCTTTCACCCAACGCTTCTAAGTCTATCTCGCAGAATATTCAGTTTTCTTCTCCTGAAAAAGTAGGCATATCATCTGAACGCTTAGACAACGTCAGTACAATTCTTAATGATTACGTAGAACAAGGTGAATTTGTCGGCGCCGTCAGCATGATTGCGCGGCATGGTAACGTCGTTCATTTCGAAAAATTTGGAGATTTAAACAAAGATGCAAAACAAGAGATCGAACTCGACAGTATTTTCCGTATCTACTCAATGACAAAGCCCATCACGACTGTAGCGGCAATGATGCTCTACGAGGAAGGGAAATTTCAATTAACTGATCCAGTTGCAAAGTATTTACCTGAATTCAAAAATATTTTAGTCCTCAATGAATCTGGACAATTAGAAAAGCAAAACCGGCCGTTTACCATTCAAATGCTCATGTCTCATACCGCCGGTTTAACCTATGGCGTTTTTGGTAATACTCCCGTTGATCAACAATACCGAAAAGCAGGTATCTTAGGTAACAAAGATCTTGCAGAAATGGTTACTGAACTTGGCAAGATTCCTTTGCAGTATCAACCCGGTTCAAAATGGCATTACAGCGTGTCTGTCGATGTGTTAGGTCGATTAGTTGAAGTGTTATCAGGCCAACCGCTGGACATATTTTTGAAAGAAAGAATGTTTGATCCTCTTGAAATGACTGACACTTTTTTCCAAGTACCAGAAGAAAAAATTAACCGCTTCGGCACCAATCATCGTTACAACCAAAAAACTCAAAAGCTTGAAGTGATTGATAGTCCAGAAACTAGCCAATACACAAAAGAAGTGACTTTTTTCTCTGGCGGCGGCGGATTGCTATCAACGGCCGAAGACTACATGAAATTTTGTCAGATGATGTTAAATGGTGGATCGTTTAATGGCCACCAAATTCTTGGCAGTAAAACAATTGAATACATGACACAAAACCATCTCAAAGGAATTTTTGCAAACCGTAGTGGTGAGAATGGGCAAAACAGACCCGGCTCTGGTTTCGGCTTAGGCTTCGGTGTTTTATTAGATGCTGCTGAAGCCGGTGTCATTGGTTCTGAAGGTGAATATTACTGGGGTGGAGCTGCGGGCACTGTTTTCTGGATTGATCCAGTTGAAGATTTAATCGCTATCGTGATGGTTCAACATATGAATGTTCAAGTTCCATTACGTAATGCAATGAAAGCTGCTATTTATGGTTCGCTGGTCGATTAAAAAAATTATTTTATTCAACGCTTTTAGTGTTTCATTAAAAGCGTTTTTAACTATTTAATAACTGATACTAAGAAAAAACAAAATATATTATTGATAACATTGAGGACGATACAGAATGACTCTTAGAATTGATGAACTTTTTTCCGTAAAAAATAAAGTCGCTATCGTGACTGGCGGCTCGCGTGGCATTGGTAAAATGATTGCCTCAGGGTATGTTGAAAACGGAGCAAAAGTTTACATCACAGCGCGCAAAGCTTCTGCATGTATCGAAACTGCAGAGGAACTATCTAAACTTGGAACCTGTATTGCGATACCCGCCGACCTTTCCACTAAAGAAGGTCGAGATGATTTTATTACCGCAGTAAAATCGAAGGAAGATAAAATTGATATTTTAGTGAATAACGCTGGCGCCGCATGGGGAGCGCCTTTTGAAGAATTCCCTGATGAGGGCTATGACAAAGTCATGGATATCAATATCAAAGCTATTTTTATGCTCACACGTGATTTAATGCCATTACTTGAAAAAAATGCATCGCAAGCTAACCCAACAAAAGTCATCAATATCGGTTCAATTGATGGGCTTCGCGTATCAACTCAAGATAATTTTTCATACGGTGCGAGCAAAGCAGCCGTTCATTTTTTAACAAAAAATCTCGCTGTTCGCATGGCTGGCAAGGGTGTTACCTTTAATGCTATCGCTCCCGGTCCCTTCGAAAGTAAAATGATGGCTCATGCTCTCGATAACTTTAAAGATAAAATTGAAGCAGGCAATCCAATGGGAAGAATCGGTTGCCCTGAAGATATGGCAGGCTTGTCTTTATTCTTAGGCTCAAAAGCCAGCAACTATATTACAGGCCAGATTATTGCTCTCGATGGTGCATCTCATTTAGCGCCAATAAAGGCTAACGAATAGCTAGCCCAATTGTTTTTCGTGTACAAAAAAGGGAGGCGCTACGCCTTCTTTTTGGGTTACATAAAACAACGCCTGAAACTAATTATTCCGAGCTTTTCACCACTTTCTTTGCGTCTTTTAAGCCGCCCACATTCGTCACATTGTTATAACCCATTTTTTCTAATTCTTTTTTTGCCATGCCTGCGCGACCACCACTACGACAATATAATTTTATTGGCGCATTTTTATCGTCTGTCAGTGAAACAATTTTTCCTGTGATTTCAGTATGTGGTATGTGTATCGCACCGTCTAAATGACCACTATTCCATTCTTTATCCGTTCTAACATCGATCCAAATATCCTCTGCGGCATAAAGCGGACTTGCTACACTCGCCATTAAAAGTGCCAGCGTTAGGCATAATACTTTCGCCATAGAAAATTGATTACAGTATTTCATGATAAAAACCCCTTTGAGTTTAGTCGTAAATAGTCATTGTTCTTTAATTAACTTAAAATTCTTTATGTCTATCAATACTTGTCGAAGCCAGACATAGTAATACTAATATCAATGAATGAGACATTCTATCGGTATTTATGTTTCAACATCTTGATTTTTCAGTGTTCCAGCGATAAATTATTACACATAATCTAATGGTCACAGAACCAATGATAACTCCAACGGCATTTGCCATCATGTCTAATCCACTTAACTGCCGCCCTGTAAACTGCTGAATAATTTCTATACCAACAGAATATATAAACAAACACACCGCTGCTATAAAAAATGTTTTCAAATGATGAGATGAATATGCTCGCCTTAAAAGGATAGACAGCAACCAAGGAAGGCCTAGAGAGATCGTCATACATAACCAACCTAGCACGTGCAGCACTTTGTCAGAAGTATACTCAAATGCAGAACCTGGATTAGGGGTTAAAGAAAGAAAGGTAATGACACAAAGGAAAATAAAAAACTGAATCCAACCGATAACAAAATAAATACTATTGCCATTAATGATTTGAAATCGGCTGGCCATGGATATAAATCTCAAGATGCTTTAAACATTAATTCACTGTTGGCGCTTCTTCATTATTCTTTTGTTGTTGTGCAACGGCTTGCGCGTAAAGTGCATCAAAGTTAATTGGCGGCAACATAAGTGCAGGAAAGCTACCTTTAATGATGATGCTATCAATTGTTTCGCGCGCATAGGGGAATAAAATCTGTAAGCACATCGTATTTAAAACATGCGCTATCTGCTGATTCTCAAGGCCTTTGATTGCAAAAATCCCTGCTTGTTGAAGCTCTATTAAAAAGGCCACCTTGTCATCAAGCTTAACTGTGATCGTTAAAGACAAAACCACTTCGTAAGCATCCTCACCCACTTTTGTGTTATTTGTATTGATCTCTTGATTGACTTGTGGCTTCCAGTTTTGATTAAAAGCGGCAACACCTAATGGCGATTCATACGAAAGGTCTTTGATATAAATACGTTGCAATGCAAATTGCTGATCATTACCTTCTTGTGCTGCTTGCTCGTTTGTTTGCTTTTCTTCTGCCATGGGGCAACTCGCTCCAATATCTTATTAATAAGTTTTAAATAATGAAATTACTTTGTAACGGGTAGATTTTGGTTTTGCCATTCAGACATCCCGCCGCCAAGACGTCCCACCTGAAACTCTTTCGTACGTAAAGTATTACCAACACCGCCTGTATGCTGACCCATTTTATCAACTAGAATGATGGTTTTTCCTTTATGGGGTGTTAACTCTTCCCAACGCTCATTGATTCGATTAAAAGGAATATTGATTGCATTAGTAATGTGTCCCGCTTTATAGTCTGCGGCCTCTCGCACATCGACAACCACCGCTTCATCACTGTTGATCAGACGTGTCATTTCGTGCGTACTTAATGTCTTCCCGCCTTTGCGTTTTTCATTCCATACAAAGACATAAATAAGAATGAGCAGTGTGCCAACTAGTACAAATTGCTCACTGATGAAAATAAAGAAATCCACAGTTTGGTAGTCCTATTTATCGATGAATTATGTGGTTAGTGTCGTGTAGCTGATTCGTGTCACTGACAATGAAGTTCAGCCCCTATTGCGCCCGCTACTATGCTCGTTATTGCACGCCTACTACACGCTTACTACACCCGCCACTTCGGGGGCAGGAGTATACACCATCAATACTGTAATTTCGCTGTCTCACGATTAGACAATACGATGACCATCGGCAACCCCAACCTTGCCTTCTAGATGGATTCTTTTGAGATGAATAGTGTTAGCGCTCAGAAGCCAGTAGAATGTTTTAAAATCAATTACTTGTAACGTTAACTATACTTAATGCATCACATTGAGTTTACGCCCAACAACATGGTCCCTGCAGCAAGAGGAAAGACGAGTTCATGAGCAGTACAACTAACGCCCCAAAAACACCTACCATCCTAATCATCATTGACGGTTTTGGTTATTCTGACGATGCAAAATACAACGCTATTACAGCGGCTAAAACGCCAGTTTGGGACAAATTATGGTCATCATCGCCAAAAACATTAATCCACACATCGGGGATGGAGGTTGGATTACCTGAAGGGCAAATGGGAAATTCTGAAGTGGGGCATATGACGTTAGGAGCCGGCCGTGTTGTTTATCAAAACTACACTCGCATCAATAAAGCCATTGAGGACGGAAGCTTTGAAACCAACCCCGTCTATGTTGACGCCATTGATAAAGCCGTCGCCAACCACAATGCTGTACATATCATGGGGCTACTTTCTGATGGTGGCGTTCACAGTCACGAAGACCATATATTCGCCATGTTACGCCTTGCCGCAAAACGCGGTGCTCAAATGATTTATCTTCATGCCTTTTTAGATGGGAGAGACACACCACCACGAAGCGCTGCTGAATCACTGCAAAAAGCGGATGCAGTTTTTAATGAAACAGGCGTTGGCCGTACGGCTTCTGTTATTGGAAGATTCTATGCACTTGATCGTGACAACCGTTGGGATCGAGTTCAAGCGGCTTACGATTTAATGGTCGACGGCAAAAGTGAATTTACAGCCACCGGTACAGAAGACGCATTAAAAGCAGCTTACGATCGAGATGAAAACGACGAATTCGTTAAAGCTACCGCTATTCTGGATGACGAAGGTAACCCAGCAACCGTAGAAGATGGGGATGCGGTTATTTTTATGAACTTCCGACCCGATCGAGCTCGTGAAATTTCTTACGCTTTTGTGAATGATGATTTTTCTGACTTCCCTCGTCGTCAAGCCAAACTATCTTCTTTTGTACAAACCACTGAATACAGTGCAGATCTCAAAGCACCTTGTGCTTACCCGCCGCAAACATTAGAAAACTCGATGGGCGATTACCTATCCAAAAACAATAAAACACAGTTGCGCATTGCAGAAACAGAAAAATATGCACATGTAACTTTTTTCTTTAGTGGCGGGCAAGAAGAATTATACAAAGGAGAGGACCGAATTTTAATTCCCTCCCCCAACGTGGCCACTTACGATTTAAAACCAGAAATGAGCGCGCCCGAGGTTACTGAAAAATTGGTTGAAGCTATTCACTCTCAAAAATACGATGCCATTATTTGTAATTATGCTAACTGCGACCAAGTCGGGCACACCGGAGTTTTTGAAGCGGCTGTGAAAGCCGTTGAAACTGTCGATGAATGCCTTGAAGAAGTATTAGCGGCAGCAAAAAGTGTGGGCGGCAATGTGTTGATTACAGCCGATCACGGTAACGTGGAAGAAATGTTTGACGAATCCACCAATCAACCTATGACACAGCACACAACTTTGCCTGTGCCACTTGTCTATGTAGGTGATCGCAAGCTATCGTTAAAGGATGGTGGCAGTCTAGCGGATATTGCCCCAACAATGTTGACGTTACTTGACATGCCACAGCCGACTGAAATGACCGGAAAAAGTTTAGCTGACTTTTGACATGATACTTAATACCCTTTTATTTAATGCTTTAAAACTGACAAGAGGAATACTTCATGAAAAAAATAATTTCACTCGTCGCCATACTCAGTTGCTTTAGCTTTTCGCAACTCAGTCTTGGCCAAGAGACTTCACTTTCAGAAACAGAATACAAAGAAAAACTTGAGACACTGCAAAGTACGATTCAAGAATTAAAGGATGAACTAGAATCCGTTAAAGGAAGCCGCAGCGACCTCTTAAACAACCTAGAAGAAAACGAAACCAAAGTGGGCGACTTGATGAAAAAAATCGAGGACATCAAAGCTCAGCTCGGCATGCAAGAACAAGCACTCAATGATTTAAACTCACAAAAAAAATCTTTGATTGGGGAGCAACTCTCTGAAAAGAAGCACATAGCCCAACAGGTAAGAGCAGCATACCGGTTGGGCGGTCAAAGCAATGTTAAACTATTGCTAAACCAAGACGATCCTGAAAAAATATCGCGCATGTTGAGGTACTACGATTACTTCCTCAATGCGCGAACCACTCGATTATCAGATTACGAAAATAATATTGTTAAACTAAATACACTTGAACCAAGCATTGTTCAAAAAACAGAACAACTCAAACAAAACCAACAATCTTTGCAAGCCCGTTACGAAGAACTACAAAAAGCACAAAAGCAACGAAAAGAAACACTCGCGAAATTAAATGCCACTGTCGACAATAAAGATAAAGAGTTACAACAACTGGCCCAAGATAAATTAGTTGTCGAAAAAGTGTTAACGAAGATTGCTAACACTCTTTATAACAGCTCAACGCGATCGTCTTCAAAGTCTTCAGGCGAAACCGTCTCTAGCTCTACCACTTATTCTTCAAGTGATTCTGAGTTTAAAAAATTACGCGGAAAACTTCCTTGGCCAACCAACGGAAAACTCGTACACAAATATGGCAGCTATAGAATTCCAGGAAAATTAAAGTGGGATGGTGTCGTTATTCATGCCAATGCAGGTACGCCCATTAAAGCTATTCACCATGGTCGTGTTGTATTTGCAGATTACTTACGTGGGCAAGGGCTTCTTATCATTGTCGATCACGGCAATGGCTATATGAGTCTATATGGCCATAATCAAACTCTCTCGAAGAAAGTCGGCAGCTTTGTAGAAGCTGGCGAAGTCATCGGCCAAGTTGGCACTAGCGGTGGTCAAGACCGTGCCGGTTTGTATTTTGAAATCAGGGAGAATGGTAAACCGTCAAACCCTAGCCGGTGGTGTGGCTAAGTGGTGTGGCTAAGTGGTGTGGCTAAACAGCTGATTGATATCTTGCTCTCAATACGTTCGTGACACTTAAGTAATATCACCCAGCTTCCATTAATTCCTTGTGTTTCGATATCATATTCAGCTGTTGCACAGCATTTCTTTACGCTCTTCCTTTCTCCGCTTATCTCAGCAACAGACAGTTTTACAAGCAAAATACCGCCTAATGCGATTTACTGCACGTTTATACTCCGCCAGATTGCATTATCAATTTTTTCGCGTAAATTGGGGCTGCGCATAGAATTTTTACGATCAATAACAGTCTACGATAATACGATTAGTTTTTATCTCAAATTTAATAATTTGGCAGTATTTGCTTTCATCAGAAGATTTAATGAAGGGACTAGGAGTTATAAGCAATGATTTTTTTTACTCAACCAAATACCTTTAAGCGCTCTACTTTAACAGTAGTATGCGCCATTTTAGGTTTGAGCTTAACACTCACTGTTGCTGCCCAGTCTTCTGATGAAGGAGCTGACTCGCCTGTTTTACCCGCACTAACGAAAGCTAAAAAAGTCGAGGGCATTTTACCTCTCGACGATTTGCGTATGTTTGCAAAAGTCTACAACCACATTAGACAAGGTTACGTCGAAGATATTTCAGATGAAAAATTATTAGAGTACGCCATCAAAGGTATGCTTTCTGAGCTGGATCCCCACTCGTCCTATCTTGACTCACGCTCATTTGAAGACTTACAAGAAAGCACGACAGGAGAATTTGGCGGACTTGGCATTGAAATAGGAATGGAGAATGGGTTTGTAAAAATTATTTCTCCCATTGATGATACGCCGGCTTCGCGGGCTGGAGTTGAAGCTGGTGACTTGATTATTAAACTCGATGAAAAACCCGTAAAAGGAATGACAATCAGTGATGCAGTCAACAATATGCGCGGACCCATCGGCAGCAAAATTCGTTTAATGATTGTAAGAGACGGTGTCGATTTACCATTCGAATTAGTATTGGAGCGCGACACAATTAAAGTCACCAGCGTTCGAACTCGTGAGCTTGAACCCGGCTATGGGTATTTACGCATTTCGCAATTCCAATTAGACACGGGTAAAGAAGTTGTTGCTGCTGTTGAAAAAATCAAAAAAAATAATTCTGATTTAAAAGGGCTTGTCGTTGACTTACGAAATAATCCTGGCGGAGTTTTACAAGCATCCGTTGAAGCTGCCGATGCATTTTTAGATGATGGCTTAATTGTTTACACTGAAGGTCGCATACCGAATGCCGACATTCAATACAAAGCAAAACCAGGCGATGTGCTGAATGGACTGCCGATTGTTGTCTTAATTAATGATGGGTCGGCATCAGCCTCAGAAATTGTCGCAGGGGCACTACAAGACCAACATCGCGCAATCATCGTGGGCACAGAAAGTTTTGGCAAAGGATCTGTGCAAACTGTCATACCGATAAGTGATGAGCGTGCCATAAAAATGACAACAGCCTTGTATTTTACGCCTTCTGGCCGATCAATTCAGGCCCAAGGTATAAAGCCCGACATTTTTGTTGAGCGAGCTACAGTGAAGGCTATTAAGCAACAACTTCGTACGACAGAGGCCGACCTTAACAATCATTTAGGCAACGGCAATGGTGGAACTGAGAACGGATCATCTAATCGCAACAAAAATAAAAATGAGAAAATTAGCCTTTCTGAGCAAGACAACCAGCTCTATGAAGCATTAAATTTATTAAAAGGTGTTCACTTATTTGGGCAAAACAATTTATCGATTGATCGAAAAAAATCAACGATCGCCAAAGCAGAAGAAACTATTCAATCTGCTGAATAGTTTCAATTTTTATTACAACTAAAAAGTGGTTTTTTTATGTAAAACCAAAAATCACTTTCTTCATGAATTTACTATTTTTCATAAGCCGAAATAATTTGCTTTTTTTTCACCCTATCATCTGAACCCACATTTCTTACTTTGAAAAAAATAACGAAAAACACAAGCAGTCAGCGCCTCATTAAAAAAAATAAATTTTTATTGATTTTATTCATGCTGACTTTTTTAGGTATTCCGACAAGCCTAATCAGTTTCACGACATTCGCTTCAGCGAATAAACCAGTCAAAAGTAACCTCAAAACATCAACACGTATTGCTATCATAATTGATGATATTGGCTACAGCTTCGAGCGAGGGCGACAAGCAACCAAACTCCCCGGCTCCGTCACTCTTGCCATTATTCCTCACACAGCAAATAGCATTACTCTCGCCAATCTTGGACATCATTCAAATAAAGAAATTATGTTACATATCCCGATGAGTAACCTGCTTAACAAGCCATTGGATGACGGTGCTCTCATCTACGAGATGGGCTATTTTTCGTTTATTGATACTCTAAGGGAAGGCCTAAAAGCTCTTCCTCATGTCAAAGGCGTGAACAATCACATGGGAAGCCTGCTCACTCAGCAAGAAGCGCCCATGCGCTGGCTCATGGAAGAGCTTGCTCTACAAGACCTCTTCTTTATTGATAGCCGAACGACGGCAAAGAGTGTTGCATCACACATCGCCAATGAAGCACAGGTACCCAACGCCAAAAGAGATTATTTTTTAGATAATGAGCGTGACCACTTCAGCATTGCCCGCCAATTTGACCAGTTTATTTCGTTAGCTCAAAAACGTGGTTCTGGGATTGCTATTGCCCACCCCTACCCTGAAACGTTGAATTTTCTTGAGCAGACCCTGCCTAAATTGGCCGACTTAAACATCCATTTAGTCCCCGTTTCTAGCCTTTTATCCTCTTTAGATACCAGTAGAGATTCATTAGTATTCTCCCTGCAGCCCAGTAATGATGCAGCCTCTGACTATTTCAGCCCATTCTCAGTACTTAGAAATAAAGATAAAGTTAAGTGAAGTAAACTAATTTCGTATATCCGGCGTACAAAAATACGGCTATGATGTGTCTACTTGATCAAAAACTCAGCGAAATTGGCCTTTTTACTATTTCAGCTGCATTTTTGTGTTACATTTTAAGCTACATGTAAAAGATGTTATTTATAAAGATACTGCTTAGACACCCTTGAAGCTCAATCTAGTTTTAATTTGTCTAAATTAGCAGCATGGATTTTTAGGAGACAGCTATGAAATTAAATCGCAGCGGAGAACAAGGAAGCGTTCCAGACAGACATGATCGTTTTTATAAGAGCGACGACTATTGGTATTACACAACTCGCGAAGGTGTGGATATCGGTCCATTTGACACTCTCGAGACAGCCTGTAATGGTGCAAACGAGTTTATTGAATTTATCTGTAATACACAGCCGTCTTTTAGCGATACGCTTGTACAGTACCGCCCTAGAGCCGTTGCTTAGGGTTTAGCTGGAAAAGTTATTAATCTATTTTTAATAAAAAGCGCTTCGGCAATACTATCTATTAATAATATTGCCGAAGCGCTTTTTTGTGCCTCCTAAAACTACAGACGCACCTCAATACCTTGCGATTTCATAAATTCTTTCGCTTCAGATACCGTTGATTCCTGAAAATGAAAAATACTAGCCGCCAACACAGCGCTTGCTTCACCCTTAATCACCCCATCGGCTAAATGTTGTAAATTTCCAACCCCACCAGATGCAATCACAGGAATATTCACCGCGCGACTCACCGCTTGTGTCAACGCCAAATCAAAACCATCTTTTGTTCCATCGCGATCCATACTGGTCAATAAAATTTCGCCAGCGCCATAACCCGCCATTTTTTTTGCCCACTCAATTACATCAATCCCTGTAGGCTTACGTCCGCCATGAGTAAATATTTCCCACCTATTTTCTTCACCCTCTATGCTGACTTTCTTTGCATCAATGGCAACAACGATACACTGAGCACCAAATTTTTCAGAAGCACGTTTTACAAACTCGGGATCATAAACAGCTGCAGAATTAATACTGACTTTATCAGCACCGGCATTTAGCATTTTGCGAATATCTTCTAGCGTCCGAATACCGCCACCCACTGTGAGTGGAATGAACACTTCTTCTGCCATGCGTTCGACAATGTGAACCATCGTGTCTCTGTCTTCGTGACTAGCCGTGATATCTAAAAACACAACTTCGTCAGCACCTTCTTCGTTGTAACGCTTTGCGACTTCGACAGGATCACCCGCATCACGAATATCTAAAAACTTTACGCCTTTTACGACACGACCTTGATCAACATCGAGACAGGGAATAATTCGTTTTGCTAAAGCCACTGCATTACCTTTTCAAATTAATAACATTTTTAATACGCATTTTTTAGTTTTATTGTTGCTGATCACACCACGCCTGAGCTTCTGCAATATCAATAGTGCCTTCGTAAATGGCACGACCTGTAATCGCGCCGAGAATACCGTGATGAGATTCTTTTTCTATCGCTTTAATGTCGGCCATTGTCGCAACTCCACCGGAAGCGATCACAGGTATTTTTGATGCTTGCGCCATTTCAATCGTTGCTTCTAAATTAACACCGCCCATCATTCCGTCACGTGCAATATCGGTATAGACAATCGAACTTACGCCGTCATCGGCAAATTGTTTGGCCAGATCCTTAGCTTTTACATTTGATACTTCGGCCCAACCATCAGTTGCCACTAATCCATTTTTAGCATCTAAACCAACAATGATATGCCCCGGAAACTGTTTGCACATTTCTGTTACAAAACTAGGATCTGTGACAGCTTTTGTACCTATAATCACATAAGTCACTCCAGCATTTAAATAATGCTCGATCGTTTCTGCGCTACGAATACCGCCACCAATTTGAATCGGCACATCTGGATACGCTTTTGCAATCGCAGTAACCACTTCACCATTAACAGGCTCACCAGCAAATGCGCCATTAAGATCAACAAGATGTAAACGTCGCGTTCCTTGGTCAACCCATTGCTTTGCCATGGCCACAGGATCGTCGGAAAATACCGTTGAATCCTCCATAAGCCCTTGCCTTAATCGAACACATTGACCATCTTTTAAATCTATTGCGGGAATAACTAACATATTGTTTCCAATTAATAATCAAAAGCTTTAATCAAGCCCATTCCAGTTGACAAAATTTTTCAACAACTGCAATCCATCAGTATGACTTTTTTCGGGATGAAACTGCACTGCAAATAAATTATTTTCAGCAACAGCTGCCGCAAATGGAACACCATATTCACAGCGGCCCGCCACTATCGACGACTCGCCTTGTGGTTTACGTTGAGATGACAATCCCTCTTCAGCAACATAATAACTATGTACAAAGTAAAATCGTGCATCTTGCTGAATATTATTCCACAGCGGATGCTTTATCGTTTGCTGAACATTATTCCAACCCATGTGCGGAATCTTTATTGTTGTGTCATCAACATCTTTTGTATTTTCTGAAAAACGGCGTACATGTCCGTGCAAAATATTTAAACAAGAAACACCGCCATTTTCTTCACTATCTGACATTAATGCTTGTAAGCCAACACAGATACCCAATAAAGGTTTTCCCTCATGTAATGCGTGGTTTACCATTTCCCCTGCAGCGATGTTATTAATGCCCGCCATGCAATCGCGAATCGCTCCGACTCCAGGAAAAATAACATGATCAGCTTGCTCAATAATTTTTTCATCGGCAGTGATGTCTACACGCACATCAGGCGCTACTGATTTAATTGCACTAGCAACAGAATGTAAATTTCCCATTCCATAATCAATAATGGCGAGATGTTTAGCAGTCATAGTTTTTCCAATAAATTGATCACAAGCCCACTTTAAAATTGGCAAGCCTTTAAGACAAATACAAAAAAAATCATTAAGGGTAAATGTTTAGAATTTTAGAATGTCGTTCTTTGGACTGGCTGAATGTATTTTACAAACCAATCACTACGGGTGAATGATTGGCTTATAAATCACACGGCTTTACGTATCGTGTATTTTAAACATCTGGATATACGTTTTACAAAACACCTTTTGTTGATGGTGTTACATCACCTAGGCGCTCATCTCTGGTTAAAGCCATTCTAAGTGCACGGCCAAATGCCTTAAAAACCGTTTCTATTTGGTGATGCGCGTTTGCGCCTTTTAAGCAATCGATATGCAAAGTGACTAAGGCGTGATTCACAAATCCTTGAAAGAATTCACGAAAAAGCTCAGTATCAAACACACCAATTCTTTTCTGAGTGAAATCAACATTCATGAATAGGCCTGGTCGACCTGAAAAATCAATAACAACGCGCGATAGGGCTTCATCTAGAGGCACATAGGAGTGCCCGTAACGAATAATGCCTTTCTTTTCGCCCAAGGCTTTTGAAAAAGCTTGCCCCAGTGTAATGCCGATGTCTTCAACGGTGTGATGATCATCGATTTGATTGTCGCCGTTACAGACAACATCGATATCAATCAAACCATGACGGGCAATTTGGTCAATCATGTGCTCAAGAAAGGGAACTCCAGTCGCCATTTTGGCTTTACCAGATCCATCAAGATTAACAGAGACAGTGATTTGAGTTTCTAATGTGTCACGCTTAACACTGGCCGATCTCTCGGTCATTTGTCTTTCCTCTTTGGGGCCATCAAATTTAAAGGCATAGGATGGCGAAAACAAGGCGGGCATTATACTGGGTTGTGGCTATAGCGGGCTAGTGAATTCCCTGATAAGGATCCGGAATAGGAGGCAAATGACAATATTAAAATAACGGAGGAAAAATAAAGCGCACCAGAGACACTGCTTTATGGGGCTTGCTTTAGCCCACTGTCATTTTCTTTAAACCCTTATATTCAGTGGCCAAAAGAGAGCATAGGAGTCTAATCAACTATATTAATCGATTAAATAGCTCAGCCCACTGTCAGGGCAAGCTTGCTACTTTTGGTGCTATCAATGAGTTACGGTGAACAACTGATCAAAATTAGAACAGCTCAGCACTTGTCGAACCGCTGGACAGCACTCTGATATCACTAAGTTTGATTGCTCAACAGCTGCAAAATCTCTCAGTAATAACAACATCCCAAGCCCTGAACTATCGATGCCCTGGCATCGCTGAAAATTAACGGCATAGCGCTCAAACTTGGGGCGAGATTGATAGGCAGAGCAAAACTGCTCCAATAGATTAGCGTTAAAGTATCCGGTAACGGCAATTACCAATGCTTTTTGATTGGGTGTGACTTTTGCAATAATTCTTTCAGATTCAGCCAAAACATCACCTCATATCTCTCATGTCACAACATGGCTTTACTAGCATCTGTTTTTATCTTTTTAGGCTTTTCAAAGATAGACAACATTTGGAGTCACTCCTGTCTATCTACTGGTGCCTCATTGATACACTGATATCTCTATAAGTGTTAAGAAAAGTATAAGGTACAAAAGGGCAAGACTGACACGTCAACAGACAAAAGGTGAAAATAAGAAAATCAGCGACACTTCAGATCGTTTATGAATGGCTACTCTAAAGTGGCTTCTCGTGCAGAGCTATTCAATCTATAAACCCATCGCTTTTTTAGCAATGACGTTTTTCAACATAGGCAGAGAGTTTAACCGCTCCATACCTTCATTACGGAGAACATGTAATGTCGGGTTATCACTACCAAACAATCGTTTAAAGCCCTCCATTGTTGCCATCATCGACAAGTTGTCTGATTTCCTCTGTCTTTGATAGCGCTTCAGTAATGAAAAGTCACTTAAAGGAATTCCGCGTTTTTTGGCTCGAATGATTTCACTGGCAAGTACTTGTACATCCAACAAACCCAAATTAACTCCTTGGCCTGCCAAAGGATGAATCGTGTGTGCTGCATCACCAATTAACGCGACACCCGGCTGGGCATAATCCACAGCGTGTCGTTGACGCAGAGGGAAAGAAAAACGTTGTGCAACAGATTCAACACTTCCTAGTTTATATTCAAATGCTGAGGATAATGTTTCTAAAAACTCTTCATCCGTTTTCATCATTATTTCCGGCACAATGTCTTTTGAAAGTGACCAGACAATAGAACAGTAATGATCATCGCCATTAACAGTCGTTAGAGGAAGAAAGGCTAAAGGCCCTGAAGAAATAAACCGTTGCCAAGCGGTATTTTCGTGAGATTTTTCAGTTCGCACAGTCGTCACAATCGCATCATGACCATAATCCCACTCACGTGTTTTCATAGATAATTTATTGCGAATGTCAGAATTTGCACCATCAGCTGCAATCAACAAATCTGAATTTATTTTTTGTTTATGATTATTGTTATTGAGCAATGTTATTTCAATATTCTCTCGCTCTTTTTTTAATACGTCCTCGATTTTCATCTTCCTATACACAGTGATATTAGAGAAGTCTTCCATTCGCTTTAGCAGCGTCGTCAACACTAATGAATTTTCAGCAATAAACCCTAAATTCTTTTGTTTAAAATCATGACAATTAAATTCAATGTTGGCTGTTCCCTCTCCATCCCAAACAAACATTTTTTGATAAGGCGTTACACGTTGTGCTTCGATTTGGTCCCAAACAGATAATTTTTTTAAAAATAGTTGTGAGTTTCGAGTCAGTGCAACAACTCTAGGGTCAAAATGAGTTCCTGAAAAAAGTGTTGGTGATGAACCCGGATCAACAACCGCAATCTTTAAACGGCAGGTCGCTGGGTTACTCGCTATAGCACAAGCCATACTGGCGCCAACAAGCCCTGCACCAGCGACAACAATATCGTAATCATTAGAATTAATCATGTACGAAAACTCACTGGAGACCCATAGTTCTTTTTCCAAGAATAGATGCCGCTCCCGGCACTGCATCCAATGCAAATAATCCCATGTTTCTTAGCACTGATTTTGTTGATGATGCAGAAGAAAACCATTCGACAAAATTATCACTCAAAGACACTGTTGCTAACTGATCCATTTTTTGATTATCGACATACTGCTGAAGAATATGTAGATCGCCTATCGATTGTTTTTTATCAACTGCAGTACTAAGAATTGTGCTAAGTGAATCGCAGTCTCTCAACGCTAAATTAAAACCTTGGCCCGCGACCGGATGCAAAAAATGGGCGGCATTCCCCATCAAAACTAACGAGCGGCGTACTTGTTCTTTCGCTAATTGTAGTTTCAAAGGGTGTTGAATTCTTCGGCTAACACGTAAAAAATATCCTTGTCTAAAACCAAACCGTTCTTGTAACGTCTTAAGAAAAAATGAATCGTCACATTTAAGTAATGTTTGATTTTTTTCTGGTAGCGTCCAAACAAGCGCCATCGTCTTACTGTGTTTATCTACGCTATTTAATGGCAACAATGCGATAGGCCCTTGATCAGTAAACCGCTCATACGCAATACCGTGATGAGGTTTGTCACATTGAATGTTTGCCACTAAGGCCTGCTGATGATAATTTTTTTCGGTTATCTGAATACCAAGTTGCTGAGCAATTGCGGAGTTAGCGCCATCCGCAACGATAGTGAGTTCAGCACTAATGCATTGGCTGCTTGCTCCAATTAAATCTTTCTGTTCACATTGAGAATTTTGGATTTGAACTTCAATGTCATAACCATTTTTTTTCGGCTTAACTGTTTTCACTGATGCTGGAGCAACAATATGAATACTGTCATATCGAAACAACTCCTCCTTCAATACCTGGCCAAACCAAGCATTTTCAACAACATAACCCACCGCATCCATTGCGTAATCTGCTGCATCAATAACAGCACCGCCAAAATGGTTTTTATCGGAAACGTGAACTTTAGTGATTGGCGTCGCGTGCGCTTTCAGCGTTTTCCATAAGCCGCATTGTTCAAGAATATCTTTTGATCCAGCAGCTAACGCCGTTGAGCGCGAATCAAAACTCGGTTGATGATTTTTACTATTGAGAGAAGAACTATCATTATTTTGCGCTAACGGAAAAGACTCTATTAAGGTAACTGACCATGATGGTTTTTTTCTCGCCAGTAAAATCGCAAGACAAATACCCACCATTCCGCCACCAATAATGACGATATCCGTTTTCACGTTATTGCTATATTTTTTTTTACTTTTTAAACTATTAATAATCTTAATCTTTCACTTTTCATGAAGCCATTAATGCTTCAATCTCATCAACGGTTCTAGGAACACCGACACTTAAAATTTCACACTCGCCTTTAGTCACGAGCACGTCGTCTTCAATACGAATACCGATACCACGCCATTTTTCGTCAACCGTTTCGTCATTCGGTGACACATAAATTCCCGGCTCTACGGTCATGACCATTCCCGGTTCTAACACTCGCCACTCGCCTCCCACTTTATAGTCACCAACATCGTGAACATCCATTCCTAACCAATGCCCTACGCGATGCATATAAAAACGCCTATAAGCTTCTGTTTTAATTAACTCATCCACATCGCCTTTTAATAGCCCTAAATCGACCAAACCCGACGTAATGACTTTGACTGATTCTTCATGTGGATCATTCCAATGATGATTGGGCGTAATGACTTTCATAGCCGCGGTTTGAGCTGCCAAGGTTATTTCATAAAGCGCTTTTTGCTCAGTGGAGAATTTTCCATTGACGGGAAAAGTTCGAGTGATATCCGATGCATAATTTTCTAGCTCACAACCCGCATCAATTAATAATAAATCGCCACTTTTTAGTTTTTGGTTATTTTCAACGTAGTGAAGGATACACGCATTATCACCACCCCCAACAATCGGATTGTAGGCTACATTTGGAGCGCCATTCATTCCAAATTCATGTTTCATTTCTGCTTCTATTTGGTATTCGTACATACCAGGCTGACATACTTGCATCGCTCTTGCGTGTGCATTTGCAGAAATCTCTCCGGCTTTTTTCATGATCCGAATTTCAGCGGCGCTTTTAAATAAACGCATGTCATGTAAAAAGTGGTCAAGATCAGAGAATTCTCCTGGAGGTGTCGCACCGGCTCTTACTTTTGCGCGAATCGCATTCACCCAGTTCATCACGTTCTGATCGAAACCAGGGTTTTTCCCCATCGCGTAATAAACTCTTTCCGTCCCTTCAATTAGCCCTGGCAAAATATCATCAATGTCATCGATCGGAAAAGCATCATCAGCGCCATGATCTCTGCAAACACCTTCTGGCCCAGAGATGTAACCGTCCCACGTTTCTTTCTCGATATCTTTTTCACGTACAAACATGACGGTTTCGCCATGCTCTCTTCCTGGCACTAACACCAAAACAGCTTCTGGCTCATTAAATCCTGTCAGATAAAAAAAATCGCTATCTTGTCGAAACAGAAAGTCAGCGTCGCGGTTTCTTACTTTTACAGCAGCTGAGGGAACAATAGCGATGCTATCTGGCTCCATTAATTCCATTAAAGTTTTTCGGCGACGAGCAAATTCTTGTTTGCTGATACTCATATTTATTCCACACTAGGTTAAAAATTCAATGGCGAAATGATTAGTGCATTGTGGGTGAATCTGATTCACCAATATTATTATCACTATCAACAGCAAAACCTATTTCCATAAAAACAGCTTTAACGGCGACTTGAACATAATCAACAATTTCCATGTAGTCGGCTTCACTTTCTTCATCTTCAGCATCATCGGGGTTAATTTGGACAAAGGCTGCAAAGTCTCGCAAAATGCCTGACATTTCCTCACTAAGCTTGGTATCGCCCGTGATGCCTGAGCTACCAAAACCCGACAAAAATCCGTGGCACCAATGACTTAAAGAACTTATGCGCTGATCTAAATCTGTCTCATCACTGGGTAACAACAAATCCAATTCAAACTGCTCGCTTTTGAACTGCTCCAGTGTGTTGACATAAAGTTCATCAAAAAACTGGCTAGCGGAGCCATCCAGTTCAGCTTCTTCCCGTATATTGATGTCCAGAAAATCCAGTGCATTCTGTTGCCATTGGCTTTCATTAAAACGATTTCCTCCCGATAACTGACCACATAGCATGCCATGCAATTCAGCAGGGCTATTTAATGCTCCTAATGAAACGAATAGATCGGCCACGCCATCAAAATCAGGCAATGCATGTGGGTTTTGAGTTTCAGGTATTGAAGAATTCATAATGTCTATTTCACTTTCTAACGCATATAGGCAGGGAGTAACAACAAGTAGTAATGAGGCTGTAAATATTAGCACGAAAGAAGCCCCAATTCTCGAGACCACAATGCGCTGGCCTCAACGTCGTGAGCATTGAAATGGGTTTAAATCGCTCACTAAGACTCTGCAAACAGTGGTGTATTGAATACTAGAGGAGACTGCACCTGCGTAGATCACGTGGAGAGCTTAACAGTAGGGCATGTGATGGAAGTCATATATCGACAATTGACCCCCATAAGTCTAAAAAATATAGTATTGAATATCTATTTATGGTGCGATACTCATTTCTTGTTTGAGCATTGATAATGAACAACGCTTAAAAAGGATATCCTGCACTTGCAGCGCCTAAATGATTGGCACTTTTTACCAAGTGCTTTGTTATACTTTTGATTTTACGCCTTCTGCTTTAGCTTTCTAGAGTTTTCATATTTAGATTCTAGACTGACAAAGAAAAAGGCCAATTTAAGCACTATGAACAAGAACGCTATAATGACTGAATCGGCTATCACCACTTTAGAAGACAAGCTTGACCAATTAATTCGTCTCTGTGACCGCCTCAAACAAGAAAATGAGGCTTACCAAGAGAAAGAATCAAAATGGTTACGCGAGCGCACACGACTTATTGAGAAAAATGAATTAGCGCGTACCCGCGTTGAGGCCATGATCTCAAAACTACAAAATTTAGAATCAGAGTCATAATTAAAGAACTTCTCAAACACTTAAAGCCACGGATATCGCTATGAGTAATAATGCATCAATATCAGTAAGTCTCTTAGATAAGGATTATCAAGTTGCCTGCCCTGCCGATGAACAAGAGGCTCTATTTCGCGCTGCTCGAAATCTAGACCAACGCCTACGTGCAATACGCGATCAAGGTAGCATCGTTGGACTTGAAAGAATTGCTATCATGGCCGCATTGAACCTGAGTTATGAACTTCAAACGACTCAGAGTAAATCGTCTTCTGGGGCATTAAGTGAAGAACTGATTAGCTCTCTCACCGAAACAGTTGATAAAGCGCTACACCGGCTACGGACTTAATTGACCGACAACTGCATTTATCATCATCGCTTTTTTGTTTTCTTATGTCTTCGTTTTCGCATGTCAATTACAGAGACAACCAGTATTAATTACCTTCAAGTCTATAATTCCTACAATTTGATTACATATTTATCTTAAAAAACGTAGATACATAGCTTTAAGCAATCATTACATTGTCTGGTGCGCTCAAACCATTACATCTCAATGATTCTTCGTAACAATTAGTTATCAATAAATCTTTTTCCAATCCTAAAAAATACAAAAAAACAGTTTATTCGATATGTGAAAGCGTTATACTGAGGGTCATCCCTGAGGTGTTCGCCAGTCGAAAAGTCCTTGAGCCGATAATACTTACCCGGGGATCTTTTGTAGTGTTGTGTGTATGTCCGCCTGACGGAAAACCTAATATACTACCGAGATCACCACCTTGAACCTTTACGGTTCGAGGCCACGTTGACAGCGGCACCCTTGGGGCATTAATTTATTTAGCCTGCCAAATTACTTTCTGCATATTTTAAAATATTCATTAAATCCCTTATTTTATAGGCTATAATTGCCTGCTATCTCACTGACTTATTGATAAAAATTTTGACACAACCTTTTTTAACACCATTCTTCATCATTACTCCAATAGTATTTAATCGTGAAAAAAAATAATAATGTTTCGCTTACGATTCAAGAAAAACGAAAAGCCATTAGAAAAGAATCTAGAAATCGACGACGTTCTTTAACCATTAAAGAGCAAGCCTTTGCTGCGCTTACGTTACAAAAAATAATTCAGCGACAACCTTTTTTTCTCCGAAGTCATACGTTTGCTTATTACCTGTCAAACGATAATGAAATTGATCCTTCTTTGTTAGCCAGCCAATCCAACCAACGCGACAAGAAATTTTTCCTTCCTGTATTACAACCGCTTAACTTGGGTAAACTCTGGTTTTTATTTCATGATGTGAAAAATACCGGCAAGCATTCATCAATGAAGCTGAATCGCTATGGAATCCTTGAACCGCGCCTTGCAGGAAAACCTATTCCAAATTATGCGCTCGACGTCGTATTTATGCCCTTGGTTGCATTTGATAAAACAGGTGCACGATTAGGGATGGGGGGAGGATTTTATGATCGAAGTTTTTCGTTTAAGAAAAACAAACGGGCAAATAAACCGTTATTAATTGGACTCGCTCATCATTGCCAAGAATGGAACGCGCTTCCTGTAGAATCGTGGGATATTCCACTTGATGCAATCATTACTGACAGGGGTATTTTTTCGACAGGAAAAAATACGGAAAACTGGGCACAACGAGATTTTTTGAAGAACGATATGATTTAGTCTGCTCAAACTCATCGTATAAAATTTTTAGCTTATCTCTGAGCTACAATACCCTGATGCAACGCCGATGGCGCTTCTTGTTTGTCAGTTTGAAATGGATTACTAAACCCAACACTACTGATTAACACACCGACAAAAAACACAATCACTGCAATTGTTAGTATGTCATTTTTCATTGGAACGGCTTTCACTTTACCACCTCACAGTTATTCATTCAGGTTCGTTCGTATTCCAGACAACATTTCATCAAAAATCTATTCAAAACCTGAGGTTATGATGAAATAGCTATCTAGTTTCTAGCAGCGCTTCTTATCAATGACTAAGCAATAAAGAGGCCAATACTGGTTAATTATTGTTCTGTGAACAGTGTCTCAATAGGGAGCTTTTGTTAAATACATAACAAGCAGTGATAATTAAAAGCTAGATTTGAAATGAATAAGGCACTACAAGATAGGTTCTAAAGTGACACTTTTTGTCTTGCATAAAGTGTCACTTTAGACTGAAGCGTGTGATTTAACATTATCGGCGCGGAGCTATTAGCTCAAAAATAATTGGTAGGCAGGGTTCTCAGTCTCGTCCCAATAGCTGTAACCCAGATCGTCTAAAAACCTAAGAATCTGGCCTCGCTCGTTAGCAGGGACTTGCAAACCCACCAACACGCGCCCGTAAGCCGAACCATGATTTCGATAATGAAACATCGATATGTTCCAACTATGAGCTAGATTAGACAAGAACTTGAGCAACGCACCGGGCCGCTCAGGAAACTCAAAACGATAAACCACCTCGTCCTCTATCGATGCTCCCGTTCGCCCTCCCACCATATGACGAATATGCAATTTCGCCATTTCATTATCAGTAAGATCTTCCACAGCATATTTCTTCTTGCGTAGGCTTTGCACCAAATGAGTTCGATCATCAGCATTGCCTGACACTTGAATGCCCACAAACACCTGAGCAGCTTGCGCATCGGCATATCGATAATTGAATTCTGTGATATTTCGCTTACCGAGATCTTTGCAGAATTTCTTATAAGCTCCAGGGCGCTCAGGTAAAGTCACAGCTAAGACCGCTTCTCGTTTTTCACCCGTCTCCGTTCGCTCAGAAATATAGCGTAGTCGATCAAAATTCGTATTTGCTCCACTATCAATCGCGATCAAGGTTTTTCCCTCGCAACCTTCCCGCTCCACATACTTCTTCAAACCGGCCAAAGCCAAAGCTCCAGCAGGCTCTGCAATAGAGCGTGTATCCTCAAAAATATCTTTAATCGCGGCACACATCTCATCTGTATCCGCTGTAATGACTTCATCAATGGTATTTTTAAGAACGCGGAACGTTTCTTTTCCTATTTGTTTAACGGCCACTCCATCCGCAAAAATACCCACCTCAGGTAAGACCGCTCGCCGCTTTTTCTCCATGGCTAATTTTAAGCACGCTGAATCTTCCGCTTCGACAGCAATCACTGTTATGTCTGGACGAATATATTTGATATACGCGGCCATGCCAGCACATAAACCGCCCCCACCAACAGGAATAAAGATCGCATCGATATGAGCTGGGTATTGGCGAAGTATTTCTACAGCGACAGTCCCCTGCCCAGCAATGACATCAGGATCATCGAACGGATGGATATAGGTTAAACCCTTTTGCTCCACCAGCGTCTGGGAATGTGCATAGGCTTCATCGTAAGTATCGCCATGCAAAACCACCTTACCGTTATGGCGACGTACGCCATCCACCTTAATTTGCGGCGTTGTTTTTGGCATCACTATCGTGGCGGAGACATTAAGATGATGCGCTGCCAACGCTAACCCTTGTGCATGGTTTCCTGCAGACGCCGCAATCACTCCCGCTTGTCGTTGCTCACCCGACAATTGAAGCATCTTGTTATAAGCGCCTCGAATCTTAAATGAAAAAACAGGCTGGAGGTCTTCTCTTTTTAGCAAAACCGTATTGCTAAGACGGAGAGACATTTGACGTGCGGCATCGAGTGGCGTCTCGATCGCGAGATCATAGATGCGAGCATCAAGAATGCGTTTGATATAAGACTGTGGCATGGCTATTTATTTTGTTAACGATTATTTTGGAATGAATGACGCTGGAGACATCAAGAAACGATTTGATGAACTCCTAATCAAGCAACTCATGTTAAAGCATGCTCTGTATTAAGTCATTCACCAATCGAGTAAGAACATTTATCGTTTACTAGAAAATAATCACATACCGGAACGATTCCCGTATAATCCATTAAATCATTTTCTTTTAGCCCTAACTTTCGATACTAAACACTATGAACCAAGACGAATTAAAACGAGCGGTCGCCAAAGCAGCTATTGATTATGTGCAGCCAAAACTTGAGGCTGATTCCATCATTGGTATTGGAACTGGCTCTACAGCGAATTGTTTTATCGATGAACTTGCTGCCATTAAAGGTCTTTTCGATGGCGCTGTCGCCAGCTCAGAAGCGAGTGCAGAGAGGCTAAAGGGACATGGGATTCCCGTTTACGATCTCAATTCTGTGAACAATTTATGTGTCTACGTGGATGGCGCGGATGAGACGAATCCAGATCTAGAATTAATTAAAGGCGGAGGTGCTGCCCTCACCCGAGAAAAAATTGTCACCGCAGTGGCCGATGAATTTGTCTGTATTGCAGATGGCAGTAAATGGGTTGAGTGCTTAGGTGCATTTCCGTTGCCTGTTGAAGTTATCCCCATGGCACGATCACACGTCGGTCGCGAGTTAGTAAAACTCGGGGCAGATCCTGTCTACCGAGAAGGCGTTATCACCGACAACGGCAATTGCATCATCGATTGTCATAATTTACGAATAGAAAACCCGAAACAACTCGAAACGGCGATTAATCAAATCGTTGGCGTCGTCACTAATGGATTGTTTGCCCAAAAATCAGCAGATGTTTTATTATTAGGGACAGCGGAAGGGATAAAAACGTTTAAAAAATAGAAGCGCATAAAAATAAAACGTCTTCAAGGTTATATCGAAAACATTTTACCTAAAGCAATATTCAGCAATGGATGCCGTTTACTGTTCACCACACTGATAAACCAAAAATTTCTGTCTGCCGTCTTCGAGTTCACCATCGACCACTATCGTGTTACCGCCCATCTTAACCGCTTCATTTTTAGCAAGCGTGGTAAGCTCCTCATTTTGTTTCGTTTTGCTACGCTTTACAAAGGCCACTTTATCGAGGACTTTGGAGGTAGTAGTGCCTATTTTTGTACAACTCATCACATCACTTTTTGATACTAAAGCAATCATATTTGCTTCTTCTGATAATTTCACCCAAGTACAACCGCCAGCGGTAATAGATAAAACGATCAGCAAACTAAAAGCATTCCGTATTTTAATAGTCATGGCTATTTGAAACCTCAAATTATTTTTCCAGACAACACATCATTAAAGATTCTTATGAAAAGAAGAACTGACGAATACAACTGCAATTATTGTCGGTATTTGGCAATAAAAATATCGAGCAAGTTTAACTTTTATCGTTCTGTTAATCCGCCCGCTCTAAATACAATTTTATCGTAGCAAACACTTGCGCTCGATAGGGAGCGCTTTCACAAACAAGATGGTGGCGAGCGTTTGGAATCATCTTAAATTCTACATTTGGGAAAACAGTTTTTATTTGCTCAAGGTTATACAAATAATCAACCGTTCCATCATCCTCCCCCTGAATCACCAGTAAAGGATATTCTTGCGAATCAAAATATTTAAAGGTATTAATCCAGTTTTTCATCGCTCCAATCCAGCGAATCGGTAAACGACGGTATTGCATAGGATCTTCTTTTCGCAAAAACGTTAGGAAATCTTTATCATGAGAATTATTCGTAAATGTTCGGGGAATACTTTTTAAAAACCAATGAACAAGTAAATATGTCCAACGATCTCTTGTCCAACCTTTTGAGCGAATCAACGGCGCCAGTAGTACTACTTTTTTAAACGGTGAGGCATCGGCTTCCACCAAATGCGCTGTAATTGCCGTAGAGCCTGTGCTTTGAGCTACGCAATACCATGGCTTGGGCATGACACCATGAAACAACGAAATAGCTTTATCTAATACTTTCCTATAATCATCAAAATCATCAATCGATGCCCGTAGCCCACTGCTTAACCCCATTCCGGGAAAATCAAAGGCGACTACGGCATAATCATTTTGCAAAGAGAATCTAATAATATTGTTAAAAAGCCCCACATGATCATAATAACCATGAAGAACAAAGATAGTTCCGCGAGGCACTTCGGGCATCCAATAATGGGTTGCGATCATAAAATCAGCGGCTTCGAACTTCCCAAAACCGTGTTTAACATTCGGCAGCGTTTTAGAAAAATTAATTTTGAAGTGTTCTAAATATTGCTGGACCAGCATATCATCAATATTCTTTTGATCTTTTTCAATGACAAAAGTTAAGGGTTTTAATTGAGAAGAAATTTTCTTCACATCTTCTGGGTTAAGCATTTTAATTATTTGCCTTTTAAAAAATATTAAAAAATCACCACAAGATAAAAAACACAGAAAGTCTCTTCTACCCTTTTTACTGCGCTACCCAATTCTCTAAAGTACTTTCATATCTAGCTTGCACGGTAAGCGATTCAGATCGAGATAATCCTGTGTTTTTACTCACCTTGATCGCTCTTTTTACATTTTTTATTGCTGCCTGTTGATTTCCTTGTTCCCAATAAGCCAGACCACGCAAATAATAAAAACGATGCTCAAACTTTCGTTTGGAAACCGATCCATTCAGTAAATCTATCGCATCATCAAAAGCACCACTACGATAAGAATACTGCGCTAACGCATAACGATAATAAGGATCGCGTAACTTATATTTATCTGACAGCTGGCGCAATTCATCCGCTCGATTAGGCTCATTCGACAGATCATAAACAAAGGCCAGATTATTCAAAGCTGACCAATCATAAGGGTTCAACTGAAGTGCTTGACGATAACTGGCTTCCGCTAATTTAAGATTCCCTAAGCGTCGCTGTACTATGCCCATATTATTCCAAATAAAAGCCGTATCCGAATCGGCCTCAAGCGCCCGCTTGCTGGCAATATAAGCTCGGCTAAAATCGCCTTCAACAACATACTGCATACTCATATTGCTGTAGTACAAAGCAAGCCCAGCGCCATCAGATAATATTTTTCGTGGGAAAGTCTCGCTGTATCGATCAACTCTAAAGTCTATTACGCCATCCCTGCCATTCTTTAATTTTATTTTAGCATTGACGTGACGGTACTGTATTAGTACTTCGTCGCTGAGTGCATCCCATGTCGGAGGAACATCGACTTGTTGAAAATTTGCTGTCAATCCAGCTTCTCTTGCTAGAGCAATAAACATAGCCGAAAACGCCAAACAATTCCCCCGTCGCGTCTTAAAAACATCTTCGCCTGTCAACGTCGCCCGCGCATCATACTTAATTTTGTAATCGGGATTATAACTAATGGCATTAAATAATTTTTCTAACTTTTCCTCTTTCGTTCCATTTAATGGGACATAGGTTGCCACAAATTTTTTCATGCCAGGCGAAAGCTTTAAAATATCAACCTCAGGTTCAGATTGTATTTCTTGAGAAATATAACTAGGAGGCGTTAGAATCTTTTCAAGATCAAGCTGAGAAGGAGCCGCTATATTCACTGCTTTTAACGTTGAACAAGCAGAAGTTACTAAAAATAATAGTATGGCTGTTGTGGTTTTTAGGTAACAGTGTTGATTGAAATTAATTAGAGCGGATGCCATGGCAGTACCCAATTTCACAGCTCATTACTATTCGTTGCTGTGTTTATCATTATTATAACTAAAACGTTATTTTATTTGATCAATGCGGTTTAATCAGTGTAGACGACTTTTCATAAAACAATTACCCACCAGATATAGCGCCTAGTGTTTTACGTAGACAACTTTAAAATAGTTTCGTTCTTTATAAACTCATAACAAGATTCTATTTAACAATATAAAAAAACAACGATATAAAAAAACGGCGAAGGCTTCTTGTATCAACAAAAAGCACTTCACCGTTCCCCTGACATCCATTTATGTTTAGCCTTATTTAGGCTAAGTCTCGGCTAACGCTCAACAATCACCCTTCATAGTTAATTGTTGCTATGACAGACAATTATTTAACAACTGCGTCGAGATCACCCTTAGCATATCGAAGATACATATCTTCTAAAGAAATTTCCGTTATCTTAGAAGCATTACCAGCTGTACCAAACTCTTCATAGCGGGTAATACAAATATCTTTCATCGCTTTCACAGATTCGGCAAGATATTTACGAGGATCGAACTCTGATGGATTTTTTGCCATGAAACGACGAATCGCACCCGTAGAGGCTAAACGTAAATCCGTATCAATATTGATTTTTCGAACACCGTGTTTAATGCCTTCACAAATTTGCTCTACCGGAACACCATAGGTTTCAGGAATTTCACCACCAAATTCATTAATCACAGCCAACCATTCTTGAGGAACACTGGACGAGCCATGCATCACCAAATGTGTATTTGGAATGCGTTTATTAATTTCTTTAATCCGATCAATCGCTAAAATATCGCCCGTCGGTGGACGAGTAAATTTATAAGCCCCATGAGACGTGCCGCACGCAATAGCCAGCGCATCAACATTTGTTTTCTTAACAAAATCCGCCGCCTCTTCAGGATCAGTTAACATTTGATCATGGCTTAAAACACCTTCGGCTCCAATACCATCTTCTTCGCCCGCCATACCGGTTTCTAAAGAGCCAAGACAACCGAGTTCACCCTCAACAGAAACGCCACACGCATGAGCCATTTCGACAGTACGCTTAGTGACATCAACATTGTATTCATAGGTCGTCGGCGTTTTACCATCCTCACCCAAAGAGCCATCCATCATGACCGAACTAAAACCCAATTGAATGGACCGCTGACAAACCGCCGGCGATGTTCCATGATCCTGGTGCATACACACTGGGATGTGAGGAAACTCTTCGATCGCTGCCGAAATTAAATGCCGTAGGAAAGGCGCCCCAGCATATTTACGAGCGCCCGCAGATGCCTGAACAATGACAGGGCTGTCCGTTTGGCTAGCCGCCTCCATAATTGCTCGCATCTGCTCTAGATTATTAACGTTGAAGGCTGGAACGCCGTATCTATGTTCAGCAGCATGATCGAGTAGTTGGCGTAAGCTAATAAGCATATGAATAAATCCTTGCTATAAAATTAAGTCTAAAAGGTAAAGACTAGATGAAAAGAGTCTTGAAAAAATATTGGTAGAGAATGGTAAGATGCCAGCCCTTGCAGCGCAAGTGCACAAGCGTTATATCCATAATTTACGGATAAAAGCTTTTAGAATTCAATCAACCAACACTTTTGGGGACATTATTTAGCATGACCAAGATGACAAATACACTAGACATCCCGCAGGGTTTTTCTTGGTTCGGAAAAAATATCGGCATTAAAGACGAGACCAAAGATTTCGGTGGTATTTTGTCTGATTGCGCTTGCTCAGCGGCGGCTGTTTTCACAAGAAACACCATGCCTGGGGCACCCGTGGTAATTGGAAAAAAACATATTAAGGACGGCTCTCTACAGGCCATCATTGTGAACTCCAAAAATGCCAATGTCGCTACCGACGCTGCCGGCGAACAAGACTCACTCACAATCTGTGAGCTTTCAGCACAAGCGTGTAGCCTCCAAGTCGACGCGATACTCCCATCTTCCACTGGGGTTATCGGAAAACGTCTACCAATGGACATCATCAAAAAAGGTTGTCTCTCAATCGCTGAAGAGTTTGGCAAAACTGAACAACATGTGCTTGATTTTGCTGAGAGTATTATGACAACCGATACGCGCAAAAAAATGATCAGCGCAAAAGTTGGAGACGCAACACTTTTGGGTATCGCTAAAGGTGCTGGAATGATCGAACCGGATATGGCGACCATGCTCAGTTATTTCACAACCGATGCCGCTATTTCTTCCGACAAACTAAAATCCATACTCTCACGCGTCAGTAACAAATCATTTAACCGCATCTCTGTTGATACCGATACATCCACCAGCGATACAGTGGTTATTCTTGCCAATGGGGCGGCCGGCAAAGTAGACGAAAAAGAATTTGAAAACGTCTTTACTGAACTTGCTATCTACTTAGCAAAAGAAATTGCACGTGATGGAGAAGGAGCAACCAAATTAATTGAGCTAAAAGTCTCTGGCGCCTCAACAGCAGACCAAGCGTTACTGACAGCAAAAGCCGTTATTAACTCGCCTCTAGTAAAAACCGCAATATACGGCGCCGACCCTAATTGGGGTCGATTTGTTATGGCTATAGGGAAAGTCTTTGATTACACCGTCGACATTAACGATCTGATTATTTTATTCAGCAACCAATCAAACGACACTAAACCCGATCGTTTGAAAATCACAGCAAAAATGCTCGACTCTGACTCAGTTCCTCTCGACGATATTTCCGAACTGTTAACAAATGATAAAATTTTTATTGAGCTTATCTTAGGTGATGGAAAGTTTGAAGAAACCGTTTGGGGTTGCGACTTAACGGAAGGGTATGTTGACGTCAATGCGCACTACACCACTTGAATTCTAATCATGGCTTACATATATCAAAGATAGGCTTTTAACGTTAATAATAACGTTATGAATAGGAATCAAAAAGAGAGAAAACTATGCTTGATAAAATTCTCATTCATACTGGCCGAACCCTTCTAGCACTGTATTTCTTAGTGCCTGGAGTTTTCAAATTTTTAGCTTGGGATACGCACATTGCCATGATGGATAAACACAACATGATGTTTATCCCTATCTTGCTAGGCACAGCTGGTTGCGTACAGATAATTGCTAGCCTTTGCCTCATTATTAACCGCTACGTTGCTTGGGCAGCTTTAGCGCTTGCCGCTTTAACATTAATAATTAATTATAACCTTCATGACTTTTGGAACTTCGAAGGAATGGAACGTGCGCACGAAACACAAAATCTAGTAAAAAATATGGGGATTTTTTCAGGTTTACTCATCTTAGCTGGAATAAATTTTAAACCTAAAACTTAAAGTTCAGTTTTTCACAACAGGCTCTATATTTTTCTTTGAATGGAGCAGCTGAACCTTTCTGGCTTGTTTGCCTATATAGGTCATGTACAAAATCATAACAACACAAAAAAAACCAACTCCCCCAAAATTGAAAGGTATCATTGATTTAAATAAGATAAAAAATGCAGGAATGACAAGAAAAATTGCCATCAAGATTTGAACAAAATCAATTTTTTTAGGCATTTCCGTATAGTGTGTTTTGCACTTTGGACAACTTAAAAACCGCTTATTATGTCCATCTTCATAGTAAGCGGTTTTTCCATGAAAAACATGATCGCAATCGGCACATTTAAATTTTACAGCCATATCTTCGAAACGCTTTTTTATTTATGCGCTATTGGCTTATCTGTAAATAAATAATCTTTTAACTCTTTATCCATCGTAGGGTCTTGGCGACGAATCCATTCCAATACCATTGCGGCATGTTCTTTTTCTTCATCACGATTATGCTCTAAGATTCTTTTTAGCTCCGGATCTTTACAGGCATCGACGCGCTGATTGTACCAATCGACCGCTTCTAACTCCTCCATTAGCGATACGATAGCGCGATGCATATCGCGGGTTTTATCTGATAACTCACTAACGGGTTCATGATAACCTTCGTTTGACATTTTCTACTCCTGATTGATTCTAATTTCGACTTATAACTTTACGTTTAATTTAGGGTAACGCATTAACCCAACTGTTTTTGGCCAACATATAATATCAACGGCCAATATATTTTTTTGTGTCGCGCTTCATCTCCCCAAGCAATCTTTAGCTCTTCAAAATATTTTTCCACAGGGTTTTCTTTTTTCTCTTGTTCGTATCCTTTTACGGCAGACCACGTATTGAGATAACCCAATAAATGACCAAACTCCCACTCTTTACGCATAAAGAATTCAGGTGGAGTTAAGCGGTCATAAGGAAAATTTATTTTTGTATAACCTTCGTCTAACAGCTCTCGTCCTTTTGGCCAATAAGGCCCAACAACTTGACTGTGAAAATGAGACACAACGTTATCTAACTCTGTGTCCGTATACAATAGCTGATAACCCCACGCTGCTAACACCCCTCCCGGTTTCAAAACACGGTTCACTTCTTTAAAAAAAATATCATGATCAAACCAATGAATGGCCTGTGCAACGGTCACTAAATCAAGGGTGTGATCTTCAGCATCAATAATTTCTGCGGGACTGACGGCATAAGTAATATTATCTTTTTGAATAGCTTGTGATATTTGTTTTTCACTTGCATCCGTCGCTGTGACACATTCAAAATGTTTTGCTAATGCAACGCTGGCTTGCCCATTACCACAGCCACAATCCCACGCTTTTTTCTTTGACGGTGAAATAGTTGCCAAATATTCAAAAAAATCAGCAGGGTAATCCGGACGAAACGCTCGATAATTATCGGACGCTGTAGAAAAATAATCAGCAAATGAGCGCATTTTTATGCTTTTTCCTTAAAGATGTTTAATCTCATTTTAGCTCAGAAATAAAACGGGCTAACTTTTCATTTCAGACAAATCAGACAATTCTCGTAATTCAAAATCATAATGGGGAATAGTAGGGTTCAACATGACCCATGGCAATTTGTGCGCAATAAACGCCTCGGCTTGAGGCTCATAAGGTAATGGATGGTCTAAACTACCCACGGTTATATCAATCCACTTTCGCTGATCTTTACGGCCCCAATACAAATTCGTCCCACAATCTCGGCAAAACCCGCGGTAAACGCCCTCTGTGCAACTGACTTCTTTTGGTCTGCCTTGATTGATTGAAACGGCGTCGCTTCGAAATGTGGCCCAATTAATAAAAGGCGCTCCGCTAAATTTTTGACAATCCAAACAATGACACGTACTCACAAATTGAGGTTTTTCGCTGCAAGAGAATTCTATTTCTCCACAACGGCAGCTGCCAGTGATCATAATGACCTCTCACCATAATATATGCCTGCATTAATTGGCTTCTTCTTGAAGCTCGAATTGTGGCAGAACGGGTTAATGGTTTCCGTCCAAAGTTATATCCATCTCTATCTATAAAATACCATCTAAACTATTTTTAAACTGATCATTGCAGTTAAACTCAATCAATCATTGAGTTTTTTACTCAGAATGAATATAGCTCGCAGGGCAATCAACTGAATATTGCCCATAGACTTAAGCGGTGACTTAAAACATTGTATTATCTTATGTCTGGCGAGCAGACTAACAACCCCTGATTGAGACTACGATGACACCAACTCTGATTCAAGCAGATTATCATAATCAGCGCCATGCTGACGATATTGGCTACCTTATGAATTGTTATGCTCGGGATCCGATGGGCGGAAACGCTGCGCTTCCTAAAGAAATTATTAACAATATTGCGAAAGAATTAAGCAAGCGTGATTTTGCCTTCACCGTTCTCTGCTATGTAGACAAAAAACCGGCTGGTCTAATTAACTGCTTTGAAGCATTTTCAACTTTCGCCTGCCAGCCGTTGATTAACATTCATGATGTCATCGTTGAGAAATCATTTCGAGGCCAACAAATCAGTATTAAAATGCTATCGAAAGTTGAAGAGATCGCAAAAGCACGCGGTTGCTGTAAAATAACCATGGAAGTTTTACAGGGTAATGAAGTGGCAAAAAATGCTTATAAAAAGTTTGGCTTTGGCGCCTATGAACTCGACCCTGTGATGGGATCAGCTATGTTTTGGCAAAAGCCAATCACCCATCATTCGTAATAACTGACACCCCAGTAACACCTTAACCATTTACCTAACCTTGGATTTATATTTACATGACACAATTCGATAATGTATCCATCATCAAAAAAGCCAATATTTATTTTAACGGTAACGTCACCAGTCGCACTGTCATTTTTCCAAATGGTGACGAAAAAACATTAGGCATTATGAAACCCGGCAAATATGAATTTGGCACATCGAAAAGTGAAGTCATGGAAATACTCGCTGGCGAAGTCTCTGTCTTATTACCAGACGACAAAGAATGGAAAACGATTAAAGCTGGAGAAGAATTTTCAGTGCCGGCTAACAGTACATTTGATATTGAAGTGATTAACATTGCGGATTATTGCTGTTCTTATTATTAAAGCATTTAGTGATCTTTAGCTCATTATCGAGGCATCTGATTTAATATAATTTGAATATCATAACATCAACAAGGATACGTACAAATGTTACCAGCAGAATTTTATATCTTGCCCGAAGAACTTTTTAGATTAGGAAATACTGATCACCCAAAACTTAGTCATATACGCTCCAAAGACATTGATACTATCTCAATGAACGGTGTTTTAATGATAAGAGCCAACGGGAAAGGCATAAGTGTTTTTGATAAACAAGGCATCAATGAATCACCAATGACTGGATGGGTATGGAGATTTTCACCCAATACTCGCCCACCATTAGGCTTAAAGTTGATTAATGACAAACCACATCACTATTGCATTGCACCAACTCACAACATGCCAGTCGACAAATACAAAGGCCTTCTCGAAGAAATGGCTTTTTTTGCTTCTAGGGTATTCAAGAAAAATGGAAGAGCTGTATGAACATCGAATTAGCAGAGTCAGAACTAAAAATCATATTGGAAGCTCTTATAAAGATGGAGTCGGCGATGTCTGAAGTGTGTGCAACTTCGGATGATCCAGATGAAATTGCAGAAGTTGGAAATGATTTGATCGGAGTTAGATTACTTTTGAAGCCATTAAAAGAAAAGGCGATTCAAAAATATGGAGAAAACGTAATTAACTTTTCTCGGGAGTTACTTTAGATATTAAATGAAATAGGCTAAACATCAAATTTCTTAGCTAATCCTATAAGAAAGCCGAAATGAAATCCATGATTAGCATAATGAATAAATTCGTGACACGTCTGAAATCCATAATTTATATTTCCTTCCTTAGTCATTTTTATCAAAAATCCACTTTCGCACATTACTCCATAGGAGGTAGCAACCTGACCAGCAACAAAATCATTTTCATGAGCTTCAACATATTCTTCCAATATTTTCTTGTGTTGGCCTCTTACAACCCCAACACTTACAGAGCGATTAAAAACAATCCCGCTAGGTAACAAATTAGTTATGTCTAGTGCTATCAACCCTCTTATTTTTATGCCTTTCTCGCCATAGAATTTTTCTCGCTTTAAAATTTGCTTATTACCTTCTCTAATATTTTTTTTGATCTTATTTTCGGAATACAAACACTTACACTCAACAGCTAGCTTTTTATTTTTTTCTAAGGTCACTAATATATCAGGCTCGTTCAAAGGGTCAGTAGATAATTTCACCTCATATCCAGATTTTATAAAAAAGTGCGCCACCCATAACTCAAAAAAGAAACTCCGAGATTTATCCTCTTCGCTTTCGCCTCGGATATCCCGACCAGAAATCACTTCTTTTAATTGTGTAATGAATTCTTTTTCATCTCGCTCTTTAAAAAATTCATGCACTGCTGTAATTCTGCATATTTCAACATAGGCATTATCAAACTTAGCCCGTTTCTCTTTTGGAATTGAAATCTGCCCTAAAGAGTTCAATGCTAATTCTTCAAAGGTTTCTAGATACCTGCCATATCTAGAATTACGATAATTAAATCCGAGCTCCTCTAACCAATTACAAACATTTTGATACTGAATCAACAAGCCTTTAAACGAGGGAGTATCTTCATCCATTTTTATATCAAAGTCCTTTTTGTTTTAATTTATTTATCTAAAACAGCGACAGCCGGCAACACTTTCCCCTCAACATATTCTAAAAATGCCCCGCCACCGGTTGAGATGTACGATACTTTCTCAGTAATGCCAAACTTATCGACAGCTGCTAATGTGTCGCCGCCACCTGCAATCGAGAAGCCTTCGCTATCAGCGATCGCTTGAGCGATGACTTTTGTGCCCCCTGCAAAAGCGTCAAATTCAAAAACACCCACAGGGCCATTCCAAATAATTGTTTTTGCATTCTTTATTAATTCTGCAAGCTCGGCTGCTGAATCAGGGCCGATATCAAAAATCATATCGTCCTCACTCACATTTTTAGAAGCCTTTAATGTCGCAGGAGTAGTCTCTGAAAATTCTTTTCCAACAACAACATCGGTTGGCATTGGAATTGAACATTTTTCTAAAAGCGCTTTTGCTGTTGGAATTAAATCATGTTCGCACAGTGATTTTCCGACTGGCTTTCCCGTTGCCGCTAAAAAGGTATTCGCAATGCCGCCGCCAACGATCAACTGATCGACTTTATCTGATAAAGTCTCTAACACTTCTAGCTTCGTAGATACTTTCGAGCCGCCAACGATCGCAATCATGGGACGCGCAGGATTAGCTAATGCTTTTTCTAGGGCATTCAATTCACCAGCAAGCAACGGACCAGCACATGCGATAGGTGCAAATTTAGCAACACCATGCGTTGATGCTTGCGCACGATGAGCAGTACCAAATGCATCCATCACAAAAATATCACACAAACTGGCATACGCTTTTGCTAAATCATCAGCATCCTTTTTCTCACCAACATTGAATCGCACATTTTCAAGCAGCGCCATCTGACCGCTTTCAACTTCAACACCTTGCTTAAAATCTTTGATGACAGGAACCGTACAATTTAATAGTTCCGATAAGTAATCAGCAACCGGCTGCATTGAAAACTCATCGTTGTATTCTCCTTCAGTAGGACGACCAAGATGAGACATAACGATTAATTTTGCACCGGCATTTAGCGCAAGTTTTAATGTTGGCAAAGCGGCGCGAATACGTGCATCCGATGTAACCTTACCGTTTTTCACCGGCACATTCAGATCTTCCCTGATGAGGATTCGTTTTCCTTTTAGGTTTAGATCTTTCATTAATTGAATTGCCATGGTTTTGCTCTCCCGAATACTATTAACTCATTGAATATTTTATGACTGCGATTGTCGTCTTTTGCTATTTAGTTTTTTAATGTTAACTTACGCAGATTACACTGTGATACATCAACCTTTATCGCTTACTGCTCAATGAATGCCGCCATTTCTGTTGCAACATCTAACATACGATTTGAAAAACCCCATTCATTATCAAACCATACTAAAATTTTCACTAACCGATTGCCGGCGACACGGGTTTGCAATCCATCAACGATGCCTGATCTTGCATCGTGATTAAAATCACAGGAGGCCAGCATTTCTTGGCTATACCCAAGAATGCCTTCGTAGGCATTATCTGATGCAGTCTCCAGAGCAAAATTAATTAAAGAAACAGAGACATCTTCTTTCACCACTACACTTAAGTCTATTGCCGATACGTTGATGGTGGGAACTCTCATTGCTTGTGCTTCAAACTTACCTTTCAATTCAGGAAATAATCGATCAATTCCTTGTGCTAATCCTGTATCGACGGGGATAATTGAATGCATGGCTGAACGGGTTTTACGAAGATCTGTGTGATGATAAGCATCGATAACCGGCTGATCATTCATCGCTGAATGAATAGTCGTAATCACTCCGCTTTCAATTCCAAAAGATTCTTCCAGCGTTTGAATAACCGGAATAATGCAATTCGTTGAGCACGATGCATTAGAAATAATTTTATCGCTTTTAATCAGTTTATGATGGTTGTAGCCATACACAATAGTCGCATCGACATCGCTTTGACTTTTACCTGGCTGCGACAACAACACCTTTTTAGCACCGGCTTTTAAATGTTTTTCAGCGGCTTCGCGATCTGAATACTCTCCCGTACATTCCATAACGATATCCACAGAAAGACTCTCCCAAGGAAGGTCATCGAGGTTATCGTGGTGAAGTATTTGAATATCTTGGTTATCAATCGACAAGCAATCATCGACAACTTTGATTTCTTTTGAAAATCGCCCATGAGTCGAATCATATTTACAAAGATGCGCTATCGTTTTGCAATCAGCCAATTCATTGATGGCAACAATCTGTAAGTTAAATTCGTTTTGAGATTCATATAGACTTCGAAAAACACAGCGCCCTATTCGTCCAAAACCATTGATTGCAATTCGTATTGGCTTTTTCATAGCGCAGTGCCTTTCAAGAGTATTTTTCTAACATCAGTTTTACAGTGAGTTAACAGTGGCGACGACATTATCAACGGTAAAGCCAAAGTGCTTCATCAGCTCTCCACCAGGACCCGATGCGCCAAATGAGCTCATGCCAATAATTTTTCCATCAAGGCCGACGTATTTATACCAATAGTCTTGATGCGCTGCTTCAATCGCGACGCGATTTCTCACGTTAGCCGGCAACACTGATTCTTTATAGTCAGCACTTTGCTGTTCAAATATTTCTGCACACGGCATAGAGACGACACGAACTTTTTTATTTTGCAGTTGATCTGACGCATTGATCGCCAATTCAACTTCAGAACCTGTTGCTATTAAAATAACATCTGGCTGTCCCGAACAATCTTTTAAAATATATCCGCCTTTTTCAACATCTTTTAATTGCTGTGCCGAACGTGGTTGTGCAGGCAAACCCTGACGAGAGAAAATTAAAGCGCTAGGCGTTTGATTATTTTCAATCGATAACTTCCAAGAAACTGCAGACTCTATCGTATCGCACGGGCGCCATGTGTGGAGATTCGGCGTTGAACGTAAAGACGCTATTTGCTCAATCGGTTGATGTGTTGGACCATCTTCGCCCAAACCAATTGAGTCATGCGTGTAAACAAAAATATGCGGTTGATGCATTAACGCAGCCATTCGCACAGCATTGCGGGCATATTCCATAAACACTAAAAAGGTCGCGCTGTAATGTACAAAACCGCCGTGTAAACAAATACCGTTACCTATTGCGGTCATTGCAAATTCACGGACACCGTAGAATAAATAATTTCCACTCGCGTCTTCTTTGGTCACACCTTTTGATCCAGACCACTTGGTTAAATTGGAACCCGCCAAATCTGCTGATCCACCCAATAATTCTGGTAATAATTTCCCATAGCTTTCTAAGCAATTTTGCGATGCTTTTCGAGTTGCTACTTTTTCCATATTGTCTTGGCACTGCTGTATGTATTGATCCGCGCCTGCAGAAAACTCTTTGGGTAATTCGTTACGTATAACTCGACGTTCAAATTCTTCGGCTAATTCAGGATATGCTTTTTGGTAAGCATCAAAATGAGTTTGCCATTCGTTTTCATTATTGCTTCCAGCGTTTTTTGCATCCCAATCAGAGTAAATATCATTTGGAATATCAAATGCCTCGTACTGCCATCCAAGCGACTGCTTTGCTAGTGTAATTTCTTCTGCACCAAGTGGTGCTCCATGACAACTTTCTTTTCCTTGTTTATTGGGCGAACCAAAACCAATCACTGTTTTACAACAAATAATCGTCGGCTTATCCGTTTCTTTTTTAGCTTCTTCGATCGCTGCTTTTATCGCTGCGCTGTCATGACCATCGACGGCCCTTACGACATGCCAGTTATAACTTTCAAATCGTGCGGGTGTGTCATCGGTAAACCAACCCTCTACTTCACCATCAATTGAAATGCCGTTATCATCATAGAAAGCAATTAATTTCCCTAAACCATGCGTTCCCGCAAGAGACGCCGCCTCGTGAGAAATACCTTCCATCAAACAACCATCACCTAAAAAGACATAGGTGCTGTGATCTACGATCGTGTGATTGTCGCGATTAAATTGCGCCGCAAGGATTTTTTCCGCCATCGCCATACCAACGGCATTAGCAAAACCTTGCCCCAGAGGACCGGTGGTTGTCTCTGCTCCCGGCACGTCATGATATTCAGGATGACCTGGCGTTTTCGATCCAAGTTGTCGGAATTGTTTGATGTCCTCAATCGATAAGTCATAGCCCGATAAATGCAGTAATGAGTACAACAGCATTGAGCCATGACCATTCGACAAGATGAATCGATCGCGATTAGGCCATTGAGGATTAGCCGGGTTATGAATTAAATAATCATTCCAGAGAACTTCTGCAATGTCTGCCATCCCCATGGGTGCACCAGGGTGTCCGCTATTGGCTTGTTGGACTGCATCCATACTGAGTGCGCGAATAGCATTAGCGAGTTCGTTGCGTGTTGACATGGGGTCAAAGCTCCTCTGGAGTCGAGTGTATTGGGTGATTAATGAATATTCAGAAAGCCCGAGAAAACTGGCCTTGTGAAAAGGCGCGTATTGTCCCTTACCACTCAAACAGGGTAAAGGGCTGGTATGACATTTAATCAATTTTCGACAAATTGAGGGTTTCTACTGTCGATGCAGGCGGCATGTTTTCCTGAGCAAAAGGAGATCAATCACACATGAGCCCAAACCACAGCTTTGTAACTACCAACCTATATCAAAATATTTTGATATAGGTTGGTAGTCTTGGTAGAATCCCTCTCAATGAACCCCGATCAACCCTATATTCAAAAGCTCACGCTTGGGATCAACAGATAACACATGCCGCATTCGATCAATAACGTCACGGCTATCCACTCAGACACCATTGAAAGTGCGCCGTCTGATAGCCCCAATGCTAGTACTGTGGATCCTTATGTGGACTTAAGTATTCTGCTCAAGGCTGCTGCTGATCCATTGAGGCTTGAAATCTTGCGGGTGCTATCGAAGGGCTCTTACGGTGTAATGGAACTGGCATTTTTATTTGATCTCAAACAATCCGCTATGAGCCATCATTTAAAAGTATTGGCGAAAGCAAAACTCGTCACCACCCGCCGAGAAGGCAACTCAATATTTTATCGTCGTAATGAATTGTTTGTTGACGTGTTAAGCCAACACAGCGACAAAGAAGATTCTCAAATACATTTTTTATCGCCTTTGTTTAAAACACTTGATGCGCTTCCCTTGCAACCAAAAACAAAACAACGGCTAGGCAACATTCAACAAGAACGTGCCACAGCTTCGCAAGAGTTTTTCTCTGCCAACGCTAATAAATTTAGAGAGCAACAAGATTTAATTGCGAGCTTTTCTATTTACGGTGATCACGTTAAAAACTTGTTACACCATATTCAGTTCTCCGATAAATATATTGCTTTGGAAATTGGACCCGGTGAAGGTGAGTTTTTATCTGTGCTCGCAGAAAATTTCAAACGAGTGATAGCATTAGATAACTCAATTGATATGCTCAACAAAGCAAAACAATTGGTAAACAATCAACAATTAAATGATGTTGAATTTATTTTAGGTGATACTCGATCGGCGATCAGTCAAGGAATCATTGCTGACTGCATTATCATTAATATGGTCTTGCATCATGTGCCTTCCCCAGAAGAATTATTTCAAGATGCCGCCGCTTTATTAAACCAAAACGGCTCGTTAATCGTAACAGATCTATGCCGACACAATCAGCAATGGGCAACAGAATCCTGTGGTGACTTATGGCTTGGATTCGACCCCTCTGAATTTTCAACTTGGGCAAAAGCAGCCAAATTGAAAGAAGGGCAAAGCCAGTTTTTTGCTTTACGAAACGGCTTTCAAATTCAACTGCGCCATTTTATAAAAGGAGAATCATAGTGCCTGACAAATTCATTGATCCAGACAAACAAGATTGTCCTGTTGTACACATAGCAATGTCACAATTAAAAAAATCTACCTTAAAGGAAAAAACTTAGATAAGTAAATGGAAGAGATCATCAAAAATGATACTTTTTTGGTAATCCCATTCTATTTAGACACTTTAAACATAATTAATATTTTATTACGTGGAGAACCCAGTACATGTCAAATTATTCAGTTTTTACTTCTGAGTCAGTATCAGAAGGTCATCCCGATAAAATGGCCGACCAAATCTCGGACGCCGTAGTCGATGCCATTTTAAAAGATGACAAAGACGCACGTGTTGCTGTTGAAACAATGGTAAAAACGGGTATGGCGATTGTTGCTGGCGAAGTTCGCACATCAACCTACGTCGATCTCGAAGATTTAATTCGCGATGTAATTTTAGACATCGGCTACAACTCCAGCGATGTAGGCTTTGATGGTGCAAGCTGTGCCGTTTTAAATGCTATTGGCAAACAGTCGTCTGATATTGCAATGGGTGTAGACGAAGCTGAAGATAAGGACCAAGGCGCAGGTGACCAAGGATTAATGTTTGGCTATGCAACCAATGAAACAGACGTACTAATGCCAGCACCCATTTATTATTCTCACCGCTTAGTTGAACGCCAAGCACAAATGAGAAAAAGCGGAAAACTGAATTGGTTACGACCTGATGCAAAAAGCCAAGTGACTTTACGTTATGAAAACGGCAAGCCCTGCGCGATTGATGCTGTGGTTTTATCTACGCAACACAACCCTGATATCTCTCAAGAAAATATTCGTGAAGCCGTGATGGAAGAAATTATCAAACCTGTACTTCCCGCAGAATGGCTACACAAAGATACGCTCTATCACATTAATCCAACGGGACAATTTATCATTGGTGGGCCTGTTGGCGATTGCGGTTTAACCGGAAGAAAAATTATTGTCGATACCTATGGTGGTATGGCTCGCCACGGCGGTGGTGCATTTTCTGGTAAAGACCCTTCTAAAGTCGACCGTTCAGCAGCTTACGCAACACGTTATGTTGCAAAAAATATCGTTGCTGCCGGCTTAGCTGATCGCTGTGAAATTCAAGTGTCTTACGCCATTGGTGTTGCAGAACCGACTTCTATTTCTGTTGAAACTTTTGGCACAGAAAAAATCAGTAATGAAAAAATTTGCGATCTCGTTCGCGAACACTTTGATTTGCGACCACGAGGTTTAATTGCCATGCTTGACCTAAAGCGCCCCATTTACCAACCCACTGCTGCCTACGGACACTTTGGAAGGGAAGACGAGAACTTTCCATGGGAAAAAATAGACAAAGCCGAGCTTTTAAAATCAGCGCTCTAACAACATCAAGCTTAAAACATAACACTTATTTTATTATTGAGGATTAATTCGATGGCTAATACAGCTAAAGCTCAACAAAGTTTTACCGATTATAAAGTTGCCGATATTTCATTAGCTGAATGGGGTAGAAGGGAAATAGAGATTGCTGAAGGTGAAATGCCCGCTCTAATGACATTGCGAGAACGTTATAAAGCCGAACAACCTTTAGCAGGTGCCAAAGTACTCGGTTGTATTCATATGACAATTCAAACAGCTGTATTGATTGAAACGCTCATTGCATTAGGAGCCGAAGTTCGCTGGTCTTCGTGTAATATTTTTTCAACACAAGATCATGCAGCCGCCGCAATTGCCGCCGCTGGCATTCCTGTTTTTGCTTGGAAAGGCGAAACCGAAGAAGAATTTTGGTGGTGTATCGAGCAAACTATTTTACAAGACGGCAAACCTTGGGATGCCAATATGATTTTGGACGATGGTGGTGACTTAACTATTTTAGCCCATGATAAATACCCACAAATCCTCGATAACATACACGGCATCTCAGAAGAAACCACCACTGGGGTTCATCGATTATTAGAAATGTTAGAAAAAGGCACGTTAAAAGTTCCTGCTATTAACGTGAATGATGCTGTTACAAAATCTAAAAACGATAACAAATACGGTTGTCGCCATAGTTTGAACGACGCCATCAAACGCGGTGTCGATCATCTTCTTGCCGGTAAAAAAGCATTGGTCATTGGTTATGGTGATGTCGGAAAAGGGTCAGCCGCTTCTCTTCGACAAGAAGGCATGATCGTTTGTATTTCCGAAATCGATCCTATCTGTGCAATGCAAGCTTGCATGGATGGTTTTGAAGTTGTCTCTCCTTATAAAAACGGAATCAATACCGGAAAGGTTGAAGACCTCGACACTTACATACTGGGCAAAACCGATTTAGTGGTTACCACAACCGGCAACGTCAATGTCTGTGATGCACCCATGCTACAAACGCTAAAGAATGGTTGTGTCGTTTCAAACATCGGGCACTTTGATAGCGAAATCGATACAGCGTATATGCGTGAGAACTGGGAGTGGGAAGAAGTTAAACCACAAGTTCATAAAATTTATCGCAATCGAGCCATTAACGATCATTTGATTCTTTTATCAGAAGGTCGTTTAGTCAATCTTGGGAACGCAACCGGTCACCCTTCTCGCATTATGGATGGTTCTTTTGCAAACCAAGTGCTTGCGCAAATTCATTTATATAAAGAAAAGTTTGCCGATCTTTCTGCCGCCGACAAAGCCAATAATCTTTATGTAGAAGTTTTACCAAAAGAATTGGATGAAGAAGTGGCACGCTATATGGTTGAAGGTTTTGGTGGTGTAGTCACACAGATGACAACGGATCAAAGTGAATATATTAATATTCCGGTTAAGGGGCCATTTAAGCCAGATTCTTATAAATATTGATCAATATTCTGCGTTTTACTAAAACGTCTAGAGCATAATTTGTCTAGACGTTTTTATTGCCTTTTAATTTTTCCTTCTCCACAATGATTCAACCCTTTCACAATACTTCACAAAAATTATGAGAATTCCTCGTTTATACACGAATCAGCCACTTTTGATAGATACTGCTGGAGAGCTATCAGATACAGCAGCTCACTATGTCAACACCGTTTTACGCATGAAAGCTGATAGAGAAATCATTTTATTTAATGGTACTGGTGGCGAATACACCGCTAAATTAACCCAAGTAAAAAAACGCTTAGTGTCTTTTGAGGTAACCCGTTTTAATGAAGAAAACAGAGAATCGAAACACTATTCTCATCTAGCGATTGGCGTTTCTCGTGGAGACAGAATGGATTTTGTTTTGCAGAAAGCTACAGAGCTTGGCGTTAGCGCGATTACCCCTTTATTCACAGAGAGAACAGAGGTGAAACTCTCTGGTGAGCGCTTAGAAAAAAAGTTTCAACACTGGCAACAAATCATCGTTAGTGCTTGTGAACAAAGCCAACGGAATATATTACCTACTTTGAGCTCACCAACATCATTAACAGATTTTTTCTCTGACACAAAAAACGCTGAACAAAAACCTTGTCGATTAATACTACACCCGGGTGAAGCAAGTTTTTCTATTCAAAACTCTCCGATTCAAACCCGCACTATTTTACTAGTTGGGCCAGAAGGTGGGTTTAGCGAGTATGAATTGAAAGAAGCAATTAACAATAAATTTGAGACTTGGGCTCTCGGGCCACGTATTCTAAGAACGGAAACCGCGCCATTAGCAGCACTATCTGTTCTACAACAATTCTGGGGAGATTGGGGATAGTTTGATCTAAAATTTTTACAATCAAGGATTGTAATCAACGTTTACCACGGCAAAAAATCAAAACCGTTTTACGCGTCGATGTCAATATTCCTAAGATAGCAAATCAGTTTTTTTATTTTACTGCGTTTTTATAATCGATAAACGCTTGTTCAAGGGCAGGAACATTCGGAATAATCACTTCTTCGCCTGCATGGGCAACAGCCATTAAATCGAATGTTTTTATTTGAGCATTTTCCTGATGATGAATTTCATCATCTTTCACACGGGATAATCTTGGAATACCCTGAGAGGCAATTCCAATAAACGGCAATGAGTCATCTATGCCGGTATTGTTCAACACGGCAATCCGGCTCATGGTTGAAAACGCCGGCATTGCTTCACCGTTCATCACTTCGTAACAGACAATGGGTACAGGTTGTTCACGCCAAAAAATATCACCAAGATACCAATCCGGAGACTCCGCATCATGATCTGGCCATTGGAAGGGAACCATCTCTGCCACGGTCACTGTTGGTACAAGTAATTGGCAACTGGCCAATGGAATCAGCAAACTCGCCACTTCGTGTACGTTTTGATCTTCCAATTGTATTGGCTCGTTCATAACCTTACCTTGTTAATGTTATCACTGTTACGTTATTAAAATACTGAAAGCTGTCCTGCTTAATAGTTATTCTGCTTAATAGCAGTCCTTTTAATGCAGTTCTATTTAATACAATCCTATTTAAAAACTGTTCTACTTAATAAATATCCGACTCAATAATTACTCTAAATTATTTCCCGTCGCTCTTAATTTATACTGCTCAACATAGTGTTGATGGCGTGCATAATAGGCTTTTTCTTTTGATAACTTGATAAACGCTTCCGCTAACTCTTCTGGCGTTCCAATAAAATCAACACCACCTGTTTCTATGACAGCCTCTGGCATTGATGTTGTTGTGCAACTCTTTAATGACTGAACCCACAGTTTACCACCATGACGTTGCATTATTTTCCCACCAATTGCTCCGTCATTTCCCATTCCACTGAAAACAATAACTCCGCTATTTTCACCAAAATGATAGGCCGTATCAGCAACGATACTATCAACCGAGGGACTATAAGCTGCAGACCAGGGATGATTCTTAACAATAAATGTTCCGTTCGCAATAATCTCTGTCGCCTTGTCGGGCGGGATGATAGACAATTCATTATTTTTAATGACATCGCCGTGAGAAATTAATTTTGCAGGGTAGTGGGAGCTACCATTCATTGCTTTTGCAAGCGTCCCATCAAAACCTTTATCAATATGTTGAACGTAAATAAATCCAACATTTAAATTCGCAGGTAGTGATGCCATGAATTTTTTAACGGCACTGGGTCCACCGGTAGATGCTGCAAGTACCCAAATTTCTTTCGCACTTCCGTCTTTTGTTTTCGATAACTTTATCGAACCCGAAAGCAACAATAGTTTTTTTGTTAAGCGTCTAGACCAGTGGCTAAATTCTTCATGATGTTCTTCTGGAATATCATCATCACAAAAAATGACTGGCTCAGTCACTCTCTCTAACCAATCATCTACCAAGTCAGCTTGAACTTTTTCACTGTCAACACAAACTACCCAGGCGTCAACATCTCTGTTTGAATCCGCATTATGAACCGACGGATCATCTACAAGCTCTTCATGAAAAGCAGAAATAATACGGCTAGAACCCACTTGATAACCGCAGCCTTCGATCACAATTTGCAATGCAGTAAGCTGCGAAGTGGTGTCAGTAATCAAGCCAATGCTTAATACATTATCTGACACTTATTTCTCCGTCGGCTTTCCGACAAAATGTTCTATGTTAGCCAGCAGTTTTTCTTCCTGATAGGGTTTACCCATATATTCGTTAACACCGAGTGATAAAGCTCTCTCACGATGTTTTTCACCGGTTCGTGATGTAATCATAATGATCGGTATATGCTTTAATCGGCTTGAAGTGCGAATGTTTTTTGCAACTTCAAATCCATCCATACGAGGCATTTCAATATCCAACAGCATCACATCAGGAATACGATCTTGTAACGTTAACAAAGCGTCGGCGCCATCTTTCGCCAAAATCACTTCATAACCTTCACGCTCTAAAACACGCGATGTCACTTTTCTCACCGTTACAGAGTCATCGACAACCATGACTGTTTTTACTTTTTCCTCTTCGATCTCTGGCGTTGGCGCTGCAACGAGCTGTTGCACACCCGATGTTAACAACGCCATTTCTTTACGAATCATCGCATTAGGATCGAGAATAACAACTACGCTACCATCACCCATAACGGTTGCGCCTGACAAACCTTCAACAGTACTAAATTGCGGCCCTAACGTTTTTACAACAATCTCTCGGCTACCCATTAGCTTATCAACTTGAATCGCAACAGCATGTTCAGCTGTTCTCACAAGCACAACAGGAATGGGTAGAGACTGTCCTTCTAGGCGCGGTAAAATATCTTCGCTTAACATACTACCTAAATAACGAACGCGATAATTTTCACCAGCGTATTCAAAACGGGCATGCTCATCTTGATAATAATGTTCTAATTCAAACGGGCTAACTCGCACAATACCTTCAATAGTGTTTAAAGGAATCGCGTAATTATCTTCACCAATTTGAATCATCAACGCTCTGTTTACTGACACAGTAAACGGTAAGCGAATAATAAATTCAGTTCCTTGGCCAGCGCGGGAATCAATAAACATTGCGCCGCCCAGTTGTTTAATTTCGGAATGCACAACATCCATTCCAACACCACGACCGGAAATTTGTGTTACCGATTCAGCAGTACTAAATCCTGCATGCAAAATAAATTGCATGACATCTTGGTCGCTCAGTTTCGCATCAGCTGCCATTAGTCCACGTTCAATGGCTTTTTCTCGAATTCTTTCTAGATTCAATCCGCGACCATCATCAGCGAGACGCATTAATACGTCGCCACCTTCACGTCCTAAACTTAAAACAATTCGACCTGACTCAGGCTTACCTGCTTTTATCCGGTCTTCGGCTGATTCGATTCCATGATCAACAGCATTTCGTAACATATGCTCTAAAGGCGCAACCATTCTTTCTAAAACAGAACGATCTAATTCGCCTTCGATATTATCCAGCTCAAAACTAACGTGTTTACCAAGCTCAGTAGATATTTGTCTAACGATTCGTCGTAGACGAGGAACCAATCGTGAGAATGGAACCATTCGCGAGCGCATCAATCCTTCTTGAAGGTCTGTATTAATTCGCGATTGCTGTAGTAATAATGTTTCTGTTCCGCGAGTTTTATCATTCAATGTCGACGTTAAGTCCATTAAATCCGATGCAGATTCCATCAATGATCGCGATAATTGTTGAAGCTGTGAATATCGATCCATCTCTAGCGGATCAAAACCTTCATGCTCTTCCATTTGTTCTTGGCGGAAAACCATTTGCGCTTCTGTCTCAATATCGAGACGACGAAGCTGTTCTTGCAAACGATTGACAGTCGATTCCATTTCATCAATGGCAAAAACAAGTTCAGAATTCTGCTCTTCTAATCGGCCACGACTAATAGAAGTTTCACCCGCTAGATTAACGAGTTCTTCTAATAACTCTGCAGATACTTTTACCATCTCTTGCGGAGAGGCTCGACGCGCAGTGAGTGAATTAGCCTGACCAGGGCCAGTAGAAAACTCACGGCTTGCTGGTAGATGTGGTGCTTGCAATGGTCGTACTGGTGAAACACCTTTATCAGATTCCCCCGTAGGTTTTGGCACTACAGGCGCAAAAGGCAAAATATCAGCGCCTGAACCTTCTTTGTCATCTGATTGTGAATCAGCATTAATCGCTGCTTCATTATTTTCTACAGGCGACGGTTTAACGTCTTCAACTTCTGTTGGCTGATTTGCTGTTTCTTCAGCGCGATCTTCTCTTGCAGTTGCAGACATGACTTCTTCTAAGCCATCCGGCAAATGTCCATCAACTCGCGCTTTAACTTTTTGCGTATCGTTAATTAATTTATCTTGATAATCATGAACAACTTTGAAAAATTGATCATCTACTTCAGTATTTTCACCTTGAGTAATTAAGAAGGTTTCAAAGTCATGAGCTAATTCACCTAGCCCCATTAACCCAGCCAGTCGAGCACCGCCCTTTAGGGTATGCAATGAACGTTTAAGGGATTCGACAGGCTCTTTTGACGCCCACTCACTCTCCCATTCATTAACCGCTTCATCAATTTCTTCAAGAAGTTCATCTGCTTCTTCAACAAAGATTTCAAAAATTTCTACATCAACATCGTCGTCATCTTCGACGATTGCGGTAGGAACTTCTTCGACTGGATCGCTAAAGTGTTCAGCAGCATTTTCGACAACTGGTTCAACGGTCTCTTCGATACGGTCTTCTGTATCAACTTCAGATATTATTTCAGAAACATCTTCAGAAATAATATCAGGTATCTCGATATCTATAGTCTCAACTGATGGCTCTTCTGAAACACTGTCAGCATCAAGTAAATTATTTATTTCAATCGCTGGCTCATCATTGATGTCATCAGGCACAAAATTTATATCGTCATTTGACAATATATTTGCCGGAATCGATCCGCCAAATGTTGGGATTGTATCGACAACATCATCTTGAGATTCTGTCAGCGCATCAAATAATTCGAGTGTAGACTCTTTAACTGGCTTAACATTTTGTCCAATAGCAACCACATCCACCATATCAAGCAGTTCATTATGGCCAGTACTTAACGCATCAAATAAATCATCATTGAGTGTTAATTTATTATTTTTTGCAGATTCATACACACTGCAAAGTTTCCGACTTAATAACGACATAGATGGCAGATTTGCCAGTTCGGCACCTTTTTCCAATGTTTGCAATTCTGCAATCATAGGATCGATATTAGTAGGCAAATCCTGTCTTGATTCTTTCCAAGCAGAAATTAACTGATCAGAGTCGAGTAAAAGTTTAATTTCCTCAGCCATGAAAATAGACAGCAGAGCGGGGTCAACTGCGGTGGTTTGATTTTGTTCTGCTTCACTTTGACGAATAAGAGGCGCTACTGAGCGTTCTTTTAATTCAGCAACTCTGGCCAAGTACTGAGAAAGTTTAGGAATACTGATATCTTCATTATTCGCAATTTGTACAAGAACACCCTGAATATAATCAACGCCATCTTTCAGCAATTGCAAAATATCACTATCAACATTGACTTGATAATTTTTCAGTTCTTTGAAAAAACGTTCTAATGGCGTCGCTAGTTCTGCAATACAATTAATATCGGCCATATGCGCACTACCTTTTAAGGTATGTAACGCACGTTGCATTTGATCTGTTGGCGGCGCATATATAGGCGCCTGATCATCCATATCTTTGATGTAATGTTGAACAACCTCTAAATGTGTTGTTGCTTCAGAACTGAAAATTTCCAACAACATCGCATCTTGTGCATCATCGTCATCATCATCAAATGAAGACTCTGCAACAGCAGGTAATTCTATAGGCTCTACTGGGGCAGTCGTTGCAATGTCTGTAACAGCATCAAATTCACTGACAACTGCATCACCTTCTTCAAGCAGTCCATCTGGACGATTACCTTTCGACAACTCTTCAGCCCAGCTCTGCAATTGTTCAGCTAGAACTTGATCAGGATGAGGCTGACGATTTTTAAATGCATCCACTAACGGTTGCAATAAAGGAATAACTTTTTGAATAAGAACAACGTGGCCCTCATTCGGTTCAACCGTATTATCCATCACACGATTAAGCATATTTTCAACTGACCAAGCCAACTCACCGACATCATTGGCATTCACCATCCGGCCGCTACCTTTTAAGGTATGAAATGCTCTTCGAAATTCAGTGAGTGAATCAGTATCATCAAAATTATCAGCCCACTTCGGGAAAAATTCCTGGATAGCTTCGATGACTTCTTCTGCTTCTTCGATGAAGATTTCTAAAATCTCTTCATCAATTAATTCTTCTTCCTCTTGCGATTCAGGTGCACTTTCTGAAACAACCATTCCTTCAGAAGACTTTTCAGCGTCTGAATCATTATGATCAAACACCTCGGCTTCCAACGCATCCACTTGCTCATCAACGTCTACACGTGTGGAATCAAATGAATAATCGCTTTCTTGAGAATTATCTAATGCTGAATCTGATAATCCACCATCCTCATCAAAGCCATCGAGCGCATTAGATAAAAATTGATCCACATTTTCTTTTTCTACAACAATTTCTTGCTCTGTTGTATCCGAAAATCTTTCGACTGATTCCTCTTCGGAGGGCAAAGAAGCGATCTCAACTTCTTCAAGATTAGCAATTTTTTCTAAGACGCTAGCTGCACTTGCTTCATGAAAAGAGGTGCTCACCGATGCCGATCGCAAAGATTCAGGAATTGGATATCCTAGAGACAGTACACTTTCTTCAGCAACACCCAACAACAATTCATCTTCTTCATCTCGATCACCCGTTAAGCGTTCGAGATAATATTCAACGCTCGCAATAGCATCTGCTAATGTGTCTAAAGTTTGCCATTCAGGCTCACCTTCTTTTTCTAATAATTGTTCAGCAATATATTGCGAACATGACGTGAGTATTGCGGCAGGCTTATGTAGCGGAATCATATCTAAGCCGCCAGCGATCTCTAATAAACTATTTGGAACATTCATAAGAGGCGCGCGATCCCATTGAGTCGCAATGTACTCAATAATCGCATCTTTCGCCTGCTCAAGGCCATTGCGAGACTCTCGTAATACAGACTCTTGTGCTTGATCGAGTGCGTTAATACTTGGACTATCAGTACCCGCTGTGGCTGCCTGAGAAGAGCCACTTGCCATTAATTCTAGCGAGCTTTCAATTTCAATAATTTTTCCAGCGACTTGCATTAACACATCAGCTGGGACTTCTTCGCCGTCTTCATATTTCTCTAATAACTGGCCTTGAGCAAGAATCTGCTTTCGCAAATCACCAATGCCCAATACGGCCATGGTATCGGCAACACGTTTTATAATGGGAACAGCTTCGCCTGGATCAGCTCGGTCTTTATCGGTAAGACTGACGTCTAAAGCATGTTTAATCGCATCAAGTTCATCTTTTAATGCAGTCACAACAGAACGAATCGCATCTAAATCTGGCGCAATGATTTCATCTTCATCGCTACTTTCTTTAGCCGCTTCGGGCAATGCATCTTCTAAGTGATACGTTTGCTTAATCTGATCAGTATGCTTGCCCGTATGCTTGGTGCGTGCAATATAAAATAGTAAATTTTTGATTAAATCATCATTGGTAAATTCATTAAGCTCTTCTAAATTACCTTTCTCTAACGATCCAATTTCCAAATCGATTTGACGTAACAAATTTTTAACTGAAGCACCACGATCAATCGACTCACTTTCAATACCTTCGATAAATGCGAGTGAAATTTCCCAAAGAGGTTGGCGAGCAGTACCGTGAGTTAATTTACGAAGACGCGAAAACACTTTGTTGAGATAAATAACATTTTGTTCAACGTTTACGCCTTTAATGACAGCAGCGACAGCATATTGATACATTTGGCGCAATTTTTTAACAATGACAATAAATTGCTGCGCATCAATGGCACCCGCAGCACTTTTATCTGCAATGTGGTGAGCTGGGGCAAGATTAGGTGTGAATAATTTTGTTTCAGTTAATAATGCTTCATTGCGAACCGCACGAAGATCATTCAAAAGAGGGAGAACTGAAGAAGGCGAATCTTTTTTGGTTCGCTTAACTTGATCAAGATACACAGGCATTTGCAAGATAGCTCTCATAAGAACTTCTTGTGCTTCTTGCTCATTGCGCACTGACTTATTCATCAATGCTTGAGCAAGACTTTCCATCTCTTCGGCTAATAAGGCAGCGCCATAAAACTCCACCATCTGCAAGCTGCCATGCACCTGATGAATATGGGTGAGGCAAAAGCGAATGCGGGTGGTATCTTCGGTGTTCTCAACAAACGCTTCTAACGCTTGTCTAGCTTGTTGCAGGGTTTCCCCTATTTCACCGATTACCCAATCTAATGCTGCGTAGCTGCGGTTATCACCCATAGCATCGCATCTCTTCGTTGAATTGCATGGCCTCACTGTGCCCACAAGTTAAAATCTAATTGTCACACTAACAATATTATCTTTAGTGTGACGGTTTATTTGAGCTGTCCCTGAATTAAAATGACAGCTCCATTGGTATATTTTTCTTTTTCAGTTTTCTAATTCTTTATGTAAGCCTGTACTTTATCGTCAGGCAAACGAGTTAATTTCTGATGCGTCCAATCTCTCATTTCACCTAGACCAAGTATAAGAACTCCCCCAGGTTTTAAATGATCAATCAAGTTTTGTACTATTTCCCGCCGTCGCCACTGCGTAAAATAAATTAAAACATTTTGGCAAAAAATAAGATCCATTTTTTCTATTGGCATTGTATTTTTATCTAAAACACTGCCTTGGCTAAAGCACAATCGTTCTTGTATTTTATCAATCACTTTAAAGCGACTATTATCTACTTTTTTAAAATATCGAATTCGATCTTCTCTCGATAATGTATCCAGTCGCCTCTCATAAAATATGCCTGCTCTCGCTTTGCTTAATGCAGGCATACTAATATCTGTTGCAAATATTCCGTATAGCGGTTTTAAATTTGCGCGCTCAAAACTATCGTTGAGCAAAATGGCTAAAGAATAAGGTTCTTCACCTGTTGAGCAGCCAACACTCCACACATCAAAGCTCTCGCTATGGCTTTTTTCTTTGTTATCAGCACTTTTATCGCTGTCAATTTTACTGATATCCAGATTGGGTGCTTGTTGGAACAAACGCTCATCTATCAATTTTTGCACACATTCATACGAGTGCTTATGACGAAAAAAACTCGTCTCTTTAATCATTAGCCGATCAACAAGTACTGACCACTCGGCTTTACCCCAAATTCCATTTGTGACTCTTTCGTAATACTCAGCGTACTCAGTAAAACCCAATTCCCGCATCCGAATACTGATTTGGGTTTGCAAAAAGGCTTGTTGTTGTGCATTCAGCAGAATGCCAGTTCTTTCTTCGAGCAACTTGTTCCATTGCTCAAATTCTGGTTCAGTCAGTGCCGTTGTTTTTTGCAGCGACCAAACCATGTCTTTTCTTTATTTAATTAAGCGATCGCTTCTGAACGATTTTCGTCAGAACCATCGTCTTTATTCATCGAATCAATATCAAGATCTTCATCTAAATCAACTGAATCATATTCATTCATGTCGTCAACATCAGATAATTCAACTTCATCATCTAAAGTTGCAATATCCTCATCGCTGATGGCTTGCATCTCTCCAGTGCCTGAAAGATTAAGCGACATGGATTCAGGTAGCTTGAAACCAGCAACCGAATCACGAAGATCTGACGCCATGTCTGCCAAGTTACCAATCGAGTCAGCTGTTGCACTTGTACCAGCAGATGTTTGTGAAGTAATTTCTTGAATAACGTTCATCGTATTTGAAATGTGGCCAGCAGATGATGCTTGCTGACGTGCAGCGTTCGAAATATTCTGAATCAATTCTGCAAGAGATGACGATACATTTTCGATTTCTTCCAGTGCCACACCCGCATCTTGTGCTAGACGAGCTCCGCGTACCACTTCCGATGTTGTTTGTTCCATCGAAATAACCGCTTCGTTGGTATCGTTCTGAATTGTTTTAACCAGCGCTTCAATCTGTTTTGTCGCCGCTGCTGAACGTTCCGCAAGTCGCTGTACCTCATCCGCAACTACCGCGAAACCTCGACCGGCGTCTCCCGCCATCGATGCCTGAATCGCCGCGTTAAGTGCGAGGATGTTGGTTTGGTCAGCAATGTCATTAATCAACGATACAATATCTCCAATTTCTTGCGAAGATTCACCGAGTCGTTTAATACGTTTTGATGTGTCTTGAATCTGCTCACGAATGGTGTCCATTCCGTGAATAGTATTTTGTACCACTTTTGCACCGTTGTTCGCGATCGATACCGATCGCTCCGCAACCGCAGCTGACTCGGCGGCGTTTGCAGATACTTGGTCAATAGTGACAGCCATTTCGTTTACAGCAGCCGACGCTCCAGCGATTTCTTGCGCCTGATGCTCTGATGCTTCTGCGAGGTGTAATGCCGTTTGCTGTGTATCTTGAGATGCTTGAGAAACGTTTACCGCTGTTTCGTTAATTCGCGAAACAAGGATTCTCAATTGGTCAATTGTGTAGTTAATAGAGTCAGCGATCGCACCGGTGAAATCTTCCGATACCGTTGCCGTCGTTGTTAAATCACCGTCAGCTAAGTCAGCTAGCTCATCAAGCAAACGTAAAATTGCGTTTTGGTTTCTTTCGTTTGTATTTTTAGTATCGTCCAGTGTCTTACTTGTACCAGAATAAATTCTTAAACCGATAAATAATAAGATTAATAAAGCAGCTGCAGCCGCGATTAACGTTGTCATATTATTCGGCTGACGTTGACTTGCTTGCGCACCAATTTGCGAGGAAAGTGCTGCTAGCGCATCACCCAGTTGAGGCATGTCATCAAGTAAGGCTTCTGTTGCTTGTCGAGCGCCGAAAAGTGCAGGAGACGCTTCAAAAATTTCTCTTACCGAGCTGTTCACGAATTCAAACAACTCTGACACTTCCGTTAAACTTTCTACCGCGTCGCGGTCAGTGATTCGAGAAATACCTAATGCTGCATCACCCTCTTGCATACCGCCTAAGAATTTTCCGAACAAGTTTGCATCAAGGTTAAATTGGTCAGCGGCTTGCATTGAATCTGCACCACCGGCCAACATTTTTTCTACGTTACGACCAATACGCTCAGCACGCCAAGTTTGCTCTTGTGCTGCTGCGACTTGAGACGCTGGTGCGTTATTCTCTAGAAGAATATCTTTAATATCTTCATGTTCAATCTGTAATTCAGGGAGAGATTGGTTTAGCGTTGTTGCTACATCATTTAGAAAGATAATGGTGTCTTTATTTGACAAAATAGTATTAGAGTTTGTTTTTACACGATCCCAAACCGATTCGAAGCGAGAAAATTCAGCCGCAACGGCTGTTCTCGTTCTCTTGTCACTGGCTCGAAGCTGGTTCCAAGTAGTGTTCATCTCGCCCATTACTTTTTCTAGCTCACCAAATGCAGGCTCACTACCGTTAGTCGCTTCACGAGCAAGACCGGTTACTTGGTTCGATAGAACACGTAGCTCACCCGCCAACTGAACGTACCCTTGATCACGAGCAGCATCACGCTGAACAAAAAAGATACTGGCTGCCATCCCCGCAATACTTAAAACTAAGAGGATAAGCAACAGTGCCATCAGAGGATTTTCTCTAATGTTGGCAAATATATTACTGGATTCGTTTTTCATGCTACGCGCTCCTGAGCGTCTTTTTCTTTGAGACTATGCGTACTGACAAGCGTACTGACAATGCATACAAAAGGTTTTTAAATATAATGTTTAATCTAACTGTAAAACTAACTATAAAATTTACTTCTCGCCATCCATGTCTGATCGACCGGCACCCAATGACGACGAGCACCCGATCTACCTTCTAAATAGCTAAAACAATTCAAACACTTGCAGTGCCTTCTTTGCTTTGTTTCCAAACTCTACTCTAAAAACTTTCTACTATTACGAAACAATTTATTTTGAGACTTACTATGTGACCCATTTGACAGCTATAGCGTTAGCAATCTAGCTAGCTGCACTAATAAACCTCGGATCCTCTATCAGCTGCACCGGATTAAAGACATACCATTTTTGATCCTGCTCTGAAGCAGCGCCCTTACTTTGTGAATAACTACCATTCACAAAAGGTTTTAATTGTTCCTCCAAGCCTTCCGAGTGTGATTCATAAGTATCAATAGGGAAATGTTGCATACCCAATGCACCATCAACCACCAAGCCCGAATAAATATCGCCAGATTCAAGCACCAAAATTCGGTGTCGTTTTCGCTGCCCTTCTAAACGGCCACCAAAAAATGCAGCCAAATCAAAAATAGGTAATAAACGGCCTCGAACATTTGCAACGCCCAAGACCCAAGGCTGCACACCCGGTAACTTTGTATAGACAGGCATTTCAAGAAGTTCTGTGATATCACCCATAGGTGCCACGAAGAAATGATTAAGTAAATTAAATCCTACGCCACTCCAATGAGGCTGAACATCTGCTTGCGAAGGCAAACCTTTCGCGGCACGACGACTTCGTGTAGCGAGGTCAAGTAGCGCATTAAAAGCAGCTTGTGGTTCAGACATCCGAGTACTCTTCTTTGAATTGTGAAATTTAATTTATGATGATCGGTTTTTCAGCTGGCCTAACTTAAGGCATCACTTGCTTAATAGTTTCCATTAATAATTTTTCATCAATGGGCTTAGTAAGGTAAGCTTTTGCACCCTGACGCATACCCCATACACGATCAGTTTCTTGATCCTTTGTTGTAACGATAATCACAGGAATTTCGGTCGTCTCATTGTTTTTGTTCAGTTGGCGTGTTGCTTGAAAGCCGTTCAGGCCTGGCATAACAATATCCATCAGCACAACATCTGGTTTTTCTTTTTTAGCAACAGAAACGCCTTCTTCACCTGTTTCAGCTGTAATAACAGCATGACCATTTTTTTCTAGAATGCCTGTTAATTTATATGTCTCTGTAGGAGAGTCATCGACGATTAATACTCGTGCCATAGGTAGCTCCAAAAACGTTCTCAAAAGTGATTTGCAAGTAGCGATTAAAAACCCATTCATGCTTTTAAAATAGTTAGCTTAGAGGTTTTTAATTCTTATCATTTAATTTAGTGGATTTTCTGTCTATAAATATCTTTCTTTAACCAATCTTGTCATGCTGTTTAGTCTGTCTCGACTGATTTACTTTAGCTGTATTCCTCTTGCATATTGGCTCTTTATCTAATGAGCAAATACCTAATTAATCTTTTTCTCTCATTACCAGGCAACTCAACTTTTCATACTGACAAAAGAAGGTGAGTAATTTAAGAAGCCTGAGCTTGTGGCGCTTTTACATGAGCCTCGATAGCACCAAGCAGTTCGCTCTTACTAAAAGGCTTGGTAAGATACTGATCTGAGCCAACAATACGACCTTTCGCTTTATCAAAAAGCCCATCTTTACTAGAAAGCATAATCACCGGCGTTGACTTAAACTCACTATTATTTTTAATGAGAGCGCATGTCTGATAGCCATCAAGACGCGGCATCATGATGTCTACAAAAATAATATCTGGACGGGTATCAGCAATCTTCGCTAACGCGTCAAAGCCATCAGTAGCCGTCACGACATTGCAGCCTGCTTTCTTTAAGAGTGTTTCAGCGGTGCGACGAATCGTTTTACTATCATCTATCACCATAATTTTGAGACTTTCGAAGTTCATCTCCATGCCTTTATGACCTTTTCAATGCATCTTTCCACTTTTGATAACCGCATTCGACCACAAGAAATTAATAGTGTGTCAGCAGCGAGCCGAGTTTCACAAACTTTTAACATAGTTTTCAGGTATTATCTATAACCGCATGAATCAACGGCAAAAATTGGATGGCGAGCAGCTAAAATTCAAGGCTTAGAATGAAAAATGCTAGGACTTGCGTAGCGCTCGTTAACCACGTACCTTTTCCTTTTTTGCCAAACTTACTATCACCAGATTTCATGCACTTTAACAATCATGCTGTACTGGTTATGTCTTCGCCAACTGGCAGAACAGTGGCGTGACCTAGCCTTTAATTAAGCACAACAAACACTTTTGCAAAGAACTAAACCTATGACTTTGAAGCTTGGCGTAGTAATGGATCCAATCTCCTCTATCAACTTTAGCAAAGACACGACACTTGTCCTGCTTTTGGCTGCATTTGAGCGAAATTGGCAGATCGAATATATGGAACAGTCCGACTTATTTCTTGATCAAGGTACACCAAAGGCTATTGCAAGGTCATGCAAGGTCTACAACGATCCAGATCGGTGGTATGAATTAGCAGATCATCGCACGATAGAGCTTGGGGATCTTGATGTCATTCTTATGAGAAAAGATCCTCCCTTTGATAGCGAGTACATATATTCCACTTATATTCTTGAAGCAGCAGAACGATTAGGCGCTCTAATAGTCAACAAACCCCAGAGCTTAAGGGACTGTAATGAAAAAGTGTTTGCCACTCAATTCCCTCAGTGCTGCCCACCCGTACTCGTTAGCAGCCACTTACAGCAGCTGCGAAATTTTCACAAAACGCATCAAGATGTGATTTTCAAGCCGCTTGATGGAATGGGGGGTGTTGGTATATTCCATGTTGATTCATCCGGTCGAAACCTAGGTGCCATATTAGAGACCCTTACCGATAATGGTCAGCACAGCATCATGGCGCAAAAATATATTCCCGAGATTAAAGAAGGCGATAAGCGAATTCTTGTCATCGACGGGGAGGCTGTGCCTTACAGCTTGGCCAGGATTCCCATGGCAGGAGAAACGCGAGGAAACTTAGCGGCAGGTGGGACAGGACGCCCGCAACCTTTAACAGAACGAGACGAGTGGATTGTGGCCCAAGTCGCACCATCACTTAAGGAAAAAGGGTTAATCTTTGTAGGTCTTGATGTCATTGGCGATTACCTAACAGAAATCAATGTGACTAGCCCTACTTGTGCCCGCGAAATAGACAAAGCCTATGATACAAATATAGGATCACGATTGATGGATGCAATTTCAAGGCGGCTTGAAGCCGTTCAATAACTATCGATTAACCGAATTGTACTGACACACTTTGGTACTGACACACTAGAAGCAAATGGACATACCAGACACAAAACTTATCGAAAACTCAGTCGACAGTAGCGATAGACTTAGCTTCACGCTATTTGTTGCCCTAGCAGTCCACGGTCTCTTGATTCTAGGCATCACGTTTAGCATTAAAACGCAGCCCAGTGTTCCACCCACATTTGAAGTGACACTAGCCACCCATAAAAGTGAAAAAGCGCCTGATAAAGCCGATTACCAAGCTCAATTCAATCAAGAGGCAAGCGGCACAGAAGACCAAGCAAAAGAATTAACCACTGAAAAATTTGCCCCTTTTGCAGACACTAAAATTCGCAATGTCAATCCACCACCTGAATCTGTCGCCAGTAAGGTGAGTGAAGCCCAAGAACTTCAACAAATAAAAACCACAGCAAATTCAAATTTAGTCATTGCTAAAGTGACAGAGCCAGACGAAACAGAGAAAAAATTAGAACAAGAAGGAAAGGATATACAAGTCCCATTACTCAGTGCTGAAATAGCCAGCTTAAAAGCAAAGCTCGACAGACAAAAACAAGCCTACGCCAAAAAGCCTCGTATACGACGCCTCACCTCTGTTGCAACTACTGCATCTTCCGATGCTGAATACTTGAATAGTTGGCGGCAAACAGTTGAACTTGTCGGCAACCAAAATTTTCCAAAACAAGCATTAACTCAACGAATTTTTGGGCAGCTTCGCTTGGCGGCAATCATTAAAGCAAACGGCACTATCGAAAGAGTCGAACTACTTCAATCCTCGGGACACAGCATTCTTGATGACGCGGCATTACAAATTGTACATATGGCAGCGCCCTTCCCACCTTTTCCACCGGAAATAGCAAAAGATGTTGATCAATTAGAAATTATTCGGACTTGGCGATTTGAAATTACAGGGCTAACAACTAATTGATTATTAATGAATATTTGAGATATTTTCTTTAGTCCACGCTTTTCTCAAAATTTTTTTCCTACGTTAGCCAATCATCAAATAAAAAAAATTATTCAACTCTCTTGTATTAAGATCTCAATGGCCCAATACTAACTGTCATGGGACAAAAACATTGCGACAAACATAATCATCTATTTGACCAGCCTCAGCTCAGCGATTCATCATGTGAAATTGCAGAGGGTGGCTTACGCAATCAATTTCTTATCGCAATGCCAAGTTTAACGGATTCAACTTTTGCACATACCATCACTTATATTTGCGAGCATAACGCTGAAGGTGCTTTAGGATTTGTCATCAATCATCCATTAGATATTAAGCTTAATGAAATATACCAACAGCTTGAATTAGATGACCTGTCAACATCACAACAACAAGAGGTCTTATGCGGTGGACCACTGCAACCCGAAAATGGATTCATCTTGCATTCTAACGATAAGACTTTCGAATCATCGCTAACAATATCTAGCGACATTTGTTTAACAGCATCTAAAGATGTTTTGGTTGAAATGGCAAAAAACAATGGGCCTGAAAAAGCCATCGTTGCCCTCGGCTATGCTGGCTGGTCTCCGGGTCAACTTGAAAAAGAAATTTCTGAAAATGCTTGGCTCACGGTTCCCGCTGATCCCAATATTATTTTTGATGTCCCTTGCGAGCAACGCTGGGCTAGTGTTTCAAAATATTTAGGCATTGACCTTAATCTTATACACTCAACTGCTGGGCATGCTTAACTCTTTTTCTAAAACCCTATCCCCTGCTGATACACCTTTCTTCATGCCTGCTGAAAGCTCCAGATAATAAAATGACAAAAACAATTATTGCGTTTGATTTCGGAACCCAATCCATCGGCGTTGCCGTTGGACAAACCCTAACAAAGACTGCAAGTGAATTAACGCCAATTAAAGCGCGAGATGGAATCCCCAACTGGGAAACAATGGAAAAACTCATTAACGAATGGCAACCTAACTTACTGGTTGTAGGATTGCCATTAAACATGGACGGTACTGAAAGCGAACTCGCGAAGCGCAGCAAAAAATTTGGTAATCGCTTAAGGGAAAGATATAAAATAAACGTTGTACAAATGGACGAACGCCTATCCACTTACTCAGCAAAAGAAGAAGCTATGGACAGAAGGCAAACTTTAGATTTTTCAAAAAATCCTGTTGATTCTATAGCGGCCAGATTAATTCTCGAAAGTTGGTTTACGGAAAATCAATCACTTAAAAAATGAAACCGAACAGACGAATTAAATAGGTTTTCTTTCATAAATACTCTCCACCCCATCCCTTGTTATCTTTTATCACTGCTTCTACAATGACAAATAAAATACACTTTAGTATAGGAAATAGCTTAATTAAAAATAATAATTTTTAAAGGCGAAAAGGCATTATGGAAACAAATTCGTTATTAATCCAAGTGCTGCTATATGTTTTTTTACCTCTCTGGGGAATAGCGGGATTTGTTGATTGGTGTTGTCATCGAGCAACCAATATTGAATCAACTACGGGCATTAAAGAATCATTAATGCACTCTGTGATGGGCATACAATTAGGCATTCCTATATTGCTGTGCCTATTATTTTATATCAATGTTTCTATTTTATTAGTTTGCATTGCTGCTTGGTGCTTACATGAAGTTATTGCCCATATGGATGTTCACTACGCATCAACTCGACGTAAAATCAGCATTTGGGAAATGCATGCACATAGTTATTTAGCCACCCTTCCTCTCTTCATGTTAAGTATCATCGTCGTTATTAATTGGCCCACCATGGTAAAACTATTAACTCTCGACTGGGCAGGACAAATGGGATTTGTACGTTTAGAAACGATGCATGGAAGTGACAGTTATTTAAGAACTTATCTTATATTCATGAGCATCGCTTGTGTCTTCCCTTATGCAGAAGAGCTTTTTCGCTGCTTGCGGTATGAATTAAAAAAGAAATAATTATTTATGGAAGTCTATATCACTTCTACAGGAAGTTTTTTACCTGGACCACCAATCAATAACGATGAGATTGAAAATCATCTAGGTATTGTTGGTGAAAAACCCAGCCGGTTAAAAAGAAAAATATTAAACTCAAATGGCATTAAAACCCGCCACTATGCCATTAACAAAGAGCATCATACTTACATTAATAATTGTGAAATGGCGTCCTTAGCAGGCCAACAATGTATAGAACTCAGTACGCTGCCAAAAAATAAAATTGAAATGTTGAGTTGCGCCACAAGTCAAGGCGACTTAGTTTTACCTGGTTTTGGCAGTATGGTTCAAGCAGACATGCAACTCATGGATATAGAACTTCATACGGCTCACGGAATTTGTTCAAGTAGTTTGATGGCATTAAAAACAGCATTTCTAACTATAAAGACAGAAGAACACAGTAATGCTCTCGTAATCGCCAGCGAACTTACATCACGGCTTTTTAAAGCTACCCGCTATGATATTGTTAGCGGCGATAACGCTATCGATTTTAATGCAGAATTTTTACGATGGATGCTTTCCGATGGCGCCGGAGCGTGTTTACTTGAATCCAATTCACACCCAAACAGTTTTCGAATCGATTGGATTAAAAGTTTTTCTCATGCCGATGCCTATCCCGTTTGTATGTCAGTCGGAAAACCGCTAGAAAAAAATGACAAAAGAACTTGGCAAGATTTCCCCACGTACAAAGATGCAGAAGCTGCAGGAGCTTTGCTCATTAGACAAGATGTAAGATTGCTAGAAAACATTGTCAAGCTGGGTGTTGATGGATTTTTACGCTTGATAAAAGAAGGTAAAGTGATTACACAAGACATTGACCATGTGCTTTGTCATTTCTCATCAGAATATTTTAAAAGTCGAATATTTGATATGTTAAAAATGTCAGGCGTGAGTATCCCTGAAGAAAAATGGTACACAAATCTCTACACCCGCGGCAATACTGGCTGCGCATCCATTTTCATCATGCTTGATGAATTTAAAAAAACTCAAGCATACAAACCTGGCGACCAAATATTGTGTATGGTTCCAGAAAGCGGCCGATTTAACACCGCTTACATGAAGCTAACCGTTATGGGTGATTAATCATGGAAGAAAAAATACTAACGGCTGAAGGACAAGAGTGTTTACAGCAATTACTACAAGTCTGGTTTAAATTCGAGCGAGATTTAAACCGCGTCCCCATCATTAGGCGCCTTGAGCAAGGGACATTTACAAAAAAAGATTATTTGAATTTGCTATTAAACCTTAGACAACAAGTTATCGAAGGCTCTCGGTGGATTACCCGATGCGCATCCAGTTTTGATCGAGACTTTGCTGATGTTAGGTCTGTTGTAATCTCCCATGCTAGCGACGAGCACAAAGATTATGAAATTTTAGAAAAAGATTACATCGCTTCAGGAGGACAGCTAGCTGAGATCACACACATTGATCGCAACCTCGGAACTGAGGCACTGCATGCTTTTTTGATGTATCGAGCAACCTACCCAAATCCTGTGGACTTGATTGGCGCCATGTGGATTATCGAAGGACTTGGAGAAAAAATGGCTAAAGGCTGGTCAGAAAGAATTATTGAATTAGTGGGAGAAAAAAATTGCAGCGTCACCTTTATGAGTTATCACAGCGCAAATGATGAAGACCATATGGAAAAGCTCTATAGTTTGATTGATAGGGTTTGCACAAAAAAAGAAAATATAAAAGCCATTGTTCGCACTGCAAAAGTGGTGTCTCGATTATATGCTCTCCAACTGGAAGAAATCGATAATGATTAATTCACGTAGTGCCTACATACAAGCACTAGCAAATGACAACTCATTGCCCATAGAAAAAGAGGCCGTTGAATTATGGCTGAAGGATCTAGAGAACCCCTTTCGCTGGACATTAAGGCCCCTGCTTCAATTCATTTTTTCTCTCTTACTCCACATAACTTGGTTTTTAAAACGTCTACCTTTACCTCAATTTAGCGCCCACGGATTCTTACAGTTAACGATCTGTTGGTTCTGTAAGTATTTTGTGAGCTATGAAGCGAATATGTTGATCTTAAGACATTACGCAACAGAATCTAATTTGTTAAATTTTTTAGCGGTAAATTCTGGAGGGAAAACCCCCACTCTTTTACGCTTATACCCAAAAACAATTGCTGACATGAGAAAAGATAGCTTTGTTGAACATGATCAAGAACTGTTTCGAATTTTTAGAGAGATGGGATACTGGGAACGAAAAAATCTTCCGCTTAACCCACAAGAAATAGATTGGTCCGAATGGAAAGCCGTCGACATGACTGAGTTTAACGTTGAAAAAAGATGGTCTCAAGTGATGGATTTCGAAAGCGCACATGCATTATTTATGTGTCTATTTTGCTTTCTATTAAAAAAAGAAGAATATAGAGACGCAATCAATGGCTTTAACTTAGATCAATCTATCGCGATTCGTGCAGGCGAACTATTGGATAAGCCTCAATTTTCTGAAATGGCTTACAACAAATTCCCATTATACCTCGTTGGCCCGTGGAATTTAGGGCAGCGTTTTCTTATGCACGGCTTTTTCACTGAATATCTTTATTCCGCAATCGACGATATAAGAAAAGAAAATACATAACCGCATGTGTTTTTATTTGACAGCTGAATGGTGGTACAAATAAACGCCATCAAAAAAGCCGAACATGATGTTCGGCTTTTTTATTTCAATATATTTACAAAATTATATAATGAAGATTAACGCCCGAATGTTTTTCCTGAATCCCGCTCTTCTTCTTGAATACTTAACTCATCTGCGGCATTCGATAAATATTCTGAATCTGTCTCCGAACGTAGTTTAATAATCAAACGTAGGTCATTCGGCGAATCTGCATAAGACAGCGCATCCTCGTAAGTAATTTCGCCGCTGTTATATAGCTCGTAAAGCGCGTGATCGAAGGTTTGCATACCCAGCTCTGTCGATTTTTTCATGAGTTCTTTTAACTCATGCACTTCGCCTTTTCTAATGAGATCTTGAGCTAACGGAGTATTTAATAACACTTCAAGACAGGCTCGCCGACCATTGCCATCTGGTGTAGGAATTAATTGTTGAGCAACAATGCCCTTGAGGTTTAACGACAAATCCATCAATAATTGCTTATGTCGATCGGCTGGAAAGAAATGAATAATTCGGTCTAACGCTTGGTTTGCATTGTTCGCATGGAGTGTACACAAGCAAAGATGGCCTGTTTCTGCGAAAGCAATAGCATGATCCATAGTTTCTCGACTACGCACCTCACCAATTAAAATAACATCTGGGGCTTGCCGTAATGTATTTTTGAGCGCCGTATCAAAAGAATCTGTATCAATACCGACTTCTCGTTGCGTAACAATGCAGCCCTGATGTTGATGGATAAATTCAATGGGATCTTCAATCGAAATAATATGACCTTTACTATTTCTATTTCGATGTCCAATCATCGCCGCTAATGACGTGGATTTACCAGTACCCGTTGCACCCACAAATATCACGAGGCCGCGATTAGTCATGGCTAATTCTTTGATGACTTCCGGCAAGCCTAATTCATCGATTTGAGGGATTGTAGTTTCAATTCGACGCAACACCATACCGGCTAAATTTCGCTGATAAAATGCACTGCAACGGAAACGACCAACACCTCGAGCACTGATTGCAAAGTTGAGTTCTTTTGTTTCAACAAATTCAGCACGCTGTCTTTCATTCATCACACTAAGAACAGACTCTCGAGCTTGCTCTGGCGACAAAGGAGAGGTAGTAACAGGTATAACTTTACCGTGGATTTTCATTGATGGTGGAACACCCGCCGTGATAAATAAATCAGACGCTCCTTTCTCTACCATCAAACTTAATAGCCGATCAAAATCCATCGATAATTCCTCTGTGTTGTTCTTACATTATTTCCAACAATATTCATTGTTCTTGAATCGTTATTGAAATTAAAAATTCTCTGGCATTTTTGCTTTTTCTTTTGCGACATCGCGGTTAATAATTCTTCTCTCAACCATGTCAGCTAAACATTGATCCATTGTCTGCATACCCAATGAACCACCCGTTTGAATAGCCGAATACATTTGTGCCACTTTATCTTCACGAATCAAATTTCGAATCGCTGATGTACCGCGCATAATCTCATGAGCTGCAACACGACCACCGCCATTTTTCTTCAATAGTGTTTGTGATACAACGGCCTGTAATGATTCTGACAACATAGATCGAACCATGGATTTTTCATTCGCCGGAAATACATCCACAATTCGGTCAATCGTTTTTGCAGCCGAGGTTGTATGTAGCGTTCCAAATACTAGATGTCCTGTTTCTGCCGCTGTTAATGCAAGACGAATAGTTTCCAAATCACGCATCTCACCCACGAGAATAATATCCGGATCTTCCCGCAATGCTGAACGAAGGGCTTCAGTAAATCCTAGTGTATCTCGATGCACTTCCCGCTGGTTCACCAAACACTTTTTACTTTCGTGAACAAATTCGATGGGATCTTCAATAGTGAGGATATGCTCATATTTATGGTCATTGATGTAATCCATCATTGCCGCCAGCGTTGTCGACTTACCAGAACCCGTTGGCCCTGTTACCAACACCAAACCGCGTGGAACGGCACAAATGTCTCGAAAAACGCCACCCATGCCCAACTCTTCCATCGTTAGTACCTTTGAAGGAATCGTACGAAATACTGCACCAGCACCTCGATTTTGGTTAAATGCATTGACACGGAAACGAGCAACACCTGGCACTTCAAATGAAAAATCCGTTTCTAAATATTCTTCAAAATCCTTTCGCTGCTTATCATTCATGATTTCATAGATCAAACCATGAACTTGCTTATGCTCCATAGGAGGCAAATTGATTCGACGAACATCGCCGTCAACCCGAATCATCGGTGGAAGACCAGCGGAAAGATGGAGGTCAGATGCCCCTTGCTTGGCACTAAACGCCAATAATTCTGTAATATCCATACAATTACCTTAGCATTACACTAGCTTGGCATTACACTGCTGCTAGCTCTGATGTTAGTTCTTATGAGTCAGTAAGTTACGCGGTATTGTTAACCATTTTTAGAAACAATAATGAGACACGGTTTTAACTCATTAAGGATAGCCTCTTCAAGCATATGTACAACTTGCACGACAAACTCCACAAAGTCCACGACCGAGTGCACGCTGCTGCGACTCTCGCTGGTCGGTCCACCAAATCAGTGCAATTATTGGCTGTGAGTAAAACTCGACCAGCCTCGTCTGTTAAAGCACTGTATGAGGCTGGCCAGCGTATTTTTGGGGAAAATTACCTTCAGGAGGCGCTCGAAAAACAATCACTACTCTCAGCGCTAGACATTGAATGGCATTTTATCGGCCCCATACAAAGCAATAAGACGCAAGATATTGCCCAACATTTTAGTTGGGTTCACAGTGTTGATCGCTTTAAAATTGCTAACAGGTTAAATGACCAACGCCCTATTGATTTGCCGCCACTCAATATTTGCCTTCAAGTTAATGTTGATAATGAAGCGTCTAAAAGTGGTCTCGATTTACATCATCAGGATGAACTATTGAATTTAGCAATAGCAGTGTCTGACTTGCCTCACCTATGTTTACGAGGCTTAATGGCGATCCCAATGGCCTGCTCAGATCAACACAAACAGCGAGAAGCATTTGCAAAAGTTGCCACCGCGTTTGATTGCATAAGAAGCTCGCTCAACAAATTGGGTATCGATGTCTCTGCTTTTGACACATTATCCATGGGAATGTCTGGTGATATGGAAGCCGCCATTGCTGAAGGCGCCACCATTGTTCGAGTCGGTACAGATATATTTGGCCCCCGAAATGATCAATAGAATGCAAAGCATTAACTATCAACCTAATACTGTGGGTCTTTAACACTATAGGACGTCAACACTGTCGCTCTTTCACATTCCACATTTTATTTAAACTTCGGACAATAGGTTACAAAACTCCATGAGCGAACCACAACTCACATTTATCGGCGGTGGCAATATGGCTACCAGCATTATCGGCGGTCTAATCGCACAACGCTTCCCAGCAAATGCCATCACAGCCTGCGATCCACTGGAAGAAAATTTACAAAAGCTGAAAGACAATTTTAATATTTCAACCTCAACGGATAATGGTCAAGGCGTGGCCAATGCCGATGCCGTTTTACTTGCTGTTAAGCCGCAGATCATGAAGAAAGTCTGCGAACAGCTTAAACCTTTTTTAAAAGAAAATGTCGTGATTATTTCTATTGCAGCGGGCATCCCCGTAAACAGCATTTCTGAATGGATCGGGAATCATTTGGCCATTGTGCGCTGCATGCCAAACACACCAGCACTTGTTCAACAAGGTGCTAGCGGTTTATATGCAAATAAGAATACATCGTCTCAACAAAAAGACATTGCCAATAAAATACTTTGTGCCGTTGGTATTGTTGAGTGGCTGAATGAAGAAAGACTATTAGATGCCGTGACGGCTATTTCAGGAAGCGGCCCTGCATATTTTTTCTTGTTTATGGAATCAATGATAGAGGCAGGAATCAAACAAGGTCTGACCGCAGATACCGCTAAAAATTTAGCGATACAAACCTGCTTAGGAGCGGGGCTACTAGCGCAGAAAAGCGATGTAGATGTTGCCGAACTACGCCAGAGAGTGTGCTCGCCGGGTGGCACGACGATTGAAGCTGTCAATTCATTTGAAACTGATAACATTAAGGCAATCGTAGAAAGAGCTATGCAAGCTTGCGCCGATCGCGCGGTAGAGATGGCTGAGGAACTACAATAATTTTATTCTTGATTTTAATAAATCGGGTCTTCATATTGTGTACACCTGAATAATTTCACTATTACACATTAAAATTCAATACTGTTAAATATACTATTAAAAATTGGAGAATGAATAATGAGCCCTATGGTACAAATTGGTCTTCTCATTGTGGGCACTTTAGGTTCACTCTATCTCACCGTTATTGTTTTACGTTTTTTATTTCAATTAGCTAAAGCTGATTTTTATAATCCTATTTCTCAAATTATTGTTAAAGCCACCAATCCGGTTTTAATTCCTATCCGACGAGTTATACCTGGATTTTATGGTATCGATATCTCTTCAATTGTTTTTGCCATTTTATTTCATTGGTTAGTTATCCAGATTTTAGCCTTTATCTTAGGGGCTAGTATTATTAATCCAATAACGGCTATTACATGGGCAGTCGTTGGTTTAATTTCGTTAATCGTGAATATTTATTTTTACGGCATGATTATCATGATTATTGCTAGTTGGATTGCTCCAGGAAGTTACAATCCTATCCTACTGTTAATACGACAAATTGTTGCCCCCATTACAGCACCCTTTCGAAAAATAATTCCCCCTATGGGCGGCTTAGATATCACGCCCATTTTTGTATTCTTGGCATTACAAGTGTGCAGAATAATGATTCAAGCGATTGCGCAAAAGGTTGGCTTAACTGCTCAAGTAGCTCCCATTGTTTTAGGTATTTAATGCAATGTTTTGTTCAAAATGAAAAGATAAAAAATAAACATTTAAGGTTCAGCGTGAACGTTTAATATTGAAATATTATTGATTTTGGTATTAGGGTTTAGCGCTGAACAACCTAAAAACTGATATTATTTTGTGTGTTTTTAGCTACTCTTTCTAAAAAACCTCTCTACTTATCCCGGCCACTGAACAATATCTTCCCGCTTGTTTCCAGATTTTTGTTTCTTAACCATTTACAGATTAAAAGGCTTTTCTTGATTCAAATCATCTGGCAATTTTTTCATGCCGTTACAATGTCTCTCATACCATCACAACCACAACGAAACAGACTAAAATGAGAGAGACTGACATAAAATGATTAAGAAAGTTTTACGCAATGCTACTGGAATCATAAGTTTTGGATTATTGGTTTGCTCAGCAAATACCATGGCTTACGATAAGGGCGACATCATTGTACGAGTGGGTGCAGCCAAGGTCGATCCAGATTCCAGTAGTAGTCGCCTTAAAGTAAATCAAGCAGCTATACCCAATACAAACGTTACCGTTGACTCAAATACACAAGTAGGCCTAACAATTACGTATATGCTATCGAATCATGTTGGTCTTGAGTTACTCGCTTCAACGCCGTTTAAGCACACGGCCTCTTTACGAGGTGGCTCAGCTTTAGCACTACCTAACGCTTTTGATGTCGCAGATGTCAAACATTTACCCCCGACATTAAGTCTTCAATATTTCCCTTTAAATTCTGGCAGTAAATTTCAGCCTTATGCTGGCATCGGTATCAACTACACCATTTTTTTTAGTGAAAAATTACATTCTGACACTAAAGCATTACTAGGTTCGGGTGATGTCAGTTTAGATAATTCACTGGGACTAGCGTTTGAAATCGGAGCAGATTACCCATTGACTGACACATTAAGTCTTAACGCATCAATCTGGAAAGCCGACATCGATACAACAGCCGATATTGATTTAGATATTGGCTTGAATCTAGAAGCTGATGTCGAGATCGACCCCATTGTATACATGGTTGGCTTAGGCTTTACCTTTTAAATCAGTCGAAATATTACAGGCCCGCCAACGGTTAAAGCCTCTCTCGCAAGAGGCTTTATCTTTGCTCCCCCTCTCCTTAACAATTTACCAAGCAATGGCATGCTTTAGCTTACAATTCATATCTCGTAGATTGACATCTCGTAAGCAGTCTTCTCATCAAGCCGCCCGTCTTGATCATCATTTACACCCGAATAGAATCCGTTATGGTTGAATCCCTGAAAAAGGCATTTGACTTGTACTTTTCAGTCATCTTTTAGATTTCTAAAATCGCTGAGAGATTAAAAGAAATTAGACTGAAAACAAAGAGATAGATAACAGGAGAAATTACAAAAGGATCGCTTCCATCGACGCTCTAATTCGGTTTTAATTAGAGCCTTATGGCACCATGTTATTTTCTATCGCCATCAAGGCTACAAAAGCCTTTCTCGCAGCCTGTTAAAAGTGACAAAGAGAGACTAAATAGTAATGGATGTAAGATCGCTGTATCGCCAAATGGCGAGTTACGATCGCTGGAAGTCAGAACTCCAATCTCATTTGGGCTCTTTCCATGCGTGGTTTCGCAACCATAGAATTAAAAGCGTTGAAGCTCAGCATTCCGTCAATCATGCTCGCTCTTTATTGGCTCATAACCACTTTACGCTTGCCTGTGTCGGCGAGTTCTCTCGTGGTAAGACTGAATTAATTAATGCATTACTGTTTTCAGAGTACGGCCAACGTCTACTACCATCACGTCCTGGCCGAACCACAATGTGTCCAACTGAAATCTATTACGAACCCAAATCTGAACGATGCTGTGTCCGCCTACTCCCGATTGAAACTCGACGCACCACAACCAGCATCGAAAGCTTTCGACGCATACCGCAAAAGTGGGTTAGCGTTTACTTTGACCCACGCAACCCCAAACAAGTAAGTCATGCAGTCGCTCAAATTTCTGCGACTAAAGCCGTGACAGAGCGTGAAGCTCGTCAAATGGGTTTCGACAACCGAATGCTAACTCGCCATCCCGACGATAAAAATCTTGTTGAAATTCCTGCTTGGCGTCATGCACTTATCAATTTAGACCACCCGTTATTGCGCCAGGGACTTCGTATTATCGATACACCTGGGCTTAACGCTCTCGGCAACGAACCCGAATTGACTCTCAATACATTACCAAAAGCACAAGCCGTTATTTTTATTCTCGCCGCCGATGCGGGTGTTAGTGCCAGTGACATGGCCATCTGGAATGAGCACATTGAAGTATTGAGAGAAAACCAAGGAATTTCTGTACTCGTACTACTCAACAAAATCGACACCTTATGGAATGACTTACAGTCTCAAGAAGAAGTAGCACGTTCTATTCGCGATGTTCGAGAGATCACCGCGCGGCAATTGAAAGTACCTATCGAACACGTCGTCCCTATTTCCGCAAAAGAAGGTCTATTGGCTAAAGCCAATCATGACAAAGCCAGATTGTTGCGTAGCAGTCTTTTAAAAATGGAGATGCTATTAGCCGAACGCATTGTCGACAATCAAAGACATATTGTTAAGCATCGTGCGATTGCAGATGTCGTTTCTATCGCGCACTCTACGCACCGTGTACTGCAACACAGAAATGAAGAATGCAAGTATGAGCTGCGCTCTTTGCAAGCCAGTACAACCGCCAATGCACAAGTACAAACACTCGATAAACTACGACAAAATATTAAAGTGGCCCATACAGGTTATCACAAGCAAGCACTCTCACTAAAATCTAGCCAACGTTTATTAGATCGCCAACGCACAGCGTTAATGGCTCCAGTGAGCACGGTACTACTTGAACAATTAATTGGCACTACAACAGACAAATTAAATCGCAGCTGGACCACAGCTGGTCTATCAAAGTGCATTGCTGAGTTTTTTCAAATTTTAGAAAAAAATATCGACAACATGATTCGAGAAGCTCACGTTGCCAATAGCATCTTAACCGATATCTACGCACGACCTGAGCATAGTGACACAGGAAAAGATGCTTTAGAACGCCACCTGTTTTCAATTAAACCGTATCAAAAACATTTGTCTCAATTAAAGTATCAAGCGAATCAATTTAGACTATCGTTAGACACGTTGTTTGCCAGTAAAAGCAAAGTCATTGAACGCTTTGTACAAACGCTTGTCAGTGAAGTCCGCTCTTTATATTCCACCTTAGAAGACGATGTAAACCATTGGGTAAAAGAAGCTTTAACACCGCTCACTCATCACAATCTTTACCAAAAACAATTACTAGAACGTCACATGATGCGTCTTGCTAATTTAAGTAACGAAAACCGCGGTATCGACGACCAACTACAAGAGCTCAAAAATAATATTGCTGTACAAGAACAAGCACTTGCTTCATTAAGTGATATCATTGAAAAATTAAGCGCGAGTACACCTTACGGCAAAACTAAGGCTGACAATGTGGTTAATTTAGATGAGGCTCGGCAAGCTGCACTGAACAGCCAGCAACACCTTCAAAATAATTAATAGCGCTAAAATTCATTCACTGTTGCTGTTTACATTGCATGTTCTATAGCCACCTCTTTTACTCTTTCTAGGCTGGTTATTTCTGAGCCGGTTACATTTCTTTTTTATTCTTATCGGTCATCTATTTATGTTTAAATTTTACGCTTTCTTATTGATTTGTATAACATCTTCTTTGAGCCATGGGCAAGATGCTTACCTAACTCGCTTTGATGACGTAACCGTTCATCACAGTGTTTTCAGTAGTACATCGGTTTTACCGGCAATAGCAAATCAACTCGGTATTATTCGAGGTAAAGATTATGTATTAATTAACATCGCACTGACCGACAACGATTCTACAGACGGAGGAAAAGCAGCCATTGTGACGGGAACAGCTGCCAACTTAATGCAGCAAGTTAAGCAACTAACATTTAAAGAGATTAGTGAAGCTACAGCTACCTATTACATCGCTTCACTAAGGGTGACAGAAGAAGAAATTTTTCATTTCAAAATAAACGTGACTCCAAAATCAACGGATAAACATGACTCAGTTGATCAGCGCAACAAAGACACTTACGAAGTAAAATTTACAAAAAAGTTATACGTTAATGAATAATCAAAAAGAAATAGTCATTGCCAGTAACAATCAAGGGAAGCTTAAAGAGTTTGTGCAGTTATTTTCTGAGCTGCCTTACCACATTATCGCTCAGTCTGATTTTGGTGTGACCTCAGTAGAAGAAACAGGCTTATCGTTTGTAGAAAACGCAATCATCAAAGCAAGGCATGCCTGTCAACAAACACAGTTACCAAGTATTGCTGATGACTCAGGTATCAGCGTCGATGCATTGAGGGGCGCTCCTGGCATTTATTCTGCGCGTTATGCCGGTGAAGAGTGTGATGATAAAGCGAACAATGCACTGTTATTGGAAAACTTACATCAAGTTCCTGAAGCTCAGCGTACTGCGCGCTTTCATTGTGCCTTGGCTTTTTTGCGTTACGCAGAGGATCCTTGTCCCATTATCTGCCAAGCATCATGGGAGGGACAAATCCTATTATCCCCACAAGGCGAGAACGGTTTTGGTTACGACCCTCTTTTCTATTTGCCGCACAGTGGTTGCAGTTCAGCTGAGCTAGCACCCGAGCAAAAAAATAGAATCAGTCATCGCGGTCAAGCAATGCAAAAATTATTAGCCGAGATCTCAAAAGCCAATTCTTTTTGAGATTAACTAGCCCCTGGCCAAATAAACTCAATGCGAATTCCCCCAGGCTCTAGACACATCATATGTTTTCTCGGACCGTCTCCCACTGATTCAGGAGAAAATTCAATCGTAACATCCACTAAGTCGTTTAGCTTTTGATAAATTGCATTTAACTGAGCTTCTGATTCAACTTCTAAAGCTAAATGGTGCAGCCCAATATTTTGCTTGCGATTAAATTCTGTGATGAGAGTACTGTAGTCTACCTGCCACAAGGTTAATCTTACGTGACCATCTGATACCGCGACTCTAGGATAAGAGGCATCATATCCCGATTCTTTCCAGCCCAGACCATCTACAAAAAAAGACTTCGTCTCTTCTAAATTTTTGACTGCTAATCCTAAATGATTAATACCTCGAGTATCAGCCATTATCACTCTCCGTTAAATATGACCATGATTTCATTATTGTATGGGGGCATCTTGTGGATTATCGGGAGCCTCTAATAACACCTCTGTTCCAAACTCTTCATGGAATTCTTCGACTTGATCGAATATTTTTTCCATTTTTTTTGCGTAATGCGCAATATGAAAAACCGCTTCACCTTCATGTATTAACGGCAAGAAGGTTCGCCCAATAACAATCCCATCATGATCGGCAGTCACCTCATATTCATAAGTCCCTAAGGGGTCACCAATAAGGCCTAATACATTCCCTTTTTCTACCTTAGCACCCAGTGGAACTAACGCACGTAAAATTCCACTATAAGGCGCACGAATCCAATTGGTTTTCTTTGAAACAATAGTTTCTCGTTTTTTACTTTCTTTTTTATTTTTTTCAGCCGAAACTGATTTTTTTGAGGGTGTTGTTTTAGGAGGTAACATGTCTATTTCACGCATGACATTAACGATACCGCGAACCCCAGCACCAATGGAAAGCTCATCAAAACGCAACGCTTCTCCCGCCTCATACAACAAAATAGGAATGCCTTCGTTATCCCCCATTTCCCGCAAAGAACCGTCACGAATTTTAGAATCAATAACGACAGGTACACCAAAAGCCTTCGCAAGTTTTTCAACGTTAGGATTACTTAAGTCAGCACGAATTTGAGGCAAATTACCACGATGCCTTGCGCCCGTATGGAGGTCGATACCATGAGTGCATTTCAATATAATTTCATTTAAAAATGTATGAGCAATACGGGAGGCTAAAGAGCCTTTAGGGCTGCCGGGAAAGCTGCGATTTAGATCTCGACCATCGGGAAGATAACGAGAATTATTGAGGAAGCCATAAACATTGACAATAGGAATCGCAATAAGCGTTCCACGTATTCGATTAATTTGCTTTAATTTCAACACTCGACGAATAACTTCAACACCGTTTATCTCATCTCCATGAATAGCCGCATTGACAAATAACGTGGGGCCTTCATAACGGCCATTAATAACATGTAATGTCATTTTTACATCGTTATGTGTATACATGGGCGCGAGAGGAACATCGATTGTTTCGTGGGTCCCAGGCTCTACAGTGATACCACCAATCGTAATAGGCTTTTGTTTTATTCTATTTTTAGCCGCTTTAGATTCTGGCACATTCACCATCGATTTATCGCTATCTTTATTATTTTTACTTTCCATTATGACCTACTGATCAAATAAGATTTTCACAATGATAATATTTAGACATTGATAATGCGAGATCTAATGTTCTCACTAGGAATCATACATTGATCGGTTTTTCCGAATAAGCGATAACGGTTTTTAGCAAAAATCTTGTAGAAGAAATCTTGAAAGGAGCGAGGAAACACTTTGGCAAAACTCAATGGATGATGTATATCCCGATTGATAATAAAATTAACGGCGTCGATACAAAAGATACAAACGCCATCAAAGTTTATCCTCTTCAAGCCTATTGACAAATCTGTTTATTCAGCTAAACGAATGTCATAGCCTAATCGAGGAAAATGAACAACAAGATCTCCCGCTCTATCGTCTTGACGAGAAATAGCAAATTCATTTTCATCGCTATACACCAATTTTCCTTTTACTGGATCAAAGCCATAATCGCCTGGCATGATCTCGACATCATCACCTAGTGTAAATTCCGATAGTAAATTTTTAGCCAGCTGTTGTTTGGATGAACTTTGTTTTGCAATGGCAATTGCATCACTACTAGAAATAATGGTTACATTACCCTCACCAAGCTCATCAATCGTATCCATCCAGCGTAGTAAATGATGATGCCCAACAAATTTCTCAGTAATAATTGGCTTACTTTTTATAAACCAAAGAGCATGATAAACGGAAAAATCTGCAATACAGGGCTTTTCACCTAAAAGAAATTTTCTTTCATCCGACAACTGCGTATTTAAATCTTCTAAAAAAGTATCGAACATCAGATGCGCTTCTTCAGGCAAAATACGTCGGCGAGGGGAATCCTTACTCATGTCAGCGCGATCACTCACAAAAGCTTTCATCATTTCAACATTGCCGCCGAATGTTTGCATCATGACTTCTTTTTGAAAAGCCACAGGCACTGTGTGTTGAAATAAAATATTATCCGCCCAATATGCCATTGTTTTTGCAGCTGCTAAATATTCACTTGGGTACAATGTATTTTCTGGAAAAATTTGATCTAACTTTTGAGAAATCAATGCGGTATCACAATAAATATCTGCGCCAATTTGCATAATAGGTGTTCTGCGATAACCCCCTGTTAAAGCAACAACATCGGGCTTGGGCATAATGCGTGGGATTTCTACAGAAGACCAGTTTGCTTTTTTCAAGCCTAAAATGGCACGAATTTTTTTCGCAAAAGGTGATGCTTCGTAGTTATGGAGAATAATATCGGTCATATAACGTGTCCTACCAAAAAATTGATAATGCTAATGGCATTATGAAAAAATTAATCGAGTTCAAAACTCCAAAGCAAATCTAGGGCGCTGCTTTCGCCGCTAATGACTTCCAAGTACAGATTTTTACTAAGGCGATAATTCAGTGTAAGTGAGTTGAACGCATCAAACACACCAACCCCGTAGCGTACCATGAGTTTAGGAGTAACGTATCCACTCAATCCTACCTGTGTTCCGCTGTCAGCACTGGATGTCGACGACCCCGCAGTCAATTGCAAATCATCAATACCCAATACCTCTCCCGCTCTTTTGGTAAAACCCAAACCAACATCTGAAGCGAGCGCATAACTTAGGGCTGCTTCAGTGGCAGCAAGCGTAGGATCTGTTGTGACTTCAACACCGGGAGCATTACCGGTCAGCAAATAACTAAGCTGGGCCTGTTGTGGCATCACAGGTTGAGAAAAAAGACTTATGCGCGGGCTAACAATCGGACCAGTTGCTAATAAACCGACGGTTACATCATCAGTAATACCTGCCCGTATCGCCGAGACTCTCAATTGTGGGTTTTCAATGTTACCGACAAAAACCAAATCACCTTCCTGAATTAATAAATTTTGTCCATACGCTTTGTAGCGACCTTTTTGCAATTCAAGCACACCGTTAGCTTTTAACAATTCATTGTTTTGCTGCTGTATTGAAAGCTCCCCGTTGATATTAGTCTCTAAACCAAACCCCTTAAACACCACATCATCACCCAATGCGATTTTCACATCAGTTATTATTTGTTGTTGATTGTTTTTCATTTTCTCACCAACAATGACAACATCATTCGATTCTGAAATAGCTTGTTCTGGTACTTCTTCTATTTCAATCCGAGCACTAGGAATCGTTATGATTCCCGATACATTCATTTTATCAGGCGACAGAGTGAGTCGGACATCGGGTGAAACCGTCAACAATATTTTTGGCTCCGGTTGCAATGCAATTTCTTCGGCTCTAAGTTGTAACTCACCGACCCAAGAATCTATTTGCCAATCGACTGTGCCTTCAACACTACCGCCACCATCATTGACATTAAACGTTCCATTCATTGAGGCAATATTGTTCGTCACCTCTAAATCGATGTTAATATTTTTAACGGGTACTGGCGTCAACGTACTCTCAATATGCCCTTCTGTTAAACCTAGCTGCCCATTAAAAACTGGCTTATCCACTGAACCGGTCAACGTTAATTGTCCATTGATTTCTCCCGTTATACTCTCTTCTTGGTTAAGAACAATAAGCTTCGAGAGGTCTTCAAACTGCAATTTTTGAGTAATTAACTCGCCGTCGAGTGATTGATCGATAATATTAATATGGCCCAGTAAATTTCCATTTTTCTCAGTATTCAGCTCCCAAGTAATTTGATGCCCTTCTTTAATTTTTCCTGACACGCTGTTATTCCAACGCCATTGTGCAAATATTTTATTGGCATCAATTTTAGCTGCGATGTGTTCATCTAATGGATGTTCTTGTTTGTATTTACCGGTTTCAATTAAACGTATACCGTCATCATTTAAAAAAAGGATTTTTGCATTTTCCGCCAAAATTTCTGCAGTCAGATTATTGTCGGATATGAGATTACTACCCTGTAGCGCAAATTCCCATTGACCTTCAATGGCTAGATTGTTAGGTAAAAAAGTCTTTGCCCAATTGATAGGTAATTGCTCGCCAGCGACTGACAGACTTGCAATATTTCCATCGAGATAATTCACAAATTCTTCATTACAAATTTTAGAATTTTTATTCTTCACACAAAATGTAGAAACACTAAACTCTAACGGGTTTGCGGCATAATCTATTTCAATAGCATCCGTTAGTGTCCATATCTGCTCTTCTCCTTGCCAATCGTATCGAATGCTTAACTCGTCGCAAATGCCCACCCAGCGTTGATAACCATCGTCTGTATTTGTTGATGGAAATTTTCCAGAACATTTTAATCCAGCGCTTTGTTTTTGATGAGTAGGCTCTATCCAATCGACTTTAAGCACATGACTCTCCACACCGCCAGTAACGACGAGAGATGCATTCGTCGGCTCGCTACTTCCGTTGCGAATGCCCTCGGCTTTCACAGTTAATACATCGCCTTGTTTGATTGTGTCTTTATCTGCGCTAGGATTCCAATCCATTAAAAAAGTAGAGTGATCGAGTTGCCACTGATTCACCCTTATCTGATTTGCTTTCGCATCAATATGAATATTGGGAGAGTTTACTTTCCCATTGATACGGGCCTTTCCTATTATTGATCCAGAAGCATTTTCAGAATAACTTTTAGTCAATGCTTTGACGTTTTTCAAAGCAAACGCTACGTTGACTTGTGAATTTTCTGAATTGATATCGCCTTTAATTTCGACCTGATTGTCTTCGGCATAAGTCACAACAAATTCATTGACTGTAAAATGATTATTATCAATGCTAACTTGGCCGATTGCCGATAGCGGCTCTTTATTTAATTGACCTGATAAACTGGACAATCCAATTGTCCCGCTAAAAATTTCATTTTTATAATTGATATTAGTTGTTAACGATCCCGAAAAATCACCAGTCAACCATTCCGATGACGGCACAATAGTCCACGATTCAAGATCAACATGATTCCATTCAGTATTACCAGCCCACGATATGCCATCAGACAGCTCTAATTTTCCATTGGTATCTATCTCCCCTTGCGCTAAATCAATATGCAAAGTCTCTATAGATAACTCTCCTTGTATAAATTTCGCATTACTAGAAACGTGAATATCATCGGGATGAATATCACTGGCTACATGCATATCGAGCCTGATAATCGGCGACAAAACAAATCCTTCAATCTGAATTTTTGTACTAACAAGATCAAGATAATGAGAGTTAGCTAAGACACGAACAGGTTCATTTAAAGTAAGTTCTGCCTCTGCAGGAATATTTTTCTCGAGCGGTTTTATCTGTATCGTTGCAGTGGAGACAACGGAAGTGTCCGTAAAATCTTTGTTGCTGACAAACTGATTCACATCAATCGTGGAATGAATAGTCGCTTTTAAATCAGCTATGCTACCTGATATTTTTGCGCTTGCAGTTCCATAATTTGACACACTACGACAATTTACTACTGACGAAAGAGGATATTGCTTATCTAACACAAGACGCGCAACCGCTTCCCACTCACAAAATCTATCACTGGCCGAAAGATTAGCTACAGTAACCGTTGATTTTTTTATATTAAATTTTGCAGTTACATTATCGGAAATATATATTGCATTTAACTCACCCAATTGATTGCTTCCCTCAACAGTAATCTTTTTTACTTCAAAATCATTGATAGCGACATTGAAAGGAATCGATATTGACGGAAGCTGAATCGGATTCTCTTCTTTTTCTTTATTACTCGTTAATATTACTATTATTTTATCGGCTTTAATGTAATCAATACAGACAGATAATTTCCACAGGCAACGTGAATTTATGCTGAGCTTTAACTCAGAAAAAATAACACTCATATTGTCAGTGTAGTAATTCCCATTTATTTTTAACCCACTAAAAAAATTACCTTGTAAATCATCTATCGTTAATTCAGGTGTAAAATCTTGAGCTTTTGAAACTATCCATCGGCTAAAACTATTTGAAGTCACCAGTAACACTAAAATGATATAGAGTATAAGAAGCACGCCGATAATCGCAGCGATTGCTTTTTTTACTTTAGAAAACCTGCCTGAAAAATAACGCCCTATCATAATGGCGTCCCTAGATAGAAATGAACACGAATGTCATTACCTGTTTGATTAATTGGTACCGCAACATCAAACGCAACAAGACCAATAGGGGTTTTCCATCGCAAACCAATTCCAGCGCCGGAGCTAAATGTTTTAGAATCCTCTAGCATCAACAACCAATTATTGGCTTTTGTTGCATCCTCTGGAAGCTCATTGGGATCATCACGATAAACTTGTGCAGCGTCGTAAAAAATGGCGGCTTTCCAATTTTTTAAGAACTGGTATCTGTATTCGATACTTGCGATTGTTGAGTATTGACCACCCGTTAAATTACCATCGGAGTCAACAGGCGCTATGGATTCGTATTGATAACCGCGTACTGTTTGATCACCCCCAGCAAAAAAACGTTGGGACGGGGGTACTTTCAGCAAGTTTTCCGTGTCTATATAGCCAAGCTCTACACGCCCCAAAACACTATGTTTTTTAAACGCAGTGGTAATGACATTAGCGCCGATATCAAACCGATGAAAATCGGTATCAGAGCCTAGTTGCTCTCGGCTAGTATTGAAATTTGCCCAAAATTTATAACCTTTTGAAGGATCTGTAGCCTCACCGCTAAATTTTCGACGAGAAAGCTGTACGCCTGGAATGACATAGGTAAATGAATCTTTCTTGTGATTATCAGTTTCTGATGTTTCATTTTCTACATCAAAGTGAAAACTATATTGCCAGCCATTTTTTACCACTCGATGATAAGAAGCACCGATAGTAGCCAATTGCGTATTGATATCTTCTGTTTTCTTTTGTTGCCACCCCAAATCATAACTAAGATATTCATTTAATGGATGACTCCAAGGCATTCGGAATTGAGCAGATATATTTTGTTCTACTTGTGAAAGCTTTAATTGGGTGCTGAAACTATCTCCCCGCTTATTGATTCTAGGGCGTTGCCATTTAAATTTTAATCTAGGTCCTTTGTCGTCTGTCCCAAACCCCATACCTGTTGAGATTTTATGTTTTGGTGCATCCGTTAAACCAATGGTTAAATGCGCCACATTAGGTATTTCTTTTTTAACGTCAACGGTTACTCCAGAAAAATACCCTGTGTTCAGTAACCGATTATAGATTAAGCCTACCGTATTTGCGCTATACCACTGCTCTGCTTCTAATTCTGTTAATCGATCAAGCAAAGATTCTTGAATGTTTGTTTCAAGGTAGTTAACTTGACCAAGTTTATAACGCTGCCCCATATCAACTATTAGCGTCACCATCGCTTGATGTGTTTTTTGATTTATTCGCAAAATACTTTGGGTAAACTTTGCATCTAAGTAACCAAATTCTGAAGCTAAGTTTATAAGATTTTTTTTGTAATTCTCATAAAGACTATGATCAATTCGTTCTCCATTGATAAAAGGATTTGAATCTACGATGGTTTGCAAACGAACATCCATTACACTTTCATCATGAATTAATTGAATGTCAGCACGCGCCCACTTCACAGCCTCACCAGATTCGATAACCAATCTTAATGTTTTTCCTTCTAATCCATAAATAATTTTAGCATCGTAATATCCCATCGCCCTTAATGCGCTCTGAATATTTTTGCCTAACTTTTCTTCTATGCTAGACAGATTCGTTGAAGGCAGACTTTCCCATTTTGACAAATGTAATTCGATATTATTCTTAATCGGTTTTTCAACCCCTTGAATGTCTAGATCAATTTGTGCCTGCGCTGACAGCCCCCAAAATAGACTGATCAGAGCGCATAGAAATATAGCCCGTAACTGAATGTAGATTTGGTAGCTTTTTTTAATGTTCATGACTCTCTATAAGACTATAAGACGCTTAACATCAATCATTTTTTGGCGTGGTCATTTTCTTAAAATTCGGCTTTAAAAAAATCTATCGAAATATGACAAAATACTTTCCGCTTAATCTCAGCTATTATACGCATCTACTTTAAAAATTAACGCTCGCTTTTGGCAACCTTTCACCAATGAACCAGCTCACTCAATCGCTTTCCTTACCGCCTTTATCTCTTTATGTCCATATTCCTTGGTGCGTCAAGAAATGCCCTTACTGCGACTTTAATTCTCACTCCATTTCTTCAGGCTCATCAGAACTACCCATAACTGATAACATCCCAGAAGCGCATTACATCGATCAACTTCTCGCCGACCTAAAAGAAGACGCACTCTACGCACAAGGCCGCCAGTTAAACAGTATTTTTTTTGGCGGAGGAACGCCTAGTTTATTTTCCGCAGAAGGAATTTCGCGCATTATCGACGCAGCCGATAAATTCATTGGTATTAATAGCGACACTGAAATCACGTTAGAAGCTAACCCTGGCACCACTGAACAATCTCGCTTTGCAGGCTATCGCCATGCCGGTATTAATCGTTTATCCATCGGCGCTCAAAGCATGCAAGACCGGCACTTACAAGCACTGGGTAGAATCCATGGATCAAAGGAAATTATCACTTCGGTGACAACAGCAAGAAATGCTGGATTCGATAATGTTAATATCGATCTAATGCATGGTCTCCCGAACCAATCTGTAGACGATGCCCTTTTTGATTTACAGCAAGTCATCGACCTTTCTCCAACTCACTTATCTTGGTATCAATTAACCATCGAACAAAACACGGCCTTTTATAGACAACCGCCAATTCTCCCTGTTGATGATGTATTGGCAACCATTGAAGAAATGGGACACGCGTTATTAAAATCTCACGGCTTTTATCAATACGAAGTTTCTGCTTTTCATCAGATAAATAACGCTGAACAGCTACCTCGCGACCTACGCTCTCAGCACAATCTTAATTATTGGCAATTTGGTGATTATCTCGGTATTGGTGCCGGCGCTCACGGAAAAATTACAGATATACAATCAAACCGTATTCTTCGTCGACAAAAGACTCGCCTACCTGCACATTACTTATCACACCAGTTTTCAGACTCACCCACATCAAGCTTGCTCATCGCTCGCTCTGATTCTCACTCGCCAACACAATGGTTAGACGTAGAACAAAGCGCACTTCCACTCGAATTTATGATGAATGCTTTACGCTTGAATGAAGGGGTGCCTTCTCGATTATTCATTGAGCGAACAGGTCTTTCGCCCGAAGTAATCACTTCACAAATCGAGCATTTACTCTCGAGAGGGTTATTAGAAAGCGATCCGTTAACGTATAAAACTACCGATTTGGGTAAGCGTTTTCTCAATGAGGTCATCGCCACGTTCATGGAGGATTCTCTGTAATTCACGTCAATCAGGAACAGGATCTAGACAAACTAACTTGAGGCGCGTGAGACGATAGTTTAATTCTATACTTGAGATTTAGATATTTTGCCCCATATCTCCTTGTAACGATATCGATGGGTGCTTATCATCCACCAATCCGCTGTAACCCGCCGTTAATTCTGCACACTACTGCGAAACAACTACTGACACTATTTCTGGAGACAAACACTATGAGTGACGCGATTGTTCAAGTAACTGATGCGAGCTTTGATACCGATGTACTGCAAGCTGGCGAACCCGTATTAGTTGATTTTTGGGCGTCATGGTGTGGTCCCTGTAAAATGATTGCCCCCATCTTGGAAGAAATGGCAACTGAATACACTGGACGCGTGAAGATTTGTAAAATGGATGTTGATGCGAATACTGAAACACCAGGAAAATTTAATATTCGTGGCATCCCTACACTCATGCTATTTAAAGATGGCAATATGGAAGCAATGAAAGTAGGCGCGCTATCACGAGCTCAACTCACTGAATTCGTCGAAAGCAGTATCTAAAGACACAATACACACAAGAACAGTCTGTCATGCCGCCGGTCGATCGATCAAATAAACCGGCGGTATTAAATTTTGCACAACGACTTTATTACCGCTATACTTTGTAAAAATTCGCCCAAACCTCTTCCTGTAGGCTTAGGTGAAAAGGTGAAAACATTGAGGCACTGTTAGATTTAGTTTCATTTACATAAATATATGTGCCCAAGATAAACATCTGAAATTAATATCTAAAGTTAATACCTGAAATAAATACCTGAAAAGCAACCCTGCAAAACTCTTTCCAATTTTCCCTTTGAAAAATTAACTATTCCAACTATATCTGGGAAATTGTGAATCTGGCTTAATATTTATTTGAATCAATACAACGGCATTTCTAGATGTATTCCTCAAAATTTTTATTAGTACCAGACAGTATGATCAAGAAGAGCTATCAGAGAGCTATCAAGACACTAAACCACTTTTTTTGAAATGACGAGAGTCATCTCAGTGACACAATCGATGCTATGAGGCCATTTACGCCCTGAATTGATGCACGCAAGATATTTCGTGATTGTAGACAATCGCAACCAACTGACATAGACAACAACAAGAATTGCGTGACAGACAACTTACACACCTGCGTTTATTGTAAATACTTGAGACTCAAATATTTTAACCAACTCCCTAACGTTACTTTAACCTCCATCCGGAATTTTTAATCCAACCTAACCTCTGATCAAACATTTAACCTATGAATTTAACAGACTTAAAAACCAAACCGATTGAAGAACTCATTAAAATTGCAAAAGAAATGGGCCTCGAGAATCTCGCCCGATCTCGAAAGCAAGATGTCATTTTTAATATCTTAAAACGCCACGCGAAAAGCGGTGAAGACATTTACGGAGATGGTGTTTTAGAAATTCTTCAAGATGGATTCGGTTTTTTACGATCAGCGGATAGTTCCTACTTAGCTGGACCAGATGATATCTACGTTTCTCCCAGCCAAATTCGCCGTTTTAATTTACGAACCGGCGACTTTATTGCCGGAAAAATAAGACCACCGAAAGAAGGCGAACGTTATTTCGCTCTTTTAAAAGTTGCCGAGATCAACTTCGACAAACCAGAAAATTCTCGCAATAAAATTCTTTTCGAAAACCTGACACCTCTCTTTCCTGACCAACGCTTAGTCCTAGAAGCCGGAAATGGCGCCACTGAAGATTTAACCGGTCGTATTATTGATTTAGTATCTCCTATCGGTAAAGGCCAGCGTGGTTTGATTGTCGCGCCGCCAAAAGCCGGTAAGACAATCATGATGCAACATATCGCGCAATCGATTATCCGTAATAACCCTGAATGCCATCTGATTGTATTACTGATCGATGAGCGTCCTGAGGAAGTAACAGAAATGCAACGTTCTGTTCGCGGTGAAGTTGTCGCGTCAACGTTTGACGAACCACCTACGCGACATGTTCAAGTGGCAGAAATGGTTATCGAAAAAGCGAAGCGTCTCGTAGAGCACAAAAAAGATGTTGTCATCTTACTAGACTCAATCACTCGCTTGGCTCGTGCTTACAACACCATCATTCCTTCATCCGGTAAAGTGTTAACCGGTGGTGTCGATGCTCACGCATTAGAACGCCCTAAACGCTTCTTTGGTGCTGCACGAAATATTGAAGAAGGTGGTAGCTTATCAATTATTGCTACAGCACTGATTGATACCGGCTCGAAAATGGATGAAGTCATTTACGAAGAATTTAAAGGTACGGGTAACTTAGAATTACATCTCGATAGAAAAATTGCCGAGAAACGTATTTACCCTGCAATTAATATTCGTCGTTCAGGCACACGCCGAGAAGATTTATTAATGCAAGAAGACGAAATGCAACGCGTTTGGATCCTTCGTAAACTTCTTCACGATATGGAAGATGTTGCCGCAACAGAATTTTTATCTGAAAAACTCAAAGATTTCAAAACTAACGATGAATTTTTCCAATCGATGAAACGTAAATAGTTTTGTGCACTTTATTGATTAAAAATAATAAAGCATTAAGAAATTCCTAAACTAGTACTCCATGCCTTGTGATACATTTTATTTTTTGAAACGTATCTAAGGCATTGATTCATTAGACAAAGCCATAAGGCAATTCAGGAATGAAATATAACGACCTTCGTGATTTTATCGCCCAACTAGAAAAAATGGGCGAATTAAAACGCATCACAACACCAGTTGACCCCAACTTAGAAATCACAGAAATTTGCGACCGCACACTAAAAATGGGCGGCCCCGCGTTACTGTTTGAAAACCCTATCGGTTATACCACACCTGTACTCGGCAATTTATTTGGTACACCTAAACGCGTTGCTTTAGGCATGGGGCAAGATTCCACCGAAGCATTGCATGAAGTTGGAAAGCTTCTCGCTTTTTTAAAAGAACCTGAACCCCCAAAAGGTTTGAAAGACGCATGGGATAAACTTCCCATTTTTAAACAAGTCTTAAACATGGGGCCAAAGGTTGTCTCAAAAGCCGCTTGCCAACAGATGATTATCGAAGGCGATGATGTCGATTTAAATACACTACCGATACAAACTTGCTGGCCCGGTGACGCAGGGCCACTAGTCACTTGGCCTCTCGTCATCACAAAAGGTCCTGAAAAAGAGCGCCAAAATTTAGGCATTTATCGCATGCAATTAATCGGAAAAAACCGATTAATTATGCGCTGGTTAAGTCATCGCGGTGGCGCTTTAGATTTTCGAGAATGGCAACAAAAATATGGCGACAAACCTTTTCCTGTTTCTGTCGCACTCGGTGCTGATCCCGCAACTATTCTTGGCGCAGTAACACCTGTCCCTGATACTTTATCTGAATACGCTTTTGCGGGTTTACTTCGCGGCGATAAAACAGAAGTCGTTAAAAGTCTGAGTAATGATTTACACGTTCCGGCCAGTGCCGAATTTGTTTTAGAGGGTTATATTGCTCCCAACGACATGGCTGATGAAGGCCCTTTCGGCGATCACACCGGCTACTATAACGAAGTCGATCGCTTTCCCGTGTTTACCGTCGAGAAAATCACTCATCGAAAAGACCCCATCTATCACAGCACCTATACTGGCAGACCACCCGATGAACCTGCCATTTTAGGTGTCGCACTGAACGAAGTGTTCGTTCCTATTTTACAAAAACAATTCCCGGAAATTACTGATTTTTATTTGCCGCCAGAAGGTTGTTCATATCGCATGGCTGTGGTCACGATTAAAAAACAATACCCCGGCCACGCTAAACGCGTGATGATGGGCGTGTGGTCTTTCTTACGACAGTTTATGTACACCAAGTTTGTGATTGTCACAGATGACGATGTTAACGCTCGCGATTGGAAAGATGTTATCTGGGCAATGACAACTCGCATGGATCCCGCACGCGATACGGTAATGATAGAAAATACGCCCATCGATTATTTAGATTTTGCTTCACCCGTTTCTGGTCTCGGTTCAAAAATTGGATTCGACGCCACCAACAAATGGGAAGGTGAAACCAATCGTGAATGGGGAACAACTATCCAAATGGATGAAGCTGTTAAACAACGTGTAGACGATATTTGGGATGAACTGGGGATAGTAAAGGTAGAAGATGAATCTTCTAAAAATCTCCTGTAGTACACTAGAGTACACGTGATAAAAATGAAAAAGGCGAGCTTAATATTAAGCTCGCCTTTTTCATTTCCCTAATACCTTTAAAAATTTAAATAGATTCAGATACCGGCTTTGATGGCATAGCCTTACCAACAGGACCATCTGAATAATCTAACCAAGGTATTGCAGGTTGAACACCGACACCCGGTTTAGTCCAATCACAAACGCCTTCTGGAAAAATAGCTTCCATTCTTTGCCACTGATCATCTGTAAACTCTTCGCTGTAGCTTTGTCTATCTAATGGTTTTAATGCGCACTTCAAAATATTTTCTGCCAGCGGGCCGCCAGCAATTTGTCGAGGGGATTGATAGTAGGCCAGTATTGGATCAGCATCACAAACTGAGAAATCTGTGATTTTAGTTTCGTAATCATCGCCAATAAAACAAAAATCTACTGCACTTTCTGGTTTGTTTTTCCTGACTTTTTCTTCGATGGACGCATTCGATGTATCTGCTTTAATGGCCGACACCCATTCATCCATGACGTCTAATGATTCGCCCGCTAAATTTTTTGGTGGCAAAAGGGATGGGCCGTATCGCCAGATAATTTGATTATCATGATGACCTAGCACACGGTCTAAACGATCACGAACTGCAAACGCTCGCCAGTTCATGTGAATCCCAGAATTATCATTACCCCGCAAATCAATGATTGGCGTTTTAGCCCATTGGCGAGGATCAGTCACTAACCCAATTTGATAAGCTATGGCCACGCTTTCTTCTTTTGCTGTCATCCGTTCTTTTATCAAACCGCGATCAATATCACTGCCACCGATATTTGCATTTAGCGTGACAAATTCTTCGGTATTGATATCGCCATCAGCAAACGCTTTTAATCCATATTGCACACCGGTGTTATCGGCGTATCGTCGCGCAAAATTTTTATTCGGCTCATTACCCCACAACGCAATTTCGTGATCAGGTTGAGAACATCGAACGCCTTCAGGATTATTTTCGCCATCGTAAACCCAATTTTTTGGTAATTTGCAGTTGTTTACCTCTTTGCCATTACGCTCAAAATTTCCTGGATTGTTTGAATGACCAAAAGATCGTGACCATGCCATGCACGCCTTTTCGTCGAGATGCCCTGCAATAGACGCACGCTTTTCATTAATTTCTGTTTCATTTAAATCACTGGTTAACGATTTAAATTCTAACGAATCAAAATAATTACCGAGCAACACACAATCGGTCACTTCCATACTGGTTGTATGTGAATCTGGATAAGTACAGGCGGGTTGAATGCCATCTAAAATCCCTGGATAGGTTCCCGCAATCACTAATTGCATGATCGAACCACCGGAGCAACCCGAACCTATCGTATTTTTTATTAATCCATATTGCTCATTCACATGCTCCTTAATCATCATCACTGTTTCTGCAGCAACCACTTTATTCGCATTTAGCGCTTGATCGGTCAAAGAACTCACTGACACCATAAATCCGCGAGACAAGGCATCGTCATTTTGCCAAGAACTATTCGGCGGCATTTGTCGTCTTGGTGTTCCCGTACTGCCACCAAAAATATGCACTAGTTTTTTATTCCACACGGAAAACTCTTCTGCCCTATCTTTTGGCAAATCACCTGACATGTCGTTCGAAAGATCGGTGACGACAGCGATATCATAAATGCCACGATTAATTGCACCTCGTTCTACACGAACAATATAAGGAATAATTCTACTCTCGCCCGTTACATTGTCTGTTGCTGTAAAACTTGCTATATCACTTGGTTTTTCTTCAGCGCCTTTATCATAAGGTTTAAAGCAGGGAATAACCTGTCGTGGATTTTCGGGTGAACGACCACACTTTTCTGTCGTTCGGTAGTAAAAGCTGATATCAGATTTTGTATTACATTTTTCATCTGTGGGCTCAGAACTTAAACCACTTTTGACTTTAGCAGGATTATTCTCATCGCCTTCTGTCACTTCTGTTGATGCACAAACCCAAGGTTGTATTTGCTGACCTGAAAAAATTGGCCCGCCTCGATTATGATTTTTTATTGTGAGACGTGAAGATGATTCACCAAGCGTTGCAACAATACTATTTTCTCCTTCAGTTAAGTTTTCAATCAACCCAACTAATGTGTTCTCGTCTAGATGGTTAAAGCGTTCAGTAACATTGGTTTCATTGACACTGACTGTTAGTTTTTCGGAATTTGCTCCAGACGACGTTTTAACTTCAATTAAAGCATCACCGCCGCTGATCAAATCAGCTCTATTCGATAACGACGTAACCGTTATATTGGTGACTGCTGGCGTCGACACATCCTCTGCTTTTTTACTACAACCAACACCTAAAGCAATCATTGCGAATAACGGCAGACTGAAAACGAAAGAAGGATTGAAGGAGTACATAGAGTGGTCCTCTAATAAAATATAATTATTATTTTAAAAAATTGATTAAGTAAACTAAGTTTGAATGAATAAATATTTTGTAATTATTATATTTTGCTTTTTGCCTAAAATCAGACCTTATTAAGCAATAGCTTTGGCCATACCACAGCATAACGCCCCATATCCTTACGAGGCACCAAAGTGTATTGCAATAACGAGAAAAATACTTACAGGGAAATGTAAAAAACGATTAAGCCATTTCTTAAATAGGTTAATTAGGTTTTAGCTAAACGATCGGCAAAGAGAAAAAAAGCGTGAGACAACAAACTATACAAAAAATCGCGCTAATATCGCCCCCCAAGTAAAAATAACGATAAACAAGCTAACCAATACGGCGGCAGAACCCATATCTTTTGCCATACCACTGAGTGGATGCTCTTCTGTGCCAATTCTATCGACAACCGCTTCGACAGCGCTATTTAAAAGCTCGACAATTAATACGATTAAAACACTGGTAATTAACGCGACTCGTTCAAGCGCTATAACCGGTAAAAATATAGCGGTTGGTATTAATATGACAGCAAGTACAACCTCAAATCGAAATGCCGCCTCACCGTGCCATGCTTGTATGAAACCTTGCTTTGAAAATTTTGTTGCGTTTTTTAATCGTAAAATTTCACTGCGTATATAATCGAGCATTCAGTTTCCTTGTTGCTTTTATTTGCTAACGGCTGCTAAAGGTAGGCCGCTTTGTTGAGCCAAACTTGGTAGGGGGAGATCCGGAAGACCGGTACCGGTATGTGCGATACTGTCTTGATAGTATTCATTACTTTTTTCGTATTCACCCATGTGAGATAGCAGTCTCGCTAATTCAGCATAAGCTTCCGCACTTTTCTCAAATTTAATGCTATCCTCAAAATATTCTCTCGCTTTATCCCAAGATTCAGTTCTCAAACTTAAACGGCCTAGTGTAAGTAAGATAGTCGGGTTTGCTGGCCTTTCTCGCAGCCATGTTTCTGCAATCAATAATTGCTTTTTAATATCATCGCCAGCAACACGGCCATAAAAATTAACGAGCCGATCATCCCAATTTCTTTTTAACCCTTTTCGGATAACTGATTCCGCGCCTTTATGATTCCCTTCTTTTTCAAGCTGCTCAACATAAATGGTGATGACATCGATATCTTTTTTGATATTACTCGGTATCGCATCCCACTCGGATTTAATGTCTGCTTCTGGAGAAATCAAACAGGCTTTATAGAGCGTTAATTGTAATGTTTGGAATTCATTTGGCGTTAAAATCTCAGACTTTTTAAGGCTGGGTAATAAAAGTTTTAACGATTTCCAATCCTCTAAAAACACATACGTTTGCTGTAATAAATCGAGTACAACAGGATGATTCGGCGCTAATTTTTTTGCTCTTTCTAACGTTGCTAAACATTGCTCATATTTTTTATCGATCAATTGCATTCGCGCTTGCGTGAGTGCCACAGCCAACCCACTATCCGAGGATGTCTTTTCAGCTTGATGCAAAAGATCCAATGCTTCTTTTTGATTCCCCATTTCATAACTTGCTCTAGAAGCAGCCAAGTAATTTATAATAGGGTAATCTGTTTTCTTTACAGATTTAAGTAAGTTTTTACGTGCTTGGGCCCAGTTGCCTTCCATAAAATTGACGAGTCCCATTGCCGTTCGCCGCTGAACAGCCTGACTATTCCCCGCCAATACTTTATTAGCGCCACCCACAACGCTATTAATCACTGACCGCACCAGCCACAATAAAAAGTAAAACACACTGACACACAACAGAAATGCAGCGACAGCAGCCCAGAAGCTCATTTCTATACTGGTATTGCCCAAAGAAATGAGAACGTATCCACTACCTTGTGTCACCTTATGAAAAAGAAATGACCCCGCGACTAAAGCGATTAAAATTAAAAATAGTAATCGCTTCATTCCACAACCTCCGCGTCCTTAGGTCTTGATACTGGAGGTGTTAATTCTGAAGTTGTTGATGCTGAAGTTGTTTGCGCTGATACTGCTGCTGGCTTAGATAATGAAGAGTTCGATTTAACAGCCGCTTGCGGTTCAGACATATTTTTTAATCGATGTAATCTTTCAATGTAAGCAGCTAATGCTTTTTGTGACTGAGTAATTTCAGGTAGAACTTGGATAATATTGTGTTGTTTGAGTGCATTAAGATCGCCAACTAGGCTCTCCGCTTCTTTCGAAAATGGATAATATTCACTCAACAACCGACTCGCTTTACCTAAACTTTCTTCAAACACTAATTGTTGTTCTTTTAATAACGCAAGCTGTGCTGTCTCTATCGTTAAACGCAAACTATTTTGGAGATAGGCTTGCCCTTCAGCAGGCAATAAAGACTGAATCGTTTCATCGTGTTTTGTAATGCGAATGTAACTTTGCAAAGCAGACAATGCTTTTGAAAAACTTTGCTTGACCACATCAAAGCCTTTAGCCGTTTCTTTTGGTTTTTCTTCAGCGATTAATGGTGCATTCTGATAATTCTGTGGCACAGGGCTCGGCAACACCACTAACGCTTTGCTCATAGCTGCCAGCGATAGAAAGATACCTTCTCGATCAACACTTTTAACTAATTTAAGCGCCGTAATATCTTCCACTAATTTTTCGCGAACGCGAAATAATTCTGGGTCGGTGAGTTTTTGTAATATTTCATCGGCAGCTTGCAGAAGAGCCAATGCACCTTGGCTATTACGCTCCATCACTAAACGCTGCCCAGCCAACCGGGTTAGGTAATGCGCTTCTGCAAGTTTCCAATCCTCATTTGTAGTGGTAGTCAACGCAGCCCACTGTTCTCTTTGACCGGAAATTTGTTGTTTCAGCATTTCATTTTCTTTTTGCAGCTGAGAGACGCTTTGTTTTTGCTGATCCAGTTGAGAATTTATGTCGTTATTGATTGAGCTAATATGCGTTTCAAGCGTATTTACCTTGGTCTCATATTGCTGCGTTTGAGAATTTCCGTCGCTGCTTATCGCATTAATTTTTTTATCTTGAACCCATAAAAAATAGCCCATAGCGGCTAACGCGCAGAGCATGATTAACAATAACAAAATGATCGGCCAGCGAGCAGATTTTTTAGGCTTAGTCGTTTTTTCTTTTGTTGATGGAGGAGTCGCTGCCTTTTTAGGTGATGATGATTTATCCGATGCTTCTGTTGTTTTCTCTTGCGCTTGTGATTTTTTTTCAGTGTTTATTTTCTCAGAAGCACCGCTGCTTTCTGAATTATTTTCTCGCTGTTCACTGACATTCTGTTTTGTTGTTTCTACAGACTGAGAAGCATCTTTGTTGAGCTTGACCTTCGCTTTCACTTGAGAAGATTCTTCAGCAGCGTCTTTATTTGCATCTGTCATCGCATTTTTCACTATATTGTCTATGGCGTTTTTGTCAGTTGTCATATCACTTATTTTCTCTCACATTCGCTTACCGTGATTGCCAGTCAGAAAGCGCTTCTTTCATTTCATTATCGGTCGCGTTCTTTGCAACAATTAATTCTTGAAAACCTAACTCTTTCGCAATCTTGGCAACACGCTCTCCAGGGATCAAAAGGGGCAACGCCTTGGCATTGACGCTGGATTTATTCGTTGCATCAAGATTCTCTTTAGTAAGCTGGTCTATCACCTTATTCAGATTCACTACACTCTCACCACTATGGGCTGATAATACCGTTTTCCGGTGAGTATTTCCTAATTTCAACGCACGTAATTGTGTCAACGCTTTTTGAGGTAATTCCCGTGTATAAAGCTCACCATAGGTTACCGATGCGCCTCTGATAGTCAATTCTTCGCTGAGCAAAGTTCGCCCACCAACACCTCTAAAGATTAAGATTTTTTGATCTTTTACATTGTTGAAGTCATTGAGTGCCAGCAAATCTTCACTATTCATCGCTTCATCTGGCGAGGTAATTTGAAATCCTAGCTCTCTAGCGAGCTTAGCCGTAGCGGAGCCGACGGCAAAATATTGAATGCCTACTGGATGTTGAGGCCAATAGTCGTCAATCCATAGAGATGCTTCAGACACGGCGTTTTGACTGACAAAGATCACTTTTTTGAACTCATCTAATCTCAGTATCACCGACTTAAGCTTATTGAGCCTTTCTGCTATTTTTGAATCAGAGTTTATGAGAGGGTTAACTTTGTGAGAACCAACACTAGACCTCCTGTCTTTGATGGGACGAATCTCAAGCATCGGCACTAACGTTGTGTGAGCACCTAGCGCTTCAAGCTGTTGTTGCCATTTTTCGCCCTGCACTTTAGGGCGGGTAATCACAATATCCAGATGACTTAAAGACTTATCTTGAGAGCTCATATGATGTTTATCTGCGCGTGTTTGTCTACGCGTTAATGAATTCCAATTGTTAGAGACTAAATATCAAAATCAATGTATGTGAATTAGTGACTTAGCGCCGTTAATATTTTATCCGCTCCATTTGCTATTAACTCTTCTGCTAACGCCACACCCATCTTGTCGGCATTATTTGCAGGGCCAGATATATTTTTTTGAATAATTTTTTCGCCATCCACACTTCCCACCAGTGCTTGTAAAAAAAGCTCGTCTTCTCCTAATGTGTTTTTTTGATGTACCGCATACGAAGCAATAGGAACTTGGCAGCCGCCTTCTAACCGCCTGACAACAGCTCGCTCGGCTATCACTACATCGGCAGTCGCCTGATGATGAAGAGGAGACAGTAAATCTATAATCGCTTTATCAGCCGTTCGACATTCGATACCAACAGCGCCTTGTCCGCCCGATGGCAAGCACAATTCAGTTGATAACTTTTCTTTTATTCGCTCATCAAACCCTAACCGCATTAATCCAGCAGACGCTAATATAATGGCATCATATTGACCATCATCTAATTTTTTTAATCGCGTGTTGACATTACCGCGTAAAAATTCAATTTTTAAATCAGGTCGATAGGCTAGAATTTGGCTTTGCCTTCTCAGGCTGGATGTACCCACCCGACTACCTTGCGGCAGCTCATTTAATGTGGCGTAATCATTTGAAACAAACGCGTCACGGGGATCTTCTCGCTCACAAATAGTGACTAGCCCTAACCCTTTGGGAAACTCCATCGGTACATCTTTCATTGAATGAACAGCGATATCTGCTCTATTTTCTAATAGCGCATGCTCTAGCTCTTTGACAAATAACCCTTTGCCGCCAACTTTCGCCAAAGGAATATCTAACACTTGATCCCCACGACTTGTCATCGGGACTAATTCAACAGACAAGCCAGGATGAAATTTTTCAAGCTCAGCTTTTACAAACTCCGCTTGCCATAATGCCAAAGCACTTTTTCGAGTTGCGATACGAAGTGTCTGAATCATATAAAACCCAACCATTAAAATTTTAACGTTAACGCATAAAAATTTATTGTTAATTGTATGCAAAAAAACCAAACAACTTTTCCTATTGGTTAAGCTGTTTGGTTTTTCATTATTTTAGCTTTTTGATTTTTAAACGTTTAAACTCTTAAACTAAAAAAGCTACCGCTTACATAGACGTTAGTAATTCTCGCAAACGAGAAACATGTCGCCGACTAACAACGGGCTTCTCTTCAATGTCTTTTAATTTGACGCGGTACTGACCTTGCGCATTTCGCTCCATACCTTCAATAGCACCAACGGCCACTAATGCATTACGATGAATACGAACAAATAAATTGGTAAATTCGTTTTCTAATTCTTTTAGCGTGTCATCAATTAAGGTTTCGCCTTCAGTATGATAAACCGTGACATATTTATGATCGGCAATAAAAAATCGAACATTGGTTAAAGGGATAAGCTCAACACCACGACGCGTTTTTGCGCTGATATGATTACGTTGGTTTGCAGGCGCCTTGCGTTCAGATAAAGCCGCAAGCTGAACTTTATTTAACTTCTGCGCTTTTTCTAATGCTGATTCTAAGTCTTCTTGTTTAACGGGCTTTAATAAATACCCAACAGCATCTGTTGAAAAAGCATCGAGAGCATATTCGTCATATGCCGTGCAAAAAATAACTGCCGGCGGATCTTCCATCGTTGTGATTTTTTTGGCAGCACTCAAGCCATCTTCTTCGGGCATACGAACATCCAGTAAAATGACATCAGGATCATGTTCAGCGACAGCCGCTAATGCTTGTTCAACATTCTCAGCTTGAGCAACAACTTGGCAATCTTCTAACTTACCAACCATTCGGACCAAACGATCTCTTGCTAGTGGCTCATCATCGACGACTATGACATCCATAGATATATCCTTTTGCTTTTTAATAAAAACTCATTAAACAATTTCTAGTTAATGGGGTAACTGATTTCAGTTATGTAAACCTCATCATGAGGTGCTGCATTAAAGACCCAATTGTCGCCATAGTAAGCGCTCAATCGATGTCGAATATTCTCCATAGCGACGCGGTTACCCGGCTTTCTCGCATGTTCTGTGCGCTTAGGTAATGGATTGCGAACGATAATGGTAAGTCGATTGTCGCTTGCTTGGACAGATATCTCAACTGTTCCGCCCTCTGCTCGTGGCTGAATCCCGTGATATATCGCATTTTCTACAATGGGTTGTAACAGTAAACTCGGGATTGTGCAGGAATCAGGGAGTTCATCAACCTTCCAATCTTGTTTGAGCCTTGGCCCTAAACGTATTTGCTCAATACTAAAGTATCGGCGGCATAAATCTAATTCGTGTCGCACCGGCACCATCCCCGGCTCAGCCAAACTAGCACGAAACAAGTCAGATAAATCTTCAACAACTCGCTCCGCTTTGTCCGGATCAGAACCGATTAAGCTAACGATGCTATTCATACAATTAAATAAAAAGTGTGGTCGGATACGTGACTGTAACGCTTGAATACGGGACTTTAGTTCAGCTTCTTCTTGGTGCAGCAACTGCTGCTGGATATAAAAATACCGCAATACAATTCCAGCAAAGATAGCCGTTAATAATAAATTTGAAACCACCTGCCAATAATCAATGCCTTTGCTGCTTAGCATCCATTGCCCAGTCACAGAGACTACCAGCGCAACAAGAAGCACAACGGTGTAGCTAATAAATCCCGCAAGTAGCAAAGAGTGATTACCAAGGAAAGTCCGCAGTGGACACAGGATTGCTGCACTGAGTAAAACAATCCACTGGACAAGAAATGAAACTGTACCCAGTTTCTCCCAGTCGAAAGGAACGAGGCCATTGCCTGCAAGCACTAAAGCTAGCGCTAATAACTCACCACCGATGATAAGAGTGAATACCGACTGAACCTTGCACAGGTCCGGTAAAAAATCCCCTCTCTCTTCCACGGTTCGCATGGATTTAAATGTGGATTTACCGCTAATTGGTTTCGCCCCCAGCGCTTTTTGTTTTTAAACGCTTTAATTTATCTTTCATTCTCAATGAAATTATTCGATTCTTCTTATTTATGCTCTGAATATTTGCCATGGTCTGAGCTATAATGCGCGGCTTTCTAGCTGGCTTATTGAGTAACTTGCCATCCTATGGTGGAGTAACCGCGCTAGTCAATTGATTTTATGCAATTTTTTGGAATTTTGACATGAGTGATGACAATTCAACTGTGAAACCTTGGGGTGGTCGATTTACTGAACCAACAGATGCCTTTGTTGAGCGCTTTACCGCATCAGTAAATTTCGATAACCGCCTTTATGCTCATGACATACAAGGCTCCATCGCTCATGCCACCATGCTGGCAGAGTGTGATGTTATCTCTAGCGCTGAAAAGCAACAAATCATCGAGGGATTAACCGCCATTCGAGAAGATATCGCAAAGGGTAACTTCAATTGGTCAGTAAGCCTTGAAGATGTTCACATGAATATCGAAGCCGAATTAACCAAGCGCATTGGTATCACGGGCAAAAAATTACACACAGGACGATCTAGAAACGATCAGGTAGCCACCGATATCCGCTTATATTTGCGCGAAGAGATTGATCTCATTTCAGCAGAAATCTCTCGACTTCAAAAAGGTTTGCTAACACTCGCGGAAAATGAAGCTGACACGATTATGCCAGGTTTTACGCATTTGCAATCGGCACAACCCGTGACATTTGGCCATCATCTCCTCGCTTGGTTTGAAATGCTCTCACGCGATTATGATCGATTACAAGATTGCAGAAAACGCGTTAATCAATCTCCGCTAGGAGCTGCAGCTCTCGCCGGTACAAGCTACCCCATCGATCGTGCACTGACCGCAAAGTTATTAAATTTTGAAGCGCCCACAAATAACAGTTTAGACTCTGTCAGCGATAGAGATTTTGCAATTGAGTTTTGCAGCTTCGCATCCGTGTTGATGACACACCTATCACGAGCGAGTGAAGAAATCGTTATGTGGTCATCCGCACAATTTCAGTTTATTGATCTACCCGATCGCTTTTGTACTGGCTCGTCGATTATGCCGCAAAAGAAAAACCCCGATGTTCCTGAATTAGTTCGCGGTAAAACAGGTCGGGTAAATGGTCATTTAATCTGTCTTCTTACACTCATGAAATCTCAACCACTTGCGTACAACAAAGATAATCAAGAAGACAAAGAACCGCTATTCGACACAATCGATACCGTGAAAGATTGTTTACGCGCTTTCGCAGACATGGCACCAGCCATAAAAGCTAAGCGAGACAACATGAGAAAAGCGGCTATTTCAGGTTTTTCTACCGCGACTGATCTCGCTGACTATTTGGTAAGAAAAGGAATCCCTTTTCGAGACGCTCATGAAATTGTAGGGAAGGCGGTTGGTTATGGCGTCGATACTGAAAAAGATTTATCGGAAATGTCGATAAAAGAATTGCAAACTTTTTCTGCTGACATTACTGATGATGTATTTGAAGTACTGACGCTGGAAGGATCCGTCTCTGCTCGAGATCATATCGGCGGAACCGCTCCAAATCAGGTGCGTCAAGCAATCACACGCAATCAAAAAATGATTGCTAGTCGAACATAAATGTCTTCCGAAAGCCGTTTTTAATTCAGCCTTCATCGATTCCTTTGAAGGTTCTTTTTTACTTCTATTTGTATTTCTAATTTCGTTTATTTCAAAGCGCTATCAAAATGCTAAAAACTTATTTAAAAATTTTTAGCATTTAACAGTATGTTTTTAATAACAAAAAGATTACAGTTAGCTGTAAATATTATGAAAAGATAATAATTTATATCTCAAATAACAATAAGAAAAATATTTATTATTTAAACTCGCAATACCTAATAAAAGGGCTATCCTATGAATAGGCTTTGTCATTACATACCTTATTAGTTTTAAGCCATGAGTCTATCAAAACGCCAACTAACTCGGTCATTGGTCGATTAGTTAGTCATTTTACGTTTTACTCCTGCAAAAAAAACTGAGCTAAAGATATAGAGCATGACTATAGATGAACAACAAGCTCAATTAGATTCTCGACTTTCTTCGGTCAAAGTCTTACTTGCTGAAGACAATCTGGTGAATCAAAAAGTAGCCATCACTATCCTCGAGAGAAAGAGAGTGACTGTCGTCGTCGCTAACAATGGAAAAGAAGCGGTTGAAACCCTCATTAAAAATCCAAAAGACTTTGATCTAGTGTTAATGGATATGGATATGCCTATTATGGACGGATACGAAGCAACCAAAACGTTACGTGAGCTCAAAACATTTGAACATTTACCTATCGTCGCTTTAACAGCTCATTCAAGTCCCCAAGATAAAGACAAATGCCTATCGGTTGGTATGAATGATCATGTTTCAAAGCCTGTAAAGCCTGATACGCTTTACAATTCTATTTTGAAAAATATAGATTTTGACTCAGACATACATTCAAAGAAATCAGCAAAACCATTCTAAATAAACAGTCTTAATTTCTTCTTTTCACTTCGCTTCAATTTTATTTCGGTATAAGTATTTCAATCTTATCCAAAAAAAATGTAAACCGTGAACCACCACTCATCTAAACTGTAAGTAGTTATCATTTTTTCTGCATAAAAATTTAAAATCATGTTCGCAAAACCTATTGTTACAGACTCGATAGAAACAGGCCTTGACAGAAAACTGTTAAAGGACCTTAAACGTCGACTGATCAAAATCAACAGTGCGCGCCTCAAAAATACCCGTGATGCTTTAGCCTTAAGGCACAAATCTTTTTTAGATGTATTACCTTTACTACTTCACACTAATCATCCTTTATTGCCAGGCTATGTCAGTCATCAAGCGCCCGCAGGCATTATTCATTACGAGCCTTCAGATCTTGCATTAAAAACTGCAAAGATATTTGGCCGAAGCTTTACCTATAACCCACAAAATACTGAGCCAGCCATTAACGCTATTTTTTTAATGGGCAGCGTAGGTACAGTCGCTTACAGTAAAGGTAGCGATTTAGATATTTGGATTTGTCACAATGACAACTTAACGACAACGCAATTAGAACAATTGGATTTAAAATGTTCCCTTATTGAAAAGTGGACTGAAAAAATTGGTTTAGAAACACATTTTTTCACTATGAATTCCTCTGATTTTTTAAAAGGGAAAAATAAAAAACTAAGCCAAGAGAACAGCGGTAATTCCCAACATTTTTTATTATTAGATGAATTTTATCGATCAGCTATTTCAATTGCAGGACAAACACCGTCTTGGTGGTATGTTCCCTCTTCTCGCCATCATTCTTATGAGGATTACCTTCAGATTCTACTGAGAAAACGATATATACCTTCAGATCAAATACTTGATTTTGGAGTCATTATAGATATACCCAAAAAAGAATTTATTAGTGCGGGTATTTGGCAACTGTACAAAGCCATTGAATCACCCTATAAATCGCTTATTAAACTATTACTATTAGAGTCTTATGCAAACCCCTCATCTATTCAGAATACTATTTCAGAAAATGTTAAACATATTATATATAGCGGAGAATTTACCACCGAAGCGCTTGATCCATATATCATGTCATATCGTTATATCGAAGAATATCTAAACGAAAGACATGAATATGATCGACTTCATCTAATACGTAGATGCTTATATTTTAAAATCAATAAACCTCTTACCAAATCACTAACACAAACCAAAAAATCTTGGCAAAGAGAACTCTTGGAATCATTAGTTGAAGAATGGGAGTGGTCAGAGACGTATTTGAAATATTTAGATAACCGTCGTCATTGGAAGACACCTGATGTTATTTCTGAAAAAACATTATTAGTAGAAGAATTACAACAAAGCTATCAACTTTTATGTCAATTAACTGACGATGGAAACAGCAACACATCTAAAAATTTTAAAGATGAGGAATTTAAAGTATTACAAAGAAAACTTGACGCTTATTACAAATCGTCGAATGGAAAAATTGAAAAAATAAATGCCAATATTTCTTTAGATATATCAGAACCCTTCCTCACCTTTATTGAAAACTATGATAAAGGAGCCAAACAATACTACTGGTCTGTTTATGCCGATAGAATAATCGACCGACGCGAGCAAAATCAAGCGACGCTATTGCATAAATCATCCAATATTATTGAGCTTATTTTATGGTGTTACTTTAATAATATTCTTATTGATCATACGCATGTTGATTGCCACCAGCTAGTTGCAGAAATATCAAAAGAAGGCATTAATAAAATTATCATCGAGCTAAAATATTGGCAGCCAATGCCACTGCAGCGTATAGCACATGAATCGTATCAAGAGTCGTCCCATATCACACACGTCATGATAATGATTAATGTTGACCAGCAACCTAATTCAAAAACCATTCAAAAAGGCCTTCATCAGATTACGGGGCAACGTGACATTTTAAATCATAGCTCTTTTAATGAAAATCTAATTAAAACGATCGATATCATCACTAAAAACAACTGGAATGTTATCAACAGTATTCGTCTAGAAAAAAATAGTTTAACGGCTTGTTTATTTCATTATTTGTCGATTTTTAAAGACCAACAAAAAAATATTCATAAGCCCGTTCTCTCTGTCGTTTGTAACACGCCGACGTTTGGAAACGCTTTACAGCAACGACTGATGCAGCTTCTCAACGAATTATCTACAAATTTTATAGCGTTCAATGAAAAAAGCGATTCAGTCCAAACGAACGCATACTTATCACGGTATATTTTCTCTGCTGAAAACCGCTTTTATGTTTGCGAAATGAAAAAATCTAAACCTTCGATCATTGCAATTAAAAATGAACGTCAACTAATTCGATACCTTGCAAAAAAACGAACATCACACAGCCCATTTTTAACAGACTCTCTACTCAAGACGCAATATCCCTTACGCCTGCTTGCTCCTTTAACTAATGACAAATCTATTCATCTTATTTACTCATTACACTTGGAGAAAGCCAATATTTATCTTTTGGATGAACATGGTTCTTTATTTGTCTTTACTTTATCAGCCTATAACGAGCAGACCTTACTCCGTCCTCTCCATCACTTTATTCGCTCTTCTCTCAGTCGCTTAAAACTGAGTACCTCAGAATCAATCGCAAACTTTGATATTTTTCCCGTAAAATTTTATCGTCACAACATCAATGATGATAACCAAGACATTTTACAACCTAATTTAGCGATCAGTGATGTTACCGACTTGCCTTTTTATAATGTGACAGTTGCATTGATTGAACATGGTCTTGAAGACAACTTGGAAAATAATAAAAGCCGACTCAAAACCCTAACTATTGAGATCTCATGTAATGATAAAAAATTCACCAGTTTAGAGTATGGGGATAATATTTTCTCCCATGCCGCACAACACATAATCGAACAAAGAAAATCGCGAGAAAAATACCCATGCTACATCACTGATATTGATCTATCTCAATGCCCAAGTGTTTCACTGTGCTCATCACCTTATTCTTTAGATTCTTTCTATTCAAAACCCTTTTCTTCTGATCCAAACACTTCAAAGCCTGATTTACAGCTTATTCATTTTTTTGCAGCAAAAACTTTTATCGAAAGAAAACTGAATGCCGCTCTTTTTGCTTTGCCCGCCATTAGCCCACCCCCTGCAACTCCTTCTATATCGTCATCGCTATCCCTATAAGCAAAAACTAGCATCTTGGTTGAGGCCGACAGGCTAACAACTGTATACTTCCCCGTTCGTTCAATAAGCTTGCTGGCAAACACCGAAAGTAAACTTGAATAGGATACTCTCAACTGGGAATGACATATCGTGAATACACTTTTTCGTCAAATTGACGTATTTATTTCAAGTAGTTTAGTGGCGCTACCTGCGCTTAAATCTGCACTGTGGGTTTGCGTACTGAGAGTTAGTACATTAAGAATTAGCGCACTAAAAGTTAGCGCAATGTTGTTTTTCTTTTGCGCTGTCCTCAATGGATGCGGTCATAAAGGTGATTTGGTTTTACCCCAAGATAAACAATCGGCTGAACTGTCTCTGACACTGACACCTATGAGACCGACATCTTCAACACAGCCATCCACTACACAACTGTCCACCGCACAGTTATCTACCACACAGAGATAATTATTTTATAGGCCAGAATACCGCCTTACTTAATACTCGATTTAGATACCCTACAGACCGAGATCACAATGAATCAGTTCAATTACAAAAACACTGAGTTACACGTTGAAGATATTCCCCTTCGCGCTATCGCCGATAAAGTCGGCACTCCCTGCTATGTGTACAGCAAAAAAGCTTTTCTTGATGTCTATCAGCAATACGCAGATGCCATCGGTGATAACGGCATGGTTTGCTATGCAGTAAAAGCAAATTCTAATCTTGCTGTTTTAAATGAGTTAGCAAAAGCAGGTGCTGGTTTTGATATTGTCTCCTCTGGTGAACTTGAACGTGTTCTTAAAGCTGGTGGCCAACCCGATCGAATTATTTTTTCTGGTGTAGGAAAAACCGAATCTGAAATGCGACGCGCGCTTGAAGCTGGTATCGCCTGTTTTAATATTGAGTCTTTACCTGAAATTGATCGGCTTGCTGCTGTTGCGCAAGCAATGGGGAAAGTCGCCCCTGTTTCTATTCGCGTGAATCCGGATGTTGATGCAAAGACACATCCCTATATCTCTACCGGTTTAAAAGATAATAAATTTGGTATTGATATCAATGAAGCTGAAGCTGCTTATCAACATGCAAATCAATTTTCTAGCTTGGCGATCAAGGGGATTGATTGCCATATTGGCTCTCAACTCACTGATGTTGCCCCGCTATTAGAAGCGTGTGATCGCTTGATCACTCTCAGCGATAAATTAATTCAACAAGGGATTCACATCTCCCATTTAGATTTAGGTGGAGGTCTGGGTGTTACCTATCGCGATGAAAAACTTCCTTCCATTGCAGATTACTTTGATGCGGTCAAACATAAAATTGGATCGAGAGATTTATCGATTCTTTGTGAGCCAGGCCGTTCAATTGCCGCCAATGCCGGAGTACTTCTCACTCGTGTGGAATACTTAAAAGAAACAGCTCACAAAAATTTTGCTATTATCGATGCCGCTATGAATGACTATATTCGTCCTGCCCTTTATCAAGCATGGCAACATATTTTACCGTTAAAGCAACATTCAACTGACAACACAGATGTTAAGTCTTGGAACCTTGTTGGTCCTGTGTGTGAGTCGGCCGATTTTATTGGTCATGATAGAGAACTTGCTTTGCAACCTGGAGATTTATTATCAATTATGTCGACAGGTGCCTACGGGTTTGTTATGAGTAGCAATTATAATTCTCGCGGTCGATCAGCAGAGGTAATGGTTGATGGCGCTTCTTTTCATATCGTTCGACAACGTGAAACATTTGACGATTTAATTGCGGGCGAATCTATTCTTCCGTAATTTTTTCTTATCCACGCTAAGATTTTTAAAGGTTTATTTTTTAGATGCGCTTACGATTCACCAAAATGCACGGTTGCGGTAATGACTTCGTCATGATTGATGCTGTCACGCAACCCATTAACCTAACCGCTGAAAAAATTCGTTTTTTAGCGGACAGGCGTTTTGGCGTGGGCTGCGATCAAATATTGATTGTCGAGCCCCCTTCTTCCCCTGATGTAGATTTTCGCTACCGTATTTTTAATCAAGATGGTTCCGAAGTAGAGAACTGCGGGAATGGCGCTCGATGTTTTGCTAAATTTGTTCGCGACCGACGACTGACAGCAAAACATATCATTCGAGTAGAAACCAAAAATGGGTTAATGACACTGAATGTTTTAAATAATGGCCATATTGCTGTTGATATGGGCGTCCCGACACTGACCTTAGAAGAGATTCCTTTTGTTTCTCAGCAGAAAGATTCCGATCCGTCGACTTCGCCTTATACTTACACCTTGTCGATCGACATCAATGAGTCCTATGATATTTCAACAGTCTCAATGGGTAATCCGCATGCGGTGCTTATCGTTGAGAATACCTCATCGATCACCATTGAAGATATTGCGCAAAAGATCCAACAATCACCCGAATTCCCTAACGGTGTTAATGTCGGTTTTATGCAAATCCTATCACCGCAAGAAATTAATCTTCGAGTTTACGAGCGCGGTGTAGGTGAAACGCTAGCCTGTGGAACGGGTGCCTGTGCAGCCGTCGTTTGCGGTCAATTACGTGGTTTACTCGATAGTCATGTCACTGTTAATCTTACCGGCGGTACTTTAACAGTAGACTGGAAAGGCATTAATCATCCTGTTGTTAAAACTGGGCCTGCGACGTCGGTCTTTCATGGACAAATAAAAATTTAATTTTTTTAAGACACTATTATGAACGAAAAACATAACGCGAATTCAATTGATGTCAAAGAAGTTAAGCAATTTCTACGAGACCATCCAAAATTTTTTGAAGAGCATCCTGATTTAATTGCAGACATTAGTTTACCTCACGATACTGGTGATGCCGTCTCTTTAGTTGAAAAGCAGGTATCGATATTACGAGAACGTAATATCGATATGCGACATCGCTTAAGCAAACTGTTAGAAAATGCAAAAGACAATGACAAGTTATTCGACAAAACGCGTCGACTTATTTTGATGTTACTCGAAGGAAAATCACTTCCCGATTTAGCAAATTCTATTTATTTTAGTTTTGAACGAGATTTCAAAATTCCTTACACGTCGCTAATATTCTTGGGAGATGAAACGAAACTAGCGAATGCGCTAGGAGATTTCAAAGGAACGACAACAAGCTTAACAAGTGCGAGAGAAAATATAGGAAGGATTATCGGATCAGGAAAAACAATTTGCGGAGACTTACCTAAAAACGAAATTGCGTTTCTTTTTCCAAATCATGCAAAAGACATTGGGTCCGCGGCTGTTGTACCATTAATTCATGGTAATTGTTTTGGCTTATTAGCTGTCGGCAACAATGATCCCCACTATTATCGTTCAAGTATGGGGACTTTATTTCTCAGTTACATCGGAGAAGCTTTAAATCGATTGCTGCCAGACTATTTGCCAAACTAAACGATTGTCACAATCTTTTAAATCGGTCGACTGCCATAATTACTTGTTGGTTTCTTGGGTGGATCAGCAGTAATACCATTCGCTACATTTGCAATCTGACCACCAGTTGCTAAAAAAGCTTCCATTTGATCTGTCAGCTCTTGCCTAATGCGTGCACGCGAGGTGACGGTTCGGTCTTCTGGACGATCATCTTTACTCCCAAAAAAATCTTTTTCTGCTGTTTCAACCGTATCTACTTCAACTTTTGTTTTAGGCCTACCCATAACTGCTTTCCTTTTTACTCACCTTATTAATCTCTTTTCAAAAGAATTCACTGTTTGAGTTAGTATTTATAGTTCAATGGAGACATCTCGCCACTATTTTAGATAAAATTTTTAGCCTAATTTTGCCTTAGAGATTTCAATGACTTGATATTCCAGTTATTAAATTCTGAAATATTGTTGCATCAATGATGTCTTTCTCTCTGTTAAACTGTTTATAGATCCCTAATTGACAGCGTTTATTTTTACATCTTTTTTTTCAAATCTATCTATGATTAATGTTTCTATTACTCATTCAACGAATACCATAAGACCGCTGATCGGTATCAGTGGTTGTTTAGCTGGACAGAAGGTTCGTTATGACGGAAACGATACGCTATCTGGTTTTTATCACTCGTTGTCTGATCACTTAACTTGGCGTAGTTTTTGTCCAGAAGTGGATGCTGGCTTAGGAGTTCCTCGCCCGCCTGTTCAGCTTGTAGAATCAAAAAAAGGCATCAAAGCACTTGGGGTTAACAACCAATCTTTAGATGTCACTCAAGCCTTATCCATGTCCAGTGAAACGTTTTGGCATGAGCATTCTCTTTCAGGTTCGACGACTAACCCAGATCGTACGACGGATTCCCTGCAACCGTTATGTGGCTATGTTTTTAAAAGTCGCTCTCCGAGTTGCGGCTTTGGTTCGACTCCCATTTTCAACTTGAATGGGGTTCAACGTGGGGTTGCATCAGGTCTCTTTGCCAACACAGCCAACCGTCACTGTGTATTAGCCGAAGAAACTTGGCTTTCAAATAAGGATAGTCAGGCTGTTTTTATTTCGGCTTGCCATATCACCCACTCGCTTCTTACTGAATCCCATCTGATCGCTGGGCTTTATGACTTGCTGTCTAACACATTGATGTCTAGCGCTCATCTCTCTAAAACAAAGAGCACGATTGAGCATCATCTGACGGAGGGTCAAAGCAATCCTGATAAAGCGGTTTTGAAAACCTTGCTAGGTTATTTAACAACACACCAAAACGAAAAAACCGCCCTAAATAGGCGGTTTTTGAATCAAGAATTGACGTCATTTTGGGAATTATAATGTGCTCAATCTTTTGCGAGGTAATTAAGGACCTAGATAATCGTTACCTTATACCTTAGTTTTATACAGCATCAGCTCCCGTTTCACCGGTACGGATACGGATAATCTCATCCAGCGGGCTAATAAAGATTTTACCATCGCCAATCTTACCCGTTTGTGCAGCTTTTGTGATTGCTTCAACCACTTGCTCAACCATCGCGTCATCGAGGGCCAGCTCTAACTTTACTTTGGGTAAAAAATCTACCACATACTCAGCGCCTCTATAAAGCTCTGTGTGGCCTTTTTGTCTTCCGAATCCCTTAACTTCTGTGACTGTCATTCCCTGAACACCGACGTCAGAAAGTGCGGTGCGAACATCGTCTAGTTTGAATGGTTTTATTACGGCCGTTATTAATTTCATCGAAGTTTTCCTTCCTAAGGTCTACTAACTCTTATTTTCGTTATTATCAACTGAGCTATTTGTCTAAGCAGGGGCTAAGATACACAAAAAAGACTACCTGAACCAGTAATGGATAGGGGAAATTTTTATTCTTTTTTATCCACAAATAATCCACAACTTTTGCACTTTTCTACTTCTCCAAAACAAAAAAAACCCAGTATGTTTCCATACTGGGGCTCAAAATGTATGAGTAGTAGAGGGTACTTCAAAATAACCTCCCCTCCTTCACAAGAGGGGAGTAAAAACAATCTTACGATTTAGTGAATTCTGGGTAAGCTTCCATACCACACTCAGAAAGATCCACACCTTCATACTCTTCTTCTTCAGATACTCGTACACCCATGATCGCTTTGATAATGAACCAAACGATTAAGCTAGTAACAAACACCCAAACAAAGATAGTAAGCGCTCCAACAAGTTGTCCCATGAAAGTCGCATCCGTGTCAGAGATCAGCACAGCAAATACGCCCCACAGACCAACAACACCATGAACTGAGATAGCACCAACTGGATCATCAATCTTTAACTTATCCAACGTTAAAATACTGAAGACAACTAAGACACCACCAGCAGCACCAATTAAGGTAGCCATTAACGCTGAAGGATCAGCTGGCTCAGCAGTGATCGCAACAAGACCCGCAAGCGCGCCATTCAGTGCCATGGTTAAATCCGCTTTACCAAACAGGATACGTGCAACAATGAGAGCACCAATTAAACCACCAGCCGCCGCCGCATTTGTATTCATAAATACGTTTGCAACTTCGTTAGCTACACCGATTCCACCTAACTTCAAAGTAGAACCACCGTTAAAGCCAAACCAACCTAGCCACAGAATAAACGTACCTAACGTTGCTAACGGTAAATTCGCACCTGGAATCGCGTTAATCTCGCCGTTTTCGCCATATTTACCCTTACGAGCACCCAAGACCAAAACACCAGCAAGAGCAGCTGCAGCACCCGCCATGTGGACAATACCTGATCCGGCATAATCGCTATAGCTTAGCTCGAACATTCCAAACACACTTTTGCCACCCCAAGTCCAACCACCTTCAATTGGATAAATAACACCTGTCATAACAACAGCAAAAAGTAAAAATGCCCACAGCTTCATCCGCTCAGCAACAGCACCTGAAACAATAGACATTGCCGTTGCAACGAACACGACCTGGAAGAAAAAGTCTGACGCGCGAGAATACACTGAATCACCATCAAAACCATTTTCAGCTGAAGCCGCAAGGACCGCTTCTACATCTAAACTTGCTACGGTATCAACGCCAGATAAAAACAATCCACCGTCATACATAAAGTTGTAACCGCACACCAAATACATGGTGCAAGCCACCGCAAAAAGTGCAACGTTTTTAGTTAAAATTTCTGTGGTATTTTTTGCACGAACCAAGCCAGCTTCTAACATTGCGAAACCAGCGGCCATCCACATAACCAGTGCGCCACACATTAAGAAATAAAATGTATCCATGGCGTACTGCAATTCAAAAATTTGATTTTGTAACAATTCCATAACAGTTCTCCGAAAATTCGATCAGTTGTTATAGCGCTTCGTCACCGGTTTCACCGGTTCGGATACGTATAACTTGCTCAAGTGGCGAAACAAATATTTTACCGTCCCCGATTTTTCCGCTATGAGCTGTTTTTGTTATAGATTCAACAATACTGTCCACTTGTGAATCGCTTATCGCAACTTCAATTTTTGTTTTCGGCAAAAAATCCACTACGTATTCTGCGCCACGATAAAGTTCTGTGTGGCCTTTTTGGCGACCAAACCCTTTCACTTCAGTGACAGTAATACCCTGTACACCAATTTCTGAAAGCGCTTCACGAACAGCATCGAGCTTAAAAGGTTTAATAATAGCTGTTACTAATTTCATCTGGCTGCTCCTATACACATGAGATCGATAACTAATAAAAAAAATGCTGACCATTTACGGTCAGCATTTCGTTAATATTAGAAAGTGAATAATGCTTCAAGTGCTACGCTTGTCGTATCTACAGATACAGATGAAAAGAGAGCTGGCGCCACTTCGTCATCATCTAAACGAACTTCAAGAATTAACGCCAAATTATCACTTACGATATAACTAGGGGCGATAGTAATTGCGCTGTTCTCAACAGAATCACCAGAACTATTCTCAATTTCATAGCTGCTATACCGAGCAGTAATCCCAAAATTACCAGCTGCATAATTAGCCATTAAAAGGAAGCCATCTGCTTCTTCATCAGAGGCGTCGTAATCAGCCGTGTTATATTCAAAGGCAAGAGTAAGACCAGAGACTTCATAAGACGTCCAGAAGTTAATTATGTCCGTCTCATTTCCATCGTCAGTAATATAGAAAAGTTTTGCAGTTAGACCTTCAACAGGCTGAACAGCAGCACCCACCTCAATTTCCATTGATTCATTATCTGAATTAGTCGGGTTAAAGGCGTCATTAACAACGGAAAGCATAAAATCAAAAACTTCGCCGTCATACATTCCCGAAATACCTTGCTGGTAACCACCATAGAAAAGACCACCATAGCCAGTTCCACTGTATTGATATAAGCCAGTAGGCTCTTCAGTCTCCCAACCCGTGTAACTTAAAAAACGTCCTGCTTTAACACTAAATTTATCGGTAACTTGCTTAGTGATAAATGCTTGCTCAACAAAAGTTTCATCCTGACCATCATCATTGCCGCTTTCGCCGTACTCAATATCAACTTGCGCTGAAATACCGTTTGCGCCGGTATAAATGAAATTTGTTTCAACTTGATCGATTCCAAATACTTGATCAGACTCAGAAGCGCCATCAACATCTTCATAATAAAATGACATGTCCACGAAACCTGTCACTGTTAGGCCTTCCGCCAATTCAATGTCAGCATTAGCCATTTGTGTAATACCCGCGCTCATTGTTACAGCAGCTATTGCTGCAGGTAAGCGCATTTTATTTATTAATTTCATGTCTCTATCTCCAAGGTAAGTACTTTTTAATCATTCTTTTTTATGGGTAGTCAGAAGTGAGCCTCTAACCACCATATTTGCGAATTTGCGTTTTGTCTTAAAGCACACAGTGTGCCACTACATAAAATTCATTATTTATCAGTGAGTTAACGATTAAAAACATTCTTGCCATCCCTATCAACAAACATCAAGCACCTTGAAAGGGCAAAAATAAAATTTCGCACCAGATAAACGCACCATTAACGAGCAAAAATGTTCGCATGATGTATTTTTTGAGTTATATGTCAGATATAAAGAGGGATTTAAGGAAAAAACAATCAGAAATGCTCAACACAAGGAGCGTTTTTACACCGACTAATGAGTCGGCATAAAAAATAAGGATTATTTTGGGGCAATTGAAACTACGCGACTGGCTTGAATACTTAACGACTAACTTATTTGTTTTTGTTTATTTAACTATCATTAATTTAAACCATCATATGGCTACGGACTTTTTCTTCTTCCATTTCTGAGGCAATTCCGGATAGTACTATTTCACCACGATCCATGACTGAATATTGATCGGCTAACGCTCGAGCAAATTCAAAGTATTGCTCGACCAGTAAAATGGCCATTTCACCTCGCTCTTTTAAAATCGTGATGACATTGTGTATATCTTTGATAATAGACGGCTGAATGCCTTCGGTAGGCTCATCCAAAATCAACAATCGAGGCTTCATGATTAATGCACGAGCTATAGACAGCTGTTGCTGCTGCCCCCCTGACAAGTCGCCACCTCGACGATGAAGCATTTTTTGCAACACTGGGAACAAGCTATAAATCTCATCGTCAATTTTTCGCTGCCCTCTAGGTAAAGCAGCAAATCCTGTTTTTAGATTTTCTAAAACCGTGAGCTGTGAAAAGATTTGCCTTCCCTGAGGAACATAGGAAATTCCCTTTCTCGCTCGCTCTGCTGCACTCAATTTGCCAATGTCCTGTCCTTCCCACATCACACTGCCAGCAGCGATGGGCTGCCTTCCTGTGATGGCTTGCATCAAACTACTTTTACCTACGCCATTACGACCCAGCACACAGGTAATCTCACCTTTTGCAGCACTCAGGCTCACATTCTCTAATGCCTGGCTCGCTCCATAATACAAATCAATTCGTTCTGCTTTTAACATATGTCTTACCGCCCCAGATAAACTTCGACAACCCGCGGGTTGGCGGATACCGTTTCTAAATCGCCTTCGGCAAGGACGCTGCCCTCATGCAAAACTGTGACTTTACACTCTAGAGCACGAACAAAATCCATATCATGTTCCACTACTATTACTGAATGATGCTTACTCATTTCTTTCAATAACTTTGCCGTTTCCATTGTTTCAGTATCGGTCATACCACCGGCAGGCTCATCGACTAACAACACTTCCGGATCTTGAATAAACAACATACCAATCTCTAACCACTGTTTTTGGCCATGAGATAAATTAGCCGCGAGATCATTTGCTTTATCTTTTAAACCAATCAACGTCACTAACTCTTCGATTCGCTTTTCTTGTTGCGTACTGACTTTATAAAACATAGTTTGAAAAATGCTGCGATTTCCTGCTAGTGCAAGATCAAGATTATCCCAAACTGTCAGGCTTTCAACGACAGTCGGCTTTTGAAATTTACGACCTATCCCCATATTTGCAATGTCAGCTTCATCGTAAGTAGTGAGATCGATTGTATCCTTAAAGCGTACTTCCCCTTCATCGGGGCGAGTCTTGCCTGTAATAATATCCATCATGGTACTTTTGCCGGCACCATTTGGACCAATCACGGCTCGCAACTCTCCCGGCGCAATATCGAGTGATAAATTATTAATTGCTTTAAAACCATCAAACGATTTTGTCACGCCATTTAAGTAGAGAAGGCTTTGCACTTTATCTAAATGTTTAACTTCTAACATTGTGAGGACTCCAAATCTGAATTTCCTGAGGAGTCCTGATCAGAATTATTTTTTCTTTTGTCAATTTCTTTTTTTTCTAAATACTGTTCTGCAATACCCGCTAACCCTTTAGGCATATACATTGTGGTTAAAACAAACAATGCGCCAAGTGCAAACAACCACAGTTCGGGAAATGCCGTTGTAAAAATTGCTTTCGCATAAGTAATGACGACAGCACCGACGATTGCACCATACAGTGTTCCTCGCCCACCCAATGCAACTAAAATGACAATACCAATTGAATTAATAGGACTAAATTCTGCAGGACTGATCGCACCCATCATCGGGACATAAATAGCGCCGGCGATACCGGCCAATGCTGCTGAAAAAGCAAATATCATTACTTTGTATCGCTCAACTTTATAACCCAAAAAACGTGTCCGACTTTCAGCATCTCGAATGGACACCAGCACTCGTCCAAATTTACTGGTTACAATAAATTGACATACTAGATAAGAAAGACACAACACAATTGCTGCAAAAAAAACTAAAAATGAACGCGTACTATCTGCTTGTACGTTAAAGCCCAAAATATCTTTAAAGTCAGTGAGGCCATTGTTCCCTCCAAACCCAAAGTCATTCATAAAAAAAGCCTGCATTAACGCATAAGTTAGTGCTTGCGAAATAATTGAAAAATAAACTCCTGTGACTCGTGATCGAAATGCTAACCAACCAAATAGATAGGCTAATACCCCCGGCACTAAAATAACCATGAGCATGGCAAAACCGAAATTATCAAAACCATACCAATACCAAGGTAACGAATCCCAATTTAAAAACACCATAAAGTCTGGCAGGTCTGGATTACCGTATACGCCACGATCTCCAATTTGTCGCATCAGGTACATCCCCATTGCATAGCCGCCTAATGCGAAAAACGCACCATGTCCTAAACTTAATATTCCACAATAACCCCACACCAAATCGAGCGCTAAAGCCAATATGGCAAAACATAAAATCTGGCCCAGCAAAGTAATGGTATAAGTAGAAACGCTAAACATTGAATTTGCTGGAGCAAGTACATTCAACAAAGGAATAATAATTCCTAAGCACAAAATAAACCCAATAACATATTTACCAATACGGTCTTGCTGAATAGTTTGAAATATTTTAGATTTTTTTAACATGAATTTTATTTCCAACTAATCTTCAACGAATCGACCTTTAAGCGCAAACAAGCCGCGAGGTCGCCACTGAATAAATAATATAATAAATATCAACATTAGAATTTTAGCGATCACGGCTCCAGTAAAGGGCTCCATAAATTTATTTGCAATACCGAGTATGAGCGCACCTAAGAAAGTACCCATAATATTGCCAACGCCGCCAAAGACCACCACCATGAAAGAATCCACAATCAGTGTTTGCCCAAGGTTAGGACCAACACTGGTAATTTGACTTAAAGCAACTCCGGCAATTCCTGCAATACCAGACCCTAGACCGAAAGTCATTGCATCGACCCAACTCGACTTGATTCCCATCGAATTTGCCATGCCACGGTTTTGTGTTACAGCACGCATCTGCAAACCCACGAGTGTTTTTTTCAATAAAATGGCTAGCATTGCCAAAACAATTAAACTAAAAATTAAAATATAAATACGATTGTAGGTAAGTGACAAAGCTCCATTAAACTCCCAGAAACCACTGGCCCAATCTGGCGTTGCGACTGACACATTATTAGCGCTATATCCCGTTCGTACTAATTGTTGCAATATTAAACTTACACCAAACGTTGCCAGCAATGTATCAAGTGGTCGACCATAAAGGTGGCGAATGATAATTCGTTCTATCAAGACGCCCATACACCCTGACACTAGAAATGCGGCTGGTATCGCTAGGAATAATGAATAGTTTAAAAAATTGGGGAAGAGTTGTTGTATGGCAAACGTGGTGTAGGCACCAAGCATTATCATTTCGCCATGGGCCATATTGATAACACCCATGACGCCGAAAGTAATCGCTAGGCCAATAGCGGCCAACAATAAAATTGACCCTAAACTGATACCGAACAACAAGTTTTCCGTAAAACCAAAAAAGCCCAACTTCGCATTCACTGAATCAAGCGCTTTTTCTGCATACTTTGCCAACTCAACATTCGACTCTAGATATTCACCGGCCTCATTTTTTTCAATTAAGGTATTTAAAATAGCCACGGCTTCGGGCTGAACAGTTTGGCTCAATGCTTGCGCAGCTGACATCCGCAACGACTGATCTTCGCTATAGATATCAATTAAACCCAGCCCCAAATGTAAATATTCTAATACTGCTTTTGATTCTTCTTTTGCGATAGCAGTAACGATAACATCGCGCAAGCTCGCATCAGGATTCGCTGCCATATTTTTTGCGGCCGACAATCGCAACGCTTTATCGTTACTTGTCATCTCAATGACGGCGATATTACTTTTTAAAGTTCTTCGAATTTTATTCGTTATTCTAATTTTTTTTAGGTCATCAGGATCAATGCTATCTGCTAGCTGTCCTGAAAAAAGGTCTGTAACAATAGTATTCTGCTCAACCGAATCAATAATATAAATTTTCTTATTTTCTTTATGGAAATATAATTTTGCATTTAGCAAAGCTTTCAACATGGGTAACACACGAGGATCATCTATCTTTGCAGCAATATTGATGACTTCAACAAGCTCGCTTCTTGAGCTTTCTACAAATAATTTTGAATGATTTTCAAATTCCTGTGCACAGCTTATGGATGTCAGTAATAACCCATAGACTATCAACAAAAGTTTGTTTAAATTTTTCATTGTGGCACCGAATTATCCAGCATCAAATATATGTGCTTGATTTAGAATATACCTAGGAGTTTTATTATTTTAATAGTAACCTCGAGATGATCTCGAGGTTACATTATGTAAAATATAAAAAAGGTGGCTTTTTGGCTAAAACAATCAAGTCAAAAAACCACTCTTCATTATTGATGGATCATTAGAAATTTTGACCCGAACACTTTTTAGTTTCAGTATTGTAGTTACCGCAATTGATTTTTGGATCTTGCCAGTTAGACTCAATCTTCGCACTTTCTGGTAAGAAGTCAGTCCAAGCATCGCCCGGCACTTCTTTTGTCTGAGAAACAATATCGAATTGACCGTCAGCTTGAATCTCGCCAATTAATACTGGTTTAGTAAAGTGATGGTTTGGAAGCACTTCAGCAATACCGCCAGTTAGGTTTGGCACTTTGATTCCATACATCGCTGGGATCACTTTATCGACTTCAGCAGACTTAGCTTTTTCAACCGCCTTCACCCAAGCACTGAAACCAATAAACGTGGCTTCCATGGGATCATTTGTAACATAAGGCCCTTTGATGCTGTTAGCTTTAGCGAATGTTTCCCATTGCTCAATGAACGTGTCATTCACATCAGCATCAGCACTTTGAAAGTAGTTCCAAGCAGCAAGATGGCCAACCAATGGACCTGTATCAAAACCTTTTAGCTCTTCCTCACCCACAGAAAATGCAACAACAGGAATTTTCTCTGCAGTAATACCTTGGTTACCTAATTCTTTGTAGAAAGGAACGTTAGCATCGCCATTAATCGTCGACACAACAGCGGTTTTCTTACCAGCTGAACCGAATTTTTTAATTTCTGATACACGAGTTGACCAGTCAGAAAAACTAAACGGCGTGTAGTTCACTGAAATATCTGATTCAGCAACACCTTTGCTGATTAGATAGGCTTTTAAAATTTTATTGGTTGTTTGCGGATAAACATAATCAGTGCCTTCAAGTACCCAGCGCTTCACGCCTTCTTCTTCCATCAAATAATCTACAGCAGGAATCGCTTGTTGGTTAGGCGCTGCACCTGTGTAAAAAATGTTTCTTGATGACTCTTCACCTTCATACTGGACAGGATAGAAAAGCAAGCCATTTAATTCCTCAACAACGGGTAACGTAAATTTACGTGATACCGACGTCCAGCAACCAAAGATAACGTCAACATTGTTCACTTCTAAAAGTTCTCGAGCTTTTACTCCGAATTTTGACCAATCGGCTTTTTCATCACCTGGATCAACAACCACAGCTTCAAGCTTTTTACCCATCACACCGCCTTTTGCATTTTGCGCTTCGATAAGCATGAGTACAGTATCTTTTAGTGTTGTTTCACTGATAGCCAAAGGACCACTCATTGAATGCAAAACACCGACTTTAATTGTGTCTGCTGCCTGAACAATAGCGGCAGACATGATCATGGCTGCTGTGGTTAAAATAAGTCCACTACGCTTGAGCCACTGATTAAAAGATTTCTTCATTGTTATTATCCCCCATAGATAAATTGAGTGCGTATAAACTTCGCGCCCCAAGAGATAGCATTTTTGGTGCCAACCGAACCATTTATCAGGTTTTAAGCGCCTAACAAGTTGTATTTGCAGTGTTTTATTTGTTTTTATCTAACGAAGGGTCCGTATATATTGTTATGAAGGTGTTTGTGCATTTCTGATTGATGCGTTGTTATGGTGCTTGTCGCACAGAATGAGTGCTTTAATTTGGTAGGTGCGCACCACCAAAGCTCATCCTATTCAATGTCGATTTTTGACGTTTTTCAATTTACTTAGCTTCTAAAACGCGGAATAACTCTTCACACAGATGTTTTAGTTTTTTTGCATTTTTTAAATCTTTCTCCGCTATCCCAGTTTTCTCCTCTACCCCTGCTTTTTCTGAGTGACTACTTGTGATGCACGCAATTTTTTCAGGAATACTTTCCGCTTTTTCTTTTAATTTTTTCCCCTTTGAGCTCAGACATATCCTTTTTTGTCTTTCGTCACCTTCAAAAATTTTTCGTGTTAACAACTGCTGCTTTTCAAGCCTTTTTAAAATAGGTGTCAATGTTCCAGAATCTAGACGCGTATGCTCACTTAATGCCTTAACACTGACTCCCTCCTTCTGCCATAGGCTCATCATCACAACGTACTGGGGATAAGTCAGACCTAAGGGTTCCAATAACGGACGATAAGCACGTATTAAAGCATTTGTCGCTGAATACAGTGAGTGACACACCTGAACATCTAAATCGAGCATTGGCATTGTTAAAAACCTAGGTTCATCGTTATTAATAGGCATTCTTGATCAAGGCTATTCGTCAACGTGACAAACAACCCTCTGGAAGAAAGGTCTTCTTCTCAAGATATATTTTGCACGCAAACTATTTGACTAAGCAAACGCCTTATTATATTGTGCGCAAACTATTTGTCATCAAATTATTTTATTGGGTGCTTTATGAATACATTAACTCGCATTTTTCTACTGACTACCTTCACTCTCCTAGCTTCGGGTCTATCCTTTGCTGAAAAAACCAGTTCCGTTGAAATAACAGAGAAAAGTTTTGGTTGCGTGCTAGAAATGACCCCTGTTAGGGGATTTTTTGTCGATAATCTACTGGGTGATATGGATATGAAAGGAACTCTGGAGGTTGCCAACTCTAAAGATGGCGGTGAATACCCTCCTGGCTCGGTGGTGCAACTGGTACCCAGCGAAGTCATGGTTAAGCACGACAAAGGTTTTAATCCCACAACAAACGATTGGGAGTTTTTTGAGCTCAATGTTTCAGCAGAAGGCAGTGAAATTGGAAAGCGCGGTTTTGATGACGTGATCAATAAATTTGGTGGTAACTGTTTGGACTGCCATATGAAAGCGGAAAAGAAATGGGATCTAGTCTGTGAAACAGGTCATGGTTGCGATCCTCTTCCACTGACAAAACAGATGGTATCTGTTATTCAAAAAACTGACCCGCGCTGCCAAGGAATTGTATTAACCGAAGAAGAAAAAGTAATTGCACAACAGCTACAAATGCTATTGAAATAAAGACGAAGCGTTTAACCCAATAGAACTAAGGCTCAAACGCTTTATGCTTTTTGGATGTGAGTTATTGATTACTTGAAGCCATAAATCAACATGTATAGATTTATGGCTTTATAACCAATATATCGGTTCTTAAATTATGAAGTACTTTTTCCGCTGTATTACCTAACAACATACCTTTCATCCCTGTTCTACCTACACTCCCCATAACAACTAAATCTGCTTTTATTTTTTTGGCAATTCTAGGCACTGTTACAGCAACATCTCCTGCAACAACGTGTGTTGTCGCATCTTCGATTTTATTTTTTTCCAAACAGCTATCTAAAAGCTTTTTGGCTTCTTTTCCTTTTTTACTTATAATTTCAGAGGGCTCTACAATATCAAGCTCCGTCAACGCTTTAGTAATTGCAATATTGTAAATCACATGAAGGTGAGACCCTGTCATATCAGCAACAAACTTTGCAGCTGATAAAACTTTGGTATTAATTGTTTTTTGTTTATTACTGGTATTATCAACATCGATAGTGGCTAATATTTTAGGTTTCTTTTTCCATTGTTTTGCAGATGCAATTAAAACAGGTGAACTAACCTGACGGATTAATTGCCAATCTACAGGTGTGTGGAATAATGTTTCTGATCGATTACCTGTTTTAAGAATCAAGTCGACCTTTGTTTTTTCACAAAACCCATTCACCCATTTAGCAATATCTTGATCAACAGCAATAATATGTTTGACGTTAACGCTAGAATCAAAATTTTCGGCCACTTGATCTTCAATCTTTTTAATTAAAGTAGCATTATGCTTAGCCTCATACTTTTTTTGATTTAAAGACGTTACAAAAACAGCCAATATGACATTGGCACCTAAATCTTGGGCAATAGTGTTCGCCTTCTTTAATAGTTTTGATGAGGTATTACTATGGTCCCACACTGCTATTATTTTTTTCATACTCACCTCTCCTAGTTCTTCTGTAATTTTTCTATAGTTCTTCTATAGTTCTTCTGTTAATTTTTTGGCTCGATGTAAAAATTATAGGCTTCGACTGACTATAGCAGAAAATAATACATCTGCATTTCATTAACATTATTATTAGCTCTTTTTGTTAGTATAGTCACCTAGACTTCTCGGTAAATGACTTTGATCAAATACTATTAACTAAGCGCCCTTCATATGTCATAAAGACATACACCTATGTCACAGAAGGCGTTAACATCCCTTGCTCCGTAATAAAATGAATGATTTCACTAAGACCCTCACCCGTTTTTAAGTTTGAAAAAACAAACGGTTTATCGCCACGCATTTTTTTTGCATCTCGATCCATTACGCTGAGATTTGCACCGACAAGTGGCGCTAAGTCTGTTTTGTTGATAATGAGTAAATCAGATTTAGTGATCCCCGGACCGCCTTTACGCGGAATTTTATCCCCCGCTGACACATCTATAACATAGAGTGTTAGGTCCGATAACTCAGGGCTAAATGTAGCCGCAAGGTTATCACCACCGCTTTCGATGAGAATTACATCAAGATTTGGAAAACGAGCTTGCAATTCCGCAACGGCCGACAAATTCATTGAGGCGTCTTCCCGTATCGCTGTATGAGGACAACCGCCGGTTTCTACACCAATAATTCGATCTTCTTCTAGCGCTTCGTTACGCAATAAAAACTCTGCATCTTCTCGTGTATATATATCATTGGTAATCACAGCAATATCAAAAAGATCTTTTATTTCTGCACAAAGTGCTTTTACCAAAGCCGTTTTTCCTGAGCCAACGGGGCCGCCAATACCTAAGCGTAGGGTTGGTTTTTTCATAGTCTAGTCTCTCGTTTATTTCTCTTTCAATTTTCTTGGCAACTATTAAGAACGAAATAGCCGCGAGTATTGTGTTTCATGCTGCATTGAACCAATAGCCAATCTGGGTAAGTTACTACCGATATCTTCTGCTTCGATAGTGTAAGATTTTTCAACCACTTTATTAACATTTGGCATTAAGGCAATTAATAACTTTTGAGCATCGGTTTGTCCTAAAGGAACCAACTTTATGGCAGCAGCGACTTGGTTTTCCAACCAACTCCATACAAAACCTTTTAGCATACTTGATTCATCAACTTTCCAGTGTGTCGCTGCCAGTGCAAACATCGTAACAAAACTTGGTTTTTGTTTTAATTGATCTTCTCTTTTCTGATTCTCTTCTTGCCATTCTGCAGCCTGTTTTACATCTAAATCAGCTAACAGCCGAAGAAGCGCTTCTCCCATTTGAGTATCTTCTAGCAACAATTCTTTTGATTCTCGGGACACTAATAAAAAATTATTCCACCGATCAATTTTTTTTATATCATTAGTTTGCCATGCTTTTGTGACGCGCAAAAGAACCGGCAAATCTAAGCAGCCCAACCCTTCAGACATCACATTCCCGATCCAATCTTTCGATGTCTCGAAACTATTTACCCACTGATTTTCCACAGCGGTCTCTAATCCTTGTGAGTAAGCATAAGCGCCTACAGGCAACGCAGGACTAACGAGATGCAACAAATGTAACAACGAATCAATTTCGATGTCAGTATCGATTTTTTTATTATCTTTGGAAGAATTTTTATTAGACGCTTTAATATTAGAGCTAGGCATGGCTGTGTGAATGCTCATGTTGGTGATGTCCGTGTTCATGTTCATCAGGGCTTTCTCCGGATCCACCATGAGAATGGTAAGCACCTGATTCTGGATGGAAAGATTTTTCAACACAGCTAACGCTTAACCCTAACCCTCGTATCATGTCGTCAAGCACATGATCATGCTGAAAATGTAAATAGCAGTCGATAATTTGTAAGGGCACATGGCGATTCCCTAAATGGTATGCCGCTTTGGTTAATGCCAATACATCATGGGAATGGACTTCAGATAACGTTTCTTCTGCTGCAATAATTTGAATGTGCTCGCCGGTTTTTGCAACTAACACATCGCCGTCAGCTAACACATGGCCACGCTCTACAAACCATCCCACCTTCTCACCAGTTTTTGCTTCTGCTTGGCCTCGACTTTTTTGCCGCTGCTCAAAGGTTAACGATAAGCTATGAGTTGCTTTATTGTTACCGCCTTTAATAAATTCAAAACACTCTATCATTACTTTATCAATCTCTTTTAATTTAAGTCGTCGCTGTCAATAAAAAAACAGTATACATACCTTGTGGCTTCTCTATCGTACTTGCTGTTTTTATTTTAATCTTTTTAAAGCCCGCATTTTTAGCTGCGCTAACAATTTCTTGTCTATCAAATCCAAAATGAAAAACGCCAGTATCTTCTGAGTGAAAGCCGCCATCTTCTTTGTCTAAATCAGCAATAGCGATATAACCATTATCATTGAGCATGTCATATAACTTCACGAGCATGGTTTCGGTATCCTCAATATGATGCATAGTCATTGAGGAGATTATTCCATCAAACTTTTCGTCGATCGTTTTTTTGGTTAAGTCTATTTCTTGGATATCTAGCTCGCAAGGGAGTTGATCTCGTTTATCCCGAAGCTGAGCATTCATTGATGAGGATATATCGACAGCTGTAATTTTTTCAACAAATGGCGCTATCTTCTCCAGCAACAATCCGGTGCCCGACCCAAAATCCATTATGTGCATGGATTTTTTTAACGTCACAGCTTTCAATACCGCACTGGCAATATTGCTCACATTTGCCACGCGATTTTTGTCTTTCTCGTAGTCATCTGCTTTGTGTTTAAAATAATCCATTTTTATTTCCCTCAAATCTCTCTAGAACAATTAAAAATAATCTAACAATATCGTGAGTGTTATATTATTTCTGGCTCGTTCGTTATTCATTCCTTGAAAGCGTTGTGCTTCTAACTGAACACGCTTCCCTCGTTCCGGCAACCACGCCATTCCCAACTTCAAAGTCATTGTATATGGATCATCAAACACTTCATCCATATTATTTTTCACTTCATAATCAACCATAAATTCCGTGAACGGGCTCCACTGCTTTTTAGCTCCATAACGCCACGACAAATGCCCGCCGGTACGAAGAAAGCCTAAACGTTCAATGCTACCAAACGGCTCAGCTGTTTTTTGCCCAAGATTATTTTGATTATCTTCATAGCTATTATGCAGATAATAAAAACCAGTGCGCCAACGGAATTGTGCGCTGGGAATAATAAAATTAGGTAACGAATAATGCGCAACGACATCGCCATTCACATAACTTCTAGAATAATCGACATCTTGTGATATTTTGATTGGCCCAAGTGCTGAAGGGCGATAAATATATCCATCACCCTCCCACCAAACTCGCTCGGCAATCAACGAATAAGCCCATGCATCATTTAAGACTTCTCCTAATTGAAGTCTTCCTCCGATGCTATCGCCTTTACGTCGACCATTGACGAATTTCACATCGGCATCCGATTGCTCAACAATGCCATGTAGAGAAAAATACCCTGCTCTATCACTTAGCCAATTCGCACTCCATACCAAACCTATATCAAGGTGATCACTCGTTGCATCGATATCGTTGCCCAATCTTCTCGCTTGTCGAATTGTTCCTTCAAGTGCCGTGTGACGACCAAACATCTTTGGTAACTTTGTCATGGTTCCAAACTGTGCAACTACACCATCAATCTCTGAATCAAATTCAAAAGCTGTTGCGTTCAAAGGTGACGCTGCTTGTTGGGCATTATGGATACCTAAGCGCTGTTGACTTAGCCGATAGGTAACAGCACGATTTGCTAGTTCGCCTAAATCACTGGTGTTTGCAATGGATCTCCGTAGACCTGAAACACCTAATCCACCATACCATTGACCGTAGCTGACCTGTTCTATTTTGAGTACTTCTGTTTTGAGTACTGCTTTTTTAAGAGGAGCACCTGAAGAGGTGTCGCTATAAGCGATAGAGTGAATTAATGAGAGAAATATGAGCGAGCTAACTAATTGAGTAATTTTCATTATGTTCTTTTTATTGGTTTTAGCTATTTAAACAATGACGAATAACACTTAGAACAATTTAAAAATTACTTTTCTTTTATTCGAAAGTCTTTTTCTGTAGTTCCTGTATTCCTTGTCCATTCTTCATGGGCTTTTTCTCGAAAATTTTCATTCAATGCAGCTTCATACCATTCTTTCATGGCAGGATGAGCTAACATTGTTTTTATATAGGCTTGTGAAATGTCACTGAGTTTTAACCCATAGGTTTGTACACGAAATACGACGGGGGAATACATTGCATCTGCTGCCGAAAATTCTTTTCCTGCCAAGTAAGGTCCACCAAACTTGTTGATGCCTTCACTCCACAATGTATCTAAGCGTGCAATATCTTTTAATAATTCGGGGGTCTCTTTATGAAGTGTTACACGAACACCGCAACTCATTGAACAAACATTTCGTATTCCCGAAAAACCAGAATGCATTTCAGCACAAGCACTGCGCGACCAGGCTCTTGCTGTTTTACTTTCTGGATAAATATTTTTATGTTCTTCTGAAAGGTATTCAATAATCGCTAGAGAATCCCAGAGAATTATTTTTTCTTGGCTTTCTTCATCATACAAACAGGGTACTGTTGCTGCAGGTGAAAATGTCTTGAAATCTTCTTCTCCGAATTTATGTAACACTCCTTCAAATGAGATATTGAGTGCTCTCATCAATACCCAAGGACGCAACGACCATGACGAGTAATTTTTGTTTGCGATATGAAGCGTGTACATAAATTTACCCGCATCTTAACTATTTATATTATTTTCTTGTTCATATTTAACCGAACCCTTAAAAAAGAAAATACCTTTGCGCTAACGGTAATATAGACATAGGTTCACAGACCAGTAATTGACCATCCGCTCTTACTTCATAGGTTTCTGGATGTACTTCCATGTTTGGCTGATAACTATTGTGAATCATATTCGCTTTTTTCACTGTCCGGCAATTTTTCACAGGAACCATTTTGCGCTGCAAACCTAATGCATTACCAACGCCTAGCTGAATAGAGGCTTGGCTTACAAAGTTGACAGCGGTGTTCGTGCATGCCTTGCCGAAAGCACCAAACATAGTTCGATAATGAACTGGCTGCGGAGTTGGGATTGATGCGTTAGGGTCGCCCATCGGTGCAGCCGCAATACTTCCACCTTTTAAAATAAGCGACGGCTTTGCGCCAAAAAATGCGGGCTTCCATAAAATTAAATCGGCTAGTTTCCCCACTTCTATCGAACCAACTTCGTGATCAATGCCATGGCTAATCGCAGGGTTAATGGTGTATTTAGCAATGTATCTTTTTACCCGAAAATTATCGGATTTTGAATCGTCAGTTTCTAACGGTCCGCGTTGTACTTTCATTTTATGCGCGGTCTGCCAAGTACGGCTCACCACTTCGCCGACTCGGCCCATCGCTTGAGAATCTGAAGCGATCATTGAGAATGCTCCGAGGTCATGCAAAATATCTTCGGCGGCAATGGTTTCTTTTCTAATTCTTGAATCGGCAAAGGCAACGTCTTCTGGAATATTCGGATCGAGATGATGACACACCATCAACATATCCAAATGCTCATCGACAGTATTTATCGTGTAAGGACGTGTTGGGTTTGTTGATGACGGTAAAACATTGGATTCACCACAGGCTTTAATAATATCAGGCGCATGTCCTCCACCAGCACCTTCGGTGTGGTAGGTATGAATCGTTCTGCCTTTAAAAGCTGCCAAAGTATCTTCAACAAAACCGGATTCATTTAATGTGTCGGTATGTATTGCTACTTGAATGTCATATTTTTCTGCGACAGTTAAACAAGTATCAATCGACGCTGGTGTTGTTCCCCAGTCTTCGTGCAGCTTTAACCCCATGGCGCCGGCTTCGATTTGCTCGTTTAACCCTTCAGGTAAACTAGCATTACCTTTCCCCAAAAAGCCTAAGTTCATTGGAAAGGCTTCTGCCGCATTTAGCATCTGATGCATGTGCCATGGACCTGGTGTGCAGGTTGTTGCGTTTGTTCCAGTTGCAGGACCCGTTCCACCCCCAAGCATCGTTGTGACGCCACTCATTAGTGCTTCTTCAATTTGCTGCGGACAAATAAAGTGGATGTGTGCATCAATCCCACCCGCCGTTAAAATTTGCCCTTCACCTGCAATAATTTCGGTACCGGGACCAATCACAATATTAACGTCGGATTGAATATCAGGATTCCCCGCTTTACCAATACCTGCAATCCGCCCGTTCTTTATTGCGACATCGGCTTTTACAATGCCCCAGTGATCGACGATTAACGCATTTGTGATAACGGTATCAGCCGTTTCAGCACTGGGACGCTGACTTTGACCCATGCCATCACGAATCACTTTTCCGCCGCCAAATTTAACTTCCTCACCATAAGTCGTGAAATCATCTTCGACTTTTATCCAAAGCTCTGTATCACCAAGACGAACACGATCTCCCGTGGTGGGCCCAAACATATCGGCATAGGCGCGACGATCAATTTTGCTCATGTTGTTTGTCCTATTTATGCATTCTGGAATATATTTTGATCTTGAGTAGTCCTACATAGAGAGCGCTGTTTACTCTATTTGGCTTTATGCATGACATTGCATTGTTAATGTCACGACTCTCAATGCAAATAGCAAGTGAAAATATCAAGGTTAAATATGTTACAAAATAGCTTATTTAACAAGCTAAAAGAGGATTGCGAGGAATTTAAATTTTGATATGGGTGTCTAAATTAGATCAAACTTGGCTTTTATCTTATTGACAATACGCTCTAAAAGAGTTGCTTGTTTACCTCTAAGATCATTTCGATAATAGATCCAATCGCCTCTAGCACGCTGATCTATTTTTATTTTTTCCTTATCTTTGTAATATTTTGCAATATCCACTTTGTCTGCTTTTTCAGCTCGCAACCATTCCGGGATATATTTTTGTGAAAGCAGAGCAACATCAGTTGTCAGCTTGTCCAACCCTCGGCCCGTTGCGGGACTTACACTTTGATATTCATCAGCGATCACAACTAAACCGGGCTGTATGTGATCTTTAGCTCGATAAAAATGTGTTGGGAACACTTGCACCTTAGTTATAACGTCAATATCACCCACATAATCATAAAGTTTCTCAAAATATTTACTCATTTCTTCAATGGGATTTTTTCTCATTGCTGTTGCTCTTTCATCTTTAGCATCCCATTGTGAAAATATATTCACACGCATGTCATTGCCAATTAAAAAGAAAGTCACGTAATCAACTCCCCTTGTCGGGTCTTCAGAGTGATAATTAAAACCACGAAAATCAAAAGGCTTTTTATCTGTCCGAGCAACATCAAACCCAAAGTTTAAAGACGTTAACTCAGGATCTAGTTTTCGACGGATGCTAACAAGTTTAGTTGCCGACTCATTTCCACCTGTAGACATCACAATAATTTTTGCTGAAATAATTTTTCCAGAGCGAGTAGTAATTTTTTGAGCTGTTGCAGAATTTTCTATTTTTACGACGGTAGCCACTTCAAAATGAGCTTGAGCCGGTAAATTCTCTCTTAAATTATTGACAGTCGCAGGATAAGAAAAGCCATATTGATCAATAGTATCGACATCTTCCAAAATACCAGAGCGATAACTTTTTATATGGCCGATTGGCTCTGATTTAGGAACAATGAATTGATCTAGTTTTGCCTTCCGTAACGCTGCTATTTGATTATGTTCTAATTTATCGGCTCTAAAATTATTTGGGTAAACTTCTTTTCTATCAAGTATGGCGCAACGAATACCTTGATTGGCAAGCTGATGCGCCAAACAAAGTCCAGAAAGACCTGCACCAATGATGATTGTGTCAAACGAGATACTTTTATCCATAGTGTAGGGATTACTTCATGGGAAGGCAGCCTTATCATTATACAATGGGTGTTTTATGGCTGGCAGAGAACTTATTTAAACTAATTGTTTATTATATATGTCTGTGATCAGGAAGTGGATCATATCACTTATGGACTCAAATTTATTGAATATTGAACTAGCTATCACTTCTCTATTGATACTTTATGCGCTTGATTACATGTCTGATTTATCTATATACGAGTCTGCAAGACCGCTTTGTATTTCATGGTCTCACCATGAGCCTCAACGGTCATCTACAGTTTTCCCATGACATCTCCACGAAAACCATAAATGGTTTTGTTTCCTCCAATTTCCACTAGCTCTATCTGCCGATCTTGTCCTGGCTCAAAACGAACGGCTGTGCCTGCCGCAATATTTAATCGATAGCCTTTTGTCATCTCACGATCAAACGTCAAGGCGGGGTTTGTTTCATAAAAATGATAATGAGAACCCACTTGAATAGGCCGGTCACCTGTATTTTCTACCGTCAGCATTCTTGTATCTTGCCCAACGTTGAGCTCTATATCACCCGCTTGTATATCGTACTCACCAGGAATCATCTATTTATCCTTTTTTAAATCGAACGCAATGTATTTTAATTCAGAGGTTTTTCTATTTTTACCTTTTTCTGTTATCCAAAATTATACGATCGGATTATGAACCGTGACTAATTTTGTACCATCAGGAAAAGTGGCTTCTACTTGCACCTCATCGACCATTTCGGGGATGCCTTCCATGACATCTTCTACGCTTAAGATAGTTCGACCATAATCCATCAGCTCGGCAACTGTTTTACCCTCTCGAGCGCCCTCCATAACTTCAGCAGAAATAATGGCGATAGCTTCGGGATAATTTAACTTTAATCCCTTTGCCTTTCTTCTCTCTGCCACTAGGGCCGCTGTAAACAATAATAGTTTATCTTTTTCGCGTGGACTGAGTTCCATTTTTATTTCCTGTTTAACTTTTTAGTTGCTTAAAATTTTTAGATTTACTGTTTATCAAGTATTCCAAATTCTTGGCCGACATGCATCTCTTCCATTAATCAAAGGCCGCAGTTGACTCCACAAATATTCAAAACCTTTCCGGCCTTGCTCTGCAGAGCGCCCTAAAAAACGCGCTGTGAAAACTCCTGGCTTTTGACTTAAACCCCACTCTCCTGTCAACGCTAATTCGGCTAAACCTTCTCGCCAATCATCCATTTGCTGTCTTGATGTTTCTAATGTCGCAAATAATGTGCCGGAAACAACATGGCCAGCCATGCCCCATGTTGACGTTAGTGCCGAGCTATTCCCTTGCCAATGTGTGCGCTCTCGCATCAGTAATATGTCATCGCGATATATTTCTATACTTTGTACACAATCGCCCTCTAAAAATTGTTCACCACTCGCTCTCCGGCCCAAGCAAACCATATCCCACCCAATTAAATGCCCGTTACCTTCAAGGTTGAATCGATTAGTAAGCTTAACTTGAGCACCAGAGAAAATGATTGTTTCTTGTGGCAACCACTCTAAACAACTATCAGCACTAATCTTTGCGTGAATTCCTTGACGCTGAGGATGGCCATGAGAATCACTTGTATACACTTTACCAGCCGATGGCGTCGTCAAAAGCACATGGCTTTTTTCTACCAATTCAGCACTAATCGTTAAGTCATCACCTGCCGCTATTCCACCGGGTGGATGCAATAAATAACAATGACAGCAATCACCTTCGGGATAGAAAGGTCGTTGTATTCTCAATGGGCCTAGGTGTTTCGCTCGAATTAATTTTGTTTTTGCTGCTGCATCTGTAATGGATAACGTTTTCCCTAAAAACGCTAATTCAATCGTCGCTAACCATTCACGATGTTCGATTTTTTCATTCTTTCTTTTAGCGGCCTCATCATGACTGGCGTTATCAACACCTGTATTTTTAGTGAAATTATCAGCAGCATTCAAAGATAGCGATTGCGATGTCATAAAACGTGTTCTTTTTTGGGGCAATTTTTTGAGTCGAATAGAAATAGTCTGAATAGCAGGATACACTAACGCACCATAACAGCGGCTGAAACTCGACGTCAATCTTGCTGATTCATTAATTACTACTAACGTAACTTGTTGAAAAGGTATTGTGTCAAAGTGGCTACAGGAGAAAAACGGTGAGCCCGTTACCCCCTATAAATAAATTACTAGCGCAAGCGCACGATTTCTTTAATGATACTCCAGATGATGGGAGTGCTGCTTCTGACTTAAATCCTGAGATTCAAAGTAAAATGAAAATCTTATTACAATCTGCATTACAAAAAATGGACGTTGTTAGCCGTGAAGAATTTGATGCTCAGACAGCAGTACTTCAAAGAACACGTCTACGTTTAGAATCTCTTGAAGCTGAAGTCATAGAGCTTACTGCAGCACTCGAGGACGATAACCGATAATCCATAGCCAATAAAAACGATCAACAACAAAAGTTAGTTAGCTTTCAAAATAAATCGTTAGACAATATAGAGCTTACATATAAACAGAAAACTAACACCAAGGGATTTGGGTTTAGTCATTTTTAACATCAAACAACATAAACCATACAGCAAGGATCGCTTATGTCTCTCGCCATTATTTACACTCGCGCCCAATCGGGCATCTCTGCCCCTCTCGTGACCGTAGAAGTCCATCTCTCCAATGGATTACCAGGACTTTCCATTGTTGGCCTACCAGAAACAGCCGTCAAAGAGAGTAAGGATAGGGTAAGAAGCGCGCTCATCAATAGCCACTTTGACTTCCCAGCTCGACGCATCACCGTCAACCTCGCTCCCGCCGACTTACCGAAAGAAGGCGGTCGTTATGACTTACCCATTGCTTTGGGAATATTGGCCGCTTCCGAGCAAATCCCCGATGAGGGTTTACGTGAGTATGAGTTTCTTGGCGAACTGGCTCTCTCAGGACAGCTTCGACCCATTCTTGGTGCATTACCTGCCTCCATGGAATCGGCTCTCGCTAAACGCTCTTTAGTTGTCCCCACAGATAACAGTTCCGAAGCCGCCTTATGCCGGGAGACGACTGTCTACTCATCATGCTCCTTGCTGGAAGTTTGCGCTCACTTACACAAAAGGCAAACACTACCTTTAGCAGAACCTCTCGAACACGCTCATCAAGATCAATACCCCGATTTAGCTGATGTCAAAGGGCAACGCCAAGCTAAACGAGCTTTAGAAGTTGCTGCTGCTGGCGGTCATAATATCCTTTTCTTTGGACCTCCCGGCACAGGCAAAACAATGCTTGCTAGCCGACTTCCTGGGATCATGCCGCCATTACAAGATGCTGAAGCTTTGGAGGCAGCGGCCGTTAGCTCTATTGCTACTGGTAAAGTCGCCGATAACTGGCGTCAAAGGCCATTCAGGTCCCCTCATCACACAGCTTCTGCAGTTGCTTTAGTCGGTGGCGGTAGTCACCCTCGACCCGGAGAAATATCTTTAGCTCACCGAGGCGTTTTATTTTTAGATGAACTACCAGAGTTTCAGAGAAAGGTTTTAGAAGTATTACGAGAACCCATGGAATCAGGAGAGATCTGCATCTCTCGCGCCAATGCTCAAGTGCAGTTCCCAGCACAATTTCAATTAGTCGCCGCCATGAATCCCTGCCCTTGTGGCTATCAAGGTTCAGGTGATGGCCGTTGTAAATGCTCATTCGAAAAAATTGAGCGCTATCGCCAAAAAATTTCTGGCCCTTTGCTAGATCGTTTTGATTTGCACGTCCCTGTCACCGCCGTTAACACCAAACAGTTTCAATTAAAAAGTACTGAAGAAAACTCTCAACTTGTTCGCGAACGTGTCAATAAGGCGCGAGAAATACAACACTCTCGACAACATAAATTAAACAGACAGCTAACGGGTGAAGAACTTATTCTCCTATGTGAACTATCAACAAAACAGATGTCGTTTATGGAGAATGCAATGAATAGTTTAGGTTTATCAGCTCGCGCCTATCATCGATGCTTACGAGTTGCTAGAACTTTGGCCGACATGCAGGAAGTGTCGCAGATTTCAGATGCGCACTTGTCGGAAGCGCTGGGGTATCGAGTATTGGATCGAAGAAAAACGCTATAAATCCGGAAAAGAAATCTTGAAAGTTTGTTCTCTATTGCGTAATAACGATTTACGATTTTACTTTTATAAAGAACAACCACAGCTGTGATTTCAGTGTATGAATAAAATGGCTTTTGATGTTAAGCGCTTTTTCAAAGCACTCTTTTGCGTTTTTCAATTGCCCCTTTTCAAAATAAATCCGTCCAAGAGCATTGTATTTTCGATGCAAAATGACTTGAAATTTATCGCCAAGCTGACTTTCAAGACAAGGATCTTTTTCGAGCATTTCTTCAAGAATTTTTAGTTTGGATTTTCGATTAAACAATTTGTCTTTAGTCGCATTATTATCGTGTATCCGATAATAATGTAACGGCTTATCGATATAATAGTATTCATAATGGCGAACTATCCGCATCCATAGTTCATAATCTTCGCCTATGACATAGCGCGGATTAAACAAACCGACCCGGTTAATGCATTCCCGTTTAGTCATGGTATTAATTGAGGCAGGAATTTGTCCTGAAACATAATCATACAAACTCACCTGCCCTTGTTTAACTCCATCCCGACGAGTTGACGGTTTTTTTTCACACAAATACTGTCCTTGCGCTCCTATGACTTGAGCTGCAGTAACAACCAGCCCTGCTTTTGGATATTTCTGAAAAACATTAACTTGCGAGGATATTTTTTCTTTACACCATATGTCGTCAGCATCAATAAACGTAATGTATTTTCCTGTCGCGTTTTTTATTCCTTGATTTCGGGCTTCAGCAACACCGACATTTCGGGACAAGAAGATTGGTTTAATCCGATCATCTCGATGAGAGAGCTCTTCAATCAATATCTTAGAGTCATCCGTCGAACCATCATCAACAATAATATACTCAATAGCGCCATAGTCTTGCGCCAATACGCTTTCTACAGCTTCGCGTAAATAGCGAATACCGTTGTAATTAGCTGTGATGACGGTTACCAATTCCAATGTCAGGTCCATTATTATGACTTATTGTCTATCAAGCTCTTAAATAAAGAGGCTATCCTGCTTGACTCAAAAAAAATTAAAAGCTACTTCTTCTCAAAACAGTCATTCGGTATAACAGTTATACTTTCTTACCGTTTTTTACCAAACGCTCTCTTGGCCAATAAAATTATCTCGATAAACTGGATGTTCTATGTAAATAACATATTGTGCAATATGCTCAGAAACATTTATTATAAGCGTCTTTCTCAACACATACAGTGATTTAACGTAAGGTAATTTAAATTTTAAGTGGTTATTTGTACTTAGACCCAATGAAATGAACCTCATAGCTCATTCACTGTTATTGTAGACAACAATAAGAATAATACAGCTAGTAGTAGATAGCTTTACTTTTGCGCACTTTGTATTATCACTTTGTGCTATTACTTTGTATTATAAAATAAGCATGTTATGAACAGGCTTGTAACATTCATTCTAAACAGGCATCTATGTGAAATACCCACGAGTGATAAGTCGCCTTAGCATCATCGAACCTTTTATTAAAGGCAAAGATGTACTCGATATTGGCTGTGTTGATTCTCGGCCCGGTGATATTCGCAAGTTTGAAAGCACAGGCCTACATAAGTTTATTAAACTGCATGCACAGTCCCTACAAGGTGTCGACATTGATGGTATTGGTGCTAGGGAGATGACATTAAAGGGCTATAATGTCGCCGAAGGAAATGCCGAGAATATGGATCTCGGTAAAACTTATGACACAATCGTCGCCGGTGAAATCATTGAACACCTTAATAATGCCGGATTATTTTTAGATACCATGAGGAAGCATTTAAAAGATGATGGAACCTTAATCATCACCGCTCCTAATGCATTTAGTATTAGCAATATTTCTCGTATTTTTAGGAAAAATTCTATTAAAGTTCACCCTGATCACACTTGTTGGTACGACCCACTCACCATCACTCAATTAGCCAGTCGTTACAACTTTGAAGTCAACGCATTGTATTTCACCAACAAAGATAAATGGTACAACAAGAAATATTTTTACAAAATATTTCGGTACCAGCTTCCTAAATTTATCACATGGTGTCGCCCTTATTTTTCTGGCAATATTATTGCTGTACTTGAGAAGTCCGACAAGTAAAATAGACTGGCGTTAAATATTTACGCGGGGAGAATCTCTGATACTAACTGCGTCAGATCTTCGATTCCACATGCCTCACCAACAGCGTCGCCATAACCTTGCGTGCACCCAAGTTTAATCATGGCAGAGCACTGCGAGTCAGATGATAATTCAGCGACAGACACCTGTGAATTTAATCGAGACGCAAGCATTGTTAACAATGATATGACACGATGATTGTCTTCTTTCTGATACCCGTCTGTTAACGTTGAAGACAACTCTATTCGATCAATCTTTAATTGACTTAACAAGGTAACAGACATCAACCCTTCGCCAAGGTTGGTTAAAGCTGTGCGAAAGCCAAGCTCTTTTAAACTCTCAAAAAAATGCGACACCTGTTGTTTATTTGCTGAAAGAATACTTTCATCAAATGTTAGCTCTATCAGCCGTCTATTTTTTTCAAAAAGCACAGAGTATTTTTTTATTTGCTCTAATAATTTTCCATCTAAAAGATGCCTATGACTTAACGCGATTGATACGGGAATAGCCGACAAGTGTTTCTTATTAAACGTTCTAAAGTCATCACTGACTTTTTGAAATGTCCAATAAGCCAGCTCCATCACTAAACCAATATTTTCAGCTGTATCTAAAAACTGTTGAACGTTAAGCCAACCCTGTGAAGGGTGATACCAGCGAACAATACTTTTTAAAGCGACCACATCACTATTAATTAAATTGACTCTTGGCTGATAAAATATATCGAACTCATTATGTTCAATAGCGCTTTGTAAATCTGTTTCCAATAATAATTGCCGTCTCGCTTTGACGTTCATCGCTTCAGTAAAAAACCGATACTCACTCCGATCGGCTTGTTTCGCCTGATACATAGCCATGTCTGCATTGCGCTGTAACGTGTCTGAATCTCGACCGGCTTCTGGATAAACTGCAATGCCAATACTACAACCCACGAATACTTCACGCTTCTCTATTATATGTGGCTCTTCAATCACACTAACTATTTTTTCGGCAAAACGCGCGATACCAATCGTGTCTTCTGTTTTCTCTAACAGCAATGTAAATTCATCCCCGCCAATACGTGCTACAGAGTCACTGCGGCGCATACATTCGTTTAATCGTTTTGCACTGGATTGTAATAATTTATCACCCGCATCATGTCCGAACTTGTCATTAATTTGCTTAAATCCATTCAGATCCATATACATTAATGTAAACGACAGCTCTTCACGTTTAGCCAGTTGTAAAGCATGTTCTAATCGATCCCTGAACAGAATTCGATTAGGGATATTTGTTAAAGGATCAAAATGAGCTAACTGAGATAAACGACTTTCAGCATTTTTTCTTTCGATCGCATACCGAATAGTGCGTTCAATTAATTGGCTATCAATTCTCCCCTTAATTAAATAATCTGAAGCACCAAGTGAGATGGCTTCACGGTCAACATCGGCTTCCATTTCATCGGTCATAACGATAATGGGAACATGGCAGCCTTTCGCGCGCGCTCCCATTAATAAGTTTTTCGCCACATCGCCGCCACCCCAATGATAATCGAGCAAGATCACACTGTATTGTTGCGATAGTATCTCAACTAACACATCATCCGATGGCTGGCAGCCCGTTAATTGATAATCACAATGGTGTATTTGACCCAATAATGATCCGAGCAAGTCATACTCTTCAAGATCACCGATATGGAGAATTTTTGTTATACCCATAAAAACTTTCTTCTCCTCTTGAGAAGATATAGCTTATTGCTATTGTTTGAGATAAAGATACGGCATGTTTATTATTTTTCTTTGTTAGCCATTAAGACTTAACTTATCTGCTCTTTATAATTAAGCCTTTCAGTTGTAATAAATTAACCTAGCAGCAAAACTACATTTTTTCCAGAAAACATGAGCATTAACTCATTATAAATTTTAAATGCTCATTTCTTAGTGACGTCGAATCTATGCTCTTGATAGAATACTGCTCACGTTGCTTTATTTATTGATATCTTCTGCGGTTATTTTCTGTGACTAACATTTACCTTTTTATTCCTATTCTGTTTGCGAGCGATGTGTGAGCCAACTGAACGCCCCCCAATCCCGAGCAGTTCATTATGTCGATGGCCCCTGTTTAGTTCTCGCTGGAGCTGGAAGCGGAAAAACAAGCGTAATAACGCATAAGATCGTTTATCTGATGGCTGGGTGCGATATTCCAGCACGGCATATTGCTGCCGTTACATTCACAAATAAAGCCGCTAAAGAAATGAAAGCTCGTGTTTCAAAACTAGCGCAAGGACATAACGCAAAAGGTTTAATCATTTCGACCTTTCATACACTTGGCTTACGCATTATTCGAAGTGAATATAAACATCTTAATTACAAGTCAGGATTTTCAATTCTTGATGGCGAAGATGCCAAAGCAATTTTGAAAGAAATTTTAATCCGCTATAACGATTTAGACAGTGATCATCTTGATCGTATCCAACACCAAATCTCGCAATGGAAAAACGATTCTATAACGCCAGAAAAAGCATTGTCTTTAGCAGCTACTGGCGGAGAGGAATCCATCGCCTTAATTTATAAAAGTTATCACCAAGCACTATCCGCTTATAATGCCTTGGACTTTGATGACTTGATTGCGCTACCCGTTCAATTGTTTTCTGAAAGGCCAGACATATTAGCTAGCTGGCAACGAAAAATTCGTTATCTATTAGTTGATGAGTATCAAGATACTAACAACAGTCAATATCAACTCGTCAAACAATTAGTGGGTAATCGCGGATGTTTAACCGTTGTTGGCGATGACGATCAATCGATCTATGCATGGCGTGGAGCAAACCCCAATAACCTGTCACAGCTACAAGAAGATTTTCCTACTTTAAATGTTATTAAGCTTGAACAAAACTACCGTTCGACAAGCCGTATACTGAAAGCCGCCAACCATTTAATTCAGTTTAATCCTCACACTTTCGATAAAACGTTGTGGAGCGAAATGGGCATGGGTGATCCGATTCGGATTTTACAATGTCCCAATGAGGATGCCGAAGCAGAACGAGTCGCAACAGAAATTTTACATCAGCGATTGCGCAGAGGATTAAAGTTTAGAGATTTTGCCGTGTTGTATCGAGGCAATCATCAATCCAAACTTTTAGAATTAAAATTACAACAACATCAAATTCCATACAATATCAGCGGCGGCACTTCATTTTTTGCGCGATCTGAAGTCAAAGATATCATGGCTTATTTACGGCTATTAGCTAACACAGATGACGATAATGCCTTCTTAAGAATTATTAATACGCCACGACGACAAATCGGCACCTCCACTCTAGAAGTTCTCGGCCGCTATGCGACTGAGCGTGAAGTCAGTCTTTATGATGCGAGTCAAGAAATCGGCCTGCAATCTCAATTAAAACAACAATCTGTCGACCGGCTGAATAAATTTGTTGGGATGATGGATTACACCCGTCAAGCTTGCGAAGAATATGAACCCATAAAAATCTTACGTGAACTGGTTGATGATATTGATTATGAGGGATGGCTTCATCAAAATGCTAGCTCACCTAAAGTGGCTGAAAAGCGTTATGAAAATATTTTATTTCTTTTAACGTCAATTCAAAACATGATGGAGAAATCGGCTGAAGACAGTAACGACGGTGAAGGCATGGACCTCTCGGCTGCCGTTGCTCGGCTTGTCTTACAAGATCTACTCGATCGACAAGAGGAAGAAGATTTAACGGATCGTGTACAACTAATGACATTACATGCCGCAAAAGGTTTGGAATTTCCTTTTGTATTCGTACTCGGTTTAGAAGAAAGGATTTTGCCGCATTCAAACAGTATTGAAGAAGACAATATCGAAGAAGAGCGTAGACTGGCTTATGTCGGAATCACACGGGCTAAAAAATCTTTAACGCTGACACTTGCGGCCAAACGAAAACAATTTGGAGAAATCATTGAAAGCACGCCTAGCCGGTTTCTCGATGAACTTCCTGAAGAAGATCTATCTCGCGAAGGATTTAACACGGAATCTACACCAGAAACAAATCAAGTGACCGCCAGTGAAACACTCAGTAGCCTGAAAGATTTACTGGGATAATTTTTAATGATTGTATTGATCAGCCTAGCAGAATGATAAGTCTTGAGTTCAAGGCCTCTTACAGCATGCTGTGTTTGCGGCATAAACTCATCATAAGAAATCATTATTACTCTACTACAACTTAGCTAGACTCAAACTAGACATAAAAAAAGCCGTTTCCTATTTCTAGGAAACGGCTTTTTGGTTGACGAATATTATCAATGAACTATTTATTTTGCTCAAGCATGTAATCAATAGAGCTTTGAAGTTCTGCTTCAGTACAATCCATGCAGATACCACGTGGAGGCATCGCATTAATACCATTCCAAGCATTTTCAAACAACTTCTCCATGCCTTGCTCTACGCGAGGAGCCCAAGCTGCAGTATCGCCTAATTTTGGTGCGCCACCGACTCCGCTGGCATGACAAGAGAAGCATTTTGTGGTGTAAATCTCTTCTCCAGATCGCGCTTCACCTGCTGCAACAACTGATGCACCACCGGCACAATCATCACCAGCCATACACACTTTACCGACTGGCTTTAAACGCTCAGCTATCGCTTCTGAATCGTTTCCAGCAAAAACCAATGCCGCCATGCTTACTAGAGCGGCCGATGCTATTCCTACAACTACTTTTTTTAAGTGTTTCACAATCAACTTCCTCTTTAGAACAAAACTGGTATGCCTTATTTTCTAAACCCACCGGCAAAATCGGCGGGTATTATAAGCACAAACAAGGACTGGTGGAACGTTAGCAAACAAATCTAGGCTATTTTTTAAATGTATTTGCGGATGATTCTCACTCTCATTATTGCTGAAGAGCGCCTCAATTCGTCTTATCATAACTTATTTACGCTATTTGCCATTAAAAAGCTCAATTTTAAGTATAGACATTGATAAAAGGGTAATGCTCCCAATTTTTTGTACCCACTGCTCAACGCGGTTAATACAATATTTTTTTTTCTCTCCTATAATTTATTTAGAGATCACACAAATCATCAGAGCGTAAGGCAGTACCCACCCAATGAAGCACTCCATTTTGGTCATAGAAGATAATTTAGACAACCAACAGCTTGTGACATGGATATTAGAAGACGACGGTTATGACGTCGTATGTTCAAGTACCGCTGAGGAGGGGTTGATGGAGCTCGATAGCCATCCCTACAGCGCTGTACTTATGGATATTTCCCTACCTGGCATGGATGGCAAAGAAGCCACTCGTTGTCTTCGACAAGAGAAACGATTTAAAGACCTACCTGTGATTGCATTGACTGCGCATGCTATCAAAGGTGAAACCGAATCAATTTACGATTCTGGTGTCACAGAGTTAATCACAAAACCTCTTGATGAAGAGCTTTTGTTAGATCGTCTTTCTTCGCTCATTAAAAAACACTAATCCACTCGGCTCTTATCCAATTAGTCATCCATCAGACATTGGTTTCTTCCATTGTTTTTTGCTTTGTAAAGAGATTCATCTGCTCTTGAAAAAACATGATCCACGGTATCGCCATTCCCAAATTCACTGATCCCTATTGAAACCGTAATTTGTACTGGTTTGTTATTAAAGTGAAAGGGGATGGAGGCCAATCCAAGTCGAACTTTTTCAAGTGCGGTTAATGCATTTTGTTGAGTCGTTTCAGGTAATAAAACAACAAATTCTTCACCGCCATACCGCGCAACAAAATCCACATCTCGCAAATGTTTTAAGGTCTCTCTCGCTAACAGTTTTAACACTTTATCTCCCACTTGATGGCCATAACTATCATTAATATGTTTAAAATGATCAATATCGATCACGGCCAATGTGAGTGGATTTTTATAACGCCTCCATCGACTATATTCCTCATGGGATTTTTCGTTATACGCTTCTCGATTCGGCAAACCGGTTAACGCGTCTGTCCGAGCTTTTTCATGCTCTTCTGCTAACGTACTTTTAGCCTTTTCCGCTTCGGCTTCTAGTTTTTTGACGTGACTCAATAATGCCTGCACCTGTTGCGCTAATTTCTTTGAGGCGCTGTTGTTGATAGCGCTATCTTCTGTAGCAGGCTTGGCTATCGCTTGTCGAATTTCTTGTATGCGATTATTCACGGTGTTTTTTAAATCGTCTAAATCATCTGCTTTTCCTATTTCAGTCGTTAGGTTTTGTAGCTGGCTCCCCACTTCTGACGCTACATGTTCTTGCCAAGCATCTTGCTGCTGAGCAGAAAATGTGGCTGCTTTAGCAAGCTGACTTAACACTTTTAACTCTTTATCGACATGCAATAAATAATTTGAAAATTCTTTGTTCGATTCTAAGCTAGACTGCATAATTAAATCACGAATATCTTCCAATGTCGGGACAAAATCATTCCAACTTAAACCGTTAACTATCCTTTCTCTTGCATTAATTATTTTTTCTTCTACACAATTTTCTGGTTTCACTTCATCCAGCAAAGACTGCAATATCTCTGTTGCTCGTGTTGCAATTCTTTGGAAATCTACCGGCAGATCGCTGTCTGCTATCGATTCTTTTTTAACACTTTCATCTTTCTTTTCTACCCTATGGTCTTGACTCAGTTTTTTCACTGAAGAAATTTCTTTATCGCTGTTGTTGTCAATATTATTATCGTTTTCAGGATCATCTAGAGAGTAATTTTCAGGTATGTCATCTACAGCATGTGTTTCATGAGCATTTGAACTGCCCAAAAATTTTTGCAAAAAACTAATCGGCTTTGCTTCAGATTGCTGTAACGCAATGTCTTGCAATTCTGATAATTCATTGAGAGCATCGACTATCGCATACTGTTTTTGTAGCGTGGCTGGTAATGCCTTAGAAAACGTTTTAACTCGTTTTTTTATCTCTCTATCTGAAGCGACATTTAGAAGACTCTCTGTTAAATGATCAAATATTTCTGCCAGTCTTTCTTGTCTCTTTTCTTTTCGATTGTCAAACGCGAGAACAGCATTTTCAACAGCACTCAATTCATGTAAAAAAGACGAGGTATTATTAGACTTTATTTCGCTTCTGAAAATATCCAACGCTTGATCAAGCTCGGCGTCAACTCCATCCCCTATGAGACTGACCCTAATGAGCGTTCGACGAAGCGATTCTATTTGCTCACCGCTTACTCTTTCGAGTTCAGATAGCTCTTCAACCAGTTCTATGTATTTTTCTCGTAGCGTTTTATTCATGGCGTTTTATTAATTAACTTTTACAGGCTTAATATACTAAGGTCATTTTCAGTATAGACACTCAGAATAATGTCGGTTTAATAATATCGGGTCGAAAAATATTCGACTGCGTTTTTCAATGGGACCTGCATCTTAAATTAGTGATATTTTTGCCAAAAAAAAGAGCGCTTATAGCGCTCTTTTTTACTTCAGTTAGGAGGTTAGTTTTTTTCATTCCTTATTTTTTCAATAAGATAGCTAGCAATCTCTAACATTTGTTGATGATTAATATCACGGTTAGCGCTAATGACATATTCTCCATTAACGATGAGTTGAGGCGTACTATCTAACTTATAACCTCGAATTTTAGCCGTGGCTTGTTTCGTTTGGCTATTAATACCAAAAGAGTTGTAGGCTTTTTTAAATTTTTCATCGTCTACACCTAAAGACGAAAAAATTGATTGTATCTCTTTTTCTGTACGGATCACCTTTCTTTCCAAATGAAACCCTTTGAAAAGTGCTTCATGAATTTCATCTTCGACCTTCAACGCCTTTGCGGTATATAACGCCCGTGCTAAATTTTCATTCATTGCATTCCACGTCACGTGAGTTCTCACAAAATTGACATCGTCAGCTAATGTTTTTTTATAAGATTTAACCAATGGTTCAAAGCTGTAACAATGAGCACACGTATAAGAAAATGCTTCAACCAATTCTATTTTGTTCGGATTAGACGTTCTGACCGCCGTATCAAGACGCTTATAATGTTTCCCCTCTTCATATACTTCTTGTCCAATTGCCATTGTCGATAAAATAAAACTAGCGACGAAAACGGCAGCAATGTTTACTAATCTATTCATGCTATCACCTACTTATACTTGCTTATTAAATGGCTAATTTATACTTACATTTACGCTTACTTTACTTTTTTGCTGCTCTTGTTTTCTTAATTAAAAAATCAACAACTTCGAGCATATTGTCTTGTTGTACATTTTCATTCGTTTCTACTCTGTAGCGCCCGTCAACAACAACATTGGGCACACCCCCAATTTTATAACTACGAGCACGCACATCGGCTTTTTTTACTTGGCTAGTGATTTCAAATGAATTTAAATCATTGATAACATCTTTTTTATCTGCACCAAATTTTTCTAACAAATTCGCAATATCTTCTGTTTTATCTAAACGTTTACCATTAATGTGAATTTCATTAAAAATGGCTTGGTGCGAGTCTTCTAAGACACCTAATTTTTTTGCCGTATAGAACAAACGCGCATGCGCTTCCATAATCGGATTCCATAAAGCGGGTACTCGAATAAAGTTGACATCATTTGCTAGGCTTGTCTTCCATTGATTTAAGATGGGTTCAAAGGCAAAACAGTGACTACAGCCATACCAAAACATTTCGGCAACTTCTATCTTGCTATTGTCATCAACAGGTACTGAAGGGTTAATCGCGAAATAATGAACGCCTTCCTGAAATTTTTCTAATAAGTTTACAGCAGGATTTTTTGATGTGCCCGCCTCTTTCGCTGTATTTTTTGTTACCGCTTGAGTTTCTAATTTTGATGTTTCTGTTGGGGTTTTTTCGGCTGGATCATCTGCACACGCTGTTAGCGCCAACAAAACTCCACCGAAAAACACGGCTAGACGTATAATTAATCCCACTTTTTTTACCATTATTTTCTGCCCTTTCTTCTTAGAACTGTCTTAAAAGCCTACTAATTTTTCAGCTTTACCGATATTTATCCGCATTTTTAGCTGTCGAAACATAACCTAAATCACTCATTACGATAAGCATTAATTCATAGTGTATTTTACTTTTTATCGAAGACTGAACGCTTATTGAAACTGACCGCCAATGTAAAATCAGCCACCTTCGGCCACCTATGTCTGCTAAACACTCATTTAGGCAAACATTGGGTAGAGAACAGGAAAATGCTAAAGGTAGATAAGAAGACCCCAGCGAGACGCTGGGGTTCCTGATAGACATAGAGGATAAAAGCTGTGTAGATAGCGCTTTTACGATGTTGTTATTAGTGAAGGCCTGCAATGTAAGCGGACACTGACGCTATCTCAGCATCACTGAGGCGTGACGCGATAGCTCTCATGGTCATTTGCTCACCGTCATTGACGCGCTCGCCACCACGGAAGGCTTTTAATTGCTTGGCAATGTAATCAGCATGTTGCCCACCAAGACGAGGATAACCTGCTGGAGCATTCCCCTGACCTGTTGGAGAATGACAACCGGTACAAGAAGGTACGCCAACTTCAACGTTACCGAACCGATAAAGCGCTTCGCCTAGTTTTAGGCCATCTGTTTCTTCACCGCTGTTCAACTTAACGGTTAGCGCTTTCGCTCCTGTTAATGCCAAGTTTTGACCTGCATAAAAGGCCGCGATATTTTGTAAATCTTGGTCCGACATGGCGTTTAACTGGCCTGTCATCTCTGGAATTGCACGCTCTTCAGATTGAATATCCTGAAGCTGCTTAAGTAGGTACTTCTCTCCTAGGCCAGCGATACTAGGATAGATAGCTGCTGGACTATTGCCATCTGCGCCATGGCAAGCTGCACATGCTGTTGTTTTTGCTTTTCCTGCCGTTGCATCACCTTGCGCTACTGCGCCATTAGAAAAGGCTAATACACCAATGAGAGCGCCGATCATTACTGATGCTGGTTTTAAAAGATTCTTCATTGTTAAGTCCATCATGAAATGTCTTGGTTTTACTAGTTGGTTTTTTAACTAGTTGATTACTTACTTGTTTTTACAAACAGCACTTACCTGCTTTGGCTAAGTAATGAGCTGTCTAAGGCCTATTTAAGGCCGCACATTATATACTAAACATCCGATAAAACATCTTTCAGGCATATTTTTTGTAGCTTCAAGGCCTTTATTCCTTGTGTCATCCTTTATAGAAGCGTTCTTTTAGCTTAGTTCGCATGTTCATTTCGAGCCAATTTTTACTCATCATCATCGACAACCAATAGAAGTTTGAAAGTATGAGTCTAATTTTGGCGTACAATACTCACTCTTTTTGTTCTACCTCGACGATACACAAACTCGACTTTACACACTTAGGTGACTCTTTGACGCTCTCCCTTAATTTCAGACATGCCGAATTTACACAAAGCGCTCCCTCACTAGCTGAATGCCCCCCAGATGAAGGAGCAGAAGTTGCTTTTGCTGGTCGATCCAACGCAGGGAAGTCCAGTGCGATCAATACACTCACCCAGAACAACAAATTAGCCCGAACCAGTAAAACGCCAGGAAGAACTCAATTGATCAACTTTTTTGCAATTGATGAGCAGCGCCGACTCGTTGATTTACCGGGATACGGATATGCCAAGGTTCCACTAGAAAAGAAGAAGCAATGGCAGAAGCATTTATTCAATTACCTACAAGAACGTGAGTGCTTAAAAGGCTTAATCTTATTGATGGACATTCGTCATCCGATGCAAGAATACGATACAACTATGCTCAATTGGGCCGTTGACGTCGACATGCCTGTCCATATTCTTCTGACTAAATCTGACAAACTTAAAGCGGGTCCAGCAAAAAGCACACAATTAAAATTAGAGGAGCATTTAAAAGCTGCCAATGTAGATGATCTTGTTACAGTCCAGCTTTTTTCTTCTCTCAAGAAAAAAGGGCTCGACCAATTAAGTGCTCGATTACACCAATGGATGGCTCTTGAAGAAGGTCAATAATCTTATCGCTGTTTTACCGTCATTATTTTTATATGATTTCAAAGCGTTAAGAAAATAAAAAAAACCCGATAGCTTGGGGAAACTATCGGGCTTAAGTACCAACGCTCTTTGGGGTCAAGTGCTGGCCTTATGCTGAAACACATCGGGCAAATGTTTTCAGCAAGCACATTCTCAGACTCTACTTTCCAATAAAAAGTTCAAATTCAATGCGTATTTATTGTTAACTGGTTCATATTTTTTGATTGATATCCGAAGGATAAAAATAAGACAAAAAAAAGCCCCAACAAATTGTTGAGGCCGCTTTGCTATCGGATTAGCGTGCTTAGCGTGGCAATTAGCCATTTCAAGTAGGAGAGTAAGACAACAAAAATATGCTGTTAATGTTAAGACTAGCCCAAAGATAAAAAGTTCGCGCTGATTGAATATTTTTTTTGCGGCCAGCTTCACACTGTCTACTTAGATCACCTTGCTAATGAGAACCCGTTCAACTTTATCGCTAATGCGCTTCATCCCAGTTGTCACCCACACCCGCCTCGACCAATAGCGGAATATCCAAATCGGCGGCGCCGCTCATTAAATCACATAATTTTTCTGACACCTCTTTAACATGCGCCTCTTCGACTTCTAACACCAATTCATCATGCACTTGCATAATCATTCGAGCAGGGACGTTGTCTTTTTCTAACCAGTCATCCACAGTAAGCATGGCTTGTTTAATGATGTCTGCCGCTGTGCCTTGCATCGGCGCATTAATCGCGGTTCGCTCGGCGGCTTGTCTCCGCATTCCATTACTGGCGTTAATTTCTGGTAAATACAATCGCCGACCTCGAATAGTTTCGACATAACCATTTTCAGCAGCGGTTAATCTTGTCTCATCCATATAGGTTTGAACACCCGGATACCGTTCAAAATACAAATCAATATATTGTTGCGCATCATGTCTCCCGACGTGAAGTTGTTTTGCCAAACCGAAGGCAGACATACCGTAAATTAATCCGAAATTAATGGCTTTTGCACTTCGGCGTTGATCCGTTGTGACATCATCTAATGCAACACTAAAGACTTCTGCCGCCGTTGCTTTATGAACATCCAAACCTTTTTCAAACGCATTTAACAAACCTTTATCTTGTGACAAATGCGCCATAATGCGTAATTCAATTTGCGAATAATCGGCAGCAACAATTTTATAACCTTTCGGTGCAATAAACGCTTGGCGAATGCGTCGTCCTTCTTCTGTTTTAATAGGAATATTTTGTAAATTAGGATCAGAAGATGATAGCCGCCCAGTTGCCGTTACCGCTTGATGATAAGAGGTATGGATACGTCCTGTTTTTTGATTAACCATCACAGGGAGCTTGTCGGTATAGGTCGATTTTAATTTTGATAAACCACGATGCGTAATCAGGATTTGTGGTAATTCATAATCCAACGCTAACTCTTGTAGCACTTCTTCAGCCGTTGAGGGAGCACCTTTCGGTGTTTTTTTAATGACAGGGATGTCTAATTTTTCAAATAAAATAGCACCCAATTGTTTTGGCGAACTTAAATTAAAATTCTCTCCCGCCAACTCATACGCTTGCTCTTCTAATTTTAACAATGTTTCTCCAATCTCATGACTTTGTTGATTTAATGCATCCACATTAATCAACGCACCCTGATGTTCAATTTTGCATATCACGGGAACGAGTGGAATTTCTAATTCAGAAAAAATATTTTTTAAGGGTGTTATTTTTTCTAGCTCAGGCCAAAGTTTTTGATGTAAGCGCAATGTGATATCAGCATCTTCTGCGGCATATGGCCCCGCTTGCTCAAGATCAATTTGATTAAACGTTAATTGCTTAGCACCCTTGCCAGCAATGTCTTCGAAGTGAATTGTTTTATGGCCCAAATGCTTGAGCGCCAAAGTATCCATGTCATGTCGAGATCCGGTGGAATTTGAGACGTAAGATTCCAACATGGTGTCATACACAATGCCTTGCAGATTAATGCCGTGGTTTGCCAACACATGTTTGTCGTATTTCAGATTTTGGCCGACCTTGGCTTGCTTCGGATCTTCTAAGAGCGGTTTTAGCTGAGACAACACATCATCTAATTCAAGTTGGTCCGGCGCACCTGGATAGTCATGCGCCACAGGAACATAAGCGGCCTTGTGCGCTTCGACAGCAAATGACACCCCCACAATTCGCGCTTCCATATAGTTCAAACTGGTTGTTTCTGTATCGAATGCAAAAACATCCGAAGCTTTTAAATCCTGAATCCATTGTTTAAGTGACTTGTCATCAAAGACAACCTGATACTCTGATGGCTGTGTGCTTTTGACAGGGCCAGGCCGTGAAGAAGCACTAACTTCGCCTAAAGAGCGTGTATTGCCGCCCGTATTAGCAACATCGTCCACCCAAGATTTAAATTCATACGTCGTAAATAACTCTTTTAGCTTTTCAATGTCAGGGGGGGTCATCTTTAAATCAGCAGGGCCATGCTCTAGCTCAACATCGGTTTTAATCGTCGCTAGTTCATAAGACAAAAAGGCCTTATCTTTATGCGCTTCTAATTTCTCTGGAAGCTTTTTGGCGCCCCTCATTTCTAGCTCCGCAACAACCGCTAGATTAGCGTATATCTCATCTAAGCTACCCGCGCCTTGTAAGAGACCAAGTGCTGTCTTTTCCCCAATACCTGGAACACCTGGAATGTTGTCGACCTTATCTCCCATCAGTGCGAGGAAATCGATAATTAACTCAGGCGGAATTCCAAATTTTTCGATGACGCCCTCTCGATCCATCTTGGTTTCAGTCATGGTGTTTACCAAGGTGACGTGATCGCTTACCAACTGCGCCATATCCTTGTCACCTGTGGATACCACAACATGGTGTCCATCTTTAGTCGCTTGAGCAGCAAGGGTGCCAATGACATCATCAGCCTCCACATTGTCGATAATCAACAAGGGCAAACCCATCGCTCGGATGATGTCTAAAGTCGGTTCAACTTGACTCCCCAAATCATCAGGCATTGGCGGGCGATTCGCCTTGTACTCCGCAAAGATTTCATCCCGAAAGGTTTTTCCTTTGGCGTCAAATACAACCGCTATTTCACTGTCTGGGTAATCTTTTTGTAACCGCCGCATCATACTTGTTACGCCTCGAATAGCGCCTGTTGGCTGACCAGAAGCGGTGCGAAGATCGGCTTTGAACATGGCATGAAATGCACGATAGAGATAGGAAGACCCATCGACTAAAACTAAGGGCGCTGTCTGCGAATTCATGTGAAATAGCTTATTTTTGATGAATGAATAAAAGATTAAAAAGAAAATATGTGGGTGTGGAGAATACACTAAATGCACTGACCGAGGTTACACTGAACTGATTTTACGGCAGGACAAGAAAGAACAAAGTGATGTAGTCAGTATCACTTTTTGCTATAAAGTACGCACTAACTCAGGGGAAATTGGTTTTTTTGCATCTATTTTGGCTGATTTTTACTCTCTTTCACGTAAAAGTATTAAATTGGTCACGTTTTTACTGTTTTTTTCTTAAGGTCCTCTTTGCTTTTTTTGTTTTCAACTACACTCAAAATAACGCTCGCTTTTCTAGCGCTGCGCTCACATGTTCGTATTTCTTAAGGGGACAATTTTGGACAAGATGATTTTTTCACAATCTGGTGTTTTTCGGCTACAGCAGCTTGCTAGCCAAGTGCACAATATAACAGGGATTCGTCACAAACTATCAGATGAGTCAGACATGCTTGATATGCTTCGTGGTTGCGCTGGCTCCGATCATCAAACTATCCAGACATATTTTGCAGCATTTGCTGGGGAATTGGATTCTGATCAAGTCGGGAAATTATTGGCTCGAGGGATTCGTCCTCGGTCTTATATGCAAACACATTAACGCTCCTGCAGTATAAACGTCAAAAAGCCCTTTCACTTGTACAAGATACAGCCAAGAGAAAGGGCTTTTTTATTTATTCTATCGTTAGCTTCTCGAATCAAGCTAGGTAAAGGCTGATTGCATTGCCCTAAACAGCAACACCAAATAATTTTCCGATACCTGCCGTTAATAACATAGCCAGCGCTCCCCAAAACGTCACTCTAAAAGCTCCAACTGTCATTGAGGCGCCACCGGCTCTCGCAGCAAGCCCGCCCAAGATCGCTAGAAAAATTAACGACAGAACAGCAACCACGGGAATGATTTGGTCTCTCTCGACAAACCATGTCGCCAACAACGGTAATGCAGCACCCAGGGTGAATGTGACCGCTGAAGAGGCGGCTGCTTGAATTGGTTTTGCGGTTAGAGTTTCTGATATACCGATTTCATCTCTTGCATGCGCCCCTAACGCATCATGTTCCATTAACTGTCCAGCGACTTGATACGCTAATTTGGCTTCTAAACCTCGTCCTTCATAAATAGCGGCGAGTTCTTTTTTTTCAAATTCGTAATCGGTTTCTAAGGACTTTTTTTCCATGGCTAAATCGGCGGCTTCCGTATCGGCTTGAGAACTCACGGAAACATATTCACCAGCAGCCATCGACATCGCTCCTGCCACCAGCCCTGCCAAACCAGCTAATAAAACACCTTCATGTGATGTGCTAGCAGCTGCTACACCTATGATCAAACTCGCTGTTGAAACAATGCCATCATTAGCCCCCATGACAGCTGCTCGCAACCAACCTACCCGATGTGCTCTATGTTCTTCATGATGACTCATTTGATACCTTTTTGATTAACATGCCTGAGTTTCTCATCTCAATACGTTACTAAGGATAGCTTAGCTTTTTAAACAGTTTAGCATATCACGTGCTATTTTCTCCATTAATTGTTTGTAAGTGCTTACACCCGTTGAAGACCCTAAAATATCAAGCGCTTTTACGCGCAGGTGTAGTCTCTTAGCAATTTCTTCGGCTGAATTTGATTGATGAGCACTTTCAACAAACAAGCATTTTGTGGAACCATTCTTTGATTCTAGTACAACTGTCTTTTCTAGTTCAGCCATGTGTTTTATACCGACGGGAATTTCAGGATGAGCTGAAATATAACCTACCTGGTTCAAATGATATTGCTCGATTAAATGACCATAGGCCTTGTGATAGACAACAAACCCAATCTGTTGAACTGGTTCGAACAGTGTTTTAAGTTGATTAGAGAGTAGATCGTAGTTAGTGAGTGTTTGCTTTAGGTTGCTTTCTAAGTTCTTAGCCGTCTGACTATTTCCCAATGCTTTCTGATCAGCTATTAACGTTTGCCCGATGACCTCAGCAATCTGTTGAGCTTTGATAGGGCTTAGCCAAAGGTGAAGATCTGGATGTTCTGAATCCTCTGAATGTTCTGGGTGATTTGAACCAACTTCTGCATGGCCTCTGTCACCCTGATCTCTGACGTTGTGATTAAGTGCATCGGAAATAGTAATGACTTGCTTACTCTCTATGCCTTTTATTTGCTTAGATAAGAACTGTTCTAACTCAGCGCCAAACCAAATCACCTTATCGGCTTTTGATAGCTTTTGGGCGTCAGACATCTTCATCGCGTAATCATGAGGAGAGCTTGTCGGCGGGACAAGAACATCAACCACCCCTGTATCACCGACAATATCCTGAGCAATTAATGCCAACGGTTTAATACTCGCGATGACAGTAATCGGTTTTGCTTCAGTGTTCGACAATACTTCTGGTAATCCATCATCACTTGCTTTAAAACACGATGACAACAACAATGTAGTAGTCACTAACCAGATTAAGCGGTTTCTCTGTTTGCCCTGGGCTTTTTGATGAATGGATAAATGGCTTAAATGCTTCATTTCAAATACAAACTTCCTGATCTAGCTGTCTAATCTAACTACCTGAATGTGATGACTAGATGTCACTATCTAATGCGAAGAGTAAACTTACAAAACGTTATGTTATATAATAACACTTATGTGTGCGATACGGGATAGCCAAGACATATAGATACAGATCATGGATAGAGATATGGATAGAGATATGAATCTACCGTTACATAATCACGATCATCAGCATTGTATCGATGATGCATTGGATGTGGCAAAAACACTCTGCCAGCAACGAGGCGTGAAACTCACTCAACAGCGTGAGCAAGTGCTGAAACTTGTTTGGCAAAGCCATAAGCCTTTGGGTGCATACGCGTTAATGGAAATGTTAGCGGACGCTATCACCAAACCCGTTGCACCACCGACGGTTTATCGAGCTTTGGAGTTTCTTTCAGAGCAAGGGCTCATTCATAAGATTCACTCTCTGAACGCTTTTGTAGGATGCGCTACGCCTAACCAGGCTCACCATAGCCATTTTTTAATCTGCCGAGACTGTCATGTAGCCATTGAATGCGGCGATAACGAATTGATTCACTCCATTGATAGCATTGCGAATCAATTTGATTTTACTGTTGACCATCAATCGTTAGAAGTCATGGGACTTTGCTCTGATTGTCAGTCATAAGCGTCATCAAGCCTAACGACAATACATTCATTCCATCAACATTTGAAACTAGATTATGACTTCTCAAGCTCTTTCAACAGACTCACCAGAGCCTTCTCAACCTTTAATTAGCGCAGAGCATGTCTCTGTTATTCAAGGCGACCAAACCATCCTGCAAGATACGAGCTTGGCAATCCGGCCACAAGAGCTCGTTACGTTGATAGGCCCCAATGGCGCGGGTAAATCTACATTCATTCGTGTGCTACTCGGCCTGCTCAAACCGTCGAGTGGAACTATCCAGCAGCAAGAGGGCTTGGTCATTGGTTACATGCCACAGCGTTTGGTTATCGACCCGAGCTTGCCATTGAATGTTGAACGCTTTCTTTTGCTTGCCGGCAAACACTCATTGAAAAAGAGCAGCGACAACCTCGATCGCTGTCTCGACTTAACTGGCGTCAAACATTTGCGCCGACATTCCGTACAGTCTCTTTCCGGTGGAGAGTTACAACGTGTACTGCTCGCCCGCGCGCTTTTTCGTGATCCGCAATTGTTGGTATTAGATGAACCGGTTCAAGGCGTGGATGTGTCGGGGCAATCGGCGTTGTATCAATTGATTGGAGATATTCGCGACGAAACGCAGTGCGGCATTTTAATGGTCTCTCACGATTTACATTTAGTCATGGCCGAAACCGATCGCGTGATTTGTTTGAACCAACACATTTGCTGCGAAGGCCATCCTGATACCGTGTCAGTACATCCTGAATTTTTGCAGTTGTTTGGCGAAACGAAAGATACCCACGTTGCTGTTTATACGCATCATCATGACCACGACCATGACATGGCTCACGAGCATTCTCATCAACACAAACACGATCGTGTTGATGGCAAAAAGGAGAACAGTAAGTGATAGATTTTTTATCCACTCAAGCGCTGTTGCCCAGTTTTTTACTGAATGCATTATTAGTCGGCATTGGCGTTGCGTTACTCGCTGGCCCTCTGGGATGTTTTGTTGTGTGGCGTCGCATGTCTTACCTTGGCGACACCTTGGCGCATTCAGGATTGCTCGGCGTTGCATTGGGTTTGTTGTTATCGATCAATATTAATTTTGCCATCGTATTTATTTGTTCTGCTCTCGCGTTAGTGTTTGTTTTATTGCAACACAACCGCTCACTAGCCACTGACACATTACTGGGTATTTTAGCCCATTCCAGTTTAGCTCTTGGGCTCATTGCCGTTGGCCTGCTAGAAGATGCACGCGTCGACCTTTACGGTTATTTATTTGGTGATCTTTTAGCAACCTCCGCCAAAGATGTGATCGTTATTTACGGTGTGTGTATCGCTGTGTTGGCTGTTATTGTAATTTTTTGGCGACAGCTTTTAGCAATCACCGTACATTCTGATTTAGCCAAAGTCGAAGGCGTAAACGTCACGCTTGTCATCACATTATTAATGCTAGTTCTCGCCATTGTGATCGCGATTGCTATGAAAGTCGTCGGCGTTTTATTAATTACCGCGCTATTAATTATTCCAGCAGCAGCAAGCCGACGACTGTCTAGCTCGCCAGAACAAATGGCGATTGTCGCTGCAATTTTAGCAATCGCATCTGTGCTGGGAGGTTTAACGTCTTCTTACTTTTGGGATACAGCGACTGGCCCATCGATTGTGTTAACAGCTAGTTGTTTGTTTTTGTTTTCGTTGTGTAAGCCGCAGAGTGTTTAGTTATGTCGAGTGTAGTAACCCACAAGCAGATCACGCCAGCATTGATTAGACAGGATACTAATTCAAACAAAGATTTATTTTTCAGCTTTATGGCTAAGCACAATTGATTGATAGGCGACTTTTAGTTTACCCACAGTGAATGGCGTTTTGATGAAGCCATAATAATCGCCATCGGGATTAATTATAATAATTTGTTCGCCATGGCTGACTTCATAATCTTCTTCGTTTTTATCTGATTTTTGAAAACCAATATGAAACTGATTGGATAGGCGTTTGGTTGTTAAAAAGTCTCCCGTGACACCGGTAAAATCTTTGTTGAATTTTGGCATATATTCAGCCAAAACTTCTGGCGTATCTCGCGCGGGATCAACGCTCACCATGACAACTTCGGTTTGATCTTTTACTTTTTCATCCAGCTCATTCATGAATACATTTAAAATAGCTAATGTAGCAGGGCAAAAACCACCGCAATTAGAAAAGCCAAAAAATAATAAAGTCCAATGACCTTTTAACGACTCTTTTGTAAAAGATTGACTGTTTTGATCAAGCAACTCAAACGGCTCGATCAATTTTGGCTCTTGATAAGTAATCACGCCCATACTCACCAACTCTTTCACATGAAGAATACGAGGCTGAGTCATTTTAAAAACAAATGCTCCCACGATAAAAAAAATAAAAAGCCCTACGAGAGAAATTGTTTTAATCACACTTTTTTGAGTTTTGTCCATAGCCATAGTTTTCAGTTTGTTGTTACCAAAATGTCTTTTAATGTCAAAATATTAACTAATTACTTGCTGTACAGGCAATAAATAATGATCGACCAACATAATGACGAACATCGTTAATAAATAAATATTGGAGTAATGAAATGTGTCGCGGCCTGTTGTGGGTTTATCGACGACGATCATGCGGATTGCCCAAAATAAAAAGCCTAAACCTAAAACGATTGCACCGCTTAGGTATAACCAGCTCAGCATGCCAGTAGCGTAGGGTAATAAGGTGACGGCAAATAAAATTAATGTGTATAACAATATATGTATTTTTGTATATTTTGCGCCATGGGTAACGGGTAACATGGGGATATTAACTTTTGCGTATTCAGCTTTGCGGTAAACAGCAAGCGCCCAAAAATGTGGTGGCGTCCACGCAAAAATAATTAATACGAGTAATAATGCGTGGTGATGTATTTCACCGGTTACCGCTGTCCAGCCGAGTAATGGCGGAGCTGCGCCAGCTAAACCGCCAATCACAATATTTTGCGGTGTCGCGTGTTTTAAAAATAAGGTGTAGACAAATGCATAACCCAATAGTGACGCTAATGTGAGCCACGCTGTTAGAGCATTTACTAAAAATAACAACACCGCCATGCCAATTAATCCTATAACAGCGGCAAAAACTACGGCTTGCATCGGTTCAACACGACCTTTCGCAATTGGTCTGTTATGTGTTCGTGCCATGTGTTGATCGAATCGACGATCTAACAAATGGTTCACTGCGGCGGCAGAACCCGCACATAATGCGATACCAAGGTTGCCAAAAATTAATGCGTCCAGTGGAACCATTCCCGGAACCGCGAGAAACATGCCGATGATGGAAGTAACGATCATCATCATCACGACATTGGGTTTGCACATTTCGTAATAGTCACGCCATGATGCTTTTTCTCTTGTGAGATTCTCATCCAACGAATCTTTTAAAGGTTCTGCGTTACTCATATTTTTTTCCTCGGTCTTTCTTTTAGGTGCTGATCAAAAGACATCGACCGATTTAGTTTGATGTTTTGATTAAAAATTTTAAATCGCTTAGTAGTTCGTTACCATTATGGTTTTCATTAAACGCCATCACGAGTGCTCCATAACGATGGAGCAAATAATATTCGTGGCCATCTAACTCATCAGCCATTTGATTATCATTGAGAAGAATGGCTTGCCAGTCTTCGCGATTCCCTGTCAGCACTGTTAATCGAGGGTGTTCGGTTTTTAGATACTCAGAAAACTCTTCGGTTAATGGCGCACCTAAGTTGATATAGATTCTATCGAACTGATCAGATTCTTTACCTAAACGTTTATCAACTTGGCGTGTTATGTAGAGCATCTCTTTACAGTCATCATCGCATTCACTCTCGACCAAGAAGGTTATTCGAAATTTTGGTTTTTGATCTTTGAGAAGCCATGTTTTTCCTTCAACATCTGTTAACGTCAATTCTGTCACTGACACCGGATTGTCTAAAAGAATACCGTTATTTTTTGTACCCTCTGGAATACCGATGCCGGTGTAAAACATGATGTAAGGTATGAAAGTCGACAACGCAGCCATTACAATAATAATAATTAATTGTTTTTTGCCATTTTTTGCAGGCTTTGTATTTGTCGTGTTGTCTGTTTCGTTGTTTTGTTCTGTCATTATTTGCTCTGTTGTCTAGTGACCTTGGCCGAATCTTATTTCTATATCTCTATATCTCTTAATATGACTCACTTCTTCTCGTGATCACTTGCCATACATTTGTAGAGGCAAAGATAAACCAAAGGATTAAGCCTGTTGCCATTGCAAACCACTGAAAAGCATAAGCTACATGTTTTTCTGGTTGTACGCTGATCGGCTGCCAGTTTGTTTGTAATATGTTAGCGTCTGTTTCTTGTAATCTTATTTCGTACTGAAAAAAACTTTTATTTAATAGCTGGCTAATTTTTTCAATTTCTACATTTTGAATAACGAGCGGCCAAGTTACTTGACCATAATTTTGTTCATCTAACTTATATGCCTCACCGGGTGGTACATACACCTCTGCTTGCAATGTTGTTGTTCCAATAGCGGGCTGAGGCACTATCGGCTTTTCTTCTCTTGTACGAGGAGCTGCTATCCACCCTCTATTAATTAAAACCCACTGTTTTTCTTTCTGAATCAAAAAGGGTTGAAGAACTTGATACCCAACTTTGCCTTGATATATTTTGTTATCCAGCAAGAAGGTCTGCTTTCTATCAAACTCACCCGTCAATGTGACGGGCAGAAAGGCTAATTGAGCTTTCTCATTTTTCTGAGCTTTAATGTTTTCTATTGCTCGCCATGTCATGGGTGACCGTTTTTTTTGTTTTTCGAATGCTGTTTGGATAGTTCTTTTTTCTTCAGCTCGATTCAGCTGCCAGAAACCTAACGAAAGCAAGACTGGCAATACACAAAGCGTTAGCGCTAATATTTTTACATCGATGTGTAGCTTCAATGACATGCATAACACCTAAGAATATAAAAGATATAAGCCGCTGGCTGTGAATATCTTTCATTCAATAGTATATTGTGAATTCTTTTTTCGCTCTAACTTAGCTGGCTTTTCAGCTTAGCTTTTTAAACACTCTAAACAAGAGAATGACACTATGTGGCTGAAGGTTATCATCGTCTTACTATTTATCGCGATTCTAATCAGTTTGAGTAGTGCTTTAGTCTTTCTATTAAAAGACATGGGTGTTGGTGGTTCAAAGCGTACACTCTATGCCTTAGGTATTCGTATCACTTTAGCTGCTGCTCTTGTCTTTGCCATTTGGTATGGCGTTGAGACTGGCATCTTACACAATACTGCTCCCTGGGGTGGAAAATACTGAGCGTTTGATGAACCGATCGTTTGACTCACTCAATACACTTTCTTAAAGATAAAAAAGCAGGCCTAGGCCTGCTTTTTTATTATTTTTGTTTTAGCAATTAGTCAACAAACTAAATTATGATCCTAGGATGTAAACAAATAAGAATAATCCTACCCAAACCACATCAACGAAATGCCAATACCAGCTGGCTGATTCAAAACCGAAACAGTCGTGATGATTAAAGTGACCTTTTAAAACAGATCGCAAGAACATGACTAACAACATAAACGTACCCAGTGTTACGTGCATGCCATGGAAACCCGTTAGCATGAAGAATGTTGTTCCATAGACACCCGCTTCTAGTGTTAAGCCTAACTCTTTATACGCATGGATATATTCTTCCACTTGGCAAAATACAAACGCGATACCTAAAGCAACGGTTAAACCTAACCAAATATTAAATTGCTTACGGTTATCTTTCTTTAATGCCATGTGAGCAAAATGAACTGTGAAGCTCGACGTCAAAAGTAAAATCGTATTGATTAAAGGAAGGCCTTGCCAACCCATTGACGTATGCGCGCCTGGATACTTAATCTCTTGACCTTCAGCCGCTGTTGCCATGTCAGGAGTATTCAATACTGGCCACTCAGCGGTAAACCCAGGCCATAACAACTCACCTGTCATTGCATTAGAGCCTTCACCCGCTAGCCAAGGCACTGATAAATGTCTGAGATACCAAAGCGCTCCAAAGAATGCAGCAAAAAACATAACTTCCGAGAAAATAAACCAGCCCATGCCCCAAACGTATGAACGTTTAAGTTGATCGCTGTTTAGTCCAGCCATATTCTCTTTAATCACTGTGCCAAACCAGTTCCACAATACGACGGCCATCACTAGGCTTCCGCTGAAAAACAAAGTCATGCCCGAGCTACTTCCATTAATCCAGTTTGCTGCGCCAAAAACAGTTAGGAATAGACCAATACTTGCAAACAACGGAAACTTGCTTTGTTCCGGTACGTAATAGCTACCTTCACTCGCCATCTTTTCTCTCCACTTTTCTATCTTGTTTAGCTGTTAGTTATACAACTAATTTTAAAATCGGGATGTATTTTTGTGATCAACATGAATAAGTGTATTAACGTTGGCTCACTTCGTTTTCTTCTGCAACATCAGTGATGTCAAAAATCGTATAGGACGCTGTGATGTTTCTTATGCTTTTTGGTAATTCTGGATCAACATAAAACTGCAAGTTCATATTTGCACTTTCACCGGCCTCCAGAGGCTGGTTGTCAAAGCAAAAGCATTCAATTTTGTGAAAATACGGTGCTGATGTACTCGGAACAAAACTCGGAATTGCTCTAGATACCATCATTTTATTAGTTGTGTTTTTTGCAAAGAAACTGGTGTTCACTTTTTCGCCAGGCTTTACAATCATCACTGCATCGTTTGGTTTAAATTCCCACGGCATTTGTTCATTGTTTGTTGCAATAAATGTGACGCGAATTTCTCGAGACTCATCAACTTCAACAGTTTGAACTTCGGCAGCCGTTGTTTGGCCTTTTCCATTTAAACCTGTTATTTCACAAAACACATCGTAAATTGGCGGTAATACATAGATGGCAAAAACAAACATTGATATAGCGAGTACCGATAATTTTGCTACGGTTTTGCCAATGTTTGAAGTTGCCATAAATTTACCTTTTACTAATGCTTTCTAAATTACCAGCCATTATTTTACTTGTGGCGGCGTACTAAACGTGTGGTAAGGCGCAGGCGATGGAACCGTCCATTCTAAACCTTCCGCTCCGTCCCATACTTTTTCTTCAGGTGCTTTTTCGCCAGCAATAATTGTGTGAATGATATTGTACAAGAATAAGACTTGTGACAAACCAAACATAAATGCACCAATGCTCGACATCATGTTGAAGTCAGCAAACTGTGTTGCGTAGTCAGGAATACGACGAGGCATGCCTGCAAGGCCAACAAAATGTTGAGGGAAGAACGTTAAGTTAAAGCCAACAAATGCCACCCAGAATTGAACTTGTCCCATTGTTTCGTTGTAACGACGCCCAGTCCATTTTGGTAGCCAGTAATAAACGCCTGCCGCCAAACTAAAGATCGCACCCGCAACCATCGTGTAATGGAAATGAGCAACGATGAAGTAGGTATCGTGATACTGAACATCAGATGGCGCAATCGACATCATCAATCCAGTGAAGCCACCGACAGTAAACAAAATCACAAATGCGATTGAGAACAACATCGGCGTCTCAAATGTCATTGATCCTTTCCACATGGTAGTGATCCAGTTGAACACTTTCACACCCGTTGGAACGGCAATCAACATTGTCGCGTACATGAAGTACAACTCACCGGCCAATGGCATTCCCACTGTAAACATGTGGTGAGCCCAAACGATAAAGCTCAAGAAGGCAATACTCGCAGTCGCGTAGACCATTGAAGAATAACCAAACAAGGGCTTACGTGAGAAAGCTGGAATCACTTGAGAAACCACACCAAAACCAGGAAGGATGATGATGTAAACCTCTGGGTGCCCGAAGAACCAGAATACATGCTGGAATAAAACGGGGTCACCACCACCGGCGGCATCGAAGAACGATGTACCGAAGTGAATATCCATCAACATCATGGTTACTGCCCCCGCTAATACCGGCATAACGGCAACAAGCAAGAATGCAGTGATCAACCAAGTCCACACAAACAAAGGCATTTTCATTAACGACATACCAGGAGCACGTAAATTCAGTACTGTAGCAATGATGTTAATCGAACCCATGATTGATGATGCACCCATGATGTGAACCGCAAAAATAAAGAAGGTCACTGAGGGAGGTGCATAGGTTGTTGAAAGTGGAGCGTAGAATGTCCAACCAAAGTTAGGCGCGCCGCCTTCCATAAAAAATGTTGAAGCCAACATTAAGAATGCAAAAGGAAGAATCCAAAAACTCCAGTTATTCATTCGTGGCAATGCCATATCTGGAGCACCGATCATTAACGGAACCATCCAGTTAGCAAGCCCAACGAATGCAGGCATAATGGCGCCGAACACCATGACGAGACCATGCATTGTTGTCATCTGATTAAAAAATTCTGGCTCAACAATTTGCAATCCTGGTTGGAATAATTCCGCGCGAATCACCATCGCGAAAAAACCACCCATTAAAAACATTGCGAAACTGAACCAAAGGTAAAGTGTACCGATATCTTTGTGGTTAGTAGTAAACAACCACCGGCTGATACCTTTTGCAGGACCATGTGCCATTGTTTACTCCTCCTATTTAACTTGTAAGACGTCGACGGGCTGTACTGAATCACCCATATTGTTACCCCAGGAATTACGTTGGAACGTAACAACTGCCGCTAAATCAACTGGTGAAAGCTGTTCACCAAACGCTTGCATCGCTGTACCACTGATACCTTTAACAATAAGCTCTAGGTGATCGGTAATTGGCCCTGTCGCAACCGGACTACCTTTAATGGCAGGAAACGCACCAGGTACACCTTCTCCTGTAGGACCATGACAAGCTGCACAAGCCTTGTTATAGACTTCTTCGCCTTGCGCATAGAGTTGATCAAAAGTGAATGTCTGCCCTGCAAGCTCAGCCATTTTCTTCGCTTCTTCTTGCTTCTTATTAATCCACTCATCGAATTCTGCTTGCTCAACCGCTTTAACAACGATCGGCATAAAACCATGGTCTTTACCACAAAGCTCAGCACACTGGCCTCGATAAATCCCCGGCTCTTCGATATATGCCCAAGATTCATTGACAAACCCAGGAATCGCATCTTTCTTAACCGCCAATGCAGGGACAAACCATGCATGAAGCACGTCGTTAGCCGTGATTAAGAATCGGACTTTTTTCTTGATAGGAAGGATGAGAGGCTCATCAACTTCTAGGAGATAGTTTGGAACAGAGAATGGATCAATACCTGAATCTAACTGACGCGCTTCATTATGCTCTGGATGAAGATTCGCAAAAAAGCTAACGTCTTTACCAAGATACTCGTATTTCCATTTCCACTGATAACCAGTGACAACAACGTCCAGATCAACATCAGCGTCAGTGTCGTAAATTTTGACAAGCGCTTTTGTTGCTGGGAAAGCCATAATTACGAGGATAATAAACGGAACGATCGTCCAAGCGGCTTCTAAACCAAGATGCTCATGGAATTGAGACGCTTCGTGGCCTTTAGATTTACGATGCATGAACATGGTGTAAATCATTGCGCCGAAAACTAACACACCAATGACAACACAGATCCAGAAGATCAACATGTGTAGATCATAGATTTCATGACTGACAGGAGTCACACCCTGGGTCAAATTGACCCCCCAACGCTTAGCCTCTTCTGCCAATGCCTGGTGACTAAATAAGCTCATCAGAGCGGCAGAACCAAGCAGCTGGTGGAAAAGCGGTTTTGCTCTTCTCAACATCGCCCGTACTCTCCGTATTTCTATTAAAAATTATGTTCTCTCACACCACTTATATGATGTGGATCTACAACGCCAAGTTACAGCGCGGGTATTCTACTAATCTGGTCATGACTTTTCTGAGAAGTTTGCATCTGCTTAGCAATCACAATGCCTCTAGAAGAATGCTACCTAGATCATCATTGTTTTGAACACTCATTAATACGTGTTGTCTTTAAAAAACGACCACCACATAAAACAGCAATACTCAGCAACTCCTAAACAACTATAGAAGAGTCTCTGCCTTATTGTTAACAATGGCTTAATCAATCTTTTTGTGTTTTTCAAAGGTAAAGCCACTGGGGCGCGTATTCTACAGATTTAGAAATAAATTTCAGTACTTTCAGGTAGTAAAGAGCCATTTATGTCGTAATTTTTTATCTCACAGCAAGGAAATTTTAAGATTTCAACGCTATCTATTAGGGATTTTCTCAGGTGCTCTGGAAAAATTCTTGGTGCAAGGCTAAACGAGAATTATTCTCTGAAATCTGTATCGTGCTCCTAAAGCGTATCAAGAGCTAAAATCCTGCGATTCTATGCATTACTTATAATATGAATATAATCCAGAAAGCTATAGATATTTGATTCAATAGAATAATCGGTTCTTACTGCAACCTTGTGTTTACACTCATTTAAGTTATTTTTAGGGTATCGTCTTCGTAAGCACTTGATGACGATACCCTAAGTATTCTGAAGGGATGCGCAGACTTACTGGATAATGGTGCAACTGAATTCCGCTTTTTCTCCCAAACCCCAATTAGTAATTTCATGAGCGATACGCAAACATTACAAATTCGTGACTCTATTCGGATGACCAAAAATCTGCCGAACTATTCAAGCGAATTTCACGACAATATTGAAAAGCAAATATCGCATCTGCACAACTCAATCCATCTACCCAAAACCAACCCTGAAAGAGCCCTCGAAGACTTTGCTCTTCGCTATATTGATCACGTCCCTAATTTTATTGACGCTCTGAGAGGCTTAACGAAAGAAGCGGGTATCTACGAATACACATCGATCTTTCTAACGATTGCAGAAGATTTTTTTACTAAGCCTCCGGAGCTGGTGACAAAAAGAAATGGATTGCTGGCGTTGCTAAGCCAGGCTTTTTTGGCGCATCGATTAATTGAAGAAATAAACGATCGTGTCATCGCTCACTGTGGGATACCTCTCGCGCCCATGGATATGACGCGAGCTAACTTAATCGTCCACCAATTATTAGGCGAAGAATATTCTAATGACTTAGATTTTCTTGTTCTCTATGCCGTTGAATCACATATGGACAAAGAAAACACCATTGAGAATCCTGCGTTCCATCAATTTGTAGAAAAACACAAACGTAATGGCTGGTCTGTAGAATTAGATCGCTGGCCTTGTCTTGCAGAAAACTTGTCGATCAACATTAATTTTGAATCGGAAGATCATAATCAAGAGCAACCATCAGAGACTTGGCATTAGCTCTCGTTATCTTTTAGCGGAGCGCTTCCAATAATCTTTACCACCTGAAGATCATCTCCTTGCTCTATTTTCTCTTTGGCCTCAACGTCTAACATTTCTTTATTCACCCGAGTCGGCAATTCTTTTTCTACCATAGGATTATTACTGGCTGAAGATTGAGCATTATTAAAATTTGCTTTTTCTTCAAAATCGCATTCAACGCATTGCCTTACATCAACGCCTTTTTCTTGAAACATCATGACCGTATCCATTGCTGAACAACGCGGGCAAACAGCACCAGCAATAAATCGACGTTTTTTTGAATGATTCATTGCTACACATGACTCGCTATTTGTTTTGAAATACCACTATGGCGCAATAAGGGTTCGATACTTGGTTCTCTGCCACGGAAACTGACAAATAAATCCATCGCATCTTCCGAACCGCCTTTTTCTAAAATATTTTTTTGAAATCGCAACGAAGCATCGTCATCAAAAATCCCTTGTTCTTCAAATAGTGAAAACGCGTCACTCGATAATACTTCAGCCCACTTATAACTGTAATACCCTGCAGCATATCCCCCTGCAAAAATGTGTGAAAAACTATTTTGAAATTTATTGTATTCTGGGGGAAGAGACACGGCGACTTGACGGCGAACACTATCTAATAATTTTTGAGGGTCCTGCGGATTGTTTGGGTCGTATTCTAAATGTAATCGAAAATCAAACAGTGCAAACTCAACTTGTCTAACCGTTTGCATCGCAGATTGATAATTTTTTGCTTTTAGCATTTTATCCAACAGGGCTTTAGGTAACGGCTCTCCAGTTTCATAATGTGAAGAAATCATTGGTATCACTTCTTCTTGCCAGCACCAATTTTCTAAAAATTGACTTGGTAACTCAACAGCATCCCAAGCAACTCCATTGATCCCGCTGACAGCAGGGCAATCTATCTCTGTTAACATATGATGCAATCCATGACCGAATTCATGAAACAATGTGGTAACTTCCATGTGCTTTAGTAATGAAGGTGTTGAGTCAGTAGGCGCTGTGAAATTACACGTTAAATAAGCGACCGGCAATTGTATTCCATTAACATTGACTGCACTTTTATCGGCTATTCGACGCACACGGCATTCATCCATCCATGCACCGCCTCTTTTGTTTTCTCGGGCATAAATATCAAAATAAAAACCCGCTATTTCTTTCCCTTTTCTTTTTATTGAATAGTAACTGGCATCTTTATGCCAAGTTTCAACCTCAGGCTTTTTTTCAAACGAGACGTCAAATAATTTTCCTGCTACTTGAAACAAACCCTCAATCACTTTTTCGGCTGGAAAATAGGGCCGCAACTCTTCTTCTGAAAGTGCAAACACCGCCTCACGTCTTTTTTCTGAATAATAAGCTATGTCCCATGCGGAAACGTTATCAATACCGTATTCGTTTTTTGCAAATGTTTTCAACTCTTCCATTTCAATTTTAGCGGCTGGCAATGCTGTTTCTGCCAGTTCGGTTAAAAAGCTTAAAACTTCATCCGGTGTTGATGCCATTTTCGTTGCTAATGATCGTTCCGCATAATGATTAAAGCCCAACAGATTAGACAGCTCGTGTTTTAGTGATAATATTTCAGTAATAAGCGGTGAATTATCCCACTGCTTTGGATCAATATTTTTATCTATTGATTTACCCAAAGAAGAAGCACGTGTTGAATAAGCTTGATACAACTCTTCACGCAAAGCTCTTTTGTCCGCATAGGTCATGACAGCCAAATACGATGGAATATCAAGAGTAATAACATACCCTTCTAGTTGTTTACTCTCTGCAGCTTGCTTTGCACTTTCTGTCGCTGTCTCAGGCAATCCTGATAATACCTCTTTATCAGTAATATGCTTATACCAACCTTGTGTTGCATCCAAAACATGATTTGAAAACTGAGTCGATAGTTCAGATAGCCGTTGTTTTATTTCTGCATAACGCTTTTTATTTTTTTCATCTAAATCAACTCCTGCTAATTTAAAATCTCGAACACTGTTTGAAATAGTTTTCTTTTGTGCTGTGGATAATAATTGACATTCTTCGCTCTTTGAAAAAGCTTCATAGGCTCGAAACAAATCTTTATTTTGAGAAACTTCTGTAGAATATTCTGTTAGTAACTGAAGAGCCTCTGTATAAGCATTGCGAAGTTCTTCTGAGTTCATCACAGAATTTAAATGCCCAACAGGCGACCATGCTTTTGACAACCGATCTTCTCTCGATTCAAACGGAACAACCAAGGTATCCCAGCTCGGCTGTTTTAGTTGAGCAAGCTGTTCTGCTAAAGCTTTTCGATTCTCATCGATAATGGTCTGGATAGCAGGTACAACATGCTCCGGTTTTATTTTTGAAAACAGCGGTAAGGCAGCTTCTTGTAACAAAGGGTTTTTATTCGTTGACTCTTCTGACGCATGTTTGCTCAATGTATCTCTACCTTCTTAAATATTTATTTGTCTCATTGAATGTTGGGTTTGGCTCAACAATCGTTTGACGGTATGTTAAGTTACTTAAATTACTTCGGGTTTTTAATCTTGTTATCGCTCATGTATTTAGTTTAGCGCTTTTATCACACAGGAATACTCTATCTATGGCTTCTGTTCGAACTTATCAAGGTATTACACCGACCATCGGCACCGATGTTTACATTGATGAGGCTTCTTCAGTCATCGGCGATGTCACTATCGGTAAAGACTCATCTATCTGGCCTGGTGCCGTTTTACGCGGTGATGTTAATCATATTAGCGTTGGCAAAAGAACAAGCGTACAAGATGGTGCCGTTCTTCACGTCACACATAAAAGCGAAACATTGCCTGATGGCTGGCCCTTAATTATTGGCGATGATGTCACTATTGGACATAATGCTTCGCTACACGGTTGCCGTATTGGTGATCGCATTTTAGTCGGTATTGGAGCGATTGTCTTAGATAACGTCACAGTGGAAGACGAAGTGATTATAGGCGCTGGAACATTAGTACCACCAGGTAAAACGCTGGAAAGTGGTTTTTTGTATGTCGGCAGTCCTTGCAAGCAAGTCAGAGCTTTAACAGACAACGAACGTGAGCGCTTATCCTATTCTGCTCAGCATTATGTCAAGGTTAAAAATCAATTTTTAGCAGCGCTTTCTTAATGTCGCTTAGTGACAACCCTCCACACCATACTATTTCTTCTGTTAATCAGGCAGATGTGAATGATCTGCAAACCCTTGCGAGTATGGCCATCATCGAATCAGTTACAGCATCCAAAACAGAAAAAATAGAAATCATTAACAATACTTTTTCACACATCGAAAAAGCAATCAATCAAGACAACGTTATTTTTTTACAGTACAAAATTAACGAGCCTCTTGGGTTTATTATCATTCAAGAATATTGGAATCTATCTGATTTATTTGTTTGTCCTTCTTTTCACGGAAATAAAATAGGCAAACATCTATGGCTAGCAGCTAAAAAGCTATGCTTTGACAATGGAGAGTCTGGCTTTATTCGAGTCAACTCGTCATTAAATGCGGAGGGCTTTTATCGTAAATTGGGGTTTGTCGAATATAAAACTGAAAACGATTTTCCAAAAATCATTATTCCGCTTATTTACAAACGAGGGCCAATTAGCCAAACTCCTTAGAGCACTCTATGATTGCTTTAGCGATACAAGGGGCACTATCTTTTGAATAACCCCCACCACTTAAAACAACTGCTGGGATATTCTTTTCTTTTAAAAAACGGATGGTCATTTTTTCTCGTTCTACAACGTCATCTTCGGTTAGTTTAAACCCTCCAAGTTTATCTGTTGCTAATACATCGGTACCGGCAACGACGAAGGCTAATTTATAATTGGATGAAACCGTTTTTAACATTGCGCTGTATTTTTCGAGGTATTCTTTTCCTAGCGTACCGGGATTAAGTGGAACTGGAAAATCAACCCTAGACCGTGACGAATACGTCTTTGGATAAATTGATTCATTAAACACATCAAGAATTTCTACATTCTTATTTTCTTTAAACGTTCTTGCGTTTCCATTGCCATGATGGGCATCTGTATCGATAATTAAAATTTTGTCTTCATCGGTAAAAATACTTTCTTTTAATAATTCTTGATAACAAATACCGATATCGTTGTAGATACAAAAACCTTCGATACTATGTTGGCTCGCGTGGTGATAACCGCCTGATAAGTTCCAGCACAGCCCAGAGACTAAAGCTTCTTTCGCTGAAATTATTGTTCCTGCAACACCCCATTTCATGGGCTGTAGTACTTTTTGATCTAAAAATTTAAAACTAATGAAGGGCAATTTTGGTACTTCTAATGCTCGCAATACCGCTACTTTATTAACAAGAAATCGTTTAATTAGTGCATTTACAAATTCTGTTATCAATTGATCACTGACCATGGCTTGAGGAGATATAAAATCCATTTTTGAATCTTTATTTAGCTCATCATAAACACGCTGAAATTTCTTTCCGTCAAAAGGATGTAAAAATTTTAAGAAACCTAAATCGATATTATAATTAGCGCTGTAACAGATTTTCATATAACTAACTCTCTTGCATAACGCAATATTTGGTCGGGAGTCCAAATACCATAACCAAGGATATGTCCTGTTCGCCCATAGGCTTTTGCGCTCGGAGTGAAGCTAGGTTTTTTACTGCAAGCAGCCCATAAACATTCCGCTACAACATGTGAGCAGTTATAGCGCGCTAATTGATATCTTGGAACATTGTTTTGCAGTTTATCGATGTGATCTAACAGTGCTTCTTTATTAATATTATCAATTCGTACTGAAATCGGATCTCTACCGCCTTCATTCTTTATGTCATCTTGCAGATCAGTCATAAAGGCTCCAGGGTGACTACGTTTAATCTTAAGATCTTTTTTCCCTGCTCCGTCTTCTGGCCAAAAACTGACGTAAATGTTATCAACTGTAAGTGCCGTATGCCCCACATGTTTATCGTCTGCTAACCAAATATGCACCGTTACCATTTCTCTCTCCTTGGGTTTATTAATTTCTTCCCTTGATGTTTCATCAAAGCGTATAAGCTTTCACTTTTTCTTTCAATCTATGCGCTTGTTTCTAATTTTGGACTACATTTAAACTTTTATAAATTATCTCTCAACATGGAAATAACGGATTCGGTATTTGGCATAACACCACGCCATAACTGAAAAGACTCTGCGGCTTGTTCAACTAACATACCCAGGCCATCGGATGTATTCGTTATGCCCTGTTCTTTTGCCCAGACAATAAACGGTGTCGGTTTTGAACCATAGGCCATGTCGTAAACGCATGTTTGTTTTGTCAGTTGCTCGCGAGTGACGGGAGGGACGCTTCCACTTAAACTCATGGATGTGCCATTTATGATGAGATCAAATTTTTCTTGCGGCATTTGATCAAAGCCGTAGCCATGTACATTCCCTAATTTTTTAAACGCGTTTGCTAATACCGTTGCTTTACTGGCTGTTCTATTGGCAATACAAATTATGTCTGGCTGTTCTTTTAATAAAGGTCCAAGCACTCCGCGAACAGCGCCACCGGCACCCAAAATCAAAACTCTTTTATTTTTGATTGGCCATTGTAAATTTTGGATGATATCGCGAACAAGACCAGCACCATCTGTGTTATCGCCCAATACTTTTCCTTCGCCCGTTGATTCTAATTTTAATGTATTCACCGCACCTGCTAGGCGTGCTCTTTCTGTTAATTGAGTCGCATAGTTATACGCTAACTCTTTTAGCGGTAGCGTTATGTTAAGACCTTGGCCACCTAGCTCAAAAAACTCATTGCACACTGATTCAAAATCAGCTGGCAACACTTCTTGCTTTGTATAAATTAAGTCTTGTTGAGTTAAAGAGGCAAAGGCACGATGCACTTCGGGTGATTTCGAATGAATAATCGGATACCCAAATACGGCGTACAGGTGTGGCTCAAACATTTTTAGATCCAGTCTTGGTGAGGCAAAAACTTTTCGGTCAATTCAGCTTCTTTGCTGTTGGGTTCAGCATGCCAGTTATAACCCCATTTTACGAGCGGAGGCAGTGACATTAATATGGACTCCGTTCGACCACCACTTTGCAAACCAAATAAAGTGCCACGATCAAACACCAAATTAAATTCAACATATCGGCCACGTCGGTAGAGTTGAAAATCTTTTTCTTTTTCGGTGAACGGCAAATCTTTTCTTTTTTCTATGATAGGAATATAGGCATCAGTATAGCTATTACCAACTGATTTCATAAACGCGAAACTTTTTTTAAAGCCTAGCTCACTAAAATCATCAAAAAATAATCCGCCCACTCCTCGCGCTTCTTCACGATGTTTTAAATAAAAGTATTCATCACACCATTTTTTAAACCGCGGATATAAATCCTCTCCATGGGGATTACAAGCGTCTTTTGCTGTCTGATGCCACGATTGGCAATCTTCTTTAAAACCAAAGTATGGCGTTAAGTCATAACCGCCGCCGAACCACCAAATAGGCTCTTCGCCTTCCTTTTCTGCAATAAAGAACCTGACGTTGGCATGGCTCGTTGGCACAAAAGGATTGTGAGGATGAATAACTAATGACACGCCCATGGCTTCAAAACTTCTTCCTGCAAGTTCAGGGCGATTAGCCGTTGCGGAGGGTGGAAGATTGTTACCAAAGACATGAGAAAAATTGACGCCGCCTTTTTCAATAATATTCCCATTTTCTATCACCCGTGATCGACCACCACCACCTTCTTCACGTACCCATTCATCTTCAGCGAATGATTTACCGCCATCGGCGGATGACAGTTTTGCGCAAATAGTGTCTTGTAGATTTAATAGGTAAGCTTTTACTGCAGCTTTATCAACATTATCTTGACTCATAAACAATCTCGCTCTGTATTTCCAACTTCTTTAAACAATGACTTTTACTATTGGATTTTTACTATTTTCTAACGAATTTCATTTCTCATAAAAAAAGATCCATATCGTTTTCAGCAAAGATTGTAAACTTATTTATCCCGCTCTATGCACCGCTCCGGTCAATAGATCGCGAATTTCTGTTGGTTTAGGAAGATTTAATGTATTGCCTGGAGCAATATAATCGATGCGGGAATAAAAATACCGATTCACCCCCATCGCGCTTTTAGCTGGAAGTAATCCAGCTGGGTTAGCAGAGGTTGACACTATCGGGCCACCAAAGACGGTACATAATGCTTGAATGATAGGGTGGCTACTCACGCGTAATGCAACCGTTTCAAAATCACCTTTAATATAATGAGGAACACGGTGATGGATATCAGGTATTAACCAAGTAACAGGACCCGGCCATGTTTGTTGTAATTGCGCTAGTTGAGAATCAGACAAGTCAACCAGATATGGTGAAAATTGCTCGATATTAGCAGCTACTAAAATAAGCCCTTTTTCAGCCGGCCTCTTTTTTATGGTAAGTATACGCTTAACCGCATGAGCATTATTCGGATCACACCCTAACCCCCATACAGATTCTGTTGGATAAGCAATAACGCCACCCGTCATCATGGCGCTAGCAGCTTGTTGAACTTTGAGATGTTTAGACCAGTCCATTCGATTTCAGCTTATGAATCTTAGAGAAAAGTCCGGCAAATTACCTGAAGTTTTGAATTCACTCAAGTATTAGCCAAATCTACGATTCTAATTAATGGCTCGATTCATTGTTGTGCTTATTGTCGTGTTGATAGTTGCTCTCATATATCCGGTGGCTGTTGGTAAGATTAGCCCCCTAAGCTCCATGGTCATTAGCGCTGATAATAGCTCGCCTGTTTCATACTCGAGTCGAGCAGCCAATACATCAAAAGACGTTTCATCAAAGCCAATGGCATCAAGAATTTCTTGTTCCTCTTTTGATATGCTCTCTTCGCATTTTTTTTCTATCTGATTATCTTCATCACATAAATTGTCGTCATTGATATTGCCGGTCATCTCTATTGTATTTTCAGAATGCAACTCATGCTTTTTGTATTCTAATAGTCCTTGTAGCGATTCTTGAAGGTCAGACACTTGCTCAACTAATTGTGCACCGTTTTTTATTAAGGAATGACTTCCTCGACTTAACGGATTGTGTATTGATCCGGGAAGAGCAAATACTTCTCGGTCTTGCTCCATTGCTAATCGTGCTGTAATGAGGGAACCACTTTTTACAGCCGCCTCAACCACCAACACCCCTAAGCTTAATCCACTAATGACACGATTTCGTCTTGGGAAATTACTGGCATGAGGACCAACACCGACTGCAAACTCACTGACAATCGCTCCTCCGTTTTCAACGATATCACTCACCAATTGCCGATGTCTTTGTGGATAAATTTTATCTATCCCTGTTCCCAATACCGCAATCGTTTTTCCCTTTGCATGATTTCCGCCACTGAGTGCACCGAGGTGCGCTGACGCATCAATACCTAAGGCCAAGCCGCTAGTAATACTAAAACCTGTTTTTACTAATTCCTTAGAAAAGTGAAACGCATTTTCTTTTCCCGCCGGTGTTGGGTTACGGCTGCCGACAACAGCAAGCTGTGGTAGCGATAAGTTATTGATATCGCCTTTGACATATAACACTGGCGGCGGGGAATGGATTTTTGATAACAGGGAAGGATAATCTCGATCGTCAACACTCAAGGTCCGAACATTATTTTCGTAACACCACTCAATCTCATTTTTTACTTGAGAAGTATACCGATGGCTTTCAAAATTATTTTGTAACTGCTGAATTATACCCATCGTAGAACTGGGTACCGCCTTCGGCAAAGAGGCAATATCTGCATATAGCACTTGTTTCGCAGAACCAAAAAGATCTATTAACTGCCAGTACCGACTCGGGCCTATGCCTGGTAACGTTAATAAAACTAACGTGTAGAGTATATCTGCACTTTTATTTTCATTTTCGGTTTTATTCTCTCTTCCACTCATTTTTTCACTATCCATGTGAACTCCCTAAATATGACAAACACTAAAAACAGCCATGCAAAAAAACAGCGTGGCTAATAGGTATTGTTAAAAGATAAGGAATTTTTTTGGAGGGAAATTATTATAAAAAAATAATTTACTCAAAAGACAATTCCTTTTGTCTTTTTACTGTTCATCTATTATTGCATCGATGAACTTAAACGGTATGTAATCTTAATGCGAGTAACAATTATTAAGATACAAGTGTGAGGTAAAGATTAAGGCTTTCTAACAACATCCAATGTCGCTAATGGTTTTTCTGCTTCTAACACCAAACCAAAGCTGACTTTTTCAAATGTTCTGAAAACCATTAAGAGTCCCGCTTCTTCTTCTGGCAAACGAACAACCTCACCGGTCACACGATCTTTAGTTTCTTGACCTCTCTTGTACACTGCAAGGACATTACCTACTTCAACACCTTCGCGCTCGCCGCGGTTCAGAACGACAACATCCAACTTACCAACTTGGCTTACACCGCCTTCGACAGCAATGATTTTTCCTTCAATATCATTTTCTGGTGCTGATGGGAAAAAGCTTGAATCAATCGAACGTTCTTCTTGAACCAAAAGCCTATCGGCAATTCGAACTTCTTCTGTAGTTCGTGTCACAGAGGTCGTTGCAATATCTCGCTCTAAAGCTTCCATTTCAACCGTACCGATATCACGCGCTTGGATGCCAAGCACTTCATCTGTGTCCGGATCAACAAATACATCACCTTTTCGGTACACACCGTAAACAGCAATATCATCGGCAAATTCACCACGAGCATAAAGGCTATCGCCTTTGCCCACGATTAGGCGGTTACTACCACCCGCCAATACATAGGGAGCAGCTTCTAGTTCACCTGGTTCAACAATCCGACTCTTAGAAAGAAATGTATCAATAGCGTCTAACGGGATCGCTGGGATTGCTTCCGCAAGAGGAGTGACATGCATCGTCGGACTCAGCTTAACGGTACGACCATTACCACGCTCAACAGTGATGCGAGGCTTACCATCTAAATAGATAAGAGAAATAACATCACCAGGGTAAATCAGGTGAGGGTTTTGAATTTGAGGATTAACATGCCAGATTTCTGGCCACATCCAAGGGTTTTGTAAAAAGCGATCTGAAATATCCCACAGTGTGTCGCCTTTAACTACGGTATAGCGATCGGGATGATTGTCGCGAAGAATGGCTTCTTGTGCCCAACTAGGAAGATTCATCGCAAAAACAACGATGAAGCCAATAAATAATTTTTTCATAGAAACCAGTCCTGTTCGATTCGGTCTTACGCCCTATTTGGCGTTATACTTATCTTTATCGTAAGTCTTCGGCAGATAGTAATATGCCTCAACACAAGCTTTATACTACGCCCTAGACCTATTTAGGATTCCATCTTTGTGAAATAAAAACCAACTTGGTTAAATTGCGACGCGGTTCAAACTCTTGAAAGGGTGTTTTTCAGACCCATAATCATACCTAAGTACTTTAATTATGTATGATGTGTTCAAAAGTTTAGCTCATCTATAAAGGTTCGGACGAAGTTTACAGCAATGATAAAGAACTACGTCTCAAAACATCATAAATGGCTTTAACCAAAATAGCATAAATTCATTGCGATCATCATGTTAGCAACGATTGTTATGTTTTTACTAGAGGTTATTCACAAAGGGCTTTTATTTACATACCAGCGGCAACTGACAAATGGCTATATTAGATATATTAGAATTCCCCGATCCACGGCTCAGAACACAGGCAAAGCCCGTGGAAAAGGTTGATGACCGAATCCGTACTCTCATCAAAGACATGTTCGAGACCATGTACGATGCCCCCGGAATCGGCCTAGCCGCCACCCAGGTGAATGTCCACGAGCAAGTTATCGTTATCGATATTAGTGAAGACAAATCAGAGCCGTTAGTGTTTATTAACCCCGAAATAGCTGTTTTAGGGGACGAAGAAGCCGATTACGCTGAAGGTTGTTTATCCGTTCCTGGTTATTCCGAAGATGTCTCCCGCCCTACAAAAATCAAAATCAATGCGCTTAACGAGAAAGGCGAGGCCTTTGAGCTAATACCCCATGATCTATTGGCGGTTTGTGTTCAACATGAAATCGATCATCTCAAAGGTAAGTTATTCGTTGATTACTTGTCTCCTCTGAAAAGACAAAGAATTCGCAATAAACTCGAAAAAGAACATCGAGCAAGGGCCTAAACGCTGACTTTTTTCGCATTCACTATGTAAACTTTCCGTTTTTTTGAGTTCCCATTGCTAAAAGGCCTCACGTAACATGCAACAAACTCCTCGCTTGCGACTCATTTTTGCGGGCACACCTCTATTTGCCGCAGACCACTTGCAAGCAATAATAGACAGCCAACACGACATTGTAGCGGTCTATACCCAACCGGATAGACCCGCAGGGCGAGGCAAAAAACTCACACCAAGCCCTGTAAAAACTTTAGCTGAGGCACACAACCTACCCATCTTACAACCCACATCATTAAAGGATGAGCACAACCAGCAGGTGTTAGCAGATTTAAACGCTGATTTGATGATAGTAGTCGCTTACGGGCTAATCCTTCCGCAGAAGGTACTTGATACTCCTCGTTTAGGTTGCATCAATGTTCACGGCTCTCTTTTGCCCCGCTGGCGTGGTGCGGCACCCATACAAAGAGCCATAGAAGCTGGAGATACTCAAACCGGAATCACCATCATGCAGATGGATGCTGGGCTTGATACCGGTCCCATGCTGTCAAAATCCGTTTGTGATATTTCAGATGTCGATACAACCCACTCAATGTTCGCAAAGCTCACGACACTAGGTACTGATCTGTTGATCAAAGTCGTCAATGATCTAGCCAATGATTCATCGAGTATCACCGCAGAGGCTCAAGACAATTCTCTCGCCACTTATGCGGAGAAGATCACCAAACAAGAAGCTATGATTAACTGGCATGAATCGGCTGATAAGGTTCACCGAAAGATTCGTGCTTTTAATCCTTTTCCTATCGCCTACAGCGAGATTGGAAATGAAAGGTTCAAGATTTATCAAGCAGTCATTGTTGGTCTCCCCGAGATAAAAGAGTCTACAACTTCTCACGTAGGCACAATTCTCTCAATAGAAGATAACGGCATAACCGTTGGTTGTGGCCCAGATCAACAGGGAAACCAAACCGCGTTACGGATTGAAGAAATTCAATTTCCGGGGAAAAAAGCCATGTCGACGAAAGCAATCTTGTTAGGCAATAAAGAACGTTTTCACATTGGCGACCAATGTCATGCTGAAGAAACAAAAATCTCTAACTCAGAAAAGACAGCCTCTTAATGGACACCCGCGCTGCTGCTGCTACGGTTATTGGTCAACTACTTCAACAAAAAGGTTCTCTTGCGAATTTAATCCCGCATTACATCAGCAAGGTGCCTCCGCAAGAACAACGTTTATTTCAAGAAATGTGTTTTGGCACCGCTCGCTGGCAACCGCAACTCAACTGTTACTTAGAACGCTTATTGGAAAAACCACTACGCAATAAGGATCAAGATATTCACGGCCTTTTATTAGTTGGTCTCTATCAATTAATCTACCTGCGAACGCCAGATCATGCCGTTTTAAATTCAACCGTTGCTGCCACCAAGCCTCTTAAAAAAATATGGGCAAAGAAATTAGTGAATGGGGTGCTGCGCCGTTTTTTAAGAGAAAAGGATACTTTGAAAGAATCGCTCTCCGATTCAAAAAAAACGGGAGCAGTTTTTAATTATTCGCATCCACAGTGGCTAATCGACAAAATCAACACTTCATGGAAAGGCGATTCTAACGCTATTTTTACAGCAAATAATGAACGTTCTCCTTTAACTCTTCGCATCAATAACAAAATTATTTCTCGTGATAATTATGTAAAAAAATTACAAGAACAAAACATTGCAGCCACAAAAACCGTTTTCAGCCGAAACGGTTTAACACTCGACAAGCCGACGGATGTCACCACTCTTCCTCTGTTTGAGGAAGGAGGGTTTAGCGTCCAAGATGAATCTCCACAGCTATCTGCCGAACTGTTAGAATTAGAATCGAATTTTAGAATTTTAGATGCATGTTGCGCACCTGGTGGAAAGACATCACATATTCTTGAACAGGATTTAGTTTACAAAAAAATAATCGGCTTAGATGTCAGTGAACAACGACTAGAAAGAACAGCAGAAAATCTGTCACGTCTTACGTTGTCTCACCCTGACATTGTCGAATTAAAAGCTGGCGATGCGAGCAATCCTGATTCATGGTGGGATGGAGAACAATTCGATCGGATCCTTTTAGATGCGCCCTGCTCTGCCACTGGCATCATCCGTCGTCAGCCCGATATAAAAATTCTGCGAACTACGGACAACGTTGCTAAGCTTGTTGATATACAAACCAATATCTTAGCGGCACTTTGGCCACTACTAAAACCCAATGGCATTTTGCTTTATGCAACCTGTTCAATCTTGCCTGATGAAAACAGCCATATTATTGAAGCGTTTCTCCAGAACACTCCTAACGCTGAGCATATTCCTATCGAGGCAGAATGGGGGATTGTGCAGCCCTATGGTCGGCAACTGTTTCCTTCGTCGAGCCATTCATCCTTTGAAGCAGGAAACGAAGAAACTCACCATCAAACAAAAAGCAATCACGACGGCTTTTATTACGCCAAACTGCGTAAAAACTCGGACTAAAACAAGTAATCCTCGGCAACAATCGGTAGAATTCCCTTTTTTTAATCGGTGAGCTTTTAAGGAGCTTCATCCACGATGAAAATTATTATTCTCGGCGCCGGACAAGTCGGTGGCACACTGGCTCAAAACCTTGCTAGTGAAGCTAACGATATTACCGTTGTTGATTCTAGTGAGAAAAAGCTCCGAGAGCTTCGCGATAAGCTCGATATTGGCGTCGTGTCAGGTGTTGCCTCTTATCCAGATATTTTAATGCAGGCCGGCATTCGTGATGCTGACATGTTAATTGCCGTCACAAACGACGATGAAACTAACATGATCGCCTGCCAAATCGCTTACAGTTTATTCCGCACTCCGACAAAAATTGCTCGCATTCGTTCTCAGGCTTACCTTTCACAAAAAGATTTATTTCGTAACGATGCGATTCCTATCGACGTTCTTATCAGCCCAGAGCAATTAGTCTCAGATTATATCTATCGGTTAATTGAACACCCTGGCGCCCTGCAGGTGGTTGATTTTGCTGGGGGTGAAGTGCAGCTCGTCGCAGTCAGAGCTTATTATGGCGGTCCACTAGTCGGCCAAGAATTACGCTTTTTAAGACAACACATGCCCTCGGTTGATACACGCGTTGCCGCCATCTTTAGACGCGACCGCGCTATCATGCCAATGGGAACAACCGTCATTGAAGCTGATGACGAAGTTTTTTTCATTGCCGCAAAATCTGATATTCGTGCGGTAATGAGTGAACTGCGTCGACTCGAATCCAATTACAAACGCATCACCATCGCAGGCGGCGGCAATATTGGTTTACGGCTCGCTCGCGGGCTCGAATCAAAATATTCTGTCAGAGTCATTGAGCGCAACGCAGCACGCTGCGAACAATTATCAGAGCAACTTACTCGCGCCATCGTGTTACAAGGGAGCGCGTCTGATCAAAATCTATTACTCGAAGAAAACATTGAAGACACCGATGTGTTTTTAGCGCTCACAAACGATGACGAAGCCAACATCATGTCATCAATGCTCGCCAAACAATTAGGTGCGCGCAAAGTGATGACACTAATCAACAACACCGCCTATGTCGACTTAGTGCAGGGCGGTGAAATTGATATCGCCATCTCCCCACAGCTCACAACGATTGGTAGTTTGTTGACCCATGTTCGTCGTGGCGACATGGTGAATGTGCATTCATTAAGACGCGGTGCAGCCGAAGCAATTGAAGTCATTGCACACGGCGATGAAAAATCTTCTCGCGTTGTTGGCCGAGCAATTGAAGATATTGATTTACCTGAAGGTGCAAATATCGGTGCAATTGTTCGAGAAAAAGACGACAAGAGCGAAGTCATTATTGCTCACGATGATGTCGTCGTTGAAACTGGCGATCACGTGATTTTATTTTTAGTCGACAAAAAATTCACTCGTGATATCGAAAAACTATTTCAAGTTGGCTTTAGTTTTTTCTAGTACTATTCAATGAATAAAACAGTGTCATCATCACATCCATTAAATACTATTTAGACGACTTTTATGCATCCAGCCATTATTTCAAGAGTTCTTGGAATCCTGTTAGTCATTTACAGTATTGCGCTGGTGCCGCCTGTGATTGTCTCTTTGATTTTTAAAGACAATGCGCACTTTGCTTTTCTCATCACCATCGGTATTACATTATCCTCAGGGTTTTTCTTATGGTCTCTTGCTAGGCATAAACGGCAAGACCTTAGAACGCGCGATGGCTTCGTCGTTACCGCTTTATTCTGGACCGTTCTCGGTTTATTCGGGTCACTTCCTTTCATGTTAGCCGAAGCTCCCGGCTTAAGTTTTTCGGATGCCGTTTTTGAATCGCTTTCGGGTTTAACCACAACCGGAGCAACCGTTATCACCGGTTTAGATTATTTACCTGAATCCATTTTGCTTTATCGGCAATTATTACAATGGCTTGGTGGTATCGGGATTATTGTTATCGCGATGGCGATTTTACCCATGCTTGGCATTGGTGGTATGCAGTTATATCGGGCTGAAACGCCTGGACCGGTAAAAGACACTAAACTGACACCACGTATTAAAGAAACCGCCAATGCACTTATTTTTATTTATGTGGGACTCACTATTTTATGTTGTGCTGCTTATTGGTATGCCGGCATGTCTTTTTTTGACGCGATTTGTCACGCATTTTCTACCGTAGCGATTGGTGGGTTTTCGACACACGATGCCAGCATCGGTTATTTTGATAGCCCCAGCATCATGATTGTCGCCATGATTTTTATGTTTTTTTCAGGGATAAATTTCGCGTTACACTTTTTCGCTTGGAACAGTCGCAGTTTAAAACAATATTTTTTCGATCCCGAATGTAAGTTTTATGCTTACTGCATAGCAATCGGCTTAGTCACAACAGCCGGATATTTATTTTACAGCGGTACTTATGGCGTAAAAGATAGTCTATTACTAGGCAGCTTTGAACTGGTATCCATAGTGACGACTACAGGCTTTGGCGCGACCGACTTTAATGCGTGGCCTAGCTTCTTACCATTCATGTTATTTTTTGGCGCTTTTATGGGTGGCTGTGCCGGTTCAACGGGCGGCGGCATGAAAGTTATTCGCGTTCTATTAGTTTGCAAACAAGCCGTTCGCGAAATGCATCGGTTAATACACCCTAATGCCGTAATTCCCATTAAGATAGGAAACAAACCCGTCTCTGATCGTGTTGTTGATGCCGTTTGGGGATTTTTTGCCGCTTATGTTTTTGTCTTCGTTGCCATGTTTTTATTATTAATGGCAGCAGGTTTAGATTTTACGACAGCCTTTTCAGCGGTTGCCGCTTGTATTAATAACCTTGGCCCTGGTATGGGCGATGTGGCTTTTCACTATGGAAACATCCCCGTTTTTGCAAAATGGGTGTTGTGTTTTGCTATGTTATTAGGACGACTTGAAGTGTTTACATTACTCGTTTTATTTTCACCGATGTTTTGGCGACGATAATTTTTCATTCATAAAAACCATTAAGAATGTGCATTGTATGCTTAGATTATTTTTAGTACTGACTCTAGTTCTCTTAGTCATCTATATTGTCTGGAAACTGAAACACTACCTTCTTGATGATAAGAAAAGCGACTCATCTCAACCAGAAACAAAACACATTGACCAAAAAGATGATAAACCTCAATAAAAGGATTCAAAATCATGGCTAGAAAAATTCCCGCAAAAGCTTTTTTGCTTGGCTTTCTGTTTATTGGCGTACTGGCCATTTTATTCATGGCATTCGGCATCAATAACGCTGGCCATAGAACCGTTGTGCAATACCCGACCGGCACACTCTATGTGAAATTCTCTCCCGGCATTTTTCCACAGTGGTTTGGCACCGCGACGATTTATAATGACGTAATCACTTTTGACTACGACAAAACAGAATCCGATGTCGGTTCTTCTTTAAGCCAAATGGGTATCTCTGTTCGCTACCAAGACGGTGGTACAGGAACCGTGTATGGAAAAGCGCGGTTTTCTTTGCCTAGTGACGAAGACACCATGTTACATCTGCACAAAGCGTTTCGATCCAATCAAGGTGTTTCACAAAAACTCATCAAATCTGTTACCGAAGAAGGCATGAACTTAACCGCTGGTTTAATGAGTTCGGAAGAAGCCTATGCAGAGAAAAGAAGTATCTTTACGCAATGGGCAAGCCAACAAATTTCTGATGGTAAGTTTCAAACAAAACTTGAAAAAATTAGTACCGTCGATGAAAGCACGCAAAAAACGGTTACAAAAAATGTACCTGTTATCAGCTACGGTCCAAATGGATTACCGGTTCATATCGATAGCGATTTAGCAGACTACGGCATCACCGTTAATGGTTTTCAAATTACCGATTGGGATTTTGAACCAAAAACACTGCAACAAATTGCGACAAAACGTGAAGCGACTATGGCTATCATCACCGCGATTGCCAATGCAGAACGTGCAAAACAAGATGCGATTACCTCAGAAGAACAAGGTAAAGCCAACGTGATGACCGCGAAATATCAAAAAGAAGTTGAAAAAGAAAAGGCCGTTGTTGATGCACAAAGAGAAAAAGAAGTAGCTGTTATTGCCGCAGAAAGAAGTGTAGAAGTTGCACGTCAACAAAAACTCGAGGCTGAACAAAAGAAATTGGCCGCTGTTGAATACAAACAAGAACAACAACTACGAGGTGAAGGTGATGGCGCTTACAAACGTTTAGTCATCGAAGCCGATGGTGCGCTCGCACAAAAGCTCGCTACCTATGAACGGGTTATGGAACGTTATGCACAAGCCATCGAAAAACAAAAATGGGTGCCTGAAGTTCAAATGGGAGGCAGCGACGCCAGTAATGGCGGATCCAACGCAATGACATTAATTGAAATGATGAGTGTTAAAGCGGCCAAAGATTTAGCGTTAGATATGAGTGTTAAAAAATAATGGCCTATCTCATTGGAGCCATTTGGCTCCAATGATTATTTTTCTACTGGATTTTATGTATTTCATTTAAAATAAAACCTTCTACTGCCCCATCTGTTTCTTCCATGTATATTTTTAGATGTTTATTGTTCATATGAGTTTGCCACAACTCTCTCGATTCCCAATTTTCACAGAACAAAAAGACCCCAGCATTTTCATTATCTTGATGTAAATCGTATTATAAACAACCTTCCTCTTTTCGCGTAGGCTCAATAAGTCTTAACAACGCCGTTTTCTGGATGTTACTTTCAGACATATCCATTGTATTTTTCCTGGTAAGGTTAGCAATAGCGATTCTAACGTAATGACAATGATCGATATGTTGAGCTTTTAAAAAATATTTTTATCTCTGTTGCTACACTACATGTTAAATTCTCAACTATCCCAAACTTTTAGCCCTACTGATGTTACATAGACACTAGATTTATTTAGCTTTCCCCACAAAGTAATTACGCTTAGTTTAATTGATGTATTAGCAATTTGTGCTCAGATTCACAAAAAAGATAAATTAACCTAATATCTTTACGCTAAACTCAAAATTTTACATTCCCTCTCTGAAACTAGCTTAACAAATAGTGCTATATTACGACTCTCATGGAAGCAGTATTTTCCCCCTATTAGATAAAAAGGACTTTAAAATGGCTATCCCTGTAAAGCTACTTGATACTCAACCCCGTAATTTAAATATCGGCGGGCATCCATTAGAAATTAGATCTGGTCAGATCAAGCAATTCCAACCATTCAATACCAAAACAATTCTTAGGATTAATAATTTTGTTTGGGCAAATACACCTATCCAATCTGGAAAAACTTTTTTAACATCTCAAGGCTCCCGCTTAGTCTTAGAGGCTAATTCTAACCGAGTTATCTATATTATTACTCAAACTAATACAGCTAATCTCCACAAAGTTTTCTTTCAACCATCAAATGGCTTTATTAATGATGTAATATCATACCCATTTGAACAAGCTGGACGAAACCTACAAGCAACAAAAAAAATTGCTGAATACGAAATCCAAATACTTATCGGAGCACTATCTACTCTAGGATGGACAGGCTTTTTATCTGTTATTGGTGTAGACCTGTTTCAATTCTTTATTAACAACAAAGATAAGTTTTCCTATTACGTTGATGTTGTTCAAGCTTGCTTTAAAGCAAACTCAGATTTAAAACAATACGCGCCTACTTTACGAAAAAAACTAATCCGTTCAACAATTTTTATTGCGCTTGAAGGCTCAGATCTTGCAGTATCCAATAATGGTGAAATTATTGGCAAGCTCGGCGAAGCCGCCATTGAAGACCCTAATATTGCCGGTCGAGGTGTAGGAATTATTGTGAGCAAGTTATCTATTAATATTTTAGATGGGCGTATAAGTGTTTTATCTGCTCTTTGGACCGTCCTCTTAACATTTTCTACAAAAGCTGCTTCTGCCTTACCTGGCGCAGTTAGCAATATAAAAAATGAAGTCCAAGAATTAAGCCTTAATGATAAAACCAAACTTGCTAACGAAATCCTACTCCTCATTTCTAGATCTGATATTAATTTGAATAAAGAAGAAGCTTTACTTATTGCCGATGAAATATCTGAACATCCAACAGAACTCAAAAATATAATTTCGCAACTTTCAGAAGCTTTTAGTAAAAATTAATTAAGGGAAATTATGAAAATCTCCAATGCTTTTATAAAAAAATTTATATTTCTTTCAATTTTCGCATTTACTTATGGATGTTCTAATAATACAAAAAATGTTTCTACCAACTATAAACTAGAGGCTGAAGAACTTTGTAATGTTTTCAATCCAGAAAACTGGGATGATGAAACTATCGGCATGGAACCAATGGATGTTCAAAATTTATTATCACAAAAAATTTATGAGGCAGTTCAGTCAGAAGAAATGGTTAGTCTTATAAATTCCCTTCCTTCGCTGCCTGTTAACAAAAGATATGAGTACTACATAAATTCTGTTACTAATTTAACTGGTCAAAAAATTGAATGCTCAGACTTAAATAACTATTTTTCATTTTAAAAAATCATGATAAATAATATTCATTTTGGAAAAACTTCTATTATATTTGGCACTTTTGGCACAGCTTTAATTTTAATATTCATATGGACACCAAGCTTTTTACCAAAAGATTATAGATTCCTTTTTGAAACTATTCCTTTGCTAAGTATTATATTAGCTTTTTTAGGAATAGCTTCGGCGTCGACATCTTTTATTAAAAATGAAAATATCAGATACAGCATTGTAGGATCTCTATTTGCCTGCTTAGCATTATTACTGAATTTTATTTGGCTATTTATAGTTCTAATTATCGTTTTTATAGCTATTGCCTATTTTTATTCTGGTGGTTGAATCCTCAACCACTTATTTTTTTAAATCTTTTATATTCCCATTGATATTGTTCTGGCGCTAGCATGACTAATGCTTCTATTGCTTTATTCATTGTCTCTAGACTTTTTCCCGTATCTTCTCCACTAATTGCGGGGTCTACTTCTTTATAAATAAAATGAAAGCCCCCAGGAATGCGTTTTGCAAAGCCGATAACAACTCGGCATTGAGTACGGCGAATTAGTTTATGTACGAGCGTCATGGTTAAGGCTGGAACACCAAAGAAGGGAGCGATCTCACCACCGTTGTCATCGGGTACTTGATCAGGAAGGATAGTGACTAAACCGCCGCTGTTTAAACGGTCGAGTAACATTTTTACGCCTTTGCGATTGGTCGGCGCGAGTGTTGCGCCATTTTTAGCTCGACCTTGTACGATGATTTCATCAAGTGCATCTACGCCGCTCGGTTGATACATGTAGGTCGCATCATTTAGTTCCGCCACATAGGGGCCCATCATTTCCCAATTGCCTAAATGTGGCGCTAATAATAAAACGCCTCGTCTATCGTTCTCATTAGTGACTAACAGCTCTTGCCCTTCCACTTGTAATATTAAATCACGATAATTATTTAAGGATTGACGCCAAATACTCGGTGCTTCAGCCGCTGTTTTTGCGGTTTCAATAATGCACTGCTTGGCAAGTGAGCGTTGCTCTTTGTGTGTTTTTTCAGGAAAACAACGAGCGATATTCTCTTTTGCGATTTTTACAGCATCTGCTTTTGCCATCCAAATACAATGACCTAACAATACGCCAACGTTTCGATTCAGCTTAAGCGGTAAATATCCCATTCCCTTTAAAAAGGCGGCGCCTATTTTTCCTCGTCGCTGTTTTCGAATCTGTCGTTTTTCGCTGGAATTTTTCTTGCTCATGAAGTGCTACGGTCTCTTTTTGAATCGAGTATTTCTCTACAGGGTCTATACGGCTTTCGATATGCATCCATGTCGTATCATCACATATCGGTCTATCGATCAGATGACGCAAAAGCTTACCGGAATTACTTCAAGATGGAAGCGATGGCGCGATCTGATCGTCATTAGGTCATATAAATGACTGCAAATGGCCGGTATAATTGCCGGCTTTTTACAGTCAAAGGCTCGTACAGTGTCAAATTCAGAATCTACCACTCAGCAAAGCGATTACGATCTTTCGACCTTTCAAGGGTTGATCGCCGCTCTTCAACAATTTTGGTCCAATCAGGGTTGTGTGATTATGCAGCCACTCGATTTAGAAGTCGGTGCCGGTACCTTTCATCCCGCGACTTTTTTACGAGCCATCGGCCCCGAAACGTGGAACAGCGCTTACGTTCAGCCTTGCCGTCGCCCTACCGACGGACGCTATGGTGAAAACCCCAATCGCTTACAACACTATTACCAATTCCAAGTGATTCTGAAACCGTCACCCAGCAACATACAAGAACTGTATTTAGATTCATTAAAAATGTTGGGATTTGATCCTCTCACTCATGATATTCGTTTTGTTGAAGATAACTGGGAATCGCCAACGCTTGGCGCTTGGGGTCTAGGTTGGGAAGTTTGGTTAAACGGAATGGAAGTCACCCAGTTTACCTATTTTCAGCAAGTAGGTGGTTTGGAATGTTTTCCTGTGACAGGTGAAATTACTTACGGCTTAGAAAGATTAGCCATGTACATGCAAGGTGTCGATTCCATTTATGATTTGATTTGGACTCGCGGCCCAGACGGAACACCCGTCACTTATGGCGATGTGTTTCATCAAAACGAAGTTGAAATGTCGAACTACAACTTTAATGAAGCCAACGTTGAATTTTTGGTTCAAACCTTTGATGTCTGCGAAGCAGAAAGTCAAAAACTCATAGAAAATAATTTGCCATTACCGGCCTATGAAATGGTTATGAAAGCATCACACGCATTTAACTTACTCGATGCACGCCACGCCATTTCTGTGACCGAGAGACAGCGTTTTATTTTACGTGTTCGCGGCCTTGCTCGTGCTGTTGCACAAGCTTATTTTGATGAGCGCAAAAAACGCGGTTTTCCGCTTGCGCCTAAAGCTCTACGAGAAGAATTTCTTAAGGATGACTCAAATCAAAACACGGATAAACAATCAACAGGGGGAGATCAATAATGTCTAACGATCTACTCATCGAAATCGGTACCGAAGAATTACCACCCATGTCATTAAAACGTTTAGCCATTGCGTTTAATGACAATGTTACTGCTGCACTTAAAGAAAAAGAAATTCCTTTTTCCACATCACGTTGGTTTGCAACACCACGACGACTTGCTGTCGTAGTTGAAAAATTAGAGAACCAAGGCCCTGATAAAGAAATAGAATCACAAGGGCCACCTGTCGCCGCAGCAAAAGATAAAGACGGTAATTGGACAAAAGCCGCCATCGGTTTTGCGAAAAAAAATGGTGTTGAACCGGAACAACTTGAAGATGTTGATACGCCAAAAGGCAAACGCCTTGCTTATAAAACATTGTTTAAAGGTGTCTCGACAAACGATTGCTTAAATGACGTCGTCAATGAAGCACTTGATAAACTGCCAATTCCTAAACGCATGCGTTGGGGAAGTCATCGTGCTGAATTTATTCGTCCAGTGCACTGGATCACTATTTTACACGGCACATCCATTGTTAAAGCCAATGTCTTTGGCATTGACTCCAATACTCTAACGCGTGGTCATCGCTTTCATTGTGATACAACACTTGAAATTGCAAATCCTGCTGTTTACGAAAAAACCTTAGAAACTAGCGGACATATCATTGCCGATTACGAACGCCGTAAAACAATGATTCGTGAGCAAGTGATTGCAGAAGGTAAAAAAGTCGGCGGTCATACGGTTATCGATGAAGATTTATTAGATGAGGTCGCTTCACTTGTCGAATGGCCTGTCGCATTGACGGGTAGTTTTGATGAACGCTTTTTAGCGGTACCAGCGGAAGCATTGATTTCTTCCATGAAAGAACATCAAAAATATTTTCATATCGTCAACGATAAAGACGAATTGCTGCCGCACTTTATTACCATCTCGAATATTGTCAGCAACGATCCCTCACAAGTGATTGCGGGTAATGAACGTGTTATTCGCCCTCGCCTTGCTGATGCCGCTTTCTTCTTCGAGACAGATAAACAACAACGCTTGGAAGATCGAGTCGAAAAATTAAAAACCGTTGTCTTCCAGCAAAAGCTCGGCACGCTTTATCAAAAAGCAGAACGCGTTCAAACGCTTGCGGCTTATATATCGAAAACGATTGGTGGCGATCCAACACTCGCTGAACGCGCTGCGTTATTGGCAAAAGCCGACTTAGTCTCTGACATGGTATTAGAGTTCGATAAAATGCAGGGCATTGCCGGCTGTTACTATGCATTGAATGACGGCGAGCCAGAAGAAGTCGCAACAGCGATTAAAGATCAATACCTCCCTAAATTTGCGGGCGATCAATTGCCAGAAAGTAAAACCGCTTGCGCTCTCGCACTTGCCGATCGACTCGATACGTTAGTCGGTATTTTTGGCATCGGCCAACCGCCCACAGGTTCGAAAGATCCTTTTGCTTTGCGTCGTGCAAGCTTAGGCGTATTGCGTATTATTGTTGAAAAAGATTTACCGCTCGACCTTGCGCCTTTAATTGAAAAAGCAAAATCATTGCATACCAATTTACCGAAAGCGCAAACGGTTGCCGAAGATGTACTGTCCTATATGATTGAACGCTTTCGCGCTTGGTATGAAGAAGACAATATACCGGTTCAACTTTTCCAAGCAGTTAGCGCTAAAAATATTACTGTTCCCGTTGATTTTGATAATCGTGTCAAAGCGGTGTTTGCGTTTAATCAGTTAGAAGAGTCTGCTGCACTAGCGGCCGCCAACAAACGTGTTTCTAATATTTTAGCGAAACAAGATGGCACAATCGCAGCTAACATTGATAACTCAACGCTCATTGAAACTGCAGAAAAAACATTAGCCGCTGCTCTTGTCGAAAAGCAAAAGCTCGTTGAACCACTGTTTGCAAAAGGCAATTACACTGAGGGCTTAACTCAATTAGCAAGCTTACGCGAACCGATTGATGACTTTTTTGATAACGTCATGGTGATGGCCGACGATGAGGCAATTCGACAAAATCGCTTAGCTCTTTTAAGTCAGCTACGTACTTTGTTTTTACACGTCGCCGATATTTCGTTACTCGCTTAACTATTTACTATAAGAGATCTCTGTGCCTTTAGTTATTCTCGATCGTGACGGTGTTATTAATGTTGATTCAGATGCTTATATTAAAAATGCGGACGAATGGATAGCGATACCAGGTAGCTTAGAAGCGATTGCAAAATTATCGACTCACGGCTACACCGTTGTCGTTGCGACAAACCAATCGGGTATTGCCCGTGGATTGTTTGATCTCGATGACCTCGAAGCCATGCATACTAAACTGCAAGAAGGCGTTGCAGCGTTTGGTGGAAACGTATCCGGTATTTTTTATTGCCCCCACGGACCAGATGAAAATTGCGAATGCCGTAAGCCGGGCACGGCTCTGTTAACCGCAATCGAAAAGGAAATGGGTTTATCGGTGGCAGGCGCGCCTTTTATTGGCGACAGCTTAAAAGATTTACAAGCCGGAATAGCAAAGGGATGTTTACCGTATTTGGTTAAAACAGGGAAAGGCGAAAAAACGCTTAATCAGCTCGATCAGTTATCGGACGACAGTCGCAGCAAAGTACACATATTTTCAGATTTATCAGAAGCCGTAGATTACATTATCAAAAATACTTAGCTCGTTCTCAGTCAATTACCCTAACAACACAACGATTCTTATCTATGCCATTTGTTCGTTCATTAGCTTTTAATTTAATGCTGTATATCACCGGCGTGATCTTCGGTATTCTTTGCTTAACCTTTTGGGTTTTTCCTGTCCGGACACGTTTTTGGTTAGTCACTCGCTGGAATCGTTTTGCGTTGTGGTGGTTAAAAATTTCTTGCGGTATTCAAGTCATCATTACAGATCATAATGTTTCACCGGTTTCGCCCAGTAAAATATCACCGCTCACAACACCCCATGTAATCTTGTCAAAACATCAAACCATGTGGGAAACCGTTTTTTTACAATATTATTTTTCACCGATCAGCACTATCTTTAAAAAATCCTTATTAAAACTGCCTTTTTTTGGCTGGGGTTTATCTTTATTAAAACCGATCGCGATTGATCGCACGACGCCATTACAATCATTAAAATTGGTTAAAAAACTAGGCGCGCAACGAGTTAAAGAAGGCTTTAATGTTTTAGTGTTTCCTGAAGGGACTCGCATTCCTGTTGGTCAAGTAGGCACCTATGCGCGCAGTGGTGTTGAAATAGCAAAGGCGGGAAATGTAAGCGTTGTACCCGTTGCACACAACGCAGGCGAATGTTGGCCCGCAAAACAATTCACAAAATACCCTGGCGAAATTCATGTCGTCATCGGAAAACCCATCGACACCAGCACAAAAGCCAGCAGAGACATTATTGAAGAAGTGAAAGAATGGATTGAAGGCGAGATAGAAAAAATGCCAAAAGGACGACGCCCTTAGTTTTTAATTTCTAGAATTTCTTTAGCTTACCTAAGGAAAGACAGGATGTTAAATTCAAAAGAAAGTTAATAGGTTGAGTTCGGTGTTATATCTGGATTTATTTCGCCGTACACTTCTTCGGGATCGATATCATTGATAAAGAGAATTTCTCTTACTGCTTCGATATGATCAAGTATAGTTTGATAGCGGTCGCCATATTCATACTTTGTTACTTCGATCGCTTTCGGCATATAGGTAAACGCAATCTTAAGTGCGTTTAAATCCGTTTCGTTCATTTTATCTGTCATTCTGTTTATCTCTCTGTATCAATGTTTATGTTTAAAAAATAATGAACAGTAAAACAATGACAATAATACTGATTCCAATCCATTTATAAAGCGTGTTTTTTGTAGGTATTGGCTTTTGCGCACGCTTCTCTTCTAACATTAATTTCGCCATTATATTATCCACATCACCTTCACCCAAACGCCTTGTTTTTTCTCCTAAGGTCTGTCCTGAGCTAACCGTTTTTGTTGAGGCGGGTGTTGTACTTGCGTGTCTGGTCTTTGCGGATGTTGGAATTGATGTTGCCGACTGTTGAGAAGCTCTTGCTTTGTTGATCCGTTGTTCAACTGCCGCTAATGCCAATTCATCTTCGTGCTTTACGGCATTCAATAATTTAATAAGCTCCTGACGATCAAGAGGCTGCATTTTTCTTATCGCCTCCGTGTCACTTACACGAAGGTTGTAAGTATTTCCATTAATAATAAAAGTAATTGCTGATTTTTCCATTGTTGTTTATGCCGTTGGTATTTTTTTCTTTTTTCATCAAAATTGTTAGAAACAGCATATCCGCACACACTTGCCGCTCTTTAATATCTTTTTTTACCTTTACCTGCTTGATCAATTATTATTGGTTAAAGCTTTAAATATTGCTATGTTTTACTGGCTGTGAGTTGAGTTAAAAGCTCAATTACGAATGTTTGAACATCCAAAATTAATGACCTCACTTCGTCTAAGCGTAACTCGCAAGGACTCTCTTCTCCTTTTTTTATTCCATTTCTATGGACTACAATATGTCTAATCTGAACAGACTTTTCTAATCTTTCAATCGAAGGGAATGTTATTGAAAATGCTGCCTCATAATATGATCGGGTTTTATGAAAATTGTGGTAAATAAGCGTATTAAGAATTTCAATTACTCTTTCTCGTGGTGTTTTGTTGTCTTTCACAAGATCAGCAATTGTCATTTTATTATTTTTGTGAAACTCAGTTAGATTCTCATTTAAAACTATTCCTTTTAAGACTATATCGTTTTTTTCTACGCTATACTTTAGATAATCTTGCAATAGAGCTTCTAATGCTGAAAAAACACCTGCATAAAGTAAATGCCTTGTTTTCTGTCTTATCATTTCTTTTGTTGTTTCAGCAGCTCTATTTATAGTCGCTATATTTCTTATCGCACTTGAAAAATAACTATAAATTTTTACCTCTTCGTTGTTTAGCTTCTTTGTTAGAATATTAAGATCTTTAAAATTGTTTCGATATTTTATTTCATCGACAGAGTTTATATTTAGTTTTTTTATAATTTCTGTGCTTAGCTCTGTTAAACCCTCGATTGATCCATCCGGTAGTACATTTACATCTAATCCATTTGATTTGCTACTGAAAATAATATCCCCTTCTTCTGTAATTAAGCGGGGATAGCATGATACATCTATAGCTCTGTTCTTTAACTGCATTTTACTCAGACATTCCTTTTTAACTTAAGTTATATGGAAATTCTTTTCTGTTTTAATATTATTTAGAGGATCGGATTTTAATCAATCATATCGTAGTACTTATATTTGCCGTGTTCCAGCGAGTTTTAACTGAAACCATACATCCGTATCCCTTTAACTCGGTTTTATCTAAAATCTTTTTTGTTTTTTTAAGCACTTTTTGAAACCATTTTTTTTGCTAACACTGCTGAACTACCTAATAAGGTTTTTATTAAACCCTTCATACTTGAATTGCAGTTTTTATGGTAATAATCATTTCTTCAACAACTGCTACCGTCTGACTGTTAAATTGCATCTTACGATTATTTATTGTTGCATCTTCGCCAAGAACAAACGTGATGATTGAATATAAATAATTTTTTCTTCAAGTGTTAGGATTTTAAAATCCTTTTAATAATTTATTAAATTCTTCTCGATCACAAAGGGAGCGCCAATACACATTAAACACTGCTTCACTTAGGTTTATTGTTAGTTCTCTCATCGCCTTGCTTTTATAGCTTACCTATTGATAAATCCCGCCTCTTGAACCAACATCAAGAATCCAAACCAATAGTGTATCATCTTCAATTTCATAGACTATGCGGTAGCTGCCCACTCTTGTTCTATATGAATTTATAGGCCCAGCGAGCTTTTTAGTGTCTTGTCCCCTTGGAGTTATTCGCAAGTAATTTATTCTATTATCAACTCTAGATCTAATAGTTGCGGGTAATTTCTTATACGCTTTTTCTGCTTTCTTACTGAACTTCACTTCGTACGGCATTCTCAACTTCCTTTTTTTGGCCTTTTCCTGGCTTCCATGTTGCCATTTCTTCTTTTCTTACTTTTTGTTCTAATTTCTGTTTTTGTATTTCCTGAAGATCTTTGGAATCTTCGGAGTTAGTATCAGCCATTTTCTTTCTCTCCTGAATTATCAAATTGATCAACGGTCTCTTGATCCATTTCATCCTCAGCTTCTTCAACCTTTTTCAAAAAAAATTGATATGCGTCTTTACTTATTACTGCAGCCAGCATTTCACCGTTCTGATCTAATATTCCAATGTCTTCGTCAATCGGATGCTCTTCGTCAATAAGCTCGATTAGCTTTTTCCCTATACCTAATTTATCTATCTCTCTCATTTATCACTCCATTGTTTAAATCTAAAACTTCTTTCTCTCTCGACTGTTAGCATCTCACTTCAATATCATACACATCATCTTTGATGCCATAGAGCCACATATAGCATTCGCTTCCTTTTATTTCCGCTTTATCACCAAGAAATATAGTAGCTCTGCGGCCATCGACTAAAAGAGATACCCTATCTTTATAGCCTTTCTTTACTGCAAATGGATATTTTTCATTATTAAACAAATAGGCGGTGTCATTTTCTTTTAACGACACATATGAATTTCTCTTTATTATTTTTATTTTTGGATTGCTTAATGTGTAATCCCTTGGAGCAACCACTTCTGCGACCTTTAGTTTTACGGTATTAAAACCAGATTCATCTTCATATTCTGTATCATTTGTATAAGCCAGATATCCAATAAAGGCTGAGAAGACTGTCGCTAGTACGCCAATTATTTGAAATACATGATTCGTAAATACCATTTATAATTTCCTTATAGGCTTCAATTATCTTTATCTAAAGCTCGAGCCAGGCTTTTCAAAAAACTGGCCCTTTGATTTAAAATTAATCCCAAAAAAACGCTTTAAGGCCTAGGTACTCTGCAACAAAATAAAAAAACAGCAGTAATGCAAGTGAAACAATTGAACCAACAATCCAGTTTACTTGCTTCTCCAGTTTTAAGCTTTCCTTTAAAAGTTTAATCTCTTTTTGTGAATATACATGCTTACAATGGCCGCACGTCACGGTATCCTCAGGGTTTAAAAGATCACAGTTAGGACAATGTAATTTGTATTCCGGCAACTGAGGCATTTTTATTCACTTCATCTTTGCAAGCTAATATGCCCAAATCTTCTTGAGCTTTACATTTAAACAAAAAAGCCAACACATTGGTTGGCTTTTTTATTCTTCATTTAAAACTTATCTCACCTATCACACATCCAAGTTCGCGACGGCGAGTGCGTTGGTTTCGATGAAGTCTCTTCGGGGTTCTACTTGGTCGCCCATTAGGCATGTGAAGATTTGATCGGCGGCGATGGCATCTTCGACGGTGACTTTTAACATTCGGCGCGTACCTGGGTCCATTGTGGTTTCCCATAATTGATCTGGGTTCATTTCACCGAGACCTTTGTAGCGTTGAATGTTGTAGCCTTTACGTGACGCTTCCATCAACCAATCAAGTGCTTCTGTGAATGAGCTAACGGGTGTTTCTCGTTCACCGCGTTTTACGTGTGCGCCTTCTTCTATCAGCCCTGTTAAGGCTTCACCCAGTTTTACGATCGATGTGTATTCGGCCGAACTGAAAAAGTCATGAGATAGGGTGTAGTTAACTTCAACACCGTGAGCAACAATGTCGATTTGCGGAAGGAATAATCCTCGCTCATCATCTTTGACCGCCGTGACCCTATAACGGTGGCTACCACTTTGATTATTCGCTTCTAATCTAGCGAGCAGTGTCTGACACCATGTGTCCATCGTGCCCTTGTCGCCTAAATCATCTATTGATGCTGCTGGCATATAGATCATTTGATCCAGTACTTCATAGGGATAAAGACGAGAGAGTCGATTGATTGTATTTATGACTGACCGGTACTGCTTTACGAGTGTCTCTAATGCTTCACCTGAAATACCGGGTGCGTCTGCATTCACATGTAGGCTGGCGTTCTCTAAAGCCGCTTGAGTTAAGAACTGTGTTAGTGCGTCCTCATCCTTCAGATACTGTTCTTGCTTGCCTTTTGCAACTTTATAGAGTGGTGGTTGAGCAATAAAGATATGGCCACGCTCTACAAGCTCTCGCATTTGACGGAAAAAGAAGGTCAGTAATAGGGTACGAATATGCGATCCATCAACGTCCGCATCCGTCATGATGATAATGCTGTGATAGCGCAATTTGTCAGGATCAAACTCTTCGCTACCGATACCACATCCTAAAGCAGTAATCAGTGTGCCGACTTCCGCACTCGATAGCATTTTATCGAAACGTGCTTTTTCGACATTGAGGATTTTACCTTTCAGCGGAAGAATCGCTTGTGTTCGGCGGTCGCGACCTTGTTTGGCCGATCCACCCGCCGAGTCCCCTTCCACTAAATAAATTTCGGAGAGTGCCGGATCTTTTTCTTGGCAATCCGCTAACTTGCCTGGAAGACCGGCAATATCGAGAGCGCCTTTTCGACGAGTCATTTCTCGCGCTTTTCGTGCTGCTTCTCTCGCTCGTGCCGCGTCGATCATTTTCAAAACAACAGCTTTAGCTTCTTGCGGATTTTCTAATAAGTAATCACCAAACTCTCGACCCATTTCTTGTTCGACAGCTGGCTTCACTTCTGAGGAGACCAGCTTATCTTTTGTTTGTGATGAGAATTTCGGGTCAGGTACTTTTACAGAAATGATGGCGGTTAGGCCCTCTCTCGCATCATCACCCGAGGTCGCTACTTTATCTTTTTTAGCCAACGCTTCTTTTTCAATGTAGCTATTGAGTGTTCGAGTCAGTGATGCCCTAAAACCCGCTAAATGACTACCACCATCGCGCTGTGGAATATTATTGGTATAGCAAAAAATGTTTTCTTGGAAGCTATCATTCCACTGCAGTGCAATCTCAACACCAATTCCATCTTCTCGCGTGGTATTGACATGCATGACCTTATTAATAGGGTTTTTGTTCTGATTTAGGTATTCAACGAAGGCTTTTAAACCCCCTTCATATTCGTAAACTTCTTCTTTACCACTGCGCTCATCCTTTAAAACAATTCTGACACCCGAGTTTAAAAAGGATAATTCTCTTAGGCGTTTAGCCAACTGATCAAAATGAAATTCAATGTTTGAGAATGTTGCTTCGGAAGGAACAAAACGAACCGACGTTCCACTGATTTGCGTATCGCCGACAATCGCTAGCGGCTCTTGAGGAACACCGTGCTTATATTCTTGTTCGTAGACTTTCCCTTCTCGTCGAATCGTCAGCTTTAAATATTCTGACAATGCATTAACAACGGAAACCCCCACACCATGTAATCCGCCAGAGACTTTATAGGTGTTGTCATCAAATTTACCGCCCGCATGCAGGACCGTCATAATAACTTCTGCGGCCGACACGCCTTCTTCATGAATCTCTGTCGGTATACCACGACCATTATCGCCAACAGACACCGATTCATCGGGATGAATAACTACCGTTATCTCCGAACAATGCCCTGCTAAGGCTTCATCGATAGAGTTATCCACCAATTCAAAGACCATATGATGAAGGCCCGTACCATCATCGGTGTCGCCAATATACATTCCTGGGCGTTTTCGAACGGCATCTAGCCCTTTTAACACCTTAATGCTCGACGAATCGTAAGTGATCTCTGTCTCTTGTTCCGACATACTCTTGCTCCAACTATTGTTTATTCTGTGTTGTGGTGCGGTTGATAAGGATAATCTTCGTTTTTTGCTCTTTTGTTCTTCAAGCTTCTTTTTGTTTTTAAATAATGAAAGCCTTAGCTCTCTTTTTCTATTATTCCGTGTTTCACGTGAAACACAGAATGACTTAATTCTTGGTTTTGCTCATCGAGTGATAAGTAATCTGGCCACATATCCAATAAAGGCGCTTTTTCGACGCCAGTGATCAGAATCTGGACATCTAGCTCGCTGAGCCAGTGGCCCACACTCTTTCTATGCGTCTCATCAAGCTCAGAAGCCAAATCGTCGACCAGATATATACTCGTTTTACCGGTCAAATCCCTGTAAACCATGCCCTGGGCCAGTATTAGCGCGCAAACGAGTACCTTTTGCTGGCCTCGAGACAACACGTCTCCAGCCTTATGTCCGCTAGTCGTCATTTTAATATCTGATCGATGCGGCCCATAATGGGTATAGCCTCGATGCAAATCTCGTTCTAATGACTGCTCAAGAACCTCTTCGTAAGAATGTTCTCTATTCCAGCCTGGCTTGTATTCCAGTGCAATATCGCTCTCTGGAAGCAAGTCTTTAAGGCTAAGTACGCTGGCTAGAAACGGTTCAAATGTTTCCTGTCGAATTTCATCTATCTTTGCTGCTAACTCGACTAATTGAGCGTCCCAAGGACGTAGCTCCAAACGGTCTATTCTACCACGTCGGAGCAGGCTATTGCGCTGTTTCAAGCAATGTTGCAAGGCTTTCCACGTATTTAAAAAAGAGGGTTCCACGTGAAACGCCAACCAATCTAACAACTGTCTTCTGGGCTTTGCGGGACCCTCAATAAGATCAAAACTGTTAGCGTTAATCGATAAAACGGGTAAATGTTCAGCAAGTCTGGCGGCGGTAAGCACATTGTCGCCATCAACCTTGATTAGCGTCTCACCCTTACGAGTTTTTTGAAGGCCTATTTTATGGGTTTCAATCTCGTACTCAGCGAAACCACCTGAAATGACTTCGCCATAAAGGGTGATTTGATCAGCCTGATGGTGAATAACGGGTTTTGCCCTAGCGCTGCGGAACGAGCGCCCCATTCCCAGCATATAAACAGCTTCTAAAAGACTCGTTTTACCAGAGCCATTCTCACCGTAAATAAGGTTCAGTGAAGGGTTTAGAGACAGGGAAAGATCAGCAAGGTTACGAAGATTAGAAACATTTAAGCGGGTAACGGCCATGTGTTTGCTAATCTTCGATTGAAAAGGGCGAGGTTTTGAATATTAAGCGGCGGTTACAGACGCATTGGCATGATGACATAGGCAGAATCTCCACCATCAGCTTCTTCAATTAATGTGCTGGTATTCGCGTCGACAAAAGACGCTTTGAGCTTATCGCCCGTCAATACATTAGTGATATCCAATAAATATCCAACGTTGAAGCCAATTTCTAGCTCATCGCCGGTGTACTCGACTTCAATTTGTTCTTCCGCTTCATCCTGTTCTGGGTTGTTGGCAACCAGAGTCATGATGTTTTCAGACAAAGCGACTCTGACCCCACGGTATTTTTCATTCGACAGGATAGAAACCCGCGAGAACGCTTGCCTTAAGGCCAGCCTGTCTCCGAACAAAATATTATTGCCGCCGCGCGGTAATACGCGTTCGTAATCAGGGAATTTGCCATCAACAAGCTTTGAAGTGAAGGTGAAACCCTCTGTAGAAATTTGAATATGCTTGTCGCCAATAGAAATATCGATAGAAGACTCGTCATCATCTGATAAAAGACGAGACAGTTCGATAACGCCCTTTCGAGGGACAACCGCTTGAATAGTTTCACTCGTTTCGACATCTAGCGCTTTCGTGCTCATCGCGAGCCGATGACCATCAGTCGATACACAACGCAGTTGCTTATTCTGTACTTCCCAGAGCATGCCGTTTAAATAATAACGAACATCTTGTTGGGCCATTGCAAAGGCTGTGCTATCGATCGCGCTCTTCAATGTATTTTGTAAGCAGGAGAACTGAAGACGACCAGAGCCTTGTTCCACATTAGGGAAATTACTGGCTGGCAACGTTGATAAAACAAAACGACTAGAGCCACTTTTAAGTGTCACCTTATCGTCTTCTTCTGTAATTTGAATTTGTGCGTTCTCTGGCAGGGAACGGCAAATATCTGAAAACTTTTTCGCGGGAATGGTTATCTCACCGCTTTCGCCCATCTGAGCTAAATTAACCCGGGCAACAATCTCAACTTCGAGATCAGTACCTGTCATTGAAAGCTTATCTCCCTCTAACACTAACAACACATTAGCCAACACTGGCAATGTTTGTCGACGCTCAACAACTCCAACTACTAACTGTAATGGCTTTAATAGTTCTTCGCGGGAAACACTAAACTTCATGAAAATATCTCTAGTTGAATCAAAAGGATACTGGATGATTATGATTGTTATATTGCAAACCAGCTCGCCAATTATCAGGTCTGATAAGCGTCAACACAACCGCTTTATTGTGAGAATTAAGGCAAACATTGATGATAATTAAACGATTAGGTCGTTAAAGAACGTAACAGGTTTTTTGTGTCTTCCCGAATGTCAGAATCTTCTTCTTTTAATGTTTTTATTTTCCGACAAGCATGTAAAACCGTTGTGTGATCGCGGCCGCCAAAAGCATCGCCAATTTCAGGCAGGCTGTGATTTGTGAGCTCTTTTGCTAATGACATAGCGACCTGACGCGGTCTAGCCACAGAACGACTGCGCCGTTTTGATAACAAATCACTGACTTTAATTTTGTAATACTCGGCAACAACACGTTGAATATTATCAACACTGACTTGTTTATCTTGTAACGCCAACAAATCTTTTAACGCTTCACGAACAAGATCAACATCAATTGCACGATTCATAAAGTGTGCATTCGCGATCACACGTTTTAATGCGCCTTCTAACTCACGAATGTTCGAACGAATGCGTTGAGCAATAAAAAAAGCCGCCTCATGTGGCAAATCAATTTTACTCTCTTCGGCTTTCTTCATCAGAATAGCAACACGAGTTTCTAACTCTGGCGGTTCAACAGCAACCGTTAAACCCCAACCAAAACGAGATTTCAAACGTTCTTCCAAACCATTAATTTCTTTTGGGTAACGATCACACGTCAAAATAATTTGTTGGCCGCCTTCGAGCAAAGCATTAAAAGTATGAAAAAATTCTTCTTGAGACCGGTCTTTACCGGCAAAGAATTGAATGTCATCAATCAGCAAGGCATCGACAGAACGGTAATAGCGTTTAAAATCATTCATCGCATTTAATTGCAGCGCTTTAATCATGTCTGCAACAAAACGTTCCGAATGAAGATAAGTAATTTTTGCATTCGGATCACGCTCTAACATCGCGTTACCGACGGCGTGCATTAAATGTGTTTTACCTAAACCAACACCGCCATATATAAAGAGTGGGTTATAAGATCCACCTGGGTTTTCAGCCACTTGATGAGAAGCCGCTACACCAAGTTGGTTTGACTTCCCTTCAACAAAACTTTTAAACGTAAAATTAGGATTGAGATTGCTGCGGTGATAAAGACCACCCTCAACTTCCGACTTACTGACCTCCGTTTTATTGGACGATGCTTTATTCACAGCCGGATTAATAATAGAGGTGGCTCGAGACAATACCGGTTTTTCTTGGCCAATAGGATTGGCAGAAGAATCCAAAGAAACAACCGTTGTGTTTGAATAGTTTGCTTTAGTGTTTGCAAGATTGTTATCAACGTTACCGGCAGCAGGCTGTCGATGAGCAAACTCCATGGCTTTAGAATTCATGGGCTCTTGGTGTTGGCCAGTAGCGTGATTAATTTTTTGAGTAGCAATATCGGAGACAGCAGTCCTCTGAAAGCTAGGTGTACTCGTGGCAACCGTTCCGAGTGAAACACCAAGAGGGGCATCAACAGAATATTCGCCAACTAACTCTTTAATGCGATTCAAAAACTTTTCGGAGACCCAATCGAGAATAAAACGGTTTGGCGCCAAGAGGGTTAAAAGAGACTCGTCGACAGAATCGGTATCACCAACTCTTAATGGTCGTATCCAGGTATTAAACTGTTGAGAAGGAAGCTCATCTTGAAGATTAGCAACGCACTTAGTCCAAACTGACTCAGGAAAATGTCCTGCCATTTTCTATTTAATCCTTCTCTCTCAAAATGTGACAAATGTACGAGCACAAACACACATGGGCTCGAATTAACTGCTCAAAAAAGGCAAGCAAAGCAAAGTTAGCAAACACTAACTTAAAAATACCAAGGGTCAGGATCCTTAACTGAAAAACAAGCATGTTTACACACCACTTGGAACAGCTATTAAAAACCGACGAACATAAAGTGTGCTATCAGGAAGCGACAGCGGCATTTCGAAGAGAACAGAACGCCAAAACGATGAAAAACCAAGCGTTTTGTATGTCTTTTATTCTAAGATAGCGATCTGAGTAATGTTCGAAATGAATGACGTAGTCTACTCCTAGATTTTCAACTTATCCACACCTATCACTGATAATTACATTCTTTTTTAGATATTTTTTTTGCTTATTAATCAACCAGTTAGGGATAAATATAAAAAATAGTTACCCACAAAACAGATTGTTTTTAATGGTCAAAAAAAGAACTGCTGTTGTGGATAAGCTGTTATTAACCAGTGTTTATACAGGTTAATATCCTGTAGTTTCAGGCTTTTTGAGTATTTTTTAATCCTTTTTTAGCCAAATACTCCTGTCTCCCCACTGTTAAATTTTCGCCATATCTCATTTTTCCATTGCTTTAGTAGGTGCAATTCTTTAAAATCCCGCGTCCTTTTGTAGCCCAGCAAAGCGTCTTCTTTTTGTATGTGTCTATTAAGTACCTATAAGTAAGTACCTATAATAAGCACCTACATAAGTACTGGTATTAAGTACTCATATAAAGAAGCAAGAGCAGTATTTAGGTTTGGGTTAATAGAATTAACGTATTAAGCATTCACAGCGCTTACTGCAAAATTGAGCTAATTTAGAACGGCAGATATCACCATGAAAAGAACCTTCCAACCCAGTGTTCTCAAAAGAAAACGTAGTCACGGATTTCGTGCTCGCATGGCAACTAAAGGTGGTCGACAAATCTTAGCTCGTCGTCGTGCTAAAGGCCGTAAAGTCCTATCTGCGTAAAGCGTCTTTTTTTAGCGATCTCCTAGCGATCGCTAAAACAGTAAAGACCTTTCTCTCTATTCTTACATTCAGGGGTGACTCGCGTGGCTGATCTAGCTTTTCGCAAATCATCCCGATTATTAAACAGCCATGACTTTCAGCGTGTATTCAAAGGCGCTGCTTATAAAGTCTCTCACAGACACTGTTTAATCCTAGCAATACCCAATGCGCTTAATCATCCAAGACTTGGTCTCGTTATCGCCAAAAAAAATATCCGTCTTGCCGTTCAGCGCAATCGGGTAAAACGGGCGATTCGGGAAACTTTCCGGCTAAAACAGCACAAACTGCCAAACATCGATGCTATAGTGCTCGCCCGAAGCCAGCTAGATTCCCTGAGCGATCAAGAGCTAAACAAGCTATTCGACAAAAGCTGGGATCGGCTGATTGATAAAGTCAGAAAACAAACGTTAAAAGACGCTGATAAAGCGAGTTCTCCTCATGCGTAAATTAGCTATCGCCTTTATAAAACTCTATCGCCGTATACTCAGCCCATTCATGGGACAGCAATGTAGGTTCTACCCTACTTGCTCACACTACGGTGAAAAAGCGTTTGAGAAGCACGGCTTTATAAAAGGTAGCTGGTTAACAACGAAAAGAATTTTAAAATGTAACCCTTGGCACGAAGGTGGTTTTGATTACGTTCCAGAAAATCATAAAGCTCACCACGAACACGTGACAGTAAAAAAATCAGCGCCTTAAACTTAGAAGACGCATACTGTAAACACCTATCACTCACTGAAAACTTACTTAAAAGAACGGCTATAAAATGATGGATTGGCAACGAATTGTTTTAATTATGGGCATGGCTATTGTCGGCATAATGTTATTAATTCGATGGAATGATTTCCAAGAAGAAAGAAAACCCGTTATCGAAAATAACACAACAACTTCCAGTGCTTTTTCTCCCGTACAAACAGATACGCCACAAGTTCCGGTTGATGTTCCTACAAACACAACCGCAAGTTCAGATGAAATTCCCACACCCACAAGCACGGCTCCCATTATTGTTGCTGAACCAAAACAACAAGGTTCTCAATTAATCAGCATCGAGACCGATGCACTCCATGTATTAATCGATACTTACGGCGGTGATATTGTCAAAGCATCACTGCCAAAATACCCGGTTGAAATCGACAGACCTGACGAACCATTAGTACTGCTCAACAGAAATGATTCAACAACCTATATTGCACAAAGTGGTTTAGTGGGAACAGACGGGACCGATCTGTCGAATGGCGAAAGACCAACATTCACCGCAGCTAAAACAAACTATGTTTTAAATGATGGACAAGAAAGTTTACAAGTCGATTTAGTATTGCAAAAAAATAACATCACCATCACGAAACGTTTTATTTTTAAACGCAGTGACAACTTAATCGATGTTGAATACCTCATTGACAACAACAGCTCTGCACAATGGAATGCCCATTTTTATGCGCAAATAAAACGCGATGATCACGACCCCGTAAAAAGCACACCCGGTATTGGCATGAGCAACTTTTTAGGCGTCGCCACAACCACTGACGAAGAAAATTATGCTAAATATGATTTTGATGATATCGAAGATAGAAAAGTCGAATTTACCCATACCGGTGGTTGGGTGTCATTCGTTCAACATTATTTTATCAGTGCGTGGGTTCCTGAAGCTGATTCTCAATACTCGTATTCTTTTAGAAAACTCAGCAATCGCAATCAATACCTCTTCGGCTTAACCGGTCCTGCGACAGTTGTTGAATCAGGACAACAAGGCATTATCAAATCGAGTTTTTATGTAGGACCAAAAGATATTCATCGCCTAGAAGAAATCTCTCCGCACTTAGAACTAACCATTGATTACGGCCCATTATTTTTTATCTGCAAACCTTTATTTTATTTCCTTAATTGGTTACACGGTTTTGTCGGTAACTGGGGTGTTGCCATTATCTTGTTAACCATTTGTATAAAAGCCGCTTTCTTCCATCTCTCTGCCAAGGGTTATAAATCAATGGCGAAGATGCGAAAGTTCTCGCCTAAGCTTGCCGAACTAAAAGAGCGTTATGGTGACAACAGAGAACAATTCCAAAAAGAAATGATGTCGCTGTATAAAAAAGAAGGCGTTAATCCCATGGGCGGTTGTTTACCCATGCTGGTACAAATACCTGTCTTCATCGCGCTGTACTGGGTATTAATGGAAAGTGTCGAACTGCGACATGCACCCTTCTTTTTATGGATAGAAGATTTATCAGTTAAAGACCCGTTATTTATCTTGCCTTTGATTTATGGCGCGTCCATGTTTTTACAACAAAAACTGCAACCGGCTATTGGTGATCCGACGCAACAAAAAATTATGCAGATGATGCCGATTGTGTTTACCTTTATGTTCTTGTTCTTTGCATCCGGCCTAGTGTTGTACTGGATTGTCAACAACACGCTCGGTATGTTGCAGCAGTTTTATATTTATCGTCAGATCGAAAAAGCTGACGACAAGGCCTAACCCAAGACAACCACTCTTCGGTCCAACCTTATGGATAATTCCACCATCGTTGCCATCGCTACCGCCTCCGGTCGCGGTGGCATTGGTATTATTCGACTTTCTGGTAAAGACGCAAAAAACATAGGCGAGTTAATCACTCAACAAACCTTACAGCCTCGTCACGCGCATCACACGCCCTTCTATTTCAATAAAGGGCATTCGAATAAAGACCATTCAAACTCGAACGACAAGAACAAAACTCAAGATTCAATTATCGATGAAGGCATTGCCATCTACTTTGCTGGCCCACATTCCTTCACAGGTGAAGATTGTGTCGAACTACAAGGACATGGCGGCCCTGTCGTCATGGATCTATTAGTTCAAACCTGTTTATCTCACGGCGCAAGACTGGCGCAACCCGGTGAATTTTCACAGCGCGCTTTTCTCAACGATAAAATGGATTTAGCGCAAGCCGAAGCCATCGCCGATCTTATTAATGCTACATCCGCACAAAGTGCTCGCAATGCCGTCAACAGCTTACAGGGTGTATTTTCAAAACGCGTTCACGAATTAGTAGAAGCATTAATTCGTTTACGCATTTATGTTGAAGCCGCCATTGATTTCCCCGAAGAAGAAATCGATTTTTTAAGTGACGGGAAAGTAGAAACAGACTTTAACCACATCAGACAACAACTCGACGCCCTGTTAAAAGAATCACAACAAGGCGTCATCGTTCGTGACGGCATTCGTGTCGTGATCGCAGGCAAACCCAACGCCGGTAAATCCAGTTTATTAAACGCATTAGCAGAACGCGACACCGCCATCGTCACCGACATCGAAGGAACAACCCGCGATGTATTGCGTGAACACATCAACATCGACGGCATGCCATTACACCTAGTCGACACCGCGGGTTTACGCAGCAACCCAGATGAAGTAGAACGTATCGGCATAGAACGCGCACAACAAGAATTTGAAATTGCCGACAGAATTTTATTAGTCGTCGATAGCAGTCAACAAAAAGAATTATCCATCGACGAAATACTTAGCGAAAGTTTTAATGACGACATCAGCAATGATCTCTCACGGTTTTTATTAGACAAACAAAAACTCACCCTCATTGCCAACAAAACCGACCTGAAAAAAAATAATCAATCAGAACTTATTAAAGACAACATCAACAACATCCCCGTCATCCCCCTCTCTGCCAAACAAGGCAACGGCCTCAACGAACTGAAACAACATTTAAAAGCCATTGCAGGTTATACAGGCGTTGGCGAAAGTAGTTTTACCGCCAGACGCCGACACCTCGATGCCCTGAATCGAACACAAGAACATTTAGACAACGGCAAAGCCACACTACAAGCCGGTGCCGGAGAATTATTAGCAGAAGACCTCAGAAATGCGCAACAAGCCCTAGGAGAAATTACCGGAGAGTTTAAATCCGATGATCTACTAGGAAGAATTTTTTCGAATTTTTGTATTGGAAAGTAATTTTTAAAGAATAATAAAAATAAAAAACGAATGGCACGCCAATCACTCGACATTAAAACTATGGAACGGTTTAATGGTTAAATTTATAATAAAAGGAGCTCTTTAGATGTCTAAAATTGTAGATCAGAATAATAATAATGATACAGGGGGAATAGTTAGCGTCGAGAATCAGCACGTCAGCATGAAAATAATCCAAAGTATCTATAACGAGATTACTGGAAAAACTGAAAAAATTGGAAGGTCTCTGAGCGATGACCACGATATTAATCTCGGCGCATTAAAACAATTGAACCACAAAATTAATCAGATGCTAGAACAATATAATGTCGTCAGCAAAAACTGCTCCGTCACTTTATATCACGTCGATGATTGTAAGAATCAATATAGCTCCTTTGAAAGGTTTGAACTGTATGATTCAAGTTCAATGAGTCCATCTGAAAGTATACAGTTGATATACAACTTTTTAATCGTTCTACCAGAAACAAAACAACCCCAGCCTTACAAGATAACGATCAATCTCCACTCACGGGTTGCTCTAAAGAAAAAAGCTGAATCTGAACACGGAATAAACCGAAGGTTTATAAGAATAGTCGCTAGACGAACGGGACAATACGACATCGAATACGTCGACTACACTGTCGCAAGAAATTTCCAAACAGCAGTAGATCAGTGGTATTCATCCGTAGTAAAAGACAAAGAAAGCAAAATAGTCCAGTTTCTTCAAGATAAATCAGAACATTTTGATTCTATATTTAGAATACTTACAATTACTATCTTGTCTTTTGCTATTTTTAAAAACGCAGACAGCCTAATTGGAGAAGTACCGACACTTAAATCAGTATTTTTAGCAGGATTATTTAGCTTTAGCTCTATATATCTCCTAGGAATGATAGCGTTCAAACTAGGATCATTCACAGAGAGATCGATTGACGAGCATCAAGCAATATCGGGGATTAGACTAAACATAGGAGATGAAAAAGCATTTAAAAGTTTCGATAACTCCAATTCGAAGAGCATAAAAGGTGCTATTTGGTCCACTGTCTTAGTAATAGCTATAAATTTATTTTCTACTTATCTTTCATCTCTTTTGGCATTTGGCCCATAAGATATAATTTAGGTTAGTTTTATTTAAAAAAACAAATAATTTATTTTATAAAATGGTACTCATTAAATAAGTGAGGCCACCTAAAACTTCAAGGAGTTAAAATGAAAACTGTTTTAAAAGAAGTATTTATTTCTATGGGAGAACTTGAAAGATATTATGATGGTATTGTCCCTGTGAATTTATGGAGAGGTTTAAATATAAAGAAGAATGTAAGTCTATTTGATCTCATTGAAAAACCATTCAAAATGCCAAACGGAAGAATTAGAAAACCTGACATAGAAATAGATAATGGTTGGGTTAAAGTAAAACACTGGCCAAGAGGTATATCTACATTCGATAAGCCCGGTGTACCAAAAGGAAAGGACTGGGTTCATTACAAATTACCTGCTGGAACTTTATTACCTAAAGGGTTAGCAATCGTTAAAGATTCTTTTAACGATACGTTTCAAGCTACTCACTACACCATAGCACCAGCTTATGACATGCCACTATCCACATTCAAAAGCCTATTAAATCAATTAGCGTTAATAGCTAATAGGGAAGCAAAATGATAGAGATTTCTAACACTGCTGCACCTTTACTTGTACAAGCACTTCGAGACGCTGTTCGTTATAACGAACAGCTTCTTACAAGTCAAACATTAAAAAACCGTTCTGATTACGAAGAAAATTTAGTACAAGTTAGCCAGTTATATTCAGAGATAAAATCTCAATACAAAAAAATTGAAGATAAAGCAGGTATACCACTTAAAGATTTACTTTAAAATTCAAATCTTTTTATTATATGAAAATTAAAATTGATGGTGATCACATACAAGAATTTCCTGATGATGTCGCTGCACTCATTATTGCCGATCCTTCTTATGGCGATGAAATAATAGATCTCAATGCAAGTGAAGTTAATATTCTAATTCACGGTGTATTAGCTTCCATCTACAATCCTACTCTAAGCCTTGAAGAAAATATTAATAACATTAAAACCCGATATATGGATACAGCTAAGCCAAATAAAGAAGCATTAAATGTAGCTCTAGGCTTAATAGAAAAATATAAAATAGAAATCGATGATGATGATATAGGACAAGTTGGCTTTAATGATATGTATCAAGAATTAAAGCCAGATCAAATTTCATCTGAGAAAAAGGAATAAGTGGGGTCAGAATAAGTGGGGTCAGATGAGACTTTAAAACTGGGGTCTAAAACTGGTGTCAAATGACTATTAAATTCTTTTTGGCCTACCCAAATAAAGTTCATCGCGTAAACAGTTAATAACACCATCAAAAATCATTACAGCCAAAGCGCGGCCCTCACTTTTAACGACGCTATGTACAATAACCTTGAAATTTAGGGCTTGTCAGGTTGCTGTCGGGTACTTTTCGTACCCGACAATGAAAGAGCTGGAACATACTCTCCCTTCGAACTAGCAGTGAGGAAACCTAATGATTCTAAATAAATTACGACGGGAGCGTAACTGGTCACAAGAGCAATTGGCCACGATGGCTAGGCTAAGCGTTCGTACAATTCAACGAATCGAAAGTGGCCATAGCGCCAGCCTAGAATCTTTGAAGTCTCTCGCTGCTGTGTTGGAGGTTAAGATTTCAACTCTAGAGCAGGAGATTACAATGATTGACAAAAATTCAGAAGAATGGAAAAAGTTGCCTTGGCTATTTCGATTAAATTTTATTGGCTCGGAAACTTCGTGGGTAGATGAATTTAAGAGAAAAACTTGGGTAAAGTCTGAAATATTTTCAGTATCGATTGGTGCTATTCTATGTTTGCTAGGAATTTTTTCTAAATCATCATCTTTTCTCAGCCCGCTAATTATTGGCCAGCTATTCTTTGTTAATGCGTATATTACTTCGATAATCACCAGAATGGGCGACAAATATTCTATATGGACAAAAGAAAACATTTCCTATGAGACGCCCTACATGAAAAACAAGAAAGTACCAAAATACAAAGTCGTTGTTATAGCGTGTGCTTTATTGGGTGGCATTGGATTGAGTGTTTATAGACGTTACCGAGAAGAAGGGGAGTTAGATCCATTGTGGTTTATTTTCGCAGGTATCGCTCTGGTTATTGCAGTTGCTACGACCCTTATAGCCATATTCGTCGCAAGGAAACTTCTAAAATACGAAGAAGAGCGTTCTTAAAGATTGAGCTTTATCTAAAATTGGGTGAGATGACAAAAAAAGGAGTAATAATATCTATAAAGCGTTCCTTTTTGACCTAGATGATACGCTAGTCAATACATCTCACATCATATTTTTGTCGATGGAAAAATGGTGTGAAGAGAATAACGTAAATCTAGAGTTCGCAATTGAGAAAGGTAAGGGAACTCGCACTGAAGATACGGTTGCTCTTGTCGCACCTCATCTAGATGCTCTTGAAGAAGCGAAAAAAATTGAACAATACGAAGAACATATAATTGAGTCTCTTACACCCGTCTCTGGTGCAAAAGAATTTTTATTAAAATTACCAATGGAGAGCTGGGCCATAGTAACGTCAAGTTCCCATTATTTAGCTGCAAGAAAATTAAAAGTAAGTTATCTTCCTGATCCAAAATTCATAATTACAGAGGACTGTGTCAAAGCAGGAAAACCAAACCCCGAACCTTATCTCAAAGCAATTCAAAAGCTAGGTCTATCGCCAGAAGAATGTTTAGTGTTTGAAGATGCCGACAGTGGAATAACTTCAGCAACAGCCGCTGGTTGCAAAGTCGTTGTGGTTGGTAGTCATTCGACCATAAAGAATGAAAGCATAGTGGCTAAGATAGAATCATTTAATGAACTTAAGTTGTCAATAAATGAAGGTTTAACCATTGAACAGTATTGATATAAAATCGATTTCTGTTTGTATTCAAGCATTAGAAGATGCTATTCGCTACTATGTTTTTTGTCACAATCAGACACAACCGATAAAGCTAGTTACGAAGAGTGTAAATACATGTATGAAACTGAATTAAGCAGATTATGTGAAATTGATAAGAATGAAGAGGAAAAATTTTTACTCGTGTTCCACTAAAAGAACAATTTAAAAACACTGAACCTTTTACTCTATTTCTACGACTTAGATATAACAATTAAACAAATTTTTTAATATTTTCTTTCGTCAAACCGTTTTTAAGAGGTAAGTTTATGAACAGTCATAAAAAATTACACCTTCGAGTACTTTGTATTTTATTTATGTTTTATGGTATCAATGGATTTGCAGAGGATATTTTGAAAGACAAAAAAAAGGATACACATGAAGCGGCTATTTTAGACTTTGCCCTGACTGGAGATGATAGCTTTGATAAAGATAAACAAGGCCTTACTTCTAAACAACCAGCCTCCCCCTCTACTGCAGTCAAACCTCATGCTGTTGATCGTAATAAAGGATTAAATAAACAAAAAATTGTTACTAAAAAAGAGAAATAGTGTCTCTTTTTACAAGCTTTTTAAAATCATAATAAAAATAAAAGAGATCATTATGGATACTTCTGTAGTTGATCAATCTGAAGAAGAATATCTGTTCCTTGATGAGCATACGTTATTTGAACTGGAAGTTTTTGATTCGAAAGAAGGCGCTAGCATTTTTCAGTTCTGTAATCTTACTCATACTCAGGGTGGCGAGCTGGCATTAAAACAACGCATGCAACGCCCTTGGGCTAAAGCATCTCGTATCCGTGAAACACAATGTTCTATCAACTATATAATAGAAAACAAAGCGCTATTCGATAAATTTGATCAAGGCAATATGAGGTTTATTAGTGGTAATGTTGGTACTTATCTGCATGCGCCCTTACCGATTATTGTTCCGAGTAAATTTATAGAATTTACCTACGGAGTCATTGATCTATACGCAAACGATGCGTACCACGTATCGAAAATAGCGAGGGGTGTTTTACTGACACGTAAATTGATAACTTCACTTCGTTATTTTCTTTGTCAGTTTGATACTGCGTCTCCAGTAGGTGATCTAGCACCTTTGCTGGATGAAGCGAGATCGTTGGTATTTGATGGCCCTTTATCTTCTGTTGGTGAAGAAGACAAAGGCATAGGGTTTGTAAAACTGTGGCGCGGATTGCGTTTGGATCAAACATTTCGGATTCATGAAGTCGAGAATATTAGCCGACTACTTACGCTGACTTATGAAATCGACGCACTCATTGCCATGGCCAACTGTACCCAACAGAACAATTTGATTTTACCAACGGTTGATTCTGGGCCCATGGAAATTCACGCTGAGGGTCTGGTGCACCCCCATGTTCATGATGCTGTTGCTAATCCGGTCGAACTTAATCAACAACAGCGTGGCCTGTTCTTAACAGGGCCCAACATGGCTGGTAAAACAACCTATTTACGTGCTTTCGCAACCGCTCTTTATCTTGCTCATCTAGGTATGGGAGTACCAGCTAGCCAATTCCGTTTTACACCTATAAATCAATTAATCAGTTCTATTTCTTTGTCTGATAATTTACACGGTGGTGTGAGTTATTTTCGTGCGGAAGCATTACGAGTTAAAGATGTGGCAGCAGCTATTAAAGCAGAGTATCGCGTTGTTGCCATTATGGATGAACCTTTCAAAGGCACAAATGTTAAAGATACGCTAGAAGCGTCATTTGAAATTCTCACACGTTTCTCGACAGCCTCTAATTTGCTGTTTATGTTTTCATCGCACCAAATAGAATTAGCAGAAACATTACGAGGGCCAATTGGTTTACGTTGTTTTACTGCGATTGAAACAGAAGAGCGACTACGTTTTGATTACCAGCTACGTACAGGTGTCGCTACTCAGCGAATTGGCATGCGTGTGCTAAGAGAAGAAGGCGTCTTCGATCTTCTCGATGATACTAGTAACAACTAGGGTAAGATGAGAATTAAGATATTGAAAATATCTTGTGTAAGCTTTTAAAATTTATACAAAGAAAATTCAACTAAATGGATAATACATACCGTTTTTGTAAATACATTTAGAAAATCTTCTGAATAGGTCAGTACATTCACCCTGATAAGGCTGACAAATATTGTTCCCTCAATATTTGACCCTCCCCAATCATAAATAAAGTTATATGTAGCTCTCTACTAAGTCCTAAAGAATCCATCCTAGTTTCTCAGATTGGATCACTGTGACGATTCATGAAAGACACTTGGCTATTCAATCGTCTAGGCTTGTCGCGCATATTATCCTTGACAGAATTTTTAAGTGGCGTTGATTTTTTTGTTAAGAATACCTTCAGATTTTTCGCATTTTTCAATAGAAAAATTAAATAATAACGGAGCAGTTATGAAAACATTATCGTTTAACAACTTTTTTTTGCAGACATCTGCCTGCAAAATTTTCGGCATTATAATTTGTACCGCCCTTTACTTTTCATCGTTTGCTCATGCGCAAAATGGAAAATTTCTCGGCAATATCGTTGATGCCAGTAGCGTCAATTTCACCCGCTATTGGAATCAAGTAACACCTGAAAACTCAGGAAAATGGCAGTCGGTTGAACCCAGTCGCGATTCATACAACTGGAGTAAATTGGATCAAGCCGTTAATTTCTCGCGCACTAATAATTATCCGTTTAAACATCACACTTTTGTATGGGGTAACCAAGAGCCAAGTTGGCTGGGCGGATTGTCGGACAACGCCCGCGCCGCAGAGGTAGAAGAGCTCATCCGTGATACCTGCGCGCGCTATCCATATTTAGATATGATTGATGTGGTAAATGAACCACTGCACGCGCCTTCTAATGCCCGCTGGGGGCTTGGTGGAGATGGCTCAACTGGTTGGGATTGGGTTGTGCGGTCTTTCGAGTTAGCTAGACAATATTGTCCCAATTCGAAACTACTCCTGAATGAGTACGGTATTATCAATGACCGAAATGCAGCCACTACCTATCGTAATATTGTCAATATCCTCAAGGCGAGAGGATTGATCGACGGTATTGGTTTGCAGTCACACTCTTTTAATTTAAAGAATTACTCGGCAGCAACACTGAGGGGTAATCTCGATTTTCTCGCTCAAACTGGATTGCCAATCTACATTTCTGAATGGGATATTGACGGCTACGATCAGGATCAGTTAACTCAATTCCAACAGAAATTCCCAGTGGTATGGGAACACTCCGCTGTGAAGGGCGTAACCCTATGGGGATATGTGCAGGGATTAACTTGGATGGATAATTCCGGTTTGATGTACCAAGATGGCCGTGAACGCCCCGCGTTAACTTGGTTAAAAAACTATGTGAGTACGAGTAATCCACCGCCTCAACAACCTGGCGAACCTAGCAACAGTAATATTGTTGTTCGTGCATACGGCGCGGCTGGCAGTGAACACATTAGTTTGCTTGTTGGCGGCAATGTAGTTGCAGATTGGACGATGTCAACTTCACCACGAGATTATGTTTACACCGGCAACGCAGCGGGGGATGTTCAAGTACGTTACGATAATGACGCTGAGGGTCGTGATGTAATTCTCGATTATGTTTACGTCAACAGTGAAACTCGGCAAGCGGAAGACATGTCTTATAACACGTCAACTTGGGACGGAAGTTGTGGTGGTGGTTCGTTATCTGAAATGATGCACTGCAATGGTGTTATTGGTTTTGGTGGAACATCTGACTGCTTTTCTGGAAACTGTTCAGGAAATAATCCAACTACTCCGCCTACACCACCGCCAACAACTGAATGTACTGGCAGCGGCTGGGCATACTGGATATGTCGGTTAAATAATCGTTAATTAGATAGATTAAGGATCCTAATTCTGGTGCTCAATAGTATTTGCGAGTTTACTATTGGGCAATCAGGTAAAGGACAAAATAATTAGGGTTTAAGCTCTAAAGTTTACGGATAGATCATAATTTACATATCTCAAACTCAATAAAAACCTGCATATTGCCTTTTCAAGAAGTGTACCTAACCAAACCAAAATCGATTAAATATCAACCAAAAACTACTTATAAACAGCTTTTTTCCTATTTTCACCAGCATTTACGCAAGTTATCCACATTTGTTCACAGGTTTATCCACTAAATCTATGATTTTTAAGGCTTTATAGAATAAATTGTTGAGAAACTCGGTATAGTTAGAGGGAAATGCTATGAATGGATATGTGAATAACTCACTAAAGCGCTCTATCTGTTGATAACCACTACTTTCACACACAGGTTATCTTCAATAAACACAGAGCATACACAGCGATTCACACTGTGCTTATCATTGATCTAACAGGTTGATTTTTAAAACTTTTTCTAACTTATACATGAATATCTATTCCCCTATTATTACTTCTACTAAATAACTAAACATATATATCCTATATATAAATATTCTTATTTATTAAGTAATAGTTCTTTTAAGAAATTTAAAACAAAATCACTGCGATTATTTTTTGATCACAAAGATGCATCAACATATAATGGCCGACCTTTTGATTAGCCGTTATGCTCTCGTCCTAGCACTCACGGAAGAATGAGAAACACCAAATCAAAAACATCACGGCCTATCATCAACATTTTTAGTCACTAAGGTTAAAACAACTCATGCGATACCCAGAAGATTTTGACGTTATTGTCATTGGCGGTGGTCATGCCGGCACAGAAGCGTGCTTGGCGTCAGCGCGCATGGGGTGTAAGACGTTATTGCTCACTCACAGTATCGAAACATTAGGGCAAATGTCCTGCAATCCTGCCATTGGTGGGATTGGTAAAAGTCATTTGGTGAAAGAGATTGATGCCTTGGGTGGCGCAATGGCCAAAGCGACCGATAAAGCGGGGATACAATTCCGTTTGTTAAATGCTCGCAAAGGCCCAGCTGTTCGAGCAACGCGTGCTCAGGCGGACCGAGAGCTCTACAAAGCGGCCATTCGTTACCAACTTGAGAACCAAGAGAATTTACAGATATTTCAACAAGCGGTTGATGATGTGATTGTTGACGGCGATACCATCAAAGGTGTGGTCACCCAAATGGGATTGCAGTTTTTTGCGAAGTCAGTCGTGCTCACAACGGGGACTTTTTTGGGCGGTGTTATTCATATTGGGATGGAGAATCATTCGGGAGGCCGTGCTGGTGCTCCCCCTTCCATCGCGCTTGCTAATCGTTTGCGAGAATTACCTTTCAGAGTGGGTCGTTTAAAAACAGGAACGCCAGCTCGTATTGATGATCGCTCGATTGATTTTTCAGGGCTAGAAGAGCAATGGGGAGATACGCCCACGCCAGTGATGTCATTAGTGGGTAAAGTGTCTGATCATCCCGAACAAGTGTGCTGCTGGATTACTCACACGAATCAAAAAACCCACGACATCATTATGAGTGGTCTCGATCGATCGCCGATGTATACCGGTGTCATTGAGGGTGTTGGGCCGCGTTATTGTCCCTCGATTGAGGACAAGGTCCATCGCTTTGCCGATAAAGATTCCCATCAAATTTTTATTGAGCCAGAAGGGTTAAAGACACACGAAATTTACCCGAATGGTATTTCAACCAGTTTACCGTTTGATATCCAGCAACAATTTATTCGCTCAATCAAAGGGTTTGAAAACGCACACATTACCCGCCCTGGTTATGCGATTGAATACGATTATTTTAATCCGCAAGATTTACAATACAGTTTAGAAACAAAATTTATCCAAGGTTTATTTTTTGCCGGACAAATTAATGGCACAACCGGTTATGAAGAAGCGGGTGCACAAGGTTTGTTGGCCGGAATTAATGCCGCGTTAAAAGTCCAAGAAAAAGAAGCGTGGTGCCCTACTCGCGATCAGGCTTATATTGGTGTCTTGGTTGATGATTTGATTTCGATGGGAACCATTGAACCGTATCGCATGTTTACATCGCGCGCAGAATACCGTTTGTTGTTGCGCGAAGATAATGCTGATTTACGTTTGACTGAAAAAGGGCGTGAGCTTGGTTTAATTTCTGATGATCACTGGGAAGCGTTTCAATATAAACGTGAAGCGATTGAAAAAGAGCAGCAACGTTTTAAAACAACATGGATTCAAGCGAATTCGCCCGAAGCGGAAATAATAGAAAAAAAATTACCGTCACGTTTAACTCGTGAATACAGTTTTCATGATTTACTAAAGCGCCCTGAATTAACCTACACCGATATTGCCACTTTAAAAGGTGACGCAGTTGAAGATCCTCGTGTTGCTGAGCAAATAGAAATATCAGCAAAATACTCTGGTTATATTGAACGTCAACAAAGTGAAATAGAACGTCTTCGTCACCATGAGCATACCATTATTCCAGAAGAGTTTAATTACGATGTGGTTGAAGGTTTATCTAACGAAGTAAAACAAAAATTGAAAACGGCTCGCCCTGATACGTTAGCGAGAGCATCACGGATCTCTGGTGTTACTCCTGCGGCAGTTTCTTTGTTGTTAATTTATTTGAAAAAACAGGGTTTATTAAAAAAGAATTCATTGCGTGACAAAGCAACAGGATAATTTTTTATAAAGCGATATAAAAAATAAAATAATTACGCATTAAAAAATGATAACCGAAATAAATAATCACTAAAAAGATATTGTGAAACATGACAGCATTGCAGCATCCAAAATATAACCACTATCTCGATACATTAAAAGGTGGCGCAAAAAAAATGGGTGTTGTTGTTACAGATAAGCAGCTAGATCAGTTGATTCAATATGTATTGTTATTGGATAAATGGAATAAAGCGTATAACTTATCAGCAATTCGTAATATTGATGAAATGTTGTCACTACACCTACTGGATAGTTTGAGTATTTCTAACCATTGTCATGGAAGTCATTGGATTGATGTGGGGACAGGTGGTGGTTTACCTGGTGTACCTCTTGCAGTTTTGTATCCAGAAAAAAAATTCACATTACTTGACAGTAATGGAAAAAAAACACGCTTTTTATTCCAAGTAAAAACATCGTTACAGTTAGATAATCTTGAGGTAGTTCAATCGAGAGTTGAAGAGTATTCTCCTGATGTTTTGCTAGATGTGGTCGTAAGTCGTGCTTTTGCTAGCATTAAAGATATGGTGGAAGGTTGTAGGCATTTGCTGAATGAGTCTGGTCAGTTTTATGCGATGAAGGGAGTATTCCCCGAAGATGAGTTGAGTGAACTACCAAAACCCTATAAGGTCAGCCATAGCTATCCATTGAAAGTTCCCGCAGTTGAGGGAGAGCGTCACTTGATCATCATAGGTCATGATGAGCAAACGTGAGAAAACAAAGAAAAACGCATAGCAAAGAATCAACATAAAGAGCACAGATCGTTTAAATAGAAAGTTAAAAAGAACAATAGTAAATAACCGATTGAAATATTTAGGAAAGAACGCGTTACTATGGAACTCAGTTATAATAAAAGCCATGTTTACTCGATTACTAACCAAAAAGGCGGTGTCGGTAAAACCACAACCAGTGTTAACTTGGCAGCCTCTTTAGTGGCGACAAAAAAGAAAGTGTTGTTGGTGGATATGGATCCACAAGGCAATGCCACCATGGGCAGTGGCATTGACAAAAATGAATTAGAAAAATCAATTTATGATGTGTTGGCAGCGGGTGCACCGATTGGTGCTGCTTTGCAGCATTCGGAGTCAGGCGGTTATGATTTATTACCGGCAAATGCTGATCTCACCGCCGCCGAAGTTGAAATGCTTTCTTTGCCAAACAAAGAGCGGTTATTGCAAGGTGCGTTGCTGACCATTCGTAATCAATATGATTATGTCTTGATTGACTGCCCTCCCTCCCTCAATATGCTAACAGTTAATGCATTAACGGCCAGTGATGGCGTTATTATTCCTATGCAGTGTGAGTATTATGCGTTGGAAGGTTTGTCGGCTTTAGTGAATACGGTGAATCAAATAAAGCAAGCATTGAACCCTAAGTTAGATATCGAAGGTATTTTGCGCACGATGTACGATCCTCGAAATAGTTTAACGAGTGATGTCTCTCAGCAACTTGCTGATCATTTTGGTGATAAAGTATATCGCACGTGTATTCCACGCAATGTTCGTTTGGCAGAAGCACCGAGTTACGGTGTTCCTGTTTTAACGTATGATAAATCTTCAAAAGGCGCGGTTGCTTATCTCACATTAGCCGGCGAAATGATTCGCCGTGATGAAAGTGCAAAAAAACAAACAACAGAAAACGTATCATAGCGTTGGTTTTTACCGACTGAGTTAACAACAAACCAACTAAAATAATAATCATAAAAACAGATTAAAAAATTACGACGGAAAACGGTAAAGAATATGAAGCGAAAAGGCTTGGGGAAAGGATTGGATGCGCTGTTGGGCGGGATTAACAAAGAACAATCATCGGTTAGTATAGGTACTGATGTTGAGGCCTTTGCAAAAACAGAAACATCTAATGAAGCTCCAGAACCAATCGTTAATGATCTTTCGCATATCCCCGTTGAATTAATTCAACGAGGAAAATATCAACCGCGACGTGATATCCAACCAGAAGCGTTGGAAGAATTGGCTGAGTCGATTAAAGCGCAGGGCGTTATGCAGCCTATTGTTATTCGTCCAATCGAAGATAACCGCTACGAAATCATCGCGGGTGAGCGACGCTGGCGAGCAGCGCAATTAGCGGGACTCGATAAAATACCCGCTGTGATAAAAGATGTTCCCGATGAAGCGGCTATCGCTATGGCCCTTATTGAGAATATTCAACGTGAAGACCTTAATCCCATGGAAGAAGCGTTTGCGCTAAAACGCCTTCAAGATGAATTTGAATTAACTCATCAAGAAGTTGCAGCAGCTGTGGGTAAATCTCGAACAACAGTCACCAACTTACTGCGATTGATCTCTCTTTCTGATGAAGTCCGTAAATTATTAGAGCATGGTGATATTGAAATGGGTCATGCTCGTGCCCTATTGACTCTGAATGAGCAGGAACAAAGAGAGTTAGCAAGAGAGGTGGTTAATAAAGGGTTGTCGGTTCGGCAGACCGAAGCGCTGGTTCGGCGAACACAGCAACAACAAACCAAAGCGGTGCCGGCGAACAAAGTTGATCCTGATATTAAAAAGCTCGAAGAAAATCTGTCGGAGCAAGTAGGAGTCCCCATCAATATTCAACATTCAGCGAAAGGCAAAGGAAAGCTCATTTTGAAATACGATAGTCTTGATGAGCTTGATGGAATTTTAAAACACCTGAATTACGAAGCCTAAATCTAGTGGTTGCCTTCAACCTGAAACACAAGCTGTAGAATATAAGCAAATACGATAGCGAATATTTAAATAATTACTGTCGATGATAGTGGTATTAGTTGAATACGCAGCTGGTAAACCCTATAATGCTGCCGCCTTTTTGGGCTGCTCCCATTACGTGAATTTAGATGAAAAAATCTATTTTTGACTAAAAATCGGAGTAGCTTTTGATCAAAAGTTAGTTTGACATGAAAGGCCTAAGATACTGTTTCATCAGTATCGGGCAGAAACCATGGGAAACATCAAGCGACCACCTGTTTTACGTATACCATTAGTTCAACTTATGTTTTTACTACCGGTGAGTTTTATAGTTTGGTGGTTCAGTCCTGCGGTAGCCTACTCTGTTTTGGTAGGCGGGATTATCCAAATTCTACCCAACACATATTTTGCACTTTACGCTTTTCGATATCAGGGAGCGCAAAGCGCGTCACTGGCGCTCAGAGCAATGAGCCGCGGTGAAACGGGAAAGTTTGTTTTGACCCTAATGGGGTTTGCTTTGGTCTTTAGCTTGTTCAAAGCGGTGAATGTTGTAGCGTTATTTGTTTCTTATTTTGTAATGATCATTGTTTCTGTTGGGGTTGCTAGCCAAGTGATTGGACAAGCAAAAAGAAAGAATTGATGATTATGTGTTTCTGAATTTAGTTGTTTCGAGTCCAGTACCACCTATTAAACTAAAGGGTTTTTGAGAGCATGGCAGGCGAAGGTCAAACCACTACCGGATATATCCAGCATCACTTGCAAAACCTCACCTATGGAAAATTACCTGCCGGTTATGAGCGTCATGACGCTGACGGCACAGTTCATGTTCTTGAAAACGCAACATGGACAATCGCACACTCCTCGCAAGAAGCTGTTGATATGGGATTTATGGCAATCCACTTAGATACAATGGCTTGGTCAATTGCACTCGGTTTACTTTTTACATTCCTTTTTGTTCGAGCCGCAAAAAAAGCGACCTTAGGTGTGCCAAAAGGCTTCCAAAGCTTTGTTGAGCTTGTTGTTAGTTTTATCAACAACACAGTGACAGATATTTTCCATCATAAAAATTCAATGATTGGCCCAATGGCGTTAACAGTGTTCATGTGGATTTTGTTGATGAATATTATGGATATTGTCCCAGTGGATTGGCTTCCTTTGTTGGCTGGAAAAATCGCTGGTGATTCGCACTTCTTCTTTAAGGTCGTACCGACAACAGATCCAAACGCAACACTTGGTATGGCATTAAGTGTGTTTTTGTTGATGATATTTTTCAGTATTCAACAGAAAGGCATTATGGGTTTTGTTAAAGAATTAACGTTACACCCATTCCACTCTGGTAAGTGGTTTGTTGATATCTTCTTGATTCCTATCAATCTTATTCTTGAAACAGTTTCTTTAATCGCAAAACCAATCTCTTTAGGTTTGCGACTATTCGGTAACTTATATGCTGCCGAAATGATCTTTATCTTAATTGCAATTATGTTTGGTGCGGGCTTGTTCCTTGGTTCATTGGCGGGCTTATTGCAGTTAGGTTGGGCTATATTCCATCTATTGGTAATACCATTACAAGCATTTGTATTTACCGTTTTGACTGTTGTTTATATGGCAATGGCTCATGATGTGGAAGAAGATCACTAATTTTTAATTTTTACTTCATAAGATAGTAGGAGAAAACAATGGAAGCATTGGGTTTGGTTTACGTAGCAAGCGCGCTGTTAATCGGTTTAGGTGCATTAGGTACTGGTATCGGTTTCGGTTTATTGGGTGGACGTCTTTTAGAAGGTTCAGCTCGTCAACCAGAACAAGCACCAGCGCTACAAGGTAAAATGTTCTTAATGGCTGGTCTTTTAGATGCGGTACCTATGATTGGTGTTGGTATTGGTATGTACCTTATCTTCGTAATCGCTCCAGGACTTGCTGGTTAATAACCTTTGCTAGTTAACTTTTTTAATAAGCAAGAGGTATTGCTGTGAATATCAATCTCACACTTATCGGCCAATCAATAACTTTCTTCCTGTTTGTCGCATTTTGTTGGAAGTTTGCATGGCCAGCTTTGCTTGGTGTTATGGCTGAGCGAGAAAAGAAAATCGCTGATGGTCTTGAGGCCGCTGAACGCGCTGCTAAAGATTTAGAATTAGCGCAAAATAAAGCAGGCGATCAACTTCGTGAAGCGAAGGAACAAGCATCGGCAATTGTTGAGCAAGCCAATAAACGAGCACAACAAATAGTCGAAGATGCTAAAGAAAAAGCGATCGAAGAAGCGAACCGTCAAAAAGTTGCCGCGGAAGCAGAAATTGAACAGCAACTGAATCGTGCGAAAGAAGAATTGCGCGGAAAGTTGGCTGGTTTAGCAATCACTGGCGCCGAGAAAATTATCAAATCATCTGTGGATCAACAAACTCACAGTAAAATGATTGATGATTTGGCAGCTCAGCTTTAATTGTTTTAATCGGAAAAGAATATGGCGGAACTAACAACACTAGCACGGCCTTATGCAAAAGCAGGTTTTGAGTTTGCTAAGGATTCAAAAGCGCTAGACCGCTGGTCAAACATGTTAGCTACTGTAACAACGGTTGCTGTGCAGCCAAACGTTGCAAAAAAATTGGCATCACCCAGTTTAACAACAGATGCAAAAGGCGATTTTATAGTGAGTCTTTGCGGGGATGATATCGATAATAAAGTAGCTAATTTTCTTCACTATCTAGCGAAGAATGATCGGTTATCTTTGTTGCCACAAATTCGTGAATTATTTGAGTTATTCAAATCGAATTTAGAAAAAACAGTCGACGTAGAAATTACGACAGCATTTGAGATGACTGATGAGCAACAAACAAAAGTGGCCAATGCGTTGAAAACGAAACTTGAACGAGAAGTGAGTTTACAAACGACAGTTGATCAAAGTTTATTGGGTGGTTTAGTTGTACGAGCAGGCGATCTTATTATTGATGGTTCTGCTCGCGGGCGTTTAGCCAAACTAGCCGAATCAATGAAAATCTAAAACGAATTTAAAATTACAGAAGGTTGGGAACAGAGCATGCAGCAGCTGAATCCTTCAGAAATCAGTGAAATCATTAAACAACGCATCGATAACTTAGATGTGTCTACCGAAGCACAAAACGAAGGCACTATCGTGTCCGTTTCCGATGGCATTATCCGCATCCATGGTTTGGGTGATGTAATGTACGGGGAAATGATCGAGTTTGAAGGTGGTGCATTTGGTATGGCACTTAACCTCGAGCGTGATTCAGTAGGTGCGGTTGTACTTGGTAGTGCAAGCGGTTTGGCAGAAGGTCAAACAGCAAAGTGCACAGGTAGAATTTTAGAAGTGCCAGTTGGACCTGAGCTACTAGGTCGAGTTGTTGATGCACTGGGTACACCAATTGATGGTAAAGGCCCTATCAACGCACAAGTAACTGATGCTGTTGAAAAAGTTGCTCCGGGTGTAATTGCTCGTAAGTCAGTTGATCAACCAGTACAAATTGGTTTGAAAGCGGTAGATGCGATGGTTCCAATCGGTCGTGGTCAACGAGAGTTGATTATTGGTGACCGCCAGATTGGTAAATCAGCTATTGCGGTTGATGCTATCATCAACCAAAAAGATTCTGGTATTAAATGTGTTTATGTTGCAATCGGGCAGAAAGCATCTTCGATTGCAGCCGTTGTAAGAAAGCTTGAAGAGCATGGCGCAATGGGTCACACCACTGTTGTTGCGGCAACAGCGTCTGATGCCGCTTCGATGCAATTCCTTGCACCTTTCGCCGGTTGTACCATGGGAGAATACTTCCGTGATCGCGGTGAAGATGCACTTATCATTTATGATGATCTAACTAAGCAAGCTTGGGCTTATCGTCAAATCTCATTACTACTTCGTCGTCCTCCAGGTCGTGAAGCCTATCCTGGTGATGTTTTCTATTTGCATTCACGTTTGTTAGAACGAGCGGCGCGAGTGAACGAAGAGTATGTTGAAAAATTCACTAATGGTGAAGTGAAAGGTAAAACAGGTTCATTAACAGCGTTGCCTGTTATTGAAACTCAAGCTGGTGACGTTTCAGCATTCGTACCGACAAACGTAATTTCGATTACAGATGGTCAAATCTTCCTAGAGTCATCGATGTTTAACTCAGGTGTTCGTCCAGCAATGAACGCGGGTATCTCAGTATCTCGTGTAGGTGGTGCTGCACAGACGCCTATCATCAAGAAACTTTCTGGTGGTATTCGTACAGCACTTGCACAGTATCGAGAGCTAGCTGCATTCTCTCAGTTTGCTTCTGATTTGGATGAAGCAACAAAAGCTCAGTTAGATCATGGTGAGCGTGTTACTGAATTAATGAAGCAAAAACAATACAGCCCATTGTCTGTTGGTGAAATGGCGATTGTTATTTTTGCAGCGGATAAAGGTTATTTAAAAGAAATCCCAGTGAATAAAATTGGCGATTTTGAAGATTCTTTGTTGTCTTACATGAATAACGAACATGCCGACTTGATGAGTAAAATTAACAAGACTGGCGAATACAGCGATGAAGTTGTTGATAGCTTTAAAGCTGCACTAGAAAAATTCATTTCGACACAAACCTGGTAAGCGGATTAATTAATCATGGCAGGCACGAAAGAAGTTCGTACAAAAATCGCCAGCGTTAAATCCACGCAGAAAATTACCAGCGCCATGGAAATGGTAGCTGCCAGTAAAATGCGTAAATCACAAGAGCGCATGAAGCTGGGTAAGCCGTACGCAAATCGAATTCGATCTGTGGTAGGACATATTGCTAATGCGCATTCTGAGTATCAGCATACTTACTTAAACGAACGCGAAACAGTATCTCGTGTTGGCTTTATTGTAATTTCTAGTGACCGTGGTTTATGTGGTGGTTTAAATATTAATTTATTTAAGTCAACAATGAACGCAATGAAAGAATGGCACGATAAAGGCGTAGAGGCTGATATTTGTGCGATAGGAAATAAAGCCGTCGATTTTTTCAAAAGTTATGGCGGTAATGTTGTTGCAGCGTTAAAAGATGTTGGCGATGAGCCTTCAGCGTCAGATCTAATTGGTAGCGTTAAGGTCATGTTGGATTCCTTTTCAAAAGGAAAAATCGACAAAGTTTATTTAGTTAGCAATGAATTTGTTAACACAATGACACAACAACCCAACGTTGATCAGTTGTTGCCATTGTTGGCTGATGAAGACGAAAAAATGCAGCACTCTTGGGATTATATTTATGAACCCGATGCTGAAGAATTGTTAGAAGGATTACTAACACGTTATATCGAATCACAAGTGTATCAAGGTGTTGTTGAAAACAAAGCCTGTGAGCAAGCAGCAAAAATGGTCGCAATGAAAAGCGCAACTGATAATGCTGGTGACATAATTAACGAGTTAGAATTAATTTATAACAAGGCTCGTCAAGCAGCAATTACCCAAGAAATTTCAGAGATTGTAGGCGGTGCTGCAGCTATTTCTTAATATCTTTTCAGTAAGAAATAAAAAGTAAGCAGAGCGTAAACAAAAAAATTAATTGATAGATTGAAGTATTTTAATAGAGGAAGCCGAAATGAGTAGCGGACGTATCGTACAAATTATTGGTGCGGTTATCGATGTCGAATTTCCACGCGACGCCGTACCCGAAATTTACGACGCACTAAAAGTTCCTGAAAAAGGTTTAACTTTAGAAGTGCAACAACAGCTTGGAGACGGTGTTGTTCGTACCATTGCAATGGGTTCTTCTGAAGGTGTAAGCCGTGGCTTATCCGTAGAAAACACAAAAGCACCGGTTAATGTACCTGTTGGTATTGAGACTCTTGGTCGCATCATGGATGTACTTGGCAATCCAATTGATGAATGTGGTCCAATCGGCGAGAAGGAGCGAGCATCTATTCATCGTAAAGCACCAGCTTATGATGAGCTAGCCGCTTCAACAGAATTGTTAGAAACCGGCATTAAAGTAATCGACTTAGTCTGCCCATTTGCTAAGGGTGGTAAGGTTGGTTTGTTCGGTGGGGCAGGTGTTGGTAAAACCGTAAACATGATGGAATTAATTAACAACATTGCAACACAGCATAGTGGTCTATCTGTTTTCGCGGGTGTTGGTGAGCGTACTCGAGAAGGAAATGACTTCTACCACGAGATGCAAGAAGCTGGCGTTGTTGACGTTGAAACGTTTAGTAATTCAAAAGTAGCAATGGTTTATGGCCAAATGAATGAGCCACCAGGAAACAGATTACGTGTAGCGTTAACTGGTTTGACCATGGCTGAAAAATTCCGTGACGAAGGTCGAGATGTATTACTATTCGTCGATAACATCTATCGTTACACACTAGCAGGAACCGAAGTATCAGCACTACTAGGTCGTATGCCATCAGCAGTAGGTTATCAGCCGACACTTGCTGAAGAAATGGGTGCACTTCAAGAGCGAATTACTTCGACTAAAACCGGCTCAATTACATCAGTACAAGCTGTATATGTACCAGCAGATGACTTAACGGATCCATCGCCAGCAACGACGTTTGCGCATTTGGATTCTACTGTTGTACTAAGTCGTGATATTGCAGCAAAAGGTATTTACCCTGCGGTAGATCCTCTTGATTCAACGTCACGCCAACTTGATCCGCTCATTATTGGTCAAGAGCATTACAACACTGCTCGTGGTGTGCAAACAGTTTTACAACGCTATAAAGAATTGAAAGACATCATTGCTATCTTGGGTATGGACGAGTTATCTGAAGAAGATAAGCAAACCGTTTACCGTGCTCGTAAAATTGAACGTTTCCTATCTCAGCCGTTCACAGTGGCCGAGGTTTTCACTGGTTCAAAAGGAAAATACGTTTCTCTAAAAGATACAATCGATGGATTTAACGCGATCTTAAACGGTGATCATGATGAGCTGCCAGAACAAGCGTTCTACATGGTTGGCTCTATCGATGAAGCAATTGAAAAAGCTAAGACTTTAAAATAAGTCTTAGCTGCTTTATCTAAACCTAAGTTTAAAAGTATTGCTGATAAAATAGAAAGCGAACGAGATAATTCAAGATGGCATTAACAATTCACTGCGACATCGTAAGTGCAGAAGAAGAACTTTTTTCCGGTCTGGTTGAAATGCTAGTGGTTAACGGAACAGAAGGTGAAGTGGGTGTTTCTTATGGTCACGCCCCTCTTCTTACTGGTTTAAAACCGGGGCCAGTGCGTATATTAAAATCAGGCGGTGAAGAAGAGATTTATTATCTTTCTGGTGGTCATTTAGAAGTACAACCGCACTTAGTCTCTATTCTCGCTGATACAGCTTTACGAGCGGATGATATAGATGAAGCAGCTGCCCTAGAAGCTAAAAATCAAGCTGAGCAAGATTTGAATAACCAATCAAGCGAATTTGATTTCTCAAAAGCTGCCGCACAACTTGCAGAGTCAGTAGCGCAACTACGAACCTTGCAAGCTATTCGTAGAAAAGCCGGCAAATAAATTTTCTGAATCACTTTAAATTGGTGCAAGTATTTTTTATATTTGCATCAACTCCCCTTCTCTCTCATTCTTTGCCAATTCATTTCTCTGCTTTTCACTAGCGTTATAAAAAATTCACAAGCATCGATTAAAATAATTGAATCGAAGTTAATTAGTGGATGTTTAGGATGACGTATAGGTGGTGTAAATGCAGAAAAAAAACCGAAAAAAAGGTAGCATTGGACTTTTACAGATACGCTCAAAATGAGTAAACAGATAAAGCCTCAATAGCGTTTTAGGAATAACCTTTACAACTCTATAGGTATATACGGTTTATAACATTGACCTAAGTACCTATTGGTATCTCAACCAGGTACCTCAACAAAATGGAAAAATAACTATGTTAAATATCGTGATTCTGGCAGCAGGAAAAGGCACTCGTATGAAATCGAGCCTGCCCAAAGTACTTCATCCAATTGCAGGGCGATCACTACTAAAACACGTACTGGATACGGCTAGCGAGTTAGAAAGCTCGGAGCCACTTAACGTAGTTATTGGCCATGGTGCTGATCAAATTGAATCTGCTTTATCAGCAGAAAATGTTCGATTTATACAACAAACAGAACAACTCGGTACCGGTCACGCGGTACAACAAGCACTTCCCCATATTCAAGCAGATGCTGTCGTTTTAATCCTTTATGGCGATGTTCCGTTAATAAAACAAAATACACTAGAGAAGCTCACAGGCCTAGTAAGCAAAGACTCACTAGCGCTGTTAACCTTGTCATTGGAGGACCCGTCTGGATACGGGCGGATTGAAAGAGACAATGAAGGCAATGTAATAGCCATTGTTGAACAAAAAGATGCAAATGATGCACAGCTTGCAATCAATGAAATTAATACCGGTGTTATGGCTGTTTATGGGGAGCATTTACAACGTTGGCTACCCATGTTGTCGAACTCAAATGCTCAAGGTGAATATTACCTAACAGATATTATTGCCCTTGCTAAAACAGACGGTATTGCTATCAACACAGAACAACCGGCTGATGAGTGGGAAGTGTTAGGTGTCAATAACAGAATTCAACAAGCAGAGCTTGAAAGATTCTATCAACAAGAACTAGCAGAAAAATTAATGGCTAATGGCCTCACCTTACTTGATCCAGCTCGATTTGACTGTCGAGGCAGTCTGGAAGTTGGACAAGATGTTGTTATTGATATCAATTGTGTTTTTGAAGGCGATGTCAAAATCGGAAACAATGTATCTATTGCCCAAAATTGCTCAGTTAAAAATGCTGTTATTGGTGATGGTTGTGTCATAAAAGCAAATACAGTTATCGAAGATGCGGAGCTAGGAACAGACTGTGAAGCTGGACCTTTTGCTCGCCTAAGGCCAGGGACAAAATTATCAAACAAAGCAAAAATTGGTAATTTTGTTGAAATAAAAAAAGCGACGCTTGGTGAAGGCAGTAAGGTTAATCATTTAAGTTATATTGGTGATGCAGAGCTCGGTGATCATGTAAATGTTGGAGCAGGAACAATCACCTGTAACTATGACGGCGTCAATAAATGGATAACACAAATAGGTGATCATGCTTTTATTGGTTCGAACTCTGCGCTCGTAGCCCCTGTAAAAATAGGCAAAGGAGCAACGGTCGGTGCCGGTTCAACTATTAACCAAGAAGTACCAGACGAACATTTATCTGTGGCAAGAGGCAAGCAAAAAAACTTAAGTGGTTGGAGTCGGCCATCAAAGAAAAAATAAAATTAACAAAATTGATAAATGTTAGCTATTGTTTAATTCATCAATTCGCCAATCAAAAGTAATCAGTGCATACGTGTGCAGATTACTTTATCTCCCCAATCAAATAATCCTCAAGGAGAGCATAGGCTTCTTCTGAGTGATCATCACCAAACCCTTTCGTTTCCATTCCATCGTTCGCAATAGAGCCACACCAAGGTTCTATTGTCCCCGGCGACGAAGGATGAAGCGATAAATAATGTGTTACGTCATAAACCTTATTCCTGATTATTAACCAACAATCAGAGGGGCTATTGTGTTTTGAAACATCTTGCACGGAATATATCGTAGAGGCATTTTCTTGAGCTATAGCCGAAAACGCTAAGAATAAGACTGAAGAAACAAGAAATCTGTAATAGCTGATCAAAAGGTTTCGACTCATGGCGTTCTCCTAGCGAGGAAAATAACAGCGTGTCAGTGAATAAGCATACTGAGTACATAAAATATTGAGTTGAGCCAGATCATATAAGTCCTGGTTTAAACAATGGGTGACATAAAGAAAGGCCTGAAAGCTCAAAAATGTGAAATAAAACTTGCTATTTTGTTTCGTATTCATAAAATATCTTTCGTTTTGAAACTTAGAGATAGAAAAAATGACGAAACGAAACACTCAACAACGCCGAAGGGGCATTACAGAGCGCTTAAATCAAGAGGGCGAAGTGAGTGTTGAAGCGTTGGCAGAACAGTTTGCAACCTCTGAGGTGACTATTAGAAAGGACTTAGCGGCGTTAGAAGCCAATGGCCTTCTGCTTCGACGCTATGGTGGAGCTGTTCCTGTACCTCACGAGCTAATCTCAGAAACGGCTAATGAGAAGGTTTCTCCAGTGAAAGAAGCCATCGCAAAGTCTGCCGCAGAACTTATTAGAGACCACAATCGAGTCATCATCGATAGCGGTAGTACGACGACAGCGGCCCTACTTCCAGAGCTGTCGAGCAAACAAGGGCTGGTGGTCATGACAAACTCGCTGCGCATCGCGAACGCTTTGCGAGAGCTTGAAAATGAACCTACCATTTTGATGAGCGGCGGAACTTGGGATCCGAAATCTGAAGGCTTTCAAGGTCAGCTAGCCGAACAAGTTTTACATTCTTACAACTTTGATCAGTTTTTCATTGGTGCAGATGGTTTAGATTTAGATCGCGGAACGACAACATTCAATGAGCTCTACAGTTTAAGCAGCGTCATGGCAGAAGTATCACGCGAAGTGATAGTAATGGCAGAATCAAAAAAAGTAGATCGTAAAATTCACAACCTAGAATTACCTTGGTCAGTTGTCACAGTACTCGTGACGGATGACAAAATTAGTTCTGCCAGTGTGCAGAAACTCGAACAACAAGGCGTACGTGTGATATGTGCGCCTTTTTAATTAAATTTTTATTTTACTTTTGTTAAACAAAAAGTGTTTATATTTTAGGAGCAAGTTATGTGTGGGATTGTAGGTGCAGTAGCACAGCGAAATATCACTGGTATTTTGGCTGAGGGTTTAAAGCGTTTGGAATACCGTGGCTATGATTCGGCAGGTGTTGCTGTATTGGATAAACAAAAAAATCTTCAAATTCGAAAAGCTGTTGGAAAAGTAGCGAGCTTAGAAGATGCTATAAACAATTCACCCATTAAGGGTGGTGTTGGTATTGCACATACACGTTGGGCAACTCACGGAAAACCGAGTGAAACGAATGCGCATCCACATCACTCAATGACGGAAGATGTTGCCGTTGTGCATAACGGCATTATTGAAAACTTCGACGTGTTAAGAGAAGAATTAGAAAAAACAGGCGTTACATTTAAATCTGAAACAGATACAGAAGTTATCGCACATCTTGTCAAATCATTTCTAGATAAAGGCTTAACACTATTAGAATCCGTTCAGGCCGCAACAGAAAAATGTGAAGGCGCTTATGGTGTTGCCGTTATTCAAGCAGAAGATCCAAATACAATCGTTGTGGCGAGAAGTGGAAGCCCGCTAGTAATTGGTGTCGGCATCGAAGAAAATTTTATCGCGTCTGATCAATTGGCATTGCGACAAGTCACTGACCGATTTATTTACTTAGAAGAAGGTGATACAGCTGTTATCACAAAAGAAAATTACACCATCTATGATGCAGATAAAAAAGAAATTGAAAGAGATATTGTTCAGCTAACCGATGGATTAGAGTCAGCAGAACGAGGAAAATTTCGCCACTATATGTTAAAAGAAATTTATGAACAACCTGAAGTAATCAAAAATACGTTAACAGGCCGGTTAGGAAAAGATAAAGTTTTAGAAGAAGCGTTTGGTACTAACGCAAAAGATATATTTGAAAAAGTGGAAGCGGTACAAATTGTTGCTTGTGGCACAAGTTATCATGCTGGCTTAGTTGCAAAATACTGGTTAGAAGATTGGGGTGGCTTACCCTGCTCCGTTGAAGTGGCGAGTGAATTTCGTTATCGAAAAACCGTTGTTCAGAAAAATGCATTGTTTGTGACTATTTCACAATCGGGTGAGACAGCAGATACATTAGCGGCATTACGCAATGCAAAAAAATCCGGATATCTTGCTGGTTTAGCGATTTGTAATGTTGCCAACAGTTCATTAGTGCGAGAATCAGATTTAGTTCTAATGACATTAGCTGGACCAGAAATTGGCGTCGCGTCGACAAAAGCATTTACAACACAACTAACAGCGCTACAACTATTAGCCATTGTTTTAGGTCGACGGCATGGTGTGACACCTGAAAAAGAAGCTGAAATGGTTGAGGCTCTACACCAGCTACCTAAATTGTGTGAAGAGACATTAGCATTAGACAATGTTATTGAAAAAACCAGTGAAGCATTTGCAGAAAAACATCATGCATTATTTTTAGGGCGAGGAGTTCAATATCCGATTGCGTTAGAAGGCGCATTAAAGCTTAAAGAGATTTCTTATATTCATGCAGAAGCGTATCCAGCTGGCGAATTAAAACATGGGCCATTAGCGCTTGTTGATGCCGATATGCCAGTAGTTGCAGTTGCGCCGAGCAATGATTTGTTAGAAAAATTAAAATCAAATTTAGAAGTTGTTCAAGCGCGCGGTGGCAAATTGTTTGTCTTCGCCGATGAAGCAGCTGGTTTTCAAAATGATGCGGAATCAACCGTAGTTAATGTACCTCACATTCCAGAGAATATAGCGCCTATTGTTTATACTCTACCGCTACAATTGTTGTCGTATCATGTTGCTGTACTCAAAGGAACGGATGTCGATCAACCGCGGAATCTAGCAAAGTCTGTCACTGTAGAATAAAAGACGTTGTTAAGTCTCACCTATTGTTGGAGAACATTAAAGTTGTTAATAAAACAATATAGTTATTAACAGGCCAATAAAGTTGTTAACTATTGCCATCTGAGCTACCTTAGAAATAAGTCAGTTCAGGTGGCATTTTAGTATGGGTAGGAAGAATTATTGGAATTCAGAGGCCAAAAACAGGCGCTGGATCAAAAGCGGACGTGGTCAGGGGGCTGGTTCAGATTATAAACCATGGCTCACGGTTCGCGATGTTGCTTCTAAAGGTCGATCTCATCGAGTTTTTGGCCACCTAACTCAGCGCACTCACCACCTTCTCTCAGATCTTGAACTTGCAACTTTCCTACTCCTTCAATGGCGACCCACCACTATTGATATTCGCGAACAGTTTCCATTGGATAGAGAGGTAACGCTGCAGCTTAGTAAGGATTTAGGTATCGAACATCCAAACCATCATGGTCTGGATCAATACATGAGTAGTGACTTTGTCGTTGATGCAAGAGAGAAGGTGAATTCACGTTTTGTGATTCAGGTGAAAGCAACTGAGTCACTGAATGACTCTAGAACTATAGAAAAGCTTGAGATTGAGCGGCGCTATTGGTCTGAGAAGCAGATACCTTGGTTTTTGGTGACGGAGAATCAGATGCCTTCAACGGTATTTGAAAACATCAATCTGCTTTATAACCACATAGACGATGAAACTGAACTGGGTGAACTCATGATTCAGTTTGAACTGTTCAGAAAACACTTGCCAAGAAGTGAAAGTCTCAGAGTTAAAGACCTATGTATAAAGCTTGATCTTGCCTACGACTATGAGCCTGGAGAAAGTCTGTATCAGATTAAACGATTGTTGGCCCAACGATATTTCCATTTTGATATCACAAAGCCATTTACCGAATTGCGTTGCTCAGATCTGACAGCTGAAAGCTTTGAGGTATTGCAGGAGGTTTGGCGTGTTTCAGGTTAACGAGGTGGTTCAGGTAGCAGATAACCTCTATCGAGTGCTTCTTACCACCGCGCGTCACGTTGTTTGGATTTCACTTGATGATCAAAAAGCATTTCCAGACATAGTTGACCTCTCTCAGCTTGAGGCGTTGATTTTGCAAGAGAAGCTTGTTCGTGTTGATGACCCTTTTTCCTATGTATTGGGTCTACAACCAGAACAGGATTCAAAAGACGCAACTATTCGTGACACGAATTATCGTGTTATTAAGCCTGTGGTTGAAGATCCATACTTCTACGTTAAAAAGGTACGAGCAAAACGTATTGCTGAGATTCTAGAACTTGGTGAAGTATCAAGGCCTTACATATACAAGCTAGTTCGCAGGTATTGGCAAAGAGGCCAAGTCCCCAATGCTCTGTTGCCAGATTACAAGAACTCTGGGGCGAAAGGTCAAAAGAGGATTGCGAAGAATAAGAAGTTAGGTCGGCCAAGAGAAAAAATGGAAGGGACTGGCGCATTAGTAGATGAGGCAACTGAAAGGCTTTTCCGAATCATCATCGATAAATACATACTTAAGAAGAAATTTTCTATCGCAAAGGCTCACCGGAAATTTAAGGGCCTATATGAAAATATCGCTCCTGGCGTATCGGAATCTGAAAAGCCAACAAAGCGGCAGTTTAGTTACTTTTTCAACCGCGAGTACACACATGTTGAAAGGATAAGGGCAGGTGTACCAGATAGCATATATATGAAGGATGTTAGGCCACTTGAAAGTACCGCGACAACGCAAGCCTTAGGTCCTGGCTCACGATACGAAATTGATGCGACTATTGCTGATGTAATATTGGTTTCGGATCATGACCGCAATCAACCTGTTGGACGGCCCACTGTTTATCTTGTCATAGATGTTTTCTCTCGTTTTATTGTTGGTTGGTATATCGGATTTGAGAACCCTTCTTACGTAGCCGCAATTCAAGCGCTTCATTTAGCGCTAACAGATAAAAATCACATATTTAGAGATCTTGAGATAGACACAGATAATTTTGAATGGCCTACACCGGGTTTACCTGAAGCAATTCTTGCAGACCGTGGTGAGCTTCTAGGCCATCAAATAGAAGGGCTTGAAGCTAGTAATAAGGTCAGAATAGAGAATACGCCTCCTTACAGAGGAGATGCTAAAGGAATTGTAGAGCAAAGATTTAGAACTCTGCAGGCAGAATTTAAGGGCTTTGTTCCAGGAGAAGTTTCTGGACCAACAGTTAGGAAGCGTGGAGGAAAGAACTATTGGTTGGATGGTAAGCTCACAGTATCAGAATTCACTGAAATTATTGTTTCTTCTATTGTGATGCGTAACTTTGTAGATCCAATGAAGAAGTATGATCGAGCCAAAGACATGCCTGCTGATCTGCCGTCAATTCCTATTCATCTTTGGAGCTGGGGCTTGCAGAATCGAACAGGGCGTTTACGTAAGGCTAATGCTGAGGCTGTTCGGATAGCACTGCTTCCTAGACAAAAGGCAAGCACATCAATACAGGGAATCTGCTTGTTTGGGGTGTACTACTCTGCGCCAGAAATAGTAGAGCTTGGCTGGTTGCATCGATCAGGAAATTCCCCCAGGCCGAAAGAAGTTGAAGTTGCCTATGACCCTAATTTTGCCGATGAAGTGTACTTATTTCACTCTGAAGGAAATCGAGATCATTGGGTTTGCCGAATTACTGATACATCGAGGGAATATAGAGGCTCTACCTTCTGGGAAGTATGGCGAAAACAGAAACAGATTAAAATACAGTCAGCAAAAGACCAGCTCGAATCCGACAGAATTCGAAAACTGCATGAAGATAGAATAGAAGACATCATAACATCGGCTATCAAGGAATCACCCAAGCCTGTCGCAACAAATTCAGAACGAATGAAGGGAGTAAGTGGTGCACGTTCTGAACAACTGGAGAAAGAACGTGAACAGCGTCGTCACCAAGTCGTTAAGAACGAGCAGCCTGCTAAAGTCGTGCATTTGAATCCGCCTGACGAAAATGATGATTATCCTGACTTCGAAGATGAATTATTTGATGACGGAGACGACTGATGGAACGTCCTAGTCACTTTGTTACTGCGTCTTATACCCCGACAGGTGTTAAGCGCTATGATGACAATCCATTCATTGAAGCGCTCCCACCAATCCTATCGGTTGCTCAAGTAGGTAAGAGTATTAAAGGGAAAATTGAGTATCACCCTGCGGATAGATTAGCCGATCCGAAGTCCAGAATGCATATGGTTGTGTCATTGTTAGACGATTATTTTCAACCTATTTCACAGCACGTCCAGCTACAAGAGAAGATCGACCTAATGCTTCGTATGGGCTATGTCGGAAGGAACATCAATGATGGTTCATTGAACCGTAAGCTCCAGGAGGGTTATGAGTTTATAAAGTCAGGCGGTGAAGTTGCTGCTAACTTTGCTGTGGAAAAAACCACGGCTCGAAGCATGTCTCTTGTGGGTATTTCCGGTGCTGGGAAAAGTAAGTCGCTTGAGCGAGTATTGGCAACGTATCCTCAGGTGATTTACCACGAAAAAGAAAATCGCTTTCAGGTGACGTACCTTAAGATTGAATGCCCTAGCAACGGTGACCTCGAAAGCTTATGCCTTAACTTCTTCAGTGCAGTCGACAGTGTATTGGGTACCGACTATGAGCGCCGCTACGCAAAACAGCGTCTTTCTGTTCCAAAGATGCTGGCTCTAATGCGGCAGACAGCCAATAATCGTGCAATTGGTATTCTGGTAATAGATGAAATCCAACGATTAAGCCAGGTGCGCTCAGGTGGTAAAGAGCAAATGCTGGAGTTTTTTGTAGAGCTAGTGAATACCGTGGGGATTCCGATAGTTTTAGTTGGCACTCCTAAAGCGCGTCCAATATTTGAACTAGAGCTGCAATCTGGCCGGCGCAGCGCTGGACTGGGGTCAATTTACTGGGAAACTATTCCACAATACCTTATTAAAGAAAAAGAAAGGCAGCCAAATACCAATTGGATTCGATTCACGGACAACCTCTGGAAGTATCAATGGTTAAAGCATGGTGGTGATCCACTTAGCGATGAAATAAGAGATTGTTGGTATGACCTCTCCCAAGGTGTCTTAGATATTGTTGTGAAGCTTTTTGTATTGGCGCAGCTCCGTGCTATCGCGAATAAGAAAGAACGAATTACAGTGGGCATTTTGAAATCGGTCTATAAGCAGGAGTTAAAGCCAGTACACCCAATGTTAGATGCATTGCGGTCCTGTGACGCAGATAAAATCGTGAAGTACTCCGACATGCGTATTGTCGACCTGGATAAGCGCATTATCCAATTGGGAGCCAAAATCTTAGCGGATGTCCAAAAGCAAGAAGAACAACTGTTTGGAGGAAACCCAGAAGCTCTGAGATTGTACAATTTGGTTTTGCAGTTAGACGAATCATTTGAAGAACAAACAGTTGCTCAATTGGTCACGCGAATAATTAAGGAACAGCCTGATCTTAGTCTCCCAGAAATGATCCCTGTCATCGTGTCGTGGTATCAGTCAGACGAAACCACTTCAGTAAATAAACAACCAACGGACCGCATTAAAGAAGAGGACTGGGTAGACCTGGATGTCGATGATTGGCGTTACCAGTTTGCCTACTGCAAAGAGGACAACCTGTCGTTAGTTGAGCGACTGGATCAAAATGGCGAAATGTTTGATCTTGAAGGATGGGCAACAGGGTATTAATGCTGGGATTTCCGAAACCTTACTCTGATGAGTTGCTGTATAGCACAGTCGCGAGAGCGGGTGTGCATGATGGGGAGACCTCTCCTAAGCAGCTGTTGGATCAGGTGTTTGAGAATCGGAAAATAATCGCAACGGTGGATCTACCTAGTCATGTTCAATCATTAGCTCAGCAGTACCCAAGTAACAGCGGGCTCAATACAAGTCTCTTAATCGCTCGCCATACACTATGGCCAATTTACGCACCTTTTTTGCCACCTGAGCGAATTAAAAAGCTACGCAACTGGATGGCGGAGCAGTCACAAGGTGCTGCACATTTAGCTTCAGGTATTGCTGCTTCCAGAGTTAAGGCAAAGACCGAATTGTTTGCTTGCAGGCCATGTTTGGCTGAGCAAAGGTTGAAATATGGAGAATGCTATTGGCATCGCCTTTGGCAGGTTCCTTTGGTGAGAATGTGCCCTAAACATGGCGCATTGAGTAGATCGAATATCGAATTAGATGGAGAGCATCGGCATGCTTTTATCCCGGTAGAATCTGCTGATTTATTTCAAGATGTCCTTGTTAAGGAGCAGGATGAAGTCTTTGCAAAGCAATGTGCTCAGTTACTACTGAGTAATTGTGAAGGGATTAGCTTTGCCCAATGGTCTTTGTTTTATAAACAGTTCGCTGTAAGCCTGAATTATTTAGATGGCTCTAGAATTGACCATTCAAAGATACACGACACTGTTGTTACGTTTTGGGGAAAGCAGTGGCTCGAAGATGTAAGAATTCTTCCCTCGAGAATAGAGACTTCATGGCTAAAATCACTATTCCGCAAGCATAGAAAAAGCTTTAGTTTTGCTGAACATATAGTTGCAATCGTAGCCCTGTCTGATGGGAGGCTAAGTATTAGTGAAGCTATCAATCAAGCTTCGAGCCTAATAATTTCCGCCGCAGAAACTAAGAATCAGTCTGCTCAGAAGCACGACGTAGAACCTGTAGCCCCGCCGAGCCCTGATCAATTGCAGTGGAAAACGCTCCTCAAATCCTACTCGCCAAAAGCTGCACGGCAGATTTATAAGGCATTGTATGCTCGGCTTTATCGTAACAACTACGAATGGTTGATGGAGATCGACAAATCATTCCATACTGAAACTACTCTAAAAAATCATCGAGTCGATTGGTCCAAAAGGGATAGGAAAATTGCTCGAGAGCTAAGGCGTGTCTGTAAGGCTTTGACTGAAAACCTAAACGCACCGCATCTTAGCCGTACCTTCCTGATACATCAGTTGAATCAGCGAGCAACTGTTGAAAAGAATCTAAGCCGATTACCACGTTGTGCAATGTTGTTAACTCTTTATTCTGAAAGCACGACTGAATATCAAGCAAGAAGGCTTACGCGTGCCTATTTGTCAATGAGGAACAAACATCGGGAGATTAAACGCTGGTCGCTACTCAGGGAAGCGGGTTTAAGCGATGAGCGGATGACGGAATTAATTACTGCGCTTTTAAAGGATATCTTGAGTGAGTAAAAGCAATGCACGATTTAAGAAGCTGGATAATGATTCAAAAGTTATGGGCATTGGCTCTTTGTTTCGTGGCTTAGACCGAAAGGGGTGGGCGATAAATGTAGACTTTACAGGTAAACAATCTCAAAGCATGCAGTTCAGTAATATTCCTGTGCTTGCGAGAAAAAGAGTGTTAAACCCAACTCAGCAGCTAAAGCCTGCTGGATTGCCAATCGATTTTGTTATAAATAACGCTCAAGATTGGGGTATCGCAAAGGCATCTGATTGCCCTGCGTATCATGCCCATCATCACGGCGGTGACGGCAATCAAATGTGTTTTGTTGCGACCGTTAATACTAAACGAGTCTTTATCCCGCAATTAGAATTCGCTCGAGTACTTTTCTATCATGATCCATTTCTTGCTCGACTAAGCCTCCAGCACGACGCTTTGGCCGAAGACTTTATGCTAGGTCTCAGAGAGGATGGTCAGCCATTAATCGTAGTTCGTGAAGGCGCCGAATATCCAGTTTCATACTTTAACCGAGACGATAATCGAAGATTTCTCAGTTGGGTGTTATTAGATAGTGCTGCCAGAGCCTCTTTCGAAAGCATTAGCATGCAGCTTGTCAAAGGGCAATTTCAGAAAGGCAGTTACTTACATTGGCACTACCAATTCACTCCACCTCCATTGACGGATGTGAAGCTGGGGGCACGAGGTTGGGAAGATCGCGATTCGGGTAGTTTTTTTGTTTGGGAAATAACCCAGCTAGATAATTTACCATCGGATGTGGAAGGGGAAATTGACTTCTACCACCCAGCCTATGATCGAAGGGTCGGAGGCAAGCCAACCAGAGGCGATAGTAAGCAAGGAGAATCTTCTGATGAGTTCGAACTCGATGATGACGAGTTGTCAGATTCTGATAAAGCGACCCTGACGCTCATATCTAAGCAAGTATCCGTTTCCTTTCAGAACCCTCATATAACAAATCGAATAGCGAAAAAGACTAAGGCGGTTAACAACATAGTTGGCGATGGAGACAAAGAGGTTTTGGATAAAGAGCTGAGTCCAAATGAAAAGGAAGAATCAGGTAATCTGCCCGGAGGTGCATGGAATAATCTGGATGATCAAACGGACGATGTTCACCTTTACCTGGGCAAGTTTCAATCATTTCTTAATATGGTAGCGGTTCTTGAGTCATCTCACGGTTGTCAGGTCTTAAACCTAAGCTTAGAAAAATTACCTAGGGTTGGAGATGGAAAAAAGCATTGGTTAGCAGATACACAAAACCCGCGTTGCCTAGCCATTGTTGAGTTGTTGCATGGTAACAGGGAATTTATTTTACTTGAGGTCGATACATCTGATGGTGCTGCGAAACTATCGACCATGCTGCTTAAATCACCTCATGGTTGGGTCGGGATAAACAAGCAGGTTATTCTTCACGGAATAATGAAGAAATCCTTGGGGTGGCCGAACGATTTTTTTAGGGATCAGTTGGGTGATGGTTCTTACAAAGGTATTCCGCACTCAAAATCAAAGCACTCTGGAGTGGTTGCTCCAGAGGTAATTGATCCATGGGCACTTAGAATAGCCAGCTGGATTAAGCGTAGTGTCTAATTGCCATTAATCAGCGATATTTGCTGTTGATGTCTTTAGTAACTAAAGCTGGGTTACCCTGAAATAGCTTGGATATACGTAATTAGTTTCGTAAACTTTTCAATGGGATACGAGCTTAAATTGTTTTAAATGCATAACCTGTGTGTTGGCAATGCTAGGAGCCGTATACTTTTAGGTTTTAGGTCAACTCTAAACAACTTTCGTGCTGTGCAGATTAGTTAACAGGAAGACTATCTTGAACAAAAAGGAATTACTCCAGCTTTATAAAGAACTCTATTTTCATGAGCTGGAGCGCAAGGATCGGATTACTGCGCAAGCTCAGGTTCGTTTCGCGTTCATTGCTACTGGTGTAGCGCTATCGGCATATATGCTGAGAACAGTGGATTTTTCAGAGCCGCAATATCTCGTTTGGCTATTTATTGGGTGCTTGGGACTTGCACTAATTCCGTTTGCTTTTTCAGTGTGGGTCCTAAGTAGAGCATTTTGGGGCAACAAATATGACTATTTACCAGTTCTAACCGATGTCGAGGCATATCGGCATGGTTTGGAACGTCACTACAAGGATTCTGATGAGAATGGATCTATTGAAAGTGACATGTTGGATTACTTGCTGAGTAGTACGGCAGAGATTTCATCAACGAATACTAAGGTTAATGAAGAACGCCTCAGCAGAATGCATCGTTTCTACAGGTTATCACTTCCTTCTGTAGCACTATTCATGACTGCGAGTATGCTATTTATCTTGGCTGATCTTGATGCATCCTCACCTAGAAAACCTATTGTTGTGCAACAGGTTACTTTACCTTCTGCTGAATTAGAATCACCGGTTCAGTTGGTATCTACTGAATCAGGAGCTGATGAATAATGTCTAAAGAAAATAGCAATCAAGAATTAACAGTTCCTCTCGTTTCAAGCATGTCTGGTCGTCCTAAACCGCCAAAGCCGCGCACTGTGCTGGAAATGATGCCATCGGAAACTATTGGTGACTACGCTTTAGCAGAAGCAAATTACAGCAAGCCGCATGAACCTCAGAATCATGAAAGCTATTGGCCGGACAAAAGTGCAGAGTCACAGCAAGAAAAACTGAATGAAGCAGATACTTGTCGGAAGTATGTTACTCCTAAGCTTGTTGAGGCAGGTTGGGATAACACCCCTCATCAAATAAGGGAACAGCATCAGCTTACTGATGGGCGAATTACTGTTAGAGGAGATAAAACCTCTCGCGGTGAGCAATATAGGGCAGATTACCTGCTTAGATACAACCGAGACTTTCCTATTGCCGTTGTGGAGGCTAAGCCCGAATCAGCTCCTGTAGGTAAAGGAATGCAACAAGCCAAAACCTATGCTGAAATCCTAGGTCTTAAGTTCGCATATGCAACCAACGGTCATGAAATTCTAGAATTCGATTTTCTGACGGGGATTGAGCAGGTCGTCAGTGATTATCCAACCCCTGAAGAATTGATTACGCGTCTTGGAAGCGGCGAAGGTTTGGATACTGAAGCTACCGATAGGCTTCTGAGTGCTTATCATCATGCCCCTGGAGGGTTTTCACCGAGATACTACCAGCAGATAGCTATCAACCGTACCGTACTTTCTATTTTGCAGGGAAAGAAGCGCAATCTAATCACGATGGCTACTGGTACCGGAAAAACGATTGTAGCTTTTCAAATTTGCTGGAAGTTATGGAATTCCAAGTGGAATAGTTCAGGTGAGTACAGAAAGCCCAGAATTTTGTTCTTGGCTGACCGAAATGTACTGGTTGATGACCCAAAAGATAAGACGTTTACTCCTTTCGGTGATGCTCGGCATAAGATTGAAGGTGGCAAGATTACAAAAAGTCGAGAGATGTACTTTGCTATTTATCAATCCATTGCTAAGGATAAGAACCGACCAGGCTTATATAGAGAATTCTCTCCTGACTTTTTCGATCTGATCATCGTAGACGAGTGTCATCGTGGGAGTGCCAGAGATGATAGTAACTGGAGAGAGATTCTTGAGTATTTTGAGCCCGCTTATCAGGTCGGAATGACAGCAACTCCCCTTCGTGAAGATAACCGTGATACATATAGGTACTTTGAAAATCCGCTCTATACATACAGCCTAGCTCAAGGAATTGAAGACGGTTTCCTTGCTCCATATCGTGTGCATCGCGTAATTACTCAAGTAGATGCTACGGGTTGGAGGCCTACCAAGGGAGAGTTAGATCGTTATGGTCGTGAAATCCCAGACGAAGAGTATGGAACAAAAGACTTTGAGCGAAAAGTTGTCCTGAAAGCCCGGACGGAGACGATCGCCAAGCATATTACAGATTTTCTTAAAAGAACCGACAGGTTCGCAAAGACAATTGTTTTCTGCGTAGACCAATCTCACGCTGACGATATGCGCCGAGCTTTGAATAACCTGAACAGCGATTTAGTCAAAAAGTATCAGGACTATGTTGCTCGGGTGACGTCAGATGAAAAGAAAATTGGTAAAGGTCACCTCAGTCGATTCCAAGAGCTGGAAACAACAACACCGGTAATCTTAACTACTTCGCAGTTACTGACTACTGGCGTTGATGCACCGACTTGCAAAAATGTCATTTTAGTTCGGGTTGTAAACTCAATGAGTGAGTTCAAGCAGATCATCGGGCGGGGAACCAGGTTACGTGAAGATTACGACAAGCTTTGGTTCAGCATTCTGGATTATACGGGGTCAGCGACTCAAAACTTTGCTGACCCAACTTTTGATGGCTTCCCTGACATCGAGGAAGACACCATCATTGATGATGAAGGTAATGAGTTACCTCAAGATGGCGATGATGTACCAGATGGAAGCGGTGATGATACGCTGCCGGATGGGGGAGACACAGGCTCTGGAGGAGAAATCTCTGAGTCTGAACCAGCACGCTATTATGTTGATGGTGGCATGGTGGATATTTCTACCCATGTTGTTTACGAGTTTGATGCAAGTGGTAAACAGCTAAAGGTTGTCCAGTTTACCGACTACACAGCAGAAAGCGTGAGAACCTTGTTTTCATCACCTGATGAGCTTCGTGATAGTTGGGCCGATCCGGTTAAGCGTGAAGACATCATAGCGACGCTGTCCGCTAAGGGCATTGATTTCCTGCATGTGAGCGAGGAGGTTGGAAAGCCCGACGCAGATCCATTTGACTTGCTTTGTCATTTGGCGTTCGATGCGCCCCTAAGAACCAGGCGCGAGCGTGCAGAATACCTGCGAAAGCAAAATCCCGACTTCTTTGACAAATACGGCCCTCAGGCCAGAGAGGTGCTAGAGGCGCTCTTAAGCAAGTACCGAGAACACGGACCAACACAATTCAACCTCGCAGAAGTGGTTGATGTTCCACCAATTTCTGATTTCGGCAATTTGATAGAGATTGCGGGACGATTTGGTGGGCCAAGAGAGATGAAAAGTGCGGTAGACCAGATGCAATCTCTGCTCTACCACTCATAAGAATATTGGTAGTAATTGATGACTAAAAAGAAGGCTGCAAAGCCAATGACAACAGCTCAACAACTGGGCTCTATTGTAAAAAGTGCACGTCAGATTATGCGTAAGGACAAAGGCCTTAACGGTGATCTTGATAGACTTCCTGTGCTTACTTGGGTGATGTTTCTCAAGTTTCTTGATGATTTAGAAAGCCTTAGAGAAGCAAAGGCTGAGTTAGAGGGGAAAGAGTTCAAAGCCGCAATTGATGCGCCTTACCGTTGGCGTGATTGGGCAGCAAAGGAAGGTGGGATCACTGGAGGTGAACTGATCTCTTTTGTCAACAATGACTTTACTGTCAGGCCAGACGGCACGAAAGGCGAGGGTCTGTTCGCTTATTTGAGAGAGTTACAGGGCGAAAATGGCCAGATGGATCGTCGTGACGTGATTGCGACGGTCTTCAGCGGATTACACAACAGGATGCTTAATGGCTACCTGTTGCGAGATGTGATCGATAAGGTCAATGGTATTCATTTCAACTCCTCTGAGGAAATGCACACCCTTAGCCGCCTGTACGAAACCATGTTGCGAGAGATGCGTGATGCAGCAGGTGACTCTGGTGAGTTCTATACACCACGACCAGTGGTTCGTTTCATGGTCGAAGTCACTAAGCCTCAGCTGGGCGAGAGTGTGCTGGATCCTGCATGTGGCACCGGTGGCTTCTTGGTTGAAGCGTTGTCTTACCTGGAAGGCCAGTGTGCGACCGTAGAAGATCGCGCGATGCTGCAAGGCTCAAGCTTATATGGTGGCGAACCCAAACCTCTCCCCTATTTGCTTGTTCAGATGAACCTGTTGTTGCATGGACTGGAATACCCTCAAATTGACTCGGGTAACAGTCTTCGCTTCCCCCTGCGTGAAATCGGCGACAAAGACCGCGTTGACGTGATCCTGACTAACCCACCGTTTGGTGGCGAGGAAGAGAAAGGGATATTGGGGAACTTCCCTGATGACATGCAAACAGCTGAAACTGCACTTTTGTTTCTTCAGCTTATTATGCGCAAGCTTAAAAGGCCTGGTAAAGGATCTGATTGTGGAGGCCGAGCGGCAGTTGTTGTACCTAATGGTACGTTATTTAGTGATGGCATTGGTGCGCGGATCAAAGAAGAACTACTTAAAAACTTCAACCTTCACACAATTGTTCGATTGCCAGATGGTGTTTTTGCACCTTATACCGATATCCCGGCCAACTTACTGTTCTTTGATAGAAGTGGACCAACCGACGAAATCTGGTATTACGATATTCCCACTCCAGATGGGCGCAAAAAATATACGAAAACTAAACCGATGGAATTTGGTGAGTTTGCTGATTGCATGGCATGGTGGGAGAGAAGGCACGAAAACACTTTCGCTTGGAAAGTTTCAGCAAGCGAAATTTTGAAATATGACGAAGATGGTACGTTGTTTGCCGCTAATTTGGACTTAAAAAATCCAAACAGCCTGGAAGCACTAGAACATCGTCCGCCTCTGGAGCTGCTAGAAAGCATAGCTAAGAAAGAAAAGCAGATATTTTCGATATTGGATGGGCTAAAAGAGCAACTTTCTGGAGGTCATGAGTGAACAGTCAGTGGCCACTGGTTAGACTCGGTGATTTACTTTCAAGCAGTAAGTATGCAGCAGATATCTTGCCTGATGAGGAATATAAAGAGGTAACGGTCAGGCTTTGGGGCAAAGGCGTGAATCTGCGAGGCGTTAAACTCGGTAGTGAAATTGGCACTGGCAAGCGTTTCTACGTGTCTCCAGGTCAATTCATTCTGTCTAAAATTGATGCTAGGCACGGAGCATTTGGGGTCATTCCTGAAGAACTTGATGGAGCGGTAATCACTAGCGATTTTCCTTTGTTCGAAGCTGATCCCAAAAGACTCGATGTTGAGTATCTGAATTGGCTAAGCAAGACGCCTTGGTTTGTTGATGCTTGCAAAAAGGTGAGCGAAGGTACGACTAACAGAGTTCGCCTGAAAGAAAAACAATTCTTAGGAATTGAGATTCGTCTGCCAGAACTAGCAGAGCAGCGTCAAATAGTAAAAAAAATTGAATCGATTCGGACTCAGGTCAATGAGGTAACTTCCCTAAGAAAAGGTGTTCTCACAGAAGCGCAGGCACTTCTACAGAGTGCTTTCCAGAATTTGATTGATGATGTTCAGTATCTTCCAATGTCTCAGGTGTTACCGATTATTCGCCGAAAAGTTAGTGTTAACTTCGATGGTGAGTATCCAGAACTGGGTGTTAGGTCCTTTGGAAAGGGTACTTTTCATAAGCCAGCCTTGAATGGTGTAGATGTTGGTTCGAAGAAGCTATATCACATTGAGCCAAATGACTTGGTCTTAAGTAATGTTTTTGCTTGGGAAGGTGCGATAGCGGTTGCTCAACCAACGGATACTGGCAGAGTTGGTTCACATCGATTTATCACATGTGTTCCAGAGGAAGGGGTGGTTACATCTGATTTCATTTGCTTCTATTTATTAACGCAAGAAGGTATTGAAAAAGTCAGGGAAGCTTCTCCAGGTGGAGCTGGGAGAAATAGAACTCTCGGCTTGAAGAAGTTGGAAAAAATTGAAGTTCCAATTCCAGACTTTGGCAAACAGCTCTGGTTTAATCAACTACAGCAAAAAGTAGCTGACATTAAGCAAGCTCAATTATCAAACGCTGTTGAGTTAGAAGCTTTGATGCCGTCAATTTTAGATAAGGCTTTTAGGGGAGAGCTAGTGTAATGGCTATGACACTTCCACATTGTAATACGACGTCAGTTCAGTGCCGGTTACTGCTCTTGGCGAAGTAGAACTTGAACTGTATAAGCTGTTTTCAGATGATTATGCATTCAAGCCCTCGTGGAAGTAGAGTATTCAGCGTATTGTAGACTGGTAGATTTTTACGGCTTGGCGATAAAGGTAAATCTTGAAGTAACTGTGAGTATCTTGTTTGGGTTGGAAGTATGGGCTTCTGCAACATTGAAATGTGTTATGGAGGTGCTTATGAAAGATTCATTCGTTAAATCATGCGTATGGTGCGGGGTGGCATTTCTGCGAGGCCATAGTGGGACACTTCCAATCCGGATGAGGGATTAGCGGATACAAATGGGTTTCCTGGCTGGGAGAAATGTAGAGAGGTGCAAGTCCTCTCCCTCGCACCAGATATTTTGTGAGCGCGTTGGAGGCGCTCACTCGGTTGACTGAAGCGATAGGCAATGAAGCAGAAGATTGAACAGGTTCTGAGCACGACGCCCGGATTAAAAGGGCGTCAGATAGCCAATAAGCTGGGCTTGGACAAAAGGGATGTGAATTCGTATTTGAGCAAGCAGGATGGTCATTTTTTCAAGGATGATAAACATTGCTGGTTTATTGTTCAAAAAGAACTGATGAAAATTCACCTTGATGGTGAAACCTGGATAGACGGTTTGGCCTTGGATCGTTCAATCGCCCATGCCGGATCGCCACTGGAGTCAGCCTGTTCCTCTATCCATTTCATTGTGCCCGAGGGCTGTAAAATATTTCTAGACGCGGAAGCGCGGTTGCTCGCATATTCAAATCAATGCATTCATATCGGAAAGAGCGTTGTAATTGATTTTAATGATTGCCTGGATACGCTTAGTTGGTTCGATAGAAATGGCTTTTTTGAAATGTTGCACAAGGATGTTGTAGTTAAGCCCAATCGTCCGATGTTTTCTAGCGCGGAGTTGTTTAAGGGTAATAGTGAAGCCGTTTATGAGTTCGGTGAAGTTGACCCTCAGGATCTCGATGAGGATATTCCCCAGCGATTAAAGCATAGCTTTGTGAGCTATGCTGGCGAGCAATATTCGCAGCCAGCCTTTACTGTTTTATCCGAATTATTTGGTAATGTTCGAGATCACTCTGAATCCCCGATACCTGGATATATAGCGCTTCAGCACTATAAGGGTTTTAAAGGGCGAGGAGGCTATGGCGGAGTTAAACCTCATATTCAAACCATTGTTTCTGATAGTGGGCGCGGGATTACGGGAACACTAAAGCCGGTACTTCAGACGCGATACCCCGAGATTTTCAGCATGTTCGATTTCTCTGATCCAAAGTCTGATCCATTACTCGTGCTTGAGGTTTTTAAGAGAGGACGGATATCTCAATCAAGTGATGAGGGGCGCGGCTTGGGGTTAAAACGAAGCGGTGATGTGGCTGCTTCTTATGACGCAGTAATCTTTGTGAGAGAAGATGACTTTGAACTCAAGCTTACCTATAAATCCGGGAAATTGTACAAGACGGATTACGAATTGGATCTACCAAAACTGATGGGAACGCATATTTGTTTTGACTTCATTCTTGCGAATGACTAAAAGGTCTGATTAAATTAAGAAGATGAACCAGAAAGTGATTCCTATGCGCCTTCGCGACTTTACTAAAGACGATCATCCCTTTGGAAACAAGCAAGGGAGAGAAACGCTTTCGCTCCTTTCTGATTATGTCGATGATATTCCTTCGGATATCTTCGAAATTTCTATAGAAGGCATTGAAGCAACCGATGCTTCTTTTCCAAGAGAGAGCGTGATCTCACTGGCCAAACTTTGTAAAGGCGAGAAGGGGTTTTATCTGAGTGGTGCATTCACCAAAGACCTTCTTGATAACTGGCACTATGCCGCAATAGCCAAAGATCAACCTCTTATTCTTAAAACCGACGATGGATACTCGGTTATCGGCCCGGCTCTAAGCAAAGGGGCGAAGGAGCTACTCGACTTCATTATGAATGAGGGAGAAGTTACCACATCCAAGGTCGTCCAGATATTTGGTGGCTCAGCCCAAAATGCGAGTGCCAAGCTCAAAAAACTGTATGCTACCGGCTTGATATTGGGCAGTAAGGCCGTTGCAGAGTCTGGCGGTCTGGAATTTGTATACAGAGCAATCAAGTAATTCTGTTAAAACAGGTTGACTTTAACAGATTTGATCGGGTATTCTCTGATTCATGGGCTTAACAGCCTTTTTTATTGGTATCTGGTTAAACAGATTAAGTTGAGCAGAACAAAAGGAAATGCACATGGCTAAAAATCCCCCAGTGGGAGACGGACACCGCAAAGGAGCGGTTAAAGATCGGTCTCAAACACAAACGCCCTCAGGGCATTATGTGAAGCGTGATACGTCCACAGGCAGGTTTATGGATGTGAAAACGACTGATAAGACGCCGTTCAAGGGCGTTCGCAAGGAGAAGTAACATGGCCAATGGAGCTGATCATATTGCGGCAGGTGCATTAACCGGGGTAGCGATGGCGTGCTATGGGCAGAGCCAGGGTGAGAATGTAAGCCCGTTGCTGGTCATTGGTGCCAGCACGGTTTTTTCCAAGTTGCCCGATTGGATAGAGCCAGCCACGAATCCGCATCACCGCCAGTTTTTCCACAGTATCAGTTTTTTGGCGGTGTTAGGTTGTGGCTTGAAAAAGACCTATGACTGGAAGCCTGAAGATAAAGGGGGCCAGATTTTGCGCTTTTTAACCTTATGCGCAGGGGCTGGTTATATCAGCCATTTAGTGCTTGATTGTCTGACACCTCGATCACTGCCATTGATCGGTAAAGTGTAGGGGGGAGAATAAGTCATGGTTTCAGAGGTCACGAGATATGTACCCGACCAGGTTCAAAGAGAGCTTTGGGCGCGGGCTGCCGGCCGCTGTCAGTTTGAAGGGCATAACAGGCTACTACACACCTCATGTGTTACGCATGAATCTGTAAATACTGCTCAGAAAGCTCATATTTACGCTTTTTCTGAGAATGGTCCTAGGGGGCGAGGTCCTTATAAAGGTAACCTAGAATCTCTCAACGATGTCAGCAACCTAATGCTGATGTGCTATGACTGTCATAAGAAAATTGATCAGGCCGGTGGGGCAGACCGATATCCCGCAGATCTTTTAATTCAATGGAAGGCACAGCATGAGCAGCGTGTGGAGATTGTGACAGGGATTGCCTCTGACAAAAAATCTAATGTTGTGTTGTACGGCGCAAATATCGGCTCTGAGAAATCGCCAATTCAATACCATGCTTGCGTTGAAGCCATGTTCCCGCAGTGGTATCCGGCTACCGAACGTCCAGTGCCCGTTTCTATGACATCGGAGCTGATTGATAGCTCACCGCAATACTGGCAAACAGAATCCCAGCATCTTCTAAAAGCCTTCCAACGTAAAATCCTATCGATTATTGAAGATGAGCCTTGCAAGCATTTTTCTGTGTTTGCGCTCGCACCCCAGCCCTTGTTGATACAGCTTGGCGCTTTGCTCACAGATAAAATCGACGTGGAAACCTACCAGCTTCATAGAGAGCCGAAGGGCTGGGTGTGGCAGGACTGCGCAGATGATTTTGATTACATCATAAATCAACCTGATAACTTTAACGGGAAGCCTGCGCTGATTGTATCGCTGAGTGATCATGTCTCACCTGAGCGTATCACCAGAGTGATCGGCGAGGACACATCGATTTGGGAAATAACCCTTAAAAATCCTCACAACGATTTTATGCAGGCCAAGCAGCAACTTTCACTATTCAGAAAGTACCTGAGAAGCCTGATTGTCGAAATCAAGCGTGCACACGGTGAAGCCACGCCGCTTCATATCTTCCCCGTGATGCCAGTGTCGTGCGCCATTGAATTTGGGCGGGCAAGAATGCCCAAGGCCGATATGCCGTGGTTGATTTATGACCACGATATGGAGACCCAGGAATTTATTAAAGCTATTGAACTGAAAGGTGATTTACATGGTGTCCAATCGAAGTAATGACGTGCTGAAAGGCATCCTTGAAAAAATTGAACTGCCCGATGGTGCCTATGAAAAGGCGGAAAAGCGGTATGAGGATATTGGCAAGTGGTTGCACCGTGAAGAGTCAAGCTGCCTCGAATATGATCCGCTTGTCTTCTCGCAAGGTTCGTTTAGGCTGGGCACGGCCATCAAACCTGATGCCGATGAAGAATATGATCTGGATATGGGGTGTAACCTGCGTCAGGGACTGAGTAAGGGCGATATCACGCAAGAGCAGCTTAAAAACCATGTCGGCTCTGAATTGGAGTTGTATCGCAAAGCGCGCGGTATCAAAGAAGAGCTTTCCGAGAAAAAGCGCTGCTGGCGGCTTGAATATGCCGATGGGTTGAGCTTTCACATGGATATTGTGCCATGTATTCCTGAAAGTGAAATTTTCAGGGGCGTTTTGAAGAAGCGTATGGTTGAAAACTCCCGTTTTGATGATGCGCTTGCTCAAAACGTATCCGAGCTGGCTGTGTCGATCACCGACAACACCGATCCTGGCTATAAGAGCATGACAGATGACTGGCGTATCAGTAACCCCGAGGGTTATGCGCGCTGGTTCGAAATGCGTATGAAAACAGCCCAGTCGATTATCAACGAGCGTGAAATGAGCTTTAAGGCCAGTATTGATAGTCTGCCTTATTACCAATGGAAAACTCCATTGCAGCAGGCTATTCAGCTTCTAAAGCGTCACCGCGATACCATGTTCAAGGATAACGAAGACAGTAAACCAATCTCCGTGATTATCACAACTCTGGCGGCAAAGGCTTATAACGGCGAGACTGATCTTGCATCGGCTTTGATCAATATCCTCTCGCGTATGGATGATTACATCAACGGAGCCGTGCCCTTGGTGCCCAATCCCGTAAACCCTGCAGAAGACTTTGCGGATAAGTGGTATGACGAGGATTCGGCCAAGCATAAATTACAGCAGAATTTCTATAAGTGGCTTTATCAGGCCAGAGCTGACTTTAAGGCCTTATGTACTAAGGATAACAGTCGGCTTGTGGTTGAAGCGGCGGATCGTGGTTTGGATATCAGTCTGGACGCCACATCCGTTGCACTGGCCTTGGGGTTGTCTGCGGCAGTGATTGTACCGACCAAAGAGATCCATGCCTCTGATCCGAAGCCGTGGTTCGAACAATAGATGCGCCATTGGGATGCTTTAGGGCTGGAAGACTTCCTAGCGGTTCATCCTCTGATTAGGATTTTAGAAATCAATGATGAGCGGCTTGTGCTGGCGGGCGAGTACCATTTAAAGGCTAAGCTTGCGGGCAGCCAGATCGTTGATCGGACTTATCGGCTCAAGCTTGTGTGCCCTCGTGATTATCCTGGAAAGCTGCCTATTGTTATTGATGAAGAGCAGTATTTTCCGCGTAATCAGGAATACCATACATATGGTGATGGCTCATTTTGTCTTGGGTCCGAGCTGAAAATAAAGTCATTACTGAGGGATGACCATTCACTATCGGCATTCTTTGAGGAGATTGTTGATGGGTTTTTATACGCTGTAACGCATCGTATTGAATACGGAAATTTTCCCTATGGCGAGCTCGCGCATGGTGAGCAGGGCTTGGTCGATGACTATGGCGAGATGTTAGGTGTTACTGGAAAACTTGCTGTTATGCGCGCTTTACAGGCTCTTGGTAAACGGAAACGCGAAGCCAATAAGTTGTCTTGCCCCTGTGGTTGTTGCCTGAGATTGGGGCGCTGTGATTATCGCTTTGTCTTGAATAGGTTTCGTAATATTGAGCGACGTCGCTGGTTCAGACAACATTTGAAAGAAGCCTTTGTTCCTATTAAGAAACCGAAGCCTGCAAAACATAAAAAATAACGTTTGTTCTTGTAACGCCTGTCCAATAAAGCATCCAATAACGTACCTGTAGTTCAATGAAAGGGGCCTGCGTCCTCGAAGATCTGTACTAAGCCGCATCGTTGAACCATAAAATCTGCTGCATCTTCAACATTGATGGAATGAACACTCAATACCATATGTTTGCGTTCAAGAGGGTAATAGGTTCCGTACTCCTCATAGGCATAGTTAGCAACACAGCCCGATACAATTCGTTCTAAGCGTTTCCGTAACTCATCCAGAGAGTATTCCAAGGTAGTATCATAGCTATCGATAAATAGATTGATCTCATTCCGAGTTTGGATGATGGCTCTAGATACTAGAAAATAGTTCGAGCCGAATGCCAATGTCCAACCATACCTCGCAGTGTCTTTAATATTATCCGCATGACCAGGTGCTCTAACCGACCTCTGGGCTTTTGGGTGGGCATACCACCACGCACAGCTTCGAACAAATTGTGTAGCCACACCAAGGGTAATCGAGTCCAATTTCAGTAGGGTGTTTGTTTGCTTTAAAGAATGAAGTTTGTCCCGGATTGAGGTCCCTTTTATTATTTTTGACTTAGACTCTTCCCTTTTATCTGCGCATGATTGGTTATTAGAAGCTCTCGACGGTCTATTTTCTTTGACGTTTCGATATTTGTATGCTGCTTTCGCTTGACGTAAGGCGGTTAAATATCTTTTTGTGAATGGTTTTACTAACCTCTGAATTTCCTCAAGGTCCTCATACGTCATAAGAACTGCGTCAACTGCCCATTTGTTTATTTGTGCCTTAAGTTCAGCAACTTTATCAGGATGAGTAATCACCATGTTGCCTTCTTGATTATTCATCCCTCGCATGGTGGTATTTTGGCTGCCAAGCGTTGCAAATGTGTTAGAAAAAATGGTGATTTTTGCGTGCAGGTTTTCTATGGAATATATACGGTGTCCTTTTTTAGCCAAATCGACAAGTGACGCAATCGATGAACTTCTATTGATAAAATTCTCGACTCGACATGACGTATAGATTTCTGCTGTCGTACCGTCCAATCTATAGATTATTTCTGAAGCTAATGGGGAGCTGATATATGGGGAGCATATAATAGCAAACTCCGCTTGTGAGGCTGCGTTCTTCCATCGATTAGATATCCCTTCAAAAACCAGTTCAAACTCATTCGTGTCAGCCATTGTTACGTTATTCCTTTGTTATGAGTCCGAGCCTCACCATGACTGGAGCTATTTGTAATTACCGATAACCTATTTGTGATTTATTAATAATTCATTATCTACGAAAAGAAAATGATATTAATTAGGTTAGTAGCTGTGAGTAACTTTTAGGCAGGCCCCATTCTAATAGGTGTTCCCGACTATTTCATGGCTGGGAGGTGTTTATCAGGTTGGTGGCCAAATTCAGTGTGCCACTACACTTCAAGGTGTGCAGCCCTCAATAAGGGGTGGTTTGTAAAGCACGGATACGGGCATTAATGAATTGGAATTTAGTATTCGTGAAACCTCCGGAATTAGATTTCCGGAGATTTCATATATAGTTAATACCATTTACGAGTATTAAACTCGCTCAATTATCATTGCTATACCTTGCCCAACCCCGATGCACATGGAACATAATGCATATTTTCCACCAGTGCGATGAAGCTGGTAGGTTGCGGTTGTAATTAGACGTGCGCCACTAGCCCCTAAAGGATGACCTAATGCGATTGCACCACCATTCGGATTTACATGAGGACAATCATCTGGCAATCCAAGCTCACGCATAACGGCTAGAGCTTGTGATGCAAAGGCTTCATTTAGCTCTATTACATCCATTTGCTCCAGCGTTAAGCCAGCTTTTTGTAAAACTTTTTTGCAAGCAGGGGCAGGACCAAAGCCCATGATTCTAGGTTCCAATCCAGCTGTTGCCATTGCCACAATTTTGGCTTTTGGCGTGAGGTTGCTGGCTTGAACCGCATCATCTGAAGCAATTAATACAGCACAGGCTCCATCATTTACACCTGAGGCATTGCCTGCTGTAACTGTTCCTCCCTTACGGAATGGGGCGCGGAGTTTTTGAAGGCCTTCCAAAGTAGTTGAGCTTCTAGGGTGCTCATCCTGATTAAATATTTTGGTGTCGCCTTTTCTTTGTGGAAGCTCTACGGGGATGATTTCTGAGTCGAAAGTACCGGATGATATAGCTTGGGTAGTTTTTTGCTGACTTCGGAAAGCAAATAAATCTTGGTCTTCCCTAGAAATAGAAAAATCTTCTGCTACGTTTTCAGCCGTCTCAGGCATAGAATCAACACCAAATTCTGATTCCATTTCGAGATTAACGAAACGCCAGCCAATAGTAGTATCGTAAAGCCCGTTTGGATCGCGTGAGAAAGCTGATTCAGCTTTCCCCATTACAAAAGGGGCTCGAGACATGGATTCTACACCTCCAGCAATTAGGAGATTGGTTTCCTCTGATTTGATAGATCTCGCAGCTATTCCAATTGCATCCATACCAGAGCCGCATAGTCTGTTCACTGTGGTGCCAGCAACGGTTACAGGCAAACCAGCTAATAAAAGTGACATTCTTGCAACGTTACGATTATCTTCGCCTGCTTGGTTGGCGCAGCCGAAAACCACTTCATCAATCAGGGCCGGATCCATTTGAGGGTTGCGTTCTAATAATGCACGTAATGGTATTGCACCCAGGTCATCGGCTCTTATAGATGACAGGCTTCCTCCATAGCGGCCAAAAGGAGTACGAACGGCATCACAAATGAAAGCGTTTTTCATGTTTAGGTCCTTTGAAATTTAAATTTAGTAATGAGTGGCTTCCCCCCTCTCCTTGAACGCAAGGAGCATAGGGGGAGCTTCTATAAAACGAGATAGATATGATGCATCTCGTCTTCTTAAGGGAGGGTTAGGTGGCTCTTCGGCTTTGCCAATAGCGGTAGATTGCAAAGGCAAGGGATGCAATCGTGAGCGAAACGAATAACCAGGTAATAGGGCCTCTAAAGAATATAGAAGGGTCTCCCTTACTGATTAAGAAGGTGCGTCGTAAATTATCTTCAAACATAGGTCCTAAAATAAAACCAATAAGGAATGGAGCCGAAGCAATACCAGCCCGATTGAAGATGAAGCCAAGAAGACCAAATAGAAGCATCAAACCAATATCGAATGTGCTGTTGTTAACTGCGTATGCTCCGTATACACAAAACATCAGGACGATTGGTAAAAGAATAGATTTTGGAATTTCAGCTATAAGAGAGAAGTACCGTATAGCTGTGTTCCCAACAACAACTAGAACTGCTGAACTCACCAATATGCCACAAAATAGAGCATAGACCATGGTTAGATTCTCTTGGAAAAGTACTGGTCCAGGAGTTAGGCCATGAATCATGAAGGCTCCAAGTATGATTGCCGTAATCACATCTCCTGGGATTCCGAGAGATAACAGGGGAATAAGAGTCGCTCCGGCCACTCCATTATTCCCAGCTTCGGAAGCTGCTACACCTTCAACTTCTCCTTTACCAAATTTATCTTTTCTCGGTGAATTACGTTTTGCTTCACTATATGAAATGAATGCTGCAGCAGTGGCCCCTGTGCCTGGAATTGCGCCGATTACGACACCAATCAAGCTGCCTCGGATGATTGATTTTAGGCAGCGCTTAAACTCAGAAAAGCTTAAAGATGCTCCACTAACTGCTGAACGGACGTGAGGTACAATCTTTGACGTGTAAAATTCAAAAACTTCAGGGATCGCGAATAAACCTATGAGGAGAGGAATAAACGATACTCGGTCCATCAAGTCATAGCTGTCGAATGTTAACCTCTGTGAACCATACACAGCATCCAGTCCTATAGTAGAAACAATAATTCCGAGGCTGGCTGCTATAAGGCCTTTGATAACAGAATCGCCAGATACTGAAACAATTATCGTTAGAGAGAAACAAATCAGCCAGAAATATTCAGGCGGGCCAAAATTCAATGCAATTTTTGCTAGATAACCTGCGAAAAAAATTAACGCTATATTCGAAATGAGATCTGCAACACATGATGAGTAAAGAGCAGTTTTCAGGGCTTTTTTTGCATTTCCTTGTTGAGCAAGAGGATATCCATCTAATAGAGTACAGGCAGCTGCAGGGGACCCTGGTGTTCTAATCAAAATTGCAGTTATTGAGCCACCGTACATTCCTCCTTTATAAATTCCTACTAAAAGTAGTATCGCAGTCACTGGCTCTAGTGAAAATGTAAAAGGTAACGCTAAGGCTACCGCCATTGTGGCGGTTAAACCTGGTATTGCTCCGACTATAACGCCTACAAGAACACCCGCAGCGATGGCGATGAAATTGTCGATGCTCAGAAATAAATTTAGTACTTCAGAAAAGTTGTCCATAAGTGCAGTCCAAGAAGAATAAATCTTCAAATGCTTTTCAAATTAGTAGGCTTTACTACCTGGAAATTTTTAGGAATTACTCCCAAATCATCCCAGCGGGTAGCGGGACATTTAGCAAGTGAATGAACAGAAGGGAGATAATTATGGGGAAAGCTAAACCCAGAATGTATACCCATATTTCCCTTAAATGACTCGCTGCAAATAGTGAGAAACATGCCAGAACCCCGCAGACGATGGCTCCAAGCTGCTCAAAAAGAAACATATATATTGAGCACGCTGCTAACATTAGAATCCATCTCGATTTCGGAATTCCTATGTGTAGTTTTTCTGCCTTTGTATGTTTGGGAGGGCGAAAGAACCCTTCAATAGCCATTGCGAAAGACAAAGTGAGGACTAGCCATCCTGCTACAACGGGCATAAAACGAGGAGATAGCATTGGATTACTTAAGTGCCCAGGTTCTTCGATGTAGTTTGGGACTAGGTAAGACAAAAAGAACGTTGCCAGGGCAGCAGTGATTAATCCTAATATTGAATTAGGGTTTAGCCGTCCGTAGTACCTTTCTTCAACCTCTCCAATGTCGGCGTCTAATTTATTCATATGTAATCTCGTCACAAAAGCCCAGATAGAATGGGTGGCTGAATTAACACCAGCCACCCAGTATCTCAGCGTTTAATATTTGCCTTTTTCGCAACTTCCGCCCATTTCCCAACTTCTGAAGAAATAAACGTACGGAATTCATCTCCCGACTCAGTTCCAGCTACTGCACCGAAGCGTGGTAGGAATTCGTTAAAGTCTTTTCCTTCCATTACATTAGATAGTGCATCGATAAGTTTAGTAGTTGCTTCATCAGGTAGAGATTTGTGGGCCACAATTCCAAACCATGCTGATGTGTTAAAACCTTTGAGTCCGTACTGTTCACCTGCTTCACTAACAGTAGGTACATCAGGTAGGAATGGTGAGCGCTTTGGAGTTGTTACGGCCAGTGCTTTTAACTTTCCTGATTGAATATGAGGAAGAACAGTGGGCATATTGTCAAAAGACACGTCCACATCACCAGCAAGCAGAGCTGGCAATGCTTCGCCACTACCTCTGAACGGTACGTGTACCATTTGTGTAGTAGTTGCATTTTTGAATAGCTCACCAGACATATGGACCGAACTGCCCGTTCCCGGAGAGCTGAAAGTTACTTCTTTGTTTTTGGCGGCTTCAACAAACTCTTCAAGACTGTTGTAAGGACTATTAGCTGGAACAACCATTACATTCGGGATGGTTATTACTTTCTTAACGAACTTGAAGTCTTCAACAGGATTGAAGCGTAGACCAGGATAAATTGCTGGGCCAATAGCGTGCCCTGGAGAAGCCATCAAGATTGTATGATCAGCGCCGCGACCACCTCGTGCGAGTTGACCTGTAGCAACAGTAGAGCCTGCTCCAGGGCGGTTTTCTACGACAATGTTACCCAGTTCGTTTTGCATCAAATCCGCAACTTTACGCGAAATCAGATCAGTTGTTCCCCCTGCAGAGTAAGGAACAACAAGGCGAATATTGTCATTTGGCCAATCAGCAGCGTGAACAGCTGAAATGGTTGTGCAAAGTGCTACAGCGCTGAGCGCTGCGGCACTTGCGAAGTTTTTTATCAGTTTCTTCATCCTATTTACCTTTTATTCTCATGTGGATTTCAGATAGTGCGCATAACGAACATAATGTGAGATAAGCGAAACTTAGGTTAACTTTTACACAGTATTTTTCAATCTGCAAGTTTTTTATCGGGATAAGGGTTCTCGAAGTGAAGTTTCCTCTTGCTTTACGGAGTTGTTCTCTACTCGTAGAAAACCCCTTTCCATCATTCCTTTTTCTACAAATAGCTCGTTTGGGGCGATTTGAATTTTCCAAAGAGCTCTTGACAACCTTTGATATTGAAAATACAGTGTTCGGAAAGCGCACCTTGGTTCGTATATCGAACATAGTATGGTGCAAATTATTACATGAAACAGTTATGAATGCGGAGGGCCTGCACATGGCACTTGATCAAGAAACACTGAATCAGTTTGTAGAAACTATTCGTCGCTATGTACGTGAAAGGCTTGTCCCATTGGAAGAGCTGGTGGCTGAGGAAGACCGAATTCCTGAGGACGTTATTGATGAAATGAAAGAGATGGGGCTTTTCGGCATTTCGATCCCTGAGGAATTTGGCGGACTAGGCCTTTCAATGAGTGAAGAGGTCGCGATTATTCAAGAAATGGGGTACACGTCCCCAGTGTTTCGTTCAATGTTTGGGACTAATGTTGGAATCGGGTCTCAAGGGATCATTATGGATGGGACGCCCGAGCAAAAAGAGAAGTATCTCCCTTTGTTGGCGAGCGGAGAATTAGTTGGTTCTTTTGCTTTAACGGAACCAGATGCTGGTTCTGATGCGGGCTCAGTAAGGACCACTGCTCGGCTTGAAGGAGATGTATACATTCTCAATGGAACTAAGAGATTCATAACAAATGCACCTCGTGCAGGGGTGTTTACGGTAATGGCAAGAACTGGAACTCGTGAAGAGGGTGGTAGAGGTGTTTCGGCTTTCTTAGTAGATGCAAATTTATCAGGCATAACACTAGGTAAACCAGATAAAAAAATGGGTCAAAAAGGCTCCCATACATGTGATGTTATTTTTGAAAATGTGCGTGTTCCTAAAGATGCATTAATTGGTGGCGTTGAAGGTCAGGGTTTTAAAACCGCAATGAAAGTTCTTGATCGTGGGAGATTGCATATCAGTGCGCTCAGTGTAGGAACTGCGAAACGTCTTATAGATGAGAGTGTTTCCTATACCAGTGAACGGAAACAGTTCGGAACTGAAATCTGTAATTTTCAACTAGTACAAGCAATGCTTGCAGATAGTCAGACAGAGTACTTTGCTGGCAAGTGTATGGTCGAGGAAATTGCACGTTCTTATGATAGTGGCGAGAAAGTTTCTCTTAATGCTGCAAGTAGCAAATTATTTTGTACTGAAATGGTAGGTCGTGTCGCTGATCGCGCCGTACAGCTTCATGGTGGATCTGGTTACATAAGTGAATATTGTGTTGAGCGTTTCTACCGTGACGTCCGCCTATTCCGCCTTTATGAAGGTACTACCCAAATACAGCAGTTAGTTATCGCGAAACAGATGATTCGTGATTTTAATGAGCAAACTGCATAAGTCGTGAGGAGAGTGTTATGGGTGGGCCATTAGAAGGTATTCGTGTTCTAGATTTGTCTCGTATATTGGCTGGACCTTGGTGTACCCAGATTTTAGCTGATTTGGGAGCTGAGGTTATAAAGATCGAACGTCCTGGAGTGGGAGATGATACCCGTCATTGGGGGCCTCCATGGCTTAAGGATAAGGACGGAAACGAAACTACAGAATCTGCATATTATCTTTCTACTAATAGAGGTAAGCATTCAGTAACTGTTGATATTAGTCAGCCAAGTGGTCAGCAGTTAATTAAAGAGCTGGCTCAAAAAAGCGATATTGTGGTCGAGAATTTTAAGACTGGTGCTTTGGATAAAAAAGGACTTGGTTATAAGCAGCTTTCAGAGCATAACTCTGGACTTATTTACTGTTCAATTACTGGATTCGGCCAGACGGGGCCAATGGCTAATGATGCAGGTTATGACTATCTAATTCAGGCTCAATCTGGATTGATGAGTATAACTGGAGCAGCGGATGGACAGCCAGGAGCAGGCCCTCAGAGAGTTGGCATGGCGGTAGCTGATTTGACTACAGGGATGAATGCCACAGTTGCCATTCTTTCTGCATTACACCATAGGAATAACACAGGTGAAGGGCAGTATATAGATATGGCCCTTCTTGATGTCCAGGTAAGCTGGTTGGCAAATCAGGGGTTGAATTATTTTTGCAGTGGTAAAGCTCCTGGGCGTACCGGTGAGTACCACCCCAATTTAGCTCCATATCAGCCTTTTCCTACGCTTGATGGGCAAGTAATTATTGCTATCGGAAATGATCGACAATTCCAGCAATTTTGTGATGTGGTCGAACGAGCCGAGCTTGCAAAAGACCCTCGTTTTTCAACTAACCCTAGTCGTGTAGAACACAGAGTTGCATTAGTTGAAATTATGTCTGCAATCACTAGTGAAAAGACCAGCGAGTACTGGATGGATGTATTGGTGAGCATCCATGTGCCTTGCGGCCCAATACAAAATATTCAACAGGTATTTGAGGATCCGCAGGTGCTTGCTCGTGACATGAAGTTAGAACTTGAACATCCCGAAATAGGAATGGTACCGGGCATCGCTAACCCAATTAAGTTTTCTAAAAACAAACAGCAATACAGCAAGGCTCCTCCCCTTTTAGGGGAGGACACCGAGGCCGTTTTAAGCAGGGTCTTAAGTAAAAACGAAGAGCAGATTGCTCTTTTACGAGAGCAGTCAGTCCTGTGACAAGAAGTCTGTGAAAGTTATTAGCTTCGGCAGTTGATTATTGTGATAGCCCCATTGGGGGCCGGGTTCGCTGAAAAAGTTCAGTTCAAATGTGAGGGGGAAATACCTCACTAATTTGGTGTTCGTGGTTGAAGAGAGATATGTGGAGGAATCGTAAATGGCAGTAAGTTATGAACTAATTGGTGAGACAGGTGTTATTACTATTGATAATCCGCCAGTAAATGCGTTGTCACACGTAGTTCGTGAGGGCGTTAAAAACGCGGTTATCGCTGCTCAATCCGATAGTTCAAAATCTGTAGTTATTCTCTGCTCTGGACGTACATTTATAGCAGGGGCTGATATCTCTGAATTTGGAAAACCTGCGATTCCCCCGTCACTACCACAGGTGCTTTCGGTAATAGAAAGCTCTGAAAAGCCTGTGATTGCTGCATTACATGGTTCAGCTTTGGGAGGGGGTTTTGAGTTGGCTCTAGCCTGCCACTATCGCTGTGCTTCATCACCCGCCAAAGTAGGTTTGCCTGAAGTTAAATTGGGATTGCTCCCAGGGGCTGGTGGTACTCAGAGGGTTCCTCGCCTCGCGGGAGTGGAAGCTGCACTAGACCTCATTACTTCTGGAAAACCTATTTCTACAGATAAAGCTAATAAATTAGGTTTGGTTGACCGTATCATCACAGGAGATCTACGTGAAGGGGCTCTTGAGTATGCTCAAGAGGTTGTGTTGGGGGATGTCGAGCTAAGGAAGGCTCGTAACATCTCGATCAGCCCAAAGGAAGTTCCAGAAGGTATTTTCGAGTTTTATAAAATAAAACTAGGTAAACGTGCCCGGGGACAATTAGCCCCGCAAAGCATCGTTACATGTATACAGGCTGCAGTTGAATTACCAATGGATGAAGGTTTGAACAAGGAGCGAGAGCTGTTTTTAGAATGCCTGGATTCCGAACAGTCAGCTGCCTTAAGGCACATGTTTTTTGCAGAACGTACCGCTCCAAAGATCAAAGGGTTGGCAGAAGGTATAGAGCCCAGAGCCATATCAAGGGTCGCTATTATCGGTGGTGGCACGATGGGATGTGGGATTGCCATGTGTTTTGCCAATGCTGGAATACCAGTGACACTGCTCGAAATAAGTGCTGATGCCTTGGGCAGGGGGCTTCAAATTATCGACCGAAATTACGATTTGAGTGTTAAAAAAGGTGTTTTCAGTTCGGAAGATGGGATCCTGAAAAAAGGATTTATAACAGGTACTACCCAATATGAAGATTTGTCTGATTGCGACTTAGTTATAGAGGCCGTATTTGAAAGCTTTGAAGTAAAAAAAGAAGTTTTCAGTCGGCTGGATAAGGTATGCAAACCTGAAGCGATTCTAGCGACTAATACCTCCTATCTTGATGTAAACGCTATAGCTGAAATTACTAGCCGCCCTGAGAATGTTGTTGGACTACATTTCTTCAGCCCAGCAAACATCATGAAACTGCTTGAAGTCGTTAGAGGAGAGAAAACTTCTGATGAAGTGCTAGCGACCGCAATGGACATTGCCAAAAAGATTCGGAAGGTTCCTGTTTTAGCGGGTGTTTGCTTTGGGTTCATCGGAAATCGGATGTTACGTCAGTATGTTAGAGAAACTCAGTTATGTTTGATTGAGGGGGCTAGCCCAGAACAAATTGACCAAGTCATGGAAGGTTGGGGAATGGCTATGGGGCCTCTGGCAGTGGGGGATCTATCAGGGCTAGATGTAGCATATAAAGCCCGCCAATCCTTATCTGATCAGGAAAAAGGTGATCCGAAAACTTACTGTATTGCAGATGCTCTAGTAGAGAAAGGAAGGCTTGGGCAAAAGGTAGGTAAGGGGTATTACCTTTATGTAGCCAACAATCGTGGTCGTACAAGTGACCCTGAAGTGCTTGAGATTATTAACGGCCAAGCTCTAAAACATGGTGTTGTTAGGCGCGAAATCAGTGATGGAGAAATTCTCATGCGCCTGACTTTGGCGTTAATAAACGAGGGTTTCAAAATCCTAGAGGAAGGCATTGCCCAAAGACCTAGTGATATCGATGCGGTGTATGTCTTTGGTTATGGTTTCCCCGCTTTTCGAGGAGGACCAATGTTTTATGCTGATCAGTTGGGTCTTAAAAAGGTCTACGAGATGATTTGTAAGCTACAAGAAACAAATGGTTATCAGTATTGGGTTCCGGCGAATTTATTGGAAGAACTTGCTCATAGTAATAAAACGCTAGCTGAATGGGCTGACTCTTAACAATAAAGTTGTTTGGAAGGCGAAACCAAATCGTATAAGCATTAATAAAATAGGCTGAATATCTGCTCTTACTGCTTATTAAGAAAGAGGATAAAGGTGCTGAAAATGAAAGTTTTAGTGACTGTTAAACGCGTTATCGATTACAACGTAAAAGTACGTGTTAAATCCGATAACACCGATGTAGATCTGGCTAACGTCAAAATGGCGTTAAACCCGTTTTGTGAAATTGCAGTAGAAGAGGCTGTACGCCTGAAAGAAGCGGGCACTGCTGATGAAGTAGTGGTTGTTTCCATTGGCCCTAAAGCCTGTCAGGAGCAGATCAGAACAGCTCTGGCTCTGGGCGCGGACCGTGGTATCCAGATCGAAACCGAAGAAGCGCCTGAATCGTTGGGTGTTGCCAAACTGCTGGCAAAAGTGATCGAAGAAGAACAACCTGGCCTGGTGATCATGGGTAAACAGGCGATCGACAGCGACAACAACCAGACCGGCCAGATGCTGGCGGCTCTGACCGATATGCCACAGGGTACCTTCGCCTCTGAAGTTAAGATCGACGGCGACAACGTTAACGTAACCCGTGAAGTGGACGGTGGTCTGCAGACCGTTGCGCTGAACATGCCAGCCATCGTTACCACAGACCTGCGCCTGAACGAACCCCGTTACGCCTCCCTGCCTAACATCATGAAAGCCAAGCGTAAGCCGCTGGATGTTAAGTCCCCGGCAGACCTGGGTGTAGAGCTGAAAGCCCACACCAAACTGCTGAAAGTGACGCCACCTGCAGAACGTCAGGCGGGTATCAAAGTTGCCAGCGTAGATGAACTGGTAGAGAAGCTGAAAAACGAAGCGAAAGTGATCTAAGGGGAACTGATATGGCTATTCTGGTAATTGCAGAACACGATAACAGCACCCTGAAAGGTGCAACACTGAATGCTGTTACAGCAGCAACCCAGATGGGTGGCGACGTACACCTGTTGGTTGCCGGTGCAAACTGTGGCGCAGTAGCGGAAGCGGGCGCAGCGGTTGCAGGCATCAACAAATTACTGGTGGCGGACAACGCTGCCTACGAACATCAGCTGGCAGAAAACCTGAGTAAGCTGGTCACCGAAGTAGCAGAAGACTACAGCCACGTGGTTGCACCAGCGACTACCACCGGTAAAAACTTCCTGCCACGCGTTGCAGCCCTGCTGGACGTCGCGCAGATCTCTGATATCACCGCAGTTGAATCGGAAAATACCTTCCAGCGTCCAATCTATGCGGGTAACGCCATTGCGACCGTAGAATCTCTGGACCCGGTAAAAGTGATCACCGTACGTGGTACTGCATTTGATGCAGCCGCCGCAGAAGGTGGTTCCGCAACCGTTGAAACCCTGGATGCGGTTCACGATGCGGGTGTATCCAGCTTTGTCGGTGAAGAGATGGCCAAATCTGACCGTCCGGAACTGACCGCTGCTAACGTCATCATCTCCGGTGGTCGCGGCATGGGTAACGGTGAAAACTTCGCCATGCTGGAAAAAATCGCCGACAAACTGGGTGCGGCGGTAGGTGCATCCCGTGCTGCGGTTGATGCCGGTTTTGTACCGAACGATATGCAGGTCGGTCAGACTGGTAAGATCGTTGCGCCGGAGCTGTACATCGCTGTTGGTATTTCCGGTGCAATCCAGCATCTGGCAGGTATGAAAGACTCCAAAATCATTGTTGCGATCAACAAAGATGAAGAAGCGCCAATATTCTCCGTAGCGGACTACGGTCTGGTTGCGGATCTGTTTGATGCTGTTCCTGAATTAGAAAAACTACTGTAATTTTTTTAGGGGCTTCACCCGTCTCTGGCGCTTCACTCAAAGCGTATTGGGCTCATTTATTGGGCCCTTTTTTCATCATATAGAGAGGTTTTTGTTTTGGTACGTGAATCGATGGAATTTGATGTTGTTATCGTGGGCGCGGGCCCATCTGGGTTGTCTGCAGCCTGTCGGTTGATGCAGCAGGCAAATGAAACAGAACAGGAACTGACAGTCTGTGTAGTGGAGAAAGGCTCTGAGATCGGGGCACATATTTTGTCTGGTGCGGTAATTGAGACTCGAGCTTTGGATGAGTTGTTCCCCGATTGGAAAGGAATGGGGGCTCCATTGAATACGCCGGTCACAGAAGATCAAATCTTCATGTTGAGAAATGAAGAAGCATCGATCAAGGTGTCGAATATCCTTGTACCTAAAACCATGCATAACCATGGTAACTACATCGTTAGCTTAGGAAATCTCTGTCGTTGGTTGGGTGAGCAGGCAGAACAGTTAGGTGTTGAGATTTTTCCTGGTTTTGCTGCGGCAGAAGTGTTGTATAACGACGATGGCAGTGTAAAAGGTATTGCTACTGGTGATATGGGAATCAGTGAAGCTGGTGAGCAGAAAGATAGCTACATACCCGGTATGGAGCTACATGCTAAGTATACTATCCTCTCCGAAGGTTGTCGTGGGCATCTGGGTAAGGAGCTGATCGAGAATTTCGATCTCGCTGCCGAAGCTGATGCGCAGCATTACGGTGTGGGCATCAAGGAACTGTGGGATATTGCGCCTGAGAACCATAAACCAGGTCTGGTGTTACACGGTTCCGGTTGGCCATTAAGTGATGGTGCTAGCGGTGGCTTCTTTCTTTATCACACGGATGATAACCAAGTCGTTGTGGGTTTGATCGTAGATCTTAACTACAGTAACCCGTATACCAGCCCGTTTGATGAGTTCCAGAGTATGAAGCACCATCCGGTACTTAAACAGTATCTTGAAGGAGGCAAACGTGTTTCTTATGGTGCCCGTGCGATCACCAAAGGAGGCTTTAATTCGTTACCTAGAATGACTTTTCCTGGTGGTATTGTCACGGGCTGTAACGCTGGTACTTTGAATTTCTCCAAGATCAAAGGTACGCATACGGCAATGAAATCCGGCACCCTCGCTGCGGAAGCCATTTTTGAGGCGCTCCAAAATGGCTGCGAAGGTGGTCAAGAGCTGCAGAGCTTTACTGATAAATTTGAAAGTTCATGGTTGTACGATGAGCTCTTCCGCTCCCGCAACTTTGGCCCTGCATTGCATAAGTTCGGCCCGATTCTGGGGGGCGGATTTAACTTTATCGATCAGAATTTGTTTTGCGGTAAGATCCCGGTCACGCTACATGATGATAAAGAAGACTATGAGCAGATGTTGCCTGCCAGCGAATGCAAGCCGATCGACTATCTAAAACCGGATGGTGAATTGAGCTTCGATAAGCTAAGTTCAGTATTCCTGTCGAACACCAACCATGAAGAAGATCAACCAATCCATCTGAAATTGAAAGATGAAACGATTCCTCTGAATAGGAATCTGCCCCAGTACGCAGAACCCGCTCAGCGTTATTGCCCAGCGGGTGTTTACGAGGTGATTGAAGAAGGGCAGGAGAAACGTTTCCAAATCAACTCTCAAAATTGTTTGCATTGTAAAACCTGTGATATCAAAGATCCGGCTCAGAATATCCGTTGGGTTGTTCCAGAGGGGATGGGCGGACCTAATTATCCAAATATGTAGCTGGTTATGGGAGTTAATTAGGAATGCGTTAACCATTTTATCAGAAATGGTTAACAGAAAAGGCTATTCAATTATCGAACAAAGTGGGCGATAATCGATCGTAGTATTTTTGAAACATGGAGTCTGCAATGCCTGAAGAGAGTAACCAGTCTGGTTCCAGTGATAAGGATTTCCTAGCCACCTTTGCTCGGGGCCTTGACGTCATAAAGTCTTTTGATGCCGAATCGCCGTCAATGACCTTGACCGATTTGGCTAAAAAAAATGGGTTATCACGTGCATCTGCCCGGCGTTTTCTTCTTACTTTGCAGAAACTAGGATATGTCAGCAATGATGATAAACATTTTAAGCTGACAGCAAAAATACTGGATTTGGGATATTCCTATTTATCCTCACTTAATTTCACAGAAATTATAACTCCGTATATGGAGGGAGTTGCGCACCAGCTTCGGGAGTCCTGTTCTGCCAACGTACTCGATGGGCAGGATATTGTTTATATCGCACGAATCCCTCGCCGGGGGCTAATACATATCAATCTACAGATAGGTGCTCGCTTACCTGCTTATGCTACTTCTTCAGGCCGTGTCTTACTTTCAGGCCTCCCTACTGAACGTCTAGAAACATTTATAAAAGACACCAGCTTTGAGGCTCTCACCCCAAGTACAATGGGACCGGAGGAATTATACATAGAGCTTCAGAATGTTAAGCAGCAGGGCTATGCAATAGTAGATCAAGAGCTTGAACTAGGGATGCGAGCTGTAGCTGTTCCAGTTTATGATCGTCGTAAACAAGTACGTTTTGCTATGAATGTTAGTACTCACGTGTCATCTCATTCTGTTGAACAGATTAAGGATGAATTTGTTCCAGTGATGCAAGAAGCTGCTCAGAAAATGTCTGATGTATTACCTTAAAGGATCGTAACCAAGTTGGTATTCGTGAACTTGGGTGGTGAATATTATAACTTGGTGAACTGTCTGCAGTTCTTTAGATACTCAGCAGCTTTTTCTCATATCGGTTCTCATACTCTATCGGTGATAGCTCACCATCAACACGAGTCAGACCAACAGCTTATGTATCCAATCAGCCTCCCCCCTTCTATTGACTTCACATGCCTCAAACATATACAGCAGATAGCATTTTTATATTCCCCATTGCAATCTTAACCAATTAAAGTGGCTGCCGAGAGATCGGGGGATAACCAAGGTGCCATTTAAGTCTCCGATAAAGTAACTGAGTAATTAAAACAGTAACGCCAAAAATTTAACCAACCACGCGCAGACCATTTGTGAGGTTTTTTATATCTTTCGCATCGTGGCTTTCTTAGTTACATCCTTAACTAAATGGAGAAAGAATATGACTGCTCAAAGCTTAAAACCGATCATGCAAAATCAATCTGGTAGTAGTGCTGGCTATCCAAGTACGACTGGTAACCCATCGGGTGGTGGCCGCGATAATGGCCCGCGCAAGTAAGTAACAAATGCACTATGGATATATCTGTAGTGCATTAATTTTCACTTCAAGGAGATGGAAATGAAAGCCCCTCTTCCTCCTTACCCAATGCTTGGGGAATGCTATAGGGAACTAGCAGTTGCGCTTGGTACGAAAAATTCAAATCGTGAATTAGATCGATGGGCTAGAGAAGGTGATTTTGATTGGTCCTTGGAGGCGAGGCTCAAGAATAATCTGATCGTGGAGCCTCTGGCTCAGAAGGTAGGAATAGAATTTTCTGTCTTTGTATCAGAGGTATGTGATTGGACATGCCAGCGTCACTTAGCGCTCATAAGGGAAATAGCACTTGATGCCATGACTCGTGAGGAAGCGTTACCACTGCTTTTGGAACATCATTTACTGCCTGGGTTGGCAGCCTTTTTGATCAATTTGCGTAAGGGTATCGATGGGCCTGACTTAAATACGTTTATCCATCCAGATCAGAATCCACTTGATGTTGTTTTTTGTTGGGTAGAAAGCTGCCTTGATATTGAAAGCTCAACTATTGCAAAACACTTCTATCCTACATCACTAGGTAACGATAAAAATGGGCGGGAGGCCTTGAATAGGTGGCGGGATGGTAGCAAAGATCAATGTCCTGATTTGGCGAGCATCTGTGCAATAGCTGATTTGACCGCAAAAATATATCCTGACTGTATCGTTGAGATAGAGCATCTCAAGGCTTGGCTTTTAGTGGCTCGAATGATCGTCAAATTTGAGAAGAAGATTCCTGAGCTCAAGGCACAAGTGCATCAAAATATAATTGAAGGTGTACCGGCTAGAGATATTGGTTATGTGTTATCTGTCTCCAATGTTCAGAAATCTTCACGAAGAGATGTACTGATCGAACCAGGCTTGATGTTAGGCCATAGGCTTCGTCGGACTACAGATAAACGGAACAATGGTCGTCATGAGATATCTGTAGCTCTAGAAAATTTTGAGCAGACGCTAATTCAGTATGATCGAGAAGGTATATGTGATTATTATCTAAACTGGATGAAGGGACGCTACTACTTGCTTTCAGGCGAGTATCAAGAAGCTTTGAAATTTTATGAACAAGCTGCAGATGGTGCTCTTTATCGATCCGGCGGAACACAAAATGAGGTGTTGGAGGAAGCACTTGCCCTCGCAGCGAAGCTTGGGAAGTTACCTTTGTACAAGCGTTTAAAGCACCGGGCGATAGTATTTGGGTTAGATGTTCTACCGCCTATTTCAGATAAACAAATCGCTAATCAAGATGAGATGAAGAAATGGTCTGAAAATTTCACCCGGCTCTTTCCTCCACAAGGGCACTTCCCTACAGTCTGACAGTCTCTACATTAAAGGTATTTTTCTACCTAGAGAAAGCGGAATAGAAGTCGAATTTACTGAAAGTGAATAGGTAAAGGTTAACCAAAACTATATGAATACTGGTTACCAATGATCTATAGTCCATGGCGATAAAAGTTAACAACTCTATTGTCTTATTTTTGTCGTCGTAACCGATGGATAGCCTTAAAGTTAACAACTTTATTATTTTT
>JBOEHK010000006.1:0-428932 GCA_050633885.1 Cellvibrionaceae bacterium
CGGCGCCACTGCTGTAAGCGTTAGAAGTCCCACCTAAATTCGAGCAAGGAGTTAGCTTTGGATATTGAAGTTCATAATTGCAATAACATTGATTATGGGAAGGTAAGCCTAGTTCAGGGTCACCTTAATATAAAATATGCGATAAATGGGGCTGGGAAAAGTACGTTAGCTAAGGCTATTTACAAAACAGTGCAAGATAAGAATTCTGGCACCAGTGAAATTAATGAGCTTACGCCTTTTAAAGCCATAGGAAACGAAGAAGTAACACCGAACGTCACTGGGTGTGAGGAATTCCAAAGCATAAAAGTCTTTGATGAGGCTTACATCAATGAGTTTGTATATCAGCCAGACGAGCTATTAAAAGGAAGTTTCGACATACTTATTCGTGATGAAAACTATGAAACATTCATGGGTGAAATTGAAGGCCTTGTATCGGAAATTAAAAACCACTTTTCAGAAGATCCAGATATTGAGAACCTTATTAAAGATTTTAAGGAATTAAGTGATAGTTTTGGCAGACCAACAAGAGCTGGTATTCACGGATCTAGTGTTTTGGCAAAAGCATTCAAAGATGGAAACAAGGTTGAGAATATTCCAGATGGTTTAGAGATGTATAAGGATTTTATTCAAGCTGAAGACAATGTTAAGTGGGTGAAGTGGCAGATTGAAGGTAACCAATTTGTAGATAGAACAGATAGTTGCCCTTACTGCGTCAATGAGGTCTCCGAGGTAAAGGATACCATTAAGAAGGTTGGCGAGGTTTACAACTCTAAAACTGTTCAAAACATGAATAAAATAATTGGCGTTTTTCAGAGGCTTGAAGATTATTTTTCTAATGAAACAAAAGAAATTATAAGTGATTTTGTAAGCTCTTTAGATGGATATAATGATGAGCAAATTGCATTTCTTAAAGAAGTGAAAGACCAGTCAGACCGGTTAAGCTCTAAGTTTAATGAGCTTAAAAATATTGGATTCCTGTCATTTAAAGATGTAGATGCTGTCATCGATCAATTAAAGACATTCTTGATCGAACCTAATCTATATGGGCATTTACAGTCAGAAAAAATACTTGGAAAAATCGGTGAAGTTAATGTGTCTATCAACGAATTGATTGAAAAGGCTGGGTTGCTGCAAGGCAAGATAGCAATTCAAAAACGGCATATTGAACAGCTTGTTACAGAGAATAAGTCCAGCATTAACTCATTCTTGAAAAATGCAGGCTACAAGTATGAGGTTGATTTACAAGAAGATCAAAGCGGGCATCATCACTTAAAGTTGTTACATACCGAGTTGAATGATAGTGAAGTGACGGAGGTCCGTAATAGACTGAGTTATGGTGAGTGTAATGCATTCGCATTGGTTTTGTTTATGTTTGACGCGGTTAAATCTGACCCTGATCTAATAGTACTTGATGATCCTATCTCTTCCTTTGACAAAAATAAAAAATATGCAATTATCGAAATGCTTTTTTGTAGAGAGCGAAATTTTAGAGGTAATTTCAGGGGTAAAACAGTGCTTCTTCTTAGTCATGACTTTGAGCCAATTGTCGATATGATATTTCATCATGGGGTGAAATTTGATCAGCCCTCAGCTTCTTTTATTGAAAATAGGCTGGGGCAACTTAACGAGATTGAAGTGAGCAAGTCTGACATTCAAACGTTTATGGATATTAATACACAGAACATTCAGGCGTCTGACAACGTAGTTGAGAAGCTGGTTTACTTACGACGGACATATGAGGTGATGAATGTTAAGGGTATGGCATACCAGCTGCTTTCAAATGTATTCCATAAAAGAGATTTGCCTCTAATTTTTACTGTTCAAGAAAATGGTGAGGTTTCTGAAAGAGGAATGTCCGACGATGAAATAGATGAAGCCAATGCTGAGATATTTGGTTATATCCCTGAGTTCAACTACCAGGCTATTATTGAGCTAATCAAGGACGATGAGACAATGAAAGAGCTGTACAGGGCGTCAACTAATAATTATGAGAAGCTTCATTTATATCGAATAATCTTTGAGGACAAAGATGACGATATAGCTGCAAGCACTATACAGAAATTTATAAATCAGTCGTTTCATATTGAGAATGATTACATTTACCAGCTTAATCCAGCAAAGTATCAAACAGTACCTCAGTATGTTATTGATGAATGTGATGCGCTTATCGGTGCTTAGAAATGCTTCTAACAAGCGCATGTTATCGGACTGGTTTTTCGCTGCGCTACAAACCAGCCGCAAATGCGGGCGTTAGTTGCTTACAGGGAATCAAGTGAATCTCAAGAATCTAGAAGTGAAAGAGCTTTTGCAGCTGCAAGGAAAGATCACGAACGAACTGATCAAGCGTGGCATTGCGCGAACCCAGAATAATCCCCTTGGGGACTATACCGAGTGGCTTGTGTCTCAGGCTCTTCATCTAGATTTAGAGGCAAACTCTAAAGCAGGCTATGACGCTTCAGATTCCGATGGCACAAGAATACAAATCAAAGGGCGTCGCCTTACCTCTAAGAATACTTCCCGGCAGTTAAGCGCCATTAGAAACTACGATGAAAAGGACTTTGATGTCCTTGTTGCCATATTATTCAATGAGCAATTTGATGTCTCTGAGGCCTATGAGGTACCCCATGAAGTCATTGGTGAGTATGCTCGTTATACAGCTCATGGTAATTCACATACATTAATTATGGGCGGTGCAATTCTTACAGACCCAAGGGTAAAGTGTATTAAACATGCAATCTGCAACTAACAAGCAAAGGCAGCGGACGCAAAAAAGCGGCGCTCGCTGCTTTGGGCGTTAAATTAATTTGGGAGATTCTATTTGAAATACTTATATCTTCTATTACTTTTGACACCTACTACAGGCGCAGACGAGTTTGACTGGAGTAGTGATGTTGTCATAATCACTAGAGCCGAACTTTCAGTCGAATCGGGTAATATTCATATTATAGTTGGTTCTCTCTGCACTGCTGATAATGGGTTATGCGATATTTCAGCCAAATTCTCAAAAGCAACAAATGATGAAGTTGAATTTTTAAGGGAATTGACTAATAGCGAAGCGAAATTAATCGTTGTAGAAAACACTGTCGAATTATCGCTTGTTTATTACCCGTTTGGATGGGATGAAGGTTTGTCAGTGAAAAAGTACTATGAATGGAACAGCGCCAATCAGATACTGGAGATGATAAATTCTATCGAAGAATCATTTGAATTTTAACAAGCACAACAAAGGCGACCGCAAAAAACGCGGTGAGACTTCACGGCGCTTTCTGTGGGCGTTATGAATTCTAGTTATCTAGCACAAAATTGCGGCATTAATTGATGAGATATGATCGTTTTTCTAAAGCTGTTGTTGTTTGTCGCTATTTTCATTTTAAGTTTCGTATTTTTGTTTATTACATTTATTGCGTACTCAAAAAGAAAAGATCAAACATTTTTTGGCGGAGCGAATATTTTAGGTGGCTGGTGGCTTGTTAGACCATACGGAACTGACGGCATTCCTCGCGAAGAAAGAAATATTGGGAAGGATTATTTTTTTACTAATAATCTTTCTGGGTTTTGCTATGTACTGGATTGAAAACACATAACAAGCGCACGCATAAATCAACAGGAAAAACTCTTGACGGCAAGATTCATCATTGGCATCTATTTCAAGTTGTTGCTCAAAAACAGAGTTAATTTAACTCGTGATTTTTTATGTTTTTCAGTCATACCTCAACTGACGAGTCATAATCTCTAGCAAGGCCATATTGCATTGAACTCATTGATGATTATTGAGTCTTAGAACTTTCTTGAAAAACTCTATATCACGCGTTGAATATTTAAGTTAAGGAACGTGAATGAAACTCATGACATCAGAATTATTTTTCGTACTATTATCTATTAGCATAATTACTTCCTGCGGTGGTGGGAGTAGCAGCAGTAGCGGTGATAATAATGAAAATAACAACGCAAATTTACCATTAGTTGATTCACTACCCCAAAATAATAGCGTGGCAAAAGCGACATCGCCTCGTCTTTCACTCAGCCATTTAGCACCAGAAGGTTCAAGTTATCGTTACACGACGCCTTGTCATTTAAGTAGTTCACGTATCATTATTCGAAATACCGAAGACATTGAGGACACGGCTAACACTCAACTGCTCGATCATCTTTTAACATGCTCTGATGCGTTAACACTTAACAGCAATCAAACGCTTTCTATAGAAGAAACCTCTACCTCTTCTACCGCAAAGGAAGCGAACGTTTTATTTACCAGCCAATCATCAATTACCCCCGCGAACAATCTCATCATTGTTGACGAAGAAGAAACTTTAGCGTTAAACAGCATTGGCAACCTCACTCCCCTTTCTTTGCTTGATGCTGTTATTGATCAAGCGGAGTTGTCACCTGTCGTAGAGGCAGTCATCGATAGTTTATTAAATAATATTGCCAATGATGAGTTACCCCATCTATTGAATCCTTTAACCAATTTTGATGTGGTTACTCAAACCGTTTTGTACGAATCAATAGACCCGTTAGGCAATCAAGCCCAAACATTGTCTGGTTTTATTGCATTCCCTGAAACAAATGGTGTCAACAGTTTCGCAGCGAAAGATGAAATTATTTTATTAAACCATTCCACCGATCTTACTCCCAGCGAAAAAAACACCACAGGCCCTTGGTACAATTTAGCTGTCGTACTGGCTAGCCGTGGTTATCTCGTTATCGTTCCTGACAACTACGGTTTAGGGAATACCAGCGCATCGACAGAAACCTATCTACAGGCAAAACGAACAGGAATTAATTCTGTTGATCTCGTCTCTGCCGTTATTGATTCCGGAAATTATGATGACGTTATAGAGGGAACATCTAACGAAAAAAATGTTGCTATTATTGGTTATTCACAAGGTGGACATAGTGCAGTTGCTGCATGGCAAGAAATATTACACATGCGCCAAGATGAACTAAACACCACACAATTATTTACCGGAGCTGGCCCTTACAACGTGTATGAAACAGTTAAAGGAATTATCAATTACGCAAACGGAACATGTCTCTTAAATGCCTACTGTCGTTACGTCAACGATGAATTGGTCAACAGTTATGCGATAGAACGCATCTTACCGCCATTGTTTGACTATACGGAGACTGGTTTGAATGAAGCTGATGTCATAAACGGCAATCAGCTCACGAGTAATTTTGTTTCTGGTTTTATTGCTAATAACAGTGAGTACAATCAACTAAAAGCGTTGCTTCAATTAAACAGCTTTACCAATATTACCAATCCAGAAGTCGCTTTCACGGACCCGACACTTGACGTGTATTTTTATCATTCTGATTATGATCGCCTCGTTGCACAAGCCAATACGGATGAATTGACTGATGATTTAACGGGGTATGTGCAAAGCATCAATGATGAAAGCGCGTTGTGTAATTCCAGTAACTTTCAGTTATTGTTCGCCAACGTTACCGAAGTGGGTGTGATACATGGGTTATGCGCAATATTGATGATCGATGATGTACTGGGGCGTTTTAATTAATATGATGGCAGAATGCTCGCATAAACATTACACTGCCTGCCATTAAGCTGGGGACTTCCAGCATCTGCACTCACTTTCCTGGTTAGGATCTCAATGAAAAAGACGTTTAATTTAGAACACCCTAAAATCAAAGTTCCTCGTGTTGTAGACTCAGCGAAACACCACATAAAAAAGTTTCTTAAAAAAGAACGAAAAAAGCCTCTGCCTTCTGGCGCGAATTACTGGGGCTTTGATTGTAAATTTGGGCAATCAGAAGAGACCGCTGTTGAAGTACCTTTGTCGTCATTGACAAAACATATCGACGAACTGGTCGCCAACCATATCATGACTTTTTACGTTGAGCTAACACCGAAAGCTATCGGCGCCAATAAAAATTCATCTGACCTGGAGAATTAATTATTAACAATAATGATATCTTGCGTCGCGTTCGTTACATTTTTGATTTTAGTGATCAGGAAATGCTTTCGCTGTTTGAACTGGGCGGGCATAAAGGAAGCAAAGCTGAACTCATCACTTGGCTTGCTCGCGAAGAAGAACCTGAGTTTGATTTATGTGAAGATGAAAAACTTGCCCGCTTTTTAAACGGATTCATTATCAATAAAAGAGGCCCTAAGGACGACGGCATACCTGAACCAGAGCACGCTTTAAGTAATAATATGGTGTTAAGAAAATTGAAAATTGCCCTTAATCTGCAAGCCAATGACTTACTGAATATATTGCAACTCAATGGATTCACATTAAGCAAACACGAGCTAAGCGCTCTATTTCGGCGACCAGATCATAAAAATTATCGGCTATGCTTGGATCAATTACTCCGTAATTTTCTGGACGGAATGGAAATACATTATCGAAAAAATCAGCGCCATCAATAACTCCAATGAAGACAAAGTGTATCAATGGATATCATCACTCAAGGTTTAATGGGTGCAGTCGTTGCACAAGCTGGTGCAACGCCTAAAGAAGCGCGACTAGCGGCTTGCATTGGCTTTTTTGCACCACTACTCGCCGATGCTGATGTATTGATTCGCTCTCTACAAGACCCACTCCTTTCTTTAGAGTATCATCGTCACTTTACTCATGCGTTGTTATTTATTCCTATCGGCGCTCTACTGGCGTCACTGGTAATCTGGCCACTGCTGCACTGGGTACAGATACCTCGACCACAGATGCTTCGTTCGCCATTCAGCAAACAGCTGACTTTTAAAAAAATCTATTTTTACGCATTTCTTGGATATGCCACAGCAGGATTTTTGGATGCCTGCACTAGCTACGGCACTTATTTATTATGGCCATTCAGTGATGAAAGAATTGCGTGGAGTATCATTTCAATTTTCGATCCCACATTTTCACTTTTGTTAATTGCCGCACTTAGTTTTGGTTTTATAAAATATAAACCACGCGCTGCCCAAATAGGCATTGTGCTCTCTGTTGTTTATTGGTCAATCGGAGTTATTCAACATCATCGAGCCGAAACACTTGCGCATGAATATGCTCAGCAGAGAGGACATACTGTTGAGCGACTTATCGTTAAACCTACTATTGGTAACTTACTACTTTGGCGTTCGGTGTATGAAGTCGATAAACACTATGTGGTTGATGCAATACGGGCTGGCTTATTCAACACAACATTTTTCACGGGAGGCAAGATAAAAGTTTTTGATATCAACGTTGATTTTCCGACAACGATAAATCAGACGGTAATAAATCAAACTGTGACAAATCAAACAACCATCTATCATGATATTAAACGCTTCGAATTATTCTCTGATGGTTTTTTGGTGTGGCATCCCGAACATCGTCATGTATTGGGTGATATCCGTTTCGCCATGCTACCTACCAGTACTTCACCGCTTTGGGGGATTGAACTCTCTCCTGAAAAACCCAACCAACACATCACATATAATACCTATCGCACAATGACGGAAAATGACAGGCAGAACTTTTTTAACATGCTACTTAATAAAACCTCTGAAAAAGATTCTTCTCATTAAAGAAAAACAATAAAACATAATAGAAACACTCGCTAAGAAGATAGCAATTCTCTTTTGATAGTTTTTATTTACATATCGGAAAAGCTTCGACAAATAATTTGATGAAATCGTGTAAGGTGGATAGGCTTTTCTTTTGAGTAAGCATGAACGGTATACACTGGCCATTCGGGGCCTGTATATTGTTTGGCTACTTGTATTAGATCTCCTGATTTATACAAAGGACGCGCTAAAACATCCGGCACCAAAGCGACACCTAAATGTTGCAGCGTCATGCCGATAGCGGCTGGCAATGTATTTGTTTTTGCATATTCATTCAGAGTAACCGTTTCTTTTGTTCCATTTTTTTTACAGGTTATATTTACTTTTGTTTTTTGCCAAGAAGTAGAAATCCAACGATGTTGAGATAACTCTTCTGTAGAAGAAATATCGCCATTTTTATTTACATAAAACGGCGTCGCACAAAACAACTCTGTTAATGAGCCGATCGGCAAAGCCCTGTAGCTACTATCCGGTAATTCGCCGACATGAATGGCAACATCTATTTGATTCTCTACCAAATCGAGAGTGTCATCATCCGCAATCAGTACAGGTTCTATATCAGGAAACTCCATACAAAGCTGCTCTATTGCCGGCAAGATGATAGTTCTTTCTAAGCTATGAGGGTAAGTCACAGCAAACCTACCGCGTGGGCTTAAGCCTGACGCCGATAAATCATTAAAAATTAAGGACAACTGATCCTGTAAGACTGTACACCGCTCAAGTAATTTTGAACCTACAGCTGTGAGAGATAGCTCTCTTGTTGTCCGATTTATTAACCTAACGCCCAGCTCAGACTCTAAAGCAGTTACCTGTTGACTAACCGCAGACTTTGAAATTTGCAGATGTTTAGCGGCTTCGGTAAACGATTTTTTCTGCGCAACGACCGTAAACGTCATTAAACGAGAGAGTTGTTTTGTATTGTTCATTTTTTCTAAACAGTATTTGAATTTAGACCCTATTGTTTCATATTTAATTACTGATAGCATTACTTCTCTCGCTTATAGCAAGATAAATGCACTAACAATTTACTATTGGAGGTAAGGATGGCAGCTTATGTCATTGTAGGTTTTACACCTAAGAACAAAGAACTCATGCAGGAATACGGTGCCAAAGCGGCATCGACGATCGCAAAATTCAAAGGAGAGTTTTTGGCAAAAGGAATCGCTAAACCCCTGAATGGAAAAACTGATTACGACAACCAAGTCATTATTGCTTTCCCCACAAAAGCATTTGCAGAAGACTGGTACAACTCACCACAATACCAAGCATTAATTGATTTGCGCGACCAAGGAATGGAAGCTAACTTTCAGCTTATTGGCTAAACCCGAAAAACTGAAAAGAGATAGATTTTTTAGAATATTTTTTGAGACTAGGGCGTTTTTAAATAACGACCTAGCCTCAAAAAAATCAATACATGATGATGATCTTCAGGATTTATTTAATGCATTGCATGAGACTCTTTGATCCACACTTCAACTCTACGGTTTTTTATTTTTCCCGCTAACGTATCGCTTGCTACAGGCAAATATGACCCAAAGCCTGAAACAGGTTCGGAGCTAATTCCATTCTTCATTAATGCCGCTTTAACAGCTATCGCACGATGACGGGATAACACCTCTGCCCTCCTCTCTGTTTCTTTTGGATCTGCAAAACCCACTAAGATTAATTCTTTATTGGAATTTTCTTTACGCTTCATGAATTTCACTAAACGATCCATATCGCGTAGAGCTTTTGTATCTAATATTGCACTTCCTTTATCGAAACGCATATTCACTGATAATCTCTTAGCATTTTTTAGCAGTGAAACATATTCAGGTGGTGCTTCGTGATCAATATCGGTTGCTACACTTATGATCTCTTGTGAAATAAAACCCGTTGACCTAACAATTGATTGTGCTTCACGGCTATGAATATATTCTAAAAAATGTGACATTTCAGCTGACATCAAACTCTTAGGAGCATACAAGAACAATCGTCTTGAAAGTATGTAATCTTCAGTAGCGACAGATAATTCATTAGGAGCTAAAGGTTTGGTAGTCTGCTCATAAAGCGCCAGTCTTTTAGTTTTTCCTACAGAAGCTAAACCAACAAAACCTATCGCGCCTCTTTCAAGCGTTACATAGGTAGACAACTCATCATTAGATTCGAATCGTTTAGCGCTGTTATGTAGTTTATGTTTTTTGCCTAATACTAACGAGCGGAAAGTATCCCAAGTGCCTGAGTTTTCATCACGAGCATAAAGCTGTATTTTTCGGTCCTCTCCTCCCAGTTCTTTCCAGTTTTTTATCTCTCCAGAAAAAATTTTTGCAACTTGTGATACTTTTAATTGCGATATTGGATTGTATGGACTGACGATGACAGCAAGCCCATCTATAGCGATAACATGTTCATTATCAAAATTTTTCATATCGCCAAAGTGTAATAAGGCCTGAACCTCTTGTTCTTTAATCGGTCTAGAGGACATTGCAATATCTGCTTTATTTTTTATTAATGCTGCAAAACCTGTGCTTGAACCATGTGCAGCGATATCTACAAATATATTTTTTCCATTTAATGTAGCTTGGACTCGATATTCATTTTCTTTTTGTAAACCAACAACCTGAATATTGGTCGCATTTAGCTGACTCATATACTGGGTGATAAAATTTTTCATGAGTCGTGCTCCAATTGTATTAGAGCCATGAATTGAAAACATTTTTTCTGAAGTTTTTTTACTCTCCGAAGATAAGCTTGAAGCTTGAGAAAAACTTAGTGAAGAAAAAAACACACTCAATAAAAGCCAAAACACTCCAATTGTTAGCTTATTTGTTACAGTCAAGCTTTTAAGGTAACCATCCCGGCTACTCTTAACACAAAGATACTTCATAATTATACAGCGCTTACATTTAAGTTAAAAAAATACAAGACAAAAATTCATGTCTGCCCATAAAAAAGAAGTGCGCATTGTACAAAAAAACAAATAAAATACTACGCTAAAGAAAGAACTTTCATGATTAATCAAACATTACAGACAAAAAACCATCATTCAAAACAAGAATCTAAACAATCAGTTAGGATGGCTTATAGAAGGGCAAGGGAACTTTTTATTGCAGACTGAAAAAAGACGGGCCACTTATTGTAATAAAAAATACTTTATTCCAATAAGTGGGTGTAACCAGTGAATAGAATACGAGGATATAGAATTTTTAATTTTTATCGCAACAACAATAAAGGACGCTGAGTTGTTTCTAACATTTTTGCAGTAAAACTTCCTAATAAAAAATCTCTGACCCGGTTATGGCTAAAAGCGCCCATCAGTGTCAGGTCAATATGATTACTTGCTTGGTAATCGGCCAGTACTTCTTCTATCTTTCCCGACAAAGTGACAGTAGTAACATCGACACCCGTTGCCTTAAGCTTATTTTCTGCTTCTTGTAAAACTGTATCAGTAGCTACATGCTCCTTATCGCTAACGACATGTACCAAATGACAAGGCGTTGATTTAAACAACGGACTTGAGATGATCATATCCAATGCCTTTTTAGCTGCTTCTCCACCGTCATACGCTAGCATGATTTTTTTAGGCAAAGAAAATGCTTTATTAACAACAAGAATCGGCTTATGCAGCGAGCGGATAATGGTTTCTAATTGCTCACCTACCCCACCCTCTTGTGTTTCATGTTGCTCACCACGAATACCAACAACGAGAACACGAATTGAATCTTCTAGTTCAATTAATGCTTCCGATAAACTGCCATGTCGTTGACGAAGATTAATATCATCTACTGTTGCATCAAGTGCTTTTTGTTTTGCCGCATTCAACATTAAGTTACCTTTTTTAATCAGTAACTTCCCTCTATTTTGTTCTATTTCAGTTAACTCATTTAATAAGTCTTCAGAAGCTCCCAAACCTATCGAACCGCTTAAGTCTGCTACTGCAGGTATTTGACGATGCTCAATGGTATGCAAAAAAGTCAACGGAGCATCAACAGTCTTTGCTATCCATGTTGAGTAATCACAAACGGCTTCACTGAAACTTGAACCGTCAATACAGCTTAATACCATGGGTTTACTATTTGTATTGTTATCCATTAATGGCCTCCCAGTACGCGTTCTAATTCTTCTGGTTTATCGTGAACTCCGAATCTATCGACAATGGTTTCGCTGGCTTGGTTTAATCCAATCAATTCAACTTCTGCACCTTCCCGTCTAAATTTGATCACTGCCATGTCCAATGAGTGCACAGCGGATATATCCCAAAAATGCGCACGACTTACATCAATAACCACTTTTGACACGGCCTCTTTAAATTCAAACTGGCTTAAAAATTTGGCTGCCGAATTAAAAAATACTTGGCCATGCACACGATAAGTGCGAAGACTATTTTCTTCATCCAACTCTTTTTCCACATACATAAAATGGCTAACTTTATTTGCAAAAAACAAAGCGGCCAACAGTACGCCTACAAAAACGCCAAAGGCTAAATTATGAGTCCAGACAACAACTGTCACAGTAGCGATCATGACTATGTTGCTTGATAGCGGATGCTTTTTTAAATTCTTTATTGAGCTCCAATCAAATGTTCCAATCGATACCATAATCATAACGGCGACTAATGCTGCCATTGGAATTTGAGCGACCCAATCATTGAGAAAAACAACTAAGATTAATAAAACGCTTCCTGCAATCAATGTAGACAATCGTCCTCGCCCACCTGATTTTACGTTTATAACTGATTGCCCAATCATAGCGCAACCCGCCATGCCGCCTAACATTCCTGATGCAATGTTTGCGATACCTTGTCCTTTACACTCTCGGTTTTTATCGCTTGATGTATCAGTAAGATCATCAACAATCGTGGCCGTCATTAATGATTCCAATAACCCTACAACCGCTAGAGCTGCTGAATAAGGAAAGATTATTTTTAACGTTTCAACGTTTAAAGGAACCTCTGGCCATAAAAATAAAGGCAATGTGTCTGGGAGCTCACCCATGTCGCCAACTGAGCGAATATCTAAGCCTATAAATAATGTAAAAGCGGTTAACGATAAAATACAAATTAACGGCGAGGGGATTGTTTTACCTATGACAGGAATTAACGGGAATAAATAAATAATTCCCAAACCGGCGGCGGTCATTGCATACACATGCCAAGTCACATTCGTTAACTCAGGCAACTGCGCCAGAAAAATTAAAATGGCGAGTGCATTCACAAAACCGGTGACAACCGAACGTGAAACAAAACTCATTAAACTACCTAGTTTTAAATACCCCATAACAATTTGAAAAAAACCGGTCAGCAGCGTTGCCGCTAATAAATATTGCAAACCGTGTTCTTTAACTAACGTCACCATTAACAATGCCATGGCACCGGTAGCGGCTGAAATCATCCCTGGTCTTCCACCAACAAATGCTATGACAACGGCTATACAAAATGATGCATACAAACCAATTTTCGGATCAACTCCAGCAATGATTGAAAACGCAATAGCCTCTGGAATTAAAGCAAGTGCGACAACGAGACCGGCTAAAACATCACCACGAATATTTCCAAACCAATCATTTTTGGTTGAGTGTAGAAGCATAAATTTTTCCGTTAATGTTCGTTCTATAGATTCAGATAGAGTGATTGACTTACTTGCCGTTCAAACAAGTATTCAACATGTTAAGCGCTTTTTAGATCAGCAAAGACAAGCGACGAAATTGATATTGGAGGGTAGCCAAAAGAGCGGCGATTATACGGGAGTGTGTGTATTAGAACAACGAAGTGGAATGGAAGATAATCAGACGTAACGGTAAAAAAGCGCCATGAGCACGTATTATCAGCCTAGCTCAGTATCATGCTCGGCACTCTATTGAATACTATGCTCAATACCATAGGATTTTTCCCATTCAGCAGCTTGGGCAAGTAAGTATTTTGCGAGTTCTTTGGGGCCCTTATTCTCCACATCTGCATCAAAACTAGCCGCAACCGTCTCTGGAAGGTGTTTTAACGACCATAGTGACAGTGAAATCAAAACGTAAATCAAATCTTTGCCCATAGGAGTGAGGTAGTAGAGTTTACGTTTTTTGCTCTCGGGATGCGGAATGCTCTTGACCACCCCTTTGCGCTGAAGCTTATTCAGTCGATCGGACAAAATATTGCTAGAAATACCCTCTTCACTCTTCAGCATATCCTTGTATTCATGACGGCCAAAAAACAAGAGGTCTCGAATAATTAGCAAGGACCAATGATCACCCACCACATCTAGCCCGCAAGCCACAGGGCAGAGGGAACGCGTATTATGTGTTTTTTTCTCAACCATGATTGTGACCAATTTGCACAAGGGTAAAAATCAGATTCTAGCACATCACTTGTATGTCAAAAGTATCCAAGCAGTCCACCAGTAAAAATACTTGCATAATAAAACCAAAATACATAGTATCTTAATGCTTTTATTTTGCAATTAATTTAACTATGAAAGTCATTTAACCTGTAAGACACCTGTGTAACTCGCTATCTTATTAACCCTACAGATTATTCACCACACTTTATTCACCACACTAAAATTTGGAGAAATCAATGATAACCATCTATGGCGCGAATACATTCAACCCGATGAAAGTACTGCTAACAGCGGAAGAGCTCGGACTCGTTTACCAATTCGTCAATATCGATTTTGGAAAACAGGAGAATAAAACACCTGAATACCTGAAGATGAACCCACTCGGAAAAGTCCCTGTTCTTGACCACGACGGCCAATATATTAACGAAAGTAGCTCAATGTGCCGGTACCTAGCCAATATTGAAAATCAACGCCTGTATTCGAGTGATCCTCACATTGCTGCAAAAATCGACTCTTTAGTCGACACTCTAACAATGCATGTAGGACGATGGATGGGTGCGTACTTTTGGGAAGAAGTGATTAAAAAACAATATTTTCAAAAAGATCCCGACGCTACGGTAATAGAAGAAGCTGCAAAAAATTTAAGTGCGCTACTGCCCCACATTGATACCGTTTTAAAGGATAAAACGTTCTTAATAGGAGAAGATGTCACCATCGCTGACACGATTGGTTTTGCATACTTTCAATTACAAGAAATCACGAGCTTAGACTTTAGCCAGTTCTCCAATATCACCCAGTGGTATAACAATTTTAATCAACGCCCCTCCGTAGCAAAGGTTAACGCTTTGTTTTGATCAGACGATAGAGACAGCATTAAATTGGGAAATATGCGGGATCGAATTAAAACGTTTACTTCAGATTCGGATGTTAAGCGTTTTTTGATATTCGAATCGACATTATCTTTTTTTAATAACGGCGTTATCTTTTTTAATAACGATACGCTGTTATTCAGCCGCTAGGATGTATAAGCTTATCCCTCGCCAATCATTCAACGTAACAACACACTAACCTCAATTAAATTAAAAGACATCTATGATTAATTCCACCTATATCATCATCGGCGCTAGTCATGCCGCAGCTCAGCTGTGTTTAAGCCTACGCCAAGAAGGGTTTACCGGAAAAATAACCGTAGTAGGAAATGAAGACTACCTCCCCTACCAGCACCCTCCACTCTCCAAACAATTTCTCTCCGGCGACATCACCATTGATGATTTAGATATTCGACCCAAAGCGTTGTATGAAAAGCATAATATCGAATTTATTTTAAATACCCATGTCATAAGTATTGACACAAAAAACAAAAGTATTTTAACGAACAATGCAGAACACCTTTTTATTCAATACGATAAGTTGGCGCTTTGTACTGGCGCAAGAGCGAGAGAAATCCCTATCACTGGAGCCGACCTCCCAAACGTCCATTATCTTCGAACGCTCACTGACATTCATTCGATTCAAGTATCAATTGAAAACACGACAAAAATAAAATCATCGAAAAAAACTCATGCAGTGATTATTGGCGGCGGGTATATTGGGTTAGAGACAGCGGCGATGCTGCGAAAAATGAATATTAATGTCACTATTCTCGAAGCTGCGCCTCGCATACTGGGTAGAGTAACCGCACCAGAAGTCTCATCGTTTTATCATCAGTTACATGAAAAACACGGTGTGAAAATATTAACGGACTGCAAAATTATTTCGCTTACTGAAAATGAAAAAAATGATTGCCTATCTATCAACTTAGATAAAAATAATAATTTAAATTTAGACAAGAAAAATTTTGTAGGAAAAGAGAATACTGTAGAAAAAGTAAGTATTGATGCCGATTTCATTATAGTTGGCATTGGAGTACTACCAAATACTGAACTTGCTCAGTCAGCAGGATTAAAAATCAACAATGGTATTGTTGTCGATGAATTCGCACACACATCACACAAAGATATTGTTGCTGCAGGCGACTGTACTATCCATCCGTCTAAACGATACGGCTTAATTCGTTTGGAATCAGTTCCCAACGCCATTGAACAAGCAAAAACTGCTGCCGCTACGCTTTGCGGAAAACAAAAACCACACCTCGGATTGCCTTGGTTTTGGTCTGACCAATACGATTACAAATTGCAAATTGCAGGATTGAGCACTGGCTACGACAAAGTAATTGTGCGTGGAGACAATACGTTAAAAGATGGAGAGCTATCTAGCTTTGTCATTTATTATTTAACAGCCGATAAATTAATCGCTGCGGACTGCGTTAACAGGCCCAAAGAGTTTATGTTAGCTAGACAATGGCTACAAAAAGATCATACACCTGATCTAGAAAATCTAAAAAACGACAATTATGAAATGTCTAGAAATGATTAACCACCCTCAAAAATTAACAATTTATAATGTTTTAGAAAATTAACAAATTATAATATTCTTTGAAAACTCTCCCTATAAATTGCCACTCATATCACAAAAACGAAAGACTTATTCACCGCATAACAAAACCCATCGAAGAGTTCATTTACTCAATATAAAACTTGTGCAAGCATCCCTTAAGAATTTGTTATTTGTATGAACCTAGAAAAGGGATTGTCTTTTGAAAAGTTTTTCTATTTTTTGTTTTTGCACCCTATTGGCTATTACTAGTGGCTGTACCAAAGATAATGCTGAAACTACAGAAACAATAGTTGATGAAACAACAACACCAGTAACAGCTTCTCCTGAGCCCGAAGCTTCTCCTGAGCCCGAAACTTCTCCTGAGCCCGAAGCTTCTCCTGAACCCGAGATTGCTCCTGAACCCGAGATTGCTCCTGAACCCGAGATTGCTCCTGAGCCCGAGACTTCTCCTGAACCCGAGACTTCTCCTGAGCCAGCTACTCCACCAGTTACACCACCAGTTACACCACCAGTTACACCACCGGTTACTCCGCCAACCACTTCATATAAAAACTGGTCTGATCCTGCCACATGGGGTGGAACAATTCCTCAAGACGGGGAAGATGTTGTTATTCCTTTCGGGACAACTGTTAGGCTAGACGTTGATACCTCTTCCTTAGGCACATTAAAAATTGATGGCGTGTTATTTTTTGATAGACGCAATCTGAATCTAACAACAACTGGAATAATGTTGAATGGTACATTAGAGATTGGTAATGCAAATTCTCCATTTACACAAAAAGCGGTTATCACACTGACGGGTTCCACAGGAAACTCGCCAATGAATCGAGGCATTGTAGTTAATGATGGAACTCTTGCTCTCTATGGTGACTCTCCAGCGATCACTTGGACAGTTTTAAATGATCACGCCAATGCTGGTACGAAAAATTTAAGTTTAGTTGATTCTGTAAACTGGAAAACAAATGATCAAATAGTTATTGCGCCAACAGATTTTTTTGGTGTTAGTCCAACTGAAGAGCTAACGATATCTTCCGTTAATTCTAATTTAATAACGACCAATAATCCCTTACAAAATATGCGCTGGGGGAAACTGCAATACGTTACTTCAAATGGAATGGCATTGACTGCTGAACCCAACTTACCAACACCTTCGACAAACCCAACAATACTAGATGAGCGTGCTGAAGTAGGTAATCTTTCCCGATCCATTGTTATCCAAGGGGCTGATGACGCTTCTTGGAATAGTGACGAATTTGGCGCGCACTTAATGATTATGGGAGCCAATTCAAACACATGGATTGAAGGCGTCGAATTTAATCGAGTCGGACAAGCAGGTAGGTCAGGCCGCTACCCTATTCATTTTCATGAACTGAGCTACGATGCGCAAGGAAACGAAATAACAGCCAATGGTAGTAGAGTTGTAAAGAACAGCTCTATTTGGAATTCGTCACATCGTTGCGTCACCATTCACGCAACCAACGGAATTACTTTCGACAACAACATTTGTTACAACATTGGCGGACACGCTATATTTTTTGAAGATGCGGTTGAACGTAAAAATGTTATTGCCAACAATTTGGTTCTTAAAGTTCGAGAGCCAACAAACCGCTTATTGGAGTCAGAACGTCTCAACGGTTTTCGTGGAGGTTCTTCAGCAGTTTGGCTAACCAACCCAGACAACACAATAATAGGTAATCATGTTGCCGATTCAGACGGCAATGGATTTTGGCTATCATTCCCAAGCGGCCCGTTGGGTACCAGTAAAAATGTGTCTGTTATTCCGAGACATGTCCCTCTTGGTATTTTTTCAGATAACGTAGCACACTCCAACTTTTCTCATAACATTCAATTTGATTGGGCACCTAAACCAGATAGCGCTGACGGCTCCGTTGGTCCTTTGCAGTACCAACCCACCATAGATGAACAACCTCATTCTGAAAACGTAAGATTTAGCTTAGATAACATTACGGTATGGAAAGGCCGAGTAGGAATTTGGAATCGAGTACTAGGTGTAACATTTAACAATTGGGTCTCTGCTGACAATACTGGAACTTTTTTTCAAGGCTCTGGTTTTAAAGGGCTCATTCATAATTCACTGACTGTGGGAGAAAGCCTTAACAACAGCAGTAAGTGGAGCGACATAGATAAGAATGCACCACCTACTGCGTTCGCTAGTTATCATAGTTTATTTGCAATTCAGGATAATCTTGTTGTGAACTTTCCTCTCTATCCTGGCTTGGATGCCGAAGGACATAGAGGCAGCTCTAAACAAACTTCACATGGCGGAATGCTAGAAACGCGTGATTATTATTTACGACCGGTTGAAATTGGTACTGTGTCTATTAAAAATAACCTGTTGATCAATAGTGAAAAAGGTTTTCGTACCACACCAGGAGATGGTAGCGGCCCTCATTTTACTCTCTCCGGGGCATTATGGGATCCTCACGGAGAGTTAACAGGAGCCACTCCTGGAAATTACTGGGTATACGACAATCCATTCTTAACATCAGGCACTAATTGTGAAGAAGTCATTCCAGTCAATGTCGTTGATACTTTATTAAAACAAGTATTGCCTAACGCTGATCCTTATGAAAACGGTAAGTCTTGTACAGGACCTTATTACGGACTCAATGGCTTTAAAGGCTCTAATCTTAACGATCCAAATTTAAACAGGTTTGTCAGCGAGCTAACCGTAAAACGTTACGATAATAACGGACAAGAAATTGGGCAGTGGTTTGTTCCTGATGGAAGAACCGGAACGCCTATGCGCTTACACATTATGCGACATGCTGCGCTAATTAAAGGGGGGCGATATGCGTTTAGTCTTTCAAATTATGATTCAAACACGCAACAGCAGATTCCAAATATTCCAAGCGAAGACATTACATTTAAACTAGATATGCTAATGCGCTCACAAGACTTCGTCACCATTGCTGTTCCTTTCGGTGGTGCAGCAAATGCAAAGGCTTATCTCAGCAGCTATCGCCAATCTGATTCCAGACCAGGCTTTGCACCTCAAACAGTTGTTGATTTAATTCCGGTAAACAGTTTGGCAGAAGTTGATGCTGGCAACGGAAACTTAATGTGGCATGACAAGCAGAACAATAAGGTATGGATCAAAGTAATCTCTCCACCAAGGTTTCAAGATTCATATGTTGCTGATGAGGTAAATCCCCCTTTATGGACAAATTTTAATGGAGGCACTTGGGTCAGAGTATTTTCTTGTTCTTATGTTTCAGGATCGTCACTCCCAGGTAATGACGCCGCTCGGTCTGTATGTCCATAGTGAAAAAAATTCGAATGGACAATTGTGAAGAAATAGAAAATGAACACAAAAAAGCCCGCATTATAAGCGGGCTTTTTAAATTCCGAATCCTGTATGCTGGATTGATAAAGGTGAAAAAAATGGTGGAGCTTAGCGGGATCGAACCGCTGACCTCAACACTGCCAGTGTTGCGCTCTCCCAGCTGAGCTAAAGCCCCAAATTTGAGGCCGACGATTGTATCAGGCCTCGAATTACTGTCAATACATCTATCCATTCAATCTGGATTTAAAGTGCATTGTACCTTTTATCCAGTTTCTTCAACGCTTTATTCCCATAACCGCCCAACACATTGACAGCGTGACGAAGACGGCTGCGAGACATATCGGGCCCTAGTAACACCATCGAATCCATCACAGAAATTGAAGCTGATGTACCAGCAATAGCAATAAAGAGTGGCGCAAGAAAATCTTTTAACTTGATATCCATTGCCTCAGATAAGGATTTAAGAGACTCAAAAATATTATCTCGCTGCCAATGTCTTTCCGCTTCAAGATTCCAGAGTGCGAATTGTAGTATTTCTTTTTGCTCATCAAGGGAGCCTTTATTTTTACCAAAACTCTCTTCGGATAGATCGAGGTTTCCCGATAATAGAAATGATGCTAAAGGCGCGAAATCGCTCAAAGTTTCCATACGTTGACGAGCATGTGGCAACACATTCATGAGACTTTCTTTATTCAGACCCCAATCAATTAGTTTTTCAGCTAATTGCTCTATCGTCAGATCATCGCGAATCCACATGCCGTTTAACCAACTAAGTTTCTCAATATCAAAGATGGGCCCGCCCAAAGACACGCGGTGGATATCGAAATGATCAACCATTTCTTGAAAAGAAAACTTCTCTCTTTCATCAGGCATCGACCAACCCATTCTGCCTAAATAATTTAGTAGCGCTTCAGGCAAAAAACCCATACGTTGATAATATAAAATACTGGTCGGATTTTTTCGTTTACTGAGTTTTGATTTGTCGGGATTGCGCAACAAAGGCAAATGGCAAAACGCTGGCACATCCCAACCAAAGTATTCGTATAATTTAATATGTTTCGGCGTTGAGTTAATCCATTCCTCTCCTCGAATCACATGAGAAATATTCATTAAATGATCATCAACAACACACGCCAAATGATACGTCGGCATACCGTCTGCTTTTAATAACACTTGCATATCGACTTGAACCCAATCGATATCAATATGTCCGCGCAACATGTCTTCAACTCGACAACTTCCTTCTTCAGGAACTTTCATGCGAATGACATAGTCATCACCAGCAGTTAAACGCTTTTGAATTTCTTCTTGACTGAGATGTAATCCTCGACCGTCATACCTTGGCGTTTCACCACGAGCGACTTGCTCAGCTCGCATTTGATCAAGCTCTTCAGATGTCGCGAAACAATAAAACGCATGTCCTTTTTTAATTAGCTCTTCTGCATAGCCGCGATAAATATCTTTTCGTTCACTTTGACGATACGGGCCATGAGGACCGCCAACATCGGGACCCTCATCCCATTCCAGCCCTAACCACCGAAGACTATCTAAAATTGTTTTTTCCGACTCAGGTGTTGAACGGGTCTGATCTGTGTCTTCGATACGTAATAAAAATTCGCCGCCATGCTGACGAGTGAAACATAAATTAAATAATGCAATAAACGCAGTACCAACGTGAGGATCACCAGTTGGAGAAGGGGCAATTCGAGTTCTAACGGTCATGATAAAAATTCCAATACACAAAATTTCAGCGTCGCAAGTGTGCCATAAGCAGCCTGCTAGAGCCATCCACTGACTAAAATATTTCCGATAAAAAGTGTAGTTCTCTCATTCACCTCCAGATGAGTTATACTGTTCACCCCACACCAATAGACATTCAAACTATCTAATACCGATCAAAATGCCAAAAACCTCTAACCTGAATCATCGCTTTTGTGTAGCCCCTATGATGGATTGGAGTGATCGTCATTGCCGCTATTTTTGGCGTTTATTTTCGAAAAACGCTCTACTCTATACGGAGATGGTAACGACCGGAGCATTATTAAAAGGTGATACGGAAAGGTTTTTACAGTTCAACCAAGAAGAGCATCCCGTTGCGTTACAACTAGGAGGCAGCGATCCTAAAGCATTAGCTGAATGTAGTCGATTGGCTGAAGAATGGCACTACGATGAAGTCAATTTAAATTGTGGCTGCCCGAGTGATCGCGTTAAGAGTGGACGATTCGGTGCGTGTTTAATGGCAGAACCAGACCTTGTTGCCGAGTGCATACAAGCGATGCAAGAATCCGTTAATATTCCTGTCACCATCAAACATCGCATAGGTATCGACGATCAGGATGAATATGATGACCTTTTTTATTTCGTTGAAAAAGTTCGAAATACTGGTTGTAAAACTTTTATTGTTCACGCCAGAAAAGCTTGGCTACAAGGTTTAAGCCCAAAACAAAATCGTGAGGTACCTCCACTCCTTTACGAACGCGTGTATCAGTTAAAAACAGAATTTCCCGAATTAAATATTATTATTAATGGCGGTATTAGCACGCTTGAGGAAAGCCAAAAACATTTGAAACATGTCGATGGCGTTATGATTGGCCGAGAAGCCTATCACAACCCATACCTTCTCGCCGCGGTTGACCAACAATTATTCGACAGCAAAAATCATTTAACTGGTCGAGACGAAATACTGAATCATTTCATCCTGTATTGTGATCGACAAATCGCAAGTGGCGCAAAGCTTAACTTTTTGTCTCGTCACGTTCTCGGTTTATATTACAAAGAAAAAGGGGGAAAGATTTTTCGCCGTTATATCAGTGAAAATGCCTCAAAAATTAATGCTTCATCTGAGGTGTTAAAAAATGCAAGGGAAGCAATGATATCGGCGGTCAACAATATAGGTTAAGCCTGTTTATTCTTTTGCGTGAAAATGAAAAGTAACTATCTTTATTAAAAACACCTATCACAACTAGATACAAACAATATATTAATAATATATTGTTTGACTTATCTTACTGGGCTTGTGTTACTAGACGTATGTTACTTGACTTGTACTGCTACTGGGATTCTAGCGTGGAAACTAAATCTTTAAATGCTTCTTTATTCGAATCATTCAGCTGCATTAATATTTCATGAGCTTCTATCACTCGCTTTTTTGCGCTTTCTTCATCAACATCGGATAGAGTAATGTGTTTACAGGGTTTTTTAAATTCATGTTCATCATGAATAATTTCAAAAATATCTTCAAACCCCATAATCTCCAACAATCTATTCACTGACGGATTGGTGGAAAACACAACAGGGATTAATTCACATCGCTCCTTCGATAAAATCGCAATTTTTGCCATTAAGCCCAATGTCGTACTATCAACCGCTGTGGCGGCTGTGAGATCAAAGACAACACACGAAAGACCATCGCCATTAAAGGTTTTTTCAATAAAGTTATCAAAAGAGACACACAAAGTTAATCTGACATCACCGACTAACTTAATCACTTGGGTATTGCCGTGTTTAGCAACTAATATTTGACCGGGCTGCATTTAAATTAATGCCCTCTTTTTAACATTAGCACGGCAATATCATCAGGGTTATCGTCATGATTATCAATACCCAAAGATGTACATACGGATTCTATCGTCATACTGTTATCATTCATTTGATGCGTCATTTGAGAAACCCATTCTAATAATAGTTTCTCTTTTTCTTCTAGGCTATCCCCTGGGACAATTTCTAAAATGCCATCAGAGAAAACTAACAACGTAAATTTTTTTGGCAATTCAATTTCAAATACTTTCCATTCAACATCTTTAAAAATGCCAATGGGCTTGCCTTTTCCTTCTACATATTTTGCGCCATTCTCAGTTAACAAAATCGGTAACGGCAAGTGCCCGCCAACTGAATATCGCAATTTATGAGCAACAACATCAACTGTTCCTTGAAAAGAAGTCAGATGGTTGTTGAGTCGTGTCGCAATCAATTCTCTATTGATGCCCTGTAATAATAAGTTGGGGCCTTGAGTAAAAACATACTCTTCAGTGCTATCTTTAAACACTGATGTGTCTCTCATCAAATTTCTAACCAAGTATTTTAACCAAATGGTCACGAACGCAGATGAAGCACCATGACCGGCTACATCGGTCAAATAAAACCCTAAGTAGCGATCCAAAAAATAGGCGTAATCAATAAAATCACCACTCAGAAAAAGCGATGGATTCATATGCCTTGATATTGTGTATTCACCTTTTACGACTGGACTTGGCGGTAGTAACCTTTCCTGTACTTCACGCCCTGCTTGCTGGTCTCGCTCAATGATCTTTAAGTTATGAGATAACTCTGCATTTTTCTCTTCTAGCTCTTCTCTGTAAAGACGGTTTTCGAAGATCAAATCACGATGCGCTAATCCTTTTCTCACGGCATGCTCGAGAACTTCCATATCGGCAATTGGCTTAATTAGGTAATCAATCGCCCCTAGCCTTAAAGCACTCACAACATCACCCATGACTCCAACACCTGAAATAACAATGACCGGCGTATCAGGGTTAATCTCATTGATTAGTTTGAGCACTTCCATGCCACCCATATTTGGCATCATTAAATCTGACAATACGAGCTCAGGTTGAAATGTTTCGCAGAGCTTGAGGCCTTCTGGGCCACTTGCAGCACTTTTAACTTCGTACCCGCTATCTTCTAGGTAAGCCACAATACCCTGCCGCACAAAGGTATCGTCATCGATGATGAGTAGCTTCCTTTTCTCAGGCACCATTAATGATCAATCCTGCATTGATGATTAGTTGTGAATACTGAATCTGTGTTGAGTACATGCTCCTCGAGAGCAATCAAAGTCGAAGGAAATCAAGATAGATGGCTTAATTTTCCTGCAAAACGCCCGAAAAACAGGCCAATTTCTTTGGGCGGTTACACTACTCCTTTATTATCGGAGTCGCAAGATTTTCACTGACGCTTTATAGTCAATTTTGATCGCTTTTTTACTCGCTCAAGGAAGAAATGTTTATAAAAATAGATTATGCTAAACGACGTTTAATGATAATAATGATTAACTTGAACCCAAGGTAGTGTGTCTTTGCGCAGCCCTACTGACAAAGCTGTAATAATATACTCTGTATATTGAGGAAAAATATGATGTTTTGTCCCTCCCCTTAAGTGCGATTAGGCACACAACAAGGTTTGGCAGGATACAGAATGATAAACAGGGATGCCTATCAGTCACATTATTATGGACTATTTATACACTCATTAGAGAGATTTGAATGGACCGTACAAATAGAAGCTATAACGAAAAACGTAATTTCATACGCATGAAAATCGATACGCCTGCCGATGTGATCATTGACGGCAAAGGAGAGAGTTTTAAAGGCATCTGTAGAGATCTTAGCGGCGGTGGGATGCTGATCGAAACAGAAACAACGCTTGAAATAGGCTTAGAATTAGTGGTTAGACTGGCAAGCCACCATGAAGCAAGCCCCATGCTTAAAGCTCGCGTTCAAGTGGCTCGCGTCTTGGAAAGTAGAGATGGAAAGTACACACTAGGCTTGGAAATCTTAGAGATGCTAGATTAATCTCAGCGCCCTCCTCGAGCTACACGCCTTACTAATAATGATGAGCTGAGTTGATGAACTGATACTTATTCTCGACAGTATTTTTCATCTTTTTCAGCTCCAGTTTTATCTCCGCTAAATAAACGCTTATTGCTTAACAATCCATTTAATTGCTCACTCTTCTCAGCCAAAGCTTGTTATCCAGCTGATAATTTTAGTCCATTCATTGTCAGCATTTGCAGAACGAATATGATTTAAAAAAATCACGTTCAAAATGAATCGTCTTCATATTCAGAGTCATATTCAGAGTCAAAATCATCACTACCAAAATCGTCTTCGACGTCGCCATCATTAATCAAATAATTTCTTCGTTGTGTATAAGCTTCTCGAAAAAACGTGTAACGATCTCCACTCACAAATTCTTCGGCATCTAAAATAGCCGCACGATCAACAATGAAATCAAACGCTCGCGAGCTATTTCTAGTAGGGACGTGATCAATATAACCAATCGGATCGACGGCCCAATCCAATGGCAGTGACACAGTATCACGAAGATTGCTAGGACCTAAAAATGGTAGAACGATATAAGGACCTTGAGCAACGCCCCAAATAGCGAGTGTTTGGCCAAAGTCTTCGCCTTCACTTTTTTCCATATTCAGATATTTAGCGACATCAAATATACCGGCAATACCCACCGTGGAATTTACCAACAAACGACCGGTATCATTTCCGGCTTGCTTCCATTTCCACTGCAAAACATCGTTAAAAATATTTCGAATCTCTAAAAGGTTTCCAAAAAAATTATTTACGCCATTCTCCACAGGATCGGGAGTCACAACTCGATAACCTTTGGCTACCGGTTTAAGTACGTAACTGTCTAACGTATCGTTAAACCCATGCACTGCCCTGTTATAACCCGCTAGTGGGTCTACCGATTTTTCAGGATTAGAAGCACAACCGGTTAACCCTATGAGTAATGCGGTACAAATAAGTAATTTTGTAGTTTGAGGCGTCAACATTTCATTAACCTTTTTATGACATCTATAAATTAACCGCCAAGTATGGCTGTAAATTGCAGATTTGTGAAGCCAAAGGCACTAAGACCCCAACAAACACTGGATGAGATAAAGATAATGAGCAGAGCTGTTTCTAAACCAGGAATAAAAAAGGAGCGCCTAAGCGCTCCTCTTAATCCCCCATAAAACAGAGAGATTTTCATAGGATAAACAGTCTTAGAACTTATGCTCTAAACCGAATCCAAAAACAGTTTCTTCTGCATCATCATTTGCAGCATCAGTATCAACATTCGCGGTTATGTAAGCAAATGCTTTTGTACTTTTCGCCAACTTGCGATCATAACCAAGAGAAATTGTTTGCTCTTCTGAGTCAGCAGAACCATTCTCTTTATCGTTAGTGCCTAATTGAGCTTTAATCGCATTGTTACCAAACTTGAATGCACCACTCACAAAAGCGCCTTGCTCTTCTAGATCACCATTGACTTGTTCTGCTTGCTGAACCATTGCGCCCAGAGTGAAGTCACCAAAAGTAAATTGGCCAACAACTCGCTCAAGATCTAATCCATCAACATCACGATCTAAAGCCACTGCTACATACATGTTATCAACGGAATAATCGACAGATAATGATTTACCATCAGCAATACCATCGTCACCATCAGCAGCACCGTCTTCACCAGGAATAATAGCGCCGGTGATCGTAAAACCACTAAAAGATGGTGAAGAATACATCACGATATCATTGGCACGATTTTCACCTTCAAACGTGTTTTTAATATCACCTTTTAAATCATTAAAAAGATCAATTTTCTTTTGCGCAAGTTTTGTTGGAGTATCGTGCTTTCCACCCAAGATTTTACCAAAGTCACCTTGTAAACCAATGTAACGATTCCGTGCTTTTAAATCGGTGCCGTCTCCATCTGTATTGACTTCCCATTCCAACTGGTAGATCACGCTAACATGATCGTTGAGCTCTGTTTTTCCTTTGAATCCAAAACGTGATGCATTTGAGTTTAACTGCCACTCGTCATAATCACTGGCTGGAGCATTATCGAAAGACGCATCATATCGATCGAAAGTTAAGTTAATCTTTCCGTAGACATCGCCGTCAATTGGACCATCGGCAACAGCAGCAAAAGGTAGCGCAGTTGTAAGTAATAATGGCAAAAGTCTTAATTTCATGAAGTAGCCCTTTTAAATAGTCAATTATGGATGTGACCAAACGCTAGACAAGCTGTTATTAGCTTATCTGCACTGTTAAGCGGCAATAGAATAACTAGAACGCTCTTTCTTGGCACAGGGGCATTGTCAGGGCGAAATATTTCAGAAATATTACAAATGTAATAAAAATGACATTATTTTTTCATATTAATGTAATAAATAGGCAATCTGGCTGTTAAACGACCATGCCAGATCGAGAAGCTAATGCCATTAACTTCAAATATAGAGAAAAGCTAGCTATCGACTAGAAGAGTCAGGTATGTACAGTTAGGCTATTATAGATACGCGAGAACAGATTAAACCCCGCCGCAAATAACCCCGAGCGACAAGAGCTTAGTTAATAGATCCCGTCCAAACTGCATAACAACTGAATGATCAGGTGCATTCATTTCTTTGGCCAGCAGTATTAATGCTTCTTCACCCGTTAAAGCACTCCCCGAGAGCATGTGATTGGCGCTGTCTTCAATTTTATTATCATCAGCTAACATTGTTAGCAATCGACTCGTTGCTGAATTGCTTTCCATAAACTTAACATCATCGTTGCGGTCGCGATAAACCACCAAGAAGGTGGGTTCCGCTGGGATACTTTCAGGCTGATTATCAGGACCGATTGTATGAACAGGGAATTGATAGGATAAATTCCAGGCCAACGGCGAAACAACTGGATGAGTTTTCAACAGGTCGACATCGCTGTTAATGTGCTCTGGAAAAACTTCAGTGGAAACATCGAGTGCTAACTCCACCCATTCATAATGCGCTAGCTCCAATAGAAAAATAGGGTCGGATGCATGAGACGCTCGATCATTTTGAAGATAAGACAGAAACTCTTGACCAATTTCTAAAAAATAAGGCGTGTGCGATTGATGAGAACGGATAAAATCTCTCACCATTTCGTGCCAATGTTTATCGTTAAAAATCTGCCGTACTATAGGAAAATTTCCGCTAATAAAACCTTCAATATTGTTGTAGATTAAATCACGATAAATGGCCATTCGACGATCTTCAACATCAGCCGGCGCTGGATTTTTTTCAGGGTCACGTAAATGAGCGACAAACTCAGATTGTGATTGTAAAAATTGTACATCTGACATAATTAGATTTTTCGAATAGTGCTTTAAAATTAAATAGGTATTATAAAGCTGGTAATTTTAAACATTGACCGTTTAGGGTTAACGCTTAATTAGCTCAGCCTCAAGCAGACTTTTATTCTTATTAACAGTATTCTTTTCGTATTTTTTTTGCAGTGTTTTCACTTGCTGAACTTCTAATAATAATTCATCGACTGGAGGAATATTGAAATCTCGCTCTAACAAAGTAGGAATCACACCAAAACGTTGGTAGGTTTTATCAAGTAAATCCCAAACAGCAGGAATAACGTCAGCCCCATGGGTATCCACACGTAAATCTTCCGCTTCATCATAATGCCCAGCAACATGCACATACACCGCTTTTTCAACGGGTAATTGATTTAAAAAATCAACGGGATCATATTTATGATTAATGCTATTCACGTAAATATTATTAACATCTAATAAAAGATCGCAATCGGCCTCTTTAATAACCGCATTGATAAAGTCTATCTCAGACATTTCTTGATGAGGCGCGCAGTAATAAGAGACATTTTCCATTGCAATACGTCTTTCTAAAATGTCTTGAACTTCTTTAATTCTTTTTGCAACGTAGTGCACAGCTTCTTCAGTAAACGGAATTGGCATTAGGTCGTAAAGATGCCCTTCGTCTGAACAATAACTTAAATGCTCTGTGTATGAGCAAATATTATGCTCATCAAGAAATAATTTGATATTTTTTACTAAAGAATAATCAAGCGGAGCAGGTGCGCCTATTGAAAGACTTAAACCATGGCACACAAAGGGGAATTTTTCTGTATAAGCTTTGAATTGTTTTCCGAATCGGCCACCTAGACCAATCCAATTTTCTGGAGCGACTTCCATAAAATCAACATCGGCTGTTGTTAAATTTGCGAGGGAGCCAAGAAGGCTCCGCCGCAAACCCAAACCAGCACCTTGAACAGGATAAGACTGATTTAAAGAAGTTTTCATAATAGAATCAAATGAATAATGTATTGGTTGCTAATTAGCTTTTACCGCCACATTTTCCTTCGCCACATTTGCCCTCTCCACACTTACCTTCTTTCTCGGCTTTCTTTTCTCCACCGCACTTACCTTCACCACATTTTCCTTCACCACACTTACCTTCTTTGTCGGCTTTTTTCTTTCCACCGCACTTACCTTCACCACATTTGCCTTCGCCGCACTTACCTTCTGCGCCTTTTTCAGCAAGGTTATACCCTGACTGTAAATCTGAAGATGCAAACGGATTTTCAGATGCAGATACAACTGATGATAAAGAAGCAGATGCTAGAAACGCAGCGCCTACTGCTGCAGCCAGTGGAGTTAAGTTTTTCTTCGCCATAAGTTTTCTCCTTATATTTGCGATTTTTACATTGACTAAATTGTTGTGCTTTAACTAACTGTAAAATGAGTAACTGTAAAATGAGTAACTATAAAACGAATAGCTGTAGACCGTTACGATCATGTTTTAAAATGGGTTACATAATCTAAAAAAATAATAACAAATGAGAAGCCTATTCACCTTCGATTAACTCTCAATTTATTCCTTTGCATACTCCTCGTATGAACAGGGCTTATCCTTTGAAGATTCTCTTGAATTTGGATAATAGTTTTATTGTGTTCAGCGATGAACAAGCATTTATTGCATTGAAACGGCAACTTGAAGCTTTCCTCAATAGTACGTTTGTGCGCCTTTTTTAGATAAAGAGCAATGGAATAAGTTCAAATGCACTTTACTCTTCTCGGTTAATATAGGCCTGTTAAAAAATTACCGGTTAAAATTCAACCAAACGGAAGACTCTACCCCAAGAACGCTTTTAAACTGACGCTATCACAGCAGGCTCTTCATTGGGTAGCTCTTCGGTCTTTTCATCATTTGCTAGAGGGTTGTGTTCTTCTAGCCAATATTTGAGTTGTTGAAAATGGTCAGTGCAACTAGATGGATGACGCAACAACCCATTTACAGTGTAATCCCGCTCATTCCCTCCTTTCTTGCTCACAATGATCATACGGCCATCATGTGGGCCTAACTCTGAAATCAAAGCGCGACAATCAGTCGGCGATCCCCATAACTCTTGCTCGCGATTGGTTATATAGAGACTTGGAGGTAGTTGCGTCGCTGATAAAGCCTCTCGATAATCATAGGCATCCACAGGATCCACCCATTTTTCCTCTTCTTGCCATTGTCGCCAAGTCTCAAATGCCCCTAGTGTTTCTCTACTCACACTTTCACCAAAAGGCAGAGTGATATATCCGGCCATAAGGCGAGAGAGCGCGCAGTAAGCATTCCAGGAATTGTATTTTTGTTTGGCTACCCAAGTCTCTACTTGTCTTCGACGGCTCGCAGAGAAATGCGCCATTCCAACAACAGGAGCAAAAAGATGCCGGCCCTGAATGCCCTCTGATTGAAATCGCCCAAATGCCGCCAAGAGCTGCAAACTTCCCAGATCTTGGCCCATCCAAAACTGAGGAACGCCTGGCCGGAGCTTATCAATCATCGCTAGATGGGCAGGTATATCCTCGCAAATTGACTCATGGATTCCCCAACTCGCTCGGCGGCTCGCTTGGGGCCAGCTATCTCCTTTACCTCGTAAGTCAGCAAGGTAAACATCATAGCCTTCGCTTGCCAAAAAAGTGGCTAAACCGCCTTTATCTTGTGCTGAAGAATTAAATTTTGGGAGAAATATCTGGGAGCTATCCAAAAAACCAGACAGCAAAAGAATAGGAGTACCTTCTGCATTGCGGTAACAACGCCGTAGCGCTAATTGGCTACTACCAACTTGGACATTATGTGATTGGATTCTTAGTCGAACGCCATTCCATGTAATATTTTGCATGGTAGCTCATCATCATTAGGACGAAAATTTAAAGAAGATGTGTATTTATTTTTATATTCTTAGTCATGAAAAACAGAATCTAGTGTAAATTAATTTAGCCCAGCAAGCTATAAACTAAACTGCTAGTAACTAGCCATCAATAAAAAATAGTAAAACAATAGTTAAATAATAGTAACTCAGTATTTATTCTTACTAAAAAGCACAATCAGCTTAGCTGTTTTTCAATTTTAGCCCATTGCTTTTCTAGCCGTTTAGATGAAACCGGCAAACTGGTTTTCATTGGCTGAGCAAATAGCGACAAGCGATATTCTTCTAACATCCATCGATATGTTTCAACGTCTGCTTGTTTATAGATGAGTGACTCATTGTCCGAAAGCCAATAGTGATCTAGGCAATCAACAAAAGGCTGCAGTTCATCTAAATACTGAATGTCTTTTTGAATTTGCGCATCCGATTTTTCAATTCGTTTTTTTATGCCTTGTAAAAACCTCGGGTACTGCTCCAACCAATGTTCAGGCGTGTAAAATAAAAAATGTGGCCTCGTTAAACGCTTAAGTTGTAGTTTTATATCTTTTTGTATTTCAGAAAATAATTTTTTGCTATTTCTTTGATCAAGTAACGCATGTATTACTATAGATTCATCTGCAATCGTTAACATTAAATGTTCAAGATAATGGGATTTTACAGTGATGTTTTCTTTCGCCGTTTTTAGTAAAACCTCGTAAGCAGATTTATTTCTAGGAAGCTGAGAAACAGTTTTAGAAAAACAAGCCTGTTTGACCGCGGCACAGAGAACATCATCAATCAAATCTTCTTTTTTACCAAATATGGCTAATCGCAATGCCATATTTTTTCCTTTAAATAAGTTTTTTTGCAGGTATTTTACTTGCTGCGTTAAATCTTGAAGCAGTAAACGAACGACGCCCTTTTCCAAAGCCTGCTCAGCTTGAGAATGATCATCCATCAAACGCAAACTAACATCATCACCATTATCCACTAAAGCGGGATAACCAACGGTGGTTACGCCATTTTTTTTCAAATGATAGGTTTCAGGTAATCTTTCTAAATCCCATGTAGTTATGTTATCTCGCTCAATAGACTCCCCTACCGAGCGGAGCGTCTCTTGCAGGCGACCGCGATAACGCTCGCGCAACTCATCCAATTGTCGACCGCTATCAATAATTTTTTCTTTCTCATCAACTACTTTTATATTAAATAAATAATAAGGATCTAATGAAATAGTTTGCCATGCATCGTCATCAACAAGAACAGCCGTGACTTTTTGAAGAGCCTTTTGTAACGCAGTAACAAGACTCAACTCATTCTTTGTATTCTCACTACTGTTACTTCGCTCTGTCAGAAACGGCATTGCCCTATCAACCACATCAGGGACTGGAACAAAATTTTTACGCCATTGTTTCGGTAGGGACTTAACGAGCTGAATACATTTTTCTCTCAACATGCCTGGCACTAGCCATTCTAATTTTTCTGCTGACAACACATGCAGGCCATGAATCGGAACGTGTAAGCTAACGCCATCATCGAGTGTTCCCGGCTCAAAATGATAACTCACCTTATATGTTTGATCGTTAATCAGTAACTCGTTAGGGAATTGCGCCTGCGTCACATCGACGGCAGCGTGCTGCATTAATAAATCACGGGGAAGGCATAAAATTTCAGGATTATCCTTTTCTGCCTGTTTTCGCCAATATTCAAATCCTTTTAAATTAACAATGTTAGAAGGTACTCGCTCATTAAAATATTCAAACACGTGCTTATCTTCAACAAGAATATCTCGACGCCTAGATTTGGCTTCTAGCTCTTCTAGCTCTTTAAACAGCGCTGCATTGTGTTGCCAGAAATTCACTGGCTGCGTATTGCTTTCCTGTTGTTTTTGGTTAACAGCGATTTTTGGTGGCTTGTAATTACCTTCCACTAAAGCGGCTTGAATGAAAATTTCACGGGATTGTTCAGGATCAATATTACTAAAATTAACGCGACGTTTTTCAACCAGCATTACACCGTACAAACTCACTCTCTCATACACCATCACCTGCCCTCGCTTTGCATCATAATGAGGTTCAAAGTGATTTTTTTTCACTAAATGATTTGCAGCCGATAAAATCCATTCCGGTTCTACTTTTGCGACATTGTGTGCATAAAGTTTAGTTGTTTCTATTAACTCTCCTGCGGCAATCCATTTTGGAGTTTTCTTAAAAAGAGAGGAGCCAGGAAAAATAGAAAACTTACGATTACGTGGACCTAGGTAAACTCTGTCCTCAGTCAGCATGCCTATATTCCCCAATAATCCAGTCAATAAGGCACGATGGACAGATTCTAAATTGGCAGATGTTTTATTTTCGACAAACCCCAATTGTTTTGCCGTTAGGCGCAACTGATGATGTAAATCTCGCCACTCTCGCAAACGCAAGAAAGATAAAAATTCTTTTTTGCACAGTTTTCGATATTGACTTTGAGATAAATCTTGTCGTTGTTCTTCGACGTAGTCCCACAATTTCAAACTTGAAAGAAAATCAGAACCTTCTTCCCAAAAACGACGATGCTTTTCATCGGCAGCTTGCTGTTTATCAGCAGGTCTTTCACGAGGATCTTGAATAGTCGACAGACTGACAATAATTAACAACTCGCGTAAACAACTTAATTCGTTTGCTGCTATACACATGCGTGCAAATTTTGGATCGACAGAAAACTGCGTCAACTGCCGGCCTAAAGGACTCAACTGACCCTGAGAATCAATGGCCTGCAATTCTTCAAGTAATTTATAACCATCATTAATCAATCGTCTATCGGGTTTTTCCACAAAAGGAAAATCGTGAATATTGCCTAAGCGCAATTGTGCCATTTGTAAAATAACGGTCGCAAGATTACTGCGAAGAATTTCTGGTTCGGTAAATTCTGGACGAGTGTTAAAATCAGCTTCCTCATAAAGACGATAACAAATACCGTTACTGACACGCCCACTACGACCTTTTCGTTGATTGGCACTCGCTTGAGAAATAGCTTCTATTGGTAACCGTTGAATTTTAGTGCGATAACTATAGCGACTGACTCTTGCATAACCTGGGTCAATAACATAGCGAATCCCCGGAACAGTAATGGAAGTTTCAGCCACATTCGTTGCAAGCGCAACGCGCACACCACGATGTGATTGAAAAACTTTCGCTTGTTCCGACAAGCTTAATCGCGCATAGAGTGGGACAACCTCTACATCTTTTATGTGTGCTTTTCGCAATGCAAGAGCAGCTTCACGAATATCTCGTTCACCGCTAAGAAAAACAAGAATATCGTTTCCTTTATTTGCTCCAATCGTATTTTTATCTTCCCCTTCCTTTCTATCAAAAGTCACAATATCAGAAACCACAGTGACGATAGCATCCGACAAATCTTCATCTTCAAACATAGGACGATAATGAACATCCACTGGATAGGTTCGACCAGAGACTTGAACAACAGGTGCATGATCAAAATGCTTTGAAAGCCGTTCAACATCAATCGTCGCGGAAGTAATAATCACTTTAAGGTCAGGACGTCGCGGTAGCAATTGCTTTAAATAACCCAACAAAAAATCAATATTTAAACTACGTTCGTGGGCCTCATCGATAATAATTGTGTCGTAGCGATTCAAAAAACGATCGTTTTGTATCTCAGCTAACAAAATACCATCAGTCATTAATTTTACAGCGGTTATGTCGTTACTGTGATCAGTAAAGCGAACTTGATAACCGACAAGCTCGCCTAATTCGACATGAAGCTCTTCTGCAATTCTGCTTGCGACCGTTCGTGCAGCAATCCGTCTTGGCTGAGTGTGCCCGATTAGCCCTTTAACACCCCGCCCTAGTTCCAAACAAATCTTGGGTAACTGCGTTGTTTTACCTGAACCGGTCTCGCCCGCAATGACAACGACTTGATTATTTTTAATTGTTTCTGCAATGAGCTCTCGCTTTTGGGCAATTGGCAATTCTTCAGGAAATGCTATAGCGGGTATCTGAGAGCTTCGCTTATCAACCAACTCAAGAGAGGTAGACACTCGGGCGTCTAGTTTTTTTTCTAACACCTCGATAGGTTTGTTTTGACGTTGGCGCTTTTGTAGATCTTGTTGCAATCTCATAACCGCTCGTCGATCTTTTAGCATCAGATCATCTAACACAATAGGCTTCGCGAGATTTGTAACGTTTGATTTTGGAGGGGTAGAATCAGTTGTCATAGAACATTGGATAACAGAATAAATATGCCGCCATGATACAGAACAAAAATTAAGATCGGAAATAAAAAAGAGAAGCTATAGGCTTCTCTTTTTCGGTCTGACATTACTTAAAACAAGGTATTAACACAATAATATTAACGAGTCAGGTAAGAGATTCCTTCATCAAGCCCTGCAAGGGTCAGAGGATACATTTTATCTTCTACTAGCTCTTTAGTTATCTCAATGCTGGATGTGTACTGCCAATGTTCTTTTGTAGTTGGATTTAGCCATATCACTTTATCAAAGGTTTCTTTGATACGCTTCATCCAAACATAGCCCGGCTCTTCGTTCATGTGCTCAACACTGCCGTATTGATGCGATATCTCATAAGCACCCATGGTCGCATCACCCACAAAAATAACCTTATAATCACTTGAGTATTTATGAAGTAAATCAAACGTTGCCATCATATTTTGCTGGCGACGAAAGTTATCTTGCCATACGCCTTCATAAATAAAATTATGAAAATAAAAATGCTCTAAATGTTTAAATTCAGTTTTACAGGCAGAAAAAAGCTCTTCGCAGGTTTTTACATAAGGATCCATCGAGCCACCAATATCCAAAAACAATAATACTTTGACAGAATTATGCTTTTCAGGAACCATTTTGATATCCAGTAATCCCGCGTTTCTTGCCGTAGAGCTAATAGTGTCATCTAGATCAAGCTCTTCTGCCGAACCTGTCCGAGCAAACTTTCGTAGTTTGCGTAAAGCCATTTTAATATTACGCGTACCAAGCTCCACAGAGTCATCAAGGTTTCTATATTCTCGTTGCTCCCAAACTTTGGACGCTTGTTTATTTTGACCTTCACCGCCAACTCGAATGCCACCAGGGTGATGGCCGCTGTTTCCAAACGGCGAAGTTCCACCTGTGCCGACCCATTTATTACCGCCTGAGTGCTTTTCTTTTTGTTCTTCAAGGCGTTTTTTGAATTCTTCGATGAGTTTTTCCAAACCACCCATTGACTCGACTTTTTCTTTGTCCTCATCACTGAGTTGTTTTAAAAATTCATTTCGCAACCAATCTTCAGGAATAATAGCTTCGATAATATCATCGAGCCCTTCAAGATCTTTGAAGTATGCACCAAATGCTTTATCAAACTTATCAAAATATTTTTCATCTTTGATTAAGCATGTTCTGGCCAACACATAAAAGTCATCAATGCTATTGAAAGCCAGACGATGGCTCATAGCTTCTAGCAAGACTAAAAGCTCATTGATTGACACGGGCAATTGCGCATTTCGCAAACCGTAGAAAAAATTAACTAACATAATCTGCCTTAACGAACGTTCTACTTTGTCCTGAATAGCTTGAAATAAAGTATCAGTTATGAATTATCGGTTTTCTCGGCGAACCATAAAAGCTAAACGCTCTAGCATGTGAACATCTTGTTCATTTTTTAACAAAGCGCCATATAATGGCGGAATAGCTTTTGTTGCGTCACGATTTTTAAGCACTTCATCGGGAATATCATCAGCCATTAATAATTTTAACCAATCTATTAATTCAGACGTCGATGGTTTCTTTTTAAGACCCGGCACTTTTCGTACATCGAAAAATATATCGAGCGCCTCATTGACCAATTCAGTCTTTAGCTTTGGATAATGAACGTCGATAATAGACAACATGGTGTCGCGATCAGGGAAATTTATGTAATGAAAAAAGCAACGACGTAAAAATGCATCAGGCAATTCTTTTTCATTATTACTGGTAATAATAACAATAGGCCGATGTTTTGCTTTAATCGTTTCACCCGTCTCATAAACAAAAAATTCCATTTTATCGATTTCAACTAACAAATCGTTTGGAAATTCAATATCGGCTTTATCCACTTCATCAATCAACAACACAACTTGTTCATCAGCATCAAAAGCTTCCCACAACTTGCCTTTCTTAATATAGTTTTTAATATCGTGAACTTTATCATCGCCTAATTGTGAATCGCGTAAGCGACTTACGGCATCGTATTCATATAAACCTTGTTGAGCTTTTGTTGTGGATTTGATATGCCACTGGATTAGCTTCATTCCCATTGAAGCAGCCACCTCTTCCGCCAGCATTGTTTTACCTGTGCCAGGCTCGCCTTTAATTAATAACGGACGCTCTAATGTCACAGCTGCATTCACAGCCATTTGCAAATCACCTGTGGCGACGTATCGTTCTGTACCTTCAAACTTCATCTTAAATCCCCGAATACAACAGTTATTTGATATTACTTCATAACAAACCACTATTTAACGCTCAAAAGTTAACGCTCAAAAGCGGTTTTGAGTAAAACCCTGTTCTGCACTGCGCAACAAGCGCAACCAAAACCGAAGTCTATCATAATCATCTTGAAGTTATTAATAAGGAAAATTGATTGAATTGTAAATATTTGGAATGTAATGACTGGGCTGTCAAATCATAAAAACATCAACAACTGTGAATATTTAAGGGCTAACTGAAAATAAGATTAAACGATATCCTTAAAATAGACTGCCGGGGAAACACTCATATAAATACCAGTGATTTAGTGGGTGGCATATTATCTATAGATAAAGCAGGCTAGATTAAGAAAGTCATCAGGCTTTATAAGATATTCATCCTTGTTTTCATTCGACTTATTTGAATCTGTATTGTTTGAATTCGTGTTGTCTGCACTCGAATTACCCTCTGGTTTTTCTTTATCTAAGGTTCATTCTCTTTGCCATTCTCTTTGACATCGCTACTTTCAACATTACTATCCTCAACATTACTATCCTCAACATTGCTATCTTCAACATCGCTGAGATCAAATTCGTCTTTTATATTTTCTTTTTGATTGCCACTATCCTCTTGCTGATCGGATGAAGAAATGGTTTCTGTTTGCAGCTCATTAGATTCATCAACAGTATTCTGGGCTTCGCTATCAGAATCTTTTTCTGACTCTTTAGTTACCTCTTCTGCAAACTCTTCTGCTAACTCTCTATCAATTTCGGAGTCTATATCATCATCGTCATCCTCTTCAAAATCATCCAAAGAGAACTCTACATCAGTAATACCTTCAACCTCATCCTCTCCCGAATTATCTTGAGAGCTTTTTTGAGAACTATCATGTGAATGAGCTTGAGAACTATCTGGAGAACTACCTGAAGAGCCATCTAAACCAATTGCGTCATCAGAAGAATTCTTCTCAGGATTTTCGCTATTATTATCTAAATCTTCGGTCTCTGTCTTATCGTCTGAATCCATTACTTTCTGGCCCTCTGATGAATCCACATCGGTCATACTAGGGCCGTCAGAACTTGCAGCATCTGGGCTTTCTTCACCCTCTTCTTTTTTCTCGTTATCGTTAGCGTTTTCATTCTCTTTATTGTCAACTGCAGATGATGAAGACAAAGACCCTTCAGCGTTTTCACTTGTATCCGAGGCAAGAGACGCCTCTATATCTTCGAGTTCATCTTCAACTTTTCCTCCCATAATCATCCGGTAAGCAAAAAAAGCAATCACTAATATGAGTAAGTTACCGACACCTAAACCAATATACAGCCACAACTTACTTTTTGGCTCTTCAACATTGGCTTCGGCATTAGGCTCTTCTGCTACAGTCTGCTGAATGGGCTTTTCCTCTTCTTCATTAGTTTTTTCATCTTCTAAAAAGAATTCACCATCTTCAGGATACCGTATAGAAATTTCTTCCGAAGAAAATTCAAACTTATCGCCATTATTTTTAACCGCAAGAACATTTAGGTTTATTTTATAAATACCTTGCTCTTCAGGAATAAAATCTAGTTTCCAGCTGTCAAAATCCGTTAATGTTAATGTTTTAACTGAGTTGTTTTTTGAGGGTTTTTCTATCCTCGCCATTATTTTTGTTTTGGCTACGTCGATGTCATCATTGCTGGCTGTAACCGTTGTGACGATATGAGATATAGATTTTTTTTTCTGGGTTTCTGTTTCAACAATAAAAGGCTCACGAATTTCAATCGAATGAGAAAACTCTCTCTTAAAGCTTTTTCCGTCAACAACAACCTTAATCTCATAAATCCCTTTAGTATCAAAGATATCTAACTGCCTAGAAAAAATGCCGGCATTTGGATCAGTAGAGGCTAACGATAAATCAACTGGAATAACATCAAACCATGCCTCTCCATCATTGTGTCGTTGAACGGAATAACTGACATCGAGAATGTTTAATAGATCGGGCCTAACAATTTTCTTTCCTTCTTCTTCAAGAAGTAGCTTGAGATGAATCCGACTATTTTTTAATGCATTATTTTTTAATGGTTTTACAACGAGATTTAAGTCGCTGACAATAGTCACTCGACTATCTGGATCTAAATCAGCTAAGAGCTCCCACTCACCTTCTACTGGACGCTTTACCGTCAATAACTCGTACTGATCTGTTCTAATCCAATTCACGTCTTCGTTATTATCATCAAAAGCGTATTCTTTATTTTCAGGGCTTTTTAGTTTTGCGGGAGGACTCCCTTCTACTGGAAAAACTAACGCTGTAAATTCCTCTACGCTTGAATCAACAACAAAACTGTTGCCTTTCAAAGGAACTTGCTCGGGTGGTGATGCACTATCTAATGCATTAAGAAAAATTTTCATTAATTCATCAGCATTGTTGGCTGTGGCCGCAACACCATCGGTTGCAAGAGATAACTTATTTAAAAGCTCTGTATCTGCATTGTCAGATAAAGCAATAGTGTGCACTTTATAATTTGACGCTTTCAGCGCAGGTAAAAGCTCTTCTGAAATTCGTCGCCATTCAGCTTGGTTTTCTTCAGGTTGTTTCGAAATATCAACCATACCATCAGTTAATAATATTAAATGTTGATATTCATTCTCCGCTGAATTTGGTTGATTCGATCTTTGCTGAATATCATAAGTGGCCTTTTCTAGAACACCGCCAATATTGGTGTAAAGGCCATTTGAATTTATTTGTGCTGTTTTTTCTGATGCAAGTGTTCGCCATTTTTTATTAACGCTTCCATGCGGTACCAGCATATTGACATATTGGCCAAACGTCCAAACACCTGCTTCGCTATCTTCAGGTAACAATTTAACCAACAAATCAACCGCAGGTCGCCTTAAATTATTGGCATCATTTTTCTTCATGCTGCCAGACACGTCAATCAACAGTCTAACGTCAGTTTTGTCTGACGCACTGGCCAAAGCCGGCAACAACAACAAACACAAACAATGAAAACAGTTGATCTTCTTTAGTTGTTTGCTTTTATAGAATATTGAAAACTTCGATCTATCGAATTTAGAAAACATGCCTTACCCACTCGTCAATTCTAGACTCTAGGAGCTATACGGTTATAAATATAAGCATAGCAATGCTTATTGAAACCGCTAATCATGAACCGATCGCGATAAGAGTTGCACCGACTGCCAAGCGTCAAAGAAATGACGCGAATCATAGAAAAATTGCCTGAATAGTTAATTGGCGCTTAGGGAATGATTACCTTATGAGTAAGTGGTCTATTTTAGGCGGTCGATCTAACTCGCTATATCCCCTTTTTACGACGCCTAAAATGTAAACAACTGTTACATGTTTGATTACATTTTGCTCACGCATCTATTTTGGTCGTTTGAAAAATGAGACACTGTTCTGAACTTTTAAGCCTAATTAGATACTTACCTCTTTAACTAAAACTTTGTATTGTTTCCTCTGTTATAAAACGTAGTATCTGCTTACTTAAACCCCAAAACATAAAATTTTTATAGCCTTCATGCCAATCACAAAAACAACCAACCTAACTACATCAGTTAAGTAATTTTCATCCCTGTTACTTTTTGTGCGATTACATCACAGTAAGAGCATTACTGTTGCTAGTGTTAGATATTTATTAGCAATGCATAATTAAGGACCAATCTTTCATGGCACTCATAAAAAACAAATCAGTAATGGCGCTTATTTCAATCGCGACTATTTCAACAACAGCGCTCAGCAGTTACATTCATGCTGCATCCACAATCGATATGGTCGTCATCATTGATGAATCTCCATCAATGGCGGGGGAACATAATCAATTTATTGGTAGCTACATTCAAAGTATTGATGATTCTCTAGCCGATCAAGACATCACTTTAAATCAATATGGGCTTGTTGGATTTGGGGGCACTTCACCACCATCACCTTACGAAGCTGGCAGACAACAAGGGGAAGAAATTTATCGGCATTTCAATTTATCATCGTCTCCTGATTCTGTTTGGGGAACAGCCAATGAGTTTGATGCTGTTACTGATCAATTGGTGACTAATGGTAATGGTGAAGAAGATGGGTACCGGGCTATTGATTACACTTATCAATCCTATGATTTTAGGGCTGATGCCGGTGCGTCAATTTTATTAATTAGTGATGAAGGCCGAGATAACGACACAGAAAATTTAAACACGAATAATCTTCCCTCAGGCCAAAATGAAATCGACAAAGCGTATATCCAATCAGAACTTGCCCTTCAAAATATTGTGTTACACGCCGCAGTGAATCAACGCTTTACTGACCAAGCCGGTAATCCAGCATTTGCAGTCGTAGGCGATGACCCTAATACCGGTTACGCCTATGTCAGAGATGAAATGACAGGTGATATTGTCAAAGTACAAGGTTATTTACTGGTAGAAGAAGCCACTGACACGACACAAGATGACTACACTGATCTTGCTCTCACAAGTGGAGGTATGGCAATTGATATTGATTCTCTTCGTGATGCATATACCGATGCCGCCGCTTTAGATTCTCTCAGTGGCGAACTTGCCTTATTGTTCAGTGAAATATCATCTGGACAAGATGCATTTATTGCCGGAATTAAATGTTATGACGCTAACGGTATAGCGTCGGATATTTGTGGCGCTGTTCGAATTTCAGGTGATACTGACTTACAAGAATTGGCACGTTTAATTTCTGGTAACAGCCAAGGAAATACTAGCAACGAATTAAACACAACAACTCAGTTTCAAAAACTGGCTCAATTCCAAATGGGGCAAATGATTAACTCATTAAAAGTGAATAGCCGGAATCTTAGCCGAATGATGTTTAACCGACTATCAAGTACACGTCGAGCTGGCATATCGTTTGATGATATTGATCTTTTGAGCTTTTCTAATGGAGACATTAATCTAGCGGGAGAAAATAATTTAACAAGCACAAACAACACCGGTAAAACTTCAGCTCCTAATGGTTTGGATGTCGGATTATACCTTCGAGGAAGATATACAGATGGCAACTACAACAATGACTTCGAAAAAGATGATAATGGTGAGCTTGGCGTTGGCAGTGATTACGACTCAAAAGCGTTTACCATTGTCGCCGGCGGCGATGCATTTGTTAATGATGCTTTTCAGCTTGGACTAGCAGTCAGTTACGCCTCGGCTGATAGCGATTTCGCTAATGCCAGCGGTGATACACAAGTCAACAATATCAGCTTATCGGGTTACAGTGCTTATGAATTATCTGAAGACTTTTTCTTTCAAACAAGTCTAGGATTCTCACAGGCAAGTTTAGAGTCTAAACGAATCAATGGCTTTGAAGAACTACTTGGAGAAACAGATGCCAGCTATACCTACCTTTCTCTAGGCTTCGAAAAAGATAAACTGCTCAATGACAGATTTAATCTGACTCGCTACGCCTATATTCATGCGACTCAAATTTCAGTAGACGGCTTTGCTGAAACTGGTGGTGTTTCTGCTCTTACGCTAGATGACACTTCAGATAATTCGCTAATAGCCGAGCTAGGTGTTTACTCAAATTACGCTATCACTAAAAATTTGATGCTTGATGCTCGGTTTGGGTTAGAGCATGAATTTAATGATGATGGCGCAGAATTAACGACTGCTTTTGCGGTAGCATCAGAAAACACATGGATAGATAACACGACGGCTAGCGCGTCAACTTATGCCCGCATTGGCTTGGGTTTAAATCAAAATATCGGCACCTCTGGCATTATTTCTATTTGGGGAGATGCTTTAGTGGGTGATAGTAATTACAACGAAATATCTTTTGAAATAAAGTATCGCTATATCTTTTAAGTCATTCTAGTTAACAGAAAACGTACTTCAACATAACTCATAGTAAATCACTCATTAATGAGTGATTTACTATGGCTTGGTATTTATTCACTTGCGGTATTTTCTTCGTTGACGGTCGACATTTCTGAATTTGATTTTGAATCTAAATCACGGTTAATTCGTTTAGCCAATACGACATTCCATAGAATTGACAAAATAATATAAAAAACTGCAGCAGTGACAACGGCAATAATAAGAGGGATACCCGCGCGATCAAAAGCTCCGTCACGAACAAATAATCCTTCGACAAAGGTTATAATTAATGCAGGTGCTAAAAATGAACTTTCGGCATCCACGGGATAAGGCATTAAAAGCGCAGCGGCCACAACAACTCGCAATGTATTTCTAACAATCTGAAACGATATCCATCGCGTCATAAACCACCAGACAACTAACAGTCCACAGCTTGCTAAAGCGTACAACACCCATCCCCATAAATATTCATCACTCGAAAACATCGCTCGTCTCTTCTCGGTTAAAACAGATTACAGACATTGTAATCATTTAATATTATTTGAAATCAAATTCTCTTAAATGCTTTTTAGCAAGACGCTTCAGTTTGGGATTATAAGCACGATCAAGAACAGACTGAATGGTGACAGCGTATTTTTTATCACCAGAAGCACCTAATGCTTTACTCATAAAACCATAAGTTGTGCCAAATCGACTGGTTCTATCAGCATCAGCACAATGAGCTAACAGCTCTTTTTCTATAACATCAAATAGATAAGCGCTATGTATCTTTTCACCATAGGTTCTTTTTGCAGCAAGCTCTTTCAGTCTTAATACGTCGCTACGAATCATATTCGCAAAACGATTCACTTTACCACTTTCATTGACATTCCAGCTTTCTGTTGAATTAATAATTGGGTTCCATTCGCCATATTGAGGCAAATACTCCAATGCTTCTTTAGAATACTTTCTGTGCTTTGAATTCTTCGTTTTATCAAGTACGTTTTCTATCGTATTGACGTATTTAGCGTTTCCCGAATAGGAGAGTCCTTTCAAAAACCAAGAAATAGCGTCATTTTTTAAACGATCGACCGTGCTCTTTTCATTTGTTTTAATCAGTAAGCGTTCAATTTCATCATACACTCTTACATCAGTAATGCCCGACCACGCCAAGGATTCCGTTTGCTTTTTTTGTGCGACTAAATCATCGCCGCGATAAATAGCTAAAAGCTGGTTAATTTCTTCGGAACGATCCAATATAAACTCGTTAGAGTTTTCAGCCTTATTCATTAAATGAGATACTTTCGCTTCTTGAACAGGCACACCCGACAAAACTGACGAATGACTATCGTTGACAGCCGAGATATCATTAGACAAAACCGCAGAAGAAAAACCAAAACTGATGATGACAACTATTATAATTGATCTTTTCATTTTTAAATTCTTTATCCTGTAATGTATATAATCCTGACTTATGCCTAATAAATTACTGCCGAATAAATTATTGGCTAATGAGTTCTTGCGTATTGACAGGCTATCTAATCCAGCGAATAACATGAGACTCCATATCATTATCATGAACATATTTTTCTGAAACTATTCGACCTTTGACTGATTTTTTTTGAGCATGAATGTCTAAATTTGATCCCGAGACCAAATGATGCCATTCAGGTAAAGGTTTGTTTTCAAAAACTAATCGATAAGCACAAGTATGAGGCAACCACTTGAAATCGGCCACATCTGATGGCTTTAACGAAATACAATCCGGAACTAACTCACTGCGATTATTGTAATCGTTACAACGGCATCGATCTAGATCTAAAAACTCACACGCCACATTGGTATAAAAAACTTTACCGGTGTCTTCATCTTCTAGTTTATGTAGACAACATTTTGCACAACCATCGCAGAGCGACTCCCATTCGTCCTGAGACATCTGCGCAAGTGTTTTTGATTGCCAAAAATTATGATTCAAGATTATCCTTTTTTATTGCTACAGCATCACCAAACAAAGTTGAAGATTCTGCATTAAACTGTGACGGTGGCATTTGCAAATAAAATCCTTGCTCCTCAATACTTAACATCACTTTTTGCGATTCCGCTCTGGCTAATTTTTTTTCTGGTGTCAACTCTAAACTCATTATTTTTTTTGGTGTGCCCAGTTTGCTCTTCAAACTTTCAGGAACAGCTTCTAAAGCCTTGCCAAATTTCACATAGATGTACATCCCTTCATCTTTACTGCTTTTATAAATATCACACAATAATTTCATGTTTATGTTCTTTCATCTTTTTAATTAGCTTGCTTGGGTATAAGCGCTATGCCTATTATGATCAGCCAGGCCTCAAATCAAACAGGTCTGTTGTTAACGAGAGCCAACAATGATTCTCCTACCACCTTTCGGCGCCACCCCAGCATGCGCGGTGGCAATTGATACTGATCTCCCGACATACCTGAGCGAATAATAAATTCATAATCGGCTTTCTTAGCCAGCACTTCAGCCGCGAGATTTGAATGCTCTGCAATTTCGGTTACTTTTGCTTTTAATTGTTTCATTAGATTTTTTTGAGAAGACGGTAACGGTGAAGATAGACGTTCAGGCCATTCAGACTGATCACTCTTCATGCTCAACTCGACAATCTGTAAAACGGCGTCTCCATGCTCTTTGATTTTACGGAAATGAAAATCTTTGATATTGCGTAAATCAGAAAACTCTGTAGGCTTTTTAAGTGCCAGATCAAACAAAACCCTTTCATGCAACACATGATTACGCGGAACATTTTTCTTTCGGGCTTGCTCTTCTCTCCACTCGCTTAACGCTTTCAAAACCGATAAGTCTTTCCGAGATAATTTCCAGCCAGATTTTATACGACGAAAATATTCGCTCGGATTCACAGGCTCACGAGCAATATCCAATAGCGTTTTACATTCTTCTTGAAACCAACTAAAGCGTTTTTTGTCTTTCAAATCAACTTCTAGTTTTTGATACACTTCCAACAAATAAAGCACATCATCCATTGCATAAGTGCATTGTTTTTCAGCCAATGGACGCTGCAACCAATTCGATCGCGTTTCACCTTTTTCAAGTTCAACACCCAACAATTCATTTACCAAAGAGGCATAGCCTAGGGAGCTACCGTAGTTTAAGAGACCAGCGGCAATTTGTGTATCAACTAACGGATAAGGTAAACATTTCAAAAAATGATTAAACACTTCCAAATCTTCAGAGCATGCATGAAACACTTTCACAACTGATTGATTTTGAAACAACTCGGTCAGCGGTTTGAAATTATCAATATTTAACGGATCAATAAGATAGCAATGATGTCCATCCGATATTTGAAACAACGCGGCAACAGGATAAAACGTATCTGTTCGCATGAACTCTGTATCAACAGCAATCGCTGATGCGGTACTTAAATCAGAACAACAGGCCTGAAGTAATTGATTTGAATCGATCCAACGACTGTCTTGTGACCTAAGATTTTGCATTAAAAAACCTAATCGCCTTCACGATGCTCGACTTACTGATCATTTTCGCTGTTAGGCAACTCATCAAATTCTCTTCTCTTCGATTCAAACCATTGTTGCATCTTTTCAGGATTACCCATTAGTTTCTGCATATCTTGCATGGCCTTTAGATGTAACGCATCTTGCTTCTGAAACATGTCCATTCCATGCAGCTTACTTTTTTCTGCCATTTCTTCAAAAGTTTCCGCTGAAAATTTCAGATCACATGCTCCACCTAGTTGTTTGCAGCTCATTACTTTCATCGTTATCTCACTTTTTTATGGTTACAAACCTAAGGGATTGCAATTTAAAACTGTTAATTGGGTAATCGATAAAGTGTACAAATTTTATTTCCAGCAGGATCACGCAGATAGGCAAGATATAATTTCACTGCACCGCCATCGCGAATACCAGGAGGATCTTCGCAAGTCACACCTCCGTTAGCTAACCCTGCTTCATGCCATGCATTTGCCTCATCTTCACTGTGTGCTGCAAAACCAATCGTACTGCCATTACCATTACACGCTGGCTCTCCATTAATCGGTTTACTCAGAGAAAAAATTCCTGTTTTAGTTCGATAAAAAACCCGACCTTTATCGTCGATAACTCCGGGTTTAACGCCCAAAGTACCCAGGACTTCATCATAAAACTTTTTTGACTCTTGAATATCGTTTGCACCAAGCATGATATGACTAAACATGTTTATACCTCTTTATTAAAATAATTAATTGAACCACTAAACTTGCAAGCGACTCATAAATGCATGAACTAATGTATTCCCGTCTAAATATTCCAACTCGCCACCCATAGGGACGCCATGAGCGATACGGCTTACTTTTACACCACAGAGTTTTGCCTCTGACGCAATAAAATGCGCAGTCGCTTCACCTTCAACGGTTGTATTTGTGGCTAGAATCAATTCAGAAACTTCTTCTTCTTTTAATCGATTGATTAATTGGTCGATGCCTATTTCTGTTGGCCCAATACCATCAATCGGGGAAAGATGTCCCAGCAGGACAAAATATTTTCCAGAAAAATTACCCGCTTGTTCTATGGCGTACACATCAGCAGGCGTTTCGACCACACACAAAATACTGCCATCACGTTTATGATTCGCACACAATGTACAAACGGTCTGCTCCGTCAATGTTCGACATGATTGGCAGCGGCCCACACCATCGACAGCACGCTGTATGCTATTAGCCAACTGAGCTGCACCATGCCTATCACGCTCCAACAATTGAAGCGCCATACGCTGGGCCGATTTTGGGCCAACACCCGGCAAACAGCGAAGTGATTTTATTAAGTCGTCAATTAACGGGCTAAACATAGTCGCTTAATTCTCTATCAATATTTTTTCTAACAAACTAAAAAATTAAAAAGGCATTTTAAATCCGGGAGGCATCGTTAATCCTTCCGTTAATCCACCCATTTTATCTTTATTCGCAGCTTCCACTTTTCTTACTGCATCATTGACGGCGGCCGCTAACAAATCTTCTACCATTTCCTTATCCTCAGACATGATTGAAGGATCGATTGTAACTTGCTTAACATCATGCCGACCCGTCATAGTCACTTTGACTAAACCTGCTCCAGATTCTCCTTGCACTTCCATATTGGCAATTTCTTCTTGCATTTTTTGCATGTTTTCTTGCATGGCTTGCGCTTGCTTCATCATATCGCCAAGACCTTTCATGCTATTACCTCACTTTACTCTTTGAAATTTAAGTTTAATTTTTCCTTTTTCTCACGACTCAGGATCGATGGGCTTAATCGATTCTATTTTTAATGTTGCTCCAAACATTTGAATAATATCTTTCACTAAGGGATCGTTTTGCAAAGACTCTAATGCCTCAGCTTGCCGAGCTTCTTTCAAACGAAATGCTGTCATGGCGGGGGTTTCTTGTGTCACTTCACCTAACTGAATATTGACTGACACGGATCGTTGAAAATAATCAGTCAATATATCGGCAAGACGTTTCTGATGGCCCTCATCGTAAAGCGTACTATTTCGCTCATCCAAAACAAACTGAAAACCCTCATTATCTCTAGCGATTAACTGGCAGTTCATGACGGTATTTTGTATAACGCCACCTATCGCCAACTGAGCTACAACATCAACCCAGTCTTCCGGTTGCACACTGTCAAATACATATTGCTTAATGTATTGCTTAGTTGGCTTTATAACGGCTATTTTTGCAGAATCTATTGATAGCTTTGTAGATGACTGATTCTCAGATGTTAATTGTTTTTCAGAAGCCAATCGTTTTTCAATAGACGGCTGAACGTCAGAAGATAGTTGATTCTGATGAGTTAATCGATCTTCTGAAAGCGGCTGTACCGTTGGCGCCTGATTATCGCCATCGCCCCTTTTATCATTTTCATTCAATCTTTCATGGGGCTTAACTTTCTGATGCTTAACTTCGTGATGCCTAACATTATTATCTAAAAGATGATGATGAGTATTATTATCAATTTTTTCTATTGTTTTATCTTTTAAAATTTCGTCATCAATACATTCTTTTTCAATTTCTTTTTTTGATTGATCAACAGGATCGAGATCTGTAAAAATTTGATCGCTCACCGTATCAGACACCGGTTTAGTCGGGTTTTCTGTTGCCGCAACGGCGGCGACTTCAGACTTTTTTACGCTGGCATCTTCCCCACTATTGTCTGTTTCTGATGGAGATATCGCAGAAGGTGTATTAACGTTTAACGCTTTTTCTGGTATTTCAACCAAACCCTGAGGTTTAAAGGCGATCATGCGTAGCAAGATCATTTCAAAACCGCCACGTAAATCTGGTGACAAATTTAAATCTCTACGCCCAAGAATTGCCGTTTGATAAAAAAGTTGAACATCTTCGGCTGGTAATAGTTGAGCCATTTGCAATATTTCATCTCTATCACCAAACGTGTTGTCTACTGCTTCTGGTAAGACTTGTGCAATAGCAATACGGTGTAAAATATTAATCAAGCTCGCGAGCGCATCATTATAATCAGGTGACTGTTCAGCTAAGGCTTCAACACAATCTAATAGTTTTTTTGCATCACAAACCGTTAGCGCATGAACCATTTCATACACTTGTTTTTGATCGATGGTGCCAAGCATAGAGCTAACATCATCTTCAGTGACCTTACCGTTACCGAAAGCAATCGCTTGATCCGTAAGGCTCAATGCATCGCGCATACTGCCATCGGCTGACCGGCCCAAGAGCCAGAGTGCAGAATGTTCAAAAGGAATCATTTCTCTTTCGAGAATATGATCGAGGTGATCAACAATTCTTTCCGACGTCATGTTTTTTAAATTAAATTGCAAACACCGAGAAAGTATCGTGACGGGTAATTTTTGAGGGTCAGTCGTGGCTAGTAAAAACTTCACATGAGGTGGTGGCTCTTCTAAGGTTTTTAATAGCGCATTAAAACTGTGGCCGGAGAGCATGTGTACTTCATCGATTAAGTACACTTTGTAACGACCTTTTGTTGGGGCGTACTGGACGTTATCCAAAAGCTCTCGGGTATCTTCCACTTTGGTTCGAGAAGCCGCATCAACTTCGATCAAATCAACAAACCGGCCTTCATTAATTTCACAGCAGCTAGCGCATTTGTCGCAAGGCTCTGAACTAACGCCCGTTTCGCAGTTGAGACACTTAGCGAGAATTCGAGCAATTGTCGTCTTCCCCACCCCGCGAGTTCCGGTAAAGAGATAAGCATGATGGAGACGATTATGGTCTAGCGCGTTTATTAACGCCTTAAGGACATGCTCCTGTCCAACCATTTCGCGAAAGATGCGTGGTCGCCATTTTCTCGCCAGTACCTGATAACTCATTTCGTTAACGTGCCTTAATTTAATCGCTAAGTATGCCACTCAAAAAGTGAAAAGCGATTATAGCCTAGAGCAGGTAGGGATATCTAAAGAATTAGTCTTTCTGTTGGCTACTGTTGGCTACTGACTGTTAGCTACTGCTTTCTATTGGCTCCTGATAGAAATGAGTTCAAGCGTACCCATCATCATGAAAAGAGGTGTAGAGCGAAGGGAAGATAGATAAGGTGGCGACTCAAACCAGCCACACCCCGGCACACGATGTCACTACTACCGTTGCTCCCTTCCGGGCCTGGCGGAGTTCGCAGTTAATCATTGCGAGGGGACCAATAAGAGTCACCATTACGACTCATTAAGCGATCAAACTGTTGCTGTTATTTCACAACTATTCACACTTAAAGAAGGGCGCGAATTATCAAGGCTTTGAAGATCTATTGCAAGCCTAGAACAGACGAGATAGGGTATGAATCCTCTATTCCCCACAATGATCAGCACTGCTCTACCCCATCTTCCGCTTGTCTTCCGCCTCATCTGGCAGAGATCACCATAATTGTGTCGGCTTTCTAGCAAACGTGCGTTACCATATATGGCTACTTCTACAACTGTAGTCACTGTACCGCTCCCTATTAATTAGCCACACGTAAACACATGAAATTATTTGTCGACAATTTAACCAATTCAGACTTCAGTTATCTTCACCACACACGTGGCTTATTGGGTGAAACATGGCTATCTCATATCCAATTAGAAGGTGATCTTGATGATCAAGGTATGATTTGTGATTTTGGTATTGTGAAATCCACTGTTAGGGACTTACTGGATGACTTAATTGACCACCGGTTACTCATTCCTGGGCGAGCGAAAAATGGCAGCTTAGACGAAGTGCTCGATGATTTAGATTACACCAAACGACACCGAACCACTTGGACACTCGATACGGGTGAAAGCATCTTTCATGAATCGCCGTTACAAGCCGTCACCGTCATCGATACAGAGGAGATTACTGCAGAATCAGTTTCTCACTGGTGTGAAAAAAAATTAAAAGCGCTATTGCCAGACACGATTCAATCCATAAAAGTCAGCTTCACGACTGAAAAAATTGAAGGCGCTTTTTACCACTATAGCCACGGCCTGAAGAAGCACAACGGAAAGTGTCAGCGGATTGCTCATGGCCATCGCTCAAAAATTGAAATACAAAGAAATCAAAAACGAGACTCACAACTCGAAGATCATTGGTCCGACAAATTAAGAGACGCTTACGTCGGCACAAAATCAGATTTAGTGGACCCTTCTTTAGGTAAAGCCTCAGATAAATCCGGAGAGAATTATCACTTCCTCTACGAATCACCTGAAGGGAAGTTTGAACTTTCTTTACCGAAATCCCACTGCTATGTAATTGATCAAGATACTACCGTTGAAAACATCACTCATCACATCGCCTTAAAGACAAAGCAAGAAGCTTTGGCAGATAACATCTCTGTAAAGGGGTTTGAGGGTATCTCGAAAGGAGCGATTGTGTCTTTGTAGCAGAGAACCAGCACTTAGAATTCACTTCACGATCAATTCCTAACCTATTGTTTTTAATAAAATATTAATCATAACATTTAATCAAAATCGCTTTATCTTGACCACACATCTAGAATTAACATTGTATAATTGAACTAACCTGCTGATTTAGCATAAATATTACTGAGCGCAGTTAAAGCTGGATGCTTAAGCTAGAAGTTAGATACGTTGGTACAAACTAGGGGAGTCGTTCGAGACTTATCGAATAAACAAGGCATTGTTAGTGAGGGAGGGATTAACTGAAAAATCTTGTGGGTATTTCAGTCTTCGAGCTCTCTGCGCTCGGTTTAAAATACAGGGCATTTTGTCGAACCGGTGAGGGTTCTCACCCTCCCACACTCACCCATAAAAAAACCAGCCGAAGCTGGGTCTTTGTCGATAATGGGAAATGGCGGTGAGGGAGGGATTCGAACCCTCGAGGGCGTGAGCCCTACACACTTTCCAGGCGTGCTCCTTCGGCCACTCGGACACCTCACCAGTACTCAAAAACTATCCCAGGAAAATTAACCAGCGCTTTTTGAGGGCCGCAACTCTACACAACTGCTACTGATAACGCAATCTGAAGTCATATCTGCGAGAGATGTAAAATCAAAGATAAAACGATAAAGATGTGAGCCAAACCATATCTTAATTACCCCACAACACTTACCCAACTTAGAACGGATAGCTATGCTTTCAATCTTTAAGCGGTGTCACTCTATCTAAAACAAATATTCATCACATACTGATTTGGCCTTGTAAAAACACAATTCACCCAATGCGCTTGGTTGATATTTACCGTTGGCGCGAGATCGTAGACCTACTGTCTATACAGGGGATAGGCACAATATTTTTAAGTAGATACAATGCGTTACGTCACAAAAATAATGAGAAATCGAACAGGTATTAAACAATCAACACCATTTAATCCAGTTCGATAGCCGAACCACACGACGACCCGATGACCACCTATGTCTGACGCAAGCACCAGAAGTATTACTCGGCCGCCACAAAAGGACCCTAGCGGCAAAAGTAAAGTCCCCAAAGTACCGCTCTACCAGTATTATTTCAGAGCGCTTATTTGTTTTGCAGCCAGCGGAACATTGGCTGCCGATATGTCTTGGCCAAATGTAGACCTTGTAAAATCTTTCATCATTGTCCTGCTTCTCAGTTATACCTACATCACTTATTTTATTATTAAGCGGGTTAGCCCAAGTAAAGCGTTACTTGTGGCTGACAAATTAAGTTATGGCGATGCTGCTCTACTCGGTGTTGTTTTAAATTTAATCGACTTTAGTTTAATGCCATCAATTCTCTTCATAACGATGGTTCAATTTAACGCCTTACTTCAAGGCGGTGTCAGAAAATGGGCTGGCGATAACCTTGCCCTTTTAGCTGGGATCATCGTTAGCTTTTTAATTCACAGCCCTAATCTTGTCTTCAGTGGAAACCTAGAAATCAGTGCTGCCAGTTTAATCGGCATCATCACGTATTTTTGTGCTTATGCACTCTATACCTATACGCGCATGCACAATTTGAAGATGCGTAACGAACAATTACAGAACGAACAACACCTTCATAAATTACGGGCTTATAAGTTGTCACGTTATTTACCCCCACCGGTATGGGAGGCGATTAATCAAGGACGTGACCGCGCACTTGCAACAGAACGTAAGCGCATGACGATTTTCTTTTCTGACATTAAAGGCTTTAGTCAAATGTCAGAAGAGTTAGAAGCAGAAACACTTACAGAACTGTTAAATAGTTTTCTCACAGAAATGACCAAAATTGCGGCTCAATACGGAGGAACAATTAATAAGTTTATGGGTGATGGTGTAATGATTGTTTTTGGCGACAATCAAAAAACAAAAGGGATTAAAAACGATGCCATTATGTGCGTTTCTATGGCCATCGCAATGAAAAAACGCATGAAGGTGTTACAGCAAGAATGGTTTAAAAAAGGCATCAAAAAGCCATTACAAATCCGCATGGGTATTAACACCGGTTATTGTACAGTAGGTACTTTTGGTACAGCCGATCATTTAGATTACACCGTTCTCGGAACCCATGTAAATTTAGCAAGCAGACTAGAAACTGCCGCCGAGCCCGAAGAAATTTTGATTTCATATGAAACATGGTCGCTTGTTAAAGACGTGATCATGTGTCGTGACAAGGGTGATATTTTGGTGAAAGGGTTCAGCCAGCCGATTCAAGTGTACCAAGTAGTTAATCTAAGAAAAGAACTTGGAAAGAACCAAAGTTATTTTGAAGCGAGCCTAGATGGCTTTTCGATGCATCTGGATATGGAAAAAGTCAGAAACTACGATAAAGAAAAAGTCATTACATCTTTGATTGAAGCCGCGAAGAAACTAAAAGACAAAGTGATTATGTGATTTTATGTCGGGCGCTTAATCGGCTGCGATCTGATTGTCTAAATTTGATTGCCTGAATGTTAATGTCTGAACGTTATTACCTAGCTTTGATTATTGCCGAACAAGGCGCACATCATTAGGCTTGTCGGTTGTATTTGTTCTATATGGATTAATATCCAGCCCGCCTCTTCTTGTATAACGCGCTGACACTGTGAGTTCTTCCGGTTTGCAGTAATCTAGAATATCTACAAATATTCTTTCCACACAATTTTCATGAAAATCTTGATGCGCTCGAAAAGAAACGATATAACGCAACAAACCTGCTCTATCAATCGGACAACCTCGATAACTAATCAAAATACTCGCCCAATCGGGCTGCCCCGTCACTGGACAATTTGTTTTTAAAAGATCACTGCACAAAGACTCTCTTACCATCGGAACACGATCGTTTATTGTCAGTAATGCGGAATTGACTTTATAGGTATCGATATCAATATCAAGGTTATCAATATTTTCAGCAGCAAAACGGCCAATTAAATATTGGGCCGACTTATCAACTAACTGCACATCAACCATCACCGGGCCGCCCGCGGTTGTACTTAAATCCGACTCTAACGTTTTAATGACGTCATTCACATCAGTAAACTGAGTTTGATTAAAAGAATTTAAATACAACTTAAAAGACTTCGACTCAACTATTGAGGGGGTAGAACAAGGAAAATGGAAGTGACCTATTGCAACTTTAGGCTTTCCTTTGATATCAATCCAAGAAAGCTCATAACCCGTCCAGATATCAACGCCCGTAAAAGGTAATTGATCGGAAGAAACACCAATAAGTTCTCGAGACTCACTTCGAGGTATAGGGCAAAGTAACGATGGCGTATAAACAGAGACATAGTCTGTTTGTTTACCGAGGAGCGTCTCTGCTGCGGAGTATTCAGCGCCGGCCATTTTTATCTCCAAAACCTATTTAATTCATCTTTCAATCTTTCTGCCATTTTCACTATTTCAGTAAGACTTACTACTAAACACAGACTAACGGACTTTTAAAGCTTATATTTAGCGGCCAGCGATCAATAACTAAGATCGTAACCGTCTACCATTGTTCAGCATGAATAAAGCAAAACCCACCAATAAGAAGAGAAAGATAAAAATTGACCCGAAAGCAACACCAATATTAATATCTGAAATGCCTAATATTCCATAACGAAAAGCATTCACCATGTATAAGATTGGGTTTAGTTTTGAAATATCCTGCCAGATTGCAGGCAGTAATGAAATTGAATAGAAAACACCGCTTAAATACGTCAATGGGGTCAAGATAAATGTCGGGATAATACTAATGTCATCAAAGCTTTGCGCATACAGAGCGTTAATAAAACCGGCAACAGAAAAAAGAATCGCCGTCAAAATAACAATAGCGACCGTTATACCCAAATGATTAACTTGCAAGTCAGTAAAAAAGAAAGCTACCACTGTAACAATAAAACCAACAGCCAAGCCTCGTAACGTTCCCCCTAAAACAAACCCTAAAAGAATGACATAGTTCGGTGTTGGAGACACTAAAATTTCTTCGATACTCCGCTGGAATTTAGTGCTGAAAAAAGAGGAGGCAACGTTTGAATAGGAGTTGGTTATAACCGACATCATAATTAAACCAGGAACAACAAACGACATATAATCGACGCCCCCCATCTCACCGATTCTGGATCCAATTAATTTTCCAAAAATAATAAAATATAATGTCATAGTAATGACAGGTGGTAGTAATGTCTGCATCCAAATACGAGTAAAGCGACGAATTTCTTTTCGAGTAATCGTCAGCAGCGCCACAACTTGTTGTTGGAAGTTCATGATACGTTACTCCCTGATGATTTAGCGGATGCTTCATTTTGTTCTTCTTTATACTCTTGGACGACTTTTTGGCCGCTTGCCTCTAGACTCCTAGCTTCCTTATTTGCAGTTTCCTTATTTGCAGTTTCCTTATTGACAGTTTTCCTACCCTCTTCATCGCTATGCTCAACACTACCTTCAACCAAAGAAACAAACAGTTCTTCAAGCCGGTTAGATTTATTCCTCATGCTAACAATATGAATGTTTTGGTTTGAAAGTCCATCAAATAATGTATTCAGAGATTTTCCTTTTTCAACCTCCACCTCTAACGTCTGCCTGTCTTTTAATAACACAAGATAATCATTCACGATTGGCGCTTCAGTTAACTCTTCTTTTGTATCAAGTATAAAGACTTCTTTATTAAGCTGGCTTAGTAAAGCTTTAATGCTAGTGTTTTCTACAATTCGACCTTTATCAATAATGGCAATATTACGGCATAGGCTTTCGGCTTCTTCTAAATAGTGCGTTGTCAATATTATTGTTGTGCCCTCAGCATTAATTTCTTTTAAAAATTCCCACATAGAACGCCTTAGCTCAATATCAACTCCCGCTGTAGGTTCATCCAGAATTAATAATTTCGGCTCATGCACCAGTGCGCGAGCAATCATTAAACGCCTCTTCATACCACCGGATAGACTTCTTGAGGCATCTCTTCTTTTTTCCCACAAACCTAACTTTTTTAAATATTTTTCTGCTCGCTGCTTTGCAAGTGTCATAGGCATGCCGTAATAGCCGCCTTGATTCACTACGATATCTTCTACTTTCTCGAACTGATTAAAATTAAACTCTTGAGGCACAACACCAAGAGCTGATTTAGCGCCTGAAAAATCTTCGTCGATATCTTTACTAAAAATACTAACGGATCCACTCGTTTTTCTAACCAAAGAAGAAATAATACCAATGGTTGTCGATTTACCAGCACCATTCGGACCCAGAAGAGCAAAAAAATCACCAGGCTCGACTATTAAATCAATGCCCTTTAAAGCTTCAAATTGGTTTCCATAAACTTTAGTTAAACTTTTAATATGAAGTGCGGACATAACAACAGATATCTCGATGAGAGGAAAATGATAGGCCGGTATTGAATAGTGATTGATCTTGAAATGCAAGTAAAAGTCAAAGATCCACTTTATTTTTCTTGGAATCTTTTTATAGCAACGGATGCTAACAATTGATGATGCTACTAAGAAATACCTCAACAAAAATACCACAATAGAAAAACACTAACAGAAAACAAAAAAAGAAACCCCATCTTAATAATGGAGTTTCTTTTTACAAACTTTAAGGAATGGTAAAACGTTATTAGCTTATGAGATTTATGAGCACAGCATCACTCATTAAAACAATACGTCTCATCATACCGCACTCAAGATTGCCTTATCTGAAGATACTCCTGATGGTTCACCAGATACTACTTCACCACTGGCAGCATGAGATTGTATCTGAACTTTTCTAGGTTTCATGACTTCTGGCAGCTCTCTCACTAAATCAATATGCAGCAATCCATTCTCACTGCGAGCATCTGTTACTCTCACATGGTCAGCTAATTGGAACTGACGTTCAAAATTTCGTGCTGCAATACCTTGATGTAAATATTTTTTCTCGGATTGATCGGGTACTTTTCTACCACGTACAACCAGCTTATTCATTTCCGTCTCGATTTCCAACTCTGACTGATCGAAGCCAGCCACAGCCATACTGATACGATAATTGTTTTCGTCAGCAAGCTCGATATTATAGGGTGGATAATTGGGCTGCGCCTGTTTTGCAGTTAGTTCTGAGTTAACCAAATTATCTAATACGCTCGCTACTCTATCGAAGCCAATAGAAGAACGGTATAGGGGTGAAAAATCAAAATCTCTCATCGTTATATCCTCACTTAAAAAGCAATATAAAATACGTCTATCTTTATGATCAGACAGTCAGCACAACAGACCTGCAATTCAATATTGCCCCGAAGGCACAATAAAAATGCTGGAATTTGTGCTCAATATAAAACTGGGGGTTATTTTTTCTCTTTCAAGGATATTTTTTATGTTTTTTATAACCTCTTTATATAAAACCGCCTTTATTATTGTTATAACTCATTCAACAATGAACTGAATAACATTATTGAACTCAATAGATGACCGCTTTAGAATTGAGCGTTACACTTAACGACAGTCCGATTAATAATCACCTTAGAACTCCTATAAACACATAGCAAGAACTATATAGCAACAACTATAGAGGAACACAGCATGCCGCTTGTGAATTTACATAACAAAATATTTACCGCCCGCACCAAATCTATTTTTATATTTTGCGTGTTTCTTTTGGGATACCCTATTTCAAGCTTAGCATTACAACCAGCTCACGAAGCCGACAGGCTGATCATGGCAGCAGAAAAGTCCATTGAAGAAAATAATTACCGAGATGCAGAAAGATATTTAGCAAAAGCCGGGGAACTCGGTATTTCACTACCTTCTGAATATGATTTTCTCTATGGAAAATTACTTCAGAATAAAGGGGAATACAAAAAAGCAAATGAAAAGCTTGAACAATATGTTAATCGTGACGGTAATGAAGGACGCTATTACCGCGACGCGTTAGGCTTAATAACGGAAATTGAAAAAAAATTAGAAAATAAAATTGAAACTGACCCTAATTCACCAAAATCAGAAATAAAGTGGAGCAATAAAAATGACAAAGACAAGCGTCCACCTAAAATCGAGCAGGGCAACAAAGATTTAAACGTAGCACTCACCTCTCACATTAACAAACTACTAACACAGAAACCTCAAGGTGATAGAAGAATTTTAGCGGCTAGCCGAATTAGTACTCCAAGTAAGCATAAAATTAAAACATCATCTAACGGCGAAATCATTTCCATTAATCAGTACGGATCTAACAAATCAGCTCCCTTCAAAGAAGATCGATTTTCAGTTTACGGCATCAACCCTTATATTGAATTCGAATGCCTTCAGTCAACTGCGAGTTGCTGGATTACTCATCCAGTATCAGGAAAACGTTGGTTACAGGTTGAAGAAAATAAAGAAAAGGCCGCTGAACTTGCACGAACATTGTCTCAACTAATCCGTTACATGCAAAAAACTGATTAATAATCTCTCGCGTTTTATTTTAGTTTACTTGATATAGATTAATAACGATGTAGCTCACGCCTTTTAGAATCTGAAAGAGTAGTTCTTGCTTGTCTCTACTCTTTCAGGTTCAATCCAAAACAAAAGTACTTACTTGTTCTCGGATATTATATGCACTCTTTTTTTGGCCTTTTAGTTGGTCTTGGCATTTTTCTCTATGGTATGAATCAACTAGAATTGGCAGCCAAAAATTTAAGTGGTCCTCGCCTAAAGCACTGGCTTTTGCATACAACAAACACCCCTATTTCGAGTATTAGCAGTGGTATATTTTTAACGGCCTTATTACAAAGCAGTTCTTTAGTGGGGTTAATTGTTTTAGCCTTTGCAAGTGCAGGCGTGATTCCACTCATCAACGCAATAGGCGTTTTTCTAGGTGCCAATTTAGGCACAACATTAACTGGTTGGGTCGTCACGCTATTAGGGTTTAAACTAGACATCGCCGAATATGCACTTCCTTTAATTGCTTTTGGCGGAATATCACAAATTATTTTTGACAACCAATCTAAGATTAGATCTATAGCTGCAGTTGCTCTAGGTCTCGGCTTGCTGCTTTTTGGATTGTCACTCATGAAAGACAGCGTAGCCAACTTGCCTGACGTTTTTTCTATAGAAAACATCCAAGGCTTTAGCCCAATTATTTATTTGCTCATTGGCGTTTTAATGACTGCTCTCATCCAGTCCAGCTCGGCAATGATGATGATTGCTTTAGCCAGTCTAAATGCAGGATTAATTGACCTTCCTAGTGCTGCTGCTCTTGTGATTGGCGCTGACCTAGGCACAACAAGCACTATTGTGCTAGGTAGCATTACCGGAAATGTTGTCAAAAGACAGTTAGCTTTTGCACATTGTTTTTTTAATTTAACGGTCGATTCTTTTGCTTTTTTTATAACTCTACCGTTTCTCGCTGAATTATTAATGTTTTTTAATATCTCAGATCCATTATTCGGCCTTGTCGCCTTTCATAGTTTTTTTAACCTAGTGGGCCTTTTACTTTTTTTACCGCTACTAAAACCATTTTCAGCATGGATAGAATCGCTCTTTAAAAAAGAAAACGATAATTATTTTTCTTTAAGTAAACTTCCTACTTCTGTGCCAAGTGCTGCTATTCCAATGGCGATAGAATCTATTCGGCAGCTTTGGTTTGACTCGACAAAACTAAATCTATCCTACTTCGATTTAAGTCCTGCCAATAATAAATCGCCTAATGACACGATTAAGAAAAACGCAACTAATCATAAAAAAAACCGCACTGTGCCAACAGAGGCCTATGAGAATATTAAAATTCGAGAGGGTGAGATTATTCAGTATATTCTTAACATTCAAAAGCAAAGCCTGACACAGGAAGAAGCTTCATCAGTCATATCTGCTATTGAATGTGTTAGATCGATAGTCTATGGCTGTAAGACACTTAAAGATATTTACCATAATATTGACGCGCTAAAAGAAAACAAATCACCCTCTGCTCAGCAGCAATATCATGACCAGCAAGGTTATATTGAGGATTTCTATAAAGATATTGTGCGAACAACTCAAGCAGGCTTCTCTGAAATAGACACCAACAAATTATTAACCCAATTACATCACAACAATAACCAACACCAGAAAACAGTTGAAAAAATCATCTACCAACTCGCCGAAGATTCCACAAGAGGGAGTAGTCAAATTTCTACCCAGCTAAATGTCTCTCACGAAGTACACCATGCCATAAAAAGCTTTATTCAAGGGCTTTCTTTTTGGATATTGATAGAACAATAACCAAGTAAAACGTTCCAGTTAGGAATCGATATTTGACCTTGAAGCAAAACCATCAAATCTATTTTGTTTCTTGCAATAAACGCTTGGTTAGGTATCATTCGACGCCTCTTTTGGCGCATAGACGACAAAAGATTTCGGAGTGTAGCGCAGCTTGGTAGCGCACCACACTGGGGGTGTGGTGGTCGTCGGTTCAAATCCGGCCACTCCGACCATTTTCTATGTTTGATTTGCTTCCCCCGATAGAATAGATCTCTTTTGCAAATTTACAGTCAGCAAACACAAAAAAAGCCACTGAATGTGGCTTTTTTTGTGTTTGTTTAATGGGATGATTTATTCACTATCTCAGAGCCGAAGAACATCTAGTACTTCTTCAAGTTCGCTGATCATTTGTCCAACCAATTCATTCATTTGATTGCTTTCTTCAGATTGAGCTCCCTCACCTGACATTTGCTGGCGCGCTCCACCAATGGTAAAACCTTGATCGTACAATAACGCTCGAATTTGGCGGATTGTTAATACGTCTTGTCGCTGATAATAACGGCGGTTGCCACGACGCTTAACCGGCTTGAGCTGAGGAAATTCTTGCTCCCAATAGCGAAGCACATGTGGTTTTACGGCACACAGCTCACTAACCTCACCAATAGTGAAGTAACGCTTCCCCGGAATGACCGGTAATTCATCGTTATGGCTTGGTTCCAGCATAGGCCTCTACTCGAGCTTTCAGTTTCTGCCCGGGTCGAAATGTCACGACGCGACGAGCTGTAATAGGTATTTCTTCGCCTGTCTTAGGATTTCGCCCAGGACGTTGGCTTTTGTCGCGGAGATCAAAATTACCAAATCCCGACAACTTAACTTGCTCGTTATGCTCTAAGGAATGGCGTATTTCTTCAAAAAACAACTCTACAAGTTCTTTCGCCTCACGCTTGTTAAGCCCAAGCTCTTCGTAGAGTTTTTCTGCTAAATCCGCTTTTGTCAGTGCTCCGTTCATAAGAAAGCAGCCTTTTTAGTGGTATGCACTATGGTATGATCTAGGTTTGATCACTTTGAATCCTATTTCTAACATTCATTTCTATCACTCATTTCTACCTAAGCTCGGCGTTGAATTCCGATCCTAGTTTACCAATCACAGCGTCCACTGAATCATTAATTTCAGATTCGGTAAGAGTGCGTGAAGGATGCTGAAACGTCAAGCCCAATGCTATACTTTTTCGTTGTGTATCAATACCTTTGCCAACATACACGTCAAACACCTTTAAGTTCTGTAGGGTGTCTCCCGCAACTGATCTCACTGTAGCGAGAAGAGAACCTGACTGCACGGCTTTGTCGACAAGAATAGCTATATCGCGACGAACTTCAGGATACTTGCTTATGCCATTAAAATGAGAAACTTGGCCGACTAGCAAGTCAGGTTGTGCGACCTCAAAAAGATAAGCTGGCCCAGCAATATCTAGCGATTGTGCGATTTGCGGATGAAGCGCACCCATCTGACCAATAACTTTACCATCGCGGAGGATAGCGGCTGATTGACCTGGATGCAGCGCTGGATGAGCTGAAGGTTCAAACGAAAATGTTAACAGCTCACCAGACTGAGATAGCAAGGCTTCAACATCCCCTTTCAAATCATAAAAATCAACCGCTTCAGATTTAGGGGACCAATTTTCATCCGTTTTAGGACCATAGATCACGCCAGCAATCACTGGCTCTTGCTTCAAGCCTTCAACCGGTGACGCGTCACTTAATTCATCAGAACTAACAAACCTCATACCGGTTTCAAACAACCGTATTCTTGATTGCTGGCGATTAATATTATGAAGTAATGCATTGATGAGTCCGGGCCATAAACTTGTTCTCATCACCGCCAAATCAGCACTAAGGGGATTAGTTAACTTGACCGACTGCCCTTCTGGATCAAACTGTTTGTTTAACTCATCACTAACAAAACTATAGGTAATCGCTTCATGATAATCTCGATTCACCAATGCACTCTTGAACGTATTCAGGCTCAATTGGCTCTCGTGATGCTCTCCGATCTCCAGCGGCATGGTAACTGTACTCGTCGGGAGATTGTTATAACCGTAAATTCGCGCTAGCTCTTCTAAGAGATCCTCTTCAATTTCAATATCAAATCGGTAGCTCGGGACAAGTAATTCCCAGCTGGCTTCAGAAGATTTAACCATCTGCAAACCCAAGCGAGTCAAAATATCTTCAACTCTCTCATCCGGGATAGCAAATCCCAAACCGTTTAGAATTTTTTCTTTTCGTAATACGACTGTTTTTTCTTTCGGAAGAAACTTTTCTGACTGACACTCAACAATCGGACCCACTTCCCCACCTGCAATTTCAATGAGCAATTGACTTGCCCTTTCCATCGCCAGCCGAGGCAATTCATAATCAACACCTCGTTCGTAACGATGAGAGGCGTCAGTATGTAGGCCATAATTTCGCGCTCTTCCAGCTAATGCAATAGGAGCAAAGAAAGCACTCTCCAAAAAAACATTTTTCGTGGCGCCGTTAACCGCTGTTCGTTCACCACCCATAATTCCTGCAACAGCGATTGCCCCTGATTTATCGGCAATCAAAAGTGTATCGCTACTTAATGATATTTTTTGACCGTCAAGCAAAACAATTTCTTCGTCTTTTTCTGCTAAGCGAACAAAAATTTCCGAATCAATTTTGTCCAGATCAAATGCATGCATGGGTTGGCCCAATTCCAACAATACATAATTAGTGACATCAACAACACAATCGTGAGGACGAACCCCTGCTCTACGCAATTTTTCTTGCAGCCATAAAGGACTGGCAACAGAAACATTCACACCCCGAATAACACGACCTAGATATCGTGGACATTCTTGCTCAGCAATCACATTAACTAACAGTTTTTCTTGTATTGAGTTTTTTACTGGTGCTATTTCAGGCTCTATCACTGGCTCGCCATTTAACACACCGACTTCTCTGGCAACACCACGCATACTTAAGCAATCACCACGATTAGGCGTTAAATCGATATCAATAACTGTATCCGTAAGATTCAAATAATTTTGCAGAGTTTCCCCGACAGGTGCATCTACAGGCAATTCCCATAGACCACTATCATCTTCACCCGCTTTTAATTCAGTTTGAGCGCAAAGCATTCCAAAAGATTCAACACCTCTCAGCTTTGCCTTTTTTATTTTGAAGTTATCAGGAAGGACTGCACCAACAGTTGCGAAAGGTATTTTTATTCCCGCACGAGCATTTGGCGCACCGCAAACAACTTGGATCGTTTCAGTTCCTGCCATACCAGAGACCTGACACACGCGTAATTTATCGGCATCAGGATGCTGCTCAATCGAAACAATTTCGCCAACAATTACACCACTAAATTCCCCAGCTACGGGCTCTATCGCATCAACTTCTAAACCCGCCATGGTGACTTGTTCTGCGAGCGCTTCCGTTTCGACATTGGGATTAACCCATTCGCGTAACCATGCTTCACTTACTTTCATTGAGAACTCTCTATTTGAATTGTTTAATTATTCCATACTCAAAAAACAATTAAACTTTAAAATTTTTTCTGTTGTGTCTATAGACACTCTTTTTTAATACACTTAAACGCTTATCTAGATTTAAGCTAAAATTGTTTTAAAAATTTTAAATCATTTTCAAAAAACATTCGAAGATCATTAATACCGTATCTCAGCATTGCTAATCGGTCCTGCCCCATCCCAAAAGCAAAACCTGAATATATTTCAGGATCAATACCACTACTTTTTAAGACATTAGGATGAACCATTCCGCAACCCATGATTTCTAGCCATCCTGTTTGACTACAAACACGACAACCATCACCCCCACAATTAGTGCACTGAATATCAACTTCTGCTGAGGGCTCTGTAAAAGGAAAATAAGAAGGTCTAAACCGCACAGGCACATCTTTTTCGAAAAACGCTTTCAAAAACTGATCAACCGTCCCTTTTAAATCTGCAAACGTGATGCCTTCATCAACAACCAAACCTTCCACCTGATGAAACATCGGCGTGTGGGTTAAATCAGAATCGCAACGATAGACTCGACCAGGACAAATGATTCGAATCGGTGGTTTTTTATTTTCCATCGTACGAACTTGTACCGGTGATGTGTGTGTTCGTAAAACAGATTTTCCTGAGCCGTTTAAGTCGTCAACATAAAAAGTATCGTGCATTGCACGTGCTGGATGATGCGCAGGGATATTTAATGCTTCAAAGTTGTGGTAGTCGTCTTCTATTTCCGGGCCTTCTTCAACTGAATAGCCGACCGATTTAAAAATTGCTTCAATTCGTTGCAACGTTTTAGTGACTGGGTGTAGTGAACCCACAGAATGACGACGGCCAGGTAACGTGATATCAATCTTTTCTGCTGCTAGTTTTTTATTGATTTCTTCTTTTTCTAACGCAGTTTTTCGTTCATTAATTAAAGTCTGAACTTCTTGTTTAACTTCATTAATCTTAGCGCCGAATTTTGGTCGCTCCTCTGGGCTTAATGAACCAAGATTTTTCAACAGGCCCGTTATCTGCCCTTTCTTTCCTAAAAAGGTAACACGAAGCTGATCTAAGTCCGCAAGGCTATTCGCCTGACCTAATTGACTAAGGGCTTCTTGCTTTAGCTCTTCTAATTTAAGACTCTCTGAATCTTGCATCACACACTCAACTTGATATGTTCAATTTGGAATTTGAATTTTATTAACAGTTTTCACTTCACCATAAACACATAAACCCATCAACCTTGTTTACGATACGTCGTAAAAAGGCGATGGGTTTAGTTGCAACAGACTTTTATTCTAGCAGTTACTTTCTAGCCGTTTTCACAGCGCTGCTTTTGCCTGCGCAACTACGGCCGCAAAAGCAGACTTATCATGAACAGCTAAGTCAGCCAACACTCTTCGATCTAAAGTAATATTTGCTTTCTTTAAACCTGCGATCAGCTTGCTGTAGGATAGCCCTTCAGCGCGTGATTGAGCATTGATGCGAGTAATCCATAAAGCGCGAAAGTTTCGCTTTTTAACACGGCGATCGCGATAGGCGTATTGCCCTGCTTTAATCACTGCTTGTTTTGCAACACGGAATATACGAGATCTTGCTCCGTAATAACCTTTTGCTGCTTTTAATACCTTCTTGTGACGACGACGCGCCTGTACACCACGTTTTACACGGGCCATAACTTTATCCTCTTAAAATGTTTTATTAATTAGCCCGCAACATACGATCTACAGATGGTTTATCGACGGCACTAACAATCCGAGTTCCACGTAGCTGACGCTTACGTTTTGTCGTCATTTTAGTGAGGATGTGGCTTTTGTTGGCACGTTTCATTTTGTAACCGGCAGCCGTTTTCTTAAAACGTTTGCTAGCTCCACTATGTGCTTTAGCTTTTTTTGGCATGAGAAAAACTCCGCATTTAAGAATCTTATACTACGTTCGATTCTGATTAGTATTGAAAATAGAAAGGCAGCTAAAACTAAAAGCCCGGCTATTTTTTCTTTTTGGGGGCAAGAACCATGATGAGCTGGCGGCCTTCCATCTTCGGATACTGCTCGACGGTTGCCATTTCCTCCAGATCGACTTCGATCCGTTTCATCATTTCCATTCCTAACTCTTGATGGGCCATTTCTCGACCACGAAATCGTAGCGATACTTTGGCTTTATCCCCATTTTCTAGGAAACGTATCAGGTTGCGTAGTTTGACCTGATAATCTCCAACTTCCGTCCCTGGGCGAAACTTCATTTCTTTTACTTGTTGCTGCTTCTGCTTTTTCTTGGAAGCGGCCTTGGCCTTTTTCGCCTCAAACTGCTCTTTACCAAAATCCAGTACTTTACATACTATTGGTGTCGCATCTGGGGCAATCTCAACTAAATCTAGCGATGCTGCTTTTGCGGCTTCTAGTGCTTCTGCAAGGCTGACAATTCCAACCTGCTCACCATCTGCGCCAATAAGTCTTACTTCAGACGCTTCGATTTGTTCGTTAATTCTGGCCTTTTTTACTTTAATAGCAGGTTTCTCCTCTGCTGGTTAATCTTCTGCTAATCCAAGAGTTTAAAGTATCACTCAAATCAAGAATTAGCGCTTTCTGGCAAACGCCCTTTGCGCGCCAGTTCTTCATTTAATATGTCAGTAAATGCCTCTAAAGACATGGATCCGAGATCCTCACCACTTCGGGTTCTGACAGCAACTGTATCTGCTTCTGCCTCTTTATTTCCCAAAACGATGAGATAAGGAATGCGCTGAATTGTGTGCTCGCGGATTTTAAAGCCGATTTTCTCGTTTCTCAAGTCCGAAATGGCTCTAAAGCCTTTGTTTCGCAAGGTTTCTTCAACTTTTTTCACATATTCGGTCTGTTGATCCGTAATATTCATGATTACGACCTGCTCCGGCGCCAACCAAAGCGGAAAAGCCCCCTCATAGTTCTCAATCAAAATTCCAATGAATCGCTCAAATGAACCCAAAATAGCTCGGTGCAACATAACAGGAACTCGCCGCGAGCCATCTTCGGCAACATATTGAGCATCAAGCCTTCCTGGCATAGAGAAATCCACTTGAATGGTTCCACATTGCCAGACTCGACCTAAACAATCCTTGAGAGAAAACTCAATCTTGGGACCGTAAAAAGCCCCCTCTCCAGGTAGCTCTTCCCAAGGTAAGTTTTTCGCATCCAATGCTTCCGCCAATGCTTTTTCCGCTTTATCCCAATCTTCATCACTACCCACACGCTTTTCAGGTCGCGTTGATAATTTATAGATCAAACGATCGGGGTCAAAACCAAAATCTTCATAAACTGAATGCAAAAAGTCGATAAAGGAAGACACCTCAGGCTGTATTTGCTCGTCGGTACAAAATACATGTGCATCATCTTGCGTAAAGCCACGAACACGCATAATGCCGTGAAGCGCTCCCGATAATTCATTCCGATGGCATGAGCCAAATTCGGCCAAGCGCAAAGGTAAATCTCGGTAACTACGAAGACCTTGATTGAACACTTGGACATGGCAAGGGCAATTCATCGGCTTAACAGCAAATTTCCGCCCTTCTGATTCAAGCATAAACATGTCATCGCCGAATTTATCGGCATGACCGGACTTTTCCCACAAGCTGAGATCAACGACTTGTGGTGTTTTAATCTCTTGATAACCATGCGCATATTGCTGTTCGCGCATGTAGCTTTCTATCGTGTTATAAACTGCCCAACCTTTCGGATGCCAAAACACCATACCGGGTGCTTCTTCCTGCATATGAAAAAGGTCGTATTTTTTGCCAAGCTTGCGATGATCACGCTTGACCGCTTCTTCTAAAAAAGCCAAATGAGCTTTCAGTTGTTTTTTATCCGCAAATGCTGTTCCGTAAATACGCTGAAGCATTTGCTTATCAGAATCCCCGCGCCAATAGGCACCAGAGACACGCTGTAATTTAAAATGCTGACAAAAACCCACATGAGGCACATGAGGGCCGCGACACATATCGACGTATTCTTGATGATGATACAAACCAGGCTGATCATCTTTATCAATGTCGCGCTCTAGGATTTCTTGTTTGTAGGTTTCACCGCGCTCAGTAAAAACATCATAAGCTTCTTGCCAACTGACTTTCTTTTTAACAACCTCATAACCCGTTTTGATCAATTCTTTCATTCGTGCTTCAAGCGCAACGATATCTTCATCTGTTAAGCGATGTTCCAAATCGATATCGTAGTAAAAACCATTTTCAATGGTTGGGCCGATCGCCATTTTCGCATCAGGCCAAAGCTGCTTTACGGCGTGTCCAATAAGATGCGCGCACGAGTGGCGGATAACCTCTACACCATCTTCATCTTTAGGCGTGAGAATAACGATGTCGGCATCATCATGAATGAGGTCATGCGCATCGACACGAACGCCATTAACTCGCCCCGCCACAGTCGCTTTAGCTAAACCAGGGCCAATATCAGCAGCGACATCGTACACAGAAACAGGATTGGAAAATGAACGTTGAGAACCGTCAGGAAGAGCAATAACAGGCATGTTGTGTCCTAGTTCAGTGGTGGCCCTTACGAAAGGCCACGTGAAATAATTGTGATGTTACATCAATAGTCACGGGAATTCAGAGATGAATATCCAATGCAAAATTTGGTAGGCACGATTGGATTCGAACCAACGACCCCCACCATGTCAAGGTGGTGCTCTAACCAACTGAGCTACGTGCCTAGAATGTGTGCCTAATTTAAATAATTATTCTGCATGTTTGTAAAATACAGACAAGTTAAGCACCTCTTTTCAAGGGATGCGAACTTTATCAGTGGTGGCAAAGGGATGCAAGATTGTGAACAGTAAGATTATGAATCCGCCTGCAAACCTCTTTCTTGGTAGCTCTTCATTCCATGCCGAATAAACACAATAATCACGCCAAGCATACCCGACAAAAAGATCACGCCGATTAAAATCATTAATTTGTTAGGCTTTACGGGATCTAAGCTAGATTCTGCCGGGCTTACTACAACAAAAGAATTCACCTCTTTTGCATTTGCATCTAGCGCCTCTAAATCTGATATTAACTGGTCTCTCCAACGCTCCATTTGACGCAGTTTAGGCACGAAAGAGGCTATTGTTTTTTGCTGCCGAGCTTTTAATGCGTTAATTTCTTCTTTTAAAACTCTCGAGCCTAATAAATAGGTGCGATCATCAAGAATTTTTAATTCAACATTCTCTACTAACTCGTAAGGGGTTTCCTGTATACCTAATGACTCTGCCAACCCTAAAGATTCCGTTAAGCTCACCAAGCTATCTTCATTTTTTTGTTTTTCTTCTTCTAGGACAGACTGATAGTCTCTATCCAAGTTTGTTATCGACGTTTCGTAGCCTGCTCGCATTTGTTCTACTAACTGGTTAATGGTGTACTTATCAATAAATAGCACATAATCACTCAATTCTTGCACCGCAGCAAAAGAATCAACTGATTCGAAACTGATATTTCTTATCGTGTTATCAGGGTTCTTAGCATCTAGCGCTGAAATGCTCAGGCTTTTTGTGAAATTTTTAAAGCCATTGGTGTCAATTATATTAGGCTCAGAAGTATTCTTTTTGCTCGATTCTTTTATACCTGCACCGGCAACTGCTTCCATCTTTTCAACAGATCGGGAATAGTTCCAATATAGCCGTTTTACGTAAAGAGAATTGGCATGAGCCAAAGCACGGGAATATAACATCTCTATATCAACCGGTTCTAGCTGATAAATATTTCCACCGGATAACACAGAAGGCTGTAGGCGCTTTAACTGATAATTTGTCGGCTTATCAAGTGCCACATCGGCTCTATAAAATGAATCTACATGAAACTTCAAAACAGCAAATGATAATATCGCCGAAACGAACACCAATCCAATAACCAACCATCTCCCTCGCCATAGCACAGCAAAAAGCTCTATAAGATCAATTTCATCATTGGGATAAGTTGTGTAGTATCCTTGCTTTACATTTGACGGATCGGAATTCATTGTTATTTTCCTAAAAATTAAACACTTAAAAAAAACAGTTGGCATTATCCATACTTAAAACACACTAAGCTAGCCTGACAAGATGCTTTTTTGCTTAATGAGTAAACCTTTTGATGAATATTTAAGAGCGATAACCATCAGCACAGCTTCGATGTAATAACAAGCCACAACTTTTCAACGGATACGATGTGACAAACCCTCTTATAAGTACCGCTTCACACAAGCCCGAGCAAGATTCACTGACGATTAAAATGTTAAACAATATTTTAGGCTTCGGTTTAGCGGCTCAAATTGGCTTGGTATTTTGGCCAATTGGCAATTATGCCACCATTGTATATCTCACTTTTTATTTACCCATTCTTATCATTGCTATCACACAACGCGTCCAAATAATTTCTCTGATTAAAAATGTAGATCGGCGTTTATTCCTCAGCCTTCTTGCTTTGCTATTTTGGGTATCCATTTCAACCCTGTATGCACGTCAGACAACTGATCATATCAGTTTGTTACGCGAATCACTCAAACACAATTTTTTAATTTTTCTCTATGTGTTTGGTATTGCATATCTTACGGCGCTCTCTAAACGCACCCTCATCTTTGCCATTTACATCGCCATTTTTTTCGCTGGCCTACTTGCAATTATAACAATCATTGATCGATTTGTTATTAATGACCTTCCAATCAAGGCTAGGATGATGCATCTGGGCATTTATAATTTTAAAAAGATGTATAACCCTGTAGTAATAGGAATATATTTTGGTGGTATCTCTATCATCACGGCTGGTGTTTTCAAATTCAATAAAACTCAAAATAAATTAACCATAGGATTTTTGGTTGTTCACTTGGTCCTTTTATTACTAATGGCCTATATGAGCGGCACTCGCACAGCACTAGTTGGATTAATCGCAGCCTGTATTTTTTATGCGGGCTTTATTCGCAAGCACTTTTTAGCAGCTTTATTTTTTTGCGCACTTACCCCCATTCTTATCTCCCTAGCTTTTCTATTTGACATCAAAGTAATTGAAAGTTTTGTCTTACGAGGTGGATTAGGTAGTTGGCGACCTCAAATTTGGGATGCATCCTTCACTGAAGCATTAAAGCATCCTTGGATTGGAATAGGTTTTGGCAGCGAAACTAACCTTGAAGTTATCAGAGAAAATGTTACTAGCATCCAAACTCACAGCCATAACTTTTATCTGCAATTACTTACCTGGTGCGGAATTTTAGGCCTTGCTACTTATCTAGCCTGTTTATTTGCAGCGTTTAAACTTCCTTCCCCTAAAAAAGACAATCAGATCACCGCCCATCTATATTCTTTTAGCTTTGTAATGCTGTGTTACTTTTTAGTTGTGCAAATTTTTGATGTCCACAACATTTTCACCTCTCCATCATATTATTGGCCTTGTATCTGGCTCCCTTTTGGAATCTTATTAGGCCTCTCCTACGAAAATAAGCCCTTAAACTCAAAACGACATCGTTAAACCCAATTAAGCGCCTAAAACAAACTTCCATTCATTACAGAGCTCCAAAAAAGCCGCGGAAAAACGAGTTGACTCCGGCATTCCAGATCTCTATCATACGCGCCTTTCTGATGATCAAGAATTTAACCAACGGCATCAGGAATCATAAAAAAGCACCAACTCCACTCCGCCTTAGCTCAGTTGGTAGAGCAAATGACTGTTAATCATTGGGTCGCTGGTTCGAGCCCAGCAGGCGGAGCCAATTTCATATAAGCTATCTCTCTTTTCCTCCTTGCAACACTCAGCTAACAAAACATCAAGTTTCGCACCTTTGACATGCGGCCCTGACTACAAAGCTACGAGTTTAACCTTGTTTTATACAATACTGGTACTATACTCCCGACTACACATCACCTCAGCAAGTAAAATTCAAAGCTCTCAACAAGACCAAAGGCACGCTAGGAGAATCATCGAAAATGATAGGAAGACTTTTCGAAGCCCCCAGAAACACTAAAAGACTAATTTCATTAGCTTATGATAGTGTCGCGCTCTCTTTTTCACTCTATTTTTCTATTTGCCTTCGGTTAGGCCGATTTGATGTCTCATTAAATGCTCCCGAGATCATTAGTCTCGGCATCACGCTAATTGTTTCTCTCTTTGCATTTGTTCAACTTGGACTTTATCGGGCTATTTTACGTTTTATGGCCCATCAGGCTCTAATACATGTGGCACTTGGTGTTTTTATTTCAGCAGCAACACTGGCAACCGTAAGCTTTTTCTTAAACTCTGCGATTCCTCGATCAGTTCCTATTATTTACGCTTTTGCAGCCTTGTTCTTTGTGGGCACACCTCGCCTGTTTATCCGCAGTGTTATTTTATTACTTGATAAAGAAGCTCGGCATACTGCAAAGGAAACTGTCGTGATTTATGGTGCCGGAAACGCAGGATTTCAACTAGCAAACGAACTGCAAGGCTCCAAGTTTAAAGTGGTTGGCTTTGTTGACGACAACCCCAAGCTGCATAAAACACTACTTCGAGGGCTGACTGTCCACAAACCAGAAAAGCTCCCGAGGCTGCTAAAACAACTCAACGTTAAACATATTCTTCTCGCGCTAGGAAACACACCGCGCTCTAAACGAGCCATTATTGTCAACAAACTGGAACCGCTAGGAATCAGTATAAAAACAATGCCTGCTATGAGTGATGTGTTAAGTGGGAAGTCTAAAATTGAAGACATTAAAGATGTCGATGTAGAAGATTTATTGGGCCGGGACCCCGTACAGCCCATTCCAGAATTACTTGATGCCTGCATTAAAGACAAGCATGTACTTGTTACTGGAGCTGGAGGTTCAATTGGGTCCGAGCTGTGCAAACAAATATTAAAACACTCGCCCAAAAAATTAGTGTTACTTGAGCTGAACGAATACAACTTATACAAAGTAGAGCAAGAGCTAAAAAGTCAACTTGCCTCTCAAACACGAACAACCGAATTAGTTTTTTTAATGGGATCCGCGCAAAATGAACACCTACTCACAAACCTATTTAACCGCGAGTTAATCAATACTGTTTATCACGCAGCAGCCTATAAGCACGTCCCTATCATTGAAGATAATATTATTGAAGGCATTAAAAATAATATCTTAGGAACGTGGTACTGCGCTGAAGCAGCCATTGCAGCAAATGTGGATTCGTTTGTACTAATCTCCACAGACAAAGCTGTGAGACCAACCAATATAATGGGAGCCACAAAAAGAGTTGCTGAATTAGTTTTACAAGCATTATCCAAAAGACAATCAGACACACGTTTCACTATGGTTCGCTTCGGTAACGTACTTGGATCTTCGGGCTCAGTCGTGCCTTTGTTTAGAAAGCAAATTAAAAGTGGTGGACCAGTTACCGTCACACACAAAGACATCACTCGCTATTTTATGACCATCCCAGAAGCCGCTGAGTTAGTGATTCAAGCAGGTTCTATGGGTACTGGTGGGGACGTATTTGTTTTAGACATGGGGGATCCCGTTAAGATTACGGATCTTGCTGTTCGGATGATTCATCTATCCGGGTTAACATTAAAAGATGATAATAATGCTAACGGTGATATAGAAATACACTTTACGGGTTTGAGACCCGGAGAAAAGCTTTACGAAGAACTTTTAATTGGTGAAGAGGTTTCTGGAACAAATCACCCAAGAATCATGAGAGCTGAAGAAATGTCACTTGAATGGAAAGAAACTCAAAAACTCTTAGAAGACTTATCGAGTTCATGTTTGACTTATGAATGCGAAACTGCAAAAAAACACTTATTAAGCGCCCCTACTGGTTATCAAAACAATGACTTAGGAGCAGAAAAAATAATTACAGTTAAGCAAAACAATATCATTCAAATCAACACTTCTAAATAAAACTATGGCAGCAACTACTAATATCTCTCCCACTATCAGAATTTTCGACATAACCATATCATTAATCGGACTAATTGCAACATTACCCATTTTACTCATAGTCACGTTTATAGGCTTTATCGATTCGGGGTCACCTATCTTTATTCAAGAAAGAATCGGAAGAAAGAAAAGCCCTTTCAAGTTAATAAAATTCAGAACAATGAAGGCCGGAACAGCCTCTCTAGCAACTCATCTTGTAGATCAAAACACCGTCACCCCATTTGGTAAACTTCTTCGAAAAACTAAAATCGATGAGCTACCACAGCTAATCAATGTTTTTTTTGGGCAAATGAGTTTGGTGGGACCAAGACCGGGGCTAAACAATCAGATAGAGTTAACATCCGAAAGGGATAAGCGTCATATATTTACAGCTAAACCTGGGATAACAGGACTAGGGCAAGTTAATCAAATAGACATGTCAACACCAAAGAAGCTAGCCCTTTATGACTCCATTATGCTCAAAAAATTCTCACTTGCACTTTATTTCCAGCTCATTATTGCTACTGCATTAGGGAAAGGTGCTGGAGATAAAATTAAATGACTAAATTCAAGAAGCCTTAAATTATAACTTCTTAAAATCTATAACCTATAAATTTCAAGCCTCTAGCCTTTAATTACTGATTATTCTTAGGCCACTTCAGTAAATTTTATCCACTGAACATGAGTGTGAAAAAACCCTGCTGTCCTTTTCGAAAAATCTATGGCGCAACGTTATAAAACACGAGCTAAATAATCTGTCTGAATATTTGATACTGACCAGAGTACTGCCAAATGTTTTTGCAGTACGATATTGAATTAGCAATATAAAGAAAAAATTGGATTTTCAAGAGATTGTGGCTAATAGATATCCCGATAACCATTAGCAGCTTGAAGAAGAGCAACTAATGCCTTATTCGGCGCAGACCACTCCAGTAATTCTTTTGCCCTCGATGAATCAATCTCTAGAGAACAACAAAGCTGCTCATAAATATTCTTTTTTCTTGCCAACGTACAAATAATCTTGAGTATAGATACCGGAAATGGAAGAAGAATGGTTTTTGACTTCATTCCCTCTGACAAACACTTAACAAGATCAGGCGTAGAGATATTCTCATCATCTGCGATTAAAAACACTTGATTGGATGCTTTGGCGTGATTGACGCAACAAACAATAAAACTAGCTAAATTATAGCAATCAATAAAGCTTCTGCTGTTCCTGACAGAAAGTAAAGGCAGTGGCAGGCCACACCGAACAAGCCTTAAAAGTTTTAAAAAATTTCCAGGCGCTTCAGACCCATAAACCAATGGAGAGCGGATAATCACATAATCCATCGAAGATTTTTTCCGTTCGCACACCTGTTTTATTTCAAGTTCCGCTTCATATTTTGAAATCGCATAATCAGAAGAAGGGGAAACTGGGGTAAAATCATCAAACATCAGATTTTTTGTTGAGGTCCCAAGAACCCCAATAGAACTTATAAAAACAAACCGCTTAACTCCTATCTCTAATGCTTTTTCTACTAATTTTTTAGTGGCTACAGTATTAACTTCTCGAAAATAACTCAACGACTCATCTGTGCCATCTCCAAACTTGTTATGCGCAAGACCAGCAATATGCACTATACAATCAATTTTTTCATGAAAACTTTCTAACCATGAAATATCACCTATATCTTTTATAATTATCTCATTAACATTACTATCAATAAAAGTTGGCTCTCGAGCTAATGCAAATATCTTATAAAAGCTTACATCTCTTAAAAGTTCAGAAATTACGCATCTCCCAACAAATCCACTTGCCCCCGTTATAATAATATTTTTCTGATTATTTGACACAATCAAGACCTTTATTTTTTAGTTTTTACATTGACCTGAACAGCTTCTTCATAAACTGCGATTGTGTCTGCGACCATTGCCGTGTCGGTAAACAATTTCATATACCTATTTCGTCCGGCAAGGCCCATCTGGGCGCGCATTTCGATGTTGCTTAATAATTGAAATAAATTCTCCTTAAGCCCTTTGCAATCCAAGTCCTCAACAACGAAACCCGTTTCTCTATCAATTACCGCTTCAGGAACACCTCCGGTATTAGTAGCAATAACAGGCAATGAAGCCCTCATAGCCTCAAGAATACTAATAGGGAACCCCTCTGCATGGCTGGTTAAAACAAACATATCTGACTGACTCAATAGCTCGGGAATATCATCCCGCCTTCCCAAAAAACTAATGCGTCCAGTAAGATTTAAAGTTTGAACTGCTGTTTTAATTCTTTTTATATGGGGGCCCTCGCCAACAAGCTCCAAACTCCATGATAAATTCCGTAGCTCATTTAAGGCTTCTATGAGAATCATATGGTCTTTTGGCCAATCAAAGCGAGCAACCATTATTATTTTCGGAACCAAATTTTTATGGTGCGCCCTAAGAAAGTGATCAACATCAGGAATACCATTGTAAATCATAGCTATTTTTTCTTCAGAAGTGATTCGAGAATAAATCGCAAAATATCTGTCAGCTTCACACACAGTGATTGTTTTATACGAACATGATGACAATAGCTTTTCTATAAGAATGTAAATGAATTTCATTTTCGGACTAGCACACTTTATAAATGACCATCCATGCGCAGTAAAAATACATTTTTTCCTTATAAAAAGAACACATGCCAGACGGGTGACAAAGCCAGCCTTAAATGAATGCGCAGTAACGATATCAGGGTCAATTTTTTTAAGTATCTTAACTAATTCAAAAATCGCTTTAACATCTGAAAAAAAACTAATTGGACGAACCAAATACTTAAGTGGGATATGACTTATCCCCATAACTGACAAACTATCAAAGAAAGCGCCACTTCCACCGGCAATTATAATATTGGAATGACCAAATCCCTTTAGTCGCTCAGACAAGTCTCGCAGATGAACTTGCGCACCACCAATTTCATCTGCGCGAGTAATGACGTGGGCAATTTTCATTTGATTCTCTTGCTAAAATTTAAAATTATATACCTGTAGCTTTCAATAGTCAGAAATCACATGTAAATACTATACTTGTTCGTTTATGTAAAACTGATACAGTAGACTCTAACACTACAAAATAGGATTTACGCGACAAACATAGATCGAAAAAATAAGGGGGTTTACTTTACATGCATAATTTCTTGCGTAAACGAATTGATTAACTTCATGAACTTAATATCAATATAAAAAGCTGCTTAAGATCATTCACTCTTTGCACGAAAAAGAGCCTTGCCAAAATGATAGAAAATAGCCAAAAGATTAATCGAATTTTTTTTCAACATAAACTCTCTTACGGCATAACCTAAAGACTCAGCATACCCCAGAAGCTTACGTTGTGAAGCCGATCTGTGAATCCTGTAATCTAATAGAACATCATCCATATTATTCCACTTTATACCCATTCGCCACAAACGAAGCCACAAATCATAATCCTCTGAATTAAACCCAGAATTGTAACCTCTCACTTTAAGTAAAATAGACTTTTTGATAAGAATAGATGGATGTATAAAAGTGTTCTTGAACGGTATAGCTTTCCCTATACTAGAACCATTTATCATTTTTCGAACCTCTATAAACTTATCATTTTCATCAATAAGACGAGCATTGCATCCAACCATATCGAGTTCATTTATTTCAAGGTAATCAATCTGTTTTTCGAGCCTTGAAGCATGAGATATATCATCAGCATCCATACGAGCAATAAAGTCAAATGAAGCATTGTCTATCCCAATATTAAGCGCATTTGCTAATTGGCCAATTTGACTGGTTATAACTTTTACCCTCACATCATTTTTACTTACGGCAAGAACGAGCTCTTTAATTTTTTCGGCATCAGGTCCATTCGCAATAATAAGCAGCTCTATATCCTTTAATGTTTGATCTAATATGCTGTTAATAGCTTTAGGACAATAAGCATCATATTTATTAATTGCCATTAAAACTGTGATCATAATTTTATCTTCAAGAAGTTATAAGATTTTTTTTGGGGGGGGCTAGGTTATTTAATAACTCTCTTCCATCCAGAAAGTGAAGGATCAACTGTGTATTTCTGTGGAATATCGAACCAAGGAAAAGGAGAAACTACTATTTGTTTATTTCCGGAAGCTAAATAAGCCCCCCACCAGCTAAAACTACTATTGGCAACAATATGATGCTTGGCATTACTCATCAGCCAAAGATCTTCCTCTTGAGAGTTACCTATCATATAAAAGCTGTCATTTGCTTTAAATAGTTTTGCTAAATTATCTTCTACCCAAGAAACATCATCACTGAAAATATAAAATGTAGGATTTTTAACCTTCTCCAAAACATAATTAATTGCTTTTGTGTAATATGCTATTGAGCAAATACCATGATTCCTTAGTGCTTCGGGATTGGTAATGTAATCCCCCCTTCTTATATGAACCGATACACTATTTAACTTCTGCATTTCAAGTCTTTCAGAAGAAACTTTTGATGTAATTGATACAGGCACAAAAAACTCTCTAAATTCTTTAAGATTCTGAGAAAAATATTTACTGTCCTGCCAATACCCCAGCAGTAATGCATGATCTGGAATTGTATGGGCGCCTTGAAATCGAGATTCATGAATAATCTTTGTATCGATTATCCAATCTAACATTGGAATCTTAGTAATAAGATTAACCTTCCATTTAGGCTTTTCATGTTCCGTGGCCACTACCGATAGATTTGGGATATTTAGCTTCTCTAAACGGTAACCGCCATGTTGATTATTTGTGTCAAAAAAACGTTTATCCAAAACCAGTTCAGTTTTCTGCAACTTAGAAATAGAGTACGCCGTAGCATACTGAAAAAGTTGATTCCCAAGCCCCCCCATTAACCTAACTGTTATCATTGCAGCCTCTAAATTACATCTTAATCAAATAAACCTAAAAAATTTTATGGTTTAGTTATCCCCACCATCAGGATATGACTTCATACTATTCGCCATATCCTGATGCTCAGTAAACCAGAGGTATGTATCTCTAAGTCCACTCTCCAAACTAATACTAGCTTCCCAGCCTAAGGATTTAAGACGGGAAGAGTCCATTAGCTTACGTGGAGCACCATCAGGCTTAGATTTGTCAAATACCAATTCGCCATTAAAGCCAGTCACTTTTGCCATGGTTTCAGCAAGCTCGCGAATAGTGCAGTCCTTACCAGTACCTACGTTAATATGCGAGAGCATTGGCTGCACACTTGAGTTATAGATATTTTCACCTAAATTCATAACGTGCACACTTGCGGATGCCATATCATCAACATGTAAAAACTCTCGCATAGGCGTACCACTACCCCAAACAACTATTTCTTTAGCACTTTTAGTGACGGCTTGATGAAATCGATACATTAATCCCGGAATAACGTGGGAGTCCTGCGGATGGAAATTATCGTTAGCTCCATAAAGATTGGTAGGCATAACGCTACGGTAGTCACGGCCATATTGACGCCTATAGCTTTCGCATAACTTTATACCAGCAATTTTTGCTATCGCATAAGGCTCGTTGGTGGGTTCAAGTATGCCTGTAAGCAAAGCATCTTCTTTCATTGGCTGTTCAGCAAGTTTGGGATAGATACACGAAGAACCGAGAAATAGCAGCTGCTGTACATCTGTTTTATGCGCTGCGTGAATAATATTGGCCTGTATCATCAAATTTTCATATATGAAATCAGCAGGATAAACATTATTCGCATGAATACCGCCGACTTTGGCAGCAGCTAAATATATTTGAAACGGCCTCACCGATTCGAAAAAAGCATTTACCTCAGATTGATTTACCAAGTTAACCTCTGAACGAGGACAGGTAACTAGATTTGTGTAACCGAGCGATCTCAGTCGTCGAATAATTGCTGAGCCCACCATACCTCTATGGCCCGCAACAAAAATAGGCTTATTCAGTACATTCATTCACGACCTTCCACTGAAATAGGCATTGAGTAACCGTGTTTTTTCAGCAAGGCATGACGTTTAGCAACATTTAAATCGTCCATGACCATTTCTGCACACATTTCCTGAATAGTGATGAGGGGCTCCCACCCTAGCTTTTGCTTGGCCTTTGATGGATCGCCAAGCAGGGTTTCAACTTCGGCGGGACGAAAATAACGAGGGTCAACCCTAACAATAACATCTCCGGTTTTTACAGCAGGTGTCTCTTCACCTATTATGGAATCCACAATCCCTACCTCATCAACACCAACCCCCTCAAATCTAAGCGTTATACCTAATTCAGTTGCGGACCATACGATAAACTGGCGAACAGAATATTGCACCCCTGTCGCAATCACGAAATCTTCTGCTTGCTCTTGCTGAAGCATCATCCATTGCATCCGAACATAATCTTTTGCATGCCCCCAATCACGTAATGCATCAATATTTCCCATGTATAAACAGTCTTCAAGGCCTTGTGCTATGTTCGCCAAACCACGAGTAATTTTTCTAGTCACAAATGTTTCGCCACGACGAGGAGACTCATGATTAAACAGGATGCCGTTGCACGCGTACATGCCATATGCTTCTCGGTAATTAACCGTAATCCAATAGGAATATAATTTTGCTACAGCATAAGGGGAGCGTGGATAAAACGGTGTCGTTTCTTTTTGTGGCGTCTCTTGCACCAAGCCATAAAGTTCTGATGTAGAGGCCTGATAAAAACGTGTCTTTTTTTCTAAACCTAAAAGACGAATAGACTCTAGAATTCGCAGTGCACCCATTGCATCAACATCTGCCGTGTACTCTGGTGACTCAAAACTCACCGCAACATGAGATTGTGCGCCCAAGTTGTATATCTCATCCGGTTGAATCTCTTTTATTATCCTCGTTAAAGCAGATGAGTCCGTGAGATCACCATAATGCAGTACAAATTTCTGATTTTTAACATGCGGATCCTGATATATATGATCCACCCGCTGAGTATTAAAAGAGGACGCACGGCGCTTTATTCCATGTACTTCATACCCTTTCTCCAGAAGGAATTCAGCCAAGTAAGAGCCATCTTGCCCGGTTATTCCAGTTATAAGTGCTTTTTTCATTTTTTTCCTATAAATAAGGTGCTATCTAACTCTCTGTTAAAGTTTTCTCTAGTTAAATTAATCCTATGCGTTGCTCATCGTACCGACTTTACTTCTTCTGGAAAAAATTACCGCGAAGCAGATTAGAATCAAGCTAATCGAAACAACCTTGGCAATAAGATCAAAAGCACTTGATCGAGCAAAATATACAAGATTTGGAATTGTAGCGAACAAAACCAACCCTATAAATTGGATACTATGGCCGTTCTTTAGTGCAGCAAACCTAACCTGCGATAGATAATCCAAGTATTTAAGGGCAATACCCAATACAAAACAAAGAAAAGCATACGGGATATACCCAAGATATATAGCCTCGGCAAAAAAGCTACTCGCGAATCCACCAAACTCCCAATCGATTCCCCGAACTCTATCAACACATAATCCAAAATCTTTACCAGAAAAATACTCAAATATGCTAATACATGACTTCAGCTCCTGAGGAAATACTGTTGCTCCAAAAACCACTTCGAAGGAAGCGCCCTGCTGATAAAGGGTCTTCGGTATAATTTCAGCCAACCCATTAAACACTTTAAAACCAACTCTAAATTCCAAAACTAATGCTGCAACATAAATCAACCCCAACCCTACAGATACTAACAAAAAAATATTTATTTTTTTGCGTTCATTCATAAAATAAAGAAACAGAAACATATAGGCTATTGTATAGCCACGCAGTCCTATCAATATAAATCCAACAGAACCTAAAAACAACAAGGCTGAACCGAGCAGAAAAGAATTTCTATTTCCTGAAAAAAACACCCATAGCAACATGAGCTGTTTTGCTAAAAAGAAATAGACCAAATGGGTATGAAATGTTCCTAATTCAAATGCTGACGCATAACTAATGGTCTTAAGTATTAAGTATTTATCATATGATAGCTTTAAAAAATACAAGAGAAGGAGTACAGATACACATAAAATCGAGGAGATAATAAACCTGCTAAGTCGAAAATTTCTGGAGAAGAAATATTGTATCTTTAACTTCTCGGGGATAAATACAATATACCCAAAAACAATAAATGCTAGTCCCGCTGCGATATGAGCTACGGTTAACAATACATTATAAAAAGTTATTCTTTCGCCTATCTCAATAATCACAACATCAAGAAAAACAAGGAAATATGCTCTAGCTAATATAAAGATCACCAGAGATAAGATAAAGAGACCTACCGGCGTTACAACTCCTTTATTACACGAAGCACAATATAAAGATATCAGTGTAAAACTAACCATCAGCATTATTATTGAATAAATTGAGACATGTAAATACTGAGAATCAGATAAAAATGGCACAAACAAGCAAACACAAAACAACACTAAAGCTGAAAAAAATAGTACTGCTGTTTTAGATCTAACAGTTAGCGATATCATTTTAGTATCTTAGATTTATGCCACAGCAATGCAAAGATATTTTTCAAAAATATTTTAGTGTTATATAAAAAAGATAAAACACTTAAATATCTTAACGTATCAACCCCGATATCATTTATCTCTCGGCTAGGGAAAATCTTATTAAAAACATTATCTTCGTGGAAACTTATAGAATATTTCCTACACTGTTTCGATATTTCATCTAAACCTTGTATCTCGATGTCACTTACAATTGACTTCAAATCAACACTCACTTGAATCGGCTCTACCTGAATATTAACAAACTCACCAAGTGAAAACCCTATCGACTCAAAAATCCAACGATAGGCCTTAGAGGGCTCTTCTTTATCTATTGAAAAAGGTTGTACAATAACGGTGGGGGTTGAGGTGTTGGCCCCATCCAGCGCAGAAGTCCCCATTGCAAATAAAACATCTATTTCCTCATCAATGAATTTTAAAATCTGATCATTCTTTACTTCTTTTATCCACTCCACATTAATATTGCCTACACTCGGCAAAAAAATCTCAAGACTTTTAGCACCATCTCCATCACCAACAATTATCATCCTGAAAGTACGGTTTTGTTCAGATCCAATAGCCTCCAGATCTCTCAGGATTTTTTTCAGTGGCAACAGTTTAAAATCATGGCTAATTCGCCCTATCCACCCAAAAACAATATTGCTTTTATTCAATCTAGAAGTAGGCACTTCTCCATAGTTTTTAATTGCGATCGGACAAAGTAGCTCATCCAAATTAACACCACGTAAATCAATGCCTTTTAAGTCATGAAGCAAACCAACCTTATCAGTAAATAAGATAGAATTTGTCTCTATTAAGGAAGCTGAAAATTTACGAATAAAAAAATCGACACCATACTTAGGTATTCCATAAAGAAAATTTTCGAACCTATTATTATAGAAAGCTGCCTTTAATGCACCATGTCCCATCGACCAAACTAACAATTTCTTAAACTTCAACCCCTTTCGTTTAAGATGATAGAGTCTGTGCATTTCAGATGTTGGAACCACTATTAAATCCAAATTAACTTTTTCTTTTACTGCGGATTTTTCATCAGTCACCACATAATTGTTATTTTTAAGCCAGCTCTCCATTCTTTGAAGAAGTAAGTCAGTACCGCCGAATTTATGTTGGTAGAGTATAGAGATCATATAGTTAAATCAGGTGTATCCAAATAATATTAAATGTATTTTCTTTCGTAATTTAGCATTAGTTAGAAGATCTGTTATTCACTAATGTGCGGCCTAGAGACACAAATAAAATCCAGTTCCCTATTACCTGTCACCCACAATAACATTTTCAAAATTCGCGTAAAAACTCTTTTTGATTATACGTAATGAAAGCGATACTCACTAACGATCTTTTATCTGTCGTAAATAAGCCTGACTTTTCTTTAATACATTTACCATACAGGCAATTATTATTAACCCGTAAATCGTATGGTTAATGATACGTGCGACAACAGAGCCTTCATTAACAGAAGCTTTAGTAAGCATACTTGCGGCCACGCCTATATTTCCCGCTACAGGTTATAATTAAGTTATGTTATTTGCCCTGTTTGACCTATCCACATCGGACGTAACATACCCCGCACCCATCGGCCTATCCAACAAAAAAGTCGAAATGTGTCCAATGTAAATTCAAGAATACGTCTAGCACTTCAAAAAACTTTCAGCGAAAGGGTGGAACTCACTCTCCCCACCTATTTAGCTTCTTTTAACACGGTCTTACCAACACACAAGGCCATCACCACCCAATACACTGCATAATTAATAGCGTGGGCAATGCTTACACCTTCTAAGCCCGCAATATTGGTTAGTAGGTATGTCCAGCCGTAAAATCCTGCAGCAAAAATAATTTCTGTAATAATGAAGAGTTTCATCATCGCCTTTCCCAGCATTAAGTAAGCCAGTATCCAGCTACCAATTTTTAACGTGTCACCAACCATTTGCCATGCAAAAAGTTCTCGCATAGGAGCGAATTCTTGGGTGAACAGCATGCCGATGATAAAGTCTCGCAGCAAGTAAATGCTTAAGCCGCAAGCAGCTGCTACGGGCAATATTATTTTGTAACCTTGAATTATTTCATTTTTTATTTCTCCTGGCTCTGTTAATTCAGATAACTTAGGTAAGTAATAAAGGCTTAATGTAGTGGTCACCAACATCAAGTAGGCGCCACTTAAGCGCCACATGGCCTCCCAATAACCCGCTGCCTCCCACCCAAGGCTTTCACCTAAATAATTACGTATCAAAATATGGCTTACAGGCACACACGCCGCAGAGGTAAGTGCCATCGCCGTGTATTTAGATAGGTTTATAACGACCTGTTTGTCTAATCGTCCAAAAAGATAACTGAACTTGAACCAATCTGCTCTATAACAAAGGAACAGGGTTACTACAAAAGCAAAGGAGGGGTAAATAGCTAACGCGGTCAGTGCACCATGCAAACCGAATTTAATGGCTAACACACTCGTTACAGCTAATGAAAACAAGCTACCTGCGATATTTGCAATGACGTAGCGGTTGATTTCTTTCTTGCCATTCAAAATAGCTAGCAGCAAGGTATTAAAAATAAAAAATACGAGGCTAACAGAAAACCAGATAAAAACGGAGCTATAGCTTTCATCTTTTAAAAACCACTGGGCTATGTGTTTACTGAAAACTGAAACTACAATTCCTGTAGTTAAAGAACCAGCAACAGCAATACTACCAGCCGTGCGCCAAACTCGACGCTGCTTCTCTTCGTTGTCGTAATATTCGGCTGTGTATTTCACTACACCAGTGTTAATGGCACCACTAGCAAAGGTGGTAATCATTTGTATGGCGTTTTGAAAGTTACCAATTGCTGCATACCCTGCTGGGCCAACATAGATTGCAAGAATCTTGTTAAGGCCCAACATAGTGATCATTTTTATGATCACAGCTATGGCATTAAGCAGACTGGTTTTTATGAGTGTCACGCTTTAACCTTTGAAGCCATTAACAGATGCAATAACGACATTTGCTTGCTCAGTCGTTACTGTCGGCCCCATAGGCAGGCTTAACACTTGCTGGTGGATCATTTCAGAAATTGGATAACTATCTGTATTCAATTCTTTATAAGCATGTTGCTGATGCGGCGGTATAGGATAATGTATTAAAGTTTGTATGCCTTGTCTTGCTAAGTGTTTTTGCAGTGCATCACGCTGTTCGCAGCGAATAACATATAGATGGAAAACATGGTTTTTCAAAGCTGAATGTGGCGCGTTATGTGTTGAATCAATTGACAATGTAATACACGGGTTGGTAATACCTTGTGTGTACATGTTTGCAAGGTAGCGGCGATGAGCGGTTTCTGTATCTAGGTGCTTGAGCTTAACGCTAAGCATAGCTGCCTGGATTTCATCTAAGCGGCTATTGACACCTTGAAATTGGTTTTTGTATTTTTCATGAGATCCGTAGTTTCGCAAAGCTCGTAAGGTTTCTGCTAATTCATCGTCGCTAGTAGTAACTGCCCCTGCGTCACCGAGTGCGCCTAGGTTTTTACCTGGGTAAAAACTAAAGCCACTGGCGTCACCCCAATTACCCGCCTTTATACCTTTAATACTTGCCCCATGGGACTGGGCGGAGTCTTCCAGCACTAATAAGTTGTGCTCTTTAGCAAGTATCATAATGGCAGGCATATCAGCAAGCCGGCCATATAAGTGCACGGGCAAAATTGCACGGGTTTTTTTTGTAATTGCCGCAGCAGTTTTTTTAGGGCACAGGTTGTAAGTAGCTAAATCAGGCTCAACTAATAACGGCACTAAATTATTGGCGCTAATAGCTAAAATACTGGCAATATAGGTATTGGCAGGCACAATAACTTCATCGCCATCTTTTAATTTGCCCAGCTCCTTCCATGCACGCAGAGTGAGTATTAACGCATCTAGGCCATTGGCTACGCCGATAGCGTGTTTTGTGCCACAGTAGGCTGCGAATTCTTGTTCAAAATGAGTAAGTTCATTCCCAGCGATGTACCAACCGGAATCAATCACACGTGTGCAGGCCCCTATTAATTCAGCGCGGTATTGGGCACTAATTGCTTTTAAGTCGAGAAATGGGATCATGTTATAAACCTAATAATTCTTGCAGGATTACCAACCACAACTGCATTATCTGGCACGTCACTAGTTACCACAGCGCCAGCACCAACCATCGCGCCTTTGCCTACAGTGATACCAGGGAGTAATGTAGCATTAGCACCAATGCTACAGCCCGACTTTAAAGTAATCCCAGAAAAACTTTCGGGGTACTGCTTGGATCGAGGCATTAAATCATTGGTTAAAGTAGCATTGGGGCCCAGGAATACATCGTCTTCAATTCGTGTGCCAGCCCATATATAAACACCCGATTTTACTGTTACGTTATCACCAATGATTACATCGCTTTCAACCAATGTGTGGGCACAAAGATTGCAATTCCGTCCAATAATTGCGCTTTCAAAAACAACTGAAAATTGCCACACTCGCGTACCTTCACCAATGCTATGGCTTTTTACATCTGCTAAAGGATGAATAAAAGGCATACTAAACACACCTCAAAAACTCTTCATAATCACGAATATAGTCATCCTCATCATAATGTTCACTAGCCAGCACCAGAAGTACACAATCTTCGCTAAAGTCGTACATTTCATGCCACACTAGATCACCAATATGCAAACCTTTTGTAGGAGAGTCCATCCAAGCTTCTTCGCGAGTTTTTCCATCATCTAAAATCATGCGACATTTACCAGTAACGCAAACAGCTACTTGCTTGAGGTTTCTATGCGCGTGAAAGCCGCGTGCCACACCTTGCTGGGTGCCAAAAATGTAATACACTCGTTTAACTTTAAAAGGCACTGTTTTTTCAGCTTCAAGCGCGACCAAAGAGCCACGCTCATCACCTAAAGGTGGAAAGTATGACCATTGCATTAAACTCATAGTTTTTCCTTTGCTAATCCCAACGAAAATTACTCACGACTATTGCTGTATGTAACTTTTTCCCGGCAGGTAATTTTGTAACTCAGAAGCTTTTCAATGATTCCAACAAAATCCGCTGCCTACAACAAACTTTTATACACACTATTATCGAACTGAGAAAAACCACGTCCTAAAAATTCTATATCCAGTTTATTCAAATAAAGATAGGCAATATTGACAAAAGTAATTTTTAACTCACCACGATCAGAAAATTTATTCTGTACGAGCAATATTAATACTGAACTTAAAATAAAAATTTCACATACCAACCCATCGCTTTTTGTATACCTTCCAAAATTCTAAATTCGGGTGCATAGCCTAATTTATTTTTAGCTTTGGAAATATCTGCTTGGGAATGACGAACGTCTCCAGATCTAAAATCCCGATACACTGGCTCGCCGTTTACATTTATTTTATTTTCAGCCAATGCGGTTTTAATTGAACCATATAGATCATTCAGTGTTGTTCGGTCGCCAACCGCGACATTGTAAACTTCATTTTTAGATTCATCTTCGGCCGTAGCAGCTAACAAATTAATTTGCACTGTGTTTTCAATAAAGCAAAAATCTCGACTCGTTTCACCATCACCATTGATAAAAACATCTTCACCTTTAATCATAGAAGCTGTCCATTTTGGAATTACGGCAGCATAAGCTCCATCGGGATCTTGCCGTTGACCAAAGACGTTAAAATATCTCAACCCAATTGATTTGAACTCATATGTTCTTGCGAACACATCCGCATACAATTCATTCACGTATTTTGTGACAGCATAAGGCGATAATGGATTACCAATATTTTCTTCGACTTTTGGCAGCGCTGGATGATCGCCATAGGTTGAACTTGATGCGGCATAGGTGAAGCTTTTTACTTTTTCATCTCTTGCAGCAACTAACATATTTAAAAAGCCAGATATGTTGACAGCGTTTGTTGTCGCTGGATCGTTAATTGAACGAGGTACGGAACCTAACGCTGCTTGGTGTAATACATAGTCAACGCCGCCAACTGCTTTTTTACAATCTTCGATTTCGCGAATATCGCCTTTGATAAAATCAAATAATGCCCATTGCTCAGGAGTAACGAGGCCCTGCACTTCGTCTAAATTACGCTGATGGCCTGTTGCGAAATTATCTAGCCCTACGACTTTTTGATTTAGCTTTAATAATGTCTCTAATAAATTGGAGCCTATAAAACCAGCAACACCAGTCACTAACCACGTTTTAGGATTCTTTTTTAACTCTTTTTTTAACTCTTCGTAACGGCTCATTTTTAAATACTCTTTTATACGCTAATAATAAAAATACTAATCATCCAACAACAAGTCATTAAGCTCGGCCGTAAGTATCATCAAAACGCACGATGTCGTCCTCACCCAGATAAGAGCCGGATTGAACTTCGATAAGCTCTAAGGGTAATCGCCCAGGATTAGTCAAGCGATGAGTAACACCTAAAGGAATATAAGTTGATTGATTTTCAGAGAGCATCATTTCTTCATCGCCTTTTTGAACGATTGCTGTACCACTAACAACAATCCAATGTTCTGCGCGATGATGATGCATCTGTAATGACAGGCTAGCTCCTGGTTTTACCGTGATGCGTTTTACTTGAAAGCGCTCGCCATTATCAATCGAATCATAAGCACCCCAAGGACGGTGAACTTCTCTGTGAGTGATATGTTCTGAGCGATCGTCTTTCTTTAAAAGTTCGATAGCTGATTTTACATCTTGCGCATGTTTTTTATCGATAACCAGTACCGCATCTGGGGTATTAACTACCACTAAGTTTTCAACACCAATTGTAGAAACCAATTTATCTTTAGAATAAATCAACGTGTTTTTTGTCGATACGGCCATGGTGTCACCTACCAGTGAATTACCATTTTCATCTTTTTCTTGTGCATCCCAATAAGATCGCCAGCAACCTACATCACTCCAACCTGCATCCAAGGGAACACAGTACACATTGTTTGCTTTTTCCATTACCGCATAATCAACTGAAATATCGGGTGACTTGGAAAATGCTTCTTTATCAACACGAATAAAGTCGATGTCAGTCGTTTTATTTTTCAAAGAGGCTGAAACCGTGTTGAAGCATTCTTTATTGTGTTCTTGCAAACTATTTAAAAATGTAGCTGCAGTAAAAACAAACATGCCACTATTCCAGAAATAGTGACCATCAGCTAAATATTTTTCGGCTGTTTTTAAATCAGGTTTTTCGACGAATTGCTTGGTTTTTAGACCTGTCTTGGCATCGCCATTGTTTTTATCGGTATTAATATACCCATAGCCTGTTTCAGGACGAGTGGGAACAACACCAAATGTCACTAGGTTACCTTGATCTGCACAGGCTGCCGCCGAAATTACTGCCGCGTGAAATGCTTCAACATTTTGTATTAAATGGTCAGCGGCGAGTACTAACAGCTTTGCATCTGGGTCAATCTCATTCGCTAGCATTGCGGCCAACGTAATGGCAGGTGCTGTGTTTCTAGTGACAGGCTCTAATACGATAGACCCTTTAATGCCAATTTTTTGAAGCTGCTCCGCCACGGTAAAGCGGTGATCCTCGTTACACACAATGATAGGGTCAGCTAAACCGGCTAAGCCCTTTAGACGCATCAGCGTCTGCTGTAACATAGTCTGCTCACCAAAAAGCGATAGAAATTGTTTCGGGAATTGTTGGCGAGAAAGTGGCCAAAGGCGAGAACCGGTACCACCCGCTAAAATGACAGGAATCAACATAGTTATAACCAATTTGTAATCAATTAAATGCGAATAATATACATCGCAATATCTGCAAACCGGATACTACAAGCTGGATAAAAAGAGCGTGTCAGAAAGTCCGGTTTTCAAGTAAAAAGCGCGCTGCAGTATAAAAGATTACTTGTAACAATGAAAATTAAGAGTCACTGATTGGGTGAATTATAACGACAGCCCGTTCGATTTTTCGGATAAGACTCTTTCTAAGTACTCCTGCCAATGAGATTGAGTGATTTTCAGCCCACTAAAAAGCTTTTGACTACTCAAACTAGAGTTTTTAGGCCTTTTGGCAGGAGTCGGAAAATCTGCGGTTGTTATAGGCTCTATATCAACCTTATTACATAACCCAAGCTTGCTTGCCGTCTCAATGATCGATCTAGCAAACTCATACCAAGTGACTTCTGGTAAGCCCCCTAGATGATAAATACCGTTGGCTAAGCTCAAATTATCTTTAATCAGGGCAATGATCGCCTCAGCAATCATCAGAGCTGGTGTAGGTGTCCCTTTTTGATCAGCAACAACCCTCAGCGCTTGATCTTTTTTGGCAAGGCGCAACATAGTTTTAACAAAATTATTTCCATATTGACCAAAAACCCAACTCGTTCGCAAAATATAAAAATCCGAACATCTTTCTTTTATGGCCAACTCTCCTGCCAGTTTGCTCTTTCCATATTCACTCGTAGGGTTGGTTTGATCAGTTTCACTATAAGGCGATGACTTTTCTCCATTGAACACATAATCGGTAGAGATATGGATAAGAGAGATATGTAACTGCGAACAAATAATCGCAAGATTTTTAGCCCCTTCAGAATTAACTTGCCATGCCTTTTCTTTTTCGGTTTCTGCCTTGTCGACAGCCGTGTAAGCAGCGGCATTCACGACCACCGTCGGCGAATACTGCTTGATGACTTCGCTTACTTGTTGGAAATTGGATATATCGATCTGATCTCGAGTACAGGCAATAACATCAATAGCGCTATTCAAGCATAACTCGACCAACTCTCGCCCCACTTGCCCTGCCGCTCCAGTAACTAAAACTCTCAACTCATCACATCCTTTAACGACAATCCTTTCCTATCTTTTTCAGACAACAAAGGATTCTCAACCGGCCATTCGATTGAAATTTCTGGATCTTGCCAGTGCAAGCAGACTTCATCAGACGGATCATAATAGTCGGTGCATTTGTATTCAAAGTCAGCGCTTTCGCTGAGCACGACAAAACCATGAGCCAACCCAGGCGGAACCCAGAGCTGCCGATAGTTGTCTTCCGATAAGTGAACTCCCACCCACTGTTTGAATGTTTTTGAATCCGGACGAATGTCAACGCTAACATCAAACACTTCACCTCGAGTGACTCGCACCAACTTGCCCTGAGGTTTTGTTTTTTGAAAGTGCAAACCTCTGAGAACATACTGACCGGAACGGGAATGATTGTCTTGAACAAAGGGTAATTCAATACCCGCTTGTTTTTTGTACCGGTCAGCTTGAAAAGTTTCCAGGAAAAAACCACGCTGATCGCCAAACACTACTGGCTCGATAATTTTTACGTCAGATATTTTTGTGTCGATTATTTTCATAAATGTCTTAATTTTTAAAACAGAAGATCGTGATTTGTTTTATTTATTTCTTTTTTAATTTCTGGTTCTAGTCATCCAACAAGCGTAACAAATAATCGCCATAACCAGACTTTGAATATTTCTCTGCCTGAACCCGTACTTGCTGTTGATTAATCCACTGTTTTGAATACGCGATTTCTTCCAAACAAGCAACTTTAAGCGCTTGCCGCCGCTCTAGTGTTTGCACAAAATGGCTTGCCTCAAGCAGAGAGTCATGAGTTCCCGTATCAAGCCATGCAAAACCGCGCCCCAATAGCTCAACATGTAATTCGTTTTGATTAAGATATATTTGATTAACATCCGTAATTTCCAACTCCCCTCTCTTCGAAGGCTTTATGGTTTTAGCAATATCAACCACTTGATTATCATAAAAATATAAACCCGTAACCGCGTATTTTGATTTTGGCTTTTCAGGTTTTTCTTCAATGCTGAGGGCTCGTCCGTTTTCATCAAAATCAACCACACCAAATCGTTCAGGATCTGTTACTTGGTAACCAAAAATTGTAGCGCCTTTTTGTCTTTTTATTGCAGCTTCTAAATTCTCATTAAAATGATGCCCATAAAAAATATTATCACCGAGAATTAAACTGACATTATCCTGACCAATAAATTTTTCGCCAATCAAAAATGCCTGGGCCAACCCGTCCGGAGAAGGTTGAACGGCATATTGAAAATTAGCACCAAATTGAGAACCATCTTGGAGTAGCTGTTGATACAACGGAAGAGATTCGGGAGTTGAAATAATGAGAATATCGTTAATACCTGCCATCATCAAAACAGAGAGCGGATAGTAGATCATCGGCTTGTCATAGATAGGAAGCAACTGCTTAGAAACCACCATTGTTAAGGGGTGTAATCGAGTTCCGGACCCTCCCGCTAGCACTATTCCTTTCATATGATTCTCTTTCTTTATGCCTTAGTAATGACTTCAACCATTGAGTTCAAATCATGAGAACGATCCTCTAAATGATCCAAATACCATTGAATTGTTTTTTTTAAGCCTGTTTCAAACGTTTCTATAGGTCGCCATCCCAAATCATTTTCAATTTTTGATGCATCAATCGCATAGCGACAATCATGTCCTAGGCGATCTTCAACATAAGTAATTAAATTTTGGAAATCTTTTTCGCTTCTATCATCATTTAATAATAATTCTGGTAAAAACTGACAAATCATTTTCACGACATCAATATTTTTTTTCTCATTGTGGCCACCGATATTATAGGTTTCTCCAACAGCCCCGTTTTCAAGTACTAACTGAAGCGCTCTTGCATGGTCATCAACGTATAACCAATCTCTAACCTGTTCTCCCTGACCATAAATCGGCAAAGGCTTTCCATTCACAGCATTGAGTATCATTAAAGGAATAAGTTTTTCAGGAAATTGATGGGGACCATAATTATTGGAGCAATTAGTGATAACAATCGGCAAGCCATACGTGCGGTTCCATGCCCTAACTAAATGATCCGAAGACGCTTTTGATGCAGAATAGGGAGAGCTTGGTTTGTAGCTGGTCGTTTCGGTAAATAAATCATTCGTTCCTTCTAAATCACCAAACACTTCATCTGTGCTAATGTGATGAAAACGAAATGATTGTTTATTGGCATCACTTAAACTATTCCAATGACTTCGAGCCGTTTCAAGTAGCTGATAAGTACCGACAATATTTGTTTGAATAAATTCACTGGGACCTTCTATCGATCGATCCACATGACTTTCTGCTGCCAAATGCATGATTGCATCAGGCTGATATTTTTCGAATATTTCTGCTAACTTATGTTGATCACATATGTCTAATTTTTCAAAAAAATACCGAGGATCTTTTTCAATCGACTTAAGCGATTTCAAATTCGCAGCATATGTTAGCTTATCGATATTAATAACAACATGCTTAGTATTATCGATAAGGTGGCGAATAAGAGCTGACCCAATAAAACCCGCCCCGCCTGTTACTACTATTTTCATATCATCTTTCTCATAAATCTTCAATAAACCCAGCAGTATATCAGTTACTCGCCTTCAATTCCTCGGATAGCTTTTATGCTACTCCAAGATTTACAACTAGGACATAACCAGTGAAGTTGATTACCTGTAAACCCACATTGCCGGCACTGATAGGTAGTTTTCTTCTCAATGAGCTGATCAATCAGCTGTTTAAGTATTTGCAAATTTTCTTTGACTTTTTCATTACTGTTGGCCAAATAAAATGCTAACAATTGGCTTAGACCTTGTAGTGACGGCCTTTGTTTGAGTTGACCACTGATATAATCTGCCGCTGCAATATCGCCTTCATCGTCTCTTATTCTTTTTGTTATCTCCAAAGCCAATGAACTACTGGGATAACTTTCCTGCAACTGATTTAAATAATGACGCAGCCCTTCTTTATCGTTCAGGTGCTCGTAGCTTTTAACCAGTAAAGGGAGAGCCTCTATTAAATAATCTGGGTCTTGTTGTGGAATTTTTTTTAAAATTTTCAGCGCTTCTCGACTATTACCAAGCTGATACTCTAATTGGCTCCATATTAAACTTGCCCTAACTAATCCTTTATCATAATTTAGCGATGTTTTTAAATACCGTCTTGCACTTAAGTAATCGTTTTTTTCCAAAGCAACTTCAGCCAATTCACAACAAAAATGCGCTTGAGCTCCACGCCACTTAATCGGCACTTTACTTAACCTTTTACCGACTAAATGCTCAACAGCATTAATCGCCTTTGCCCATTCTTTTTCATCTCGATATATTTCGATTAAATGCTCAAGACAAATATCACTCAGCTCATCAGACTGCTCAACCAATTCTTTAAACAGCCTCTCCGCCCGATCTAACAAAACCGCTTTTACATAATCCCTAGCCAATTCAAGTTGAGCATGATGCTGCTGAGAAAGCGTAAGCCCTGGGCGAGCTAATAGATTTTGATGAATACGGATAGCTCTATCCACCTCACCTTGTCGCCGTAATAAATTACCAAGCGCCAAATGAGTTTCAAGAGTTTCACTATTGACTCCCAATGATTCAATGAATGTATCAATGGCTGCATCTGGCTGCTCATTTAATAATAGATTCAACCCCTTAAAATAATTTTTATCAAATACTTGGGCTTCATCTTCGGATTCATTATGAGCTGAAAAACGGCGACCTAAAAAATAGCCGATGGCTATCGAAATAAACAGTAATCCCAGAATCAAGAGGTCGGGCATGTAAATTCCTAAAGGGATTTTTGGCAGGCCGAAAAATCAATATGATCTATTATGATATTCAATTTCTTATCACTGACAATTAATCTTTTTGTGTAGAGGCTTTCATTTTCGTGATTTCCTTATCGCGACGAGCTAGTTTTCGCTGCAAACTAGAATTCCTAGCCTTTAAAGGCAGATAGCTAATTAAACTGATCAAATACCCCAAAAAGCTCCCAGAAAACAAGGCAATAAACATCCATGTACTCAAACTCCACTCAGGAAGCTCAAAACCGAATAGTATCGGAGCTACAAGCTGCTTGTTTTCTGTGCCTATCCAATAACCGACTGCCACAACCATTATAAAAATAATAAGCGCAAATAAAAATTTTATCTTTCCCATGAAATAGAACCATTCAATACATCGCTAGTGAAAATTTACAAAAAAAGCACACTAAAATCAGCATTTGAGAATAATAGAGCAACCCGAGTGGGTTTCATAGATTTTTGAAAGAATTTCAGAAGGTTAGGAGAAAATAACGGCAGGAAAAAATGTACTCGAATTCTAACTCAGTTAGTTAAAGACCTTATACCATCCCAGCAAAATTTATTGTTGCTCAGTTTGAATACTGTCATTAACACGATCTCTCATCTCTTTGCCTGGCTTGAAATGAGGAACATGTTTTCCTTCTAGCTGAACAGACTCACCCGTTTTAGGGTTTCGCCCAACTCTTGGAGCCCGATAATGAAGAGAGAAACTACCAAAGCCTCTAATTTCTATACGATCACCAGAAGATAAAATATCAGACATATAATCCAAAATTAACTTAACTGCCAACTCAACATCCTTTGCAGGAAGCTGGTCTTGCCGGTCAGCAATCTTTTCTATGAGTTCTGATTTTGTCATTTTTAATCCTGTAGAGCTTTTAAGCCTACTGCAAAATGATATTAATGCCAAGCTATGTTACTGATTTGGTTAGGTATTCCCATTTAACGAAAACAATTACAGCACAATTATCATTGGAAGCATTAGTATTTTTCGAGAATTGCAGCTCAATGGATGGCTTGAGCGATAAAAGGCATAAATCATTAGCTATATCAGATAGTTGCATGAATGTTCTCATGCTTTCCTCTTATAGATTTCAATACTGACCTTAACTTTCCACCACCAATAAAATAACAGGTACAAAAAAGGGCAGCTCGTTTAGAGAACTGCCCTTTTAGGAAAACGAAGATTTAAAACTACGGATGACTTACCTTAGATTAATTACCTTTGCTTTCCATTTGAGCTTTAATCAAATCACCAATCGTAGCAGGTTGAGATTGCTCTTCTTGCTTAGCCGTATGCTCTTTGACAGCGGCCTTCTCATCATCAGTATCTTTCGACTTGATTGAAAGAAGAATACTGCGATTTTTACGATCCACGCTTGTGATCTTAGCTTCGATTTCGTCACCAACACTCAAGGCATTTCGAGCATCTTCGACTTTATCTTGGCTGATCTCAGATGCTTTTAAGCTCGCTTCAATATCTTCAGCAAGCGTGATAATTGCACCTTTTGCATCAACTTCTTTAACGATGCCTTTAATGATGGTGCCTTTATCATTCTCAGTCACATATTGAGAGAAAGGATCTTCTTCTAGCTGTTTAACACCTAGAGAAATACGCTCACGCTCTGGATCGATTGCCAAGATAACAGTTTCGATCTCATCGCCTTTCTTGTATGCACGAACAGCGTCTTCGCCAGCTTCATTCCAAGAAATATCAGACAGATGAACCAAACCATCAATGCCGCCATCCAAGCCAATGAAGATACCAAAATCTGTAATTGATTTGATCTTGCCGGAGATTTTTGCGCCTTTGGCGTAATCTTTACCGAATGCATCCCAAGGATTTTCTTGGCACTGTTTAACACCAAGAGAAATACGACGACGCTCTTCATCAATATCAAGAACCATCACTTCGATTTCATCACCTAAGTCAACGACTTTAGATGGATGAATGTTTTTGTTAGTCCAATCCATTTCAGAAACGTGAACAAGACCTTCAACACCCTCTTCAAGCTCTGCAAAGCAACCGTAATCAGTAAGATTGGTAACCTTAGCAACAACACGAGTACCTTCTGGGTAACGGTTGGTGATTTTGATCCATGGATCTTCACCCAATTGCTTAAGACCAAGAGAAACACGATTACGCTCACGATCAAACTTAAGGACTTTAACGTCAATTTCATCGCCAACATTGACGATTTCGCCAGGATGCTTGATGCGTTTCCATGCCATATCAGTGATATGAAGAAGGCCATCGACACCGCCCAAGTCAACAAAAGCACCGTAATCAGTAAGATTTTTAACGATACCTTTAACCGCCATACCTTCTTGAAGGTTAGCTAGTAGCTCATCACGCTCTTCAGTGTTTGATTGCTCAAGAACAGCACGACGTGATACAACCACGTTATTACGCTTTTGATCTAATTTGATCACTTTAAAATCTAGCTCTTTACCTTCTAAGTGAGTCGTCTCTCTAACAGGACGAACATCAACCAATGAACCAGGCAAGAACGCTCGGATACCAGCAACATCAACAGTGAAACCACCTTTGACCTTACCACTGATAATCCCTTTAATAACTTCTTCTGCTTTGTTAGCCGTTTCAAGTACTTTCCAAGACTCAGCACGCTTCGCCTTTTCACGAGACAAACGAGTTTCACCGAAACCATCTTCAACAGTTTCAAGTGCTACTTGGACTTCATCGCCAACATTAAGATTAACTTGACCGTTTTCATCAAAGAATTGGTCAGCAGGAATAACACCTTCAGATTTAAGGCCCGCATGGACTGTGACCCAATCTTTATCGATGTCGATGATTACGCCGGTTACAATTGAACCAGGAATCATCTCGGTAGTTTTTAAACTTTCTTCAAATAACTCTGCAAAGCTTTCGCTCATTTCTATACCTATTAAGGATGACAGCACAGATCCACTCAGCCGCGGGATTTTAAATGAGTGGCTTATAAAATAAGCCTCAAAATCACTCGCCAACAAGGTCGAACCGTTCTTCCGTACAGCCAGATTGCACGGGCTTATTACACAAAGCATCAGCTGTTGGATTCTGGCACCAACATCCAATGCAAAAAATTCAGCCTCTGAAAAGAGTCAATATCTCTAAATCTAAATAAAGGAAGGACGAAAACTAACGCTGGCAGGAATCTATATAAGCTATCGCTTTTGCCAAGACTTCATCGATTGATAGCCCAGAGCTATCTAACATCATCGCATCTTTTGCTGGTTTTAATGGGGAACTAGCACGATTGCTATCCCGCTCATCTCGAGCTTGGATGTCCTTTAATAGGGCGCGCAGACTAACAGATTCGCCCTTTCCCATCAACTGCTTATAGCGCCGTTCCGCTCGCTCTTCTGCACTGGCCGTCAAAAAGATTTTTGATATGGCCTCTGGAAAAATTGTCGTTCCCATATCTCGTCCATCAGCGACTAGACCTGGGGCTTTTTTAAAGCTTTTTTGCAGCAATAAAAGGGCATTTCGTACTTTTGGCTTTGAGGCAACAATCGATGCGCCAATTCCAATGCCTTCTTTACGAATGTCATCAGTAACGACTTTGTCATCCAGAAGCACATCCACCTTTGCCCCATCTGTTAAGAACTGAATATCCAATGACTCAGCCAAACTGGCGACTAAATTCTCATCTTCCCAGTCAATACCTTCTCTTTCAGCAGCCAAAGCGGTCAAACGATAGAGAGCGCCACTATCTAAGAGATGATAACCATAATGCTTCGCAACAAGCTGACAAATAGTGCCCTTACCTGCACCGCTTGGCCCATCGATAGTAATAACAGGAATCATGTAAACATCCGTTCTAATAATGACTTATCTCGGCAAATCTCAAACCGGTTTAAATGAAAATGAAAGAGCTTAAGCATGTCTAATTCGATTGGAGAGACTCATTAATTTCGTGACACGTTTGAGCGGGAGTCTCCGAACCCGTGATTGGTCGCCCCATAACGAGGTAATCACTCCCTGCTTGAATCGCATTGACTGGCGTCATAACACGCTGTTGATCATTCGTCTCTGCGCCTTTAAGACGAATACCAGGCGTCACTAAAAGAAAATCGCTACCGCACAGCGACTTAAGCGTAGCGGCTTCTTGCGCCGAGCAAACCACACCGTCTAAACCGCTATCTCTGGCAAGCTGAGCTAAGAGCTTTACTTGCTCTTCTGGAGTTTTCTGAATGTCTAATTCCAATAAGTCTTCGGCAGACATACTCGTCAAGACTGTCACACCTATCAGTAATGGTGGTTTATCAAAGTGTTCTAACGCTTTTTTTGCGGCTACCATCATCTTGCTACCGCCACTCGCATGAACATTCACCATCCAAACACCTAAGCGAGCTGCTGCTGCAACGGCTTTAGCCACAGTGTTGGGTATATCGTGATATTTAAGATCCAAAAACACATCAAACTGTTGAGCCACAAGCTCTTTAACTAACTGAGGCCCTCCCACCGCAAAAAGTTCTTTGCCGACCTTGAGACGAACATCTTTCGGGTCCAACTGTTTAACAAACGATAAACAATCATCTGTATTTGCAAAGTCGCAAGCGACAATGAGACGAGAACCTATTTTTTTGTTATTCAAAAGTATTCCTAATTAATTTTAATCACAATAAAACGTCATCAGACTAAGTCGTAAAACGGGTGCTATTGTAAAGTCTTCATTCTGATAACAACAGTATTTTACTGTAGAGTCTCTCTGATAAGCTTTACTATCTATGATGTAATATACGAATAAAAAATTCATTCAAAAGGATTTATTGTGAAAGCAGCCTTGAAAAACTCTGTTATCTCCACGTCTCTTCTGTTGCTCCTCACCACCAATACCTCAACTGCTGAGAATTTAAAAAACAACACAAATACAACTCAGTCCGATATTGATGAGCTGATTATCTCAGGCGAAAAAAACGCACCTTCGACTGATATACGTCCCGACACAGAACTACTTTTAAATGTAGCCGGAGCGGGCTTTGATCCTCTTGCCGCTATTTTAAGTTTGCCGGGCGTTACCTTCGCCAGCGATTACAGTAGCGAACCAGCTGTTCGCGGTTCAGCACCCGATGACAACGGCTATTATGTCGATTTTATTCCCGCTCGCTATGTATTTCACATTTTTGGTCACAGTATTTTTAACCACAATTTAATTCATTCGTTTGATTTATACCCTGCCGCTTTTTCAAGCCAATACTCTAATGCCACAGGCGCAATCATCGACGTCGCTCTTCGAGATCCCAAACAGCAAGATTTCACCACCACCATTGACGCTAGTTTTATTGGTACTGGCGCGCTCATAGAAAGCCGTATAACTGATAATCAAGCTTTTTATATGTCTTACCGAAGAAGCCTAATCGATCTATTTATTCAAGATGAGGAGGATATTGAGGACGAAGATTCTGGTATTAACGTAGATCAAATACCCGTCTCTGATGACTATCAAGTGAAATACACATGGGACATTAACGCACGACATCGATTCACTGCTTTAGCAACTGGAGCAAGTGACGAAGTCGCTGCCACCTTTCAAGAAAGTTCAAACTTAGCATTGACCGATCCGGATTTTACAGGAGCCGCTAGTGTTAACACCCGTTTTGACAGCCAGGGACTCGCATGGGATTGGAATTCAAAAAGTAACCGGCAAAACTCAAAATTAATTCTCACCCACACGAGCGATGCTGATGATCTTAGCTACGGTACAGGGCAGTACCTTGATGTGGAGACGGATCGTTTGATGATTAGAGGTCATTATGATCTGCAACTAGGTCGTAAACATGCTCTAACGATTGGAGGGAGTATAGAGAAAACTGAATACCAACTTTTGTTAAACGCAAAAATTCCTGCTTGTACTAGCCTAGATCCATACTGCCCCACAATTGATGCACCACGGTTAACCTTTGAAACTGAATTTGACTTAAAAACGTCTATCGTTTATCTAGAAGATGAGTGGCAAATCGCTGACTCACTATATCTTCGAAGTGGCATTCATTATTTAACCGACAACTATTTAAATCATTCAGATATAGAACCAAGAATCCGTCTTGAATTTGAACCAACAGAAAACTGGCAGCTCTATTTAGCTTATGGGCATTATTCTCAGTTACCTCAACCAGAAGAAATATCACCTATTATTGGTAACGACAGCCTTGAATACATTCAATCGACTCATAGCGTACTCGGTCTAAAACAATTATTCGGAAATGAATGGTCTTGGCAGGTTGATTTATATTACAAAGATTTAGAAAACTTACCGTTAGCAAATACAGTCAATCGCTATACGAATGATGCCAGTGGTACCGCATACGGCTTGGAAGTGTTGCTGAATAAAAAATTAACCGATAATGTTTACGGCTGGCTTGCAGTGAGCTTGTCTCATACCGAGCGAAAGAATGATGTTACGGATCAAACAAGCGAATTTGCTTATGACAAACCACTGATTGTAAATTTAGTCGGCAATTATAAGCTCACAGAAAATATTATTTTCGGGATTAAATGGTCGATCCAAAGCGGTTCGCTTTATACACCTATTATTGATGTCATCCCTAATACCAACAATCCCTCTATTATTGAGCCTGTGTATGGCGAGTTTAATAGCGAGCGTCATTCGATTTATCATCGATTAGATTTACGTGCTGAATATACTAAAAAAACCAGTTTTGGTTTATTAAGCGCTTATGTTGATGTGTTAAACGCTTACAACGCTAAAAACATTCAAGGCTATAGTTATGCGCCAAACGAAAACGATATCATTAGCTCTACACCGGACGGATATGGCCCGAATGTCCCTGTTACTCGGTCAGAAGGTTTGGGGTTTTTCCCATCGATTGGATTTAAAATTCAATTTTAATGAATGATTTTATAAAAATATAAACATGACAAAAAAAAGCCCAAAAATGACTTGGGCTTTTTAATCAACTCAAAAACTACAATACAAACTTATCTGCATTTGCTTTTAAAGTTGCTTCACCAATACCCTTTACCTCCATTAATTGCTCTTTGGATGTAAATGGGCCATTAGCATTTCTCCACTCAACAATGGCTGCCGCTTTCTTTTCACCAATTTGATGAAGCGCATCCGCTAACGCATCAGCGTCGGCACTATTAATATTAATTTTTCCAACGACCGAAGCTGTAGAAGTAGCCTGCTGAGAAGCTGACTGCCCTTCTGAAAAAACGGTCATTGACGCAAAAGTTAATACCAACATTGTTAATAATGAAACTACCTGTTTCATAAAACTATCTCCTTATAGTTAATGGAATTACGCTCAACCTTGAGCGCAAAGCCACGATACAGATAACACCAATGCCAATCTACTAGGCAGGTTCGTTATGATCCGTGAGACTTTTCCTAAACAATGTAAGAAATCAGCAATATATAAGATCTGCAAAATGGCAGACATATCAACCACAAAAGAAGTCAGCTATAAAAAATAGTGCCTACAAAAAAAGGCGACTATAGCTATTACTAAAATCGCCTTTCTTTTTTATTAATATAAAAAACTGAAAGTGTTATTTTTTATCACTCAGTTTTTTTAGAACCTCAGATAAATCTAAGGCACCCCAATGAGGATAATGTTTTCTTATTAAAGTATTTAGCTCTAACTCAAAGGGTGTAATTTCACCTGTTGCAGAAATGGATTCAGTTGATTCGGCGAGAACATCTTTGACCATACCCGCACCGACAGTGATATTTGAAATGCGGTCAATAACAATAAATGCACCGGTTGAGCGATTATTTTCATAAGGGTCGAGCGCAACAGACTGGCTTAAACTAACTGTTGTTAATGCAATATCATTTAATTTTAATGTGTCCGTATCACGATGTTCTTGTGTGTTAACGTCGATTTGATGTGAGATATTACTGACAGCACCCGTTGTATACTTACTCGCAAACTTAAAGCCGTACTGGTGACCCGGCTTTAACTCTTGTTCTGCCATCCAGACAATATGTGCATTAAAATGATTGGTGTGTTCCACTTTTTTATCAGAAGCAAGAACTATCGTATCACCGCGACTAATGTCAATTTCATCATTCAATGTTAGCGTTACCGCTTGACCAACAAACGCCGATTCTAAATCGCCATCATAAGTCACGATTGATTTCACACTGCTTGTTTTATTGGACGGCAAAACTTTAATGTTATCGCCAACTTTTATAATTCCTGACGCCACGGTTCCACAAAAACCTCTGAAATCAAGATTTGGTCGATTGACATACTGCACAGGAAATCGAAAATCACTGACATTTTTATCGCCAGCTATCTCAACCGTTTCCAAACTTTCCATCAATGTTTTTCCTGAAAACCAAGGCGTTTTTTGGCTGTGGGAAACTACGTTATCGCCATCGAGAGCTGATAAAGGAACGAATTGAATATCAGGGATATTAAGATTTTTAGCAAACACTTCGTAATCAGCTTTGATGGTGTTGTACGTTTCTTCTGAAAACTGAACCAAATCCATTTTATTGATAGCCACGACGACATGCTTAATTCCCAACAAACTTGCAATGTAACTGTGGCGTCGAGTTTGCGTCATCACACCATGACGTGCATCAATCAAAATAATCGCAAGATCACAGGTCGATGCTCCTGTTGCCATATTGCGCGTGTACTGTTCGTGTCCTGGAGTATCCGCAATAATGAACTTTCTTTTGGAAGTAGAAAAATATCGGTAAGCAACATCAATTGTTATGCCCTGCTCTCTTTCTGCTTGCAAACCATCAACTAACAAAGCCAAATCAACTTTTTCGCCAGTCGTTCCATGTTTGGTCGTGTCAGATTTAACCGCTTCTAGCTGATCTTCATAAATCATTTTAGAATCATGTAAGAGTCGACCTATAAGCGTACTTTTACCATCATCAACACTTCCACACGTTAAAAATCTGAGCAGTTCTTTTTGCTCGTGTTCTTTTAAATAGGATTCAATATCCGTTTCAATTAAATCTGACTGGTGTGACATAAACTTTTCTCTGTGCGTTTGTCTTGACGACTCAACTGAATTTTTTAATCCATTGCCGAGTTAACGTTTAAATGAGTTTTTAAGTTAAGACAAAAAATTCGCTAAAATAAAATGTATTTACAACGTTGAAACTAGAACTCAAACTAAAGCTAGAATTAAAAATAGCCTTCTTGCTTTTTCTTCTCCATTGACCCAGAACTGTCATGATCAATAACACGGCCCTGCCGTTCAGACGTTCGAGTTAGCAGCATCTCTTGAATAATTTCTGGTAATGTTGTCGCAGTCGATTCAACGGCACCTGTTAAAGGGTAACAACCCAAGGTTCTGAATCGCACCATTTTTTCTTCAGGTTTTTCGCCGTCATCTAAAGGCATTCTATCGTCGTCAACCTTTATTAACACGCCATCGCGCTCAACAACAGGGCGTTTTGCAGCAAAATATAATGGAACAATTGGAATACTCTCTAGATGAATATATTGCCAAATATCTAGCTCGGTCCAGTTCGACAATGGGAAGACGCGGATGCTTTCACCCTTGTCGACACGCCCATTATAAATATCCCACAATTCTGGACGCTGATTCTTAGGATCCCATCGATGGTTTTTATCCCGAAAAGAATAGACACGCTCTTTTGCTCGTGACTTTTCTTCGTCTCGACGAGCACCGCCAAATGCAGCATCAAAACCGTATTTATTTAACGCTTGCTTTAAACCTTCCGTTTTCATGATGTCAGTATGCTTAGCGCTACCATGAGTAAATGGGCCAACACCCATTTCCACACCTTCTTGATTAGTATGGACAATTAAATCCAATCCCAAGTCTTTCACCAACTTGTCACGAAACTCAATCATTTCATGAAATTTCCACGTGGTATCGACATGCATCAATGGAAATGGTGGTTTTCCTGGGGCAAATGCTTTCATCGCGAGATGTAACATCACAGCAGAATCTTTGCCTATTGAATACAGCATGACAGGATTATCAAACTCTGCGGCGACTTCACGAATTATGTGAATACTTTCAGCCTCAAGCTGTTTTAAATGGGTCAATTGATAAGGATCAGACATGGATAGCTGGCTCGTCTATGTTCATTTATCGTTACGGTTATCGTTACGAGAAGGATAAAAAAGCGAATTATAAGAAATTCGCCTTCTGCAATTAACTAGTTTTTTCTTCTAAGCTTATGCCAGCATTTCTGGCTAGCTCGACAAAGCTCGGGAATGATGTTGCCACATTCGCACAATTATTGATGGTGATCGGCGATGAAGCACGCAAAGCGGCGACAGTGAACGCCATGGCAATACGATGGTCATCATGGCTTTCTACTGTACCGCCAGTGATCTCTCCTCCTTCGATAACCATTCCATCTTCGGTTGGAACAGCATGAACACCCAGTGCTTGAAGTCCATCAGCCATCACTTGAATGCGATCACTTTCTTTCACACGAAGCTCTTCAGCTCCTGTCAAACGAGTCGTGCCTTTTGCACAGGCAGCTGCGACAAACAACACCGGAAATTCATCAATCGCTAAAGGCACTTGTTCAGGCGGAATATCAATGCCTTGCAACTCTGAATAACGAATACGAATATCCGCAACAGGTTCTCCACCCACAACTCGTTTATTTGAAAAACCAACATCAGCCCCCATCAAACGTAAAATTTGTAGAATACCTGTTCTAGTTGGATTTATTCCCACATGGGTTAGCGTCACATCAGAACCGGGAGAAATGGCTGCAGCCACCATAAAAAATGCAGCTGACGAAATATCGGCAGGCACTTCTATATCGGTAGCTGTTAACTTTCCACCACCACTTAACGTCACTACATCATCATTTGATTCAACATCATAGCCAAAACCACGAAGCATTCGCTCAGTGTGATCACGAGTGACGGCAGGTTCAATAACGGTTGTTTCGCCCTCAGCATAAATCCCCGCTAACAAAATAGCGGATTTAACTTGAGCACTGGCCATTGGTAATGTGTATTTAATCCCTTGCAAAGAAGCATTACCTTTTATATGCAACGGCGGCTTTCCATCGTCACTTTTATCAGATTCTGAGCCTGTGGTAATTTGAGCACCCATATCACTTAATGGATTTGATACACGTTTCATTGGACGTTTGGAAAGTGACGCATCACCGGTTAATTCAGTATCAAACGCTTGACCGGCCAACAAGCCTGATAACAACCTCATTGATGTGCCGGAATTTCCGAGGTACAACGGCCCGGGTGGTTTTTTCAGCCCCTGTAAACCAACGCCATGAATTTTAACGTTTCCATTTTTAGGCCCGTCAATCACAACACCCATGTCACGAAATGCTTGAAGAGTTGCCAGCGCGTCTTCACCTTCCAAAAAGCCGCTGACATTGGTCACACCTTCGGCTAAAGATCCCAACATGATGGAGCGATGAGAAATGGATTTATCGCCAGGCACTCTTAATTCACCAGAGATTTTCCCGCCAGATTGAACCGTATAAACTACGTTTTTATTTTCTGTAGACATAAATGCTTTCTTGTTTAATCGAGAGACAAAACTATCTCGCGCTGCTTTTGATCGAGTAAAAACACCCAGTAAAAATTCGCTATCTTTTTTCTCTATTGCTTGGCGCAAGCCATCTAAGTTTTTAGCAAACAGGTCAAGCGATTTTAAAATACTGTCAGAATTGGCCAACATAATGTCGTGCCACATTCTAGGATCGCTCGAAGCTATGCGTGTAAAATCTTTAAAGCCTCCCGCCGCATAACGAAATATATTTTCATTCTCTGTATCATTTGCCAGTGTATCGACTAACGAATACGCAATGACATGGGGCAAATGGCTCGTCGCCGCCAGCACATCATCATGCTCTTCAACAGGCATTAACAACACTTCAGCGCCTAATGTTTGCCACATCGTTTCAACACGAGCCAGATGATCTGCGCCTGTATTATTCGAAGGCGTTAAAATAACGCGACGATCTTGATACAACGTTGGATTTGCAGCAGTTACTCCGCTTTTCTCTGAACCCGCGATTGGATGCCCTAAAACCAATTGAGGGGGTAGCTCCCCATAAGCTTCTATGGCAGCTGACAACACACTGCCCTTAACACTTGCGCAATCTGTAATCGTCACCTCAGGGGACACTGACCTGGCGATACTTTTTAATATCGCAGCCGTCGTTAACGTGGGAACAGCGATACAAATAACATCATCTTTTTTTAATGTACCTGCAATATCCAATACATCGGGATAGGCTTCATCGGCAAGATTCATTTTCAATGCTTGCTGACGAGTAGAGTCCGAACGCGCGATCGCAATAACAGAGCGACACCCCATAGAGCGCCGCAAACCAGCAGCAACACTAGCGCCAATCAAGCCAAAACCAACAATAACTAATTTATTGATCACGATAATAAATTCTAAGATTTCTCTGAAGTAGAAATGATTCTAATGAAACATTGTAATCACTGAGCAGTGTTTAACTGCAATGCGCCAAATGCTTCTTTAGCAAAAACAATTAAAGAACGGCTTTAGGATATGAACCCAATATTTTTAAATCAGACGCTTTTTCTCGAATTTGGCCTAAAGCAGCACTCACATTGACATCATCGACATGACCTTTTAAGTCAATAAAGAAAACATAGTTCCATTTACCACTTTTAGAAGGGCGAGTTTCTATGCTCGTCAAATCAACATTATTCGTGCGAAAAGGCTCCAACAAATTATGTAAAGCGCCGGGTTCATTATGCATTGAAATGACAACGGATGTTTTATCTGTCCCACTAACAGGAACCGACTGATTACCAATAATTAAAAATCGCGTTGAATTATCCGGATTATCTTCAATTTTTTCTGATAAAATTTTCAAACCATATAAATCCGCCGCCATCTCACCAGCAATAGCAGCCGCATTCCACTCGCCGTTTAAACGCTTAGCTGCTTCAGCATTACTATTCACCGCTACACGTTCAGCATTTGGATAATGCGAGTCCAGCCATTTTCGGCATTGCGCTAAGGATTGTGAATGAGAATAAATTCGGCTGATTGAATCTGTTTTTGTTACATCAGACACTAATAAATTCTGATGAATTCTGAGTGCAACTTCACCGCAAATTTTTAAGTTAGAATTTAAAAAGACATCAAGCGTATGATTCACAACCCCTTCGGAAGAATTTTCAACAGGAACCACACCAAACTCCACAGCTCCGGCTTCTACTTCACGAAATACTTCGTCAATTGCCGACATGGGTACGCTGATAGCTGAACGCCCGAAGTGTTTTAAGGCAGCTTGCTGAGTAAATGTTCCTTCTGGCCCCAAGAATGCAACACGAACTGGGTGTTCTAACGCTAAACATGCCGACATGATTTCACGAAATAAACGAGCCATTTCTTCATTCGACAAAGGACCTTTATTGGCATCCATCACTTTTCGTAAAACTTGAGCTTCACGTTCAGGACGATAATATTGGATATCCTCTTCGCCATTCGATTTTTTTACAACGGCAACATCTTTAGCGCACTGCGCTCTTTCACTGATTAAACGACCAATATCAGAATCGATTGAATCTATTTTATCGCGAAGCGCGATAAGCTCTTTGTTTTGGGTGTCTGGGGAAATTTGTGGGCCTGTCATGATACGATCACTTTCCATTAAATTATGTTTTTACATAGTCGCTTATGACAGGTAAAAACATAGCATTAAAGTTTTTATTACATCGAATGAAAAATCGTTAAAAAATAAAAGCCGAGAATCATTCAAACAAATAAAAAGAGCTAATCACTTTAATCACAAAAGCAGTTATAGCTCTTCTTAAGTTTTATCACACGTTATTCGTCAGATGAAGCGACTTCCACATCCTCGTCATCTTCACTCTCTTCAATACGTTCAACACCAACTAGATGCTCACCTGATTTTACTTTTATCAAGCGAACGCCTTGAGTATTTCTTCCGAGTACCGATACTTCATCAACACGAGTTCTTACCATCGTGCCTTGATCGGAAATCAACATAATTTCTTCACCGTCAAGCACCTGAACCGCGCCTACTAAATCACCATTTCTTTCAGTGGTTTGCATGGCAATAACACCTTGCGAGCCACGACCTTTCGCCGTGTATTCTTCTACATCGGTACGTTTTCCGTAACCGTTTTCACTCACAGATAAAACCTTTCCACCTTCTTGCGGAATGACCATAGAAATAAGTTGCTGGCCTTCTTTTAAACGAATCCCGCGAACACCTCGAGAAGTCCGACCCATAGCCCGAACCTCTTGCTCTTTAAACCGAGCGGCTTTACCGGCAGAACTAAACAAAATAATATCTTGTTCGCCATCTGTGACAGCCGTACTCACCAAGCTATTGCCTTCGTCTAATTCAATTGCTCGAAGACCTGTACTACGTGGACGAGCAAACTGAGTCAATGCCGTTTTCTTTACGGTACCATTTGCAGTCGCCATAAAAATATAATGATCATCATCATATTCTTGAACAGGAAGGATGGACGTGATCCTCTCCGCTTCTTCTAACGGCAATAAATTAATCATTGGGCGACCACGCGCTTGTCGCCCAGCAACAGGAATTTGATAGACTTTTAACCAATACACTTTGCCGAGATTACTGAAACACAGAATGGTCGCATGAGTACTAGCAATGAGGAGATGCTCAACAAAGTCTTCATCCTTAACCGCTGTCGCCGCTTTACCTGTTCCACCACGACGTTGCGCTTGGTAATCGGATAATGGTTGTGTTTTTGCGTAACCCCCATGGGAGATTGTTACAACTCGATCTTCTTCTGTTATCAGATCTTCTGTTGTTAAATCACTTTGTGATTCACAAATTTCTGTACGACGCTCATCGCCATACTCTTTCACAATGACTTCTAGTTCTTCACGGATGACTTCCATTAATCTAACTGGATTAGAAAGGATCGCCATGTATTCAGCAATTTGTTCTAATTTTTCATCGTATTCGGAAAGCAACTTATCGTGCTCCATCCCTGTTAAACGATGTAAGCGTAACTCAAGGATCGATTGAGCTTGCACGGGCGATAAGAAGTATTCTTCACCTCGCAACCCAAATTGTTCAGGTAAATCATCTGGACGACAAACACTATCCCCAGTATCACTTTTCGCGCGCTCTAAAAACTGCCCAACATCTGCCAAATTCCATCCACGCGCTAATAACGCTTCTTTTGCATCAGCAGGTGTTGGCGAAGATTTAATGAGTTCAATCACCTCATCAATATTAGCAATAGCAATCGCTAAGCCTTCTAAAATATGTCCTCGATCTCGTGCTTTTCTCAACAAATAAACAGTACGACGTGTCACAACTTCACGGCGATGACGCACAAAGTATTCAAGAAGTTCTTTTAAGTTGAGGGTACGTGGCTGATTATCAACAAGCGCTACTATGTTAATACCAAACACACTTTGCAGCGCTGTTTGAGAATATAAGTTATTTAAAACAACGTCGCCGCTTTCGCCCCGCTTTAATTCAATAACAACTCTCAAACCATCTTTATCTGATTCATCTCGAAGCTCAGAAATACCTTCAATTTTTTTCTCTTTTACTAGCTCTGCAATACGCTCGATTAATCGCGCTTTATTTAGCTGATAAGGGATTTCATGAATAATGATCGTTTCGCGGCTTGTTTTTTCATCAACAATCACTTCCGCTTTAGCTCGAACATAGATTCGACCGCGACCAGTACGGTAAGCTTGAACAATTCCCGCACGACCATTAATAATCGCCGCTGTAGGGAAATCTGGGCCCGGAATATATTCCATTAGCTCGTCGATTGTGATGTCTTCATTATCAATCAACGCGAGGCAACCATTCACCACTTCTTTTAAATTATGAGGTGGGATATTTGTCGCCATACCCACAGCGATACCCGAAGAACCGTTAACCAATAAGTTGGGGACACGGGTCGGCAGCACATCAGGGATTTGTTCTTGACCATCATAGTTATCAACAAAGTCGACCGTTTCTTTATCTAGGTCAGCTAATAACTCATGAGTGATCTTTGCCATTCGAATTTCGGTGTAACGCATAGCAGCCGCTCTATCACCATCGATAGAACCAAAATTACCTTGCCCGTCGACAAGCATATACCGCATTGAAAAAGGCTGGGCCAACCGAACAATCGCATCATAAACAGCGGAGTCGCCATGGGGATGGTATTTACCGATAACATCACCGACAACACGAGCCGATTTTTTATAGGATTTATTCCAATCATTATTGAGTTCACTCATTGCGAAGAGAACTCGACGGTGAACAGGTTTTAGACCATCACGAACATCAGGGAGTGCTCTTCCCACGATTACGCTCATCGCATAATCAAGGTAGGACTGCTTCAATTCGTCTTCAATATTTCGCGTTAAAATTTCTTTTGCTATATCGTCGCCCATAGACTGCGGCTTTCCCTTTATCGGTTTTTATTGTGATAGCTTAGAGTTGATATAAAGCATGAGGAGTATTCTGATTCGCCCCTCATAACCTACATGCACTCCGCGCAGAAATTAAGCGGCCGATATTACCACAAAAGCCAGAGATAGACACTTCTTAGACTGTATCTGCAAGCCAATACCGGTATACTTTCGCCTACTCGTTATTTCTGAGGAAGAACCTGAGAGGCTTACAGCGCTTTTTACGAGTTTTACAGGACTTTAATTTGGTTTTTGCTGTGTAAAAATGGCATTTTAGGCAGGGCTAAAGGCTAAACTTAACCGAAGTGCTTTTGCTTATTTACCGAGCAAAATCTGGCTATAAGCTAAACTAAACTGAACATATTGTACCGCAACAGATACAACAACACATTGATCAAACGACCGCCACTGACAAGCCACCCAACTTAAGATTTTCCCGATTTATGACGACAACAAACACTGCTTCTAGCGCCATCGATCTCCTTATCAATGCAAAATGGATTATCCCCGTCATCCCTGAAGATGCTGTATTCGAAGACTGCGCGATTGCCGTCAAAGACAAAAAAATCATCGCCATTGTTCCTCAAACAGAGGCCGAGAAGCGCTTTCAGGAAATCAAAGCAATCAAAAATCTTAATCAACATATCGTCATACCGGGGCTCATTAATGCTCACGGGCATTTAGCCATGAGCTTACTGCGAGGCTACGCGGATGATTTGCCATTACAAGAATGGTTAGAAAAGAATATCTGGCCAGCTGAAGGACAATGGATCAGCGAACAATTTGTTTACGAAGGAACACAATTAGCCATGGCGGAGATGATTCGCAGTGGCACCACTTGCGTCGCTGATATGTATTTCTTCCCTGATCAAGCGGCAAAAGCGGCACAACATGCTGGAATGAGAGCTCAAATCACAGCGCCCGTTTTAGATTTTCCTACGCCTTGGGCTCAAGACGCTGACCAATACATTTCAAAAGCGTTAGCCGTTCACGATGATTTTCGTACGAGCAGCCTAATCACAGTGGGATTTGGTCCTCACGCTCCTTATACTGTTTCAGATCAGCCGCTCCAGCGAATTGCCACTCTTGCTCCTGAATTACAAACCCCGGTGCAAATCCATCTTCATGAAACAGAATTTGAAGTGTCAGATGCCCTCGAAAAAACAGGCATGCGCCCAGTAGAACGGTTAGAAAAAATGAACTTTCTCTCACCCCTTGTTCAATGTGTTCATCTAACGCAGGTCGAAAAGAGCGATATCGATATTTTGAAAAAAACAGGCGCCCATGTTGTTCATTGTCCAGAATCAAATCTAAAATTAGCCAGTGGCTTTTGCCCAATAACTGAATTATTAGACGCCGGCATCAATGTCGCCTTAGGTACGGATGGCGCGGCAAGCAATAATGACTTGGACCTATTCGGAGAAATGAGAACGGCTGCATTATTAGCGAAAGGAATCAGCAAAAATGCGGCAGCTATTGACGCCCATCAAGCACTGCAGTTAGCGACAATAAATGGCGCAAAAGCACTCGGCCTAGAAGATATCACTGGTAGCTTAGAAACTGGAAAAGCCGCCGACTTTGCAGCTATTAAAATAGACACCATAGAATCAGCGCCCATGTTCAACCCCATTTCACATCTTGTTTATACTAGCGCATCAAAACACATCACCGATGTGTGGATTGACGGGAAACATGTTCTCAAAGACAAAGAATTAACAACCTTAAATGAAATTGAGATTCTACAACAAGCAAAAAACTGGCAAGAAAAAATAAATAAAAGTTCATAATTTTTTTTCCTCCCATAAATCATTAAAATTCAAACACGTTATTGACCAAAAGATTTTACCTATGCAAAACGTCGACGCATCAGAAATTGCAAAATTCGAAGCTCTTGCCAACCGCTGGTGGGACAAGAACAGTGAATTCAAACCCCTGCATGAAATCAACCCTCTTCGATGTAACTACATAGATTTGCATTCACCCGTTGCTGAAACAACATTATTAGATGTGGGATGTGGTGGCGGACTTATTTGTGAAGGCTTAGCCCAACGCGGGGCCACTGTCACAGGGATAGACATGGGTGAAGCGCCTTTATCGGTTGCAAAACTACACGCCCTGGAAAGTCAGCTCGATATTGATTATCGACAAATTACCGCTGAAGGATTAGCAGAAGAACAACCCGAGCAATATGATGTCGTCACTTGTTTAGAAATGCTAGAACATGTTCCCGATCCTAGTGCTGTTGTAAAAGCTTGCATGGCGTTAGTCAAACCCGGTGGGCATGTGTATTTTTCTACCATTAGTCGAAACCCAAAAGCTTACGTGTTTGCCATTCTAGGAGCAGAATATATTTTAAACATGCTACCGAAAGGAACTCACGATTACGCAAAATTCATTAAACCTTCTGAGCTTGCACAATGGATTCGAGAAGCAGGACTCGAACTGCAGCATATGACTGGCCTGACTTACAATCCACTAACAAAGCAATACAAACTTAATCCCAAAGATGTCAGTGTCAATTATATGGTTCACACAAAAAAACCAATGGATTAAAGCAACAAACACTATCTATTAAATATTCACTCTTAAAATCGCTGATAATTATAGACACCCTTATGAATCTCAAAGCCGTATTGTTTGACCTCGATGGAACGTTACTAGACACCGCCCCCGATTTTGTAACAACTGTTAACCGTTTAATGAGAGAAGAAAATCTATCCGATATCCCTGCTGAAAGAACACGTAAGACAGTATCAAACGGTGCAAGAGCATTAATCAATATGGCTTTTGGTTTAGGGTTTGAAGAGCCTGACTTCGACCGCCTACACAAACGGCTTCTCGAAATTTATACTGAACAATTAGCGGTAGACACCGTTCCCTTTCCAGGAATACAAAACATTTTATCTTTTCTTGGTGCTAACCATATTCCTTGGGGGATTGTGACGAACAAATCAATTACCTACACACAACCGATTTTAGATGCACTGGCTTTTAATCCTGCTCCCGCAAGTGTTATCTGCCCTGACCATGTTGAAAAAAATAAGCCTGATCCTGAATCATTATTTTTAGCCTGTGAGCAATTAAATTGCCAAACAAATGAAATTATTTATATTGGTGATCACAAACGCGATATTATTTGCGGGCAACGTGCAGGTAGTAAAACCATAGCCGCTATTTATGGGTATGTACCTGAAGGTGATAATCCGGCAGACTGGAATGCCGACTACATTGTCGATTCAGCTCTAGACATTTTGCCCATTGTAAAGAAATACCTACATCAATCATCACTTTGACTTCATTCTTTTTACTTAAGACGTATAAACATGCCAAACATTACCGAAAGCAAAGCATTATTAAGTTACTCACCTTCTACCACTGCTTTAAAAGGAAAAATTATAGCTGTCACCGGTGCTGGAGACGGTATCGGAAAAGTCGCAGCATTAACCTATGCGGCACATGGCGCCACTGTTATTTTACTCGGCAGGACCGTTCAAAAACTTGAAGCTGTTTATGACGAAATAGAATCGAAAGGTTTTCCACAAGCTGCAATCTATCCTATCAACTTTGAAGGAGCCGAAGAAAAAGATTACGAAGAAATGTCAGCCGCATTACAAAAAGAAATGGGTCACCTTGATGGCATTCTACATAACGCAAGCAGTCTCGGACCTAGAACACCACTGAGCCACTACAATGCCGATGCGTGGAATCGTATTTTACAAGTCAATTGCACCGCACCTTTTTTAATGACGAAAGCATTATTACCATTACTGGAAAAATCTAAAAATGCTTCGCTTGTTTTTACGGGTTCTTCTGTTGGTTATAAAGGGCGTGCTTTTTGGGGAGCCTATGCGGTAAGTAAAGCAGCAACAGAAAATCTAATGGAAATACTCACTGAAGAACTCGCAGAAACAACCCCCATCCGTGTCAACAGCATTAATCCGGGCGCAACACGAACAAAAATGAGAGCTGACGCTTACCCCGGAGAAAATCCTAACACATTAAAAAAACCCGAAGATATTATGCCCATTTATTTATACCTAATGAGTGACGACAGCGTTGGCGTCTCCGGAAAGCAATTCCAAGCACAACCGCAGTAAACATTCAAAACAACCCTATTCAATAAACAAGCGAACGTAAAACCAATAAGATAAAAAAAGCCCGGAGAATATCCGGGCTAAACAGTTAGTGTATTCGTTTTTCAAAATCTATCGGACTCAATCTGCGCTATCTCTAGGAATATAAAATTGGTAAGGCATGGTCAGGGTGCAAACCAGATAAAATTGAAGCTTTTGAAATTACTTTTGGTAACTCTAAAGTCATTTCAGCCTACCTAAAAAGATAAGACCGACAATATCAGAGGTTACTACTGCCGCCCTGCCATCCTACTTTCAGTATAGATAAAAAAATAACACTCGCTTAGTTGAATAATGCCTAAAAAGTGTGTCTCACAGCAGATTTATTTCTGACACTTTAGAACTTGTTTGAAATGATATAGACGACTCTAAGAATAAGAATATTGATACCAACGGTCTTGAAAACTACAATTGCGAAAGATTTTCAGTAGAAACTACAGGGATATCCGAAGAGATATTGGTCACCACACCATCTTTACACGTCAGCACGGTTTTTAAAGGCTTAGATTGCGTTGAGCGATGCCTAAAAATTAAAAACACTTTATATTCTTTTGTTTGTTTTTCTTCGCTTAGATAAACGTAATATTGTTCACCATTATTACCTGCAATAATTTCCGATGGATATCCTAAATTTTTCTGTAGCCATACCGTATCGGTGACATTGACTTTGATTTTTTCTAAAGATGAGCTTTCGATAGAAACCCCGTGACGAACAAGTCGTTTATCGTTCTTTATTTCAACTAAAGTGCACCCGCTAATAAACAAAAAACAAGATGACAACACAACCCCTGATAAAATCGATTTCACCAAAGGACTGGCGCTAATCTTTTTAGGCAAAAACATGAGTACTACCCGATTGAGATGTGCGTATCGCAGCATTTAAATTTTTAGACGACTTTGACTCTATTCCACTTTGTATCAACATTTTCATTAAGGCGACCTCATCTGTTGACAACCCACAGGTTTTAACAACTTGCCTTTCAGAAATTCCACTTTTCAATAATTGTTTTGCCTGCTCAAAAACCGAAACCGGTTGTATCGCATTTCGGGTTAAAAAGTCCGATTGACCAACGGGAGAACTAGTTTGGTTAGCTGATTGAGCATCTTGATGTTTAGCGACGATTTTGTCTGATGCGGTATTCACTTCCATATCTTCTATTGATTGCATTAATGATAGTTTCTTTTCTAGCGCGACAATCCTTAATCCCATGCCAGCAGCACCATTTCCTGCAACCTGCAAATCTCTTGTCAATTTTTTGCAGGTTTGCTGTCCTTCTTCAATTTTTTTTCTCGCTAACAACGAATAATAAATAGCTGCGCCAATAGCCAACCAGCTCACTACCAGCGTTGCCGATAATAAAATTTCCATTAGAGGGCTCATATTCACTTCATTATCTCCGTTATTCGTAAAACAACTTCTGTAGGGTAGCTGTTTCTATACATTAAAAAGCGACAACATCGGCCCATTCATCGTCCGATAACAATTTATCGAGCTCAATGAGGATTAAAAGCTGATTATTTTTATGGCAAACACCTTGGATAAATTTTGCATTATCTTCAGTACCTACGTTCGGAGCTGTTTCAATTTCTGATTGTTTTAAATAAACAACTTCGGCAACACTATCAACCAAAATACCAATGACATGCTTTTCCGCTTCGATAATCACTATGCGGGTATTCTCACTCACTTCCTCTGACGGCAAACCAAAACGATGACGAGTATCGATGACCGTCACCACATTGCCGCGCAAATTAATAATGCCGAGAACATAAGCTGGCGCTCCAGGAACCGGTGCAATTTCTGAATAACGCAACACCTCTTGAACCTGCATGACGTTAATCCCATAGATTTCACCCGCCAACTTGAAGGTTACCCACTGCAGAGTTGGATCATCTATCGATTCAGTCGCTACTGTGTTAGTAGTCATACGCTATCCTCTAGAAAAAATTCAAAAAGTGTCAAAAAAATGACGCCATACCGCTTATGTCTGACAATATTTACTTCATATTTCTATGAAGCAGAATATATGCCAAATGACCATCCTCTATTGGAGTCAGAAAATGACACATTATTCGTTACGACTATCTTGAGTGGTATTGTCATCAGAATTTGTCCTATTTAAATTACGGCGACGTAATTCTGGATCACTGGTAAATAGTAAGCCGCCATTATCTAATTTTATTGGGGCAATAAGAGGTGCAACTTCAACCTCATTCGAATTAGCGTCTGAATCACTATTGTCTTCAAGCTCACTGCCAAATTCGCTTTCATTTGACACATCACCAAGATCACGACTCACTGTCAGCGCATTTTGTATTTCAGATTCATTTTCAAGACGCGGCCTTTCTGTCGATTCTTTAGAAATCATTAAGACCACACGACGATTTTGAGATCGTCCGTCTGGCGTTGCGTTGTCGGCAATTGGGCGATGTTCACCATAGCCAACAGCGCTTAACCTTTTTGGAGCAATCCCATTCGACTCAAGTAAATCAACAACGGATGCCGCTCTTGCCGATGACAATTCCCAATTATTGTTGAATCGTTGATTCTTGATAGGAACATTATCAGTGAAGCCTTCAACTTGTACGGGGTTATTAAACTGACCAAGAATACCGGCTACCTCTTTGAAAATATCTTTTGCTTTATCACTGGGTATCGCTCTTCCTGATGGAAATAAAACACTTGAATCTAGCTCAACCTCTAGCCACAATTCGTTACCAAACACTTTTAATTTATTATCCGTCATCAAATCAGAAAACTGCTCAACGAATTGACTTGATAAAGAGGTTAGATCAGATTCTTCTTGTGTCGATTTTTTGTTTTCTTCATTGTCAGCCGAGCTATCGATGACAGAAGGATCATTAGATAGCGTAGGCTCCCCAACCTGAATAGGATTTATTGATGAAGGGGTAATATTAAAAGCCTCTAACAATTCACTCGATAAAACTTTGTATTTACCTTCGTTCACTTGAGAAATTGAATACATAACAACAAAAAAAGCAAACAGTAGCGTCACGAAATCGGCGTAAGACACAAGCCATCTATCGTGATCAACTTCTATATCAACAACTCGTCTTCTTTGCATGCTAGCTGTTTCTATTTTTCATTACTGAGCCAAATATCCATTTAGTTTTACTTGGATTGCCCTAGGATTTTCACCTTCAGCGATTGCTATAATCCCTTCTATTAATAGCTCTTTAAACTGAGATTGCTCATGAATGCACATTTTTAATTTATTCGCGACTGGAATTAATAATAAATTAGCAAACGCCACTCCATAAATAGTGGCAACAAATGCAACTGCGATACCTGGGCCCAATTCACTTGGATCAGCCAAGTTTCTCATTACATGTATCAGTCCGATGACAGCGCCAATAATGCCAATGGTTGGCGAATAGCCTCCCATACTCTCATAAAACTTTATCGCATCATGATCGCGTTGCTCACTGACATACAAATCAGCCTCAAGCACATGGCGAATAGATTCTGGTTCACTACCATCAACTAATAACTGCAAACCTTTTCTAGCAAATTTATCTTTTTCTGAATCTGCTATTGCCTCTAACCCAAGCAAACCTTCTTTGCGAGCAGCATTTGCCCATCGCACAATACGCTTTACACCAGTACCAAACACATATTTAGGAGGAACCAAGACCCATACAATCATTTTAAACGCACGAGATAATGTTTTACTCGGTGTTTGTAACATGGCGGCGCCTAAGGTTCCGCCAAAAACAATTATCGCCGCTGGGCCATTAATCAAGGATTGGAAAGTTCCACCTTCAAGAATATTCCCTCCAATGAGAGCACCAAATCCAAGAAGTAAACCAATCAGGGTTAACATATCCATATTTCTTACAACCTACCTTTTCAAAAAACGATTGACTGAAATGCAAATCAAGAACGTTAATTTATTGACGCTTTTATGGTCCAAAAATCACAATTAAAATAGCTCTGCAAGCTTTGTACCGAGCATGGGTAATGGCATCACACAATCCGTTAAATTTTCTTTGGCGACGGCCATAGGCATACCGTACACAACGCTGGTTTTCTCATCTTGCGACCAAATAACAGCTCCACTTTGTTTTAACAACCGAGCACCTTCGCACCCATCTGAACCCATTCCAGTCAGAATAATTCCTAACGATTTTGCACCAAATACTTTTGCAGCTGACGCAAAAGTAATATCAACAGAAGGTTTGTAATTCACACGGTTATCACCCGGAATAACTCGAACAACTCCTCGCTCTGATGGATCGAGAATCATTTGAGAACCTCCGAGTGCAAGTAACGCTAACCCCGGCTTTAATCGATCACCGTCTTTTGCTTGCCGGACTTCTATATGACAAATACGATTTAATCGTTCTGCAAAGGCTTCAGTAAAATTTGACGGCATGTGTTGAATCAATAAGATCGGCAGGGAAAAATTTCTAGGTAATTTTTTAAGGAGGTCAGTTAAAGCAGCAGGCCCACCCGTTGATGCGCCAATCGCTAAGAGCCTAATTGTGCCTCGTAATTCTGAAGATACTGCTTTATCGCGGCAGTAAGGCTGTGGAGCACGTTCTTTTTTTGTGGAAAGACCTAAAGACAAAAGATCTGCTGGTGTATTTGTGAAAGATGAGGATTTATCGAATGCGGATGCAGACCTAACTGAATCAGAAACCTTTAAATCAGGAGCGGCTGAATCAGGCACTGACCTGTCAAATCGATTCTGTAGGGTGGTATCTTTCTTTTGGTCTTCAGAAGGGATTATTTTTCGAGAAGCAGGTAGAACTCTCCTAACTCGATAATTTTTAACGATTTTTAAAATTCTACTTTGTAAACTTTTTTTAACGGCTTCCGCATTATGAGATATTTCTGAAAAATCCTTTGCTATAAAATCAACTGCACCAGCATCTAACGCTTCCAGTGTAATGCGTGCCCCCTCTGAGGTTAATGAAGAGAACATTAAAATAGGTAGGCCTTGTTTTGCAAAGATCTCTCTTACTGCTGAAACACCATCTAATACCGGCATTTCATAATCCATTGTAATAATGTCGGGTAAAAGTACTAATGATTTTTCAATGGCTTCTCGGCCATTTTTAGCGGTTCCTACAACAGTTAACTCAGGATGCTCACCGATAATTTCATTCAAACGACGCTGAAAAAAGCTAGAATCATCAACAATTAAAACTTTATAAGGCATACGTTAACAATCCAAATCCACTCGTTATTATTGATACAAACACTAGTGCGCATATCTTTTTAACATACTCGGTACATCAAGAATTAACGCTATGGTCCCGTCTCCAGTAATCGTTGCACCGGCCATACCAGGCGTTCCTTGTAGCATTTTTCCTAGCGGTTTAATCACAACTTCTTCTTGACCCACTAATTGATCAACAACAAAACCAACTCGCTGATTGCCTACCGTGACAATAACAACATGAGCAAATTCTGCGGGAGGTTGATCAGTATATTGATTAACTAGCCATTTTTTTAAATGAAAAATAGGGATTGCTTTATTTCTAATGGAAACACATTCTTGACCATCGACAACATTCGATTCTTTTAAATCCATATGAAAAATCTCATTCACACTAACCAAAGGCAATGCGAATGTTTGATGCTCTAACATAATCATCAGTGTCGGCATAATAGCCAATGTTAACGGCACTTTAATATTTAACCGACTCCCTTCACCCAAGACCGATGTTATTTCTATCGTTCCGTTTAATTGGGTAATTTTTGTTTTCACCACATCCATACCAACGCCGCGGCCTGACACATCGGATATTTCAGTTTTCGTCGAGAAACCAGGGGCAAAAATTAATTCAAATGCTTCGGTATCCGTTAAGCGAGAAGCGCCATCTTCATCATACAGTCCTTTTTCTACCGCTTTTTCTCTTAAAGAATCAGGGTCCATTCCTGCTCCATCATCGGTAATAGATAATAGAATATGATCGCCTTCTTGTTCAGCTGACAAAACAACTTTACCCACGCGACTTTTTCCTGCCGCTTCTCGAACATTTGGTTTTTCAATTCCATGATCAACAGCGTTTCTGACCAAATGCACTAAAGGATCCGCCAATGCTTCGACCAAATTTTTATCTAAATCAGTTTCTTCGCCTTTCAGCTCTAAACTAATTTCTTTTTTCATGCTTCTCGCCAAATCACGTACAACCCGAGGGAATCGCCCAAACACTTTCTTAATCGGCTGCATACGTGTTTTCATAACAGATGATTGCAAATCTGCAGTCACTACATCTAAATTTGAAACAGCTTTACTTAACTCTTCGTCATCACTTTCCGTCCCCAAACGAACCAACCTGTTTCGGACAAGCACTAATTCACCAACCATATTCATGATGTCATCAAGTCGCTGCGTATCGACACGAACAGTTGTCTCTACAGTGGCAACATTAGCCGGTGCTTTAGGCGATGACGGTGATTGTTTATCTAATGGAGAAGTCTTTATCGTTGAGCTGCCACCATTTTTATCGCTTGGTTGAGTACTCCCTGAAGAAGCCTCACTAGGAAGAACACTTTTTGATGCGGTATTTTTTTCTTCCGAGAGGGATGATGTTATTTTTTTGTTGGTTGGACTTCCGGGTGCATGTCCTTTTCCATGTAATTGATCGAGTAAGTCTTCGAACTCACCTTCATTAATCTCATCAGAAGATTTCACATGGGGCTGAGCACTAGGCTCTTCGCTTTTTCCTGACGATTCTGATGCTTTCTGCCCTGTTGCTTCCTGGGCTATTATTGTACTGGCTGATTGAGTGACAGATCCTTGGATCTTATTCTTTTTACCATGTAACTGATCCAGCAAGGCCTCAAATTCGTCCTCAGTAATTTCGTCGTTACTCGTATCGTTATCAGGGACACTTGCACTAACAGTAGTACTACTGTTAGTGCTGCTATTACCATTCGTCTCTGTATTATTATCAATCGCATCTAATAATTCTTCAAACTCACTATCAGTAACCGGCTTGTTTTTGTTTTCTTTGTTCGTTAAAGGATCTTCTTTCTCTGCCCGATTATCTTTATCGCCGTTTTCTTTTTCGTTATTATCGATATTTTTAGTTGCTGAGTTTGGCTCAGCTATAAGATCTTCACCGTTAACCAATTTAGTCAACGCCGTAATAAGATCAGGATCAGCAGGATCCGGATCAATTCTATTCGATACTTGGTCAAACTGAACATTGATGGTATCTAAAGAAAGCAATACAACATCCATCAGTGATGGCGTTACTTTTCTTTTATGATTTCTTAACACATCAAACAAGTTTTCAGTTACATGACAGCATTCAACCATTGCATCCAGTTGTAAAAAACCAGCTCCACCTTTTACAGTATGAAACCCCCTAAATATCGCATTCAGTAAATCGGTATCATCAGGCCTTTGCTCAAGCTCAACGAGTTGCTCTGACAGCAATTCCAAAATTTCGCCAACTTCTGTTAAGAAATCTTGTAAAATGTCATAATCATCTGAAAAACTCATGATTCATTCCTAAGCAAAAAGCACTTCAATGATTTTTTTTGCATCGACATAAAACTAAAAGCCCAAGCTTGACAACAAATCATCGACATCATCCTGGCCATCCATAACATCATCTCTATCTTTCGCATGAATTTGCGGCCCTTCGCCTGCACCAGACTCAACTTTCTTTTCTTTCGGTCTTCGAGTTGGATCAATTCCCGTTACCTCTTCAACTTGGCCAGCCATACGGACTAGATTCACCAATTCTGACTCTACATCTTTCACCAAGCTAATCACTTTGGTTAATACCTGCCCTGTTAAATCTTGGAAGCCCTGTTCAACTAATATCATTTGCATATTAAGATTCATCTTTTCCGTACCAGAGCACATATGATTAAGAAATTCATCAATGCGTTGATACAACTCGGTAAATTCATCTTTTGTCATTTCTCTACGACGAAGCTTTACCCATTCCTCTTTTAATGCTTTCGCTTCTTTTCCAAGACCCTCTGCTATAGGCCCCGATTCTTCAATCAGATCCATTGTCTTATCAGCAGCTTTTCTAGTTAAGGAAATCACATAATTCAATCTATCTGATGCATCTTGTATTTCAAAATTATCAATTACTGTTGCATTTTTTTCTTCTTGTTCAGGGTGATTATTTTCATCAATATTGAAATTAATAATTGCTTCGTGTAGTGCTCTTGTTAGCTGGCCGACAGCGCTATAAATTTTTTTGTCTCTATTTTTTGTGATTTCTAAAATAATCTGAGAGGCTTCTAAATAGTCATCGGCTTGTATGCGCCCTATCAGTTTTTCAGAATATTTTTTTAAGTCAGATGAAAATTCATAATTTTCATCTGAATTTTCAACATGATCGATTTCTGTCGATCTTAATTCATCCGATGAAACATGACTCTCATCTTGAGTGACATTTATTTTTTGATTGCTATCCATTGTTTGACGAGACCCCATCGATCCGCATTCCTATCATTATCATTTAGCCTTCAACACGCTCAAAGATCTTGTCGATCTTTTCTTTTAATATTTGAGCGGTAAAAGGTTTAACAACATAGCCATTAACACCCGCTTGAGCAGCTTCGATAATTTGTTCTCGCTTAGCTTCTGCAGTGACCATTAATGCGGGTAATGACGACAAGGACTCGTCCGACCTGATAGCTTTTAGCAAATCAATTCCCGACATACCTGGCATATTCCAATCAGTTACAAGAAAGTCATAATTACCTTCCTTTAACATGGGCAACGCCGTTGTTCCGTCATCCGCTTCATCTGTATTTTCAAAACCCAGATCACGGAGTAGGTTTTTGATTATTCGTCTCATTGTTGAAAAATCATCAACAATTAAAATTTTCATGCTGGTGTCCAATGCAACCTCCATCATTTAATAAAATATTCCTCTTTTTCAGTCTAGTCACTGATGAGGCGGTATCCAGTTTTAGCTGTTTTTTTCTAATGATTTCGTGCGATTAACTAAAAAAATCTTGTATCTTTACTTAACGACACACAAAAACACTGACTTTATGAAAAATAAGCCAACTGATGCATGTCTTAACGCAAAGAAAATAAATACTGAAAGAATGATCGTTAAAGAGAACGAATACTGAGAGGAATAAAGTAGACTTTGCCCCTATTGAAAAAAGCAACGTAAATTAAGTAGAGCTATATACACTTTCTATTGAATATGATTTTCATCTTCTTCCCAAGAAAGCATTTTAGATTTTAGTCTCAATGCCGCTTGGCTGTGAATTTGACTCACACGAGATTCACTGACGCCAATCACTTCGCCAATTTCTTTTAAATTTAATTCTTCATCGTAATATAATGCTAAGACTAATCGCTCTCTCTCTGGCAACGTCATCATTGCGGCAGCTAAAGAACGCTTCATAGATTCTTTTTGAACATGCTCTAGAGGGCTTATCAATGGTTGACTTAACTCAGACGATTCATCCAATCCAACACCGTCTTCATTATAATTTTCTTCAAAACTGTATAAGCGACTCGAGACAGAATCATGAAGAACGTCATGGTATTCTTCGATACTCATATCAAGTTCTTCTGCCACTTCCTGATCGAGCGGATCTCGGCCCGTCCTTCCTTCTATCGAACTAATGGCTTGCGCAATTTTTCTTGAATTTCGATGAACAGATCGAGGTACCCAATCACCTCTTCTCATTTCATCAACAATCGAACCCCTGATACGAATCCCTGCATAAGTTTCAAAACTTGCACCTTTACTGCCATCATATTTTCGAGAAGCTTCGAGCAGGCCAATCATTCCCGCCTGAATAAGATCATCAACTTGAACGCTGGGAGGCATTCGCATCATCATATGATGTGCAATTTTTTTTACTAATACAGCATAATCTTCAACGTTGATCGCCACTGAGGGTCCAACAGGCTTACTATATGTTGAAGAATTATCAGCACCAACCATCATCAGCAGCTCGCTGCTTCAGATTGATGAGCCACTAAATTTTCAACAAAAAATTCTAAATGTCCACTTGCGGCTCTTGGCATAGGAAATTCATCAACTTTCTTAGATATCGACTTTAATGCTTGAGAGGCTTTACAACGAGGAGCAAAAGTAAGCAAAGGTTCTCTATGTTGAACAGCTTGCCGTACATTTTCGTCAAAGGGAATGTGGCCAATATAATCGAGTGAAACTTCTAAAAATTGCTCACAGACACGATTTAATTTTTTAAATAAAGCGGTACCCTCCTGAGTGCTACGCGTCATGTTTGCAACCACTTTAAAACTAAACATATTATGATCTTTATTTAATAATTTGATTAATGCGTAAGCATCCGTGATAGAAGAAGGTTCATCACAAACGACGACTAAAACTTCTTGGCTTGCCTTGACAAAACTGACAACAGTTTCTGAAATACCCGCAGCAGTATCCACGACCATAACATCAAGTTGATCGCTTAATTGACCAAAGCCATTGATTAACGCTGCATGCTCATGTGAGTTTAAACGAGTCATGTGTTGAACACCTGAGGAGGCAGGCACAACTCGAATTCCACCGGGACCATTAAGCACAACATCGCGCATGTCAGCATTGCCTTGAATAACATCTGCTAATGTTTTTTTAGGCTTAAGACCTAATAAAACATCAACATTTGCCAATCCCAAATCGGCATCTAATAATAATACTCGTCTGCCTAATTCGGCTAAACCAACACTAAGATTGACAGACAAATTGGTTTTACCCACTCCGCCTTTACCACCCGTAACTGCTATAACCTGAATGGGTTTTGAGTGACTCACATATAACTCCTTAATTTTTCAGGGTCTTTTTTAGTATAGTTATAATATTCAAACTGTCGCCATAACTAATGAAAATTAATCAGAATATCCCATTCACTGCCTACTGCTAGGGTAAAGCAACCTGTTGTAATGCTCTGGAATCCAGCGCGGCTTGTGAATAAATGCTATTAGAGGCCGCAATCTCTCTTTCACTTACCGGTTCAGCTATTGGATTAGCCACTGATCTATTAACAGATCTTTTGTTGGCTATTCCTGTTTTGATCTGTTTTTTTATTTCATTGTTTTTAAGCTGTATCGATTTTTTCATTAAACTGACGGCAGTCGTTACCAATTGAAAACCTCTTACTGGTTTCAAATATTGCGGTAGCCTAGCACCCATAGACACATTAGAGATTGTCAGATCGTGAGATAATAGAAAACCCAGTAAACGCCCAAAAGAACAATATTGTGTGCCCTCGAATGAGCTATCTGAGATGACATCTAAATGAGTCAAAATACAACTTGTTATATATTGATTGAGTGAGTATGGAGACGTGTTTTGAACAGGATTGATGAAATCTTCAATGACGCCATTAGAGACATTCGCCGAAAGGACAAGGTGTGATTGAAAAATATAATCAGTAGACCCTGTACTCTCGAAACTCAAGCCCTCTCGTAGACGTTGAATATTTTTTAAATCATTGTGAAAATTTTGATTAAAATTATGCTGTGTCCTTGTCCTTAACCCAGCCGATGTCTCTAACGGAATCGATTCTAAGTTGACTAAAATTTTTCCATGTATCTTACTGTGATTAATTAGATTAATTGCATCTTCTATAGTTTTGACAGTGTAATGCTGAGTCGACAAAATATGGCTTAATCGCTCTAACTTATTATCTCTATTAATATTTAAACCGTCTTTTTCTAACGAAATTATTGTGAGATTTTCTGGCCCATTCTCCAATACATACTGGCTCGCCATTTTACCGACAACATCACTTTTACCATTCCCTTGTAACCCCGAAAAAACAACAATGCTTTTCCCGTCTTTGAGATTGTCTTTAACGTTGGCTTTGACATTATTGTTTTCGTACCCATCACATGGTGTTAATCGATGCGCTATATTGGCTAAAAGACTAGACCATAACTTATCAGATTTTATTGCTTTTTGATTGACGTCCACTGACTGTAAACATTTATGTATTTCACTATTGGGTAGTCCTAAGTTTTTTAAACGTTTCACCATCACTCTTAGAATCGGATCTGTGGCGTTAATGTAGGCAACATTAGAAAGACGCTTAGTCTCTTTCTGTCCAGAAAGAGACTCCAGCTGTTGGCTGTCTTTCTGTTGTAGCTGCTCTACTCTGTTAGAGTGTGATTGGGTAGAGAGTGATTGGACATCGTTTTTATCGAGGATAACATTATCAACAGCACACCTATCTTCTTTTACTGATATTTGCGCCTGCAACAATTCTCGCATCTCTAAAATCTCTGATCTTAACTGACCAAATTTCTCGTCTAAAAAGTCATCTACGTTGTCTAATTCATTCAAACTACTCTCATCGAGATCAGAATTATTAGCATCATATAGTGTTGATTTTTTCGGTAATTGTTTTTGATTCAAAGAAAAATGAATATTTGTCACACCAGGTTCGTACTGCATACTCGCCAAATGAAAAGGGGCCCGATAAGAACCGTCTTGTGCCTTATCAACAAAGTCTTGCTGAGAACCGACTGTATCGTCGGCCTTGACGTTGTAATACTCAAAAGCTGAACAACGAGAGTTAGCTGCAACTAACTCGTTTTTATTTTTGTTGCTCTCTTCAAATTCATTGTTGTTGCTTCCATTCTTATTTGAAACGGTATTTTCCAAGTGTTTATTTCTATGAAAACTTGCTAATTCTGACTGTAAACCACTACTCGTAGAATCTTTAGACATACTTTTTTGAGAATGCGTTCGCGAATGGTAAAGGGGCTCAGGAAGAGAAGCTGGCTCGGAAATACTTTGATGATTCTCATCATCGCTTGTCACTATTTCCACACCTTCTTTTACCCGATTGCTTGACAAAATAATGGCGTCAGGTCCCATTTCTTGCTTAACCAGTTCCAATGCGCGACGCATATCTGCTGCGACAAATCTTTTTACCGCCATGATATTTCTCCTACCTTGTCATGATTTACGATGCATAAACTCATTACATTCACTATCAATTATTCAACGACTCATGTTCGACCATTAATGTTCAACCACTAGCTAACTTTCGTTTTTCTTTAACTTTTTTGATAATCACTAAAATTTTTTAATCGGTATTAGAGTCCTTTCACTCTACGCGCCAATATTCGCGTCAATATTCAGACGCTTATTATCGGGTACTTCTGGATAAGCCATGACCCAACCATCTTGTAAACTTTGCTTCACCATCTTCGACAATAAGTTGCGTAAAGGCCCTGCAACCAGCAGCACCACTGGCTTTCCTGATGCTTCTTGTTTTTGAGCCGCTTCAACTAATGATTCTCTTAACCTTTCCGCTAACCCTGGTTCAATGTATGCCGCGTCAGTAGCGCCAGCGCTTTGAGCCTGTTGTACTGATTGGAGCAATAATTGTTCCAATTCTGGTTTTAAAGTAATCACGGGTAATTCTTCAGAAGCCCCTATAATGCTTTGCACTATTTGTCGTGCAAGCGCAATGCGCACTGATGCTGTTAAGGAATTCACATCAGTGCCATTACCATTAGATGCTATTGACTCAGCTATTGAACGCATATCACGAATAGAAATATTTTCACGTAATAAATTTTGTAATACTTTTAACAATACATTTAAAGAAACGGTATTGGGTACAAGCTCTTCGACTAACTTGGGCGATGTTTTTTCCAACTGATCCAATAGATGTTGAACATCTTCATGACCGATTAATTCATGCGCATGATTTTGTAATATTTGATTGATATGTGTTGCCACGACAGTGCTGGCATCCACAACGGTATAACCTAACGTTTGCGCATTATCTTTATTAGATTCGTCAATCCACACTGCATCTAAACCAAACGCAGGATCTTTTGTTTTGATACCGTCTAATTTACCAAACACCTGCCCTGGATTAATCGCTAATTCTTTTTCTGGCTGAACTTCAGCTTCTCCTAACGTTACCCCCATGAGTGTGATTCTATAAACATTGGGGTTTAAATCTAAATTATCTCTAATGTGAACGGATGGAATTAAAAACCCCATAAGCTGAGACATTTTTTTACGAACACCTTTAATTCGCCCCAGCAATTCACCCCCTTGATTTTTGTCCACTAAAGGAATCAATCGATAACCGACTTCTAAACCAATAATGTCTACCGGTAAGACATCTTCCCACCCTATATCTTTTGTTTCCTGAGGTGGCGGCGCCAATCTTTCATTATCGATAATTTGGCCGCTTTCTGAAGCACCTGCACTTGAAGGAATTGTGTTTAAATCATTTCTATCAAATGACTGCACCACTCCTTCATCAACAATTTCTGGTTCAGCTTGTCGACGCATAATATAAAAGGCTAAACCACCCGCAATGACCGCTAAACCTAAAAATGAAACATGTGGCATTCCAGGAATAGAACCCATAATAAACAAAATAATGGCAGCGACAGCCAGCGCTTTAGGAGAAGCAAACATTTGAGAAAAAACTTGATTACGCAATTCCTCAGCACTATTCACACGAGTAACCAAAATGGCTGCAGATACTGATAATAACAGCGAGGGAATTTGCGCCACTAAACCGTCACCAATCGTCAACAAAATATAATTTTCTATCGCCATTTCAAATGACAGCTCATGCTGAACCATGCCGACAGTGAGGCCGCCGATAATATTAATAATCAATATTAATATTCCCGCAATCGCATCTCCTCGAACAAATTTACTGGCTCCATCCATCGCTCCGTAAAAATCAGCTTCTTGAGAAACATCGGCTCGGCGCGTTCTTGCTTCGTCTTGATCAATCAAACCGGCATTTAAGTCCGCATCGATTGCCATTTGTTTTCCTGGCATTGCATCCAATGTAAAACGTGCACTCACTTCTGAAATGCGACCTGCACCTTTTGTGACAACGGCAAAGTTGATAATCATTAAAATGACAAACACGACTAGACCGACTGCATAATTTCCACCAATGACAACCTCACCAAATGCTTGTATGACTTTTCCCGCCGCATCACCACCATTATGTCCTTCCAATAAAACCACGCGTGTAGAAGCAACATTCAACGCTAAGCGCAATAACGTCGCCAATAACAAAATAGTGGGGAAAACCGCAAAATCTAACGGCCTCATGGTGTAAACGCCGACAAGCAAAACAACAATCGACAAAGCAATGCTGAATGAAAAGAATACATCGAGAAGGAAAGCAGGCATGGGCAGTGTCATCATTCCCAGTAACATCAGTACTGTTAACGGGATACCAATATTACCTTTACCTGCCGATCGCAGTTCGTTAAAAAAACGAACACCGCCATTTGTTTGATGATTAAAAGATGAGGATAACGCCATTGACTGCCGACTTCTTGACACTGTTAATAGGAATACAACAGTTATCGCAAGAAGCGTACCTAAATGGCTAAATAGAAAAAATTAATCGTAACGGAGATCTGGCGGTACTTTTAAACGACGAGGATAAACGGGTCTGTCACCTTGTCCCTTTCGATAATTACGTAGCTGAAAGACATAAGCTAACACTTGAGCGACGGCGACATATAAGCCACTAGGGATTTGTGTGTCGATATCTGTCGTATGATAAATCGAGCGGGCGAGCTGAGGTGATTCAATAATTTCTATTTTATGCGCTGATGCGATCTCGCGAATTTTTAAAGCAACATGATCAACACCTTTTGCAATTAAAACAGGCGTGTCCATGTTGTCTAGATCATATTTTAATGCGACGGCATAGTGTGTGGGGTTTGTAATAATGACATCTGCATCGGGCACATTACCCATCATGCGACGATTAGCCATTTCGCGTTGTAATTGTCGCACCCTACCTTTTACTTCGGGCTTGCCTTCTGAATCCTTCATTTCATCTTTAATATCTTGCCGAGACATTTTTAATTTTTTGGCATGATCCCAAATTTGAAAAGGGACATCAATTAAGGCAATAACAATTGTGACGGCAGAAAAAATGATAGCCGCCCACACACTCATTTCTATTGAGTGAAATATTGCCGGACGAGTCCCTTCACTCGACAAAGCTAACATTTCACTTTGTTTAAGCATCAAAAACCCAACCGCAACAGATAAAATAACCAGCACTTTCGCTAGTGCCTTCGCCAATTCCATTAGCGATTTCACAGAAAACATTCGCTTAAGACCCGCGATAGGATTCATTCGACTAGCTTTCGGTGCCATTGATTTCGCACTCAACAACCATCCACCTAATGCTATGGGCCCTAGAATAGAAGCAACAAGTAACAAACCAAATAAAGGAAATAAACTCCATACGGCTTCGCCAAATGCACGAGTCAATTTAACGATCATGATATTGACATCAAAAATAGCATCACGCTCAATGGTGAAGGTGTACGACATGATCTTCATTAACACGTCAACCATACCCTGACCGAAAATCAATAAACCAATCGTGCCGCCAAGCAGCAGTGCCGTTGTAGTTAATTCTTTTGAACGAGGTATTTGCCCCTCTTCTCGCGCTTTTTCTAAGCGTTTGGGAGTTGCCTCTTCTGTTTTTTCTTGGCTGCTATCGTTTCCACCTTCAGACATAAAGTATTACCTGCATCATGGAATACCGATAATCATATTGAGCTTTAACAAGCCTTCGTTTACCAAGGTTTGGTAATTGGGTAAAAAACTCGTGAAACTAAACCAAAGCAATAACAGGCCAAAAACTAATGTAATGGGAAAACCAACGGCAAACACATTCATTTGTGGTGCCGATCGACTCATGACACCAAATGCAATATTAACAACTAATAAAGAAGTCAATACAGGAAGTGCAACGACTAAAGCACTCTCAAACATCCAACTTCCCATACTCACTATTTCCATTAATCCTGTTTGAGAGAGTCCGGAGAGTGACATGGGTAATGCTGAAAAACTTTTCGTCAATACTTCCACTAATATTAAATGCCCATTGAGACTTAAAAAAAGTAATGTAGACGTCATCATATAAAACTGTGAAATGACAGTGACGGTCACACCACTGCTGGGATCATTCATCGAAGCAAAACCTAATCCAATTTTCATGGCTATGAATTGTCCTGCTAATACAAACAGCTGAAAAACGATCTGAACAATAAACCCCATCGCTATGCCGATAATGATCTGTTGCATCACGACAATAAGTGTTTGTAAATTTAAACCTGGAATGATGACTGAGTTAGGAATAAGAGGTGCAACTAACATTGTCACCATAATAGATAGAACAACTCGGATTCTGGCCGACACTAATTGGGTACCGATGATAGGAACCGCTAAAAAAAATGCGCCTATTCGGCAAAAAGGAAAAAAATAATGACCAATAAAGGCTAGCAATTCTTGATCAGTAAAATACATCATAGCCGTGCTCAATTTATTTTTTATATTGATACTAATCAAGTCATCAATATTTTACTTAGTCGCATTCCATCTATGAAAATTATCTCATTCGCTCTTTAGGTAATAATTTTTAGCCTATTAATAGGGGAATATTCACAATTAAACGATTAAATAAATCCATCAACTGAGTAATTAACCAAGGGCCAAGTACGGTAATTGTTCCTAATGTCACTAAAAGCCTTGGTAAAAAACTCAATGTTTGTTCGTTAATTTGTGTTGCAGCCTGAAACATGCTCACAATCAAACCGACACCTAAGCTAGGTCCAACAATTAACGATACGATTAGTACCGTTAAAAACAATGCGTCTGCAAATAAATCCATCACTACTTCAGGTGTCATATTCCAAAACTCGCGGCTAATGTACCAATAATCATTGCCCAACCATCCACTAAAACAAACAACATGATTTTAAACGGCAATGAAATAATTAAAGGAGACAACATCATCATACCCATCGCCATCAATACACTGGCGACTACAATATCAATGACTAAGAAGGGAATGAATAAGATAAATCCAATCTGAAAAGCTGTTTTCAATTCGCTGGTCACAAAAGCTGGTATTAAAATTGTAAATGGCACATTCTCTGGGGCATAGGGTAATTCTGAGTCTGATATTTTCACAAACAATTCAAGATCCGTCTCTCTAGTTTGAGACATCATGAATGAATGGAAAGGTGTTACAGTGCGAGACAACGCCTCTTTCCCCGATATTTGCTCTTGTAAATAAGGTTGTAAGGCACTTTCATTCACAGCGGTAAATACCGGCGCCATAACAAACATCGTTAAAAATAGTGCCAAACCAATTAGAATTTGATTTGATGGTGACTGTTGCAAGCCAATTGCCTGACGCAATATCGAAAAAACGATAATAATGCGTGTAAAAGACGTGACCATCATTAAAAGCGCTGGAATAAATGTGAGTGCGGTCATTATCAAAAGAATTTGAATAGTGACCGAGTAATCTTCTGATCCGTCAGAATTAGTATTGACTGTTAACGCAGGCAATCCAGGTATCCCACCATCGGGAACCCAATCAAAGGGCTGACTGGCTGCAGGTGGTTCACCATTGCCAGCAGCTTGTTCTTGCAAGCCATTTTCTTGGGCTTGAGAAAAAAACGATACGGATGATAGCGCCAAAAAAATTAGTGCGAAGCGTCGATAAGCTTTTAGTAAAAGGATTAACTTCATTTTTTCAGAACGACTTTTATGATATTTTTCTTTTTTTGCTCTACCTTGATTCACTGAGCATCCTTATTAAAAGGGTTTTTCGTTAAATCGGAATGACGACCTTCTGCTGTTGTATTTAATTTATCTTTTTCTATATTCGATACTCTTGAATCGTTTTCTTCTTCGCTAGCGTTAGATTTTATTGAATAATTTAAAAATCCGTGTATCTTTTTTGTAAAATCTGACATTTCATCTTTTATTTTTAAATCAACAATAGGCTCATCAAATTTATGCAGCGATGTTATCTGTTGTGACGTGACACCCAATAATAACTGATGCTCACCGGCTTCAATCACAATGACCTTCTCTTTTTGCCCCAACGATAAAGAACTTACGATTCTCATATGCTGATTATTCAACATAGAACCCGTACCAAACCGTTTCACCAATGCCGCCACAGTAAAAATCATACCTATCACTATGATCAAACCAGTAAATACTTGAAATATATATCCACTATTTGCAGAAGATATTGGTTTGACTGAATCGGCAAAGACTGACGAAGACGTTATAAATAATAAAATGAAAAATAATGACAGCATAAAATCTATCGCATGATTCTTAATGATTTTTTTTGTCTTTACTGTTCCGATCATTTTAAAACCCTATATTTCCTGTAGACACTAACGTAATTTTTTAATTCTTTCTGATGGACTAATGACATCAGTCATACGTATTCCAAACTTTTCATTCACGACCACCACTTCTCCGTGAGCAATTAACATTCCATTCACCAACACATCAAGTGGCTCACCTGCTAGCCTATCTAGCTCTATGACCGACCCTTGATTTAGCTGCAATAAATTACGAATAGTGATGGAAGTACTACCCACTTCCATAGACATATTGACGGGGATATCTAAAATGACATCGAGGTCTGGATTTCCATTGGCAGCAGAAACATGTGCTCCCTCACCTGTAAAATCATCTAAGGCTTGCGCTTCGGCTCCTTCAGCTTCTGTTTGTTCTTCCATTGCTGCAGCCCAATCATCTGATTCAGCATTGTCACCGGTTGTTACATTTTCATCACTCATTAGTGGAGTTCCTTGCTATTACTAATCTGTTGAATGGGTTTGCGTTTAATTAACTGCTCAACTTTTAAAGCCAGGCTTCCATTACTTTGACCAATACGACTCTTAAACATTGGAATCCCATTAGCAGTGACCGTATGAAAATCTGGAATATCGATTGGAATCACATCGCCTTTTTCTAAAGCCAATACATCGCGCAATACTATTTCTCGGTTTGTCATTTCTGTTTCTAAATCTATTCTTGCGTCTAAAATATCTTCACGTAATGAATTGACCCAGCGACTGTCAGGCTCATCACTATCGGTTTGAACACCCGCATCCAAAATGTCACGTATTGGTTCAATGCTTGAATAAGGCGTGGTAATTTGGAGTTCACCGCCACCGCCCTCCATTTCAATATGAAACGTATTCACAAGAACAACTTCTGTGGGGCTAACAATATTTACCATGGATGGATTTATTTCAGATTCAACAAATTCAAAATCCATATCCATAACAGGCTTCCAAGCTTCTGATAGATCTGAAAAAATGTGTTTTAGAACCATTTGCACGACACGCAATTCTGCAGGTGTAAACTCTCTTCCTTCAATTTTTGCTTGCCGAGTACCACCGCCAAAATAATTATCAACTAATTTAAATACCAATTTTGCATCTAGAACGACCATCGATGACCCACGAAGGGATTTAAACTTAATAATATTCAAGCTTGTGGGAACATATAATGTATGAATATATTCTCCAAATTTTTGAATCTGTATTCCGCCCGAAGAAACCTCGATATCTTTTTTTAACAAATTAAAAAAGCTGGTACCTATATAACGTGCGAAGCGATCATTAATCATTTCCAACGTCGGCATTCGACCTCGGACAATACGATCCTGGCTCGTTAAATCATAGGCTTTAACCGAATCGTGTTCAGCCTCATCTTCGGTTTCGATGTCACCTTCATCAACACCATTTAGCAGTGCATCAATTTCATCTTGTGACAATAAATCTTGCATACATTAACTCATCTTAAAATTTTAAAAATTTGTCTACATTTACTGCATAACAAAACTTGTAAATAGTACTTGTTCGACCACTGTGTTTCCTGTTTCCTGTTCCAACAAATCTTGCACTTCTGTTAAAGCTTGCTCCTGTAATAAATCTTTTCCTTCAGGCGTCTGTAATTCTTCATATACTTGCCCGCCAAATAACATCACCATACTATTACGCAACATAGGCATGTGGGTCTCTATAGGACCAATCATGCTTTCATCACGAAGCATTAGCGTTAATTCTGCTTGTAAAAAACGCTGTCTCCCACGAGCCTGAAAATTAACAATAATGGGTGGTTTCATCGGATAATAAATTGCGGCCTTTTTCACTTCTTCGATTGGCGCTTCCTCTTCGGCGGCCACTTCCTCTTCACCGCCAAACATTTTTAACGCAAAAATAGTTCCTCCCACAGAGATCCCTATCAACACTAAGGCCATCACCGCCAATAGGATGACTTTTTTCTTTCCGCCACCAGCCGCTTCACCCTCTGTGGCTTCAGCACCCTCTTTATCTTTATCTGCCATGTCAAAATTCCGTCGTATATGTAAAAAAAAATATCGGTAATAACTATTGAGCAAAAAAAATGCCATATTTAAAAAATATGGCATTCGAAAAAATCACACTGAATTTTATCTAGCGTTAACTGCTATTATTTACCTTCTATTTTTGCCCACTTACACTATCCCTATAGGCCAAGCTAATCAGACTATGCATAAAAATCGACCCAATGTTTTAATTTGACTACCGATGCCTTAACCTCGTTGAGCTCTGTGTCTAACTCCGGCCCATGAGCGTCATTATCTTGACTCATCGTCGCTTGATCATCTGAATTTTCATCAAATGCGCCTCGTTGCTTCGGTTGATCAGATACATCAACATCCACTAAATCCAATCCCTCTTGTTGAAACATTTCTCGAAGACGTGAGGAGCTCGCATCAAGTGCTTCACGCACAGAAGCATGGGCACTGATAAAATTAACGCTTGCAGATTCCTGGCCCACATGCATTTTAATCTGTAATTGCCCCAATTCCGGAGGATCTAATTGAATTTCAGCCGAGTGAATATTTTGTGCCGCCAGTGATAAAACTTTATCGGCGACAGCATTTGACCACTGCGGATTTGCAAGCACATGAGATAAATGAGGTGATAAAATAGTTTTGCTCGCAACTGCCCGCTGTAAACTCTCTTGTTGGATTGAATAACTTTGCGGAATCTTCGCCTGTTGTTCCATTTTATTATCAGCGAGCACTGTTAATTTTTCTTCTGCTATGTCTTTTCCTGCCCCCTCCATTTTAATCATGTTGCCATCACCAAATGTGACATTAGGGGATTTAACAACGAGCGCTTCACTTCTTGTATCACTAATCCCCGAACCTCTTGTATCCTGCATGTTATGATCCGTAGAATTCAAATGAGGCTGATTTAAAAATCTAGGCTCATTCGCTTTAACTCTACTGTCTTTACTCTCTACATAATTTCCCAACACATCTTTCATCTTCAGGTCAGATGAATCGGTACTTGAAAGGTTTTTTTCATGGTGTGCTGGTTTTTCAGAGGCTGATAAAGATTCATGCGTATTTATTAATTCCCGAGTATTGGGTATTTTATGCATTGAATCGCTAGTTCGTGAATTGATATCATTCACAGTTAAATTTTGCCTATCCTTGTTCAGCAATGTATCAGTAGCCGTCATCTGAGTACTTGTAATAATTCTTTCATTATTAGAATCATCTAAAACAGAAGATGTTTTTGATTTAGGCGCAGCGAGTTCAGATTCAGTTACGTGAGAACCGACAGAATTTGAAGCTTCTATGTCAGACAGCACCATCTTCGATGCTAATACCTGGTCACCGCCGTCTTGATTAACATCATTGAATTCAATTCCGCTCTCTGTCACTACAGAATCAATCCTAACCGAGTCTCTATTTCCAGAAAAATACGATGGCGATAAACCTGTTGATGTAATCGAACTAGCGTCGATATTATCGGCAAGATTTGGTATAGAAACCGGCAATTCTTTACCGGCCACTTTGTCAGTAGTTTGAAACTGATTCCTAACTATTCTGTCATTTGACAAGTGGTTTAAAGGCACAGAATTCGAGATAAATTTATTGATCTCACTTTGAGGAAGGGCAGTTGGGATTTCAACTGAAACACCAGCAGAAAATTTACTATTTTCTTGGGTTTCCAGTGCTTCTTGAGGACTCAACATTTGGGGTGTTACTGGAGCGTGATTAACTGTAGAAAAAAACTTGTTAGCATTTGGGTTTGCATTAGCAACAACATCGCTTAGATACTGAATTTTCTTAGACAATCCACTCAGTAATGAGTTGCCATCACTCGGATACTGACTGGGATAATTGATCTGCTTTTGTTCAAGACTCAGTTCTTTTTCAATCGAAATACTTGACTCAAAAAAGAATGGATCTGAATTATCATCTTGTAAAAAAACACTGTTTTTATAGTCTATTTCTTTATGGGATTTGCCATCAAAGACAGCATGGCTACTGACAGATTGATGCGATTCCAGATCAAGCTGTGTATTGTTAGTATCGTTTTTTATGGCACGGTTTATAGTGTTTTCTTTAATCTTTACATGTTCTTCATTACCTGAATGATTTTTTAATATCGCCTTAATCCTATCGTCACCTTCGCCCAACTTAACCTCTTTAAATATTTGGCTAAAATCTTCTTTCTCATGTTCAGTCGTATTTTGTTGCGCATGACGTTGACATATTTCTTTGTCGACATTATCTGACATGGATGGCTTCGACTCTGTAAAGCCAAATGAATCAGATACTGAGTGCTCACCTGAATTAGGTGAATTAACGAACAACAACGGTTGACTTGAAGTTTGACCAATGCTCATACAGCTTTTCTCTTCAGAATTGACTGATTTATCACTTATCTTTTTTCTATCAGTGAGAAGAAATGCAAAGGCGGTGCCAGCTTTTACGAGAATATATTAAGCTCCGGATAGTATAAAAACTGTGGATTGAATACGCATTTTTCATAGTCAACTTTTGTAAAATCGCAGTTAAAATCATTAATAACAATCATCCTCATTCAGTACATATCATAATTCAGGACTTATCAATTCAGGACTTATGAATTCAAGAGTTATCATAGGTATCATGCGTATCAGCAGGATAAAAAATATTTTTAAACCGGGTCACAAGGAGATCTACATGACACATGTTACTAGGCTATTCGCAATATTAAGTTGCTTGCTTTTGCTAGTAATGGCTTCTAATAGCGCTCAAGCTGCGGAAAAATATGAGCCGCCTCGTCTCGCTGATGGAAAGCCTGACTTACAAGGCGTCTGGTCGAATGCCTCTTTAACGCGAATGACGCGAGGAAGTGATTTTAAAGACCTCGTCATTCCGAAAGAAGTCATCGACGATGTTACTTACAACTCGTACTACAACAAACGTTTACGGGAAGATAATAAACCAACAGACCCTAATGCCCCGCCGCCAACTGATGGTGACACACAGAAAGGGTACAACAACTTTTGGATCGACCCTGGTTCCACTTATGGGAAAGTCAAAGGGGAATATCGGTCATCTTGGATCATCTCTCCCAAAAATGGACAAATTCCTTACTCTCCAGAAGGAAGAAAGATGCGAATGGCGGCTTTCCGCTCTGGAGGACAGGAAGGTAATGGCCGTGCTGGTATGTTTGATGGCCCTGAAATTCGCTCTGTGGGCGATCGTTGTTTAATTAGTTTTGGTAGCTCTGCTGGACCGCCGATGAATAACGTGATGTACAACAATCACTACCAGTTCGTACAAACACCTAACCACGTCGCCATATTGGTAGAGATGAATCACGATACTCGAATTATCGATATCAATGGACAACACAACCCTTCAGCAATTAAGGAATGGTTTGGAAGCTCTGTAGGAAAATGGACAGGTGATACATTAGTGGTTGAAACTCAGAATATTCACCCTATCCAAGAATCCCGTGGCGCTTTCCCTCTTTCTGAGAAAGGAAAAGTGACAGAGCGTTTCACTCGTTATTCAGAAACTGAAATGCTGTATGAATTCACTGTAGATGACCCTATTTACTATAAAGAAAAGTGGAAGGGTGAAATGGTTTTTGTTAAATCAGAAGAGTCTATTTTTGAATATGCTTGCCATGAAGGCAACTATGCTCTGCCTGGGATTTTGGCTGGCGCACGGAAAGAAGAAAGAGAAAAGGCTGCAAAAGAAAAGTTAGTTGTCGTAAGACGCTGTACACTTTTTTTGTCCGCTAACTAAAATAAAAATGGCGTATCAATTTTTTTGATACGCCATTTTTATTGAGTATTCTTGTCATCGATTTGACATAAATTTCCTATTACTTTTTATTCATTATCTGACATCATTAGTCATGCATTTCGCTATTCAAGCATCTACATATTAAAGATCAGAGCATTCCAGTTAGAGTAACCGTTAACGCTTTATATTCTGCTTCAATTTGAGAAATCAAATCCTCTACACCCTCTAAATTTTCATCTCGACCTTTTTGCTCAACTTGCTTTGTAAGCTCAGCCATGATGCCTGCTCCTATATTGCCACTGCTTCCTTTTAAGCTATGAGCTTCTCGTCTAACACTATCGCAATCTTGAGCAGAATAAGCCGTATGAAGCGCCTCAATTCTTGCCTGAGAATCACTGACATACATATTGATTAACTCATTAAAGCCATCTTCCATTACATCCTTCAACATTGTCAACGTTGTCATACTAACGTGCTCAGTCATATCGCTTTCCTAATTTGTCTTTCTCTTTATTTTTTTTAAAGCTTACTTAAAGCGAAAAGAGAAGGTACAGTCCCAAATAATTTTACGTTTAATTGGGGTCGTTCTCCCAGCTGTAGATTACTTCAATTTCATTACCAGAACCGTGATATTGAAAGCTTTCACACATTGTTTTAATAAGGGGAATTCCCCTGCCACAATAGCCAACTGTTTTGTGATCGTTACCAATCTTATCTTCAAATTTAAAACCATCACCACTGTCAGTGATTCGAATGGTTAATTTACCGCCTTCTTCGGTTGTGGCATGTGAAAAATGAAAGCGTATAAAACCTGATTGTAAGGACTCTAAACGATTTGTTCGCTCATTATAATACTCAGCAAAGCCTTGCGGTGTATCTTTCAAGGCAGAATCTAATTTCAAAACCCCGTGTTCTAGCGCATTTGAATACAGTTCTGAAAGAATAGTGTACAAACTGCCACTGTGCGAACGTAAGCCTGGCACTTCTGTGATAATGCTCAATAATAAGGGTAAGGGATCAAATTTTTTAAAAGTCGATGGCATTACTTCGAAATCTAAATTCCACTCCATCAAACCAGGGCCGTTACTTGAATACTCTGGCATGGACGCAGAGCTGACTTGGCTATGCTCTACCATGGTAATTTCTACCATGGAAAGATCATCATCAGCTTCTTGCTCCCCGATAAAACCATGTACCGATGAAATAATTTCATCAAACACACGTTCTGGTCTACTATTTTTTTCAAACACATCATACAAACGTTGTTCACCATACATCTCTGCAGCGCTATTTCTCGCTTCATGAATACCATCAGACCACATGTAACAACGATCACCATCATCAAGATCAAAATGCTGGCAATCCGCTTTAAATTGAATATCAGAAACCACACCTAACGGTAAGTGAGTTGACTTAATCGTTTCGACTTTATTTAAGGCATGCCGATAAATAAAACAATCAGGCAATCCACCATTCCATGCCGTGACTGTTTTTTCTCGATAATTGATTTCTAAAAAAGTAGCGCAACAAAAAACACCCACAGGTAAAATTGATTTTAATTTTTGATTTATTTCTCGCAATATATCTGTCAGCGCAAAACCTTTATGAGCCATACCATAAAAAGTTGAGGCTAACGGCATAGCGCCAATCGCGGCAGGTAAGCCATGCCCCGTAAAATCCCCCAATAAAACCATCATGCTGCCAGACGGTCTCAAAGCTGCTACCAAAACATCACCATTAAAAACGGCCATAGGGGACAAGTAATGTTTGACGTTATTGGCATCTAAACAGCCACTATGTGCAATATTATCAAAGACTTGTTTGGCAACCGTTTGCTCTTGAATTAAATGATTATTGTGGATTTTTATCTGATCACGCTGCACGAGCATTGTGCTGTGCAATTCACGCATTCGATTAAATGATTTAATTTTCGCTTGAAGAATAACGCGGTTATATGGCTTTTGAAGAAAATCATCACCACCTGCATCTAAACATTGAACTAACGCATCAGTATCAGTGAGAGACGTTAAAAAGATAATAGGAATTAACGCTTCGCCGGCTAATTCTTTAATAAGTCGAGCCGCACCAAAACCATCAAGGTTTGGCATCAGAGCATCCAATAAAACGATATCTGGATTTTCAGTTTTAAATTTTTCGACAGCTTCTACACCATCTTTTGCACTTACAACATTATGCCCTTCTCGCTTAACGATTGACTCAAGAATAAATCGATCAGTATCTGTGTCATCAGCAATTAATACTTTTAAACATGTATTACTCAATGTTGGCATAACAAACTAAATTTCCTTGTGGTATTACATCTATGTTTAAAGTCATAAGGCTGAAATAAAAAAGCTAGACGCCTGTCAAACAGGGGTCTAGCTAAATGTTAAAGTACATAATGCGTTTAAAGACAATTGGTTACTGGATAGTAAACAATTGCTCGAAATTTGAAATCGTCAGTATTTTTTTTACATCAGGGCTACAGTTTACAATTTTGACTGTTGAGGTATCACCACCCGCATGATCTCTCAGTAACAGCAGCATGCCCAAAGCAGAGCTATCAAGATATGTCGTTTCACTCATATCTACTGCATAAGCACCTGGCGTTCCCTCTAGGCTTTCATAACTACGCCTAAAATCTTGGTGTGCGCTAAAATCAAATCGCCCTTGAACACTAATGGTGAGCTCAGCGCCGTCTGGGGAGATAGTTGAATTAATTGACATAACAAAACCTCTTGAACAAATAAAATGTCTTTCCTAACAGTATAGGTCTAGATCTGAAGCAATGTCCCTTTACTTTAATAAACAGCCATTGATATAACACAGTCTATCTTACGCGCTCGTAACGACCTGTCCCTTAAGCATAGACTATTTTTTTTAATCTACGCAGCGTAATTTATAGAAAATATCGCTATATAGAGGCTACAAATGAAGTGGATAACGATAAAAAAGTAATTTAGAGGTGATGAGGCGAGTTTGCCGGTCGATAAATCCGTATTTGAGACCACGTTAAAGACAAATGGAAGATAACGATTCTCATTAATCATTTCGATGCTGACTCTCATTGGAGTTTGATAATGTAGCGCTAGAAGATATCGTGTTTCCATCTCTACAGTATTTCTGGCTAATCAGCTCATCCATTATCTTTTGCTCTACCTTATCCTCATTTGTTTGCTCTTCTTTTTTAGCACGGTCAATAAGGTCTTCTAAAACTCGGCGTCGATGACGTAATACCATCCATTCTTTTTGCAGTGTATTGATCGTTATTTCGGTATCTGATATTTGCCCCATTATTTGAGTGACCGAGTTTGATAAACGATGAGTAAACCCACGCATACGCGTAAGCTCATCGATTGAGATATTGTTCTGATGAGTACTTTTCGATAAATACTCTTGATAATAATCTTGGACTTGATCGTATTGTTTTTGTTCTTCAATCAATTGAATGTGTGCTTTTTGAAGACTGAGAGCAGCCGCCGCTTCTTTTTTTTCAGCTAACTTTTTTACTATTTCTAGTCGATCAGATTTAGAAGGCATTTTGAGTCATTGTCTTTGCATCGGGTGTACCAACAGATTCGTTAATCAATGAAGGGGCAATTAACGATTCAAGAGCTTCTGTACTCTCAGTAAACGATACTGCCTGTTGAATACTTTGAGAAATAAACTGCCTTAAAAATGGCATACGCTCTATCGCCGCATCAACTTCTGAATCGGCTCCTTTATTGTAAGCACCGACATTAATTAAATCTTTATTCTCTTGATACAACGACATAAGCTGTTTAAAACGTTGCATTTTTGATAAGTGTTCTTGAGAAACAATATTGGGCATAACACGACTAACGGAACGACTCACATCAATAGCGGGATAAATACCTTCGTCAGCTAAATTTCGGGACAACACAATATGGCCATCTAATATTGCGCGAGCTGAATCCGCTATGGGATCTTGTAAATCATCGCCCTCAGTTAATACCGTGTAGAAAGCAGTAATCGAACCTTCACCCTCGTCAGCATTTCCAGCCCGCTCTACTAATTGTGGAATTTTTGCAAACACACTTGGTGGATATCCTTTTGTTGCAGGAGGCTCACCAATTGCCAATGAAATTTCACGTTGCGCTTGAGCATATCGAGTTAGTGAATCCATCAATAACAAAACATTGAACCCTTGATCACGAAAATGTTCAGCGATACGTGTCGCCAACTGCGATGCACGCAATCGCATTAATGGCGGGTCGTCTGCTGGTGACGCCACGACTACTGCTCGCTGTAAACCTTCGGGACCGAGAACGTGATCGATGAATTCTTTCACTTCTCTTCCACGTTCACCTATTAAACCAACCACAACGATATCGGCAGTTGTGTATTTTGTCATCATCCCTAAAAGAACACTTTTACCCACACCACTGCCAGCAAACAAACCTAATCGCTGCCCTCGACCAACAGTGAGTAACGCATTGATTGCTTGAATGCCAACGTCTAATGGCTCACGAATGGGCTGTCGTTGCATTGGGTTGATAATATTGGGAACAGCAGAAAGGGCATCATCACCTAAATAAGTTGATTGTCCATCAAGTGGTTGCCCCAAACCATTAATCACTCGACCTAAACATTCATTGCCAATTTTAACAGTATGATTCTTCGGAACTGGCCTAACGATGGCGCCCGCTTCGATCCCGTTAATCGCATCGATGGGCATTAAAAATATTTTTTCACCTGAAAACCCGACAACCTCTGCTTCAATCTGTTTTTCACCTACAACCACTTCACATTGATCGCCTACCGATGCTTTTAAACCCACGGCTTCGAGTGTCATACCAATAGAACGCGTTAAATACCCCTGTGCATAAGGTTCAACATCAACAGGATTTTTTAACTGGAACTTCGCTAATCGATTGATTAATGGATCAATATCAACGTCGGATCTCATTCATCATTACCTTTAGCGTCACTATTTTTTTTATTCTCATCGTTTTCTTTATTTTCATTGTTTTTTTCATTATCAATTTTTCCGTCGTTGATTTGTTCGTCATGTATTTCTTCATCAAAATCGGTTGGGGGCTTGTCGAGCTGAGAGTCAGCTTCTGTTATTTCTATCATCTCTGTTTCAACGTCGTTTTGAATACTTTCTGGAGCATCAAAACGTTTAGCCGTCTGACCACCGACTTCATCGGCTATAGGTTCTTCTGGTGTATCGAGTATTTCATTCTCAGGATTACCCAAATATTCACCGGCAATAAATTTTTCCAGCGTTTGCTCCAGTCTTTTTTCCACCGAAAAATCAACAAAGCTTTCTTTTGTTTGAACTTTACAACCACCAGGCATGATCGAGGGATCGCCGCTTAATTCCCACTGAACTGCTCGCCCAATAAAAAAATCATTCATCAAAGCCATATCATCAGGATTGACATAAATAGAAATATTATCAGAACCACCGGGTAATGCAGCGATAGATTGTTTTACCAAGTCTCGTATATGAGAAGAATCAGTCGTAATTTCGCGCTTTAGAATTGTTTGAGTGAGTGAGTGAATCGTGTTAAATAAAACATTTTCTAAATGTTCGGTGTGTTTTTCAAACGGATCAAGTAAACCATTGATCAATAAAATAAGTCGTTCGCCTTCTCTCTCTATTTGTTCTTTTGAATTCTGTAATGCTTTTTGTTCACCTGATTCAAAACCTTGTTTGTACCCTGTTTCAGAACCTTCTTTTAATCCATCTTGATATCCTTGCTGCCTAGCTGATTCGGCCAGCTCTGAAATTTGTTTAGCTGTCAGAGGTTTTTTATATTGATTCGAAGAAACCGTTTCACCAGCAACTTCATTTCCTCTTAATCTTTCAAGGTCTCGCCTTTCTCTGTCTTCTTTTTCAGCACTTGATAATACATTTGTACTGTCATCAATTTGAGGTAATTCCCAAGAGTGATATTCAGAGGTTTTATCGTTTGGAATTCGAGTGGTATGCGGGTCTGTCATAATTTACAACATTTCCTCTCCGCCGCTTCCTAACATAATCTCACCAGCATCAGCCATACGTCGTGCGATAGTAAGAATTTCTTTTTGTGCCTCTTCAACTTCAGACAACCTAACCGGACCTTTAGCTTCCAAATCATCACGGAGTAATTCCGCTGCACGTTTAGACATATTTTTGAATATTTTTTCTGATAATTCTTCGTCTGCACCTTTCAACGCTAAAATTAACACATCAGAAGAAACTTCTCGCAATAGGGCTTGTACACCGCGATCATCGAGTTCATTAAGGTTAGAGAATACAAACATCAAATCTTGAATTTTCGTTGTCATTTCTTCATCGACGTCTTTCATACTTTCCATGATTTCGCCTTCGATATTTTTGTCTAAACAGTTCATGATATCAGCGGCTACTTTTATTCCGCCCATTTCTTTTGTTTGAGATCCGGTGTTACCCGAAAACTGTTTTTCTAAAATATGATTTAATTCTTGCAGCGCGCTCGGCTGCACAGATTCCAGCGTTGCAACTCTCATTACAATATCGAGTCTGTTTTTTTCTTCTAAAAAACCCATGACTTCTGCAGCTTGGTCTGAATCGAGATAAGCAACAACAATCGCCTGGATTTGCGGATGCTCATCACGAATCATATCCGCAATAGATTTTGCTTCCATCCATTTCAGTGTATCGAGGCCAGAAGAACTTCCGCCCATTAAAATTCTATCTATTAAACCACCCGCTTTGTCCTCACCTAATGCCGTGACTAACATATTGCGAATATAGCTATCAGCGCCAACACCTAAACTGGTTAGCTCTTTTACTTCATCCAATAAGTTTCCTAAAATGGCTTCAACTTCAAACTGTTGAACATTATTCAAACTCGACATAGCAGTCCCAAGGCGTTGCACTTCTTTTGGGCCCATGTGTTTTAGCACTTCTGCTGCATCCTGCTCGCCAAGAGACATGAGTAACACAGCGGCTTGTTCAAGCTTTTCGAGTTTTAATTCTTTGCCACCAGCACCGGCATTTCCTGTTGATCTAGCCATTTATTATTTTACTCCTCTGCTGCTGCCCAACGTTTAACGACTTGAGCAACACGGCCTGGATCTTCTGCAATCATTCCTTTCACCATACTTAGATGTTGTTCATATCCTTTATCAGGACTCGGAAGACTTAACGCATTTCCACCGGACAGAGTAACCGTTTCATCATTTGAAGCGCCCGACCCATCCATACCCGATGATTCAAGTGCGGCCGCTTCTCGCGCTTCATCTAACGCTTTATTTTGTAATCCACCTGCCGCTAAACTTTTTAAAATCGGTCGCAAAAGCCCAAACAATAAAGCGATGATGATAAAAACAGTACCGGCAATTTTTAAAATTGACAAAAACCAATCTTCTTGCCAGATAGGCGTCGATTCAAAAGGAATATCAATGACATCTTCTTTTAAAAATGATGAATTAATAATATTCACGCTATCGCCTCGCGCAGCAGAAAAACCCACAGCATCTCTCACTAAAATTCCCAATCGTTCTAACTCTGATTCGGTCCATGTAATTCTAGTTTCAGCGCCACTCTCTGGGTCAACAGTGACTCGATCATTTAACACAACAGCAACAGTTAATCGTTTTAATTGACCCACTTGATGCTTTGTATAACTCACTGTTCGATCTAACTCATAATTTCGTGTTGCCTGACTACGTGAATTTGTGGGTGACGCAGCAGCAGTTCCATCACCATTTGCACCAGCGACTTCCGGTGCTTGCGCATTACCTGGTGGTTGATTTGTTAATGCCCCCGGAATACCCGCAGTTTCTGCACCGCTCGATCTCGCTTCTTCAACAGTCTGTTCGCTTCGTATTGCTGGTAAATCTGGGTTAAACGTTTCTGCCGCTTGCTCAACAGAAGTAAAATCAACTTCAGCGCTCACTTCCGCACGGTAATTTTGTACTCCGACAATGGGCTCAAGAATACTATTGACACGTTTTGTATAATCTTTTTCCAGTTTTCTTGTGTACTCTCGTTGCTTACCCGCCATCATAAATTCAGGGCTTTCGATTTCTAATTCAAACAATTGACCTTTTTGATCAACGATGGTGACATTTTCTAATTTCAATTCAGAAATACTAGAAGCAACAATATTAGCAACCGCCTGTACTTGCTGTGGTGATAACGTTCTTCCAGGATACAACTCAATAAAAACAGAAGCGCGCGGCTCACGATTATCTCTAACAAAAACTGAAGCCTTTGGAATAGCTAAATGAACACGAGCACTTCGAACACTTCGAATACTCGTAATGGTTCTCGCCAGCTCACCTTCCAATCCACGACGATAGCGTGCATTCTCCATGAATTGGCTGCTACCTAACGGTTGTTCTTTATCTAATAATTCAAAACCAACCGATTTATCATCCGAAATGCCTGCCTCAGCTAATCGTAATCTGGCTTTATTCACATCATCTGCTGCCACCAACAAAGCACCACTTGCTCCATCAACTTTGTAAGTAATATCGTTTGCTTCGAATATTTGCACAACCTCAGCGGAATCGAGCCGATCGAGACTTCCGTACATTGGTCGATACTCTTTTTCTTGACTCCACATCACTGCCGCAAAACCAACGGCAACACTAATCGCAAGTCCAACCATTAATCCAACTTGCCGTAAAAGATTTAAACCGTTAAAGCCTTCAACTAAATCATTGGTTGCATTGCCCTTTGCACTGGGCGATAACGCTGTTGAACCACTGAGGTCTTGTGCTGCTTCTGCCATAATTTTCTTTTAACCGATGAATACAAAATATAATTTTTGAAATAGTTTTTTAATCATTCTTAAATAGGCATATTCATAACGTCACGATAAGAGTCAACCAGTTTATTTCTTACTTGTAACATCGCCTGAAAAGAGACACTTGCTTTCTGAGACGCCACCATGACCTCAGTAATATCAACATTAGGATCGCCTTGCTCATAGGCTTTAGCCAAACCTGCCGAGGTTTTTTGAACATCGTTGACCTTGTCTATTGCCTGGGTAAACAGGTCGCCAAAATTTTGTGTGGTTTTTTTGGCGGAGTCGGCAGTGAGTAATCCATCAAGCGGATTAGGTTTTCCAATAGTATCGCCAGCTCGTAAACTGTTTGGGTTTGAAAATGCATCTGTCTGCGACTTTATCGCCCTCATCTCACCCAATAAGCGGTTAATGTCCATTCGGTCAGTCATAATCTTCTCTCTTTTCGTTACTTCGCTCGCTTGTCGAAGTGTCAGTTAACACATCGACAAGCGCTACAAGATGACAAGTTTTTGGCGTTTCATTAAAAATCGGGTTCCATTTAAGTGAAATGCATTAAATGGGCCAATATTTACCGCTTTTAATTCAGCTCGGTAACGTTATGCCTATTAGCGGATGAGGCTTTATTCAGTAAAATAGAGCTTATGAAAAATCAATGTGACGAATACAGAGGGTAGAATAAAACGGATTGTTATATCGATAGATAGGATTGATTGTTTTAGATTTCATAGCGCTCTGACATAATACCAACCGAATATGTATCGATTAATGTCATGTATTGAAACGGGATAAATCATGGAACCAATCACTGTCTATAGCTCCGACCATTGCGGTTATTGCACAGCAGCTAAGAAATTATTAGAACAAAAAGAATTTGAGTATTCAGAAATTAATGTTTCTCATGATCCTGAAAAACGACAAGAGATGATGGAGAAAAGTCGTCAACGCTCAGTGCCTCAGATTTTTTTTGGCGATAAACACATTGGCGGATACACAGATTTAGTTGCCTACTTCAAACAACAGAATACATCGTAAGTGTTTGCGGCTGATTCACTGCGTAAAAAGATAAGTACCACGTGATACTTGATCATTTATGGAGAAGGGAAATTGACATTTAAGACGATAGCACTAAACACTAAACACTAAGCAGCAAATAAATACTAAAACACCCATAGATTTTAAATTGACATTTGAAATCTATGGGAAAACTAGAATCGCTGATCCATCAAATTAAACATCAAAACTATATTCGTTCAACTCTCTTCTCAAACGAAGCTCTTCTAGCTTATTTTCAACTTGTCTACGTCCATCCAACTCAGACACTAACTGATCTAGATCGTTGTCATCTTCTTCAGCTATCCAATCATCTAAGTCCATATCATTCATTACTGAACTACTTGAAGCGTCGCTCATACCGGAAATCCTCACTAACGATAATCACAATATATAAACCAAGTTAACTTGTATCTGGTCACGATGTTACTAAATGATGTTACTAGATAAAGCCAACTCAATTAATGCGAAAAATAACCCTGACTTTTGTTTTCGTCAAGAGGCTTTTTAAGATTTTTTTGTGACAAAGGAATGACAATTTGAGCTTTTTTAGAACTAAAATTAACGGTTTGATTCATGCCCTTTTTTTGCACTAGAATGGACTGGTAATTTTTTTAGGACGAACGGTTTTCTGATCATGTTTTTTAGTGTTAACAACCAGTTAGACTAAATTTTTAACCGTTCGATTAACATCAAAACCATCATCAGTTAATCGCGAAATTTTATAACGCAGTGTCCTTGGGCTTATTCCCAATCGCTCAGCGGTCAGCTTTCGGCTACCACCGGCTTGGCGAATAGCATCAACAATCAGTTCAAATTCTTTCTTTTTTAAATCTCTTCCCAGTGCAGGGCTCTCATCCGATCTCTCATCCGAGATATTGCTTGCAATATTTGCTCTATTATTTACTTCCAGAGAACCATTTTCTGCTAAAACGTTTCTATGATCGGATATCTTATTGAATCTGTTGTTTTTGATGTGGTTATTGTTGTGGTTGTGGTTGTCGTTGCTGGTATTGCTACTAGTATAGTGAATAGTGTCGCTGTTATTGATGACTTCCAATCCTAGATCATCAGCATCAATCGTGTTACCCGGCTGTAAAATGAGCGATCGTTGCATCACATTATCTAACTCTCTTACATTTCCTGGCCAAGAATAGGATAACAATGCCAATTTCGCATTTTCGGTGAGTGTTACAGACTGACGGCATTGTTTTAACGCATGATGAGACAGCAAACGGCAAGCGAGAGGAACAATATCATCCAAGCGATGACGAAGAGGTTCCCACTGGAGTGGCAATACACTGAGACGATAATAAAGATCCTCTCTAAAGTCCCCGTCAATCACTGACTGTTGTAAATTACGATTCGACGTTGCGATCACCCGAACGTTTAATTGAATCGTTTTTCGCCCCCCTAACCGCTCTACTTCTTTTTCTTGTAAAACGCGTAATAATTTTGCCTGTAAACCTAAATCCATTTCTGAAATTTCATCTAACAATAAAGTCCCGCCCTCTGCCTGTTCGAACTTGCCTGGCGCACTGGTATGCGCTCCGGTATAAGCGCCTTTTTCATGACCGAACAACATAGCCTCCAACATGTTTTCAGGTATAGCTGCACAGTTGATAGCAATGAAAGGTTTATCTGATCGATTCGAGTGTTGATGGATGTAACGCGCTAAAACTTCTTTCCCACTACCCGATTCACCAACAATTAAAACCGTAGAATCACTGTGAGCCACACGCTTGGCTAATGCGAGTAATTTTAAACTACTAGAAGAAACCGCCACTGGCTCATCATCATTATCTGAATAACCTTTACCTGCATGACGATTGACTGCGTCAATCAATAATTGTGAAGCATACGGTTTTACCAAGTAATCAACAGCACCATTTCTCATCGCTTGGACGGAATCATTAACACTGGCATAAGCTGTCACTAAAAGCATAGGAATATGCGGGTATCGTTCTCGTACAATTGACAGTAATTCATGGCCACTCATAACACCCATATTCACATCGGATACTATCATTGCAATATCATCGACGACGGCTAATTTTTCCAAGGCTTGTTCAGCCGAGCGTGCTTCAATTGATTTAAAATTTGAAATTTCAAGCGTATCGCACACGGCTTCTCGTAATAATTGATCATCTTCAACCACTAATATTTTTCTTTGTTTAACATCACTGTCTTCGAAAGATGGACTGTCGTTATAATGTATCGCTGGCAAATTCATTCGTCTTACACCTCTAGTGACTCGTCTTCTTAATGTCTTAAATGATTGGGAGTATTGATTGATGACGCCTTCATATTATTATTTGAAAGTTGATGGCATTGATTTAGCTGACTGAGTAATTGGTTATCACTCTCCGATTCAAAAGATGTAGAAATAGTTGTGTGTTCTAACAAAGGAATTCGGAGAGAGGCAATCGCACCACCCAGGCCTAGGCCATGATTGCAAGTATCAAAGTTTCGAGAATCAAAGTTGCGAGAATCAAAGTTGCGAGAATCAAAGTTGCGAATATCAAAGTTACCGCCATGACCCGCCGCAACAGTTCTAACAACTGATAAACCTAATCCTAAGCCCTGTGGTTTAGAAGTGAGAAATGCTTCACCAATTCTCTCGATCATGTCTTGATCAATACCAGGACCGTTATCAGTAATCGTTATTGAAAGTTCATCCTCTTCGACAAAAAAATGAATATGAATTTTGGGTGAAGATGCCGCTGCTTGAATCGCGTTTTCAATGACATTCATCAGTGCACTAATTAAGACATCGATATGACATTTAAAAGTGGCATTGATGGACTCTTTTTCCCATTCGCATTCCGTGTTTGTTTGGGACAATAACGGTTCAGCGGCTTCTTGTAACTTGTTGACAAACTCATCAATCGACACGGTATCATTCAATGTTAAATCGCCTTTAACAAACAACAACATATCTCGAACTTGCTGTTCCATGTGATGAAGTCTTGATGATAATTTATCGATAAAATTTTGACGTTTTTCGTCTGTCAAACTTTCACTTTGTAAATGCCCTGCATATAACATTGCAGCTGACAATGGTGTGCGTATTTGATGAGCCAAAGCCGATACCATTTTACCCATAGAGGTTAATCTTTCGTGCCGGCTTAATTGATCTTGCAATTGTCTCGTTTCTGTTTGGTCCGTCAGTAAAATAATTTGGCCTTTATCTTCAAGCGATTTGATGGCAATACTGATTTTTCGACCATTAAGCGTTGAGACTTCATGTCCGTCATCGCTTTGCGGCGAAAAACATTGCTTGATTAAATCACGCCAAAAAAAATCTTTTAAAGGCGTGTCTAACATATCTTCTGCCACAGGGTTGTTATCGGTCACTTTTCCTTTTGAATCAATAACAATCACGCCACCGGGTAAAAAGTCCAATATATTTTCTAATCGATTCGCAATTTTTTCTTTTTCTTCTAATGCTTCTATTCGTTGATCTGACACTTGATTTAATTCATTCGTTAAATGAGAAACTCGTGACTCCAAAGTACGGTACGTATCGGTTAATTGCTCAGACAACGTAGAAAATTCTGCAAATGCAGATGCCAAATCTTCTGTTTCAACGTGTTTCATTGTCATTGTATTACCCGCCATACTCTGCCCATTCCATCACTGATTCATCACTTATTGATAGCCGCTAGCAACGTCAAAGAATTGCCACTTGATCTAGCTCAATTAAAATATTGCAAGGGAGGTGCCAACAAAATGAGAAATGGCAAGTTATTGCCAAAAAGGGGAAATGTAGTGCAATGGGGATTAAAGATTAAACATTGAGGGCCAATGTTTTAGGGTAATGGTTGAGCATTTAGAAAACGCTTTTTAATAAGCTTTAAAAATACACAATAAAAAACCATCGTTNNAACGATGGTTTTTTATTGTGTACTACGAAGTATATCGATTAACGTTGTAAACCATACTTACGCATTTTTTCAACCAATGTTGTTCGCCGTATGGCTAAGTGATCTGCAGCTCTTGCGACTACACCACCTGAATCAGCTAACGCTTGTTGAATTAAATTTCGCTCTAACCCTGTTAAGTATTCTTTTAAATCGATTCCATTTTCAGGCAGTAGCGCTCGATCATTTAGGCTAGCGACTTTTGGCTCGTGCTTAAATTCAGCCCTCGTTTCTGTTTGCAAAACAGTATCCGTGAGTTGTGGCATTACTTGTATCGCTTCTTCCTCATGATCAACATGTTGATATTTCTCAGGCAAATCTGAAACACCGACAACCCCACGAGGATGCATGATCGCCATTCTTTCAACGAGGTTTGCCATTTCTCTCACATTGCCAGACCACTCGTGTCGACACAGAGACATAACAGCGCCAGAGTTAAATCTAATCGAACCCCTTTGCTCACTTTCTAAACGTGCAACAAGTTCGTTGATTAACAAAGGGATATCTTCGGAACGCTCTCTCAATGAAGGCATTTCAATTGGAAAAACATTCAATCGATAATACAGATCTTCTCGGAATCCACCCTCCGCAATCATCTTATCCAAATTACGATGGGTCGCTGCAATCACTCTCACATTGGTTTTGTAGCTTTTAGTTCCACCGACACGCTCACACGTTTTTTCTTGTAATACACGAAGAATTTTAACCTGCATTGGCAAAGGCATATCGCCAATTTCATCAAGGAATAATGTTCCGCCTTCTGCCATTTCAAATCTTCCTGCTCGAGAAGAAATGGCACCAGTGAACGCCCCTTTTTCATGGCCAAACAATTCACTTTCTAACAGTTCAGCGGGAATAGCGCCACAATTAACCGGTACGAATGGACCTTTATCTCTAGGGGAGTTTCGGTGAAGATTTCTAGCAACAACTTCTTTACCCGTTCCAGATTCACCGGTGATCAATACCGTGACGTCATTATCAGCGACACGTTCCATCATTTCTCGAACCGACTGAATTTTTTCGCTGGTGCCGACGAGGCTTCTAAATAAATGCGCTGGACGGCGCTTACCTTCTTTTTGCTGTGACGCAAACGCTTGACGATATCGCTCTGCCCTATGAAGGGTATCGAGTAAATTGCTATAGGTCAGTGGGTGGTCAACAGTTTCGATAACCATGTGCTTAAGATACGGATCCCAATCTTCATCGACTCGCTGACTTTCTCCAGCGAGAATAATCGGGCAGCCTGAATCCCAATCTCTTATGGCTTTTAATCTTTCTTCTAAAGGAACTGCTTGACTACAATCCCCCAGTACAACAACGACAAATTCTTGCGGGCTTTCGGCCTGCTCTGTTGCTGTTTCCTGCCATTCGCTGCATGTAGTGCAGATGGACGTTTCACCTAAAAAGTCGAGAACTACTTTTAAATCATGACGTCTACCTGCGTCATCATCTATCACCAACACTTTATTATCTCGCCACATATGCCCTTTAACCTTACCGCTTAGTCATTAACGCTAACTGCCACCGTTTTAGTCATCATTTGAAATGAGTTTCACTAAAATTTAAACGCTAATAATTTCTATTAAAGACTACGGAATCAACTGAAGCTTTCTCCTTGATTCCCTCTATACAAAGCACAGAACTGAATCACTATGTCCCGATTGAAAATCAATTTTTTGTGATTCAGTCAACAAGTTGGCTTTGCTGTTCTTAGTAATAGTCAAGCAATTAGCGAAGGTCAAATAGTTGGCGTCAGAAAATACAAAGAAAAGTGCAAGAAGATTTTTTTGACAAATTATTGTCATTTTTATGAGTGGATTTCTGGACAGTCACGATTTACTTGACTAGAGCTTTTTAAGCTTTCTAGAGCATTAATTAAACAATAACTGCTAAATTTGTAATAATAGAATGAGGTTTTATTTAATGCGTCGAAAAACAACTAAAAATCAAACACAATAAACTTGTGAGGGAATAGATCTATCTGTCAGAAAAAAATACCTGTGCTTCGGGAAAAGGGATTACTTTAAATCGCTCTTATTGGCGCCTTATTGTCATGTGGATGCATTTCTTCTAATGCAATTTTATAAATTTGCTTTATTTCGCTTAATTGACTCATTACTTTTTTCATATAAGCGTGGTCTCTCATGCACAATGTATTGATCATTCGTCCACACACGCGATCTAAGCATTTGAGCGTTGACCAATCCTGAACGACTAAAGCATCGTACATAGCATCTTTAATAGCACCTAGTGCCTTTAGTTCAACAGACGATTCTGTCGTATTCTCATCAACAATATGAAGATAGGCAAATGAATATGACATTACGCCACCTCCGGTGCGATAGTATCCCAAGCACTTTTTATCTCATGAATAAGACCCGCTACTTCATCAAGAATCTTTTCGTCATCTTTAGAGTTCGCTTCAATAAGACGGCGAATCATGTAGTCATACAACGCATCAAGATCATGGCTTAACGTCGTAGTGCCATTGTCTTCAAGAGCACCTTGCAATCCACCCATGATGCTCACTGCCTTATTAATAAGATTTCCTTTTCTCTCTATCTGCTTTTGACGCATCGCGCCCTTAGCCTGCGCTATACGCTCTAAAGCGCCTTCAAATAACATCTGTATTAATCGATGAGGGGTCGCATCTGTCACCCGTGATTCTAAATGCACATTAGAATAAGCAGCTGCCGAGTTATACATATTCATGTTTATGTCCCTAGGATTCCCAATGTTAAATGGTGTCACAATTATTTAGCTTTCTTAATTCGTTATCAATAATAACGGCAAAAAACCAAAATTCTTTAAAGGAAAGTGGTTATTCTCTGAAAAAAATAATCGACATAAAAACAACAGAAAAGAATAAGAAATAACTGCCTGAAAGCAGCTACTCATAAAAAAGGAAAAGATTGAGAATATTAGAAATGAATAGAATGTATTTAACGTGGTGCAGTAAACGGTAAACGATCACCGATCCCATCAAGGAAGGTTCCTGTGTTATTGAGGCTTCTTACAATTAATTCCATGGCTAAAAACTGACTTTCCATTCGAGCACGAAAAGCTTCTGTTCTACGCTCCAATGAATCTCTATCGTCTTCAATATCATCTAACGATTCATTGATGTTTTTTTCTCTTTCTGAAATTAAACCATTACCCGCTAAAAAACTATCCACCAGCTGAGTCATTCCGCCACTAAATCCCTGAGAAAAAGTAATGGTGCCCGAAGTAGCTCCAGGCTTAATAATCATCTTTAAACCTTCAGCAGGACTACCGATATTCGGTAACAAGACATTACCAAACCCAAAAGATTCTTCACCATCAATTGTACCTTCGACATTCGTTCCTGCAGTGCCATCTAAGACTGATAATCCCAACTCTCCTGCATCGGCACCGATAGCAGAAATATTGACTTGGCTCGTACTGCCAAAACTATCCGATGTAAAATCTAATCCACCTGTGCCACTGTTAAACGATACCGATACGCTGGATCTATTTTCTTGAAGTGTCGCATCAATATTGATGAGTGACTGAATCTCTTCAGCCAATTCTGCGCCGGAGGCATAGGACTTTGAAGCCGGCAAAGTGATTGAAACCGATTGTCCATCCACTGAAATATCAAAACTGTAATCTTTTCCAGTTGTATCGATGGGTAGACCAACGCCAAAAGCAGCTCCACTCAATATGCCCTGAGTCGCTTCTTGTGTAATGACAACATCATAACTACCAGGCTGAGTTTTTTTACCGAAGCCAGTGACTTCTATTTTTAAATCATTCGAGTCAAATTGTGGAGTAAATAAGTTTTTCACTAAATCAAAATTTGTATCCATTGCCGCTCTGAAATTAGTATTCGACTCACTTGGGTCTTCATTGATTTCCAAACTGCCATCGAGCTGGGTACGAATCCCTAAATTAGCTAACACGGTAAACCCTTCGCCAATGCCTGGCACTTCAGCTCCCATAAAACGTCTTACATTATCGATTAGATTATCGGCCATAGAATCATTTTTTAAGCTACCAAAATCCCCTAGCTCAGGATCAAACCCTGTGAGAACCTCAACTTCTTCAAGAAATAAATTGTAGGCATCCACAAAATCTCGAATAGCTGTTTCCGCTATTTCTTTATCATGAGAAATAGACAGATTAATGACTTCCGTTGGTGAGCTATTAAAAATATCAAATTCTAAACCTTCAACTAAATCGGTGATGGTATTGGAAGAACGAGACACTAATAAACCATTGAGACGAATTTGCGCGTCTTTACCTTCCAACTCTTGTGTCAAAGATTGAGATGCTTCGTTAAAATTTAAATTGGCAAGCCCTGCACTTGCGCCTTCAGTGGCGACAATTTCAAGCTCATTACTGGCTCCAGAAGGGCCCGTCACCATAAGACGAAAGTTGCCGCCATCGCTGATAATACTGGCTTGTATACCAATGTCTGCACTGTTTAGTGCATCTCGCAAGCCTTGTAAGCTATTATTAGTTTCATCGATTTCAATCGTTGCGCCCGTTTTGTCTGCGTTCACGGAGAATGTATCTAGAGCGCCATTCCAATCACCGAAGCGAATGGTTAATGAACCTGTTCCAACAGCGGCGTCCTCACTCGCAAATACACCACTACTTAATGATTGCGCCTGTGCAACATCTTCAATTTTTATTTGATAGCTTCCGCTTACCGCTTTCGAATCTAATTTGGTGAGTGCAATAAGAGAGGTATCAGGAATAGACAGTGATTTAGCATCAAAAGTGTCAGCATCGGACAAGGCCCCTATGGCGGTTTCTAATTTTCCGAGCGAGCTACGTAACAATCCAAAATCCGAAATTTTAGCGTCTAATAATTCTTCTTTCGTATCTAAACGATTGGTTTCTGGAGCTGCTTGTAATTCAACTAATTGATCTACCAAAGATAAGGTATCAATACCAGAGCCACCGCCTAATGTGTTTACGATATTTTGAATCATAATGACCCCTAAAGTTTTGCTAAATAGTCTTCATTTTTATGGCTATTGATTGACGCTAAATCCAAAAAATAAAGAGCCAGTACTGCCACCTCCCTGTGGCGACAACAATGGCTCCTGAATCCATCCAATGGAAAAACTCCGTTTATTTCCTATCCGTTTCTTTTAACTCATTCCTTTCATTCTTCCATGTAATGACTTTACTGTTAAAATCCTTTTGAGCTCCTTTTGACTCCCCTTCCTTGAAAGTGTGTCCTTTTTTCATTCTGTCGAGAAATCCTTTCGTTTTCCGTAACCTTTATTTCCAAAACATTTATTCAGCCTCATTCAAATAATCCTTATCAAGAGACTTAGCTTTTGATTTTACTATCTGATCTAAAGCTTTCTTCATCCCTGTAGAGTCACGATTCCTATACTATTCATCGGCTGAACTTTAATAAACTATAGATAGATATTCATAAAATTAAAAAAAAAGGAGCGCACTCAGTGCACTCCTTTTATTCCCTTCTTTATTCACCCATCTAATAAATTAAATAAGATGAAAAATGAGCTGTCATCAATAATCCATTACCGATTTAATCATTAAGCCCTAGCACTGATAAGATGGAGTGGCTCGTCAGTCCCTGCTGCCATATCTTCCTTCAATTGTCGTGCCATCTTCAAAAACTTTTCATCAGGTATTTGTCGAATAACTTCTTGGCTTTCCCTATCCACCACTGAAACAATGGTTCGACCTAACGAATCGTCAACATTAAACTCGATATCTCGTTGAGTTGATTGAATATATTCATTCATTTCCGCAACGGCTGATTCAATTTTCTCTTGTTTCTGAGAAACAGATTCAGTGTTATGACCGGGTTTTTCTGTTGAAACGATTTTTCCCTTTTCTGATAATTGTTCAGAAACGGCAACAGACGGCAAAGATTTGCCGCCCTGCTCTACCTTACCGGCATCAGGCTTGGATGAAACCGCACTCGTTCTCAATTGTAAATTGGAATTCGTTACTTCATTCATATCCTAACCTCTTACCTTGTCGTAACGCTGATAAAAAACGCTTAACAACGTTACGACTCTGCTTTCTTTTATCCAATGTTTACTTAAACATTATTGAAGTAAAGAAAGAACTTGTTGTGGTCTAGCATTAGACTGGGCCAACATTGCTGTGGCGGCCTGTTGCAATACTTGTGCTCGACTTAACGATGCTGTTTCTGCGGCGAAGTCTGCGTCCATGATTCGTGAACGAGCTGCCGCAGTTTTCTCAGATACGTTTGACAAGTTTGAAACGGTAAAGTCTAAACGGTTGTTGATCGCACCCAAATCAGATCGAGTTGCATTCACTTCTTCGATAGCCGAATCAAGAATACCAATCGCTTTTTGTGCGCCCGCTGCTGTTGAAATGTTAATGCTGGCAACAGATCCTGAACCTTCAGAAGCATTACGCTCTTGTAATCCAGTTACACCAATGACGTTTGTTGTATTGGCAGTCTCAGCATATTTAATTGAAATTTCATCACCTGTCGTCGAGCGTAAACTCACTTGACCAGCAGTGGCAGTTGTAAATGCAACAACGCCTGATTCCGCTGAAGATTGATTGATGATTCTAATTGTTTCAGCAGCAGTTGCGGTAACACTTGCACCTGAATCAATCTGACCAATCTCAACACCATTGATAATTAAATCACCTTCGGCAAGAGTCGTTCCTGCCGTTCCGACAGTAGCGGCAGAACCAACAATATTTCCATTGTCATCCTGCATATCAATGCCTAGTGCTAGAATTTCTGCACCAGTAATATTACCCGCTTCAATTTTTACACCGGAATTATCTGCACTTGTATCATTGAAAACCAAACCAAAGTTTGTGGTCCCTGCCGTCAAACCCGTAGCAGATAGTGTTGCAGCATTACCAGCAGCAGCAATCGAAGTGGCACCTTGAGCATTTAATACTAATCGTCCATTTTCATTTAGACTTGCTTGAATACCTGTTTCATCATTAATTTTAGCGACAAGCTGATCCATATTTTCTGTATCAGTTAGAATATAAGTTTGTGCATTATTATTGCCATCAGTTAACGTTAAAGTCAGTTCGTTAACACCAGCTAATAAACCAGAACCATTACTTGTTCCAGTCACTTCTACTTGAGTAGAAACTTCAGCACCTTTACCTTTAAGGTCAGCATTCATACTATCAAGCGCAAGATTAACTGTCGTAATCGAAGCGGCTGGTAACGCACTTATAGACGTGTCATTAACTAGAATATCGCCATCAGCCAGTAAAGCAGTTAATGAACCGAGACCAGCAGCCGTTGCTTCACCAACAATATCACCTGCACTACCACCCAACTGACTTGTGTTAAAACTGCCTACTTGCACAGTCATTGTTTGATTAGCTTGTGAACCAACTTGTAGCGTAGTTTCACCAATACTGCCATCGAGTAACGCTTGACCGTTAAAAGTGGTTGTATCTGCAATTCGATCGAGCTCTTCTTTAAGTTGAACCACTTCTGCATTAAGAGTTGATCTATCACTATCAGAATAAATTCCGTTAGCCGATTGTATTGATAGTTCACGCATACGTTGCAAGATGTTGGTTGCTTCTTGCATTGCGCCTTCTGCGGTTTGAATTAAAGACACACCATCATTCGCATTTCGAACCGCTTGGTCCAAGCCACGAATTTGTGATGTCATGCGGTTTGCAATTGCTAAACCGGCCGCATCGTCTTTTGCTGAGTTAATTCGGTTACCCGAAGATAAACGCTCGGTCGCACGATCAAGCGCATTGCCAGAATTCATCAACTGACGTTGAGAATTAAGTGATGCTACGTTGGTATTAATGACTAAAGCCATGAGACTTCTCCTACGATTTAAACCTGTTCATGAAATATGAACGACTATCCGTCCCTTAATAGGCCAACTGGCTATAGTGGACTTCTATAAAGGTTATCGACAAAAAGTAAGAGAGCTTGAATTTTTTTTATAATTTATTGATAACTATTTATTACTAGAAATAACATGATTAACACATTCAGTCTAAGCCTATTGTTAATATAATAAGCGAGCCATCAAATAGATCTTTAGGATATGAAAACTTGGGTAAAACTCTTTACTAAAACGAAAGCTAGTTGCGCTATTAAAGAAAGTGACGTTATTGTTGTTGATAAGCCTGATGGGCCTTATTTCTATGTGTTTCAGCTAATAAACTATTTTGAATCTCTTTTTGTTTCGCAATGACAATAGATTTAATGTCATCATTTAATCGCTGAATCGTTGACAAATCATTTTTATCCTCATTCGTCAATTTCATGACATCAACATTTGAGAATGACTTATTAATTAGCATGTCTCTTTCATATAATTTTTTTTCAAAATCTCCCCATTCATCATGACGAGCCATTTCAATGAGATCTTTACAGCGTTTTATAATCACATTTCCATTTTTTATCGAAGTTTCCATTATCATTTTCAAAGCCATATTTTATTTAAAGAAGATTAAATAAGCTTAGACCACTCACTCTGACAAAGCTCTGTTGAGTGGCTTGTAGTATAAACGTTTCAAGAGACAGACGAGTTGCGGCTTCAGAGTAATCTAAGTCTTCCATATCAGAGAGCACTTCTCGATTCAAAAGGTCCGCATCAAAATGCATATTCCGCGTGCTTTCAATTGTATTTAATCGTGCGCCCAACTCACTCTCTGTTGCATTTATCACAAGTTCGGATTCGGCAAGGCTACCCAAAGTGGCACTCACCATTGCAGCAAATGTCTTTTTTGATTCCGGTGTATCTTCAACAGCACTCAAAGCCTGACTAAAGCGAGATAGTGTAGTTAACAACCCTTGTGATTTTGTTGATTCAATAATCACCGTATCGCCTGGAGATGCTTGAATACCATTACTTGAAAGAGTTCCGCTATTGATACCTAGCGCGGCTAATATATTTCCCCCGCTGGCATTAGTGGGATCTATTTCTACATTTAATCCGTTAGCCACTTCAAACTGCGGCGGCGTTGTACCTGTATTCACCGTCACGCCCAAATTTGCCAATCTTGACGCATTTGTACCAGTAGTCAATTCAGTCACGACATCCGCATCATTCGTGACATTACTGCCAATCGTTAACGTTTCCGTGACACCGCCGACGCGTATCGACAATGTTTCACCTGTTTCATCGCCAGCAAAGTTTTGTGCTATATCAGAACCCCATTGTACCGTGCCTGCTACTGCTGCTTCCCCCGGATAAGGCGTCCCAGAAATATGAAATGAAACACCATTCACTTCGATGTCATTACCCGGTTGATACACTTGATTTTGTACAATGACTTTTCCTGTTGAGCGCTCACTAATTGAATAATTATTAGCGGCTGGAGAAACATTAGAGAGCGCATTGAAGCTAACCACTAAATCTTCTGGGTAGAACTGATCAAAAACTTCTTGATCTGCCACTTGTCCAGTCGAAACAATAATCGGTGGCGATGACTTATTCGTTTCACTCACGTACGCGTGAATTGTGTTGGTTGGCGAAGGAATATCTTGAAATATTTTTCTTCCCGAATCACTGACTTTCACTTTTGCACTATCAGATATTTTAATGGATAGATTACCTTCATCACCATGATACGAAAACCCACCGTTACCATTTGATTCAAAAGGTTTTGTCTCACCTTGGTAGCCTGCAAAAATATACTCACCTGCCGAATTGCGTGTATTCGCCAAATTAAGTAACTCATCAACTCGCGCATCCACTTCAGCTTTAATGGCTTTATAATCACTTTCAGAAAGTACCGCTGTGTTACCGGCTTGGACTGCAAGCTCTCTCATGCGTTGCAATAGGCTATTCACTGACTCTAGCGCTACACCTTCGAGCTCTAAGGTATTTTCGGCTATATCAATATTTGTTTGGTATTGTTCACCGCGTGCGATTGTATCGCGTAATTGTAAGATGACTGTTGCTGCGACAGGATCATCTGAAGGATTGATGACACGTTTACCCGTTGCAATTTGCTGTTCTGTTTTTACAATCGCTTTTTGTGCATCTGCCATGCCTTTGTTAGCGATATTATAAATTTGCTGCGTTGATATTCGCATAATAAGTTCCTGTACTGTTCATACAACGGCTATTCAAATACTGTTAACTTAATTCTTAAACTTTAACCTATTCTATTAACTTTAGTTTCAATCTATGTTTATGCAGTGAACAATTTTTGATACTACGTTTTAATTCTGTGACTTCATTTAGTGATTAATTTATATTACATTTAGCTTATATTGCATTTAATAAGGTATCAAAAAGATCACGTGACACAGAGATCACTCGAGCGTTAGCGTTATATACTTGCTCAAATTTAACAAGGTTGGCCGCCTCTTCATCAAGATTAACACCAGACATGCTGTCTCTTGATGCTTGTGTTTCTTGCAGCAATGCCAAGCTAGCTTCGGTATTGATTTTTGACAAACTACTTTCTGATCCAACTTTTTCTACAAGGTGTGTATAACTGCCCGATAACGTGAGCGTGTCATTAGCCACTACTTTTTTTGTTTCTATATCAACAAATCGCAATGCATTTCGATTATCAGAAGTTGCATTGCTATTAAATTCAATACTAAATGTATCGTTAGTCGCAGGTTCACCTTTTATCGATACTTGATAACCAAAGAAAACATCTTGTGCAAAATTTTCTGCCGTACTATCACCAAATAATTGGCTATTTGACGGCGACGTTTCCATTTCCACATCCGCTGCTAATGTTATGTCTATCACTCCACCGACTGTAACTAACGATTCAACTCCTGCACCTGCTGCAGTTAATCGCACATCACTATTCACACCATCATTGACCGATATCGTGTCGCCACTGACGCCCTCAAAACGGATGTCGGCATCAACACCACTTGAAGACTGCAATCTCAATTCGGGATTTCCAGTTTGAAGATTCGTCGCACTGACCGCAAAAAAACCTTGCGATTGAAGTATTGAGTTTGCATTAATTTGGTTCGCGAGATAGTCATTAAATGCCGACTCATCAACATTAGGATCAGGTACATCGGAGGCAATCGCTCCTAAATCGTAACCAATTAATGCCTGACCATTCACGGTAATTTGCGCAGGAGAATTAAAACTAGCAATATTGACATCAGTAATCACAGCATCAGTAAACGCATTCGCTTGAACACCTGGCACACTTGATAACAGCGCTGCCGTTTCAGCGGCACTGGCATTAAAACTGGTCGTAACCGGTTGTGACGTAGTCATACCTGTCTGAGGGTGTATTGTGGTAAATGTATAGAGTTCAGCAGGATATTGGTTATTAGCCGCATTACCGCCAACGGGTTGCGAGGTAACACTATCGCTGGGCAAACCAAGGCTTTGGCCATTTCCAGAAATTTGTGTTGCGCCTTGATCATTCGAAAAAATAAAATTATCTGTACCAGGAATAAATGATTGATTCCTTATCGGCGGATTTAAATCCTGAGGATTCAAGGGATTAGAGTTATCCAAAACATCATAAGTCGTTGGCGAAGTAAAACGTACCACAACAGGAGGATTTAATTCACCCGCCGTTGAAAATGTTGGTAAAACATTACCATCGATATCAGTAAGATTTAACATTTCTCCCGCACTGACTACGCCCTGCCCAATATTTCCTTGACCGGTAATTGTCCGTAACGGACTGGCATAAGCTATATCTTCTGGTCGTTCTATCAGAGTTTTAAAATCAGACGCGCCAGTTCTTGTCGGCTGTATAGTGAATTCATCTCCGCCCTGAAATGATCCTCTTTCTAAATGAACAGTCACACCTTCAAATTGTATGCTATCGGGAAATGCTCCCGATAGAATGCCTTGAGTAACTTCTGAACCATCTGATTCTCGCGTTACAATATAATTTTGGGTATTGGGGAGAATCCTTAAAGAATAATCATCCAGAGTTAATTGTGATGGATCAGAAATTTCCACAGATACAATTCGGTCATTGGGCAATGCGTTATCAACATCGCCAAAAGCCCTTCTCATCATCAGATCTGGATCATTAATATCGAAAAAAAATTGGCCACCGTAATCGCCTTCTAGATCCAAACCTTGTTCTTGCACTTTATTAAATTCATCGGAAAGCACAATCGCCATTCGTCCTAATTCATTCACTGTTGGTGCTAATACTTCGTCTCGAAAGCGAAGCAACCCACCAATTTCACCGCCATTAATCGCATCCGTTATTTCAAATGCACTTTTTTTATTTTCAAAAAAAAGTTGGCCTTGATTATCTACTGTTAGTTTGCTGACGGCTTCACTCACAACTAACGGCTGCCCATTGCCAATCATAATGTTCACGTTGCCTTGATCTTGCTCGATCACTTGAATAGAAATAAGCTCTGATAACTGCCGTAATTGTTCATCCCGCTTATCCAGTAGATCATTAGGTGGTACACCGCGAGCAAGACCCATTTGTTGTTGGATCGATTTATTTAAACCGGCAATACTATTAGCGAGTGAATTCACTTCAGACACAAGCACACGCATGTCAGAAACAGTACCAGCTTCTAAATTTTCTAAACGATCATGTAAAAGATTAAAGCGTGATTCCAAGCCACTGGCTTCACTAATAATTAAGCGTCGAGCTGGACTCGACGCTGGTTCGTCAGCGCCAATTTGTAGCGCTGCAAAAAAGCTCTGTAAATTTCCTGAGAGACCTGTCCCTGCATCCGCCACGAGGTTGTCGATATTACTGATATTATTATCGAATTTTTGTAGCTCATAATAACTGGTGGTATCAGATCGCATTTGCGATGTCATAAATTCACTAACGACTCTCTCAATACCTTGTAGCGTCACTCCTGTCCCCATAAAACCAATACCAATCGATTCTGGAGGACGAGTGCCAAATTCTACTTGTTGACGCGAATACCCTTGAGTGTTGGCATTTGAAATATTATGCCCCGCTGTTCGAAGCGCTAGTTGGCTCGCTTGCAATCCGGAAATGGCATTCGATAAAATTCCCATAATGTTATCCTTCAGGACTCACGTCAGAATTAAGCGGTTGTTTTTCTCTATCGAGAGAAGCGACAGACTGCACTGTTTCACCATTAAAAATACTCATAATTTTTTTCGCATAATGAGGATCTGTTGCATAACCAGACGCTTGTAACGATTGAATATAATCTTGTGGATTCGATGTGTTTAATGCCTCTTGATAACGAGGCTGATTTTCTATAAATGAAACATAGTCATTAAAACTATCGATCAATGAATGATAATGCCTAAAATTGGCGGCTTCTTTTTTTGCAATGCCGTCACGATATTCAACTGTCGTTACTGAAACACGATCACCATTCCAACGGTGATCTGCTTTGATATTAAAGAGGTTATGGCTTGATTTGCCCTGTTGATCGCTGATGATATGTTTTCCCCAACCCGTTTCCAGTGCCGCTTGGGCCACAATAACTTTCGGGTCTACGCCAAGTTTTTCGGATGCTTTTTTGGCATAGGGATAAATGGATTCAACAAATTTTTCAGGCGTCTTAAAATAATCATCAAATGCGGGTAGTGAGCCAGATGCCTTTGTGTGGATACGAGTATCAATCGCCTCTGTATTATGTGGTGCACTCTCTCGTTGCCGGTTAGCCGTTAGCATGCGTGGCTCTGATTCTAAAGAAAAGGAGGCCCCCGCTTTATTCAAATATGTCGTTAATTCTTTCATGGGCAAAGCAGAATTTATCGGTAAGCCTTCTACCCCTTTTGTTTTTTCGATGGAATGACTGTTATCGTTAGCCTTATTCTGACCAGCGGATTCAACATTGTCATATTGTCGGTGCATTTGACGATAAAAGGCATCGGCCAGCCCGATTCCGCCCTGATTAGATAAATTCAATGCTAATTGATTATCAAAGCTTTCACGGTGAAATTTCATTTCGCTACTATTAAACAAACCACCCTCTTCAAACACTGCGTTTGATTCACGCATCGTTTTCAACATAAGATTAATAAAAATCGATTCAAACTGCTTCGATAGCTCCTTTAGAGCTGTGCTTTTATCTGTATCGGCCATCCGATTGATTTTCTTTAATGACGTTAAATCGGTATACGCATCCTGCCCTATTGAAAGCGGAGAATGTTGTGAATAAGTTTTTAAAGAATCTAAAGAAGAATTCGACGGGGTTTGAGTAGAAGATATCGGTACAGATGAGGATGAATTAATCATATATAATTTTTATGTGGCTACCTCTCATAAAAAACGAAGTAATTCGTGTTTGTGGACGCTTAAACTTTTACATAGTGGTACTTTTATATACTGATTCTTTTAAATACCAATATTCTTTTAATCATGCAGAGTTAAAAAAGATAAATTTTAATAATGCTTCTAGAGCTATATCACCACAAGCTCGGCACTCAATGCGCCGGATTGTTTTAACGCTTCAATGATAGCCATAAGATCACCAGGAGAAGCCCCCACTGTATTCACAGCGCGAACAATATCATCGAGCGTTGACGTTTTGTTAATTTTAAACATCGGACTGGCGGGATCATCAATCGTAATATCACTCCTAGGCACTACAACTGTGGCACCTTCGCCAAATGCATTTGGCTGACTCACATCGATATTTTCTGCTATGGTCACGGTTAAACTTCCGTGAGTAACAGCAACCGCGGAAACTTTGACGTGTTGTCCCACGACAATTGTGCCAGTGCGAGAATTAATCACGACTCTTGCAGATTCTTCACCAGGATTTACCTCAATATTTTCTAATAGTGATAAAAAACCGACACGTGCATCTGCATTGATAGGTGCATCCACCATAATAGATACGGCATCGAGCGACCGTGCAACGTCAGGACCTAACGTTCTATTAATACTATCTACGACACGCTTAGATGTTGTGAAATCCGCTCGGTGAAGATTAAAAACGATCGGTTTTCCTGAATTAAATGCGTTATCGACAACACGCTCGATCAAAGCGCCATTAGGAATTCGGCCAACACTGGGAATATTCACAGAAATTTTTGATCCATCATTCCCTTCAGCACCAAAACCGCCAACCACTAAACTCCCTTGCGCAACGGCATACACATTTCCATCAGCGCCTTTTAGCGGAGCCATTAAAAGAGTTCCGCCACGTAAACTTTTTGCATTACCAATTGAAGAAACCGTCACATCTAATGTTTGACCATGTTTAGCAAAGGGCGGTAACTCTGCATGAACAGTTACTGCTGCAATATTTTTTAATTGCATTCGTGCACCCGAGGGAACAGTCACACCAAATTGTTCCATCATGCTAATAAAAGACTGCATAGTAAATGGTGTTTGATTGGTTTGATCGCCGGTGCCATCAAGCCCTACCACTAAACCATAACCAATTAACTGATTAGATCTAACGCCAGCAATACTCGCGATATCTTTTATTCTTTCGGCTTGAACAACATGAGAGCACAAAGAAAATACAATAATGTGCAGCAAAAAAATGACTTTGCAAAAAAAATATTTAGTGTTCATAGATGTTGCTCATTGGTTCTATTAGAAGGGCCAAAACACACTGTTAAATACCCGTGAAAGCCAACCCATTGATTGCGAGTCGGCTAGGCTTCCCGTTCCACTGTATGAAATTCTTGCATTCGCTAATTTTGTTGAGAGTGCTGTATTCTCAGGAGACACATCGGCTGGGCGCAAAATTCCACTCACGCGAATAAATTCATCACCTTGATTTAACTTCATCCATTTTTCACCGCGAATCACCAAATTTCCGTTAGGTAAAATATCAGCAACCATAGCCGTAATATTGCCTTGCAGGCGATTGCTTTGATCAGCATCTGCGCCGCCATCAAATTCACGGGCTTGTTGCAATTCCGTTAACAAGCTCAAATTTTTAAATGTTGGATTTGTTCCTAATAAAGTGCTGCCATCCGCACCCTCGTTAAAACTTAACTTGCTGTCTTTTGTGACTTTTGTACTTGAGGACTTTGATGAAACTGTTTTTTCATCTAAAACAATCGTAATCACATCACCAACGCGATGAGCTTTTGTATCCGTATATAATGAAACACCCAATCCCGTATGATAAAGAGATCCTTCATTAGCTCTTTCAATACGAGGGGACGGCGCTATCACAGGGGAATAATATGGATCATCTGGTGTGGGTGGCGGCGCTATAACACATCCAGTGAGCCATTGAATTAACATAAAAGCATAAAGTAGTTTCAGACTCAATTTCGATTTTTTTAAACGCATCATAAAACAACCTATCGCTGTGAATTCACACATTTTTTAAGTTACATTTTTATAAATTTTGAGTGATGTATTGAAGCATTTGATCAGCAGATGTCACCACTTTCGAATTCATTTCATAAGCGCGCTGTGTCGTGATCAAGTTAACCATTTCTTCGACAATATCCACATTCGACGTTTCCAAACCACCTTGCATTAAATATCCCAAACCATTTTCACCCGGTGTGCCAGCTTGTGGATCACCACTGGCAGCCGTTTGTAGAAAATTGTTTGCTCCAATGGCTTGCAATCCAGCTGGATTAATAAAATCAACCACTTGAATAGTACCGACTTGCTGTGGCGCCGGTTGGCCTTGTAAACGAACAGAAACAACGCCGTCATTACCGATCGTTATTTGCGTTGCACCATCAGGAATAGTAATGGCTGGCTGAATCGCTAATCCGTTCGCATTGACAATGGTACCCTCAGAATTAATTTGTAATTCACCATTGCGCGTATAAGATTCGCTGCCATCAGGTTGTAATATAGGTAAAAAACCACGGCCGATAATCGCCACATCCAAAGCTTGATCAGTAATTTCTAAATTCCCTTCTGTAAATTCTTTTTGTGTACTCACAACGCGAACACCGGTACCAATTTGCAAACCAGAGGGCAATTGCGTATCGGCTGCAGAGTCTGCTCCGGGTTGTCTTTTAATTTGATACAGTAAATCTTCAAAAGACGCGCGATCGCGTTTAAAGCCCACCGTTCCCACGTTCGCTAAATTATGGGAAATTGTTGATAACCGTGTGTCTTGCGCGGCTAATCCTGTTTTACTGACGTAGAGTGCAGAGTGCATAACCGTTCCTCACAACTATAAATTTTTTAACATTAAATGTTTTATTTATTAACTAATCTGTAATAATTTTGCGGATGCTTCAGATGATTGATCAATTGTTTGCATCAATTTCACTGACATTTCATATTGTCTTGATAAACTTAAAATATTCGTCAACTCATCAACAGCATTGACATTACTCGCTTCTAAAAAACCTGACATCACCCTGACGTTAACATCTTCTTCCGCCACCGTATTATCTTTTAAGCGGTACAATCCGTCAGGAGATTTCACCATTTGTGACTCATCGGGATTCACTAATTTCATTCTATCAATAGCTGCCATTGTTTCTGGCGCCTCTCCTTTGGCAAGGACAGAAATACTTCCATCGGAACCTATTTCCGCTTTTTGATAATCCGGTAAAGCAATCGGTCCGCCATTGCCTAAAACCGGCAAATTTTCACCGGTGCGAAGTACACCAAACGTATCAACAAACATATGACCGTTACGGGTATAAGCTTCAGTCCCATCGGGTGCTTGCACGGCAATAAAACCACTGCTTTCAACTGCTACATCAAAATCTCTTCCGGTACTCATGACTGTTCCTTGACTAAAATCTGTCGCAGGATTTTCTGTTTGAGAAAAAGCACGTGTTGGAAACCCATCGCCATAATAAACGCCTTGCGCACGAGCTTGCGCAAAATCAGCTTTAAAGCCTTGTGTATTCACGTTGGCCAAATTATTAGAATGAATGGTTTGTGCCATCATTGTATTTTTGGCGCTTGTCATAGCGACGTATAATGCTCGATCCATACTATTGCCTCTCTTAAACAACTCTATGACGTCCCGTCAAGAAATTGTCTTTTATCAAAAATAAATTCGTTATTTGATTCCTTATTTAGATTAATGCATGAAGAGTGCCAATATTATTGATAGCGTATCTACCAAAAAAAGATTAGAAAGAAGGAAAAGAATAGATAAAAAAAGAGCGCATTAAGCGCTCTTGATAAAAAATAACTTTACATAAAAAACAACTTTAACTATTAAATAAATTTTATATGTTAATAATAGTTTGTGTGGTTTGGTTAGCGGTTTCAATTGTCTTTGCGCTGGCTTGGAAATTTCTTTGCGCAATAATTAAATTCACTAATTGTTGTGATAAATCAACATTCGATTCTTCCAATGCTCCTGAATTTATCGCCCCTAAAGAGGCAGAACCTGGTGTACCAATATTGGGCTCACCTGTTTCAAACGTTTCCGCCCACATGGTATTACCACTCGGTTGCAAACCTTGCACATTTCTGAAATCAGCTAACGCAATTTGTCCTAACGTTTGTGCTTCTCCATTGGTGTATCGCGCAAAAATAACACCCGAATCATCAACATCTAATCCTGATAATCGCCCTGTTGTATAACCATTTTGATCAACGGCATTAACAGCAAACACGCTGCCAAATTGAGTGGATCCATTCATATCAATTTCGAAATTAGAACTGGTGGCAGGCACAGGAATAGGAATAGCTCCACCTTGTAATACATTTTGAGCACCCAGTGATCCATTAGGATTTCCTGACGCATCTAAAGGTGTCCAATTAGATACAAGCATTGGAGGAGTTAATAATGTATTTAATGATCCATCTTCGTTGAAATGAATATCAAACGATAAACGTGTCGGCAATGTATTTTCAGGTGGAGCTAACGCGGTGTTTGGATCACCGACATCTTGCCCGTCAATTTGAACAAACATATTCCAATGGTTTGGAGATGTTGTTGGGTCATTGACATCATATTCTTGACGGACAAAAAATTGTGTCATGACGTGGCTGTTACCTAAACTATCGTATGTTGTAACCGATGTCGCATGGTTGTAGGTCGCAGGGTCACTAGGATTAAATTCATTAATCACAACAGGTTCAAATGTTGACGCTGTAAAAGGGGCAAATAAATTTCCGACTGTCGGTGTTGAAGACGCAATAGTATAGTTTTCTTGCAATACAATGGTAATGTCACCACCGATAACACCCGATTGGTTCGCCGGCGTATTAGAAACCGACTGCCCGCCGGTACCGACTCGACCAATTAAATCAACCTGCCCTGCTCCTGTACCCGAGAATGAAAAATTTAAATCATCACCGACAACAGAGGCTATATCTAAATCACCTGTACTGGCATTAATTGTTGCACTTATGCCAGGAAGTGTAGAGCCCGATAAAGTATTTATCTCATCCGCTAATCCAGCAATGGTTGTACTGGTTAAAGCCACACCATTCAAAACGAGATTGCTGTTTGAATTATCAAACGTTCCTGAATCAATCGAGCCATTTGTTGAAGCTGTTGCTGTCACTCCAGCTAACGCATTTAATTCCGATGCGGTTTGCGCTGCTGATGCTCCGAGTTGACTATTGTAATTAATAATTGCGCCTGCGGGATTCACAATTTCTAACGCCTGCGTTGCATATCCATTTGTAGTGGCTGCCACACCTAACGTTGAAGCACCTGCACCCGTTAGCCCTGTCGAAAGCGCATTGGCACCGGTAATATTCGCCAAACTTATCGTTGAACCAATACCCGTAGACAAATCTTGAAATTCTAAATTAGAGCCATTAGCAATTGCTTGTACATTGATCGGACTAGGATCGCCGAATATAGCGTTGTTAATTAAGTTCGCAACATCTTGAACACTGTTCGCTACAGAAGAATTAATATTCACTGAGACCGTGCCGTTAGCCGATGCTGGCGTTGTACCTGTTAATGTAATATCAAATGTTGTTGGCGAGGCGCCAAAATCTATCGGAACCGCCACTGCACCGATATCCATTGTGGTTGTCGTCGCTGTAGCTTGTCCTGTTTGCACAACACCTATCACACTACCATCGGTTGCAAATGTGGAACCGGTACTTTGTAAAACAGGTTCGTTAGAATCTAAATTTAATTCCGAACTGACATTGGTTGTTTGAGAGGGAGGCTGTGTGTTAGCTAAAATTTGTAGATTTCCTAAAACACCACCCACATTACCATTATCGTCCGCTGCAAAACCTTGAAGAATTGCATTTGTATTGGTGACAATATTTCCTTCCGAGTCTAATCCTAATGTTCCCGCACGAGTATAGAGTTGATCACCACCCTGACTGACAATAAAAAAACCACCGCCACTGATCGACAAATCCAATTCATTTTCTGTAAAATTTAAATTGCCTTGACCAAATTGTTGGGAAACAGATTGCAACTGGACACCACTACCAATTGTCGTTGCACCACTTCCCGATAAGGTTGTGGCATACACATCGCCAAATTCTGCACGAGAAGCTTTAAAACCCACTGTACTTGCATTGGCTATATTGTTTCCCGTTACGCGTAAGTCATTGTTTGCTGCACGAATACCGCTGAGAGCACTATTAAATGGCATGTTATTCTCCTAGAACTTCAATAAAATTAGTTAAATTGTTTAACGTCGGTTAAATTAATTGGGCCAATACCGGCAAGATTTAATGTAATATTTCCATTAGCTTCTACACTGACACTATTTACATTTGCGCTGACTGCTGTCGCTAACTCTTGCGTTTCGCCAGATTGTGTTGCCGTTATTTCAAAACGATATTCTCCGGAAGGTAATGGTGTTGTTCTTCCACCTGTACTTGTCACTATTTCACCGTCAACTTCTAAATTTAAACCATCCCAACGCATTGAGGCGTCGCCTGCGGCATGAAAACCCACAGGAAACTGCTGAACTAATTCACCCGATTCTGTATAAATATTGACAGACAAATCTGTGGTCGTCGAAGGAATCTCTGCCGTGGCTGATGTTAACTGTCCGTCTAACAAATAGGTTGTATCACCAGGAACTGTTACTGAACGCCCAACTAAAGAAGATGCTTCGAGTGCGCGATTGGATGTGAAATTACTAGTAAAACCTTCAAAATTTGAATTAAGACGTTCAATGCCTTCTACTGAACTGAATTGAGCTAACTGCGCAATAAATTCACCATTTTCTTGAGGCTTTAAAGGGTCTTGATTACTCAGTTGTGCGATCATCAATTCCAAAAATGCCGTTTGGCCTAACTCATTAGATTTAGTCTCTTCTTCATTTTTCTTGGTAATATTGAGGTGATCTAGCGCACTGGCACTGTCATTAATATTGGCACCATTGATCGCATTATTGACTGAACTTAAGTCACTCATTTTATTGCCTCATTTCATTCGTTCATGAAATTTATTGATAGGTTGAGTTGTTTCAAACATCTATTCTTATCCCAATGACTACTGACCAAGCGTTAATGCACGCTGTAACATTTGCTTTGCTGAATTCATAACTTCAACATTCATTTGAAAGGATCGAGATGCTGAAATCATATTTGCCATTTCTTCGACAACATCAACATTTGGGTATAAAACATAACCTTCTTCATCAGCTTTTGGATGATGTGGTTCGTAACGTTTTTGTAATGGCGCATCACTTTCAACAATACCTAGTACACTGACACCGACCTCAGCTTTTGTTGAATTTAAATCACTTGGCGTCCCAAACCCCATCGCTTCTCTTTGTACAGCAGCAAAAACAGGATGACGACCTCGGTAAACCTCTTCAACACTACTCGCTGCTGACTGCGCATTCGCTAAATTGCTCGCAGTGGTATTCATTCGCAAACTTTGCGCTGTCATACCCGAACCAGCAATATCGAAAACAGAATTTATACCCACGTTATTCTCCTCTTATCGCGGTCATCAAGCCTTTAAATTTACTATTCAAAAAAGTAAAACTGGTTTGAAATGCCAGTGCATTTTCCATAAATTCGGCATGTTCGATATGTTCATCAACTGTATTGCCATCTATCGAAGGCTGTGTTGGCGTCCGGTAAAACAGTTCAGGACTCAAAGTACTCGTATTATTAAGAGACTCACCCGTTTGATTAAGATGATTGTCATTATTACCTTGCATACTTAAGCTTCTTGAATCTTTTTGAGATTCAGCTTGCAGCACTTCTCGAAAATTAATATCGCGTGCTTTAAAATTTGGTGTGTCACTATTCGCCAAATTATTAGCAATGATTTCTGCTCGTTGAGCACGAACACTCAGCGCTTTCTCATGAAACCCTAGAGCCTGATCAAAATTTATCGCCATTTTTATCCTACTTAGTCCTCTATAAAGACCCATACGTTAAAAAAACAAATCAATTGACGAGCACGATTTATTGCTTGTATGACGAGTAAATGCATACGCCATGCCAATTCCTTTACCATCCTGTAACCCGTTGTTTTCTATTACTATTTAAACAATGTAAAACAAGAGCTAGCGATAGAACTCGGACATAGCGACATTTTTTTGAAAAGCGGATAAACCCTACCCAATAAAACGGCAATCAATTGCCGCTATCAGAATAAGTATTGGATATTAGGTATTAAGTTTTTGTTTTAATTAGACGAGATGGGTAGAAAAGAATCGTTATTCATTATTTCGCTTGATAGATAATTCCTGGGTTACAATGAATAATGTCAAATAAATGACTGGATTCAGACAAGCCTTCAGATGACCCAAGGCACAAGTATCCGCCTTTGTTTAAAGATCCATGCAAACGAATAAGAATTTTATTTTTTAAATCACTTGAAAAATAAATTAATGCATTTCGGCAAAAAATCACATCAAATTTTCCGGGCATATTTAGCTCTTCAGTGAAATTCAGCACATTAAAATTCACTCTTGATCGAATAGATTGCTTAATTAAACAATGAGAATTCTCCCCTTCTGTAAAGAATTTTTCTTTCCTTGCCGTACTTAATCCACGAGACATAGCTAAACGATCATATAAACCTGTTTTTGCTATTGCTATCATCCTTTGAGAAACATCTGTTCCAACAATACTCAACGCTCTAGGGGTAATATTTAATTCTGGGGATGCAATTAATTCTTCCAAGTATTCTTCATAAATAATACTCAACGAATAAGCTTCCTGCCCCGAAGAACAAGCACCAGACCACACCCGAATGGGCAAACGAATAGAAGTGTCTGTTGCAGAAAAACCTATGGGAGAAGCGCTGTGCAAATGGGGAAGAATCGAATTTTTAAAAAATAGAAATGGATATTCGTCTCGAAACCAATAAGTTTCATTGGTCGTCATTGCATCAATGACATCTATTCTAAGTGAGGAATTTGATCGCTTTTTTAATTCACCGACTAACTCCACTAAGTTTTTAAGATTATGTTTTTCTAATACTTCTTTTATTCTCGAAGCGACTAGCCAATGTTTATTCTCAGTTAACGCTATGCCGGTCGCACTCTTTAGAAAATCAGAAAACTCGCTAAACCCTTCATACTCGTCTGTCTTTTTTTGTATATGAATATTAATAGGATTCATAACGGACTTCTAATAAAAAAAAATTCACTATCTGAGCGCCTCGATTCTTTCACTAACACGTTTGGCAATGTCATCAGGATAGAATTTTGCAATGAAGTCATCGGCGCCTACTTTTTTTACCATTGCCTCGTTAAAGACTCCACTCAATGAGGTATGTAACACCACATGCAGATCTTTAAGTGCTGGGTTATCTCGAATTGAAGCGGTGAATGTATATCCATCCATTTCTGGCATTTCAATATCAGAAATAACCAATAAAAGCTCATTAATAGGATTTTTACCTTCTTCTACCATCTTTAATAAATAATTAAATGCTTGCTTACCATCGTGCAATGACACAGTAGAAATACCCATAGATTCTACAACGCGCTGTATTTGTTTTCTTGCGATCGCAGAGTCATCCACAATGAGAACATATCTATTAGAAATTTCTTGCACGGCAATTTCATCAATATAACTTTCATTGATTCTCTCAGGGACAGGTGAAACTTCCGATAATATTTTTTCAACATCAATTATTTCAATTAACTGATCATCAACCTCAGTCACAGCGGTTAGATAATTATTGACTCCGATACCGGGTGGTGGTGAATGAACTGAATCCCAATTAAGATTCACAATATGCTCGACGGTGCGAACAAGAAATCCCTGAGTGGTTCGATTATATTCAGCTATTATAATGAAGCTGTTATCGAGATCATCGAGCGGAACATGCCCCATTGATTGGTTCATATCTAAAACTGGAATGGTTCCTCCACGAATATGCGCAACACCTCTAATCGCTGGATGTTGATTGGGTATTTCGTGTAAACGAGGACATTGCAACACTTCTTTTACTTTAAAGACATTAATACCGAATAATTGATTACCTGCTAACTTAAACAATAAAAGTTCTAATCGATTTTCACCGACCAACTGTGTTCGTGAATTAACGCTTTCTAGTACGCTTGTCATTTTTAATGATATTCCTTCGATACTTTTTAGCTTTATTACTTTGGGCTTTTTTTTCGAACATTGTTCATAAGTCTTTAATTCAGATAATTATTTTAAGTGGCACGCCACTTGCAAAATCTTTAGTCCATCGGGCATTTCCGTTTTAACAACAGTTTTTTGACGCTACTTTAAGCGTTATGAAAAACAAAGAATGACACCTGAAATTCGCACTTACTATTTATTAAGCATAGGCCAGATATATGAGAGTACTAATTTTTTGCGGAATCATGAGTCTACTCACACAAAGTGCATTGTCAGCTGAAAATACTTACCATAATCCTCAAGACATTCATCAAACTGTCGAATCATTTTTATATGAGCATTATGAAAGCCATCAGCTTAATACGGATATTCAAGAAATAAATATTTCTGTTAATCGTGTTGATCCCCGATTGAAATTATTTCAATGCGACAATCCTTTGACACTTTCTTTAAATGACAGTGGAACTATTGGCGGAACTATCTCGATCAAAACACAATGTCATGGTAGTAAACCTTGGTCGATTTACCTCTCGGCTAAAGTGTCCATTTTTACTGAAGTTATTGTTGCTGTCGCCAATCTTCCAAAAGGGACCGTGTTAGGTTCAAACCATATTGAGATTCAAAGTCTCAATATCAGTGAAATCGGCTCGCACTATGCTACAAATATAAATCAGCTAATGGGAAAGGCCATTAGTAGGAATGCCCAACGTGGCAAACCCTTTCGCTTGGCCACTTTGAAACAACCTACCGTGGTAAAACGAGGCCAAGAGGTGGTTATAGAGGCTCAATCAGGTGGAATTATGGTCGCTGCCTATGCGACGGCAATGAGTGATGGACGGCTAGGCGAGCAAATAAGGGTAAAAAATACTCAATCAAATCAAGTAGTTAAAGCAACTGTTTTGGCTTCTGGACGTGTTGGTGTTCGGTTTTAAGATGTTTCTAATAGAGGTAGCTCTAAAGAATATTGGGTATTCGCTCCGGTAAAGCAAAAAATATGAAAATAGTTGAAAATATGTCTAAAGTATTCGTTAAGTTCGCCGATACCCCTGTTGAGGACTCAAATAAGTTAAGAGTTTCTCACCACTAAAACCGTTAAATATTGCAGGACGAACATCATGATTATTGATCCGAACAATCGACTACCGACAGGCGGAGCGCTTAATTCGCGTACTAAACCCGCGGCTGGCGTTGAGGGTGTAAGCGATCGTCAAAGCCAAAACAAAGATTCTGGAAACGCATCGAGTGCCGAGAAAGACAGTGTCAATTTGAGCCCAGAAGCTCAGGCTCTCAAACGGCTGGAAGCGCAAATCCAAAATTCACCTGACATTGATAGTGAAAAAGTAGCGGCTATCAAGAAAGCAATTGCCGATGGAAATTTTCAAATTAATGTAGAGCGTATTGTTGAACGCATGTTAGAACAGGATGCTTTCTTATCCTAAGCTTTGGCTACCTTTAAATTATTTAACGGTTTTTTAAATTTTATCTGCCATCGCCTACGAAAAGACTACCTGCCCTCCAACATCTCTACATCAATATCAATTTTCTTTCGCCAAAATTTTTATAACTCTACCCGCAGTTTTTCTTGCTTGTAGAGAACATATTTTATATTTCCAACCCATTCATAAAAAAAGACAGTGATAGAAACCTATGAACGCGACGATAAAGAATAATCGAACCATTATTCAACAGCTTATCAAAAAAGATTTTGAAGACTGTGAAACACTACTAACATTATTGCTCCAAGAGCGCGAAGCATTAAGTGATCGAAATTATGACCGATATGCCGAATCAATCGACGCAAAAACAGAAGCACTAAAATCTATTGAGAAGAACAGTGAAGATAGATATGCACTTTTACACTCATACAGTTTGCCGCCAACTGAGGGGCAATGGAAAAAACTCATCGAATCTATTGACGATCAAGAGATTCAAAATGAATGGAAAAATCTGATCGAAAAATTAAATGAATGTAAGCATGAAAATGAAATAAACGGAAAGCTTATTTCCAGGGGAAAACAAACACTTGGGAAGTTATTGAATATCTTACGTGGCCAATTAGATTCAACCCAAGTCTATACTCACACTGGAAAAACTGAAGGCGGCGACAATTCCCACACAGTGACAAGAGCTTAATCTTATTTAAAATAATGACTATATAATTAAGACATAAAAAAATCGTTGAAAAGAGCACTTTTATTTTGATAGCCCGCTAACAAATTAATATCTTCCGGCCTATCAATATCACTTAGTGTCGCTAATGTTGTATATGATTTTTTTTCTAAACTTAAAACATCACATGTTTTTTGGTAAACTGCATCAGTTCCCCAAGGAATATCTTCAAATATAGAAGGAATAATCTCTCGCATTGCCAATAACACATACCCACCATCACTTGCTGGGCCAATGACAAACGGATTATCACTTAAACAATTGATTGCATAATCAAGATAGCGTGTGGTTATAAACGGACAATCACTGCCAATAAGAACCACAGCATTATTTGAAGAATCCCTACTCAATTCTTGACTTGCCGAAAGGTACATCTTTCTACCTAGGTCCCCACTGTATTGCTGGGTAAAACTGCATTTTTTACTGTAAATTTTGTTAAATGATCTTTTTTCTAACTGTATATTGTTGTTAGTGATAAAAAATAAATCATTAAAAAATCTATGTCTTTCATCTCCGTCTATTGCCACAATGACCTTTTCAGCTGCCGAAAGCATTGCTTGCTGAAAAGTCCATTGCAACATGGCTTTATGTAACAGTAGCCGTTTTTCAACCGTTAAAACAGAAGACAATCGAGTTTTAACATTATCCCCTTCAGGTGACTTTGCGAAGATTATTATCGTTGTATTTTGGTCATCGTCTTGCATAGGTATCAATATCGCTTTTCAAAAAAATTAATGGTATTTTTTAGCAAGATTTTCGGGTGAAACCCCAAAAAAATAGCTTGCTCTTAACCACCACATTAAGGCTATGGTTTTAAAAATACCATTCTCTTCCCATCGTCGACTTGATGTTTTTACTGAGCTAGAAAGCATGCAAGGCCTCTTAATATGTCGAAGTAATTTTGATATTGCCACATCTTCCATTAAAGGGATTTGGGGGAAACGACCGACCGTAAAAAATAAAGAACGAGAAATAAATAGTGCTTGGTCACCTGTAGCAACTGCGGTGAGTCTAGACCGAATATTGATTGTTTTTTCAATGATTCGAAAAAACCAATGAGAACCAGATAGCTCAACAGAGGAAAACCCCCAAAAGTTATCTTTTGTATTGAATATTTTTTTTAATTCACTGAAATATTTTTCTGGCACTATTGTATCAGCATGTAAAAAAATCAGTACATCACCAGTAGACGCATCTGCTCCAATATTCATTTGCAGTGATCGACCTTTTGGGGAACTTAAAACCGTATCGGCTAACAATACTGATTGTTCAACAGTATCATCGTCACTTCCACCATCGACCACAATTATTTCAATGAGTTTTTTTTCTCTTAACGCCTGAAGCGGCGTTAAGACGGTATTAATGGTAGCGCTTTCATTTACAACGGGGATAATGATCGACAACACCATAACTATGACAACGCACCACTACAACTACTCCCCTGCCCCGCAGTGCAGCCATAACAATGTTCGCCTATCTTTATTTCATTAGGTAAGTCTCTATTTTCAATCAAATCTTTGATATGCATTTTTTTCTTATCACTGCCAATGACATTCTCTTGCAAGCTATTATTCATTGGCCAATCCAGCATCTGATTAAAATCGCAATCATACAAATAACCTTCGTAGTCAATACTGATTAACGATTTACACATGACACTCTCTAGATTCTTATCAGAAAAATTATCTTTTAATAGCGTCACATAGTCGTCGTAAAGACCTTTTGACAAGAGCATGCCGCCAAAACGGCTAATGGGCATATTAGTAATCGTTAATAATGTATGAAATTGAATACCGTAATTTTCAAACAACTCTTTTTTATAATCGGCTTGTAATTGTTCCTGTCCCGGTGGCAAAAAGGTGCCATTAGGGTTGTAAACAAGGTGAAGAGGCAATTCAGGATCGATGCCATAACCTAAAGAATTTAGATACTTTAACGCCTCGATAGACTGCTCAAATACACCTTTGCCACGTTGTTCACTCACGTTTTGTTCCGAATAACAGGGTAAAGACGCTGTGATAATTACTTTATTATCCGCTAGAAACTTAGCTGTGTTCTCATAACCCGGCTCTAACAAAATAGTTAAATTGCATCGATCTATAACATCAACACCTAACGACGCTGCTGCGTTAACAAGATACTCAAAATGGGGATTCATCTCCGGAGCACCGCCCGTAACATCCAGCGTTTTAATGCTTTGTTTTTCTAGATACCGAATAATCAAATCTATGGTTTTTTTATCCATTAATTCTGTACGCTTTGGCCCTGCATTCACATGACAATGCGTACAACTTAAGTTACATAAATAACCTAAATTAATTTGAAGTGTATCAATGATGTTGCGTTGGATCGGGGGGAAATCAGTTTTTCTTAACAAGGGTTCTGTATCTAACATAATGCAAATCTATAGCGATGAAGCTAACACCTTAAAAGAGAGGGTTTATTATTCATGTAGTATCTAACAATACGCTAGATTTTGCCTGAAAATTACAAAAAATGGAAAATATTCAACTTCTTAAATGATAGTCAACTCACGGTTGTTCTTGATTCCTGACGCCCTATTCTCTCGACTTTTAAGCTTATAGACGGTTAGAATCCTAGTTATCAATGAATTTTAGACCTTGCGGTATGTCATCGATCAAATAATGGAGGCGTTATGGATATTTCACAAATAAACATTTTTGCTATTTTGATTGCTACAATCTCTAGTTTTTTTCTTGGTGGTTTATGGTATTCCAAATTACTATTTGGAAAAATATGGATGCAAGAAGCTGGGCTTTCTGAAGAAACAGTACAAAAAGCAAATATGCTTAAAACTTTTTCTTTAGCAATTTTAGCAAATCTAGTGATCACTTTTAATTTAGCCATGTTCTTAGGTCCTGATAGTACTCTTGTAACCGGAGTATTTTATGGCTTTCTGGCAGGCTTTGGATGGGTTGCAATGGCTTTCGCAATTAACGATGCTTTTGAACAACGGTCGTTCAAACTATTTGCGATAAATGCGGGTTATCAGACTCTTTCCTTCAGCATCAGCGGTGGGATTATTGGAGCTTGGCATTAACAAAAAATTGAACGAATTGCTTATTATGAATACTGAAAAACAGCTTTACAACGCCGCTAAGCAAATAATCGAAGAACGCTATCCTGCAGGATGGGGTGGAGCTGCAGCCATAAGAGTAGCTGACGGAACAATACTAACGAGCGTTTCCCCTGAAGTAGGCAACGATGCGCTTTCGCTATGCATGGAAGTAGGCGCTTTACTAGAAGCCAATAAATTAAATCAGTCTGTCACTCATAGTCTGTGTATATACCGTGAATCAGAAAACAGTGAATGTATAATTTTGACGCCATGCGGTATCTGTCAGGAGCGCCTGATTGTTTGGGGAAAAGACGTACAAGTAGCCATTTCAAATTCTGAAAACATATTACAGTTTCTTTCACTAAACCAGTTAATGCCTTACCACTGGTCACAAGTGAACAAAAGAAATTAACGAACTAAGCAGACTGTAGAATTTAAAAATACATAAGCTTCAGAAATAGCACTGCTAAATTCAGCTAGTTAGATTACTTATCTATCTTGCCTTCTCGCTCTATCGTTAATTTTTCAATGCTGACGTTAATCGCTTCCGCCTCAGCCGTTATCATCGAATAAGATTTAATATCCCCATTTCTTTGTGCATGCATCGCTTCTTCTAATTTTTTGTAGTATTGCTTTTCGAGCTTTTTAATTGGATTTTTTTTGAAAATAGTAAACATAAATCATTAGCCTTTTCTAAAATAATAAAATCTAGTCTTTATACGTCACAACGCCTATAAAAGATTTATTAGGTCATACCCCTATTAATGAGCAAAAGGAAATGAATACTTGAGATTGCTTGGTTTTTTAGGCATATTTAGCTCCCGCATATAGCTCCATATATTTGGAACAGGAATAGAAAATGCCTAAAGCATCAGAAATTAAAAGAAATTTAGCGATTGAATATAACGGCAATACGTACATAGTCAGAGATATTGAGCGCTCTGTTCCTCAAGGCAGAGCTGGCGGAAGCCTCTACCGTATGCGTATGTATGATGTGGTGACAGGAAATAAAATTGACGAAACGTTTAAAGATTCAGATATGTTAAGTCTAGCCGATCTTACTCGCCGTCCTGTCATGTTCTCTTATGTTGACGGTGATGAGTATGTCTTCATGGATCAAGAGGATTACACGCCGTATAACTTAAACAAGGAATCTATTGCTGAAGAGATACTCTTTATCAACGAAGAGACCACAGGTATTCAAGTACTTCTTGTTAGCGATTCAGCTGTCGCACTTGATATGCCAACAAGTGTTGAACTTGAAGTCGTCGCGACTGATCCCTCTGTTAAAGGCGCTTCAGCTACATCGAGAACAAAACCTGCTGAACTTTCAACCGGAGTATCGGTGCAAGTACCTGAATATATTTCGACGGGTGAAAAAATCAAAGTGAATATCGAAGATCGTAAATTTATCAGTAGAGCTAACAGCAAGTAACTTTATTTTTACAATCAATTTTTACAAGCAATTTTCACAATTGTTGAAATTTTCGAAAAAATGGCTTTACCTTAAAAAACTAAACAGCAAACTAAGTAACACGCTAAATATAAATAGAAGACCAATTAACGTCCTCGTGGCACAACTGGATAGCGCGGCCCCCTCCTAAGGGGCAGGTTGCAGGTTCGATTCCTGCCGAGGACGCCATTTTTATCTACTCTTTATCCAATAGGTAGCTCACTAGCTCTCAATTAACTTCATTTTCTATACAAACCACATGAAAACATTTTTACTCTTTAGGCTCAGTCGTTTCTAACAATTTAAAATCCTTTCCCCAAGACATTGTCGATAAGACAAACACAAAAAATAAAATCGCCGATCCGACTAAAACGTATTTTAATTCAAACGATAATTCGATTAACCCGATACACCATGCTCCGATTGCAGGAACTCCGCGAAATTGTGATTGCCATACGCTCATCACACGTCCACGCATGCTATCAGCAACGTTCATTTGTATTAGCATTTGCGCACCAGTCCCAAAGACTGTGACGCATGCCGACAATCCTGCCGCCATGATCATTGAAACAATAAATGAACCTGTCGTAGCAAAGATCAATAGCATAACCGCTGTTGCAGCAGCAACGATTTGTAAAATTTTTGACATGCCTTCATTGCGGCCGTAAACCGAAATTGAAACAGCACCTAGCAAAGCACCAAAACCTGACGCTGATGCCAACATCGCCAATCCATCGGCGCCGCGGTTGAATACTTCGTCTGCTATACCGGCAAAAAACTCTCTGAAGGGTCGAATTAAAAAAGAAAATACTGTGCCAAAAATAACGATGGATCGTAAGGCATTATGTCTTACAACATAGGAAAAGCCTGATTTTAAATCGGTAATAAAGCTTTTTTGTTCTCCACTTCTTACAGCCTGCCTTTGCATTTTTATGCGAGAAAAAACAATCAGCAACCCAATGTAACTTAATGCATTTGCGAAGAATGCACCTTCTACATCCACTGCAGCAATAATAATTCCGCCTATAGCTGGACCAATAAAAATTGCCGCTGTAAACATCATGGAAGTAATCGCTACGGCCGCTGGCATATCTTTGCGAGGTACCATATTTGGCATAATGGATAATCTTACCGGTGCCCAAATACCCTCAATCATTCCTGTCGCAATAACAAATATACCTATCACAGGGATTGTAGCTAAATCTAAATAGGTCACGATAGCTAAACCTAAAGCCACTAGCATTAACAAACCTTGTGTCACATAAGCCATTCGAACACGATCAAAGCGATCGGCTAAGGGACCACACCCTAAACTAAAAATCATAGAAGTTAATGATTCCGCCAGCGCGATTGCCCCTAACCACGCGTAGGAGCCCGTTAATGTCCACACCAACCATTGAATAGCAATGCGCTGAACCCATAAACCAATGACAGAACCCGCATGAGCGATAATGTAAGTGGCAAATGTACGATGACGAAAAGCTCGACCGATACCGGACTGAGCAAAAAGAGAAAAGAATGAGTTCATTGACTATTACTGCAATAAAAAATGCTGCAAAACCTTTTGACAAGCGAATAACATGAAGAAATTATACGGGAAATACGATGACTAAAGCATTGATAAAATGCAGCCAGTGATTACTTCTGTTGATCATCAGTCACTTAAAAGATGAAAAGGCATTCCAATCTGAAGATTACCGCTTGAAAGAATGTCAGCTCTGATACCGGTACTATGTACCAACGCTCGGACAACGGCTGCTTTCGATAAGCTATTCGTCTCTAATGCCTTACCCAATGTATTGCAAGGTTCACACAACTCCATACCTTTAAATACGACATCACCAAAAGAAAACGTTTTACCCACTAAATCATTAAGCCGAACACCCTGTGTCACCACGTTTCGTCTCATGTCACTCGCTAAAGCATGTTGAGCATGTTCTTTGTTGTAACGCTCGATTTCTTCTGACTCAATAAAGGTAATACTTTGACCAGGATTTTTTACTCGCTTATAGTTTCTATCACCCACAATACCTTTTCCCGCAACGCATTGAACGATATCAATACTCGTCATGGGTTCTTTTACTTTTTTTGATACTAAAATAGTTTTTATCATACGGAGCTATAATCCTAAATTGTGAGAGTACGTCTAGAACTGCATTTCAATACAAGTTAACCATTAATAATTTAAACACTTCCTCCAAATCACTATAAGCAATTAGTCATGATTCGGCCACAGCACGATAAGAATTTTACCTGCCATAATATTAACGCCTTTTAACAACGGCGGATTCCCAACTAAAGCGCTCTTCCCTTTTTCGGCCAATAATGAGACGTAGTAAAATGCTGCATTGGCTAGTACTTGGGTTGATGTGCCTGCCACAGTCTCTGAGATGTTTGCTACGCAGTAATGCGTATTTTCGATGATAAATAATAATGGTTAGTCAATATTTTAATAGGGGCAATAAAAAAGGATATGATCCTGAAATCATATCCTTTAAATAAGCGTGTTAACAAACGAATAAATGTAAAAAATCAGTGAAGTGTTAATTGATCCGTTGAACGACGTCCACAGCTACCGCGGCGATCAGGTAATATAGAAGATGCTCGGTAAACAGCTCGTCGGTCTAAAGTGACGCGTCTTGCCCCTTTACGTCGCTCTTGATGAAATCCATCTTCTCCCACTTCTTGTATCCAAGCCACTCCGCCAGCTTTTTTAACGGCCTCTTGGTAACGATTAGCTTCTTCTAAATCAACTTGTTTCTTTATCACAACAGGTTCACCTGAAGACATTTTTTCAATATGACTTTCTGCCAGACCAAACGTCTGTTGCAATTTCTTTGATGCAGTTTTCGCCTCAACTGCATTTGTAAATTTATCTAAATACACCACTTCGTATTGATTCGTGTTCATTTTATCGTCCTTTTCTTTACAGCATCAAACTACCTATTCTCAGCATAGAACGAGAATAAGAAATGAAAAGTAAAACTAGAACTTTTTTCGTAGAATTTTACCCAGGTATTCTATTGAAATAGAAAAGAAGCAAACAAATGACGATCGATTGACAGTGGGCGGGAGAATAGAAATTATAAGCGTCGCATATCGGAATTTCGACGACCTTTATTACGACGTCGATTTCGAAATGACGTCGAGGGGCGGTAACTTTCACGTCTATCCAGAGGTTTTCGCCTCGATATAGCACGTCGCTCCCAATATTGGCCTTCTTCCTGAGTCGGTTGTATCCAGCAAACACCTCCCATCTTAATGAAAGCACGGTGGTATTCCTTTGCTTTATCTCGCGATATTCGTCTTTTTACAACAATAGGTTTACCAGAAGAGAGTCGATCAAGCTGCGTGTTACTCAAATTAAATCGGGTTTTCGCAAAAGTCCTAAAAAGTCGAGCGGCAATAACGTCGGTAAATTTATCAATATAAACGACATCGTACATTTGATCAGACATGAGAAAAGAATCACTGCTCCGAAAATTTAAGAATGGAGACAATAGTAGGCCTGCCATAAGAAGTGCGAACAATAGCGACAGACAGAAATAATTTCAACTAAAAAGAATTATTTTTATTAAAATAATGTAAAAAAAGCGGCGGCATCGCTAAAAAGATAACAATCAATGTATTGTCAAAAGTTAAGTCAATTTAACGTGAGGTATTAGTTGCTCATTAAGTAAATCATTTATCTGCCCAGTAAGATTTCCACTTTTTGTTTGAAAGCCTCCCATGTTCTTTTCTTCAACTGGTTCAGATCGGTCTAGCACTAAATCGGTAAAATTAAATAACTCGCGATCAGCTAACTGCGAGGGAGAGATTTTTTGAATCGCTGAAAAAATGGTTTCCGTTCGGCCAGGTTGCGTTTTTTCCCAATCATTTAACATTGCTTTAATCGTTTGGCGTTGCAAATTTTCTTGAGAACCACAAAGATTACAGGGAATAATGGGGAATTTTTTTGCTTCTGCATAAGCTTCTATATCTTTTTCTCGGCAATACGCCATCGGGCGAATAACAATATTACGTTTATCATCCGATAATAGCTTAGGAGGCATTGCCTTTAAGCGACCACCATAAAACATATTCAGAAATAAGGTCTCAACGATATCGTCTTTATGATGACCTAATGCGATTTTTGTTGCGCCGATCTCTTCGGCAAAACCGTACAAGGTTCCTCGACGTAACCGTGAGCACAAACCACAGGTTGTCTTACCTTCTGGTATTTTCTCTTTAACAACACTGTAAGTGTCTCGTTCAACGATGTGATACGGTACTCCTAGTGCTGAAAGATAGTCAGGCAGTACATGTTCGGGAAAGCCGGGTTGCTTTTGATCCATGTTGACAGCAACAATTTCAAAACTGATAGGAGCGGTTTTTTGTAAATTTAACAAGACATCTAACATCGCGTAAGAATCTTTCCCGCCCGATAAGCAAACCATCACTTTATCGCCCTGTTCAATCATCTGATAATCAACAATCGCGTTACCAACATGACGACGCAAACGTTTTTGCAGCTTATTCAGCTCTAACTTTTCTTTTTGAGAAGCGCTTTTAGCAATGCCCTCTTCAACCGAAAGCGTGATAGCAGAATCTGCCATGGTGGCAGATTGAGAGTGATACTGAGAGAGTTTTGAGTCGGTCATAAGTATTAGAAACGGTATCGATTGCTGCGGAAAGCGCGTATTGTATGCTCAATCTATAAAAATATAAATCTTTCTTAGCGACTCATATTTTTAAACACAATCATTGTTGAACGACAGATATATCGACAAGATCAATATCAACACGCCTTTTTGTTTCTTCCGAAACAGCATTTTCAATCAAGTCCGATGCGTCCAAAATAATGGACTCCGGTGTATCTGACATCGACAGCTCAATGAGGTTCTCATTAACTCCCAATCGGGTAAGCGCCAATTTCACTTTCTTGGCTCTCTGCAGCGCTAGCGATGAAGACTCACGTAAGCGTCTTTCTGACACCATATACGGTTTAGTTGCTGCAAAACCGGTGATTTTTACTAACTTAGGTTTAGCTGCTTTGATAGTGAGAGCAATTTTCTCCAACATGACTTCACTGTATTGGTAATTTAAAAAATCTGAATTGTAATGAAACAAAATATGAAATGCTGTTTTATCAAACGGAGCTACCGGTAGAGTGCGAGGCACGTTAGTCGGCGACATTCGTGTTTTAGGTAATACAAATCGACGACCAGAGAGGTTTTCGGCGGGGATAACATGAGGCGTGCAATATTCTTCAAGTAAAACCGACGTTCGTATCGGCCGCAATACCGTTGCACCGCACATGTTCCTATCTTCATTGCCAATCTGACCTTCAACTAAAACGGCCCGGTTGTCGAATGGCTTTGTTAAGCCTCCGGTTATATCAAAGACCTGTCCTGTCGAAGGATCTGTCGCTAACCAACAGCCGGACTTTGGCCCTGCATCCGTATCTCGATAAACTGGACATGCGATAAAGCGCTGGATATCGCCTTGATTAGTCTCGCTAAGCGATTCAGCAAACAGGCTTTCTGTGATTAAAAAACACAAACACGCAAAGAGAAAGTATTGAGCAGCTCGCGTTAGATTGTTGTTATGAATATTTTTTTTCATTTATAAAACACTCATGAGATTAGTGAGGTCTATTTTTTGCTGCTCAGTCATAGTTATATTATAACGACGAGCATAATAATCGACGATACCGCGTATAGACTCCGCCGAACCATTAGAAAAATAAGGTGCTCTTGCAGCAAGTCCACGCATACTTTGAATGGTAATTTTACCAATATCTTTGCATCGACCTGTGGTTAAAGCAAAACCGGGATCGGATGTAAGTACTGTTTTACCTAGATGCGCATGAGGCGCATAACCTTCCTTACACGTCAGCTTAAATAAGGGTAAGTGTGGAGCTGGATCTGAAAAAGGGAGATTCGTTGTTCCTAAATCCACTTGGCCCGGTGCCACATCCATCCCGCTACGTGTCATGTTGTGGCAAAAATTACAGTCGTTTCTGACGGGATTACCAAAGCCCATATCGGTAATCCCTGCATTATCTTTGACTAAAAAGGTGACATCACGAAAAAATTTCACTCCTCGAGCAACAGATTGCCGAAACTCAAACTGTTCTTTCGTTAAAGCTGGGAAATCATTGCTAAGATCATCATAATTTTTTCCTAAATACATTAACCACGATTCATACTCATCCCACATGGGCAAGCGTGTTCCTGAATTCAAAACGCCTTCTGCAGCTTTAGCCAAAAATTCAGGGCCGCCCTTTGCACCCGCATCGGTTAAATCACCACCTCTAAAATCAACACTCTGTGCTGTGAAAATTTTAGTTTCAAAAACGATAATTTGTTCTATAACCGACTCATCGATTTCACCGGAATATTCCATGTGACTTTTTAATGCATCAATTGCTTGTTCACGTAATGTCCATACGCGACTATCTGCCGTAATATTTCCACTGACCATTTCTCCCGTTAATGGGTCAATTGGTAATGGCAAACCATTTTTAGGTTCGAAAGGAAAGCCAACAGATGTTATGTATTTTAAGTTAGTTGCCGGCCGAGGACGGCGATACACAGATACCATTGGCTCCAGACTATTCAATCCATATATAGAATGTGTATTGCACCCGGTAGGATCTCGTACAACTTCAATATCAAATTGCGGCTCTACCTCTACACCGTTCACAGGCAGAGGTGGCCAAGGACGAAAAATTCGAAACAGACCATGATTAATCAATAGAGAGTGAGAAGATTCTCTTTCTTGCGGAAGATGGGGACAATCTGAACCATCAATTGCACTGAACAAAGGATCTGTTCCATCAGTTTCTTTCCAACGTTTTTTTGCAGTCTCCGCTGTTAAGCTCATGCCATCAGCAGGTTGATGGCATGTAACACAGGCTCTACCATTGTTTCCTATGGCAGAAAAAAAAGGGTGATCCTTTGTTTGAAAAGGCTCAGATTCATGATCAAATTCAAAAAAAGTTGTCGCGATACCCGTTGCGTTGGGATAACTTACTACGCTGGGAAAATCTCTTTCTTCACCAGGGGACCACCAATCACTTTCATTTAGTTTTTTATCGGTACCCTTTTCTGTCTTTCTTATTATTTGGTCTGTCGACAATGATTTTTCTAATTGAATTGATTTTGCTTCTTCGTTTATGGAAGCATCATCTCCTTTTTCTTTTTCTATGGCCTTGTCAAAGGTGTCGTCTATTGAATTAACGATTAACTCTTCAAACCCCTTCTCTTTGGATTCAACACCTTTCTCCGAACAAGCGGTTATCCAAAACGTCATGACAATTACAGCAAGTAACCTAAACGCTATCATTGTGACTAAACCAATCATTTTATTTTTGATAAAAAAGACAACACATCGGTTATGGAAGAAAATTTTAGACACCATTATTTATCTGCCTTAATTCGCTAACTTCTGAATAATTTTATTATTTAGGACGGAACCCATGTTGAGCAATTTTTATTACAATAAGTTGCTGCTAAAACTATTTGTATAGCATACTATATAGCCTTCATTTTAACGACTAAAGTCCCCTAAAAAAGGCTTTATGAACTAAAAGTAATTGCGTTTCACAATAACCAATCACCACCTGATTCTCTACACATTCCGTAAATAGGGGAATGTATCAATAGCTGCATAAAGTGATGATGAAGTAAAAGATAAAGTAATGGCAAAAATAAAAACATCGATAATAAATATAATTCCTAAAGGAGCCCTAAGCTATGATATCCCGTCACCATAAAACACGATTCAACCTAATTGATAGAAAGACATCCCTCGTCACTTCTCTTAGCCTATCCTTATTGTCTTGCTCTCTGTTAGCAGGAGAAATAAAGCCTGTCGATACGTCTCCTTTTGGTGAAGATCCGTCAGGGATCTATAAAGTTACCGTTGAGCACGACTCTGATTTAGCCACACACACTATCTATAGACCCACAGACCTATTATCTACTACTGAGAACAATACTTACCCTGTTGTTGTTTGGGGTGAAGGGGCATGTGAAGATGCTGGACTTATGTTCCCAGAATTTTTATCCGAGATTGCTTCACACGGATATATTGTTATTGCCGATGGTCCTCCGGTCCGCTCTAAAATTCGCCAGCCGGGACAAACTCAAAACACAGCGTCTAATACGGATACAGCAACAGAAAAGACAGAAACCGCCACACCTCCTCGTCCCCGTCCAACAATGAGCTTAAAACCTGACGGTACCGATTTAATCGCCGCTTTAGATTGGATCGAGAATAAAAACCAAGAAAGAGGTCATCGTTTTTATCAACGAGCAAACATGAAAAAAGTTGCCGCCATGGGAATGTCTTGCGGTGGGTTGATGTCCTATGGTGCATCCAGTGACCCACGAATCACAACCGTCGGAATTTGGAACAGTGGATTATTAAAAGCTGACGAAAAAATTTATAAAGATCTTCATTCATCCATTATCATCATCACAGGAGGCGAATCAGACATTGCTTACCCTAACGGTCAACGCGATTATGAAATGCTTAAAGATTCAAAACCAATTTTTTATGGTTATTACCCCTCCGTCGGACATTTTGGTACTTACACAGAAGATAATGGTGGAGCTTTTGGAAATGTCGCTGTGTCTTGGTTGAATTGGCAATTAAAAGATGACTTATCAAAAACTGGTCAGCAGTTTCTTGTTGGTGATAATTGCCCTGTTTGTTCTAACCCCCAATGGATCACGCAATCTCACCATTTAAAATAAACTTCTCTAACAGAACAATGATGTCTCCTCTATTATCTCCATGAGGGTCTAGCGACGAATATAATAGCCGCTGAATAATGATTGGGAAGTAGTGAATTGATGACGTCTTATTGAGAGTTTCTGGATAGTCAGTAATAATAGAGGCTATCCAGAACTTAACAAAGCAAACCTTTGACCTAACAAGACCCTTATTTAGATAAACAGAACTGCAGGAACAGCCAACATGGCGAAACAATCTAAGCCAATATCACCTCCTTCTAAAAAAAAACCTTTAAAAAAAATTAAAACCTCTTCGAACAAAAGCCAAACATCCACGGATCCAAAACCTAAGCTAGCCGAAGGCAGCAACCTACTTGGCTATCATCTTCGTCGAGCACATCTCACTATCTGGCGACAGTTCAACGACAGCGTTGGCCACGGCGGCCTTCGCCCAGGACAGTTTGGGCTATTATCTACGGTCGAAAACAATCCAGGGATATCACAAATTGACGCATCACGATTACTCGACTTCGACAAAGCAACTATCGTGGCGTTAACACTTCGCCTAGAAAAAGAAGGCTACGTCACTAGAAAACAAGCCGAAGAAGACAGAAGAAGGCACGAGCTCTACATTACTCCCGAAGGGAAAAAGACATTAAAAATATTACGAGCTGATTTAGAAACACTAGAAAGCGGATTCAGGGACAAATTTTCTTCAGCAGAATACAAACAATTAATCAGCCTTTTAGAACGGGTTTATCAGTAATCGGCGAGTCACTGGTTACAACAACCGATATTTGACGGTCAATATTTCTAATATTTGAACTCACCCAATAAAAAAAGATGCTCAACACTATCGTTAAGCCAGCCGCACTGATAATCGCCAATTTAGGACCGATTAATTGAATAAAATAAGCCAATGGTATTACAGCTAAAGGACCAAGGCTAAAGGACATCAATACATATCCAGACACACGCCCCCTCACTTTTTCATCCACTAATAACTGAATAGACACTTGATTAACCACTTGTGAAATGATCGTAAACATATTCGCTACGCCTAATAATACAACAGCTAACCAAAATGAATCTGATGCACCAAACAAACCAAAAAATAGAGCACAGCAAACGCTACTCACTAACAGCATTTTAGATCTGCTATAGCGCTCCCCTACTCTCGCAACAATTAAAGAACCGACTATTCCACCAACTCCCATGGCCGCCAACAAAATACCTAACCCATTGGCACCCGCCATCCAAATTTTATCGGCAAGAACCACTAAAAAATATTGAACCGACATGGCCAACAAGATGGGTATTAACCCATAGAGCAAACATAACAAAATAATTTTTGATTGAAATAAGTACCGGAATCCAATCAATATATCTTCAGAAATGGAAACCGTTTTTTCTAAAGTAGGAAACGATTGAGGTAATTGCCACTGGCAACACAAAGCTATAAAACTCAGAGCAACCACAATAAAAAAAGCGATGTCGGCACCTGCAAAAGCCGCCACAATACCCGTAATAGCAGGTCCTAAGATCCGTGATAAATTCATTGCACCCGACATTAATGCAACACCATTAGCCATCTGGGATTTTCCGAGCAAACCAAACATAACGGTTGTACTAGCGGGCATGATAAAAGGATGAGCGCTACCACCAATAAAAGTGGCGACCAACAAATGAGTATAAGTTAAATGATTCAATAGAAGTGCTATTAAAACGCTAGATTCACCAATTAGAACAACGATCAAACCCAAAATAATCAGCTTGCGCCGCTCTAGCCTATCGACAATGGCACCCGCGATTAACGCGCCAATAAACATGGGAATAGCTAGAGCAAAATTAATAAACGCAAGTGAAGTTTCGTCTTTTGTTAACTGCCATGCTAATAAGTTAGTTAACATCATCCTTGAAGCAATGCTAAAAAACATCGCAAGATTGCCAGCAAACAACCAACGATAATTACCGTTGGTTAACGCTATAAATGTCGTAGAACGCGTTACTGACATATCTCGCCGCTATTGATTTGATGTATCACATTATTAATTTGGCGTCACAGCTAAAGGAACTGATAGCGTGCCCCACTCGGGCCAACGTGTCATTTTTACTTCACCATTCACTTCAAAATGTTTTGTTCTCAACAACATTTCTTCTAATGTCACTTGTAACATCAAGCGGGCAAGTGGCTCACCAGCGCAACGATGCGGTCCCAAACCAAAGGCAACATGGTCTTTAATATTTTCACGATTTAAAATAAATGTGTCGCTATCAGGGAAGATTGACTCATCGCGATTTGCCGACGCATACACTAACGCAATGGGTTCATCTTTTTTAATTTCCGTCCCCCCAATAGTAGTATCAACATTCGAAGTACGCGCAAATCCACGATACGGTGTGTACAGCCTAAAATACTCTTCCATTGCCGCTGGCACCAACGAAATATCGTCTCGTAACTGTTTTTGCAAATCAGGGTTATCGCTAAGGTGATGAAAGACAGTTCCTATCAACACGCTAGGCGCAATCATACCAACAACTATCATTTGACGAATTGTGCCTAGCACCATCGCTTCTGGTAACTTCTCACCATTGACAGTTTTAGCTAACAGTGCCGAGGTAATATCCTCAGCAGGGTCTCGCGGATTCGCTTTTCTATCAGCAATAATATCTGTCGCAATCTCGTACAATTGCAAACTAGTTTCTTTTACTAATTCATCATTCGCTTCTTGCAATGCTTTATCATAAGTACAGGTGGTTTCTTTGATACGCATGGAAAGATCAGTCGACAAACCAAAGAATTCTGCGAATAAATAACCTGGGAATTTATGTGTAAACTCTTGGCAAATATCCCCACCGCCATTATCGATATAAGGTTGCATTAATTCGGCTGTGACTGATTTTATAGTCGGTAAAAACTCACCCATCTTTTTCTTAGTGAAAAACGAATTCAATGCTACGCGGTAAGGTGTATGCTCAGGCGGATCTAAATGTAATGGAGGACGTCTACCGGTAAAAGCAACTTTGGGCACAACGTTTTGTACGGAAGTGATAAATTGTTTTGGTTTTTTTAGTACATCCACAACATCGTCATATGCAAATAAGGCCCAAAAACCATTCCATTCTGTACTGTGTGCCACAGGACAACGAGACCTTAAATCTTTATATATTTCATGCGAGCTATTAAAATCCTCTGCTGCCAAGGGATCAAAATCATTAGCTGTTTGCTTGCTGATGGAAACGGTACCATATGAACGCTCTTTTGAATCAGTCATTCTATACCTCAATAAATTCTTCTTGTATTTTTTAAAAAAATGAATATGGATTAGCCCAACAAAGGGAAGAAATTGTCTGAAAGATTACGTTCTCCGTCTAAAGAATCAATAATCTCAATTAGTTTATCGGTGTTTTTTTTTGTGATTGTGGAAGCGGCGTATTGGCAGCAAGACCGAAATTTCTTATCAATAGATTGTTTTGATAATGGGCGAGAAACCGCACCATAGGGTTCTGAAATAGTCACTGATACATGCTTCCCATTTACGGTCGCTATCGACAAATATCCTGTCGTCATATTTTTTGGAGAGTCATCGAGATCATGATCAACCTCAAAAGATATTTTTGAAGAAACCGACAACACCCTCTCGTCTTTTAGACTGTCAGGCAAGAAATTATCTAAGGTCACATCACCATAGACAATTGCCACAGCCACGGTAAACGGAATACTAAATTTTGCATCAATAGCCGATTTTGGTGATTGTTTTGATTCGATCGGTTCGGCTAACATTTTATTAATACGACAACCTTTCGCTTCAACAGACTGAATGTCGTCAACCTTTATTTTGTGGCTTTTCATTAATGCTATAGCCGCTTCAATAAAGGCATGAGTACCACGACAACTGGGCCACGCTTTAAAACTTATATGCTTTATCTCAAAATTGATCAGTTTTTTGCCTGCTTTATCTCCAACAACTAAACCTTCAACCACACGTTCTGCAGAATATTTTCCCCTAGCAAAATTTTGATAAAAACCGGCTTTACCTTCAAAAGGAAATTCAAAACCTGTAACACCTTGCATTGCTAACAAGACAGCTTGCAAACCGATTTGAGCTGAAAATGCATCGCGAATAGCCCGCACTGATGATTCCGGATTGTATTTTATCTCTGCACTACAGCTGACATTGCATAATACGATTGAAAAGGCATTGATTATTTGTATTTCATTCAGCTTATAAAGCTTTGCTACTGCAGCGGCTGCGCCAAACGCTCCCAAAATAGGTGGTGGATACCAACCAAAATCATCTAAAGGTTGATCCAATCCTCGAGCTAAACGACAAACAATCTCGCAACCTAATACCATCGCCGTAATAAATTGTTTGCCGCTAAAAAGACAGCGGTCATTATTCGGTAATTTTTTTTCGGCTGCCGACAATAATGCCGCTACAATGGCTGCATTAGGATGGGTAAGTGTTTTGTCGTGAGCATCTTCAAAATCTAGCGCATGCGCTAAAGCGCCATTCACCCAAGCGGCTTCAACACTTGACGTTTTTTTTGAAAAACCCAATAACGTACATTCAAGATTTGTAGTGACATCCACAATATTTGCAAACGCCTGACACCCTTCTCCCAAAGTACTCGCAGCGATTGAAACACCAATGGCATCTTTTAAGCATTGTGTCGCCATCCGAATTGTTTCAGTATCAAGATCATCGAACTGAATACGAACAATAAAATCAGCCAACGGTTTCGATACCGATGCTGAATGAAAATGAGGTTGATTCATTTTATTGTATCATCCAAATCAATCACTATTTCATCACCTTCTTTTATAAAGTTCGGTTTGAAATGTTGAGAATATGAAATGTCTTTAAGGTATTCTGTTACTTCATTAAAACGAGAATCATCCTTTTTTAAAATTTCTGGTATCGCTTGCGTATCGATATATGTTGGCAAAAAAGAAACACGTGATATTTTTTTACTGTCTAGTTTCACTTTCACAACCATCGATTTTCTTGAGTCTGGCGGAAAGTTATAGCGGCTATCAAAATCAGGTATCCATTCTGGATGAAGACCTTGGATTTCTTTAAAGCCTTTACTTTCTGCATGCTCAGGTGTCATGGTTAAATCAGTCGCAAAATTGCACAAGCTATAAAATATTGGAACACCTTTATAAACCTCGATACCTTTTAAAATATGGGCATGATGACCGAGAATAAGATTAACCCCATGATCGATGGCAACATGAGCCACTTCTTTTTGATAATCAGCAATCACAGCAGGAATAAAATGAATGCCCCAATGAATAGACATCACTACGACATCGGCTTGCTGTTTAGCCGTTTCGATATCCTTGATTAAAGCTGCTAGATCTTCACGGTGTGCGAATGTGTGTGTTCGGCAAGGAGTCCCAGGTTGGTCGTGTTCTATTTGCTCATACAAGGTATGTGCTCGCATAGGTGCGCACCCAGGACGATCGGCTTCAGCCCAATAGGACTGAGGCAAAATCGAAGAATAAGCAATAAAAGCAATTTTTGTCCCGTTAACATCTTTGATAGTCGGGCGACGAGCGACATCGATATTTTCCCCAACTCCCACTACCTGTATTTTTTCTTCTTTCAACGCATCTATCGTGTCAAAGAAAGCCTCTTTACCCCAATCCATACAATGATTGCCCGCAAAGGACACAACATTGAAACCAGCATTCGCAATCGCTGTGGCTGATTCTTTTTTCAACCGTGTCGTATGTCGCGCCTGTGGTAAACGAGTACCTCGCTCAGAAATATTGGCCTCAAGCTGACAAAAGCTAATATCTCCTTGCCTTAAGGTATTGCGGACTTTATCAAACGATTCATTGGGATCATCACGCTCTGGCAATACATCGCCAACGGCATACATTGTTATACTCGATGAATTTTTGGTTTTCTCGTTTAAAATAGTATTTTTTAATGAAGCCATAATTTAAATTTCCGAAAAACGAACACAAGCTACTTGTTGATTGCCGATTGTTTGCAACGTTTGCTCTTGTTCGCAAACCGGTTGCTTAAAAGGACAACGGGATTGAAAATTACATCCCGGCGGGGGATCCAATGGACTTGGGACCTCACCATTGTCAAATAGATCGTCGTTAAAAAATGCGTCTCTATTATCAGGATGTGACGGCAGGTGAGACGCTAATAAATTTTGGGTATAGGGATGTAGGGGGTTTGAAAATAATTCGTCTGTCGTTCCCGACTCGACAACTTTCCCAAAATACATCACATAAATTTTATCGCTCAGAAATTTTACTGTAGCCAAATCATGAGCGATAAAAACAAAACTTAAATGTTCTTTTTCTTGAAGATCTTTCAACAAATTAAGTATTTGTGCTTGAATTGAAATATCTTGTGAAGCCACAGGCTCATCAAGGATGATCAATTCTGGCTCACTGATTAACGCTCTTGCTATTGCGATACGCTGTCTTTGCCCTCCACTGAACTGATGCGGGAATTTTTGTGCATCATCTGGCTGCAAACCGACTTTTTGTAAAACTTCTCTCACTTTTTCTGTCAAATCTTTTTTAGTTACAGTTGCTTTATCTCCGTTCGCATTAAAAACCTGACTCAAAAATAATAACGGCTCCACAAGAATATCTTTAATCCGCATTCTTGGATTTAGTGCCGCTACAGGGTTTTGAAATACTGGCTGAATAGACTTTTTAAAAGAAAGGCGCTCTTTCTTAGAGAAGCCTTCAACATTGCTATCTTTAAAAAACAACTCACCTGAATCGGGAGAATCCAACATAAGCATTAATCGGCTTAATGTTGTTTTACCACTGCCAGACTCACCGACAATCGCTACAGTTTCTCCTTCTGAAACCGTAAATTCAACATCATCCACGGCCTTAATATAGGCTTTTTCTTTCTGTTTGAAGTAATTACCATTCGCTCTATCAATTGAAAAATATTTTTTCAGCTGACTTGCTTTTAACAATACGTTACTCATATCACCACCGCCGGATAAAAACATCTGACATTGTGCTCATCTACGAGGGAGGCAGATAACTGAGAATTCGAATCACTAGACTGATTTACTGATACCTGGACGGATTTCAATTGGGGCTTATCGTCACGACATACTGATTGAACATTACTGCAACGATCGGCAAAACGACAACCTGCTATAGGTTTTCGTAGGTCAGGCGGCATACCTGAAATGGCTGGCAAGCGTTTCACCTCATTCGATAAACTAGGCCGTGATGACAACAATCCTTTCGTATACCAATGTGAAGGAGAATTGAAAATATCTTTAACGCTACCTTTTTCAACAATTTGCCCCGCGTACATAACACATAACCGATCACACAAACTCGCAACCACTCCAAAGTCGTGAGTGATAATAATAATGGCCACATTCGTTTTTTTCTGAATATCTTTCAGTAACGTTAAATACTTAGCCTGTACCGTATCATCGAGTGCTGTTGTTGGTTCATCGGCAATTAACAAATCTGGTTCACAAGCCATCGCAATAGCGCCAGCAATACGTTGACGCATACCGCCGCTTAGTTGGTGTGGATAACTCGCCATGCGCTCTCTTGGAGCTGAAATGTTAACGTCTTCCATGGCTTTTATCGTTCGAGCTTCAATCTCTCTTTCAGGGACATTACCATGACATCGTAATGCCTCCGCAAATTGAGAGCCAATGGTAAAAACAGGATTCAACGCAGTAAGATCTTGTAAAATCATAGAAATGGAGCGTCCGCGAATTTCACGTAATCTTTTTTCTGACATGGTTAATATATTTTCATTTCGAAATAAAATATCGCCAGATAATGAGGCTTGTTTTTTGGGTATCAAACGGAGTAATGACAATCCTAAACTAGATTTTCCACAACCTGATTCACCTACAATACCCAACACCTCACCAGGCTTCACTGAAAAAGACACGCCGTCAACTGCTCTAAACATAGTTGAAGACGAGTTTTTAACCGCACTTTGAGATTGCATGTATTCAACTGATAAATTGTTAACGGTGAGTAAATCTTTTTCCATAGTGATAACTTTTTAGCAAAGAAAAATTAGCGATTTAAATTCATTCGCATTTTGGGGTTTAAAACATCAGTTAAATGATCACCCAGCATATTGACAGATAAAACGGTCACTAAAATCGACAAGCCCGGTACGATTGAAAGCCAAGATGCTGACATAACATAAGATCGACCATCAGCAATCATAGATCCCCAAGAAGGCGTGGGAGGCGGAACGCCTACGCCTAAAAAACTTAATGAAGATTCAAGGATGATGACAGTACCTACTTGTAACGTCGCCAATACAATTAATGCCCCTACAATATTTGGAAAAATATGCACCCGCATAATATAAAAATCAGAAGCACCAGCGGTTCTCGCTAACTCAACATATTCTGTGGTTTTAATTTTTAGGGTTTCTCCCCTAGCCATTCGTGCATACTGAGACCACAACACTAAACTAATCACGATAATGACATTTAAAAAACTGGGGCCATAAATCACACCGAACAAAAGCGCTAAAAGAATAATGGGAAACGATAATGTTAAGTCGACTAACCTCATCAAAATTCTTTCCGGCCAACCGCCGTAATATCCCGCAACAATACCTAGAGAAGAACCAATAACACCAGAAAGAATAATCGCCAATGCACAAACAGTTAATGAAATTCGCGCACCGAAAATTAATCGACTAAGAACATCGCGTCCTAACTTATCTGTCCCCAATAAATACTTTGAATCTCCTCCTTCTAACCAAACAGGCGGCTGCAGCCTATCCAGTAACACACCCTGCTCTGGGTCGTGCGGCGCTATGATCGGCGCGGTCAATGCAATCACTACAAAGCTAATGCAAAGCAGTACGACAAAGTGAAGAGACAAGCGATTTAATGCATTCATAGATGATCTATTATTTTGACCTGATTGTTTTTCGGTTCTGTTCCGTTTCTCATTCAATAACTGATTCAATTTTCATTTCGCGATAGTACTGTAGCGAATTCGGGGATCTAAATAGGCATACAATAAATCAACCAATAAATTCACAAGAATAAATGCCGAGGCCATAAATAGTACGACCGCTTGTATTAACGGAAAATCGCGATTCAAAATGGCTTCAAACGCAAGCCTACCGACGCCAGGCCATGAAAAAACAGTTTCGATAACAACAGCACCCGTGATCATAGTGGCAAAGAAAGTACCCATAAAAGTCACAACAGGAATCAAACTATTTCTTAACGCGTGCCTCCAAACAACCTTAAATTCCGAGACGCCTTTTATTCGTGCGAATTTTACGTATTCAGCGTCTAATGTTTCTAGCATGCTGATTCTGACCAGACGTGTTACTGCGGCCACTGTAAAAACTCCCATCGTAAAGGCGGGCATGATTAAATGTTTTACTTCTCCATAACCTGATGTGGGTAGCCAACCTAATCGAACACCAAAAAAGTACATCAACACAAGACCTAACCAAAACGCAGGTACTGACTGTCCTAACAGAGCGACAACCCGAGCAGTCTTGTCTAACATGGATCCGTAATACACAGCAGAATAAACACCTAATGGAATACCAATAAGTAAACTAAAGAGTAAAGCGATGCCTGCCAACTGAAATGATGCGGGCAATCGTTCTAAAATTAAATTTATAGTTGGCTCTTCATTCCCCATGATAGAAACACCAAGATCACCCCGTAATGCATTCCACAAAAACTGGAAATACTGCTGCCAGACAGGCTTATCTAACCCTAGCTGCAATATAATGCGCTGCCGATCTTCATCGGTTGCATAATCACTAAGTAGTAAAGCAACTGGATCGCCGGTGAGTCGGCTCAACGAAAAAATAACTATACTCATTAAGAGCAAAGTTATTATCATTTCTCCGAAGCGTTTTAATACATACGTTTGCATAGGGCTAATTTTTAAGTTCTATTAAATCGATATTGGTGACATGTTGTGACAATGACGGCCAGTGCTTGACACGTTTACTGACTCCATAAGGTTCATTGCTGAACAACAGAAATACACCCGTTGCTTGATCATGAATATATTGTCCGAACTGCTTTATCATTTTTTCACGCTCTTCAAGACTTAAACTATATTCAATGTCATTTAGCCTTTTTTCACTTTCTTCTGTCGCAAAGGTTGAAAAAACGCTGTTAGAAGAATAACTCGCTTGCAATCCCACTAGGGGTGTAGGAAAAGCAATTCCGCGATGTGTCCATGAAATTCCATTCACTTTACCATTCACTTGCGCGCTTCGATGTGAAATCCAATCAATAGGCACAACATCTACAGCCAATCCAATCTGCTGCCAATACATTCCTATGATTTCAGCAATTATGGGCAACTCCGCACCTGGAGTTGTTGTAAAAGTTTTTAAAGTAATAGGGAACCCTTTTGGATAACCTGCTTCACTTAACAAACGTTTTGCTTTTTCTGGATCGAAGGGATAGGGTTTAACATCAAAAAAAACTTCCGCAGGGAAATCAGTACCAGCGATTCTACCTTGACCATGAAAGATGGCCTTTAGGATGGTTTCTTTATCTACGGCATAATTTAATGCTTGCCTTACACGCTGATCCTGCCAAGGCACATTTTTATTTGACAACACCTCAGAGGTATTGACTAATCCGCCAAAACGAACAATAGGAGACCAGGAATTCTTTAAAAATAATACGTTGATCTTTTTTCTTTCGAGCGCTTTCAATGAATCAAAATTCACAGGGGATAAGTCAACCTCCCCCGCTATCAACATCGCGATGCGTGTTGCCTCTTCTGGAACTGAATAAAACGTTATCTTTTGAGTATTATTTTTAACACGCCAATGATTTGTATTACTAGATCTGGATATTGAAATGGAATAGCCTCGCTTATGCGAGTCCAGACCAAATGCACCTGTACCAATTGGATTACTCCCCGCGATCACATCGCCTTGTTCTTCCAAGTACTTTTTGGACACCATCATGCATTGCATGGCATTCGATAAATAACCGTAAACAAATTCGATATCAGGTCTTTTTAAAGTGATTTTAAGCGTGTAATCATCCAGAACAATAACATCATCAATCACATTTCTGAGTGAGGACGAAGGACCTGATTTAGCCGATGGGTGAATGAGTCGCTCAATAGAATATTGAGCATCGTATGCGGTGAATTCGCCCCACTCTTTTTGAAACTGGATGCCTTTACGAATATGTAAAACCCATTGTTTGCCGTTTTCTGACATTAACCAGCTTTCAGCCAACCCTGGCTCTAGCTCATGGGTTTCTGGATTTAAATAGGTAAGATATTCATAGATAGTATCGAGATAAAATTTTCGTCCACCCCCACCCTGCCAAGGCAAAAAAGTTTCCTCATGAAGAGAGGACATAGCTACTGAAATTTTTAAAGATTTTTTTTCTAATATGTCTGGATGAGTATTATTTAGAGTGCTGTCTTGACTACCATTGCTCTCGTTACTACAGCCAACGATAGAAAAGCAAAATATAAAAATACCAATTAAGACGTAACTTATTGCTTTACCCATAATACATCTAACACTATCTGCGAATTGTTGATTATACAGATTGAAAAAAAAGAGCGAGATAAACTCGCTCAAAAGCTGGAAAGGGGAAGATGTAAATAAATAACTTGGAGAATCACCTATTTGCATCTTTTACTTCTAGCGCTTACTACTAGCTACACTCACTTTACTACTTACTACTTACTCTTTGATACTTACTACACTGACATTATTAGCACTGAATATAACCATTTAAAAATCATATTTAGCACGAACTCCGAACTGTCGTGGGGCGCCATAAATCGCTCCGCCATCAGCACTTGATGAATTTTGAATTTGAGACACAACATATTCTTCATCTAAAGCATTGGTAATAAAAGTTTCAACCATAAAGTCTTCGTTAGGCTTAATGATTAATTTTAAGTCTACGATTTTTCGTGATTCCACTTCTGTAAAGGGATGCGGAAATGGTGTCGCTATTTGATCGTCGATAAATGCAAATTGAATTCTTGGTGAAATCATTGCTTCGCCGGCAAAGAAATCATATTGCATACCCGCATTGAATGTAATGTTTGGCGTGAACGGTAAATCATCTCCACTAGAAACAGGAGAGTTACCACCACCATTCGTATCATTTAAAATAACATCTTCTGCAAAGCTACCCTCTAGATAACCAAGTCCAATATTAAATCCAAACGCATCATATTGTCCTGTCAATTCAATCTCAGCACCGTAGATTTCTGCACTTGCCGCGTTCTGGGTGACAGGCAGCGGCGGTCCAAATAATGCTAATAAGCTTGCAAATTGAATATCAGTATAATCAGAGTAGAAAACATTTCCGTTAAAGCGTAAACGACTATCAGAGAATGTTGTTTTGTAACCGATCTCCACCACCTCATTATTTTCTGGTTCGAAGAAACCTTGTCGAGGATCCAAATTTACACCACCCGCTTTGTAGCCTTTAGAAATGGTTCCATAAATCATGGAATCTTCGTTAGTGTAATAAGTTAAACCAATTTTCCCCGTGGTTGCAGATGAATCTTGTGTCGTTGAGCACGGAAAGCATCCAGGAGGCGGAGGTCCCGGAAGTGCATATCGTGTATATACTTGCTCATCTTCAGAATACCGTAAACCTGCTGTTAGCATTAATGCATCCGTGAAATTTACGTCAACTTGACCAAAAAGAGAAGTTGAGGTGTTTTCTGCCTTAGCTTCAATATTTGAATTAGAGGTCACAAAGTCTGTTGCACTATAGTTATCCCTATAAAGCTCTACAGGAACATCATCAACCATATGAAAAGCACCAGCTACCCACTTAACAGGACCATCACTTGTGGATAGTAAATTGATTTCAAAAATATCTGTTTCAAAATCTGTCTGCGCTCGGCTGACTCTCGCCGGATAAATAGCACGATTTGAACCACTTGCTGGTAGACCTGTTGGAATTGGCAAGTCTGTCGAAGAACGATCTCCGTCCGTTTGGTCTTTGGTGTAACCATCTTGCGTCGAATATAAAGCGCGCAATTGCATTCCATCGGTTAAATCCCAACGCCCTTCTAGTGAAGCACGATAGCCTTTTTGGTCAAGATAACCACGGCCGTCATAAGAAATTTCATAAGGATTAGGGTTTGTATCATCTCTATCTTTTACAGCAATATTTCCGGACTCTAAATCAAAAGCTGCATAACGAATGTTATAGCTTTGAGAATCAGTCGGCTGAATAAGCAAGTTGGCTCTAACGCCATACATTTCACTACTGCCAGGTCTACGGCCAGCACTTGGCCCTAAATTATCAATGTAGCCATCTTTATTTTCATAAAGAGTTGCTATGCGTAGAGCAGCTTTCTCGCCCATTGGCATATTGAGTGCCGTCACAGATCGCATCCATCCATCTGATCCCATTGTTTGATCAAAGTAACCACCAAATGAATCTGTATCAGGCTCAGGGGAACGAACATACAAAGCACCACCCGTAGAGTTCTGACCCGTCAATGTTCCTTGAGGGCCGCGTAACACTTCTACAGAATTGAGATCGAAAAAACTTTGCCCAATAAATTGTTCATGAGGAATTAAAACCCCATCAACATAATAAGCCACACCGGGATTTGAAGTGGGTGCAGATTGAGCAATACCAACACCACGAATATTAATAAACGTTGAGCGGTTGTAAGAGTTGATAGCAATACTTGGAGCGACTTGCTGAATATCTTGCAAATTATCAACGCCTTTTTCTATCAATGCATCCGCAGAAAGCACTGATGCTGAAATAGGAGTATCTTGTAAATTCACTTCACGACGTTCAGCCGTGATAACGATTTCTTCCAGTGCACTTCTTTGTTGCGTCCCTTCTTGCGCTATAGCGACATGCGGCAGTGAGATAGCAACAGCAGGTGCAAATATCAATGCAGCATTTAATCGGAAATTTCTCATATATTGGCCCTCTTGAATTATTACAGTTGTTGGGATCTGTCTTAAACACATTGAGCATTGATAAATAATTAGGAGTAGGATCGAAAATTATCGATCTATGTTCACTGTGCTTTTGAACCAAACAAAAGTAACAAAACACCTCTTCTAGATTTTTTAGTATGTGAACAAGCAAGACAAAAAAATTATTGATACGCCCTTATCTAAGCAGGAGTGATTTTTTATTGATTTTTGTTAGAGCAGTCATTCCCACACCAGACTAGGCATTATCATTTTTATCGCGCCAGCCAGGAAATAGTTTGTTTAGCAAACTAATATCTGGATTCTAGGGAATTAAATTTAGCAGTACAACCTCTTTTTGATGAGCAGTTTATGATCACAACACAAAATCATAACGCTAGTCACCAGGAAGAGAGGTTTGGAACGCATTCAAGTTCTGCTCACAGCGACTGTAGAACCCCCTCACCCCTCGTAACGGCAATGTTTTACCGGTTTTAGTCTCAATCGGTAAATTTGTCATCAGATATTTGCCGCTTCGGTCACTCCTATCAATCGACTTTGCCACATTCTTTTTTATTTATGCCTTCAAGCGATCTTTAAATGGCCTAGAGCCCAACAAAGATAGGGCTTTACGATAAAAATGAATTTATTTCGCTCATAGTTATCTCTGGCATAGTGATTGCAGAACTTAATAAAAACACAATGACGCATAAACTCTGTCATTGCGCAGTATCAAAAGAAAAGAGATTTGTGAGAGGAAGCATTCAGTGATTGGTTTACATTCTACCCCTGCGTTTATTCAAAACATCTTTAAGGTCAATAAATTGCCTGCAAATGATGGCTTTATTTCCCATCTTGCTTCACACATAACACTGAGAGATTTAGAGAAATATAAATCGGTATTGGAGTTACAAGGTAATCGTCAATTAATACAAATTGAAATATCCCTTAACGGTCACCGTCGGAGTTACCAGTCAATGATTGTCGGGATTGATTTTGAGCAACGTCATCTTATCCTAGATACTTTTTCACCCTCTCTTAATCCTAAATTCCTTGAACCCAATCAATCCGTGACTTTTCGCCACAGCGCCAACAATCAGATACTCGAATTCTCAAGTCAATTGTTGTCAGTCACGGAGGATGAAGAACCGTTATTTATTATTGATTTACCCGAAGATATTACCTATCGACAACGGCGCTTCTACCCCAGACTAGATATGTCAGATAGCCATCATTTTTCAATAAAACTAAAATCTCCTCGGCATATCCCTTGGTTTTCAAAACTGAAAAATATATCTGCCGGCGGTGCCTCAGTTTCTGTGGGGGGAGATATCACAAATGAACTGACAAAAAATTGTCAACTTAAACACTGCGAAGTTATTCTACCCTTTGGGGCTAAAATTCCTTGCTCAGTGACGGTAAAGAACTTCCGTTATGTTAAAAGACCTTATGAACACACTCTACTAAATGTCTCTTTTCACGAAATGCAGTTTCAAAACCGATTAGAGTTACAACACCAAATTAGCTTATCTCAAAAATTGTTAACTGATGCACTTAATGTAAACAATGAAATGAGTAACGTTCAAAAAGAGAAGGGATATCACATCAATTGATATAAAACATATCAATTAATAAATGCGAGAGAGACCTATCTACCCTAGTATTTTTCCATAAAAAAAGCCCTGAATGGGCTTTTTTTATGGAAGGAAATCGACACGTAATACTTGTGTTTTTAAAGAGGCCTTATTCCCACCGCTCTTCGTAAATCCATCATGAAAGGATCACTGTATCGCCGAGCCTTTTCTGCGCCTGCTTGCAAAATCTCTTCCACTTCTTTTGGAGAATCCAGGAATGTTTGATAACGTTCTCGGGCTTCACCAATCTCTTCATTGATAAGTTCAAACAACTGTTTCTTTGCTTCTCCCCAAGCAATACCGTCTTTAAATGCTTCTCTCATATCGTTGGTTTGCTCTGGCGTCGCAAAGGCTTGCCAAATTTGAAAGACGGTTGAATCATCTGGATCTTTCGGCTCACCCGGTTCGAGTAAATTTGTTTTTATTTTATTGATATGTTTTTTTAATTTTTTTTCGTCCAAAAACAAAGGGATCGTATTTTTATAACTCTTACTCATCTTACGTCCATCTAGCCCTTGCAAAACAGCGACATCATCTTCAACAACGGCTTCGGGCAATACAAAATGTTGGCCATAGTGATGATTAAATCTCGCCGCTATATCTCGAGCCATTTCAACATGTTGTATCTGGTCTTTACCCACAGGAACTTTATTCGCGTTAAACATCAAGATATCCGCAGCCATGAGAACCGGATAGCCAAACAATCCCATCGTGATACCAAAATCAGTATCTTCACCAGCATCTTCATTTGATATAACAGCCGCTTTATAGGCATGGGCTCGATTCATCAAACCCTTTGCTGCCATACAGTTAAGAAACCAACATAACTCAGAAATTTGCGGTATATCTGACTGTCGATAAAAAACCACTTTTTCTGGATCTAGTCCAAGCGCTAACCAAGTCGATGCAATTTCTCGTGTTGATTGTTGTATCAACTCTGGATCATGACATTTAATTAACGCATGCAGGTCAGCTAAAAAATAAAATGACAAATTATTGGTATCAATCGATGCTTCTATTGCTGGACGAATAGCGCCAACATAATTACCTAGGTGGGGAGTTCCGGTAGTCGTAATACCAGTCAGTACTCGTTGCTTCTCGCTCATTGTATTCCGCTTGTGTAAATCAAAAGATCAGCCTAAAGCTATCTGCCCAGGCCATTAACAAATAAAAGCTGTTCAAAGCTTTCATAATCGTGTGGTTTTAAGGTGGGATATAATACTAGGGAGCACCCCAAGAATATAGTGTTGGCATATTGTTGGGGCTTGGGGTTCAACGTTAGAGATTAAGCGTTAGGAGTTGAGGCCATAAGATTATCCTAGCTAACTAGATAATGTTTATCAGAATTTTGTAAAATGTAAGTAGTAAAACCGGCCTGACACAATAGGTGAGCCGCTACTTCACTGCGTTTACCACCGTCATCCGTCAATACGTAGGTGGTGTTTTGATTAAACTCGGATAGCTTATTACGCAAAGACGACAAAGGAATGTTGGTACTTTCTTGTACATGGAATTTACGATGTTCCACCGGTAATCGGATATCTAGCAATTTAAAATCTGATTGATCTTTCATCTTAAGTTGCAATTCAGCTGTATCCAAATAGCGAATGAGAGGCTCTTGCAGCAACGATTTAAAATGCTCTTTACTGAGTTGCATGAGGACGCCATCCGACTCCATAGTGATACTCGCATTTCGAATTGTTTCACCGACGAGTGCTTCTTCACCAAAAAAATTACCCGCTTCAAGTACAGCGATATCTCCTTGTTGCCGACTATGTATTTTGGCAATGCCCGTCTCGATCACGTAAAAATAATCACCCTCATCTCCTTCGCTAATCACGTCTTCACCTTCTGAAAACACGACCGCTTTAAACAAGCTAAATAGTTTTTGTAAATGAGTCGGCGGGACCTGATCAAAAAGCGGGGAATCAAGAAGGCTCGTCATCCAATCAGTTTGTTCTTCATCATCGTCTACAGCTTCAACAATGTTCGGTAATAACGTCGCAGAAACATCCTCTTGCCAATTTTTTAATAATTCAAAAGCCTCGTGCTCAACAATTAAAATTTCCGCTTCGGTTTTGGCTTTCGCTGAAACAGGAGAGAGGCCATCATCACTTTCTGGCTGACTCAGCGGGTAATGATGTCTACCACCAGAATCTGAAATCACTTCATTTTTGAAGCTTGCATCTACGAGGTCAACACTACCGCTCACTAGATAACTGACAGCCGGTAATTTTTTCCCGCGCTTAATCAGAAAAGATCCTTTCGAAAAATTTTCTATTCGACAAAGGGGAGCGATTCTCTCAAGTTGGTCGATTGTTAAAGAATCAAAAGGCGTGAAGAGCTGTAATAAAGTTTGAGCAACGGCCACTGAAAACCTCCGAGCGAACATTTGGTTAGAATCAGTCTAATAGAAGAGTGTAACTTTTGATTTTCTATCAGCTTTTTCAAGCGGGTTAATAAATAACGTTGAGCTAACTGTAGCCGAATATTATTGATAACCCTATCACTGTTTTCGCCCAAGTGTGATGGCTGTCTAAGAATAAAGTTGATCCACTGCGAGAAACCGAGACAAAATTCGATAGAGCGCGAATCCATCTTCCGTTCCTGCCACTTCTCTAATTGAGTGCATTCCATAAGTAGGGATACCCACATCAATGGTGGCCACACCGACTTTACTCGCTGTAATCGGCCCAATCGTACTACCACAGCCTAGATCAGTTCGCGTCACAAAACTCTGCACGGAAATATTATCGATACCCGCAATAAATTTAAAAACACCACTGGTATTACTGTTAGTCGCATATCGTTGGTTTGTGTTGGTTTTTATAACCGGACCTGCATTAATTAGTGGCCCATGATTTTGGTCATGCTTATCAGAGAAATTAGGATGAATTGCATGGGCATTATCGGCAGAAATTAATAAGCTTTTTTCCATCGCTCTTTGGTAGTTTTCGGGTTCCGGCATCATTCGAATTAACAAATCCCGCAACATCGGCCCCGCTGCTCCAGATGCCGATTGACTACCAATTTCCTCATGGTCAGTACAGATCAACATACTGGTATGATCGTTATCTGCTTCTACCAATGACTGCAATCCAATGCAGCAACTCGCCAAATTATCCAATCGTGCACTGGCAATTAATTGATCATGAAGCCCTATAATGGCAGGCGGTTGTACATCATAAAAACTTAACTCGTAATCAAGAATTTTATCCGCTTGCAGATCAGAGTGATGCTGGTGAAGATGATTCAATAACACCGAATTGAAGGTAATTTGTTTTTTCTTACCAGTCATATCGGTCTCTGTATTCACAAACGCCAAGACAGGTGGAATATCTTTTTGAGAGTTGATAGAACGATTTTCGTTCGCCGTTCTATCTAAGTGAATAGCAAGACTTGGCACAGTCGCTATCGCTTTTTTAAAATCAATAAGGCAATTTTTTAACTCGCCGTTCTTATTGGTCAATGACACCCTTCCAGCTAGAGAAAGATCACGATCAAACCAAGGGGCCAGTAATACACCGCCATACACCTCGACACCTAACTGAAATACGCCGTGCCGTAACAAATCTGGCTGAGGCTTAACTCGCAAACACGGGCTATCAGTATGAGCGCCAACCATTCGCAGGCCGTTCTCTTGCATGGATTTTTTGCCGTAGACAAACGCAATTATGCTTGAATCGTTACGCGTCACAAAATAGCGTTTGCCCTTTTCTAACGTCCAAGTATCTTCAGTACGAAGCTGTTGAAAATTTTCAGCAACCAATCGTTTTTTCATCGTTTCAACTGCGTGAAATGGTGTTGGAGAAGACTGGATAAAAGACAGTAATTCTTGATTAAAATCAGCAGTATTCATATAAATTTTTCACTTATTTAAAAAAACTGTAAAACAAATCAAGAGCACAATGTAAAGTGTTCAAGTTTGTCAGGAAATTATTCGGTATTTGAATGAGTCATAACGTGCAGTCGAGCCAATAGACTGGAAGTATCCCATCGTCCTCCTCCCATTGATTGGACGTCAGAATAAAATTCATCGACTAACGATGTCACTGGTAATGGCGTGTTATTTTTTTCAGCCTCAGCAAATACAATACCCAGATCTTTTCTCATCCAATCCACGGCAAAACCGTGGTTGTATTCATTCTTGCTCATGGTCTGGTAGCGATTTTCCATTTGCCATGATTGTGCAGCTCCCTGAGAAATAACACTGATCACCTTTTCGATATCTAACTCAGCATTGTTTGCAAAACATAAACCTTCTGATAATCCTTGTATCAATCCAGCAATACATATTTGATTCACCATTTTGCATAGCTGCCCACTTCCAACCGGGCCAATGAGCGTTGCGGCCTTAGCATAAGCCTTTAAGATCGGATGAATTTTGTCAAAGACAGCTTGCTCACCACCCAGCATGACGGATAACGATCCGTTCTCCGCGCCCTGCTGCCCTCCTGACACTGGCGCATCCAAAAAACTCACACCGTAACTTTTTGCTGCCAAACTAATCTCTTTAGCTAATTCAGCTGAGGCTGTCGTGTGATCAACAAGCGTCGCTCCCGCCTTCATTCCAGCAAGTGCACCATCTTCTCCTAATACAACACTTCTCACGTCTTCATCGTTTCCGACACAACAAAAAACAACGTCGCAGTTTTGAGCTGCTAGTTTTGGAGAATCTGCTTTTTCTCCACCAAACGCTTTAGTCCAATCACTGGCTTTTGACGGTGTTCGATTATAAACAGTGACTGCGTAACCTTTTTTTTGGAGATGCCCTGCCATAGGGTATCCCATGACACCTAAACCAATAAATGCAACATGTGTTTGCATCTGACACTCCCAAGCTCATTGGTAGACAGTAAACTCATTATTAAGATTTTAATTCTATTCTTAACAATCTCATATTAAGCTCTAAAAATTGATGCTGTCTCAATTCCTACCCAACGAATAACAACATTGCTAGAACCGCGCCTAAACATAACCGATAGACAACAAATGGCATCATCCCTATACGATTAATAAAGCCTAAAAATAAAGAAATACATAAATATGCACTCATTCCAGACAAAACAGTTCCGATAATTATGTCATTCCAATTCGTGTCTGTGGCATCGAGCAGCTCTAAACTTTTTAAGCCTCCACCCGCCGCAATTAATGGAATGGATAATAAAAATGAAAAACGAGCTGCGCTTTCTCGCTGCATACCGAGTGCAAGCGCCATTGATATGGTGATACCTGAACGGGAAGTTCCCGGAATTAGGGCCAAGGCTTGCGATAAGCCAATGATTAAAGCAATGCGTAATGTCATATCACTGAGTTCAAAAACTTTACTTCCCTGCTTATCAGCCCATGCCAAAAACAAACCAAAAACAACGGTTGTTATCATAATGACAACTGTTGTTCTGAAATTTTCTTCGATAAAATCATTAAATACAAAACCACATAGCCCAGCTGGAATGGTAGCCCAGATAATATACCAACCCAAACGGCTACTATCCGTCTGCTTGCGTGTTACCAAGCTCGATGTCCACCCTTCTGCCACCTGCCAAATATCTCGCCAAAAATAAATAAGAACGGCAGCTAAAGAACCGACATGGACAGCAACATCAAACGCTAATCCTTGATCGGGCCAGCCCAATACTTCTTTAGGTAAAATTAAATGAGCGGAACTCGATATAGGAAGAAATTCTGTAATTCCTTGTATCACGGCTAAAACAATTAACTGTAAATAATCCAATCTGCTTTCCTCTAAAATCAATTACGAACGTATTCTTTTTCGTTTTGCCCAACTGACTTCGTTTCGTATATAGGTAGGTTGAGCATCAAATGCGCTCGATGTTTTCCCGTCGATAAAGTATTTCTCCGCTAAAATCGCAAGATCGTAAGCATGAGGCAATACGTTGGGTTCTATGTGATCTGCGATTTGTTGATTAGCGCCTTTAACATCCCAGCCATTTCCAACGCCAATTACAAAAGCATTGTCTTCTATCTTTGGTGGGGCACTCATACCCAACGGCGAAGAAACTTTATCTTCGATCAATCGATTGAAAGCACAATGTTTTATACCCTCCTGTTCAGCAGAGGGGTCTTGAAAAGCAGCCCAATAGATTTCGGACATTCTCGCATCTAGCGCAGGAATAACCACGATAGCAGAACCTTTTGAATCTCTCTTTCCCTTTTCACAGCTGAGCAGAATGCTATCCATTGTTCGTAAAGCCGTAGCCGCCATAATTTCCAATGTTGAAACACCAACAACGGGAAGATCTGCACCATAAGCAAGACCTTGAACAACACCCAAACAGATTCTCAACCCAGTAAAAGACCCTGGACCTGAAGCAAACGCAATCGCATCTAATTCGTGTAGTGACAGGTTAGATGTTTGCAGAAGACTCTCAATCATAGGAAGTAAACGTTGAGTATGATCCTGAGGTGCGACAACAAAGTCCTCTGTGATCACGCCATCAATATTCAGTGCGACTGAACAAGCACTCGTTGATGTGTCTATAGCCAGGAATGCTGCCATGAGATCTGAAAACCTAAATGTAGATTTAAGGGGAATCTAACAATATGAACAAAGGGATCCGATTATACGTGTTCTGAAAGAAACTGATAACAAGTGTGGTTTTGTTTACTCAAAGCATTTGTCCACTCAAAACAATTGTCTACCTAAAACAAGAGAAATCAGGCCACTTTAAACAAAAAACCCCTCTCGGATATAAACCGGAGGGGTTTTTTGAATCACTTAGCCTATAAAAGATAAATGCACTAAGCGATTTTCGACAATATCGCTAAATTATTTTCTAGCTTTACGGCCGCGACGCTTTGCACTTGCTTTTTTCTTAGCCGGAGCCTTTTTCTTGGCTGGAGCTTTACGCTTAGCGGGTGCTTTTTTCTTGCTAGCCGCTTTCTTTGCAGAAGCCTTTTTCTTGGCAGGAGCTTTACGCTTCTTAGGCTTAGCAGCCGCTTTTGCTTTTGCAGCCGCTTTACGAGCAGTAGCTTTTGCTTTAGCAGCCGCTTTTCTCTCTGCAGCTTTTGCTCTTGCAGCCGCTTTCTTTTCAGCCGCTTTTGCTTTTGCAGCCGCTTTACGAGCAGCTATTTTTGCTTTTGCAGCCGCTTTCTTTTCAGCCGCTTTCAGCTTAGTCGCCGCTTTTTTAGCAGCAGCCTTCGCTTTAGCTTCAAGCTTCTTAGCAGCCGCTTTTACTTTCTTAGCTGCAGCCGCTTTGCGCTTAGCTTTATACTTAGTTTCAAACGCTTTTAACGCTTTAGCTAAGTCAGCTTCTGCTTTTTGAGCCAAAGATGCTTCTAAAGCGGCTAATTTCGCTTTAGTTGCTTCTTCTGCTGCTTTTGCATTTGCTACTGCTTTAGCTTTAGCTAGATCGGCTTTAGCTTTAACAGCTTTAGCGCGTAATGCTCTAACCTTAACACCAGCCTTTGCAGCGGCATTAGAAGCAGCTTTCGCAGCTCTCTTATCGCCAGCTGTTTTAGACTTAGCAGCTTTCTTCTTAGCAGCAGCTGTTTTCTTCTTAGCCGCTTCTTGAGCTTTCACTCCAGAAGTGATTTCTTTTTGTAGCTTATCTAACGCTGATTGGATTTTCGCTACAGCTGGTGCAACTACTTTCTTTGCTGATGCGGTTTTTGCAACACGACGTTTAGCCGGTGCTTTTCTTGCCTTTCTTTTTTTTGCCACTCTAGCCATTCTATTTTCTCCTCAACATGAGCCGGTCAACTAACAACTAAAACAATAGCACAAATAATGAACGTCAAAGACGTCGGAGCGAATATTATTTAAAAAAATACTCTTTTGCACCCTTTTAAAAGCTTTTTTTTAAAAAAAATGGCATTTTTCTTCAAATTTCTTTGTTTTTTTCAATATTTTTTTGATTTTTCCAAAAATATTCCAAGTTTGGATAAAAAAATAGAAAAAAAATTGTGAAAACAAAAGAGGAAAAATCGAGACAAAATAACCATCCAAAAATCATTTTAGGATGCATTTTAAAAAATTCAAACGCGTAATTATCAAAAATAAAAGTCACTCAACACGATAATTGATGCCGTTTTTTCTTTATCAATACATATGTTTTCTTAAATTTGGATTAGAAATGGATACTTTTAGTAATTCTCGAAAAGAAAATGAATTAAATCTGACAAATTTTGGCAGTTTTTCAATAATTTTTCTTTCTCACCCATAAAATCATCGGCATTCTTACCAGCTAACCGTCATTCCGTACCGCTCATTCTACGAAAACCAACCTTCTCGATATTTTTTGACGACGAACGGTACTACCAACTCTACTTTTGCTTAATGAAGAAACGAATTCTTTGTTGGAAACACCCATTCGAAGAATTAAATATCAAGATGTTTTTTTTACCAACACTTTCAGTATCTGCATTGAGCGCAGCATGGAAGCGAACAAAATCATCAAGCTAACATCCCATTACGAGCAGAAGCGCTTTGATCAAGCATCAATCTAAGCACGTAGAAAGATACAAGACACTATCCTTACGCTTATTTTATCTTTTATTCACTAAAATAAAGCCGTAAACCTGTGCCTTAAATCCACTCACAAACATATATTAAGAATCACTGTCTTAGACTGTTGGTATCGTCTTAAAGTGGGATTTATGCATAGCCACTCAATCATCTTTCCCAATTTCGTTTAAAACTGTCTCATAAAAACAGTCTTTTTTGCCCTTACAATAGAGGCATAAAGAAAAGAAGAGTCGCATTTCAATGAAACAGATCTCGGAAGAATTTGAATTTTTGCCAAATAGATTTCTTGTAAAAGTACGCAGAAAAACGATTGCCACCTCCAAGACATAAATGAGAAAAGCGAAGAAGCCACAATCATTAGTTTTAACGTCAGAAGCTTTGCAAATAAAACTGCTAAATAGCTTCACTATCTGTTCGCTCTCGTGACTCGCTCTAGGCATCCGTTCGAAGTATTAGGGCTATTCTTCTTTAAGCACCATTTTAAGCCCTATCAAATCCTCGCGCCTTAATTGAGCAAAACAACAGAGACAAACAAAAAAGCCCCCGCTCAGTTACCTGAAACGAGGGCTTTAAGATGGCTTACAAACCATCAAAAATAAATATCCTCTTATTTAAAGACAGCGAAAACCTTCTCGCGAATGGCATCTACATCACCAACACCTTTCACCTGAGTGTATTCTGGAGCATTCGACTCGCCGTTTATCAATAATTTTTTGTAAAATTCTACAAGCGGCTCCGTTTGATCATGATAAATAGATAAACGTTTTCTCACCGTCTCTTCTTTATCGTCTTCTCGTTGAATTAGAGCATCTCCAGTCTCATCATCAACACCTTCTTTTTGTGGAGGAGCATATTTGAGGTGATAAACACGCCCTGACGATTCATGAACCCGCCTACCACTTAAACGAGAAACAATTTCTTCGTCATCAACATGGATTTCAATGACATGATCGATTTCTATTCCAGAATCTATTAAGGCTTGAGCTTGGGGTATTGTGCGAGGAAAACCATCAAACAAAAAACCCTTTTGACAGTCATCTTCTTCAATTCTAGATTTAACAATATCGATAATCAGGTCGTCCGGCATCAGAGCACCAGACTCCATAATACTTTTTGCCTTTATACCTAGAGGCGTCCCTGCTTTTACAGCAGCTCTTAACATATCACCTGTAGATATTTGTGGAATTCCGAATTCGTTCATAATGAACTGAGCTTGGGTACCTTTACCTGCTCCAGGTGCTCCCAACAATATTACGCGCATCGGCGTGCTCCTCTCGATGGTTTACATGTTTGTGGCCAAAAACACTTTACAAGCCAATCTAAATCAATTGTGGCAGAACCTAGCGATTAGAGTCTGCCGAATAAAGTCTGGCGATTAAAAAGGCGCTTACCTTACACGCCTGTATCCGCCAAGACAACTATCGCCGTAAACACTGTTTATGGGGGACTATAACCGTTTGATTCAGTTAATCTTTTATCGGTCATATCAGATGATAGTTAGAAACAATAGTCTAGCAATCATAGAGACTATAACGAGCAACGGTCAGAATAGTCATTCTCCAGAGGCTAATTTGTAGTAGAACTGGACTAATTTTTATGACAACTTAGCTCATAATAGTGAGCCATCTCGCTAATTTTGATGATCGACACTGGTATACTTTGGCAATCTTTATAGGAGTAACCGTAATGAGTCTATTTCGCCGCAGCAACCCAGTAACCTCAGACACACCCCAAACTAATAATGAGACCTTTGAGGAGATCGAATTGCCAACCGCTTCCGATATAAACGAACCCGACTTTTCTGCAAAAGAGCCTCAAACAGGGTTCACCCCACCCATCAAACCTCACTCCTCTGGATACGGGATTGAAGATGCGATCCAACTTATGAAGTCGTTACCGAGAGACAACCCAGAAGTGGTTGTTACTGTCGTCAAGAAAACATTGGAATCTACAAAAATCCAAGTACAAGATATTCTTAATGACGCAAAAGACAAAGAAGAGCGCATCAGAAGTAAGCACAAAGCCTTGGAAGCAGAAATAAAACAATTACAAGAACAGATTTCAAAACGAAATCAGCAGATCAGCGACCTCGTTCAGGACCTAAATGAAACCACTGACGTTCGGCAACAATTGGAACTGGCGTTAGAGCTCGACGAATCAAAAACTAACAAAACAACATCCAGCCCTGGATCGACAAGCTCAGCAACTTCAACAACAGGTTCTCAAGCAGCAGTACAGTCTGGAAATACAGGGGCAAATAAAGCCGTCAGCTCTCCAGTGACTCCCCCAAAACAGTCTCAGGGCGCTCATTCCAATCGAGCACCCATTTCAGCTAAAAAGTAATACATTTTTTCTGAACAACTTGCACCAAACCAAAGGAAGAAGAGTGCTTATCCACTCTTCTTTCTTAACTCTTTACTTCTCTTTTACCGATTTGTATTTACTTTTTCTTCGCTTCATTCCAGAGTCTCTCCATCTCTTCGGAGGAAGACTGTTCAAGCGTTTTATTTTGCTGTAGCAACGATTTCTCTATGTCATTAAATCGACGTTCAAATTTATCATTCGCTTGTCGAAGGCACTTCTCAGGTTCTATGTTTAGATGCCGAGATAAATTAACAACACTGAATAAAGTATCTCCCATTTCATCTTCTATTTCTTTAGGATTGCCAGCTTCTAAAGCCTCTTTAAGCTCGGAAATTTCTTCTTCGAGCTTTTCAAGAACGTCGCCTACCTCAACCCAATCAAACCCTACCATGGATGCGCGTTTTTGAATTTTTGTAGCACGAGTTATAGCCGGTAACGCAACGGGGATATCATCCAGCAGTAACTTCTCACCCTTCTCTTCTCGCTCTTCTTTTTTTATCTCGTCCCATTGTTTTTTAACGGCTTGCTCATCGAGTTTCGCTTTTCCATTCTCGTCAATAGCCACGCGACTATTCAATGTTCCATCAGGAAATACATGAGGATGACGACGAATCAACTTGTCAACCAACGTGTTAACGATGTCATTAAAATCAAAATAATGATCTTCTTTCCCCAATTGCGCATAAAAGACAACTTGAAAAAGCAAATCGCCAAGCTCTTCTTTTAGATGCGGATAATTCTGTTTTTCAATAGCATCAACCACTTCGTAGGCTTCTTCTAACGTCGATGGCGCGATAGATTGATACGTCTGTTTAACATCCCAAGGACAACCAGTGGCAGGCTCACGTAACCGGCTCATTAACTCGAGCAGTTGTTCGATAGGGTTTTGGCTGGAAGATAGATTACTCATAAAATGTCTTATGTGTTAGATAGTGATGCCAATAATCAGATCTAGACTCTTTTTCTGCCAAATATGTAGACAATTTAATTAATTTCTTTGATCCGAGTTTTCAAACCTCACACCATCACTTATTCATATAATGGACGTCAGTTTGATTGTTTATCCTTGCCTTCTTGCCACTGCGACATTGGGGAGTAGATTCAATTGAGCCAGCACTCGGCTTAATTCGGCGTAACTATGAACTTCAACAGTTAACGTCATATCCACTGTGTTTTGTTTTTTATCTGACAATGTTTGCATGGCGCTGACATTAATTCGTTCACGATCGAGCAAGGAAGTAATATCTCTCAGTAACCCATAGCGATCATAAGCTTCAATTGCGATAGAAACAGAATACGCACTTATAGGGGCTTCACCCCAATCGACTTTAATGACACGCTCGGCTTCTTTCTCTCTTAGCTTTAACATGTTCTGGCAATCTTGCCGATGGATGGAAACTCCCTTTCCTAGAGTAATGTAACCAATAATTTCATCCCCAGGCACAGGATTACAACATCGTGCAATATTGGTTAATAAATTTCCAACACCTTCAATATAGAGGTCCGAATCACTTTGATAAACCGTTGTTCGCCCCGTTAAAGGAACCGCTATCGTTTGCGGTTCAACAGGTAACATTTTTTGGGCTGCATTTAAAACATGGCCGACTCCAACGTCGTTCGCTCCTACGGCGGCATAGAGGCTTTCGAGGTTTGCCATGTTGAGTTTTTTGGCTAAGGCTTCAAAATCTAAATCCAATAAGGCAAGGCGTTTAAATTCTTTATCCAGTAACGCACAGCCATCGGCAATATTTTGATCACGTGCTTGCAATTTAAACCATTGCTGCACTTTTGCTCTCGCTCTAGAAGTTTGAATATAACCTAATGCAGGTAGCAACCAATCACGACTGGGGGATTCGCGTTTGCTTGTTAATATTTCTACTTGATCTGCTGTGTGTAGTTGGTGGTTTAAGGGAACTATTCTTCCATTTATTTTTGCCCCACGGCATTTATGCCCCACATCGGTATGAATTCGATACGCAAAATCTACCGGAGTTGACCCCTCAGGTAAGTCGACGATGTGTCCTTCTGGAGTAAACACATAAATCGATTCATGTTTGAATCGGCTGTTTAGGTCATCTCGTAACGCCGTATTACTATCGGCTAAACTTCCTTCGCCTAGCTCATCATGCCATTCAAGTACTTGTCGAAGCCAAACAATTTTCTCATCGTAATTACCTTGGTCTTCACCCGATTTATCCGCGCCTTTGTAGCGCCAATGAGAACACACACCAAATTCTGCATCATCGTGCATTGCGTGGGTTCTAATCTGAATCTCTAAGACTTTTCCGTCGGGACCAATAACAGCGGTATGCAATGACCGATAGCCATTTTCTTTGGGAGAGGCAATGTAGTCATCAAACTCATTCGGAATATTTCGCCATAAGCTATGAACAATACCAAGAACGCCATAACAATCTCGAACGGTTGGCACTAAAATTCTCACCGCGCGAATATCATATACTTGCGAGAAACCAATTCCCTTGCGGCGCATTTTCCGCCAAATACTGTAGATATGTTTAGCGCGCCCCGTTACATCCGATTCAATACCTGATGCATGAATTTCACCTTGAAGCGTGTTAATCACATTTTCGATGTAAGATTGGCGGTCGAGACGTTTTTCATCGAGTAGTTTGGCAATTTGTTTATAATCGTCTGGTTCGAGGTACCTGAACGATAAATCTTCCAATTCCCATTTAATATGACCGATACCTAATCGATGTGCGAGAGGGGCATAGACATCGGCGACTTCTTTTGCCACACGGCGGCGGCGATCTTCGCTTGAGTCTTTAACGGCTCGAATGGCACAGGTTCTTTCGGCGAGTTTCACTAACGCAATTCGAACGTCATCAACCATTGCCACCAGCATTTTTCGAACGTTACCGGTTTGCTCTTCTGATTGCTTTCCGAAAACTTCATCTTCAGAATCATTTCGCATCTGGCTAATGGCCGCCATGCGTAGGACACCACGAATAATAGTGCCGACGGTTTCGCCAAAGTCGTTGTAAACCGTCTCTAATGCCATTCGATTTTCGCGAACAGCTCGATAAAGAATGGCAGCCACTAGCGTTTCACAATCTAAATGCAGTTCCGCCAAGATTTCTGCCATTTCCATACCTGCATGAAGACAACCGTTTGCTTCACCCCAAGCATTATCTTCAACTTTATCTAATTGCGCGGCACTGTCAGCAGCCTCTAACGCTTTATGCAATAGCGGTCGCGATTTTTCGCCAAGATCAACCATTGAAAAAATTCGGTTAATCCAAACATCGTAATCAACACTTCCATCAGCGGTAATTGGCCGGTCTTCTCTAACTTTAACCATAGAACTATCTAATTAATTTTATTTATTCGTTTTTTTTGTGTCACCGTCTTAATCAACTCGACTCAGGTACACCTGTTGATCAATCAAACTTCCAACAGCCCAATATTATGCAGTGTACAAACCTGACGACAGATACCGGTCCCCACGATCACACACAATGGCGACAATCACGGCATTTTCAACCTGCTCGCTTAATTGAAGCGCTCCCGCCACAGAGCCACCCGAAGAAACGCCGCAGAAAATACCCTCTTCACGGGCCAGTTTCCTCATTGTCGTCTCAGCCAATGCTTGCGACATATTGATCACTTTATCAACTCTTGTCGCATCAAAAATCTTTGGTAAATACGCTTCTGGCCAGCGGCGAATACCAGGGATACTTGCGCCCTCTTCCGGTTGCAACCCTACTATTTGAACATTTGCATTTTGCTCTTTAAGAAACCGAGAAACACCCATAATTGTTCCGGTTGTCCCCATCGAACTGACAAAGTGAGTAATCTTACCCTTGGTTTGCCCCCAAATTTCAGGGCCTGTATTTTCATAATGAGCACGAGGATTATCTTGATTGGCAAACTGATCTAGGACTTTTCCTTCGCCTCTTTTTTCCATTGCTTCCGCTAAATCTCTTGCACCTTCCATACCATCACTCTGAGAGACTTGTATTAATTCAGCACCATAGGCTGCCATCGCAGATTTTCTTTCTTCTGTCATATGATCTGGCATGATCAGCTTCATTTTGTATCCTTTGACCGCCGCAACCATCGCCAAGGCAATGCCGGTATTGCCACTCGTTGCTTCAATCAGCGTATCACCTGGAGAGATTTCTCCTCTCTCTTCAGCTCTCAGTATCATTGACAACGCTGGACGATCTTTCACAGATCCTGCTGGATTATTCCCTTCCAGTTTCACCAAAATCGTGTTGCTTGTATTACCTGGTAATCGCTGTAAACGGAGTAGTGGAGTATTTCCAATACAAGATTCAAGTGTCATGTAATCCATAAAAATAGAGCTCTTGGGGTGTAAAATGAAGAATATAAACGCAGACTACTTTTTCTGATTAGACGCATCAGAAAGAGAAAACCAAAACATGAAGTGCTCATTTTAGCATGAGTATCACGCATAGCCATTTCACACACGCTAATAGAGACGTTGAATCCCCAAGCTCGTCACACTCTCAAGCCTTTGATTAGATTCATGTCAGCGTATAACTAGACACGATTTACCGAGCGAGTATTATGGCAGTCACGCAATTGGCAGCGATAGTTATCTGATTTAACTTATTGATATTATATTGTTTTTTGTCCCTTTTGATGTTGAAGCATGCCCTTAGGTGCGCCATGGACTTAACGGTGACCCAACCGTTTTCAATATCAAGGCTACATTTTTTATTTACTTACCTCTAAAAACTATAAGCTTATGAGTAATTTGTCCTTCAAGTCTCGTGTTTTTCAGCTCACTTTGCTGCCGATTATTCTTGCTATTGTTTTTCTCGGAACAACGCTCACTTTTTTTTTCTGGAACGAACAAAATCAATATATTGAAGATAAAGGGGTAACAGGAAGCGTTCAGATAGAACGTTTTATGAGGCAATTGTTAAAGAATGAGCTATCTGAACGAACGAGAAGAGGAATCAAGTTTGGGCTGGATGGCTCATTAGAAGAGTCCTCTATTAGAGCAGCGAGTATCTATTCATCAGATGGCCACTTGATTGCCCACTCGGGACCTGCGTTTTTATTTACTGAATCAAACACGCTGCCCCACAAACAAGCTCTCCCTCGCAAAATGGTTTCTAAAAATTCAACACTCATTACTCGTACCATTACTGATGAAGATGATCAAAAAATGTTGGGTTGGGTGCAGGTCGAAGTATCACACGATGCGTTTATTGCCAGAAAATACCAAATGGCTTTTCTCACTTTGATCATCTCTATCACTGCGCTTTTATTTGGCATCGCACTTATTTGGATCAACAGTCATCGAGTTTATGAACCTTTGAATCGTGTGAGAGAAGCTCTCAAAAAACTTTCCGTTGGGAACTTAAATGTCGACGTACAAATTCCCAAGAATTGGGCTTTTCAAGATCTAGCAGTCAGCATCAACCGCACTGCCGCCTCATTGAGTCGAGCTCAAGAGGATTTAAAGCACCACATGGAACAGACCAATGAAGATTTAAGAGAAACATTAGATACAGTGGAAATTCAAAATGTCGAACTGAATCTCGCTCGAAAAGAAGCGCTCGAGGCAAGCCGAGCAAAAACTGAATTTTTAGCGAATACAAGCCATGAAATTCGAACACCGATTAACGGTATTATCGGTTTTGCCGGCTTATTATCAAAAACAAAATTAAGCTCACAACAACAAGAGTACTTACAAACTATTCAAAAATCTTCTCAAGGGTTGCTTACCACCATCAACGATATTCTTGATGTTTCTAAGATGGAAAATGGTCAATTAGTTTTAGATTACAATCCGTTTAATTTGCGTGACGTCATCGAGGACACTCTGCAGGTATTAGCCCTTCAAGCGCAAGAAAAAAAATTGCAGTTAGTCACTCTGATTGATGACGGCATACCCTTAGAGATATTAGGAGATGCTTTACGGCTCAAACAAGTCATCAATAGTCTTATTAGCAATGCGATAAAATTTTCGGAAGAAGGCAACATTGTGATTAGTGTAAGCCAATTAACAACTGACTCACACCACACTCAATTAAAATTTAGCGTCATCGATCAAGGAGCTGGCATTAGCCCTGATCATCAAAGAACGCTCTTTAATGCTTTCACTCAAGTGGACACGTCAAATGCGCGCAGAAAGGGTGGTGTTGGATTAGGATTAGCCGTTGCAAAAGGACTCATCCAAAAAATGCACGGGGAGATTTACGTTGACAGTGAAGTAGGTACAGGTTCAACGTTTTGGTTTACGGCAAGATTTGGGATAGACACCAACACCCTTTCAGAAACAAAAGTAACAACAAAACTAGCCGGACAACGAGTCTTAATTTGCGACAAAAACACAATGATTGTTGAACAGTTAAAATCATATTTTAAACAATGGAAAGTGGATTACTACATTGTCAACAACGAAAGCGGAATACAAAAAGCGATTAATGAAGAATCCAAGAGTCGCGGCTTTCAGTCAATTATCTGGGATATATCATCTGAGACTGATGCTCGACGCTGGGCAAAGAAAAATAAAACTTTCAACCAATTAAAAAAACGGCACTGTAAATTTATTTTTTTAGCCATGCCTGGCTGTGACCTAGATTACGATGATGAAATTGATGAACAATCTGCGGTTTTTGTGCATAAGCCCTTAACTCATGACAGTATCTATAATGCGCTAGTTAATTTAACGATGAGTCCTGATGAACAGGATCAGAGACAATTCCATCTCGATGAAAAAAGTAAACCACGTATTTTGGCAGTCGACGATAACCCGGCCAACTTACAGCTGATTGGAGAACTCCTGACAGATCTCGGGGCAGAAGTCACTCTAGCAAAAAGTGGAGAAGACGCTTTAGATAAATACCAGCCAGATGCATTTAATTTAATCTTTATGGACATACAAATGCCAGGTATTGACGGATTAGAAACGACTCGCCGTATACGAAAAACAGAAGATCGCGGACAAAGAATTCCCATCGTTGCATTAACTGCACACGCAATGACAGATCAAAAAGCTGAACTATTATTGGCTGGCTTAGATGACTACATGAGTAAACCCGTATCAGAAGGACAGTTGATACATGTTATTCAGCGCTGGACGCATTCACATGCTTCAGCAGAAGAAAAATTGCCTTCTGAGACAGCCGCAAACAGTTCACTTTCAAGTGATATTGAAAGCTCAACCATTACCGGCGTTATGTCCGCAATCAATGAACCACCGGTTAACCTTGAGAAATGTTTACAACTTAGTAATAACAAACCGAAATTGGCAAGAGATATGCTTTCCATGTTGCTCTCCGGACTTACTCAGGATAAAAAGGAAATCATTCAAACTTACAAAGAGCAAAATTTTGCCTCACTTGAAAAAGTGGTTCATAAATTAAATGGCGGATCTAGTTACTGTGGTGTTCCAAGCTTAAAAGCAACCAGTGCGAAACTGGATGAACTCTTACGAAAAAAACAATACGACAATATCCACCACAACGTAACAGCTTTATTAGAATCAATAGCACAGCTACTCAATTGGCAGGAAGATTACGATTTAGACGTTTTATTCGAAATAGAAGAAAGTGAGGCAAACTAAAAACTAAGCTCAAGTGAAAAAACGCTTAATTGAAAAGCTGATTGACCATCACAAGCGTTTAAAAAGCTCTCTACTCTTTAACGGACGATTACCTATATGCGGCGCCAAAACTAATCGAGACAATCGCTTAGCCGCATTTAATATTTGCGGAGAAAAATAATCACCTCTAGAAATCGCGAGTATTTCCTCCCCTAAAAATAACTGCTTTTGATCTCCCGATGTTACACCCTGAGAGACATTGACAGGAATAAAACCGAATTCGGGATCAAGCCCATAGGTAACAGAAGCATCAATCTCTCCTGTCCCCTCACCGTCATATTCAAAAGAAACGCCGTAACCAAGAGCATCCAGCATTTCAAATTCAATTTTTCTTAAGACGGGCTCCAAAGCCTGATTAGTTTCCACGGATAATGAAGATAGCTCTTCGATAAACTGGTGATAAATACTATACAGCTCTGGGCATGCATCATATTGCGGGACGATACGGACTAAAAGTTCATTCACATAAAAGCCGGCATACAAATTACGGCCGACAAGCGGGGGAGAAATTTTTCGTGATTCAGAATGAACTAAGTTTTTTAAATCTGATTTACCCTGCCAAGAGAGCAACAGTTCGGTAAAAGGATTCAAAGGTCTCGACTGCCGGTTTCTGGCTTGCCGTTGAGCTTTAGCTACCAAAGTAACTCTGCCGTAATCAACGGTTAAAACATCGACTAAGAGGCTAGAATCTCGAAAAGGGCGAGAATGTAAGACAAATCCGCACTGTAACTGTACTCTCGATCCAGACATTTATTTGTTTGTATTATTTAAAAGAAGGACAATGATTATTAGGATTTTTCAAAACAGACGACTTCTGCAACTTGTTTACTGTTAAAATTTAGCATTTTTTTGCCGAAGATAAAAAAAGAGCCGAAGACGATTACTTATCATCAAAACCTAAACTGCGTAACGCTCGTTCATCATCCGACCACCCCGATTTAACTTTAACCCAAAGTTTTAACATGACTTTTCGATCGATTAAAGTTTCAATTTCAACTCTTGCTTCTTGACCAATCAATTTAATTCGAGAGCCACCATCTCCAATTAAAATATTTTTTTGCCCTTTTCGTTCAATCAAAATAACCGCACTGATATGAGTTGCGTTTACTTTATCTTTAAACTCTTCAATTTCAACGGCCGCTTGGTATGGAAGTTCATCACCGAGCTGACGAGTAATTTTTTCACGGATAATTTCGGCGGCTAAAAATTTTACACTTCGATCCGTTATTTGTTCCTCATCAAACAAATGCTGTTGTTTGGGTAAATAAGAGGAAACCAAATCTTCAAGGCGGTCGAGATTGTCGTTCTTTAATGCTGATAGCGGAACAACTTCGGCCACATTCAGCTTTTCAGAAACACTTCTTAGATACGGAAGTAAATCTTCTTTTTTAGGAAGTTGATCAATTTTATTAATCGCTAAAATAACAGGGCTCTTAGAGTGCGCTAATGCTTCCGCCACTTGGTCATCTTGTTCTGTCCATATCATTTTATCAACGACAAAAACCACAACATCTACGTCAAGCATCGCTGAGACAGCTGCTTTGTTCATGTATCGATTAATCGCTTTTTTTTGACCCGAATGCTGGCCTGGCGTATCAACATAAATAGCTTGAGTGTGTCCTTCGGTTTTAATACCAAGCACATTATGTCGCGTTGTTTGTGGCTTTCTAGAGGTGATAGACAGCTTTTGTCCTAGGATATGATTTAATAATGTAGACTTTCCTACATTGGGACGACCAACAATGGCAACATAACCACAGCTTGGTTGCTCAGAAGCGTCTTTCGTTGTCATGATGAGGATTCTAATTGTTTCAATGCGATGGATGCAGCTGCTTTTTCGGCTTGTCGTTTATTATTGGCAACAGTAATAATAGGCTCACGAAGCAAGCTGACTTTACAACTCACTGTAAATTGCTGCTCGTGAGCAGCACCTTCTGTCTGAACTATTTCATATTCTGGTAGAGGAGCACCTCGGCCCTGCAAGTATTCTTGCAGTTGAGATTTTGCATCTTTTTGAGTTTCAGTCAGGTCAATTGATTTTAGTCTCGAAGAAAACCAGTTAAGTACTCGCTCTCGACACACTTCAAAATTAGAATTTGAATCTAGATAAATAGCTGCGAGTAAGGCTTCTACGGTATCGGCAAGAATAGAAGATCGACGATGCCCCCCACTCTTCATTTCGCCTTCACCCAAAATTAAGCAATCGCCAATACTAAATTCACGAGCAACTTCCGCCAACGTATCTCCTTTTACAAGCTGCGCTCGCATTCGGCTAAGCTGGCCTTCTTTTGCTTGAGGGAATTGATGATACAGCGCTTCAGCAATGATTGTATTCAGTAAAGAATCACCGAGAAATTCTAGCCGTTCATTATTCGTGGCTCCGACGCTTCTATGAGTCAGAGCCTGCTGAAAAAAATGAAGGTTATTAAAGCGATAACCCAAAACCTTAATCAGTTTTTGCTGAGAAATATCATTCATCTGCCGGCGTACAACACTCATAGGGTCGAGAACTATCAAACTGGTTTTTAAACGTTGTGACAACTTCTATGTTGTAAAATAGCGGAACCCGTCGCTCGTAATTAAGATTGACGATGAATTTATTCTTAAATCGTTCTATTTTAATGTTGTTGGCTTCAGGGTTACGAATATTGTTAACCATGTTGAAATTATTCAATTGAGATTTAATATCTCCATTTGAGACGCCCTCAAATCCTCCTTCAGGATTTTCTAGCTGCGAAAGACTTTTCAAACTATTTTTCATGTAAATATTATCGGCATACAAAGGGATGACTTTAAAACCACACATCAAAAAAAATCCTGATGCCATCAATATAGCTAGCCAACCAAGTGACGATATACCACGTTGTTTTTTGAGTGATTTCATTTGATCTCTCCAACTTTTACAGTTCAGACTATTACAGTAAATAACGAATACTGATGGTGACTATATCTAGAGCCATATCTACGGCCACAAAATCTACAACCACAAATCTGCGGCCATAGGTTAATTTTCTCGCCAACCTTATTGAATACTACCTACGCGACCAAAACTAGGCAAACTCAACATTTTTTCCCAGTGCATCCATATTGCAAACGCTTTGCCTACAATTCTCTCTTCTGGAACAGCGCCCCAAACCCGACTATCGGAACTATTATCGCGGTTATCTCCCATCATGAAATAATGCCCCTCAGGCACAACATAATCATCATTCCGACTTAGGTCACCAGGGACAACACACTTTCTCATTTGATGGACACGCTCACCCAGTGTTTCATTGACAACATGGTAGCTGCTATTAGCGCGTGCACAATGCTCTCTACGACTACTGGCACCTTCTGAACGAACGAACTCTTGATTCATAACAGCACCGTTGATCGTCAACACATGATTGACATAAGAAATTTTATCTCCAGGCAAACCAATCACTCGCTTAATAAAATATCGATCTTCATTTGGCGGGAAAAATACCATCACATCGCCACGCTTAGGATCACTGACATCAACCACTTTTGTTCTGATTACGGGTAAACGTATTCCATAAGTAAATTTATTTACTAAAATAAAATCACCTACTTCTAGCGTTGGAACCATAGACTCAGACGGAATTTGAAAAGGCTCAAGAATAAAAGACCGGAGCACAAGAACAATCGCTAGCACAGGAAAAAATGATTTTGCGTACTCAACTAATAATGGCTCTTGAGCTGCAACTGACCTTGCTTTTTCAAAGGCAGCTATTTGTTTTTGATCTTCGGCACTCGCCTCTGTAGACGCTTTTCCATCTTCGCTTTTTGATGGTGAGGCTTGAGAGACATGAGAAAATTGTTTTTCTACAGCTTGAATTTTTTCACGCCGGTTCTTAGAAAAAAACAACCAATCAAACAACCATATACCACCCGTTGTAAAAACAGCAATCACTAAAATTAGAGGGAAATTAATATCCATTCTGCATAAAACCTTTCTTATTGTTTGACGCTATCTTTTTAACTATCCACTTTAAGTACAGCTAAAAATGCTTCTTGGGGTATTTCTACACGCCCTACTTGTTTCATTCGTTTCTTACCCGCTTTTTGCTTTTCTAGTAGCTTTTTCTTTCGAGTAATATCTCCGCCATAACATTTAGCTGTCACATTTTTTCGCAATGCTTTTACTGTGGAGCGAGCGACAATCTGTCCGCCTATTGCGGCTTGGATTGCAACATCAAACATTTGACGCTGAATAAGTTCAGCCATTTTTTCTACCAACGAACGGCCCTTTGATTGCGCTAGGTCTTTATGGACGATTAAAGCGAGTGCATCCACTTTTTCACCGTTAATCAACACATCAAGTCTCACTAATTTAGCCGGTTCAAAATGCACAAAATTATAATCCAATGATGCAAACCCACGACTGACGGATTTCAATCGATCAAAAAAGTCCATGACGACTTCATTCATAGGTAAAAGATACTTAAGTGCAACCTGCCCACCTAAATATTGCATATCTTTTTGAACACCACGCTTTTCAACACACAAAGTAATCACTGGGCCTAAATAATCTTGAGGTACTAAAATATTCGCCTCAACAATAGGCTCTCGCATTTCAGCTATTGTGCCCGGATCGGGAAGCTTTGAAGGGTTATCGACACTAATCACCTCATCGTTATTTTGTAGGACCTCATAAATAACCGTTGGCGCGGTGGTGATTAAATCTAAATTATATTCTCGTTCAAGTCGCTCTTGGATAATCTCCATATGTAGCATTCCCAGAAAACCACAGCGGAAACCAAACCCTAGCGCATCAGAACTTTCTGGTTCATAGAATAATGAAGCATCATTCAGAGTCAGTTTAGATAACGCTTCACGGAATGTTTCATAATCATCAGAACTAACAGGAAACATGCCCGCATACACTTGCGGTTTTACTTTTTTAAAACCTGGTAATGCATCAACATCTGGCGTTTTACTATGAGTAATCGTATCCCCAACTGGAGCGCCATGAATATCTTTAATCCCTGCAACAATAAAGCCTACCTCTCCCGCCTTTAATTCTTTTCGCTTTAGCAGTTTTGGCGTAAAAACACCGACACTATCGACAACATGGGCTTTGCCTATCGACTTGGTAATAATTTTATCTTTAACATTTAAGGTACCGTTTTTAACACGAACCAATGACACAACACCTAAATAATTATCAAACCAAGAATCGATAATTAACGCTTGTAACGGGGCGTCGGCATCACCTTCTGGTGAAGGTACCTGCTCAACGAGCCTCTCGAGAACCTCTTCCATTCCTAGACCGGACTTCGCACTGCACTGAACCGCATCCGTTGCATCGATGCCAATAATATCTTCTATTTCAGTACTAACTCGTTCCGGCTCCGCTTGAGGTAAGTCCATTTTATTGAGGACAGGAATAACCTCTAAACCTTGCTCTATCGCCGTATAGCAATTAGCAACTGACTGGGCTTCTACGCCTTGAGCGGCATCTACAACTAATAACGCTCCTTCACAGGCAGATAGGGAGCGCGATACCTCATAAGAAAAATCCACGTGCCCAGGTGTGTCAATAAAATTAAGCTCGTAGGTGTTTCCATCTTTAGCCTTGTACTTTAAATGTACGCACTGGGCTTTGATGGTGATTCCACGTTCTCGCTCAATATCCATTGAGTCCAACACTTGAGCGGCCATCTCTCGATCAGAAAGGCCACCACACATCTGAATGAAGCGATCAGCGATTGTGGACTTACCATGATCAATATGAGCGATGATTGAAAAGTTACGAATTAGGCTTAGGTCTGTCACAGAAAATTAAACTTCTTTAAATTCAATAGGTTATTAACCTCTACTGAGGTTCGGTTGGCGCACAGTCTACCGCATTTGTCTCTGGCTTTGGAGGCTTATTTTTAGGAAGGGATAAAGAGTATAAATAGTGTTTTAGTGGAATGGCAAAATCGACATGATTTTTAGTTTTTAGAAGATCTCGCCTCTACAGAATGAATCAAAAACACCCGCTTTTATGGGATTAATTCCGCTAAAGGCGGGTGTTAATTTAGGTACTCATTCTTCAATCATAATCGTTCTAAATGCTGGCTGCCCACGCCTATAAAAACGTATAGGTAAAAGACTTCGAGTAGGTAGCTGAGCTACAATTTTGTTGTAACTTCGCTGATCCGCAATGTCTTTAAAACCAAGCTGTACAATAACGTCGCCGCGCTGAAGCCCAGCAGTTTTTCCTGCTCCATCACCCCCAACACTCATAATGATGACACCACCATTAATGCCAAGGCTCTTTCTCAGCTCTTGATCAGCTTCTTCAACAACGAGACCTAACCTATCAATATTTGGCGCTGATTTTTGAGTGTTAGTTGCGACAGGAATCCTAGCCGTCTTAGAATCGAGAATGCCAACGGTGACTTTTACCGCCTTCTCACGCCCTTCTCTCATCACAACAACAGGGACTGTACTCTCAGGAGCAGTATCACCAACAACCGGCGGTAGATCTTTAGATGTATCAATAATGGCATTATTAAACTCCAAGATAATATCTCCAGGTCTTAATCCTGATTTCTCTGCAGGACCATCCGGAGCGACATTTTGTATCAAAGCGCCTCTAGGCCTTTTAAGGCCAAATGCTTTCGCCAAATCTTTATCAACATCACCAATGCTAACACCCAACCATCCACGGTCAACATGGCCTTTATCTTTTAACTGAGTAACAACCGACTCTGCTAGCCCCGAAGGTATTGCAAAAGACAGCCCCATGTAACCACCAGATCGCGTGTAAATTTGCGAATTTATCCCAACCACTTCGCCATCCAGGTTAAATAAAGGTCCGCCGGAATTTCCTGGGTTGATAGCGACATCTGTTTGGATAAAAGGAACATAGGAGCCATTACTTCGATCCTGAATGCTTCGGCCAATTGCACTCACTATTCCTTGGCTCGCCGAAAAATCCATTCCAAAGGGTGAACCAATGGCTAAAACCCAATCCCCCACGCGTAAACTGTCTTCTTTCGCGAACTTTAAGAAAGGAAGTCTTTCGGCATCAATCTTTAAGAGCGCTAAATCAGAACGTGGATCAGCACCAACAATTTCCGCCGTATACTCTCGTCGATCAGTCATCCGCACAGTAATTTCATTAGCACCGTCGATAACATGATTATTTGTTAAAACATATCCATCTTTCGAAATAATAAACCCAGAACCCATACCGCCCACATTTCGTTCCGGCATCTGGCGGGGGTCAAAATAACGGCGAAAGAACTCGGGGATTTCTTGATCGTCAGGGATTCCTTGACGCGCGCCTCCCACTGTCGAGACCGTTGTGATCTTAACGACAGCCGGTGAGATATTTTCAATTAAATCTGCAAACTCGGGGAGAGCTCCTCTCGCCATACTGGCTCCAGGAAACCACATGAACACAGAAAGAAAAACAGCGAACACTTTCAATCTCATGAAAACTACCTCTACATATACTATTTAATTCAAATCTTTTGATATTTAAAAAATCCAAGACCTAAATACTTTATCGTTCAACTCTTAGCTTTACAGCGCTTGTTTGCACAGTGCTTATTATTTGTAATTCTCTAGACAACATACTTTTCAAAAAGTTAGCGGCTTTTAAAAAAATAGTCTTTTCTATACAGCGTTAGTTGTACTAATGAGCTCAACAATAACAGGCTGACTTCGTCGATCATTACTTTTAAATTTTGAAAACATCGACGCAAACAAGCCTCCAGCTATCAAACCTGTAATAGAAAACAAAACCGACAATCCTTCACTTTTAAAAACGGTATGAGCAAGAATGGCACCCGACAACATCAATACAATAGGCAAGCAATATAAAAGCAGCGAGCCTTTTACAACAACATCCTCTGGAATGCCGACAGTAATTGAATCATTCACACTGATCGTATTGGGATCGCGACCATCCAGTAAAACACGAAGGTAAGATTGTTTTGCAGACCATTTTGCCAGCGTACTTTGTCCACAGCCTTTTTCTGCTGCACAAGTGCCACACGTAGACTGATTGATTGTTTCAACCCACACACTATCGTGATCTACTGCAACTACTCGGCCAGATTCTTTCAGCATACCATTAAGCTAACCCCCGATATTGACAATATTTTTACCAAATAAAACGTTAACGCTTTTCAACACTTTCTGCAATTTTTTGAGCTGTCACCATTGGTATTTCACCTAGCACCGTGATACTAAACAGCGCTTGCTCCACCTTATGCTGTTTAATAAAAGCAGTCATTCCACCCATTCGAGCTCTACCCTCTACAGCAGGAAATAGCCTGTTCGGGCCAATCACAATTGAAAACGAGCTAAGACCATCCGAATAAGTCAGCATGTTATCATCACTACGGGTTTTACGAGCATTCAAAAACGTATACCCCGACGGCACCCAAGAGGCATTCCAAGAAAAGTCAGCACCACTCGGAAAACTTTCAGCCTTATTCTCATTGTCCCTACATTCAATATGGGTGCCGGTCAAAGAAGTAGAACTGGAAGAACGGGGTAAAAGTTCTGTCTCATCGATGGAAATGCCAACTTCAAGATCAACGAACTGAATTCTTTCTAATATTTTTTTTGTCGAGTCAATCATCAGCACCTGCAAAGGAAGAGACGTCAATTCATCAACATAAAACACATAACCGTAACGATGAGCATCTTTAGGTAAGACTTGTATTGTCAAAGCATCCCTTCCTGCAACTCGCCCTCTACCGGTAAGATGGTATAAATATTTTTCGGCTGAGTTTATTTGTGAATTAATGTCATCTGATATTCCTCTAAAAAATTGATCGCCTCGATTTAAACAATTTTTAGAAAATCCGGAGCGTAATATTTCTTTTTCACTTCCATTCAGTTTTTGTAATCTTTCATATTCTGCATCACCACGAACTTGGTGAATAATTTTATAATTATCCAGAACACCCCCAACCTCATAAGTAAATAAACCTCGATAATTTAACTCATGAATGGAGCGAGACATTGCCCCTAGCAATTCACGCGCACGGTCATAACGCTCAGCAGAACTAAGCGTTGATGATAAGAAGGTACTAACGAAAAAAAGAAAGAATGTGAGTAAGCGGGCCATGGATGCTCACCACCAAGGGAGGAAAACAAATAATAAAAAAGTAAACATGAGCCAGTATAAAACTGGCTAAACCTTACCGTTAACGATTAACTTCAACAGGCACTCGAGAATAGGGTAACAATCCGGCTCCAGAATGTTGTGCAGTGTTTGTCGCATGCTCTAACATTAACTGCTGAATGTACAACCTGACTCGCTCATCTTGTAATTGCTTCTGTTGTATTGTCGGAGAATAGCTCATAGATTGCTGGGGCAAACGGTTTTGTTGTGGTGACGCTAAGGAGTTAAACGTCCCCGCTACATTTTGTAAATCTACAACCGCGAAAGGACTATTATGAGGAACGGCATCAACGGTGTCTGCAACAAGAGTCTCTGCAATGTTAGTTGTCTCAAAGCGTACATCTTTGTTAGAGGCGACAAACGATGGATCAGAACCACTACCTAGCAGATTAAATTGCTGTGAAGATAGTAAAACAACACTTGCAACACTGGCTGCAATAGCAAATCGCGCAACATTCGCTTTCCAAGAAGATTTAGAGCTTTCTAAAACCGCTGTACCGGGCGCGCCAACACTTAAACTATCTCGCTCTTCTTGGGATTGATTAAGCTCACTGTGACCGCGAACGGTTTGTTGTTGGTCGGAAACATCCAAGCCCAAGACTGCATCTCTAACCGCATCAGAAATATCAACACCAGCCACAGCCACTTCACCCTTCATCGCAGTACGGGCTAATTGATAACGGTGCCATCTTGCGCGAACACTAGGATCTCTTTCTGACTCAGACAGGATTCGATGCAATTCTAATTCAGATGCTTCGTTATCCACCAAAGCCGATAGAGATTCATAAAGATGCTGTTGTTTTGAACCGTCAGACATACAGATATTTACCTTTTGCTTGATCCGTTAAACTGTTAAAAAATATCGATACTAAATAATGCCAATTAGGACAGACTAAAATACTGAATGTTTCATTAGCGGATAGAAACTTTTCCATCCATTAATATTTGAACTTGTTTATCAATCGCTTCACGTGCACGGAAAATTCTCGAACGAACTGTTCCCATCGGGCAATCCATGACTTCGGCTATTTCCTCGTAGCTTAAGCCTTCAAATTCCCTGAGTGTCACCGCCGTTTTCAAGTCCTCCGGCAGCCCATCAATTGTGTCATTAACGACTGACTGGAGTTCATCTCTGAAATACAAATTTTCTGGTGTATCTTGATCTTTTAATACGTCACTGCCGCTATAAAACTCCGCATCTTCCATCTCAACATCGCTTGCTGGAGGACGGCGGCTTCGGGAAACTAAATGATTTTTTGCTGTATTAATCGCGATGCGGTATAGCCACGTATAAAATGCACTATCACCACGAAAATTGCCTAAAGCACGGTAAGCCTTGATAAACGCTTCTTGAGCGACATCATGTACTTCAGCATTGTCTCGAACAAAACGACTGATAATAGCGAGTATTTTATGCTGGTACTTTATGACCAAAAGGTCAAAGGCACGTTTGTCTCCCTTTTGAACGCGCTCTACCAACTGCTGATCTGTTTCTTGCGCTGACGGCGCTACCATTTCCCCGCTCCCCAAAACTTCTTCTTTTTTAGCTATTTGGCTATTTGTATGGTTTTTCACTGAATGTTGATGAAGAGGCTGTTTTACAACTTTTCCTGCATTCAGTTGTTGGACATTATCAGTCAATTGAGTAGAACTCTCTACCAAAGAAGACTTTGTTAGCGATTTTTTTGGATCCGCAACAAGACAAACAGAGTCATTTCCTATCATAATTGCCCTTCCCCTATGATCAATCACCAGAACCCTAACAAGTTAAAGCCGGCTCATACTTCTTTTAATTAATCGTTAGGAAAATAGACCATTAAGAAATAATAAAGTTCAAACCATAGAGCCCATTGGTTGCAAAGTGACCGCCCAACAGAGACTGATAGTCCGCGCTTGTATATACTCTCTCATTGACTAAAGCTTAGGCTTATTACTTTTTCAACCTCTTTTTCAAACCTTAGACCTTATTCTTATGAAACAACAATACAACCATGATGTGCTTATTATCGGTAGCGGTGCTGCTGGCTTAACGCTTGCTCTCAACTTATCCAAAACATGCAAAGTTGCTGTACTGAGTAAAGGTAAACTTGAGGAAGGCTCAACATGGTTTGCACAAGGGGGGATTGCCGCTGTCTTGGACGATGAGGATTCCATCGACAACCATGTGGCAGACACATTAGATGCCGGTAGAGGGTTGTGCCATGAAGATGCTGTGCGTTTTACGGTAGAAAATAGCCGAGCTGCAATTGAATGGCTTATTGAACAAGGTGTCGAATTTTCTCGCGATGAGCACAATCAAGAAGAATATCATTTAACAAAAGAAGGTGGTCATAGTCATCGCCGTATTATCCACAGTGCTGACGCTACAGGAAAAGAAGTTGAAAACACATTAGTCAAACAGATTCATAAAGCCGGTGTCGATTTATTTGAACATCACATTGCAGTTGATTTAATTACCCAAGCCGATGTTCCCAGCAAACGTGTACGCTGTACAGGCGCTTATGTTTTTGACCGTAAAGCAGACGAAGTGAATGTGTTCAATGCAAAAGTTGTTGTGCTGGCCACGGGCGGAGCAAGCAAAGTGTATTTGTACACGAGCAACCCTGATGGCGCGAGCGGAGACGGTATTGCCATGGCATGGAGAAGCGGTTGTCGCATTGCCAATATGGAATTCAATCAGTTTCATCCAACTTGTCTCTATCACCCGAAAGCAAAAACTTTTTTAATTACCGAAGCGTTACGTGGTGAAGGAGCGCATTTAAAGTTGCCAGACGGTACGCGTTTTATGGAAAAATTTGATCACCGAAAAGAATTGGCGCCACGAGATATTGTTGCTCGCGCAATCGATCACGAAATCAAACGCTTAGGTTGCGATCATATTTATCTAGACATTAGTCATAAAAGTGCTGATTTTATTACTGAGCATTTTCCAACCGTAAAAAGTCGCTGTTTAGACTTTGGGATTGATATTACCAGGGACCCTATCCCTGTCGTTCCCGCTGCTCACTATACGTGTGGCGGGATCATGGTCGACAAACATGGTAGTACCGATTTAAAAAACCTTTATGCTATTGGCGAGACGACCTTCACCGGATTACACGGAGCAAATCGAATCGCAAGTAATTCATTATTAGAATGTATTGTGTATGCACGATCCGCTGCGAAGCACATAACAGATAACATTCAAAATATTGCTCACCCCGAACCGGCACCCAATTGGGATGAATCTAAGGTAACAGATTCGGATGAAAACGTTGTCATCTCCCATAACTGGGACGAATTGCGTCGTTTCATGTGGGATTACGTTGGTATTGTGAGAACAAAAAAACGACTTGAAAGAGCCGCTCACCGTATTAAATTATTACAAAAAGAAATCGAAGAATATTATAGCAATTACAAAATTGGCAATGACTGGATCGAGCTTCGTAATTTGGCCATGGTCGCGGAACTCATTATCCGCTCTTCTATAGAAAGAAAAGAGAGTCGCGGCCTACATTACTCGTTGGATTATCCCAAGATATCGAAATACGCAAAAGATTCTATTCTTGTGCCCATGAATTATGCAGGACAAGAGATTTTTGTGGGAGACAATTCACTCTTAGATGTGAACGAGACTTAAACTGCCTAGCTGACGTCTAAAATTACTTATTTTAAAATGGTCAGCTTCTCAATACACATGAAGTGTTTTAAAACTAAAACATTATTTTCTAAATCGTAGAGCGACTCTCAAACGACGAAAAGCATCTTTGTCTGTCGAATCAGGGAAAACGACAAATATTTGCCGTTTCTTTGAGTCCACATCACTTCCCTTAAAAACAGCGACAAGTAACCAAGGGTGGATAAATGATTCGCTAACGGGACGTATATTATATGCTTGTATTTCATCTTTATCATATAGCGTTACTTTCCATTCGCCATTTAAATATTTTATCGTGGCAGAAAAACGACTTTCCTTTCTAATACTCCATATCAAATGAAAGAGAATGACTGCTGTTAAAACAACAGCCACAACAATAGAAAATGCACTCAACCAAATAGCAAAAACACCCAACATGTGTATGGCTATCATTATTTGTGAAAATATTTTTGAAGGGTGAAGGTCTACCTGAAAGGAAGGCATATTGTTTTATACAACTCTAAAACGCCAAATGGCTCTTTATGAAAAAGGTAGCTCTTGGTTTAGTCAGTAGTTCTTTATTTAGAAAGGTTAGCCTGATTTCATCCATTATCGCTTGTTAAGTCTTCTGGCTGCAAGCCTGTGTTTTTGCGGATGATATCCACAATTTTAAAAAGCTCTTTATCTTCAGGGTCTTCTCTTTTCATAAACCATACAAATAAATCCTGATCTTCTTGGTCGAGCAGCGCCCAAAACCGTTGCTTATCATCATCTGAAATACTGGGATAAATATTTTCTACAAACGGTAACAAAACCAAATCCAGCTCTAACATGCCTCGGCGACAAGCCCACAATACTTTATTAATATGCATAGAAAATAAACCTGATAACTTGAGATTTCAATTTAAGGTATTATATAGAAAACTATTCAAAGTCTGTATGAGCATAATGCATTTTTCTGTTCATCTTACTTTTCTTCATTCAATCGCTAAGATCCGGTGGTGTCAAAACGTCAATGAGTCACTTATCCAACCTAGAGTCGCTAAAGAAATCCGTTGAGAGTGTATTAGACCTCGAAAAAAAGTCATACGCCGCCGATCTGGATCAACTTGCCTGTATCATTGTCTCGGGAAAGGACGCTCGATCCTTTCTCCAAGGTCAAGTCACTTGCGATATGAATTCAATAAATCAACAACGCTCGTTGCCGGGAGCCCACTGCACAAATAAAGGACGAGTTGTTTTTACGTTTAGAGCGATTGAATTGCCGAATACATCAGAAAATAATTCACATGAACAAGAGATCGCATTGATTATTCCCAGCGAATTAATAGAAACAGCTGTGAATACACTGTCAAAATATATTGTTTTTTCCAAAGCAACGATACGATTAGCTGAAGACATTAAAATACTCGGCATATTTGGAAAGGGTGTTCCTGAAATCATAGAGGCAAGCCGCAAGTCCATTGCCGATCCTCAAAAAACATCTGCTCTCAGTATCTCAGACAATCAAACGATGCTTCTTATTCAAAAAAATGATGTAGACCAGCTATTCGCTAGCGATGAATCTGTCATTCAGACCGATTTTTCAAAATGGCAACTCGCCAACATTCGTAACGGAATTGCTGAGGTTTATGATGGAGCTTCCGAATTATTTTTACCTCAGATGCTAAATTTTGATAACAACGAAGGAATCAGCTATAAAAAAGGTTGCTACACAGGCCAAGAAATTGTGGCCAGAATGCATCACAAAGGAAAATTAAAACGGCATTTACGGCGAGCTTCACTCGAGCACTGCAAGTCAGGGCCTACGCCAGGTAAGGATCTATATACTGATCAATCTGCACAAAGTATTGGCCATATCGTCATTAGCGCACCCGTGGGGCCCGACTCTTTTGAAACTCTCATTGTCGCTACTGATGAAACCTTTGATGCGCAAAAAATCTATCTAGATCAAGAAAAAACGATAAAACTTCATCCCCTTCCTCTTCCCTATGCTATAAATAATTAAGACAAACTATATGTTGGCGTGATGACATAAACGTATCTCACCTCTACAGCATCGTAACTGAATCGATTGTTTTAATTTAGGATCACTCAAATGAGTCAACTTTCCGATAGGGTTCGAACAGAAATACTTTCTGCCATCGATTCAGATAAATTACTACTGCCGACCCTCCCCGAAGTCGCTCTTCGCGTTAGAGAAGTCGCTGAAGATCCAGACGCCAGCATCGATAAACTTGTCAGCGCTATCGGTCATGATGCTTCTCTCACGGTGAGGATTATTAAAGTAGCCAACAGTCCTTTACTTCGCGCTAGCCGTCAAATTGATGATTTAAAAATGGCACTGATGCGATTAGGAATTGAGTTTACTTGTAATCTCGCCACCGGTTTAGCGATGGAACAAATGTTCCAAGCCACATCAGACATGATCGACAAACGCTTACGAGAAGTGTGGAGCCATTCAAGCGAAGTCGCGGGTATATGCCATGTGCTTTGTCTCCACCATTCAGGACTAAAAGCTGACAAAGCGACGCTTGCTGGCCTGGTACATAAGATTGGCGTCTTGCCCATTTTAACCTACGCTGAAGACTACCCCTCACTACTTAGGGATAGCATGACTCTCGATACTATCATTGATGAATTACACCCAATTATTGGTGAAAAGATTTTAAAAACTTGGGACTTTCCTGAAGAGCTGCTGAGCGTACCGTCACAATATTTAAACTTTACTCGTGAATTAAACGAAGCAGATTATTCAGATATTGTTACAGTCGCGATGCTACAGAGCTATATGGGATCTAATCATCCAATGTCAGAAATAGATTATTCGACAGTCACAGCATTTACACGTCTGGGGTTAGATTCCGACATGCAATCAGCAGACGCTGAAGACCTTTCTGAAGAAATGGCTGCAGCTACATCATTATTAATGCAAGACTCTTCTCCTAAATCTACTGGCGCTGCTCAACTGTAAACACTTATCGGGTTCTGTGTTAGTGCTATATTAGTTCTGTTTCTGTCAATTTATCTTCCCAATATTAATAACAACTACTGGAAGACAGATTAGCTTGCTTCACTGATAAATTAGTTCTCTTTATGTTCTGAAATACGCCAATCTATTGAGTGTATTTCATGGCGTTTTAGATATTCATTTGCGAGCGAAAAGTGTCGACAACCCAAAAACCCTCTATGCGCTGAAAATGGTGACGGATGCGTTGATTCCAGCACTAAATGTTTACCGCGATCAATAAGCTCCCCTTTCTGCTGCGCATATTTTCCCCACAATAAAAAAACAAGATGCTCTCTTTTGCTGTTTAACGCCTGAATGGCTGCATCCGTCAGTTGTTCCCAGCCTTTGCCTTGATGGGAGCCAGCTTTTGATTTCTCAACGGTCAGCGTGGCATTCAACATCAACACCCCCTGCTCCGCCCACGATTGTAAATAGCCGTGATCAGGTGTGGTTATTCCTAAATCAGATTCCAGTTCTTTATAGATGTTACGTAAACTGGGTGGAACTTTCACACCCGGCAAAACTGAAAAACATAATCCGTGAGCCTGGCTTGGACCGTGGTAAGGGTCTTGCCCCAAAATAACCACTTTCACTTTATCGAACGGTGTTGTATTAAACGCATTAAATATTAAATCACCTTGGGGATAGATAACTTTCCCCATCTCTTTTTCTTTTTTTAAAAAACTTTTCAAGTCAATCATATATTTCATAGAAAACTGGTCTGACAACTCATTCAGCCAAGTTTCATTCAGTTTCACTTCAGGTTTTTTTTCCATGTTATTTCCAACTTATTTTCATGCAAATTATTTTCATCCTACTTATTCAGGATAGATTCAGTTAGCAAAGGTTTTAATGCTCTCAACAATCAAATAACTGAACACAAGTGATTGTTAAAAAATACGTCATGCTTCGTTTTACCTATTCATTGAGAGGTTACTCACATGAAACGCTATATACCAACAACTACATTATTGGTTGCACTATTATCAACATTAGCTGGTGCTTCTGCCTATAGTCATGAGCGCTATGATGATTCATATCGTTCGCACAAACACATAAAAAAACATCAACATCACGACTCAGATAGACACCATTATAAGCATAAAAGTCATCATCGCCATCACGTAAAAAAACACTATTACCGTGACCATCACCGTTCTGCAGTAAGGCAGGCGTTATTACTTCCATTTTTTCTTCACCATGAAATTCACAAACCCTCAAAGCATTTAAAACGACTTGAACGACGAGAACAGAGACGGTATGAGAAACGACTTGAGAGACGAATTGAGAGGCGGCATGAAAGAAAGCACGAAAGACGCAAAGAGCGCTTATACGACCGGAGAGATGAGAGAAAGGAAAATAGAAATCATAGAAGAGATGAGCGACGCTACCACTAAATAACCCATCATTAACTTCATGTTTAAAAATAAAAAAGCCATCGTGTCACCTTCGATGGCTTTTTTATTATATTGGAAGATGTCTAAAGCAATTATTCAGTAGGCGTTTCTTTTCTCATGTGCGGAAATAATAAAACATCGCGAATACTCGGTGAGTTAGTTAATAACATCACTAAACGATCGATACCAATACCTTGCCCTGCTGTCGGTGGCAAACCGTGTTCCAATGCACGAACATAATCTTCATCAAAATGCATCGCCTCATCATCACCGGCATCTTTTTCGGCCACTTGCGCTTTAAACCGTTCAGCTTGATCTTCTGGGTCGTTTAACTCAGAGAAACCATTGGCAATTTCACGGCCACCCACAAAAAATTCAAAGCGGTCAGTCACAAAAGGGTCATCGTCGCTGCGACGAGCCAACGGCGACACCTCCGTTGGATATTGAGTAATAAACGTCGGCTGATCTAAAAGATGCTCTACCGTTTTTTCAAATATCTCTATCTGAATTTTCCCTAATCCATACGTCTCTTTTAATGGAACCTGCTTTTTCGCTGCAATCGCCTTTGCACCTTCTAGCGAATTGAGTTCATCGGCATCAATATCGTCATTAAAGTGCAGAATAGATTCAAACACGGACATGCGCACGAACGGTTTTGAAAAATCATATTCGCTGTCCTGATAAACAACGGTTGTACTTCCTAAAACTTCTTGGCATAACTTTCTCAGCATATCTTCAGTCAGGTTCATCAAGTCATGGTAATCCGCATAAGCTTGATAAAACTCTAACATCGTAAATTCTGGATTATGTCGAGTCGACAAGCCTTCGTTACGGAAGTTACGATTAATTTCATACACTCGTTCAAAACCACCAACAACCAAACGCTTTAAATACAATTCCGGCGCGACACGTAAAAACATCTCTTGGTCTAGTGCATGATGATGAGTCACAAACGGTTTTGCTGTTGCACCGCCCGGAATCATTTGCATCATTGGCGTTTCCACTTCCATGAAATCATGCTGATTTAAATAATGGCGAATAAAATCAACGGTACGAGAGCGAATTCTAAACACATCTCTCACTTCGGGATTAATAATTAAATCAACATAACGTTGACGATATCGTTGCTCTGTATTTTGTAAGCCATGGTATTTTTCTGGCAAAGGACGAAGAGACTTAACTAACAAGTCATACTCTTCTAGATTAACGTATAAATCACCTTTTCCGGATTTATGAAGAGCGCCTTTAACACCAACAATATCGCCAATATCCCAAGTTCCCCATTGCTCTTTTATTAATTTTTGAGACGCTTTATCAGCATACAACTGAATTTGACCACTCATGTCTTGCAACACCATAAATGGCCCACGTTTTGCCATAATACGGCCAGCTACACTCACAACTTGATTGAGGTGTTCCAACTCTTCTTTTGAGTGATCACCAAATTGATCTTGTAAACGACTCGCGTAATCGGCGCGTTTAAATGCATTCGGAAATGCTTGCCTTTTTTCACGAATAGCCGCTAGTTTTTCGCGTCGTTCAGCAATCAATTTATTTTCTTCTTGCTGATCATTCGTTGAAGTTGTATCGCTCATAGTGCACTCGTTTTTATAAAATGTTTTAAATTGAAATATAATGAATGTTTAGGAATTACAAACCCGCTTTTAAGCTCGCTTCGATAAACTGATCGAGATCACCATCCAACACGTTGTTGCAATTACTCGTCTGCACATTAGTTCGTAAATCTTTAATACGTTGATCATCAAGAACATAGGATCTAATTTGACTGCCCCAGCCAATATCCGCTTTACTATCCTCCATCGCTTGCTTTTCTTGATTACGTTTTAACATTTCTTGCTCATACAATTTTGCGCGAAGCATTTTCATCGCGTTATCACGATTTTGATGTTGTGATCTTTCACTTTGGCACTGTACAACAATACCTGAAGGCTCATGAGTTAAACGCACAGCGGAATCTGTTTTGTTAACGTGCTGACCACCGGCACCGCTCGCCCGATAAGTATCAGTACGTATATCCGCAGGATTAACATCAATTTCAATATTGTCATCAATCTCGGGAGAAACAAAGACCGAACAGAACGATGTATGACGCCGACTGCCCGAATCGAAAGGTGATTTTCTGACTAAACGGTGTACGCCTGTTTCTGTTCTAAGCCAACCAAAGGCATATTCTCCTTCAAAACGAATGGTCGCACTTTTTATACCCGCAACATCACCCGCCGACGCTTCTTCGAGGACAGTTTTAAATCCTTTTTGCTCGCCCCAGCGCAAATACATTCGCAAAACCATTTCGGCCCAGTCCTGAGCCTCGGTTCCACCAGAACCGGATTGGATATCTAAGAAAGCATTATTCGCATCCATTTCGCCAGAAAACATTCGGCGAAATTCTAAAACAGCGAGATGACTGTCAAGCTTTTCCAGCTCGGATTCAATTTCAGAAACAGTATCCGTATCATCTTCCGCTTCAGCCATTTCTAGCAGTTCGCTGTTGTCAGAAATACCTTGATCAAGCGTATCTATCGTATTAACAACAATTTCTAATGATGAGCGCTCACGGCCTAATTCTTGTGCTCGATTGGCGTCATCCCAAACGGAGGGCTCTCCTAGCTCTAATTCGACTTCAGCCAAACGTTCTTTCTTGAGGTCATAGTCAAAGATACCCCCTGAGCGTGTTAGTCCGCATTTGTAGGTCTTTGAGGGTTTGAATAAGAGGGGCAATTTCCATAAATAAGTCGATAGTACCTAATTTTTAGAGCCGCAGATTGTAACCTATAGAAGCCCTCTAACTCTAGATATCCTTATTACTCTCACATATTGATACGAATCGACACTGGTTTCTCTTCATTGACACTCTTTAACCTCTAAACCGCAGAGTTTAATTAACTTATCCCATAACTTTGAGTTATCATTCGGTTCCTTTTATAGATAGTTAGGTTGATATTTCATTTCTTTGTGGCATTTACTCTAAAAAATAAATAAAACCTATGAAGAGAGGAAGTCACTCATTACCGCTGGGCAGATACAGTACCTAGTAAAATCATACAAATTAATTACATAAAACAATAAGGAAGAGAGATTCACTATGTCATCAAAGCGCGAGTTTGGAGGAATGCAACCCGGTATCAAATGGGGACCATTTGTTATGCGAATCCCCTTCGTCCACATGAAGTTTTCTTTACCGGATTTTCTACAGGGATTTGCTATATCTGGAGCAACTGGTCTCGCACTAGTTCCTATCATGCAAAGCCTTTTAGGGCTCAGCTTTGAAGAAGCCGTCACCATGGCAATGTTTCACAGCCTTCTCGTCTGTAGCTCCTTTCTCTTATTTGGCGACCCCTATGCACCTGGCTGGTTAACACCTGCTATCCCTTTCGTGATCAATTTCATTATGGCGGCAGCTCCTGCCGATCACCCCGACCTCTATCAGATTAGGTTTCAGGCGATGACTGCTTTGGCTATCGATTTTGCAATCATCCTCATATTCCTGGGAGTCACTGGGCTTGGGGCTAAGCTGGTGAAGGTCATTCCAGACGTATTTAAAGGGGGCATTATACTAGGTGCCGCTGTTGCCGCGTTCATTCGCGTGACAACCGCTGGAGACTCAGCCAATGTTTTCGAAAAAGCATCCATAGCTGGCACTATCGGTGTCGCTATCTGTTTGATTTTCGCTTTTTCAAAACCACTACAAGAAAAAGCAGCCACCTCAAAAGGCCTTGCCATAATTCTTGGACTAGGCTTACTGCCTGGCTTTATTGTTGCTGGACTCATTGGTTATTTCACGGGCGAATTTCAGTACAACATCCAATGGTCAATTCTTAACTTCCCAGAAACAACGGTTAGCATGTGGGAAAAAGCATCGCCACTGTATATCGGCTGGCCTCCTTTAGAAATGTTCGCTGAAGCATCAGTTCTTGCCTTTATCACTTACATTTTATTTTTCGGTGACCTAGTGACGGGGGACGAAATGATTGAGCATTCTGGCGAAGCTCGTCCTGATGAAAAGCTAGACCTAAACAACAGCCGCGCTCACATTTCTGTTGGCATTAGAAATATCTTGATGGGTATTTTTGCTCCTTTCTATCCAACTCAAGGAGTACTCTGGACAGGTATTCAGGTCATTCTTCTCAAACGCTGGGTACAAGGCAAACAAAAAGTCGATTCGTTTTTCGATGCGATGGGCAGCTTTTATGTTTTCGGATTTCCGATCTTATATATCCTTTTGCCGCTTGTGACATTACTACAACCTTTGTTACCACTCGCTTTAGCCGTGACATTAATTTTAACCGGCTTTGCTTGTGCAACTCTCGCGCTATCGCTTGTTAAAGATGCCACTGAACGTGGCGCAATGGTGCTCACTGCAATGGCGTTAGGTATTTTTAAAGAACCTTGGATAGGCATGCTCATTGGTTTAATTTCAATTATTACGCTTTGTGGTTGGCAAGTATTTGTTCCCGGCCATCCCATCAAAGAATTTGGTCCTATGGATGAACATGAACCGGCAACAGAAAAAGAAAGTTAATCCATCCGTTTGATTTTAAAAGCACATAGCATTAACTTGTTATGTGCTTTTTTTATGACTGAGAATAAAAGAGTTATCTAACATAAAAGTCGTTTCGCCTTACTTTTAATCCAGAACGTTCTAAATTACAAATTCAGGAAAAATAATGCACTATTTACACACTATGGTTCGCGTCAGCGACCTTAACGCATCTCTTCATTTTTATTGTGAATTATTGGGTATGGTAGAAGTTCGTCGCAAAGAAGTACCCGAAGGAAAATTCACACTAGTATTTTTAACTGCACCAGATGATGTCGATAGATTCAAAACAGATTTTGCACCGGCAATAGAATTAACTTACAACTGGGATGAATCAGGATACACAGAAGGGAGAAACTTTGGGCATTTGGCATTTCGTGTCGATAACATTTATGATACCTGCCAGCGTTTAATGGATGGCGGCGTTACGATCAACCGCCCGCCTCGCTGTGGACACATGGCATTCGTACGATCGCCGGATAATATTTCTATCGAGCTACTGCAAAAAGATGGCTCATTAGAGCCAACTGAACCTTGGGTGTCCATGGAAAATAGTGGAACCTGGTAGCAAAGATATATGAAGGAAAACCTATCGACGTTTTGTTGGTCGCCGATTCGTTTTTCGCCTCTTTGATGGATTTACCGCTTTATTTCCGCCCTTGCGAGAACCGAATTTTTTCGCTATTGGTGGAACCAAGGCTTTAGGGCCATCCCCAATCAAGTCTTCTCGGCCCATACGCCTTAGTGCTTCCCGTAAATCATCCCAGCCTTTTTCATCGTGGTAACGCAAAAATGTTTTTTGTAATCGGCGATGTTTTAATTCTTTAGATACAAACATCTTTTCAGTTTTATAACTGAGTTTTCTTAAAGGGTTTCGCTCCGAATAATACATTGCTGTCGCTAATGCCATGGGTGACGGGTAAAAATTTTGGACTTGATCCACACGAAAATCATTTTCTTTTAACCAAAGCGCAAGATTTAACATATCTTCATCTTCGCAACCTGGGTGACCCGCAATAAAATACGGGATTAAATATTGTTTTTTACCGGCTTCTTTTGAATATTTTTCAAACATTCGTTTGAATTCGTCATAAGCTCCCATACCCGGTTTCATCATTTTTGTCAGCACATTTTCTTCACTGTGCTCGGGCGCAATTTTTAAATAGCCACCGACATGATGAGTCACTAATTCTTTGACGTATTCAGGATCTTTTACCGCTAAGTCATATCGCAAGCCAGATGCAACCGCAATGCGTTTCACACCCGAAATTTTTCTCGCTTCTCGATACAATTGAGTTGTATGTTTATGGCTGGTTTCTAAGTTATTGCAAATGGTTGGATAAACACAACTAAGGCGTCTACAACTTTTTAATATCTCTTCACTTTTACACTCCAAGCGATACATATTGGCAGTCGGCCCACCGAGATCAGAAATTGTTCCTGTGAACCCTGGCACTTGGTCTCGGATTTTTTCTATCTCGCCTAAAATAGATTCTTGGGAACGACTTTGAATAATTCGCCCTTCATGTTCTGTAATAGAACAAAATGTACAACCGCCAAAACAACCGCGCATAATATTCACTGAGGTTTTAATCATTTCATATGCAGGTATATTGGCATCGCCATACATTGGGTGAGGCTTGCGCTGATACGGCAAATCAAAAACACCATCCATTTCTGGCGTTTCTAACGGAATTGGCGGTGGATTAACCCACACTTCTTTTGTGCCATGTTTTTGAATAAGCGGTTTTGCATTATAAGGATTAGCTTCTTGATGCAGTACTCGTGAGGCGTGCGCATACAATGCTGAATCATTTTTTACTTTTTCAAAAGAAGGCAAACGAATCACTGTTTTTTCAACATCAAAGTTCGGATTATTTTTTTTCTCATTGTGTAAAAGTGGCAGAGGAATAATTCGAATCGGACGCACTTCATTTTCGACTTCAACAGGTTTCGCATTACCTTTCACAGTTTCCTTTGCCGAATCTTGTTCCGACGCACAGCTCGCAGCGCTATCGTGATCAAACTCGTAGGGGTTTGGGATTTCATCTATTTTACTGGGCCAGTCTATTCGCGTTGAATCCACTTCTGCCCACCCCAAAGGAGTTGCATCACGCAAAATTGTTGTACCTCGAATATCAGTAATGTCTTGGACTTTTTTTCCGGACGACATTTGATGTGCGACTTCCGCAATTGCCCGCTCGGCATTGCCAAATAATAAAATATCGGCGCCCGAATCAATCAATACAGAACGGCGAACTTCATTAGACCAATAATCATATTGAGCGATTCGGCGTAAGCTTGCTTCAATACCGCCAATGACAATTGGGGTTTGCTTGTAAGCTTCTTTGCAACGCTGACTATAAACGATCACAGATCGATCGGGTCTTTTTCCCGCTTCACCATGCGGCGTATAGGCATCGTCACTGCGAAGACGTAAATCAGCGGTATAACGGTTAATCAACGAATCCATATTGCCAGACGTCACACCAAAGAATAAATTTGGTTCGCCTAGCGCCATAAAATCATCAACACTTTTCCAATCGGGTTGAGAAATAATACCCACTCTAAATCCCTGAGATTCTAAAAATCGCCCGATAACCGCCATCCCAAAACTGGGATGATCAACGTAGGCATCCCCTGTCACAATGATAATATCGCAGCTATCCCAACCTAACTCATCCATCTCAGCACGAGACATCGGCAAATAAGGCGCTATGCCATAGCATTCAGCCCAGTATTTAGGATATTCAAATAACGATTGTGTCTGTGCTTTTACTTTCATAGGAGTTGGTAGCTGGTGTTTACTATTTGTTTAACAAAATGAGCGGGCATAGCCTGATAAGGAACGAATGATACAGGATTGTCATGATTGTTTCGCACTCTTCGTGCATCATTGCCCATTATCAACGCTAGCTCTACAGAAACACTCAAGGCCCCAACAGAAAGAGACCCTATAGATATGCTTAAAAAAGTCGGTAACTGGAAAGTCCTTTCAACTGATACGGTTTACGAAAACAACTGGATTCGGGTTGAGCACCACGAAGTCAAAACTCCTATGAACACCGATGGCATTTATGGTCTTGTCTGCTTTAAAGAAAATGCAGTCGGCATCATACCCATAGACCATGAGGGGAATACTTGGCTCGTTAAACAAAGCCGTTACGCCATCAACGAAACCACTTGGGAAATCCCCGAAGGTGGATCCCCGTTGGGACAAGATATTTTAGCGTCCGCAAAAAGAGAACTGGAAGAAGAAACGGGATTAAAAGCAAAAGAATGGAAAGAGTTAATGCAATTACACCCTTCAAATTCAGTTACCGATCAAAGCGCGACTATTTTTGTCGCAACCGATATTTTTGAAGGCACTCAGCAACTAGACACAACTGAAGATATTGAGATAAAAAAATTGCATTTTGCTGAAGCCATTGAGATGGTGATGAAAGGAGAGATTACTGATGCGATGTCTGTTGCGGGTTTGCTGAGACTACATTTGGATAGCTACTCAGAGAAATAATCTAGCCTATAAAAAAAAGATAAAACATAAGCTGATCTTTTATCTTTTCTTTATACGACCCATTCTTTACAAAATACTGTCAATTGCTTTTTTTACTTCTTGGCTAATATAAGCAATCATTCGAATTAATGCTTCTGTTAGTTGTTCAAAACTTTCGACAATTTTCATACCCATCATTTGCATCATTCTACGAATTAAATAAAACACCCAATCGGCAGCATCAACACTAAAATCAATGCCTCGATGTAACATCATCGCCAACTGATCAATCGCCGTAAGCCCTCCTACTAAAATGGGTTGAAAAACAGTTGCCAGCACTGATTGGAATAGGTACCGAAAGATATGATTAATTTTCTCCCAAGCGCCTGCGTCATTCAAACTAACCCTAATATCAGCTGTTAACCAATTTTTTAAAGAGGCATACGAAGGTAATCCAGAGGAAAAGCTACTCATACTTTCCCAGCGCGACTCACTAACTGTACTGATATAATTTTTCATGAAATGGGCTTGAATACTCATTAACCGTCCATTAAATGATAAGTAGTATCCATCTTTAGGCTGGGGAGCATGCATGTAAGGGAATACAGGAAACATAGGGACAGGATCATTACCGTGATACACCCTATGTATGTTTTCCTCTTTAAGTTTTGTGGTGAGGCTATTGGCAAAACCTCCCAACCCAAGTCCTACACGAGGGCTACCAAACGTATACAATTTTACATTTTTTGAATAACTATCTTTTACCCAGTCTGCGGCTAAATTTGCAACAGCTCCACCTAAACTATGGCCAATACAATGAACGTTTGTCGCGTCAGAATGCAAAGACAGAAATGCAGATATGTCTCTAATCATACTAGTGAAAGCCTGATTGAAACCGCTATGCACAAAAGACCCTGTCATAGAAGCCTGAAAGCCCGCACGAATATTGGAAATAATATCAGCGCTAGTTGCAGTGCCTCGAAAGATTAGAAAAATATCGTTTTTGTAATTCCCTGCCCCACGAACGCACAAACCAAAACTATTTTTGGTGTTAAATAATCGACCTCCTAAACTAGCGGAAACGGTATTTTTATCACCGCCCTTTTGCGAAAATTCTGACTGCTCTAAAAATTTTTTGAAAATAAACTCGTTTCTAACAGCATAAATTCCCGCAGCAAACTCTGCAGATTTTTTAGGTGGTAAAGTATCCATTTGTAACTCCCTTGTTCGTCAATCGCCTATAGTCCATTGGCACGAAGTGTTAATAAACGAGCCTCCATCAAGCTGAATAAATGTGGAGTCATCTGTTAATTCGCACGATAAATTTTTTGGGGTTTTATACGAGAACTCTTCATTTTCTTTGGTATCAAGCTTGCCTGCTCCCCATATTTCGTAAACCTGGTCTTTGTATATAACAGAAATCTGTTGACCTGACGCAAATTGAGGAACAAATTTTCTTTTATCTACAGCCCACCAAGACTCAAAAGAGAACTCACCATTTTCATTTGTAACGTATTCCTCTGATTCAGGTTCAACATCATCCATCCATTGAGCTTTTCGAATAATTTTTGCGCCCGATGCAGGCTCTCCGTTCAATGTGATTTTTCCGTCAAACCCAGAAAAAATACACACTTTTTCTCCCTTCCCAAATAGAGACATACCTTCCCCTTTCACAGAGTAAAAAACCGCTGACGCCGCGATTACAATAAAAAACAAAGCAAATATAGATTTTAAAATTGTCATGCCAATCGACTCTTATAGATGACAGCCTTATGGCTTCTAGATTGATGGCTTAGATATAAGTAGGTAGATGAACAATACAATGTTTGACCTACAATCCCTGTAGCGGTGATTCCTGTATATAGTGTTGACTGAGTAAAAGACTATCATACTCACTGAGAAAATATGGTACTCAAATCACATTCTCATTCAGTAATGATCAACTAATTTCTGGCTAAAATGATAACTGGCTATTGTGAAGTTTTGATTAAAATAAAATTTATGCGCTTCGCCGCGATGCGTACCCGAATCTAAATGAATGTAATTACAACCGTTCTTTCTGGCTGTCATCCTTAACCATTCAAGTAATTTTTTGCCATGGCCTTTAGACCTTACGCCTTCGGACGTCACTAAATCATCTACGTATAAGTGCTTACCCATAAATAAATTACTGTAAATGCGGTAGCCCGCAACGGCCACTACTTCGCTGCTATTTCTAATAAACGCCAACTGAAAGCCTTCCGACTCCATTTCTCGAATAGTGTTTAAAAATTCATTTTTATTCAGATGGGGTCGCAACTCGCATAGAACCTTAAAACAATCAATAATTTCATCATCAGTGATGGCATTTTTTGGATCTTGCGAATTGTTTATGCTCACTTTAATTTCTCTTATGACTTAAACCAAAAAAAATGGAAAAATATTTTTTTCTCGTTACAAAATATTTAATGATTTCAACAGCTGACTATCTGCAAAACCATCGGCAACCGCATTAACACTTTTTTGATATTTACTGATAGATTGTGTTGTTGCTGGCCCTAAACGGCCATCAATGTCCCCAGGTTCAAAACCCATTTGATCTAAGCGTGTTTGCAACTGAATCACTTGATCTTTTGTCAGCGGGCTAGCTTCTGGAAATGTTTGATAAAATTCTCCTGCTCCGTTGATACGATCGGCCAAACTGCCGACACTCAATGCGTAAAATTGAGAGCGATTCCATTTCATGATGACTTCGAAATTATCGTAGATTAAAAATTTAGGGCCGTCAGAGCCAGAAGGAACTAACAATGCTGCCTCAATATTGAGGTCAGCAACAAGTTGCCCATTGGTTTTTTTAAGATTCAGTTCTCGCCATTCAGATAATTTTTTAGGGTTTTTAATACCTGATAATGAATAATCAAAACCCGACGGTAGCAAAACTTCCCTACCCCAACGTAATTCTTTTTCCCAACCTAAATTATTTAAGTAATTAGCGGCTGAAGTCAGCGCATCTACTTGGCTACCCCACAGATCAATTCGTCCATCGCCATCACCATCGACACCGTATTGCTTATAGGCTGATGGTAAAAATTGAGTGTGTCCAATCGCCCCCGCCCAAGAGCCTTGCATTTTCTCAACGGGAATTGTGTGTTCTGCCATAATGTCTAAAGCTGAAAATAATTCGCGTGTAAACAAGCCACTACGTCGAGTATCACACGCTAATGTTGCTAGCGAATCGAGTATTGGCATTTTGCCAATGTAGCTTCCAAAGTTACTTTCTAGCCCCCAGAAAGAAACTATGTATTGGGCTGGAACGCCATATTGCTTTGTTAACCCCTGCAAAAAATCTTTATTTTCTCTTAATAGTTCCCTTCCGCGACTCACTCGATAGTCAGTCACACGTTTAGAAAAATAATCAGCAAATGTTTGGACAAATTCGGGCTGGCTGCGATCCAACTCAATGGTTCTTTTTATTTCTTTCACATTACCCAATACATCAACCAACGCTTTTGGCACACCTCTTGATCGAGCTTCCGCCTGAAGGCCTTGAACACATGCATAAAAAGTCTGAGGATTCTCTTCAGGCTCTAGACCCATGGTATCTTTAGCAGCAACACTGCATGATAAAAATACTATATTGGCCAATGTAAGCTTTAAAGAAAACGTAGAGCGCAAAAAGGATGTTAATGAATAATCAAAGAAGATCTTCAAGGAATACCGCCAAAATTAATAAAAGAACACTGAGTCAGAATAATCACAAAAGACGAATGTTACACAAAATAATGTCATAAAACGAAAGAAGCTTCACACTCTGACAAATAATTGCTCATTAAATTCAGCGATTCACCTCAGTCACATCTCTCAGAAATCCCGAACATAAAAAAAGCTCCTGCAGGAGCTTTTTTTATGTTCAAGCAAATGAAAATAATACTTATTACACTGCTTGCTAGTGCTAACAATTATTTTTTCGCTTCTTTTTCCTCTTCTCTAGCGCCAGCAAGGATACCGGGTAATGAGTAATTACCTTCATGGCAAGCATATTCAAATATCTTTTCTGGTGAGCGATGCATTGGCATTTCACCCGTCCATTTACTGGTATAAGCCTCTTTATCTTCAACAGTGAATTGATAAAGAATCTCATCAGGACCCACACGAGTGAAACGCTCAATGACAGTTGCTGTTGGTGGGATGTATAAACGGTGTCGTGTAGCTGAACGAACGCTTTGATCTTTGTGAAAATTCCTAGTCTCTACAACCAGTGTACTTCCATCCCAATGACCGATCGAGTCACCTAGCCATTGTGGCATGCTATTAGGGCGATGCTTATCCTTCAAACGAATAATTCGGGCATCGTGATTCATCTCAACATTAATCACAACATGATCAGGTGATTGAATAATTTGATAATGGTTATTATAAAGAACCGACAACATGGGTGGCCCACCAGTAGATCCAAAGCCCACTAAACACCTTTCACCCAAAGCACGGACTTCCGGCCCATCAAAACCAATATCACTTCGGCGCACGGCATAACCGTCTACAAACGCCTTTCTTCCTTCTGCTGTGTAAGGCACCTGCCCATCTTTTGGCTCAATAATGATCGAGGTTCTATATTCACCATTTACTTTGGCAACTTTGGTACCAGGATCCATCCAAAACGCGTTGTAACCGCCGACACCGCCCCCACCCGCTTTGGGTGCCGGTGCATTCGGATCCGTTTTTTGAGAATCGCGTTTTTTCATCATCTCAAAAGGGTTATTTTTTTCTAGTTTTTCGGCTTCTTCATCTGACAAAGCGCGCTGATTGCCAAGAGCCTTAGAACGCTCGAAAGAAGTCATCGTAGCGTTTGTCCAAATTCCTTGTAAATCTGGGTGGCCAAAGCTTGTTTTGGGTACGACATAATCGGCAGACAATGCAGATGACGACAAAAATACTGTCAACAAACAAGCCAAAGGTATGGTTTTTTTAACTAAATGGTTCAGCATTAATTCCGCTCCTAAATTCCACTCTTAAGAGTGTAAAACGAGTGACAATGTCTTTAAATCTAACTCGACATGTAACTATCAACTATTGTTAACAACTAGTGATTAGTATGACTTATTTTTCTTAAAAACAAGTAACGCGAGGCTAAATGAGTCTGCTAACAGAAGCAAGTTCAAAGTCCTTCAAGATCGTTAAGAAATGCTTGGGAATGTCTAGATGAAAGACAAAAAAGCCATAGGCTTAAATGACTATTTCAATAGCTGTCACTGGTAATCGGTTATTTTCTTTCGATTGTTTTTTATATTTCCTCTTTTTTTTTTCGAGTCCATTCGGCGCTGTTTTGCGCCTCGGCTAGGTCTAGTTGCCAAGCGATTTTTTCTCACTTGAGTTCCTTGACGAATAAACTCAACTAGCCGCTCAGTCGCATTCACATAATTCCGTTCTTGACTCCGAGTTTCCTGTGACTTAATAACTAAGACACCTTCTTTAGTAACACGCTTATCATTCAAACGAAGAAGCCTTTCTTTCACCCAAGGCGGTAAAGATGACTCATTAATATCAAAACGCAGCTGTATTGCAGTAGCCACTTTATTGACATTTTGGCCACCCGCACCCTGCGAGCGAACAGCAGTGACAGAAAATTCTGACTCAGACACGTTGATACTGTCGGTAATAGTTAACATCATTTATCCAGTAGGGAGCGACAAGCTTGACACAAACAGGCTTTCATTCACTTCTTTTATCACAGCTATCATTTTGATTACTTTAAGTTTTTAAGTCTACCTTTTAAAAAACTTATCGCTAAGATTCATTAAAAAACTCGTCAAAAATCAGCTTAAACCCCACAATTAACAAACTCGTGCTAACCTTTAAAGACAACCATCTTAATTTGACTCGTAACAATCTATCTTATTATTGGATCGTCTAGGCGAAATAATACCTATGTTTACCGAACAAGAATTAAAAATTGTTATCGACACTCTAAAGACACGTAAGGCTTGGCTTTTAAAATCAGCTAGCGAACAAGATGACAATGATAAATCCCAAAAAAATGAAGCGTCTGCTCAACTCTTAAATGACGCCATAAAAAAAATTCAAACTGTCGGCGCCTCTTCTCCAAACGTCAAAAAAGAAGACAGTGAGCTTAACTTTTCTAAATTGCGTGTACTCATTGCAGACGACGATGCCGATTCCGTTTCATTATTAAAAGACATTCTTGGTGATATCGGAGTCTCCTCTATAGAGGGGGCAGAGGATGGGATCCAGGCGTTGAAAAAAATATTTCAAGCTGAAAAGCCTTTTCATCTAGTGCTTTGTGACTGGAATATGCCAGGAAAAAATGGAACCGAGGTACATGACGCACTAAATGCAGACAAGCGCTTTAAGAATCTCGCTTTTATTATGGTATCTGCAGAGTCAGGAAGTTCAGAAATAAAATCGGCCATACAACAAGGTGTCGATGATTTCATCGTAAAACCCATTGATGCCGACATCTTGAAAAAGAAAATCACCAAAGTATTTAATCAACGAGCATCAAAAAAATAAGCTTCTCGCCCTACTAACGAGCTAAAGGAACACCAACCGTAAATTCAGCACCTGGATTTTTATTGGTCACAGCAATCGAGCCATTCATTGCACCCACCAGCTGAGCAACTAAGGCCAAACCAATACCTGTTCCTACTGTTTCTCTAGTTAACTCATCCTCACCACGATAAAACAATTCAAATATTTTCTTTAACTGATTATTTTTAATACCGGCACCATGATCTCTTACAGCAATATAGACCATAGTGTCATTACTAGAGACTGAAATAATCAGTGATTTGTTTTCAGCTTTACTTGAAAATTTTATTGCATTATCCACAAGGTTAATCACAACTTGCAGTAAGTAGTCTGCATCAATAAGAATTTCCTTATTACTTATTTTTTGATCGACTGCAATCTCAAGGCTAAAACCCGATCGCGTTACTTGCTCATCTAATTTTGAGCGAACATTATCGACAAATGCACTAACAGACATATTTTTTAACTGAACATCCCATTCACCACGATTCATTTTTGCTAATTGCAATACATTACTAATCAATCGAGAAAGCCGTTCACTTTCGTCAAAAATATAATGGTAATATTCTTTCTTTTTATCTTCTGTAGCCCAACCTTCCTTCAGCAGCTCTCCGTACATGCGTATAGAAGTTAACGGCGTTTTTAATTCATGACTGACGGCTGAAACAAAATCTTGTTGTTGCTGAGCTAAACGTAACTGACGAACACCCAACAAATAGATTAACCAAACACCTGAGCTCAGCACCAATGCCATCACTAGAGACGACCACAAAACGACCTTTGCTCCAGGACCCGTCTCTAATTCTTTAATCGAAAAGATTAATTGCACCCCACTAAAAGGCGCAATCAAACTCGACTGCAATAATCTTTCGCCCTTTAAACTTTCCGAGTATTCACTGACTGCATTGATACTTCTCGTACTCGACTGATTTTTTTCTGAAAGACGACTTGATTCTCTGGCATTCGAAAAGAGTGCTAAAACATTTTTATTGTATGCCACCACGAGGTCAGTTTGAGTCGATAACTGAGTAGAATGAAAGGTATAGCCTATGCTTTCCTCAAGAAACACATTGGGATCGAGTAATATTCCTTGAACGAATCGTTGTTCATTTCTCCATGCTTTTCGATACATCATAAGATGGCCACTATCGAGCAATTCGATAGTAAAAGGGTCTATTTCGCTTTCGAAAACGGTAATGTTATCGCCTTCTCTCTCCAGAAAATCTTTATCCGAAAGATTTTGAATCTGTAAACCATTGGGTGCTGGAGCGCTTAAAGTAGATAGCGATGGAGGTGAATGTAAATCTGAAACTTGCTCTTGATCTTCTATCACAGCCTGTTGGCTTTCACGTTCTGCCATTTCAAAATTAGTTTCCACTCGAGAAGATCTAATTAAATTTTTATTTTTATTGATGTCGCTCAACTTATCCGACGCTATCGACACTGAATCATCAAAGCTGTCGGCTATTCCCCTTTCCTGACTGGTCTTTTTTTTAACCTCTGTTGTTATCGTTTTTGTTATCGTTTCATTTTTAAACCGCATATCTTTCGCTAACGGATTTTTATTCTTGACTAGCGTTTCTTCTAAACGAGTATCGATCGCCAAATCATCAACTTGTTTATACCGGCTTGATAGCTTCTTTTTCTGTTTGAACTCATTGTTTATTCTTTCTTCAAATGTTCTCGCTGCATCATCACTCCCTCGAGAGCCTGAGTCAGTATCGATCTGTATTTTAGAGGCATCTAGATATTCGCGATTAACACTCTCATTTATGAGTTTATTTTCCACCAACACAGTGAGGGCATTGTTAAATTGTTGTTCTCGGGAAGAATATTCTAAATCAGTGACTCCATACTCCAACCCCTGCTCTCTTGAATCAGGTAAAAGAGGAGTCGTTAAATATCCTCGACTATCTAACTGAAAAAATCCAATAACACCAGGCAACTGCGTCATCGAAGGGAAAGCCGATAATGGTGAGGGTGTAAAATAATTAGACGATTCATCTCCGGCCAACTTTAAAAACCGATAATCTGTAAATGATCGACTTTCTTCTTCTAATACCCAGCGCTCAATTTTCTCATTAATTCTTTCTGATAACTCACTGGCATTATTACGCTGGACATAAAAAGCCTCCCACTTTAATTGTCTGTAACTATAAAAAGACAAAACAATGGCAGGAATCGCGATGGCGATAAAGAAAAAAACCATTATCCATCGTAATTGTTTAATATTTTTTAACGAAGTTAGCATTAAAAAATCTCGTCTAAATAAATTTTTTATTGAAATGTTTACGCATCCGAACATACGTCAAGCTTATAACCCGCGCCACGAACCGTGAGCAACACTGCTGGATTCTTTGGATCGTTTTCAATTTTTCTTCGGAGCTTCGCTATATGAATATCCACTGTTCTTGTTTCTATCTCCATATCTTCACGATAACCCCACACCTTGCTCAATAGCTCCTCTCTTGGAACAGGTCTATCCGAACAGAGAAATAAATACTCGAGAACGTCCATTTCTCGGCGAGTGAAAGAAACACTATTCTTGTTATTGCCATTACTCACTTTCTCATTGGCCCTATCAACAATACATGCTGATAAATTTTGAACGTCAATAATTAAGCCATTAGCTAACATGATCGATGATTCAGCTTTCACAATTTTACGAGATCGTTTGAGAACGGCTTGCACACGCAATACTAGCTGCGCGACAGAAAAAGGCTTAGCCACATAATCATCAGCACCTAGCCTCAGACCTTGGATGATATCCTCATCGCTGGACTTTGCCGTCAACATGATTATGGGTTGATCTCTATCTTGTTCACGTATTTTTCCGCATATTTCAAACCCATCCATGAAGGGCAACATGACATCGAGTAAAATCAAATCATACTTACCTGATAAGGCCTCTCTCAATCCGTCTTGACCATTTTCTGCTGTCGACACGTCATAACCATGGTAGACAAAAACATCGACCAAACCCGTTCTAATAGCCACTTCATCTTCGACGATAAGTATTTTTGATTTTTTATTCATTATCATACTGCCCTGCAATACTTTCTTTGTAGCAGACCTATCGATTTAAAATATCCATAGCTACACGGTCTATCAGGTGGAGGATAGCAATATCTACGATTATTCGCATGTAAACAGTTTGTAAACTTCGAGCCACATTGTTTACAACATCACGCCTAAAAACGCCCTCAGTCATTTCCTACACTGATTCCAGCTCTTCACTATTTAATAACGTTCATTCATTCAAGAAGGAATCATTATGATTACTAAACGGCTTAACTCATTCAACAAACTACCTCTCACAATCAATAGCTTCTTAAAAATTGTAGTTAGCGCATTCGTATTGTGCACCACGGCTTTTTCACAATCACTATTAGCACGTGAAACGCCGCCATTATTTGATCCAATTTTTACTACACCTGTACTACTTGCTGAGAACAAACCAGAAAATCACCGACATCATAAGCCACAACAACCACATATGCCTCGACCCCTTGTCGAAGTTGTTTTTGTTCTTGATACGACAGGTAGTATGGGGGGATTAATCCAAACGGCAAAAGAAAAAATTTGGTCAATCGCCTCTTCTATGTCCTCCGCCAAACCCGCACCTGATATTAAAATAGGTTTAGTTGCCTACAGAGACCGCGGTGATACTTATGTGACAAAAATTACTCCACTATCCAGTGATTTAGATTCTATTTTCGCAGAACTTATGGATTTTAAAGCGCAAGGCGGTGGCGATGGACCTGAGAGTGTCAACCAAGGGCTTTATGATGCAGTGGCTAATATTCAATGGAGCGAAAGAAAAAATGCGTACAAAGTTATTTTTTTAGTTGGCGATGCACCACCTCATATGGATTATCAAGACGATGTAAAGTTTCCTGCCAGTTTAGCAATCGCCAAACAAAAAAATATTATCGTCAATACTATTCAATGTGGAAATGATGCTAAGACATTGTATAAGTGGAAAGAGATTGCTCAACTAGCACACGGTTCTTATTTTAATGTCGAGCAATCAGGTGGCAGCGTTGTGATGAACACACCTTACGACGATCAATTAGCCAATATTTCACGAAAGTTAGACAGTACTAAAATTTATTACGGAACAGCAGAGGACAAAATAAAACATAGAGAAAAAAGTGCGGCTAAAGAAAAGTTATATAGCTCAGCCAGCCCTGCAGCACTTGCACGACGCGCTGAATTCAATTCATCTGACAGCGGCAAGAAAAATGCTTACGGAAAGCAAGAGTTATTAGCCGAGATGGAGTCAGATGAAGTTTCGTTAGACGAGATCAAAGTAGAATTACTACCAGAGCCTATGCAAGCAATGAGCAAAAAAGAAAGGAAGCTATATGTTGCCGAAAAATCGAAACAACGTACTGCGCTAGAAAAAGAAATGGAAGCCATTAAAGAAAAACGTGCTGGCTATATTAAAGATAAAATCGAAGATATGGATGATGACGCCAGAAAAAATTCTCTCGAAGAAAAAATATATTCAGTTGTCAAAGAACAAGGGGCAAAAGTAGGTATTGATTACAGCGAGGAATCTGCTAAGTTTTAATCAATATCTTATATCAGAATCAAAAAAACCAGCAATGTTTTTGCTGGCTTTTTTGTAAAAAAATTTTACTATTAATTTTATATATGACCAAACCTACACATGACTCGACCTACGTATAGCTAAGCAAATAACCATGGTGCTTCTGATTCACGCTTGGTTTCATAGGCTTTAATGTCATCTGCATGCTGAAGCGTCAAACCAATATCATCCAACCCATTCAACAAACAATGCTTACGAAAAGCATCGACTTCAAAATGAAATTTATCGCCTTTTGGTGTAAGAATTGTTTGCGCTTCAAGATCAACGGTTAACTTATAGCCTTCTTTTTTATACATCTCAGAAAACAACTGATCAACTTGCCCTTCCGACAATTCGATGGGTAATAAGCCGTTTTTAAAGCAGTTATTGTAAAAAATATCGGCATAGCTTGGTGCTATCACACATCGAAAACCATAATCATCCAATGCCCAGGGCGCATGCTCTCGACTAGAACCACAACCAAAGTTTTTTCGGGCTACTAAAATTTCTGCGCCCTGATAGCGATTTTCGTTTAAAGGAAAATCAGGATTCAAAGGACGATGGGAATTATCTTGGTCTGGTTGACCCTCATCTAAATAACGTAGTCCATCAAACAAATTCGGGCCGAAGCCAGAACGCTTAATCGATTTTAAAAACTGTTTCGGAATAATTAGATCCGTATCTACATTAGCGCGATCCATTGGCGCTGCCAAACCTGTCATTGTTGTAAATTTTTTCATGAGAATTCCTATTAAAATTCTTTTTTGTAGAATGTTGAATTGAAGAGAAGAAATGCTAAAGAAAGACTAGACGTTTCTCACATCAACAAAACGACCTGCAATTGCTGCCGCTGCCGCCATTGCAGGGCTCACTAAATGCGTTCGACCGCCATAACCTTGTCGACTTTCAAAATTTCTATTCGACGTTGACGCACAATGTTCACCGGGTTCTAACTTATCGGCATTCATAGCAAGACACATTGAACAACCTGGCTCACGCCATTCTAATCCGGCATCGATGAAAATTTTATCGAGCCCTTCGGCTTCAGCTTGCGCTTTTACCTGTCCGGAACCGGGAACAATTAATGCGTATTTTATGGATGACGCTTTTGTTTTTCCTTTTACCACTTCCGCTGCCGCTCTTAGATCTTCAATTCGTGAATTAGTACAAGAACCGATAAAAACTACATCAATGGGAATATCAGAAATTTTTTGCCCTGCTGCTAACCCCATGTATTTTAAAGCGCTTTCGATGCCTTCTCTTTTCGTCGAATCATTTTCATCGTTTGGATTGGGTACGATTGCATTCACAGAGACAACCATTTCTGGCGATGTTCCCCAGCTCACTTGTGGTTCAATATCCTCTCCTCGCATTTCAACAACGGTGTTAAATACAGCATCTGCATCACTGTGTAAATTATTCCATTCCGCTACCGCTTTTTCCCAGTGTGCATCTTTCGGAGAAAACAATCGGCCTTTGACGTATTCGATCGTTTTATCATCGACGGCGACCATACCAGCGCGCGCACCCGCTTCAATGGCCATATTACAAACCGTCATACGCCCTTCCATCGACATATCGCGAAAAACTTCCCCCGCAAATTCCATTGCATGCCCTGTTCCGCCCGCCGTTCCTATTTTGCCGATAATCGCTAACACCACATCTTTTGCCGTCACGCCTTTTGATAATTTTCCATCCACTTTAATAAGCATATTTTTCATTTTCTTTGTGACTAAGCATTGTGTCGCTAACACATGTTCGACTTCTGACGTGCCGATTCCATGGGCTAATGCACCTAAAGCACCGTTAGTCGCGGTATGAGAATCGCCACAAACAACGGTCATTCCTGGTAAACATGCTCCGCTTTCTGGGCCAACCACATGGACGATTCCTTGACGGCTATCATTGATCTTGAATTCTTGAATTCCAAACTCATCACAATTGTCGTCGAGGGTTTGTACTTGAATTTTCGATACCGGATCAGCAATGCCCGCAACGCCAGATTGTCTCTCAATCGTCGTGGTAGGAACGTTGTGATCAGGCGTAGCCAAATTCGCACTAACACGCCAAGGTTTACGATTCGCTAGGCGCAATCCTTCAAATGCCTGTGGTGATGTCACCTCATGGATAATATGTCGATCAATATAAATCAACGCCGAGCCATCATCGCGCTGTGTCACCAAGTGCGAATCCCATAATTTGTCATATAACGTCTTGCCAGCCATGCGAGCCTCTATTGCTTAATTTTGGATGAATGAATTTGTATCGTTCAAATGTCTGTCTGTTTCAGCTAGATGGAGGGAAGAATAGCTCTCACACAAAAATAAAACAAATTCATATTTTAAATAATTTGCATTCCAATAAGGAATAGATAAACTACTCAAATGGACACCCAAAACCTACAAGCCTTTATACATGTTGCCGAAACAAGCTCATTTTCTCTCGCAGCTGAACGGCTGTTTCTGACTCAACCTGCCGTGAGCAAACGAATATCCACTTTAGAGGAGCAACTAGACACTCGTTTGTTTGACCGAATCAATCGATCGGTCAAACTCACAGAAGCTGGACGGGTCTTGCTGCCAAAAGCGCTCGATATATTACAAACCGTGAAAACTGCACGACAACAATTAGCTGACCTATCTGGCGATGTATCTGGCCCTTTGCGCTTAGCCACAAGCCATCATGTCGGGCTGCACCGTCTTCCCCATTTATTACGCCGGTACAGCATCGATTTCCCTAGGGTAGAGTTAGATATGACATTTTTAGGCTCAGAAAAGGCCTACACGGAAATATTACAAGGGCATTGCGATCTCGCTATCGTGACGCTTGCACCCGAGTTAGAACCGCACAGAGACAGCAATATAAAATCGATTCCTGTCTGGAACGATCCACTCGTATTTGTGGCATCACCCTCGCATCCTTTATCGCAACAGGAAAAAGTCTCTTTAGACGACTTGTCACAATCCCCTGCTATCTTGCCAGAATTAACCACGCACACGACGTTTATTGTGAAAAAGTTATTCGATGAAAAAAATCTGCCGCTACAGTTAAAAATGGCAACAAATTTTCTAGAAACTTTAAAGATGATGGTGTCAATCAACCTAGGTTGGAGCTTACTGCCAAAAACTTTACTCGATGACGATATCAAAGTGCTCAGTGTGACCGACGTCAAACTTTCACGAGAGCTGGGTGTGATCTATCACCGAAATCGAAGCTTAAGCAATGCCGCTCAAGCCTTTATTCGCTCGCTCAATCTAAAAGATGACACCTAAATTTATAAAATTAGTACTATCACCCGTTAAGCGACTTCATTTTTTGATACCTTGTTTTGGATGCATGTTTGAAACAAAGTCTTTTATCATCAGCTTTTGATATTTAGAATAAATAAGCCATACTTATTTGAGGCATTGTTCCAGATATCTTAAAACGGATAAATAAAGTCACCTGTAAAGATGACGTTATAAAAAAATGTAAAAACGACTCACGTAAAGTCAATCCAAAGTAAAAACTAAAGAGAGCGATACAATGAAAAAATCACTTGCCATGCTTGGCCTTGCTGGCCTTTTAACTGCAGCTCCATTGGTATCAGCTGATACCATTTTAGGAATCTACGCTGGCGCCGGGGTTTGGAAAACTGATTTTTCCGGTGAGATAGGTGACACTGGATTAGCTAGTGCAGACTTAGAAGACTTAGGGTTGAGCGATGAACAAAATAGTTTTTATTACGTTGCTCTTGAACACCCTGTACCTGTCATCCCCAATATTCGCCTACAAATCAATGATATTAACTTATCCGAGTCTTCAACTATCACACAAAGCTTTGTACTTGACGGGACAACCTATAACGTATCCGATGATGTGACTTCTGATTTTGATCTCAGCCACACCGATGCAACACTTTATTATGAAATTTTGGATAATTGGCTAACCGCTGATTTAGGCTTAACGATTCGACAATTTGATGGCTCTCTTCATGTCAGCAGCTCATCTTCTGGTTCTGTCACACAAACCATCGATGAAACCATTCCAATGGCTTATTTGAAAGGCCAAGTCGAATTACCTTTTACCGGCTTTTACGTGACCGCCATTGGTAATTTTATTAGTTATGATGGCAACACCCTAAAAGAACTTCAAGCAGGCGTTGGTTATTTATCTGATGGCTGGGTGTTAGATTTAGGTTTTGAAGTCGGCCTTAAAAGTATGAAATTAGAATTAGATGATGTGAGTGATATCGATGCAAACATCGACTTATCTGGCGCTTACGCTTCATTTAATTTACATTTTTAATTTTTAATTTTTAATTTTTAATTTTTAATAAAAGTTAAAATTCTAAAACAAAAAACCGCAATCATTACTGGTTGCGGTTTTTTGTTTCAGGAAAATATTTTTTATTTGTCTTTTGTTACATTCGGAATACCCGCTACCACATTGGCATTTTGTCCACGATGTCGTAACAGATGATCCAACAATGTAATGGCCACCATTGCTTCTGCTATCGGCGTTGCTCGAATACCAACACAAGGGTCATGGCGACCTTTTGTCACAACCTCAATAGGATTGCCATCACTATCAATACTGTTACCCGGCAAACGTAAACTCGACGTTGGCTTTAACGCTATGCTTGCCACTATATCTTGACCTGTAGAAATACCACCTAAAACACCGCCGGCTTGATTACTGGTAAAACCGTGCTTCGTAATTTCGTCGCGATGCTCCGTACCTTTTTGTTCGATACAATCAAAGCCCGCTCCAATTTCTACACCTTTAACTGCATTAATACTCATTAAACCATGCGCTAACTCAGCATCTAAACGATCAAAGATCGGCTCACCTAAACCGACAGGCACTTTTGAAGCAACGACAGAAATTTTAGCGCCGATAGAGTTACCTTCTTTTGATAACGCCGACATATACGTTTCCATCTCGGACACTTTTGTTTTGTCAGGACAGAAAAAAGGATTGTTTGGAATTTCGTCCCAGTCAAAATTCTTTTCTTCAATTTCTATTGGACCAAGTTGCGAAAGGTAACCTCTCACTTCAACGCCACACGTTTCGCGTAAATATTTTTTAGCGACGGCTCCTGCAGCAACTCGCATCGCCGTTTCGCGAGCAGAAGAACGGCCACCTCCACGATAATCGCGAATACCGTATTTGTGCTGGTAGGTATAATCTGCATGAGCTGGTCGAAACGTATCTTTGATGTTACCGTAATCTTTTGATCGCTGGTCCGTATTCTCAATGATCATTCCGATCGGCGTTCCCGTTGTTTTGCCTTCGAACACCCCGGACAAAATTTTAACGGTATCCGATTCACGTCGTTGTGTTGTAAAGCGAGACTGACCCGGCTTACGTCGATCCAAATCCAGTTGAATATCTTCTTCGCTCAACTCCATTCCTGGAGGACAACCATCGACAATGCAACCTAATGCAATACCATGACTTTCACCAAAGGTTGTAACGGTAAATAATTTGCCAATTGTATTTCCAGCCATAATGTTCTCTGCTTAATATTTTCTTTCTAACTCTGTTTTTAATCGGCTTAAAAACGGCTAGCCATATCGCTTGAGGTAAATCGTGTCGCGCAGTATACCATTATCTTAGGTGATCGAAATTAAAGAGATTCTAAGAATGAAGTTAATCAAACGCTTCACCATGCTCAAACAATTCTCTGGCTGTCATAACAAAAACACCGTGACCACCATACTCAAATTCAATCCAAGTAAAAGGCACAGTCGGAAAAGCCTTTTCAAGCGCTTCGCCGCTATTGCCAACTTCGACAACAATACAACCACTAGCCGATAGATAATCAGGTACTTCTCGTAAAAATCGCCGACAAAAATCTAAACCATCATCGCCGCTTCCTAAAGCAATCTCTGGTTCAGCGTGATATTCCTCTGGCATGTTAGCTAAGTCTTCGAGGTCTACATACGGCGGATTACATAAAATTAAATCGTATTCCTTACCTTCAACACCCGAAAACATATCACCCTCGACACAGCTCACTCTATCCAATAAGTCATGGGCTAAAATATTATGCTCAGCCACTATCAACGCTGCTCGTGAAATATCGCTTAAGTCAACGGATGATTCAGGAAACGCTTTTGCAGCTGCAATGCCAATACAACCCGAACCGGTACATAAATCTAAGATTGATCTCGGATGGTTAATTAGCCAAGGGGAAAATTGCTGTTGAATCAATTCGCCAAGCGGTGAGCGAGGGACAAGCACATCCGCATTCACCGAAAACTCTAAGCCTGCAAAAAACGCCTTACCAGTTAAATACGACGCAGGTATTCTTTCGTTAATACGCCGTTCAAACAACCTAATCATTTCTGTAACTTGCAAATCGTCCAGCGGCAAGCTTAATACTGATTGATCGACAGACATAGGAAGTTTCAACAAATGCAAAGCAAGATAAACAGCTTCGTCCCACGGATTATCCGTTCCATGGCCAAAATAAATTCCAGAGACATCGAAGGCATCAGCGCCCGCATTTAGCATCTCTTCAAGAGTGATGATGTGATTTTCAGCGGTTTTTGCAGGCCATTGATAGCGTATTGTCATTCGTGTTGTCGTCAGTCGCACGTAAAAGAAAGCGTAATTTGTGGCGGATTATATCGTGATAATGGGTTTGAAGCGCATAGCTATGATAAAATTCTGTACTAAATTGATTAATACCCACCCCTTACTGATCGACACATCCCAAATAGGTCGCTATAGGTAGCTCGAATGAAAGAAGAATATACCAACATCATTAAAGCCATTGGTGAAGATATAGATCGCCCTGGACTCAAAGATACGCCAAAACGAGCTGCCGAAGCCATGAAGTTTTTAACCAAAGGCTACGGACAGACTTTAGAAGAAGTGGTTAATGGTGCTCTCTTTCCGTCTGATTCAAGTGAAATGGTACTCGTCAAAAATATTGAATTATATTCTTTGTGTGAGCATCACTTGCTGCCATTTATCGGCAAAGCACATGTTGCTTATATTCCAAACGGTAAGGTATTGGGGTTATCTAAAATTGCGCGAATTGTTGATATGTATGCAAGGCGCTTACAAATTCAAGAACAACTAACCACCGAAATTGCACAAACCATACAAGAGGTGACTAGCTCAATGGGCGTTGGTGTGATTATTGAAGCTAAACATATGTGCATGATGATGCGCGGCGTCGAAAAACAAAATTCGTCAATGACAACCTCAGCTATGCTAGGAGGATTTAGAAATAATCCTGCAACACGGACAGAATTTTTATCTCTCCTTGATTAAAGAGTCATGGACTAAAACTTCTTAACTTTCTAACTTTGCATCTCTCGATCTTTAGCACTTTTCATCATTGGAGCTGTTCATCTTTGGATAACCAATTCTATAAAAAGAATTGGTTAAACACATCGGCTACCTTTTCTGCTGGATCTTCCATATGCAAATGATGACTACCTGCCATTCTCTCTACTTCAACTTGAGGGTATTTTTTGACGACTTTTTCAAGACCTTCTTTGATTCTTGGAATACCATTTTCTGCAATTATTAATTTTATTCTCGCAGAAATTCTTTGAATAAATGCATCGCAATGTTCTTCAGATAATTTAAACCCTGATGCTATTTTTAATTGCGGATCACTACTCCATGTAAAGCCACCATCCACTTCTTTTAAACCGCGACCGGTGAGCATTTTTGCCGCGTCATGATTTAATGGAATTTCGCTGCGCTGCCGAACCATAATGGCAGTTTCTTCATCGGGATAATGCGCAAAACCACGGTGTCGATTGCGTTTAGTTTCAATAATAGAGCGCGCTAATTGTTGAGGTGACTCTTCTGCCGACACCGAGCCTGGGCGAAATCCGTCAATTAAACCTAAATGAGAAATGCGCTCAGGAAATGTACCTGCCGCCAACGTACTAATAATGGCTCCACGAGAATGGCCTAGCAATCCAAAGCTTTGCCAGCCCATTTGATCAGCCACTTCAAACACATCCGCTACATCTTGCCAAATAAGATACGGACCTCCCTTCGCACGATGACTACTTTTACCATGACCTGCAGAATCTAACGCAATCAAATGAATATTTTTTAAGAGTGGCGCTATACGATCAAAGCTCGCACTATTATCTAACCAACCATGTAATGCAATGATGGGAAGATTACCTGGCACTCCCCACTCTTGTCCTGCAATCACCAAATCATCGATATGAAAACTAACTTCTTCTGATACCATGAAAATTCATCTCAAAAAAATATCTGTTCGTGTGCTATTTTATCCACCGAAGAGTACCACACCCTATAGCGTAAACGTCAGTTTTAACATAGGCTAAAGCTGCTGTACTCATTCTATAAAAACCAACGGGTTGTCCCACCAATTCACTAACAAGATCACCCACTAACGGTTGATGACTGACTAATAAAACATTTTCAATATTTTCGTTTTGCAAAAAATCTAGTACCTCAGATACTTTTCCGCTGGGTGTAATCATCGGCAAAGTTGACATGGCTATATCGGGTAATAATTCATGAACAATCCCCGCCGTTTGTTGAGCACGAATATAGGGACTGACAAAAATATGTTTTACAACTTTTAGTTTCGACAAGCTTTTTTCAACAGCAGATCGAACTTCACTTTTACCATGCTCGGTCAGCTGCCGCTCTTGATCCGTTGAAGCAGAATATTCGGCCTCACCATGACGCAAAACAAACAATTTCATTTTTACCTTCTATAAATTTTTATGCCCTACCGACCAAATAGGCTATATGCTTTTCTCTATTAAGTTGACTAGGATGTACAACTTCAACAGATGCCTCATTACATCAAATTCATTCATGCTTACGAGCATTTAATCCTTATCATTTTTTTATTTTCTTTCAACTGCATCGCTATTTCATAGACTCCATGAGTACTATTAAACAACGCTTCTATGATCCACTATACTCAACATCGTGTCCTTGTTCGCCGAGCATTAATAATTTCATAACTTCAGTGATTGCTTGACCTTCAAATAAAACTGCGTGAAGACCAGAAACTAACGGCATATACACGTCTAACTCATCGGCTTTTTGTTTGACAAGTTTGACGGTGTTTACACCTTCTACAGCTTGCCCTATTTCTGCCATCGCTTCTGGAATAGTTTTGCCTTTTCCTACGGCGTAACCCAATCGATAATTACGACTTAAATCAGATGTACAGGTCAAAATTAAATCGCCCACGCCAGATAAACCTAAAAACGTCATTGGATTTGCACCCAGTTTTGTCGCGATACGACCCATCTCTGCCAAGCTTCTAGTGAGTAACATAGCCGTGCTGTTATGACCAACACCAAGCGCATTTGCTAAGCCTGCCATAATCGCGTACATGTTTTTTAGAGCGCCACCAAGTTCTACACCGTAGCGATCTTCATTGACGTAAACTCGAAACGTATCTGAACTTAATATTTGTGGAATCAACTCGGTAACAGTCTTGTCTTCGCTGGCAATAACAGTACCGGTTAATTGTTTTTGGATAATCTCTTTTGCGAAATTGGGGCCGCTTAATACGCCGATTCTTACTTTTTCAAGTTCTTGTTCGAGTATTTGGCTCATGAGTGTAAAGCCTTCTTGCTCGATTCCTTTCGTGGTACTAATAACGATCGAATTAGGTTTAACGAGCGGCGCCACTTTTTTTGCAATTTCACGAAAGGATGTACTAGGAACGCTGATAAAAATGATATCGCTCTTGCTAACGGCCTCTTTAAAGTTACTCGTGACCATTAAATTATGATTAAATTTATATCCTGGAAGATATTCTGAATTTTCACGCTTCTCTTGAGCTTCTGCTGCCCGTCCAATATCCCGCATCCAAAGATAGGTTTTAAAATCGTTGGCAGCGATAATATTTGCTATCGCGGTTCCAAAACTTCCACCACCCAAAACGGCTATAGTATTTATTTTTGTCATTTTTTGATTACTCTTTTAGCGTAGATAATTAATGTATCGCACAACGATTTGTATCACAAAGTTTTATCGATATATTAAAACCATCAGTTTAGAACTTTATTTTGATGCTTTTATTTCAGACTGAGAAATCTATTAATAGTATAAATAGCAGAACCAAGAATAAACCGTCACCCATGTAAACGCAAAAGGCCAAGCAATGCTTGGCCTTTATGAGGTTTGTCGTATTTTAGTTACTTAGCTCCAATAGCAACTTATTCAATCGGTTGACATAAGCGCCAGGGTCTTCTAACTGCCCTCCCTCTGCTAAACTCGCCTGATCAAATAGCACCTGCGTTAAATCTGCAAAGCGATCTTCATCTTGCTCTTGGTCCAATTTTTTCACTAGCGGATGTTCAGGATTCAGTTCAAATGCGGGTTTACTTACTGGTAACGCTTGACCTGCCGCCTCCATCATCTTGCGCATTTGCGCGCCCATGTCATGTTCACCCACAGCTAAACAAGCTGGAGACGTTGTCAAACGATGCGTTAAACGAACCGATTCAACTTTATCGTCTAATATTTTCTGGGTTCGCTCTAACAGGCCTTCCAGTTCTTTTTCGACTTCTTCTTGTTTCTTTTTATCTTCTTCATTATCAAGATCACCCAGATCAAGAGCACCTTTAGCAACATCTTGGAAAGTTTTTCCATCAAATTCCGTTAGACTACCAATCATCCATTCATCAACACGATCATACATGATGATGGCTTCAATACCTTTCTTGCGGAAGACTTCTAAGTGCGGGCTATTTTTTGCCGTATTAAAACTTTCTGCCGCAACATAATAAATTTTATCTTGGCCTTCTTTCATTCGCGACACATAATCTTCTAGCGACTGATCTTGATCAGCCTTATCCGTGTGCGTTGTCGAGAAGCGTAATAGTTTTGCAATTTTTTCTTTATTTCCAAAATCTTCTGCAGGTCCTTCTTTTAATACTTGACCAAATTCTTTCCAGAAGCTGGCATATTTTTCAGCATCTTTATTAGCAAGTTTTGATAACATGTCCAATACACGTTTCGTTAATGCTGAACGCATTGAATCAATATTCGGATCTTTTTGTAAAATCTCGCGAGAGACATTGAGCGAAAGATCATTAGAATCCACCACACCTTTTATAAAGCGAAGATATAGCGGCAAAAACTGCTCCGCATCATCCATAATAAATGTACGCTGAACATAAAGCTTTAAGCCACGAGCCCCGTCACGATTATATAAATCAAACGGTGCTCTTTCTGGAAGGTATAACAAACTCGTGTAATCTAACTTACCTTCAACACGATTATGTCCCCAAGTGAGCGGGTCAGAAAAGTCGTGCGAAATATGCTTATAAAACTCTTTGTACTCATCATCGGATATATCTGTACGAGATCGAGTCCATAATGCCGTTGCTGAGTTTATTGTTTCATCTTCTGGTTCAGCATCTGCTTTTGGCTCTTCACCCTCAGATGTCGGCTCAGGCTGCTTCGCCATGATGATCGGCATTGAAATATGATCAGAATATTTTTTAATAATAGAACGGAGTCGCCAGCTATCAGCAAATTCTAGCTCGTCTTTTTTTAGATGAAGAACAACTTGTGTTCCTCGAGATTCTTTTTCGACATTCTCAATCGTGAATTCAGCATCACCTTCACTTTCCCAGTGAACGCCTTCCGATTTATCAGCACCTGCTCGACGCGAAAAGACTTCAACTTTATCGGCAACGATAAATGCAGAATAAAAACCCACACCAAACTGACCAATTAAATGAGAATCTTTTTTCTCATCGCCTGTGAGCTTTTGTAAAAATTCTGATGTACCTGACTTTGCAATAGTACCTAGATGAGAGATAACTTCTTCACGAGACATACCAATACCGTTGTCGGTAATCGTGATCGTTTTTGCCTCTTTATCAAAATCGATACGGATATTTAAATCTGGATCATTTTCAAACAAATCGCCATTAGATAATGCTTCAAAACGCAATTTATCAGCCGCATCAGATGCGTTAGACACTAGCTCTCTTAGAAAAATTTCTTTGTTAGAGTAAAGCGAGTGAATCATTAAATGTAGTAATTGCTTGGCCTCGGTTTCAAATCCCCGAGTTTCTTTTAAAGCTTCTGCAGCCATTGGTTTCTCCTAAGCGTGCTTTGAAATAGTTAGATAAAAAAATAACAGCGAAAGATATTCATTCTTCCACAGCCTTTGCCCCATAAAAAGAAGCAAGTATTCTGAATACGTGGAATGTAGTTTGGGGCTGAAGCGATAAATTCAAGGCGTCAGGGAAGAAAATCCCATGAAATGTATGTCAATTTCTGAGCTAATCGAGCAAATAGTGTGCTCTTGCTGTTGCCATGAGAATACTGGGATCTTTTTGCCAAATTTGGACACCAAGATTTGCCATTTTTCTACCTTGGCGAACCATATCGCAGGAAGCGTAGGTATCCTCGTATCGGCATGCGCGAATATAGTCAACCGAGAAATTCACGACTTTAGGGGCCTTGGGGTTACCTTTTGCCAATTTTTCGGTATCCCATTCCATGAGCAAGCAAATAACGGCTGACAACTCCATAAAACCCGCGACAGCTCCGCCATGGATAGCAGGTAATGTTGGGTTACCGATATTGGTTTCTTTGGGAGGAAGTTTAAAAATTATTTTTCCATCTAAGTTTACCGCTTCAACGCCTAAGAACTTCGCGTAAGGAATCGCATCAATAACCACTTGCGCATCATGATCTTTTCTTGCTTTATCGTATGCTTTTAGAAAATGGGATTGATCGCTGTGATTGTTTTGATTTTCAGAATTATTATGAATATCGATAATGATTCACCACTCATTGTTACTGTTGCAAACTAGAGCCACTGTTATTAATTTTATTCTGATCCATATTTTCAACACTGGTATCAAGAATGGTGTGCTTGATCGGCGTAAAATTAATGAGCGCTCTTACTATGGGCCTATCTCTATCTTCATCTTGAAAAATAGTTCCGCGTGTAAAAATCACAGAAGACGTACTTCGGTAGACTTCCGCTTCAGCTTTTAGTGGCTTGTCAGGGGCTGCCATCCCCATATGGTCCATCCGCAAATCTAAGGTAGGGCAGAATGCGATTTTCTCCAACGATGTCGCTGCGGCAATCGCACAACAAGTATCGAGCAAAGCACTCATAACGCCATTTGCCATAATTCGCGTATCAGGGTTTCCCACAAACATTTCGTTGTAAGGAATTTCTAATTCCGCTCTCCCCTTTTCAAAAATAGGATTTTGAAGTTGCAACGCACTAAAGTGGCTACCAGTCGATTCAAGCATTCTCTGTTTAAAAAAATCAGCAAAATGTTCAAGCGGTGTTTTCATTATTTTTTACCGTATTTGCTTTTCATTTAACGTGCTTTTATTTTTCAGCTCTCAACTTGTTAATTCAAGCTTTTTCACCAGCGGGCACCACATTCGGTATTGCCGAATGATCTTTAACACCATCAGGCTCACGCATATTAATAAATGGCTTTTCAACAAACACATGAGTTAAAGAAGCAAAGATTGTTGTCAGTATTAATGTCCAAAAGAAAATCAAAAATACCTGATAGGTATGCACTTCTGTAATCACATCTCTTTCAGTCGTCCAAAATGTTAGGACTGCAGCAACCACGATAAAGGGAAAATGAAACAAATAAATTGGGAAAATAAGCTGAGCAAATGGATGCCATATTTTCCATGATAAAAACCAATCCACCCAACGAGCAATGCCCACTCCACATAACGCCATTAATAAAAGTAATGACAAACCGGCACTGTAGACATACCTATCAGCAACTAGGAACCAGAAATTGATAGTCTCATTATAATTTTCATAAAACGAGTGGTCTCTATTTTCCATCGGCAAACACAATGAACCAACGATCATCACTGTGCCTAACAAGACTAGCAGCGTATTTAACACGAGATGTCGCTGAAAGAATGCTTTTAAACCATCACTATGATAGTAGTACAAATACGCGACAAGCATCCCTAAAAAGAAAGTACCTATTCGCACATCAATGTCATAGTACAATTTATTGGCTAGATGAGAACCAAATTCACCATCATAAATAATTTGATAAAAAGGCGTTTCATAGATGACAGGATCGATAGCGACGATGTAGTAACGCCACAAAAAAGAAGCAACGCATAACGCGACAAGATAGGGAATGCGCCACTTAACACCTAGCGCGTACATGAACAGCACCATAAAAGGCAACATAAAGTAATAATGGATTTGTACATCAAGAGACCAACCCACAGGAATAACGTGACGTTCTCCAGGAATGTAGTTGCTCATAAAAATCAGGTTCGACCAAAGATGACCAATATTATCTTTATCTGTTGGCAAATAAATTAATAATGCTATAGCGAATAACGGCATAATCCGCATCAGTCGTCGCTTATAAAAGCGCATGACTTGTAATCCACCCGTTCGATCATATTCTCGGTAAAAGGTATAACTCACCAACAACCCACACATCACAAATAAAGGATCAGAACCCTGACTTTGCCATAGCCATCCCAAATACCGAGGGAAGCTGGTGATGAATTCGTCGACTCGTGCAACGTTGCCATCAAACAAAACAACAATGCCAAATAAGACATGGAACATCACCATTAATAAGACAGTGATAGCTCTAGCTCCATCAAGTGTTGCATAACGCTCATGAGAACGGATAAAAACATCATGCAAATCAGCTTTTACATTGATTGCATCTTTATAGCGGGACCAAAACGAAGAAGACATAACAACTCACACAAAGTGTACAACCAATTCAGCAAACTGCTCTAGAAACTGTACTGTAAAAATTATTGAAAAAACGATCTGATAATAATTCGCGACAAAACCGATGCGTCAAACTATTGTATTTAGATGACGTAATAATGAATATTTACCGTAAATTCTTATCCAAGAAATGAAGACGGCAATCATGGCACTAGCGAGCAAATTGGTCAAATAGGCTGTATCGCCATTGGCGGACAGCAACAACCAAAGTAGTACCGAATTTCCGATCCATATCCAGCTCGGTATCACTTTTTGCTAATTCGTTAAAATCCTGCATTAACTGCTGCATTTTTTCTTGAACCAATGCATTTTTACTATTTGATAATAGGCCGTTCACAACGATTAATTGTTCTGTTTCACGATCAAAATCTGACTGAAAAAAATCACCTGCCACCTTCTCTAAAAAATACTGTTGAATGGGTCCATTAGCAAGCCAAGAAAAGTTCCGAGATACTCGCAATTTGATACGATTATTCGGCAACAAATCAATTATTTTTAAACGATCGAGGCCCGCCAGTTTTTGTATCAATAGCATTTCTGATATTTCATATTGAGATTGAATCTCATCGAATCTGTAACCATTGATCACACAAACCGCGACGATTAACAGTAAAGGGTCATCAGCAATCTCTTTTTCTTGGTCGATCGATAACTGATCCATTCGCTTTTGAAGGCTTTCCATTCGTACGACCAACTGCCCAAAATCAATTGAGAGCAGCTGACATAGGCTATCAAGGCGTTGTAAGGTAAAGTTCTGCTCTGAAAATAACCGCTTAACCGAAGCTTCGCTTAACGATAAGGCCTGAGCCACATCGGCATAGGTTTTTCCTTGAGATTTCAGTTCACGTTTGAGGGTGTCAATTAACGCTTTTGTTTGATTGATAGCCATAATGGATGAATACTCGCCAGTGAACTTCAGTTAAATCGAAACAGCAAAAAGTATTACATAATAATACCTATGAGCGTTCATGGCGATACGAAATTTATTGAGGTTGCCGATAACAATACAAATAGGCAAAGTGGCAACACATCAATGACTACTTATTTAAACGTAGTCACTCAAAAACCAACTTGATAAACCTTTTGGCATAATCGCCAAATGTTAAGGACCAACATGCAGAAGCTCTACACATTTGCCGGCGCTCTTCCCTTTTTTACCGCCGTATTTCTCAATGCCTTTGTCGACCTAGGCCATAAAATCGTCATCCAAAATACGATTTTCAAAACCTACGATGGAAACACCCAAGTTATTTTGACGGCCATTATCAATGGCTTGATCTTACTTCCTTTTATTCTGCTGTTTAGTCCTGCAGGATTTATCGCTGATAAACATCCCAAAAGTCGCGTCATGCAAATTTCTGCATGGGCCGCCGTTGTACTGACCTCATTAATCACAGTGAGCTATTACATGGGCTGGTTTTGGATTGCATTCGCAATGACTTTTTTATTAGCCGTGCAATCTACTTTTTACTCGCCCGCGAAATACGGTTACATCAAAAGCATGTTTGGCAAGAATCGATTACCTGAAGCTAACGGTATTGTTCAAGCGATTTCTATTATTGCTATTTTATCAGGCACATTTGCCTTCTCTTCACTTTTTGAAATGTGGTTTCCTACTGGATCGCTAGATACCAGTGTCATTGTCAAAACTATCGCACCAATTGGCTGGCTATTGATTGCCACCAGTATTATCGAAGTCATCATGATGTATCGCATCCCTACCTTCGAAGAAAAGAATGAGAGTGATGTATTTGACTACAAACATTTTTTCTCAGGAAAAATGGCGAAAGAAAATTTAAAACCGTTAGCCGAGCGAGAAGTCATTCGTCTATCGATTATTGGACTCGCTATGTTTTGGTCTATCGGCCAAGTCATGTTGGCAGTCTTTCCTGCGTTCGCAAAAGAAACACTCGCAATAACAAACACAGTCGTTATACAAGGCATTATTGCTGCCAGCGGAATTGGTATTGCGTTTGGAGCCTACGTAGCCGGTAAAGCATCTAAGAATCATATTGAGACGGGGTTAGTGCCTATAGGTGCTGCAGGAATTGCAGTTGGTTTATGGCTTATTCCCAACATGGCGAGCCCTACGGCTCACGCGATCAATTATTTTTTCATCGGCACCATGGGAGGAATGTTTATTGTTCCATTGAATTCTTTAATTCAATTTCATGCAGGAGAACATGAACTCGGTAAAATTTTAGCGGCCAATAACTGGGTACAAAATATTGGCATGTTGAGCTTTTTGATCTTGACTGCAGTGGCTGCAACGCTCGGTTTTAAAAGCGTTTACATGCTGTATTTGATTGCTATTTTTGCCGTAGTTGGTGGTTTGTATACAGTATACAAGTTGCCACAAAGTTTATTACGTTTGCTGTTTAGTTACGTATTGAGTAGCCGTTACAAAATTAATGTTCAGGGATTAAAAAACATACCCGCAGAAGGTGGCGTTTTATTTTTAGGAAATCACATTAGCTGGATTGACTGGGCCATCGTTCAGATCGCCTGTCCTCGTCCAATTCGCTTTGTCATGCTTGCGTCCATTTATGAACGTTGGTACTTACGCTGGTTTTTAAAAGCGGTTGGCTGTATTCCTATTGCGCAAGGTGCTAGCAGTAAAGACTCCTTAGAAAAAGTCGGCGAGCTTTTAAATCGCGGCGAAGTTGTTTGCTTATTTCCAGAGGGTGCCATCAGTCGCACAGGGCATTTAGGAACCTTTAGAGCTGGCTATCAACGAGCCTGTGAAATAGCGAATGACGATGTTGTGATTCTACCGTTTTATTTAAGAGGTTTATGGGGGAGCCAATGGTCTCGCTCTTCGGATTGGTTAAAGCGAAACAGCTCAAAAGGATTACAACGAGACTTAATTATTGCGTTTGGCGCACCGCTTTCAAAAGACACTGGTGTTGATGTATTAAAACGCCGTGTATTTGATTTATCGATACAGTCATGGGAAACCTATGTCAATGAGTTACCCACACTAGGAGACGCCTGGCTACGAAGCATTAAAAAGAATGAAACAAACTTTGCTATTGCTGAAGCTACCGGCGCCCCACTTTCACCTCGTCGTTTATTAACAGCAACACTGCCTTTTGCTCGACGTATTCGCTCACTCAGCCCAGAAAAAAATATTGGTATTTTATTACCGACAAGCATTGGTGGTGCTATTGCCAATATGGGCGTACTGCTTAGCGGAAAAACACTCGTCAACTTAAATTACTCCGCAAGTAAAGCCGCAATGTCTTCTGCTATATCACAAGCAGACATCAAATCGATTTACACATCTAAATTATTTATTCAAAAATTAGAACAGCGAAGCATTAATTTTTCTGAATGCTTTGATGATGTCGATATTATTTTTCTCGAAGATTTAAAAGAACAAATATCAAAATCAGAGCTTACTTTTTATTGGCTAACGACATGGCTCCCCAGCCCATTATTGAAATTTTTCTTTTCGCATAGTCATGATGCAGACGATACAGCAGCAATTATGTTTTCAAGCGGAAGTGAAGGAAAGCCCAAGGGCATTTGCTTGAGCCATCGCAATATTATGGCGAACTTAAAACAAATCTCTGATGTATTAAATACTGAAAGCACTGACGTGGTAATGGCATCCCTCCCACTCTTTCACGCTTTTGGTTTAACCGTTACACAATTCATGCCTCTTATCGAAGGGTTGCCGATGGTGTGCCATCCAGATCCTACGGACCCATTAGGAATTGCAAAATCAGCCGCCAAATATCAAGCCACAATTCTCTGTGGTACATCAACATTTCTGCGATTATTTGTTCGCAATAATAAAGTACACCCACTCATGCTAAATAGTTTGCGTGTTGTTGTTGCTGGGGCTGAAAAATTACGTGACGATGTACATGAACAATTTAAATTGAAATTTCATCACGATATTTTAGAAGGGTATGGCGCAACAGAAACAACACCGGTTGCCAGTGTGAATTTACCAGATGCTCTTGACATGAATTGGTGGCAAGTGCAAAAAGGTGGCAAGGCTGGGACTGTTGGTATGGCCTTACCAGGAAGCAGTTTTAAAATTGTTAATCCAGAAACATTTGAAGAATTACATTCTGATGAATCAGGGATGGTTTTAATTGGCGGCTCTCAAGTCATGAAAGGTTATTTAAATGATCCTGACAAAACCGATGACGTGATCAAAAACATTAATGGTACTCGCTGGTACATAACGGGCGACAAAGGTTTTTTAGATGAAGATGGCTATCTCACCATTGTTGATCGTTATTCTCGCTTTGCAAAAATTGCGGGAGAGATGATTAGTTTAAGTTTAGTTGAAGATCAAGTACGCAAAGGTTCTGAGCTTGAAGATCTAGAAGTTGTCGCTGTGAGCATCCCCGACGAAAGAAAAGGTGAAAAAGTTGTTTTGCTGGCAGACCAAGAATTAAACCCGCAGAAAGTTGTTTATACCATGCGTCAAAACGAATGCAATCCGCTATCAATTCCCGACACATGGTATACCGTAGATCAATTACCAAAACTGGGTTCAGGAAAAACAGATTTCACATTAGCAAAGCAGTTAGCATTAGAGCTTTCAAAATAATACTGGCTGTTTATTCGTTTTTTATTGGCTATTTTTCTGAATCTTTTAATCAGTGAAAAATAGCCTATAAACATATGCCAAAGAAAGAAAAACTTGTCTGCAATCCCAACAAAAGCTCATTCTAAAATTACTTCAAAATTTCTCATCAATACCGCAAACAACAACTCCCAGTATAATCATCTGGGATATTCACCATATCTAAAGGTTATTTGCTTCACTGTGTCATTTTTCTTAATATAGCGCCCTGGTCAAAAAGGCCATTTTTTCCGCATCTTATTGATTTATATGAAATTTTATGGAAAAACTGTTTTTCGTTGATCGACATAGGTCATCATATGAGCCTAATGAAACCCAGTTTTTAATACATAAGTGCTAGTGTTTTTAAGTTTTTGGAGGACTGTAGTACAGCGTTTACCAACGCTTTTCATCACTACAAACAATGGTATAACCTACCTAAATCCAAAAATATAAACGAAGTACATTCATTAAAGTAAATTAATAAATAATAGTTTCAAACAAAGAAATCAGGTTGGAAAATCTAAAAGAGAGCAACCTACTGATTGGCATCTCAATCGGTAGAATCACCATAAAATAAGTTGGCTGGTGCTATCACACCGAATAAAGCCACTTTCATTAATTGGAGAACAGCGGCAATTCATCAGCGTGCTCACAAGGCATAACGATAAAATATCCTGTGCAAACATCGTCCTAAACTTTCTCTCACTTTCCTAAGTGAAAACGAAAACCACGCGAATAATTGACTCATTTCATTTTTGCGTTAAGGACTTTATACCTCACAGATTTGCCAATGACTCATAAATTGCGTGACGAATTATGACTGTAATTGCTATACCAAAAGAACTACAAGCAAACGAACAGCGCACACCAATGTCACCAGCTACTGTTAAAAAGTTGGTACGTTCTGGTGCGACGGTTCATGTTGAAACGGGAGCAGGAATCCTCAGTGGATATTCTGATAATGACTTTGTTGAAGCGGGTGGCGACATCATTGCGGATAGAGATACATTATTGAAAGACGCTGACATTGTTGTTCGTATCCAAAAACCTGCTATCGAAGAAGTGAGCAAACTTAAATCTGGCTCTGTTCATATTAGTTTCCTCGATCCCTTCAACGAAAAAGATTTGGTAAAAGCATTTCAGGAAAAAAATATTTCCGCCATTAGTATGGAAATGATTCCACGAACCACACGTTCACAAAAAATGGATGCACTAAGCTCACAAGCAAACTTGGCCGGTTACGTCATGGTCATGATGGCTGCGAATGCATTAAATCGAATTTTCCCAATGATGATGACACCGGCTGGTACATTAAAACCCGCTAAAGTTTTCATCATCGGTGCTGGCGTTGCGGGTCTGCAAGCGATTGCAACAGCAAAACGTCTTGGCGCAAAAGTAACAGCATTTGATACGCGTGATGTAGTTGCTGAACAAGTTGAATCTCTCGGCGGTAAGTTCTTAAAAATTGATCTGGGTGAAACTGGACAAACTAAAGACGGTTACGCAAATGCGTTAACCCCAGAGCAAATGGAATTACAAAAAGCCGGTCAAAAAGCCGAAATTGCTGAATCAGATGTTGTGATTACCACAGCACAATTATTTGGCCGTAAACCTCCCGTACTTGTCACTAAAGACATGGTTGCAGGTATGAAGCCTGGTAGCGTGATTGTTGATATGGCGGCCGAATCTGGCGGCAATGTTGAGGGTACTGTTGCTGGCGAAACAGTTGATGTAAATGGTGTCGTTATTATTGGCGATGGCAACTGGTCAAGCAAAGTTTCTCGCGATGCAACTGAAATGTATTCAAACAATTTGCACAACCTAATAGGCGACTTTTGGGACGAGGAGAAAAAAGTATTAACGCTTAATTTTGACGATGACATTTTACAAGGTGCTGTAATTACTCATGGCGGCAACATCGTTAACGAAACCATTAAAAATCACTACGCTCAAGGAGAGAAATAATGGAAATTGTTTACCAAACATTCGTTCTAATCTTGTCAGTGTTTTTAGGTTTCGAATTAATTCGTCGTGTACCTGCCACATTGCACACACCATTAATGTCAGGTGCAAACGCAATTTCAGGAATCACATTAGTAGGTGCATTAGCCGCTGCTGGTGCCACTCAAGATCCAACACTTGCTAAATATTTAGGAACTGGTGCTGTCGCATTGGCAACAATTAACGTTGTCGGTGGATACATGGTGACGGACCGAATGCTAGCGATGTTTAAAAAGAAAAAGGCAGGTGACAAATAATGGAAATGTTAATTAATTTTTCTTACGTTGTTGCCGCTGTACTTTTCATTTTTGGCTTAAAGCTGTTAGGACATCCTGACTCAGCTCGAAAAGGTAACTTATTATCATCTCTTGGTATGTTGCTCGCCGTAACAGTTGCACTATTTGATAAAAGCATCATCGACTTCCAATGGATCATCGGTGGTTTAATCGTGGGGGCCACAATCGGCTTCCTTGCAGCTCGCATGGTCGCGATGACATCAATGCCTGAAATGGTTGCAATCTTTAATGGCTTTGGTGGTCTCGCCAGCTTATTAGTGGGTTGGGCTGCATTCCAAGTCGATGCGAGTGGATTTGTACTAACCACTATTTTCCTCTCAATATTAATTGGTGGATTAACGTTTACAGGTTCAATTTTAGCGTGGGGTAAATTGAGCGAAAAGATTACGGGACGTCCTGTTCAGTTCCCTGGCCAACGTGTTGTTAACGGCTTATTAGTAGTTGGCATTATCACCTGTGGCGTAATGTTTGTGATTGAGCCAGAAAATACGACTTGGTTATATATTGCAATCGGCCTATCTGGTTTATTAGGCATTTTAGCGGTACTGCCAATTGGTGGTGCCGATATGCCTGTTGTCATTTCTCTACTCAACAGCTACTCAGGTTTAGCGGCTTGTGCGGCCGGTTTTGCCATCAACAACAACATTTTGATTGTTGCCGGTTCATTGGTTGGTGCAAGCGGAATCATTCTTACCAACATTATGTGTAAAGCAATGAACCGCTCATTATCGAATGTCTTGTTTTCAGGCTTTGGTAAAGTGGCAAAAGCAGCTGAAAAAATCGAAGGTGAAATCAAACCACTTTCTGCTGATGATGCTTACTATGTACTTGAAGCAGCAACGAGTGTTCTTGTTGTTCCTGGTTACGGTATGGCAGTTGCGCAAGCACAACATGCGGTAAAAGAATTACAGGAGCTTCTCGAAGAAAATGGCGCCGATGTCACCTACGGCATTCATCCTGTAGCAGGCCGTATGCCTGGACACATGAACGTACTATTAGCTGAAGCTGATGTTCCTTATGACCTTCTCCTTGAAATGGATGAAGTGAATCCACGCATGGAAACCTACGACGTTGCTATCGTTATTGGTGCTAACGACGTGGTAAACCCAGCGGCAAGAGAAATGGAAGGCAGTCCTATTTACGGCATGCCTGTGATTAACGTCGACCAAGCAAGAACCGTGTTCGTATTAAAACGTTCAATGGCTTCTGGTTTTGCCGGTGTTGATAATCCACTCTTCTTTAAAGACAACACTCGTATGATCTTTGGTGATGCGAAAGAAACCATGAACAGTCTAGTCAGAGCGTTTGGCGATTCTTAATCCGCCCTATTGTTTAGATTCTTCAAACACAAAAAATCCCGATCATTAATATGATCGGGATTTTTTTTAACTCATCAAAAACTCAAAAATTAGAAACTTAAAACGCTTTTATCTGAGTAATATCAAACGGCGTCAACTGATACACATAATAATTTAACCAATTGGCAAACAATAAATTACCATGGCTCTTCCAAGTCACAATCGGCTGTTGAGTTGGGTCATCGTTGGGAAAGTAGTTTTCAGGTACTTTTGGATTTAAACCCGCTTCAATATCTCGCTCATACTCATCTTTCAAACATTGCGGCTCATATTCTGAGTGGCCAACAATAAACACCTGTCGACCATCTTTTCTCGCCATTAAAAATGTACCCACTTCATCAGAAACAGCAACAACATCCAAATCGGTATTAGATTGAATGCCTGCCACATCAACTTCTGCATAGCGAGAATGAGGCGCGTCAAAAAAATCATCAAAGCCTCTAACGATTGGCGATAACGAATTCGTTAAATGATGCGGATAAACCCCTGACACTTTTTCATCCAACACGTGCTTATTAATGCCGTATTGATGATACATCGCCGCTTGAACAGACCAGCATAAAAATAATGTAGAAGTCACATGCGATCGGCTCCAATCCATTACCGCTTTCATTTCATTCCAAAAAGTCACCTCTTCAAAAGGCACTGCACCCAATGGCGCACCGGTGATAATCATGCCATCATAAAATTCATCTTTTACATCATCGAAATTTTTATAAAATTTTTCCATGTGCTGAATAGATGTATGCTTAGACGGCTTATCGTGAATTCGCATTAAATCGACATCGACCTGCAACGGCGTATTCGACAGCATACGCATAATATGAATTTCAGTTTCGATTTTTTTCGGCATTAGATTCAGCAATAAGACACGCAATGGACGGATATCCTGATGCTCTGCTTCAGCACTAGACATCACAAACACATTCTCCTGCTTCAAAACATCCGCGGCAGGCAAATCATTCGGCAATCGAATAGGCATTTGTGTGACTCCTCAAAAACAATTAATCAAAACGGCAAAACAATAATATGAAATTACAGGCATAAAAAAACCTGCTCGCGTTATTTATTCAACAAATACGCTAAGCAGGTTCTGAAAAATTCTCTTCATCTGTTTAGCGGTATTTATAAAGCGCCCGCAATCTGATTCAAATCGGCGCCTTTAGTATGAAGCAAGTTAATTGTTTTTCTGACAAGAGTCAATACTTAAAGTATATCTTCCTATTCAATGATGATACTTGTTCCTTAGCTCCGTTCGGTCGATTTAATCTGGAAGAAATGGCTCAACATCTTCGCTGGCTTTTGTTTCATTCATCGCCTTCGACGCGTATTTTCGTAATCTTTCAGATCCTGTTACTAACGCTTTTTCCAACACGGTGTTATATCGCCCGTTGCCATTGTTGCCTAGCATTCTACAAACCCAATTAAATGTCTTATCTGATACCCCACCCGCTAAAAATTGAGAGGGCATTTTTGCGGATACATCTTGAAATTTTAGCGAGGAAGAAAAAGGTTGGGTAATATAATAATTTAAGATATTAACAGTTGTTTAGCTTTCTGAAGACAATAACATCCTCAATGCTAAATCCTCATCCACCGGTTTATTTGCAACACTAAAATATGGCATATCCAATTCATAGGCTAAAGCTCGTTGATCAAAACCTTTGAATTTAAAACCACCGCGCCTACTGTCAAAATAAAATTCGGCTCGCCCTAACTCTTTATAATAATAGGAAAATTTCATTCCAAACATTTCTCCGCCTCCACCTAAGTGAAGATGTTGTGGTACTCCTAACGCATCGAACATCATTTGAATGCTCACTTTTCTTTTATTGATTGTTAGTAGCTCTTCCAGTTCACCTTTTTTACTTGATAAATCAGCCGCTATTGCTAAATCGATATAGCTTTTTTTTAGCTGATCGGCATACTCAACCATCATTTTGGCAAGAGAAATACTTAAGCGCTGATTCTCGGTCACAAGCCCGTATTGATAACTCCATTGAATAGTCTCAGTCCTTTGAGCGTTTCAGCTAACTAAAAAGGGCCGCCATCATACGGATGAAGAGCAAAAGCCACCATCTCTGCTAGACTTAAATTGATCTATGCATCAGTGAATCTCAGGAATTATGGCTTTTTATTCAACCATCAAACGCTTCTTTGTTGCCTTATCTATTAACAAAAAAGCGCTTTTATCGTCTCTGCTTTATGTACTCATTTTTGGTTACTGTGGAATAGCATTCGCCGATAGTACTACGTCATCCGCTTTATTTATTGAAGATGAAGCTGAGGTGAATATCACCTATGACATGTATGTTTTCAAGGGTGATAACTATCACTGGAAAGACATTGCTCAAAAACCCCTCTCCGAAGGAAAACTCAATAGAGGTGGCTTTTTTAATGTCGATGAATTTGGCACGCCACTCTGGGTAAGGTTGGATATCACTACTGGCCAACTGGACCCTATTGATAAATGGCTACTTGGCCTTGGCAATGGTTTTGGAGGCGATATGGTGTTATACATCATTGCTGACGGCAAGGTCATTCAAGAAACGGTTTTATCAAGCAAGGAAAAGTTCTCTGAGCGCCCCCATAAAAACCGTTTTGTTCACTTTCCTTTAAGTTTGCCTTCCCATAAAAACGTTGAATTATTAATTAAAATTAATTCTGTCAGTATTCCTTTTTTTATTCCTTCATTAACGACTGAAAACTTACTAAAAAATTCTGAGACTCAACAAGGAATATTCTTAGGTTTTGCTTTTGGCTTGCTTGTCACATTAATGATCTATCATTTAATTTTAAGTCTGGCAACATTAGAAAAATCATATCTTCTGTACTCATTGCATCTTGCCTCCGCATGTTTTTGGTTATCCATTTACAATGGATTGGGCTTTAAATTTTTTTGGCCAGAACACCCTTGGATCGAAAAAAATCTTTCGATCCTTATGTTCTATTCACCAGTACTAACATCAATATTGTTCACGATGCATTTTTTAAAGTTACCCAGCATCTCAAAAACATTTACTTATTTTTATGCAGCGGTATTTGCTTGGCTTTTAGGGCTTATTATCGTCAGATTTTTTACACCCACAATAAACATAACTTGGATGTCAATCACAACTCTCTTCATTTATTTAAGTTTTATTTATTCGGGACTCTTCGCATTAAAAAAAGGTGTGATATATGCAAAATATTTTCTTCTTGCATGGACAATTTATTGCTTAGCTATTATCAATTTTATGCTTGTCGCGAGTCGTCAGGTAGCTTTTTTCCAAGAATACAGTTACCACATGGTCCTCATTGCCTTCGATATTCAAGTCATGTTACTTGCGGCGGAACTCGCTCATAGAATTCGTACTTTAAGCACATCAAAATTAGAAGCAGAAGCAGACAATCGTGCTAAAAGTGAATTCCTTGCTCGCATGAGCCACGAAATTAGAACGCCATTAAGCGGTGTGTTGGGCATGGCCGAGTTGTTAGCCGATCGATTAACGGATAAGACCAATATTTATTACACCAATATCATTCGCTCTTCTGGCAATTCATTATTGACGGTCATCAATGATATTTTAGATTATTCAAAATTTTCTTCCGGAAAAATGGAATTTGAAAAAATTCCATTTAGCCTGCAACGTCTAGCGGTAGATAGCCTAGATATTTTTAAAGTGAAAGCCGCCGAAAAACATATAGAACTAATAGCTGATGTAAATTTAGATATTCCAGAATTTGTAATCGGAGATCCCACTCGCGTTAAGCAAGTCATGCTTAATTTTATTAGTAACGCGATTAAATTTACCAACGAAGGACAAATTATTTTAAACATTTCGCCCGTTGCTAATCAGGACGATATGATAAAAATTTCTGTGTCTGATTCAGGCGAAGGCATTAGCGAAGAAAATCAAAAAAAATTATTTGAAGCTTTTACTCAAGCCAACGAGTCAACCTCAAGAAAGCATGGAGGGACGGGGCTTGGACTTTCAATTTGTAAACAACTCGCACATTTAATGGGAGGGGAAATTGGTGTAGAGAGTACAATAAATAAAGGCTCAACTTTTTGGATCACGGTCAATCTGCCCAAAGGTGAATCGGACACCGCAACAGTAAACCTTTCTGATTTCAGCCTCCAAAATATTAACTTACTGATAGTCGAAGACAATTATACTTTTTCTGAATTATTACAAACACAAGCCAATACCTGGGGAATGACGTGCTCTGTTGCGAGAAATGGATATGAAGCACTTAAGATACTTGAACAACAATATGATCAAGGAATACATTTTGACTTGATCAGTTTAGATTTATTTATGCCTAAAATGGACGGTCTTGAAACGGGAAAAAGAATTCAAGCGGATGGGCGTTTTTCCAGCATTCCCCGATTACTATTGACATCAGCCACTGACTTCCCACCACAACATGCTTTAGCGTCGGCAGGGATTAATCGAGTCATGGAAAAGCCAACATTACCCTCAAGCTTGCAAGAGATCTATAAAGAGTTACTTGCAAAAGATGATGGTACACGGGATGAGACAAACCAAGATATTCTTTCTGAAAAAATTCCTCTACCGCAACTGTCTATCCTTATTGCCGAAGACAACCCAGTAAACCAAATTGTTATTAAGGGTATTTTAAGCCGTTTAAACCAAACGATTACCATCGTAGATGATGGACAAAAAGCGTTGGATGCAATTAAAGAGAGTACTGACCAGTTTGACTTAATTTTGATGGATTACGATATGCCGGTTATGGATGGAAAGACAGCAACCCTTGAAATCAGAAAGTGGGAAAAAGAAAATAATCGCCCCTCAATATTTATCACTGCACTGACAGCTCATGTAGTGCAAAATCAAATAGATGAATGTTTTGCAGTAGGCATGAATCAATATTTAGCGAAGCCTATCGACATTGAAAAGCTCGAAGAATTAATAAGAAGCTTTCCTAATCAGGCAAGTGAATAAAATTATTTTGGAGCGTTTGGCTAAAAAAAGGGCTTATCGCCCTTTTTTATGTTTATGAAAGTGTTTATTTTTCAGGCGGCGAGATCTTAACATTCGGCCCGTATTTCAATTTGGGATCTTTATAGGGGACTAAGCCATCAATAACACGAAAACGAGTTGCCTTCGCTAACAGCGGTTCAACCTTATCAAGGTGCTGATACGATTTCACTTTTGCTACTTGCCGACTAGCATCAGGGTCCATCACAAATGCTGGTACCGCATCGACTCTTAACGCATAAGAAATATGTGTCTTCTCACCCTTTGCACCCTGAGGGCTATAATCTGCATTTCGTTTTAGTGCGTAATAAACAGCCGGTAATTCAACCCAAGTTAAGGCTTCAATTACAGGTCCACGCGCATTCACCCAGCCATTGTAAATGGCTTGCCAAGGACGATAGCCTCCAACATATCCACGTAGCGTTCCGTCTTCGTTCATTTTCAATTTCAATTGCGCCTGCACTAACTCTAAGTCTCGCGTGTAACCTGGATCTCGTAACATGACAGACTTGCTGGGTTTAGTCGTCGTAATAATTCCGTCTTTTGTTTTTGCTTTGAAAATTGCTTCGTATTTTGCATCTGGGGCGACAATAAAGGTGTAATCTTGAGCAACTTCTCCGTTACCCCCCTTTACCATGTTATCGTCACTCATATAAAAACCAACTCGAACATTCTTATCATTCATAGGGTCTTTACCGCGCCCACTCACGACAATCACCATGGTCCAAGATCCATTTCGCATACCATCATTAAACTGTAATGCGCCACTAGAGAGACGTTCAGGCCCTCGATACGATTTCCAACAACCTAGTGTTTTATAAAACGTATTATCAATGCCTTTCTCGCCTATCGGGCTTATAAATCCCGTAGACTCATCGCCGTCCAAATTTAAACCTTCAGCAATTTTTCCTTCCATTGGATACAATCCTGGGTCCGCATAGGATTCGGGATCAATATAAACATTAGCGCGATTTTTACCACGGAATGCCATTTGGTTTTGTCCGTGAACCGGGCTTCTCGTTGGATTTTCTGGATTTCGTAACCACTCGGCTTCTTCTGGCGTGTAACCCGCCTTAACCAACACGTCCACCCAATCAATTTCTGGATTCACTCCTCGAGGACAATCGGTACCGGGGTCAAGAATGCCAGCTTCACCACCAAAAAACATAGCAGGCTCGTTCCACTCAATCACATAGCTTTTTGTCCATCCGGCCAAGGCAATACTGGGCAAAAAGGCGACAGATAAAAAAAATGCAATTGGGATTAATATTCGCGTTCGCATAATGAGTCTCCTTAAGCCATCACTTCTGTTAATGGGTTGGCCGTTTTCATTGAGCCCTCGCCAAATTCACCAACAGGCGCTCCTGCGATCTGCATAGCCGTCAACGACACACGTGTCACCGATTCACCCGTTGCTTGAACGTGCTGACCCGCTTTATGTCTACCGCCTGCACCCCCGGCTAAAAACATGGGTATATTATCGATCGAATGAATTTTGGCATAACCGGTATCACTGAAACCCATGATCAAACAGTTATCCAACAAAGTTCCATCCCCTTCTGAAATATTTTCAAATTCAGTTAAAAAATCACCAAACCCATTCATTACCATACCAGCAAGCTTACTCGTTACAGGTTGGTAGCCTAGTTTATTATCCGTTGGTTCGTCGTGAGTAATTTGGTGATAAATTTTACTTTGTCCACCAATGTAAGTTTCAGACGTACCCGCTGTATGAATAAAGTTAAATACTTTTGATTGATTACAGGCAAGCCCCATTGCCAATAAACGCGCCATAACTTTTGTATTGGCATTCACAACTTCAATTGACGCCGAGGGTTTTTCTTCACTAGGTTCGTCAGGAATAACACAAGCTTCACATTTTTCGGGACGTTGCTGCTGCACAGATAATTGATTTTCTAAATCTCTTAGTGAGGTAAAGTATTGATCAAGACGCATTTGGTCTTCTTTTCCAACGCTTTTCATTAAAGCATGACGCTGATCGGTCACGGCCGACAAAACACTTTGTCGTAACATAATCGATGGGTCGGGTTGCCAATTATCGCTGTTAGGATCTTGAAAACCTGCGCCAAATAATCGCGTATATAAACCAAGAGGTGTCACTTCCGGAGACGCAAACGTTGAACCACTGCGAGTTGAATAGCTGACAGGCTGACGAGAGGTAGAGGCATCCACATCGATTGATTTATATCGTGTTGAACCACCGATCGCGTCTGCAATTTTGGTATCGAAAGACGGCGCATCAAACCGGCCATTAGCCCCCGGTGCAGTACCCGATAAGATCGACGCATGACCCGTCCAGTGTACTAAATTTGCTTTCCCATCTGGAATGGCACGAAAGCCTGAGAACACTGAAAATTTATCTTTCAAATGAGCAAAAGATTGAAGCTCCGGAGGAATATCATAATTAGCGCCCACTTTTTTTGGAACCCAACGCGTGCCGCCGGCAGGAGTGTCGGTTAAACCCAGCCCCCAAAAGAATGTACCAAAGCGAACCGGCAATTTAGCGCCATCCGCAAATGCTTTCCCATTTCCATCAAGAAACATATCAAGAACTGGCAAACCCAGTGTCACTGCTGTTCCACCCAACATACCGCGCAACATGGAGCGGCGATTAAAGCCTTTTTTATCGATAGAGTTGCTCATTTTATTATCTCCAGTATTATTGTTGAGTTAATTGCGCAGTGGTAGATTCAGGTTCTTGATCAAAACGAGAAGCAATATCTTCAGGTACATGAGGCTTAAAAAACTCAGGAGTCAAAGCAACCTGCTTCATAAGCTCACCAAATTTATGACCTGATTTAGTAAACGCTTCTGTTTGATCTGCGAGGTAATCTTCATCCCAAAAATCAGGTACACGCCCCGTTCCATAAGCGTATACATTTCTAACCAAGCAGGAAGAGATTCTAGGATCTTCAAATAAATAATTTGCTAAACCTGCAGCGCCAGTTAAATTGACACCATTAAATTCAGCACTGACATCAATCAAAATACCATTTTCATATTTGCGTAATTGACCCATGCCATCAAAATGCTCAAGCGCTAATCCCGGCGGATCACTGCGTTTGTGACAAGCTGTACAACCTGTATTCTCCATATGGTCTAACAAGCGACCACGAACAGTACCCTTCATGCTGTCTTTCACTTTAGAAAAATCTACATCAGCAGGTGGATCAGGTGTTGGTTCACACATGAATATTTCATGTAGCTTAATCCCACGTCTCGTCGGTGATGATGTCCCTGGATGTGCAAACAACGATAAAAAGCCTACTTGGGTAAGAATTCCAGCGCGCTCTAAATCATCAGAAAATGTATAAGGAATCCATTCTTCTTTTGAAGGATAGGGGACTTTATAAATTGCAGCTAAAGGTCGATTGATAAACGTATCATTTGAACGAAATAAATCTCGATAATCCCTATTTTGTTCAATTAATAAACCGACGGCTGTTTTTAACATTTGTTCGCGGGCGCTTTCGGCGATCGTTTGGTTAAACTTAGGATAAATAGCAGGATCTTTTACCATATTGTCAAAACCTTCTAGCTGTAGCATATCAGCAAAAAAAGCTCTGCCACCCTCTGCAAAACGTGGTGAAGTAACTAGACGGTTTAATTGTTCAGCTAATACATTTTCGTCATGAATTTCACCACTCCGCGCGACATTCATTAATTCTTCATCAGGTGAAGAACTCCAAAACATATAAGATAGACGCGAAGCTTTTGTGTATGCATTTAATCGAAATTCTCCTGGTTGATTGGGATCTACTTCTGCAGTTTCCATTCGAAATAAAAATTCAGGAGCAACCAATAAGCTCGTTAATGCTAGATTAAGGCCTTCACGACTATCATTCGTTTGTTTCACCCCAACGTCAAACGAAACTAAGCGAGCATCAATTTCTTTTTCAGTCAGAGGGCGACGAAATAACAACTCTCCATAATGAGCAATAAATTGGCGAACACAATCATTACTCACCGCAGATTTATCGTTGTGCAAACATTTTAGAATCGTGCTTTTATCTTCTGCCGACAAAACCTGTGAGCTAATATTGCTTGCTAGATTAAAATATTGTTCAAAACCACTCGAGGTCAACGAAAGGATTGTATTTCCTAGAGCCATCAACCCTTCTTCGCGTTTTTGTGATTCAAAACGTGCTTGCACTTTAATATCTGGGCCAAAAACATCGGCGATGGTATGGCGGTATTCTGTTTCATTAAGCCGTCTGACTGAAACAGTCACGGAGTCTGTTGGCTTCACTGAGGCTTCGGCAATAGAGATAGCACAAAATAAGAATGAAAGTACGTAAGAAGTCATACGTGGTAAGGACATAGAATGATACCTATAATATGCAGGTGAATTTCCAACATCATGGAAGCCCGACACGAAGAGATTTAAAAAGGCTTCTTATCCCAGCCAAAGCACAAGGTTATTAATTTTTATTTGCGCTTGGAGAGGAAGGAAAATATAATTATATAATTATTTTCCTTTGGCAAAATTGTATCTTCAAGGAACTAAAAGTCAATCAAGAACTCCATTAAATCTCAACAAAGAGACATAAAGTTCTGTAAGTGTAAAGTTTCATCAACAGAAATCATTATTCATTTATAGATAATGATTCTTTTATTCTCAAACCAGCTTACTTCTAAAAAGCATATAAATAAACGGGCTTAATTGAATCGCTTCAATTTTTAGAAGTTGCATAAAGGCAGTAAATAATGATCCAGTTAAAAAAAATCTTTTGCTTCAAACTACTCACTCTTAGCGCCGTGTTGAGCTCGTCAACAGCGTATAGCGACTCTGAAGCACTAGCCTTAAAAGGCGACGTAAAATCAGGCGGGCAGATGTACAACACCGTGTGCAAAGGCTGTCATGCAGTCTCTATTGCACCCAACCTTCGTGGCGTTTTAGATCGCCCTATTGCAAGCGTGTCGAGTTTTCCTAACTACACCGATGCATTAAAAGCACTGCAGGAAAAATCTTGGACAAAAGAAAATTTAGATGCATTTCTAATTGATCCAACAAAATTCGCACCAGGAACAAACATGATTCAAAAAATTCCTGACGATCAAAAGAGAGCTGACATGCTCGCTTTCTTCGAGATATTTGTCCCTCGAAAATAATCTAAAATAAAAAAGGCAGCATGATAGTTGCTTTTTTATTTGTCGATGCTTAATCGATATCAATGCATTCTTTAGACAGGAAATTTTCAAAAAAGCAAACGCATAGACGCCCTAATTCTAGGCGTGTTCGTTCGATATCGAGAATATTCCTCAAGTGGCTTACCTATTTCGACATAAGAAAATAAATGCCTATTAAACCAACGAAGCCCTAGACCTATAGATCCTGCTGTCACAGATTCCGTCGAAAAATTATCTCTAACTTTACCTAAACTATAATAACCATACGGGACGAGACGGGATGATAGTAAGGCGAGGTCATCCCCTTTGCTCATTTCTACTTTAAAGCCAATTCCACTATCGCCATTGACCTCTCCACTTTCAAAAGCACGCGCTAGTGAATCATTGGAGATCGTAAATCGTTGAGAAAATGGTACGTAATCAGAGGTATATTGACCTTGGATATCTGTTCGAATACCAATATCCCATGGTAAGTTTTGATTAAATGCTAATCGTGCTCTTATCACAGAATAATCTATTTCAATATTAGCATCTGCCAATGGCCCTTCGAGTTTAGCGCCCACCGAATCCAACCCCTTTTCTGCATTCAACTGCCAAAATAGAGCATTATTTTTCCAGACATTTTGCTGCCAATATCCAAGCTCTGCAGATCGTAGCTTTTCTTCAAAATCTAATAAATATTGCTCTCGATCAAAATCATTTAACTTTAGGCTGGTAAAAAAAGCGTTAGAAAACAAGTTACTGCCTTTGGGCTGGTACTGCCAACCTAGAAGAATAAAGCGCCTATCGTAAACAACATCTGGAATGGTGTTGTCGATCAAATTTTCATACCGTCCCCGTGAAAGATTAACTTCAAAAATCAATTCATTATTTTTTGATAAGTCTGAGTTGAAGCCAGCGCCTACACTTCGATAGCCATCTGATTTAAGTGTATTATAGGTACTGATATAAACTAAATTAAATCCGGGAATCTTTTTTGAAAATTGTAGTTGTGCAGAAATGATTTCTCGACCTAAACGACTAGTCCCTTCATTAGAGACGGTCAATTGCGAATTAATACTACCAACAATTTTGACAAGTATACTGAAGCCGTTATTTTTTGAATCAAGCGGTAAGTGCATTATATCAATACCAACATTTAACCGCCCTTCTAATGAAGCCTCTAAATATTCAAATGTTTTTTTATTAGCTATTGCCCCCCCCAATAAAGAATTTAAAAAGCTAATTGCTCTAGCTCGTGTCTCACTGTCACCACCTGTAACCTCAAAACCTAATAACACAGGTTCACTCACGATGACTTGATAAATTTTGGGATGTTGAAGATTTTTCTTTATCTGAATAGTAGGAGAAAAGTAATTATGATCACGGTATAGATTAATAATATTACTTTGGAGCTTTCTCAAATTTTCTTTGCTCGCTGGCTTTCCAATCAAATCAAAATAAGAATTTAATAGCTGTTCGGCAGAAAATACTGAAGAGCTTTTTACTACGACCCCAAAGATAGGACTCTCAGCGTCATAACCCGATATGCTCTTCGCCTCTAAATCTATCGCATACACGCTATGACTCAACGCTCCAAGGAAGCTGATTAGGCATAAGAAAGACAAAGCAACTAACTTATCCACATATAAATTCAATCGGTAAATCCTTTAAAAATTACAGGAAAATAGTATAGAGATAGCTCGTTATAAGCAAAAAATAGTCAATTTTAAATCATCCAAACTGTTTGGAATCAACATCGACATTCTAAACAATTTTTTAGTGCTTTATTTGTCATTCAGGAGAAAAAATGAGCATTTGATCACACGAATATGTACACTGATGTGAAGTTAATAGAAAGTAACCGAATTAATTATCGTCAAACTGAGTCATCACTTATTGGGTATCTAACCTGCCCTAGTCGAGAGATTTATACTGAGCTTTATTGTCTAGGCTCACATAATCACTGCGTCCAACTATAGTTGTCGATCTATCTACAATCTGTTTAATCTTAGAACGACCCAGAATATGCTTTTACAGCCTACGAGAAAATTTATTATGTCTTTTATGCCACTGATTGACTCATCAATATTATTTTCGAAGATTAATACAAAAATTGCGCTTAATTCTAAACGCCAGTTATGCGCATTTTATTATCGGTCAATTTTTCTCGTTTTCTCTATATGTCTAAGCAGTTTTATTCATGCCAGCGAAGAACAGTCTCTTATTACAAATATGTTAGAGGGAAATGTCGAATACCGATTATCCAAAGATGATCCGTGGTCAATACTCGCAGAAAACTCAAACATAGCTTTGCCCATTGAAATACAAACGGCCAATAAAAGCTCTGTTATTTTATCTCAGGGTGAATCCATATTTACGGTTCAAGAAAATAGTCACATAGAACTAACTAGCAACGGCTCTAGATCACTTAATTTTGTTGATAGAGTTATGCAATGGTTTGGAACTGTCATCTATAAAATCGAAAGAAACCCAGATGAATTTGTTGTAGAAACACCTTTTTTAGCAGCTACTGTAAAAGGTACTCGTTTTGTAATTGTTGGTAATGAGGCATCATCAACCGTAACACTACAAGAAGGATCGTTAGAAATTAAAGACTTACAATCAGGTGACATACAAATGATGTTGCCAGGTGATGTCATTGGTGCTGACTCATTAGTTAATAACAGCGGACAAAGTGCAAGCTCCGACCAACTGAAAGAAAAAACATCGCTCAACAAAAGAAGTTTGCTCCGCATCCAAACTAACACTTCATCTACTGCTAAAAACAATAAAGCTTCCGCCAATACAGCCACTAACCCAATTGCTGATATTGCTAAAACAAGAAACAATGGAAATCAAAATAGAGCAAATAATAACCGTAACGGAGATAAAACATTTAGTAACAACGGAATAGGAAATACAGTCTCAAATATGGCCGGCATGCAAGGCCTTGCAACAGCCGCTGCTGCAAAAGAAAAAAGAGACAACGGAAGTAATGGAAATAATGGAAACAATGGAAACAATGGAAACAATGGAAACAATGGAAACAATGGAAACAATGGAAACAATGGAAACAATGGAAACAATGGAAACAATGGAAATGATACCGACACAACTGACGATATCAACATTGGCGGGTAATTTGATCTAAATACTGGAAATTATTTCTTGGACAATCCGCAATCTGTCTCTTCTGTTAACAATCTTTGGAGAAAGCTATTATCTCCTTTCTTTGTTGTGGCTGTAGCTGCCTTTTGGTTTAGCGGTGCTCTCACAAAATTTGAAAATGTTTTATGGGACAACTTTTTAAGCCTACAAACTAATTTCCCCGATCACTCTTCAGCCAAGATAGCCTCCAAAGATAAAACCGCAGACAAGTCTAATATTTTAATAGTTGAAATCGACTCTAAAAGCATCAGTGAAATCGAGAACTGGCCCTGGAGCCGAAGTATTTATAGCCAAATCTTAAATAAACTTTCGGCAGGCAACGCAAATAGCATATTTATAGATGTCGATTTCAGCTCTTCATCAAACAGCCCCACAGAAGATAAAAATCTTTTACAAACCATTCAAAAAGTATCAAAAAACATCCCAGTAAGACTCCCTGTCTTTTTACAAAATACATCATCTAACAATAAAACATTATTACTTAGACAACCTATATTCAAATCAAATAATGATATTGAGTATGTTTCAGTAAACATTCAGCCATCCAAGAATGGGCTCGTTCGCAAGGTGTCCAATGGATTTACTTGGGAAGAAAAGCAATACCACAGTGCCTGGAATGCTATCGCAAACAGCAACATAAGCTCCACTATTATTAATTATTCAATATCAACTGATTCTTTTAACTATTTATCAGTTATCGATTTATTAAATCAAACTATTACCCCTAATCAGTTTAAAGGAATGGATATTTTAATCGGCTCTACAGCCATCGAACTTGGGGACATCATGCCTGTGCCTGTTGTTCGAGCAGTGCCAGGAGTTGTACTCCATGCACTAGCTGTAGAAACTCTCTATCAAGGTGGATTATATTTATTATCAGCCCCTGCCACTATTTTTCTGCTTATTGCTATAGCGTTAGCATGCCATTTATTATTTACAAAAAATCATTGGGCTAAAGGTATTTTATTTGGGGGTATTTTATTTATTTCTCTGTTGCCATTACATTACCTGTTTTATCATAATCTAAATTTAATACTACCTATCCTTCCAATTGCATTAATCTTTATAGCCCTCTATTTTTCTAATTTAGCTCTACAGCTTGATGAAAACTTATTCCAGAAATTCGTTTTACAAATGGCACTCAACCATCGAAATAAACTACTGGATAGCATCTTTTCTGCCTCTAACGAATGTATTTTATGTGTTGACGACAAGGGGCTAATATTTAGCGCAAACCCACGCAGCAAAGATATATTTTTGTGTGATAGTAATGAGCTAATAGGAAAGTCTATCAACCTGCACCTACCAATTAATGATATAGATAATTTAGATATTCATAAAAAGCCGTATGACACACAATTAAAAAACATCAACGGAGAAGAAATTCCCGTTGAAATTTGTATTAGCCCCATTGACTTATCAAGTGAAAAAAGCTTCACTCTGGCCATCCGAAGCCTTAAAGAACGGAAAGAAAAAGAAGCACAACTAAAATTTGCATTAGAACACGATAAAACAACAGGTCTTATCAACCGAGGAAAACTTTTCAGTGTCTTTAAAGAACGATCTCACACATTTAAAAATTGTTTTTTAGCCAGAGTTGATATCGAGTATTTTAACGATGTAATCTCAAATTACGGTCATGAAATTGCCGATAACGTGCTACAAATCATTATAAAACGGATAAAGAAAACAATTCCTGATAATTCTGACATTAGCCGGATTGGTAAAAATGAAATAGCAATATTAATCTATGAAAAAAATGAATCGGAAATTTTTGATTTAATAAATATATTATCCTCAGATCTCAATCGCTCTATTGCAGTTGACGAAAAAAGTATTGAAATATTTTGTCACTTGGGAATCTCTTCTCTGAATAGTACTACAGACATTCATATCGAAACGTTAATTCGGCGTTCAAATATAGCTCTAAATACCGCCAAGCAAAAAGGTTTAGAATACGACTGGAATGAAAATACAGAAGAAGAATCCAAACTAGATAGATTATCTATACTCGGAGCGATAAGAAAAACCCTACGCCGTTCTGAATTCGAATTAGCCTTCCAGCCAAAATACGAACTACACTCACAAAAATTTACGAGTTGTGAAGTTTTACTTAGGACACCTCCTAATTGGGACAAATCAATTAATATAGCGACACTAATTGAAACGGCTGAGAAAAGCAGCCTTATAGCACCACTCACCTTATGGGTAATATCTAAAGTTTTATCTTTAGAAACCGAATGGGAAAAACATCAACTTCCAAAAAAGGTTGCAATAAATTTATCTGTTGGTCTCATTGGAAATGATTATTTTCTCAATGAACTGATCACGAGAATAAATAATTCTCAAAAATATTTTGATCTCGTCTTTGAGATTACCGAAACCTATTTTAGTAACGATTGGCAGCATACGTTAAGAAATCTCCAGAAACTCCGCAAGAACGGCATAGGCATATCTGTTGATGATTACGGAACAGGCTATTCTTCACTAAGCTACCTTAAAGACTTGCAAGCTTCAGAGTTAAAAATTGATCGTAATTTTATTTCCAGCATCGATACCGATAAAGAAAAACAGCTTATCGTGCTATCAACAATAAAAATGGCCCATGAGCTGGGAATGACAGTTGTAGCTGAAGGTATTGAAACTCAAGCGGAGAATGACTTCTTACTTATGGCAGAGTGCAATTTAGGGCAGGGTTATTTATACGCTAAACCTATGCCCTTTTCACAGCTTCAGACATTTTCGGTCCCTACCTCTTGCTCTTCATTAAAAGCCCTGCCTCTTTAAATAATTTATTATTCATAAGCTGACCTTATAATCAGCAAGCTATTCCCTACACGTATCTATAATTAGTTTTTCAGTCCCTAAAATCAGCCTATCTCAAAATTTATAATCCAATGCCTAAAGTATATGTTATGTAATGCTATTTCGCTGGGTAAACGAAGTCCGATCTAGTAGTATTTACGACAATAATTATAAAACCATTATGATTGAGTTCTATATGATCCATCGTTTAACTTCTTTACGCCTCACACTGTTTATCCTTTCAATAAGCACAGCATCATTTGCTTCTGCTGAATCGGTTCCGGTCACTGTTACCACAGCGATTAATGCAGATCTCACAGAAGATATTCCTCTAACAGGCACGGTAACCTCCCCGCAAATTGCTACGCTATCAGCCGCTGTATCCGGTTTAGTTGATACTTTACACGTTGATGTCGGCGCACGAGTTGAGCCAGGGGCTTTACTCATTGAACTGGATTCAGAGCTAGCCAAGATTGCATTGCAAGGAGCACGTGCTTCTCTAGAAAGCGCTCAAGCGTCACAACAAGAAGCAAAACGAAAAGTTGACGAAGCGGTTCCACTGGTCAAACAAAATAATATTGCTGCCACAGAAATGCGGGGAAGAGAATCTCAACTTGCGATTGCTAAAGCCGCTGTCGATCGCGCTACGGCAGTCGTCAATCAGCGTTCAGCTGAACTTAAGCGTCACCAAGTACGTGCGCCTTTTGCTGGCGTGATCAGCCAAAAATTTACAGAACAGGGCGAGTGGGTATCACCTGGTAACCAGGTCCTAGAATTAGTCGCAACTAAAAACTTACGACTCGATTTTCAAGTACCGCAAGATGTATTTCCTCGTTTAAACAACAATGCAGAAATATCGGTTCGTTTTGATGCAGCACCGAAAGACAGTTACTCTGCAAAAATTATCAGTACAGTACCGGTCAACAATCCCAACGCTCGAACTTTTTTATTAAGAGCCGTGTTAGATAACGTCATTCCCAACATTACTACCGGCATGTCAACCAGCGGTATTCTTCAATTGCATGCGTCGGAGCAAGGAGTATTAATTCCTCGTGATGCCATTATTCGCTATGCCGATGGCCGCATCATTACTTGGAAAGTCAACCAAACAGGTGACGAGCCTATCGTTGAAGAACAAGTCATTACTCTAGGTGTCAGTTCAGCAGGAAAAGTGGAAATAAAAAGTGGCTTACAATCCGGTGACGTTGTTGTCACTAAAGGCAATGAAGCATTGCAACCCGGACAAGTTGTCAGCATTGTTAATTAAATAACTTAGGCTTAAATACAATTGATGTATAAGCAGGTATCTTGCCGACACACACTATCTAACAATAACCAAATAACCAAATTACCAAATAACCAAATAAAATTCATACAATATTAAAAATAACTATTTTAAAAAATATCATCGAGAGATTCTAATATGTTTCAACATATTATTCGTCATGGCACATTAGTTACGGTCACCGTTCTCATCATTTGCGTGTTAGGTATTCTCGCTGCAATTCGAATCCCCGTACAAATGATTCCTGATTTAGAAGTCAGAACTATCTCCGTTATGACACGCTGGCCCGGAGCGACACCTCAAGATGTTGAAAAAGAAATTGTTATTGAACAAGAAGAATATTTACGAAACCTTCCAAATTTAATTCAACTGACATCGCGAGCAAATAGTGGATCTTCTCGAATTCAATTAGAGTTTCCGTTCGGAATTGATATGACAGAGACACTTATTCGCGTACAAAATGCGTTGAGCCAAGTACCCAATTATCCTGAAAATGTTGATCAGCCTCGAGTGTTTGCGAGTTCGTTTTCAAATAATGCCTTTATGTATTTTCGTGTTGCGCCACTGAATGGAAATCCGAGAAATCTCGATATGGATTTAATGCGCGATTTCATTATCGACAATGTTCGCACACAAATGTCGAGTGTTCCTGGTGTTTCGGAAGTTGATATTCAAGGCGGTGCTGAGCGGCAAGTACAAATTCGTATCAATCCAGAAAAATTAGCACAGCGAGGCATCGCATTAAGCGATGTTCGCAATACAATACGCAGTCGTAACCGCGATGTGTCAGGAGGTGAGGTAGAGAGTGGAAAACGACGATACCTATTGAGAACAATCGGTCGCTTTGAAGAAATTGAAGAGTTACCACAGCTAATATTAGCGCAGAGAGGCGACTCCGTGATCCGGTTAGGCGATGTGGCCGACATAGAAATGGATCATTTTAAAATCACGAATGAATCTATCATCAATGGCATGCCAGTGATCGCTATCTCCGTCAGACGAGAGACGGGCTCAAATGTCTTACAAATAAAAGAAGGCATGATGAAACAAGTCGAAAAAATTAATCTCGATGTGCTTAACCCAGCCGGTATGGAATTGTTATGGACTGCCGATGATGTGGTTTATGTTGAAGCATCCGTAAAAAATGTCTGGAAAAATTTAATTTTGGGTGCTGTTTTCGCCACCCTCATCATGTTTATTTTTCTGAGATCAATGCGTACCACGTTTATTGGTGTTGTAGGAATTCCCATTTGTACTATTGCCGCTTTTCTCGGACTGTTACTTGCTGGCCGCACTATTAATGTAATTTCTTTAGCCGGAATTGCTTTCGCTATCGGCATGACCCTTGATAATAGTATTGTCGTTCTCGAAAGTATTCAGTTAGAACGACGCAATGGGCTAGATCGATTTAAAGCCGCCATCGCGGGCGTTCAAAAAGTTTGGCCTGCGGTCCTAGCTTCAACGTTAACTACGGTCATGGTTTTTTTGCCGGTTGTTTTCATTACCGAAGAGGCTGGCCAACTCTATTCGGACATTGCCATCGCAGTATCCGCTTCCATTATGATATCAATGTTGGTTGCCATAACCGTAATCCCCGCCGCCGCTGCCAATTTTGATTTAATTGATCCCAATACGGCTAGTAAAGGGCAAAAGAAAATCCCTGGGGAAAATTTAAGACTTATCATTATTGATAAAATAAAATGGCTCATTGCTACATCAAAGCGAAGACTGTTCTGTATTGTTTTATCTGTTATGACAAGCGGACTAATTATTGTTTTCCTCACACCTCCTGCAGAATATTTACCGGAAGGTGAAGAAGCCAAAATTTTTGCTCGCATGAATGCTCCCCCAGGATATAACTTGAGTACTATGTCCGTGATAGGACATGAAATACACGAATATTTTTTACCCTATACCAAATTAGAACCCGAAGACTTTGCTGGTGGAGATATTGATATTCCACCCATGCGCTATATCAATATGGGAATTAGTAACAGCAATGTGCGAATCATTGCTGAGCCCAAAGATCCTAGTCAGGTCAATGAATTAATGGCTGCTCTCGCGACAAAATTTGAAGGGTATCCAGGAATGCGCTCTTTCGTTTCGCGCGGATCAATTATTTCCGGGAACAGCGGCGGTACCCGAGCTGTGAACTTACGAATTTCAGGCCCAGAATTAGACGGTATTTACAAAGCTGCTTTAACCATTTACCGTCGCGCAAAAGAAGTGATGAACAACCCACGCATTCAATCACAACCCTCTTCTCTCACTCTCGCACAACCGTTGGTACAAATTAGACCAGACTGGGACCGCTCAGCAGAGTTAGGCATGTCTACTCAAGATATCGGTTTTACTGTCGCTGCGTTAACGGATGGCGCTTTTGTCGATGAATTTTTTATCGCTGACAACAAAATTGATATTTATTTGTATAGCAGCAGCGGGCCAACCACTGACCTCGATGCGCTAAATAAAATGCCGATATATACGCCACAAGGAACTGTCTTACCTTTAGCGGCTTTAGCAAAAATCGAAGAGACAGTTGATACCAGCAGTATTAATCGAGTAGATGGACGACGAACGGTGACGCTCGACATCATCCCCCCACCGAATATCGCGCTTGAGACGGGTGTTGAAATTGTTCGGCAGGATGTCGTGAAATATTTACGTGACACTGGTGCAATTCCTGCTGATATCAACATGACAATTTCCGGTGCAGCCGATCACATGGAAGCGACGCGATCTGCCCTCACCAATAATTATTTTATTGCGATGATTATTATTTATTTGTTAATGGTCGCAATCTTTACGCATTGGGGCTATCCACTATTAATCATGTTAACGATTCCGTTAGGTATCGCGGGTGGTATCGCAGGTTTATGGTTAATGAACTTTACAACAACAATAACGCAATCGTTAGGTTTAGGCGGGACGCACCAACCTTTTGATATGATTTCGATGCTCGGCTTTTTAATTTTAATGGGAACCGTCGTGAACAATCCCATATTAATCGTTCACCGCTCCGTTTCTAACGTAAAAGAACTAGGCATGAATGCGTTAACCGCCGTAAATGAAGCGGTCGAGTCACGACTACAACCCATTGCCATTTCGACAATCACGACTATTTGTGGATTAGCACCATTGGTATTTTTACCCGGTGCCGGAAGCGAGCTCTATCGCGGAGTAGGCATTATCGTCATGGCAGGTATTGTCGGGGCGACAATAGTGACCCTAACAACCCTCCCCGCTCTGACGGTCTTTGTATTGCAGTTAGGAAAAAATAATCAACAGCTTTATAAACAGCCCATACAAGCTGGCTAACACTCATACTAAAACGATGGGGAAACTACTGTCGTATTTTTACACTACTCAGTTAATGATGTTGTTTTAGACGCGATACACCCTAAGAGTTCGTGCCACGATTTAACAAACGCAATCGTACCTTCGTCTTGTAATTTCACGGCAAGTGCTTTTACATCAACGCCGGCACTAGCGAATTCAGCGAGTGTTGTTTCTACGCGCTTTAATTCACTCTCTAGGGTACCAACAATTTTTCCATGATCAGAAAAAGCCAACAGTGTTTTTTCTGGGAGAGTATTAATTGTATTTGGAGTTTCTAATGCTTCAACATACATCACATCTGAAGCCTCTGGATCTTTTGTCCCTGTACTCGCCCAAAGTAAACGTTGTGGCAATGCGCCAGCAGCCGATAACTTTTTCCAGCGTTCGCTATCCAGCATCTCGCAATACGATTTATAGGCCGTAAGTGCGACACTAATACCTAACTTATTTTTAAGCGTTACGGGTACTTCTTTATTCACAGCAACATCCCATCGACTGATAAACAATGAAGCAACACAGGCAACATTAGGATCAAGATTCTCGGATACACGACGTTCAATACCGCGCATATAGGCTTCAGCAGCAGCGACATAGTGCTCAACAGAAAACAACAAAGTCACATTGACAGGAATACCAGAATAAATGGTTTCTTCAATCGCAACTATTCCAGCCTCTGTTCCAGGAATTTTTATAAATAAATTAGAGCGGTTTGCTCGCTGATATAAAGAAACAGCCGCTTGTTGAGTTGCCACAGCATCATTCGCAAGTAGTGGAGACACTTCTAAAGACACCCAGCCATCCAAACCATTACTACTATCATGCATGGGTTTAAATAAGTCCGCTGCCCTGCTTAGATCATCAATTGCTAGGTCGAAAAATATTTTTTCCATCTCTTGCGACGATAATGTTTTATCAGGAATTGTTTTTTTTACGATTGCCTCATCATAGACGTTACTGTTTTTAACAGCCTGTTCAAAAATAGAAGGATTAGAAGTGAGCCCTGTAATCGTTAGCGTCTTGATATAATGTTCAAGCATGCCATTGTTTAACATATCTCGCGTAATGTTATCGAGCCATAAACGCTGTCCAATATTATGTAGCTGCTGTGTTGGCTTTTGTTTAATCTGTGTTTTCAAATTGATACCTCTAAGAAAATTTATTGTTAAGTAATATTCTTATAAACTACCACCATGAAAAGCTATGGTAGAAAGTATTAAGTTATTTGATCGACGATATTATTTTTGTATTCATATAACCACATGGCTAGTCACACAGTTAGTAAGTTACTTTTTATCAGTTAACCTTTCCCGATACTCTCCCGGAGTCAAACCGGCCCACGACCGAAAAGCACGTATAAAAGAACTTTGCTCTGAATAACCTAACAAAAGAGCAATTTCAGAATGTGACAGTTTCAAATCTGAAAGATACTGTTTTGACAGTCGCAAACGAACATCAGCAATGATTGATCGAAAACTGTGCCCATTCTCATTAAGTTTTCGATAAAAAGAGCGAAGAGGTATTCCTAAATTATCAGCAACTTTTTGTGCCGACACATCTCCATCTTTCATCATATTCACCAGCTGATTTTGAAGCTGCTCAAAAAAAATTGCAAAGCTGTCTTGACTATTTCCATGCTCATTGACCATTGCCTGCGCTTGCGCCTCAAGCAACTGGCGCAAATGAGAATCTCGGCTGGCAATATGCATTGCCATTAATCTCATCGGTATTGTGACGCTTAAGTTATCTGAATCGAAATCAATTGGGCAACCCATCAGCGCTTCGTAAATATCACTATCGATCGGCTTCTTGAAAGGCAAAGCTATACCTAAAGGAGCAATCTCCTTACCCAATAGTAGCTGATAGAGATTAACAAAAATGGCGACACTATAGGCTTGTGCTAATGGCGTGTTTGCCACCTTTTGTCTCCAATTAATCTGAATGTTTTTTCCATCTGATATAACCCAAGATTCCAACCCAGTTTGTAAAAGGTTTTGAAAACGTCGATATCGCGTCAGCGCCTGACCGAGATTTCCGCAGGACAATGTTAAATACCCTAAAACGCCATAGTGTTTCGGTTTGGCTAATTTCCCTAAACGAAAGCCCAAAGTTGCTACGGGATCTAGCTGATAGACAGCGTCAAGCAAATCGCAAAATTGATCAGCGCACAAGACCGGCTTTTCCAGAATCAATCGTAACTCATGTTCCAAGTAATAAGCATCAAGCCTACGCAGGTGGAGATAATCGAGTAATGGCTCTATGAAACCGCTTGAAATGTAATCAGGAGATTGCTGCATATCGTTTCATGATGACAAGATGGCACAAAATGTCAATTGCAAACAGAATTGCCAATACCATTTAGCCCGTAAACCCTAGCATAACCACCCTTTTTACTACCGAATGTAAACACAACTGGAGCCCTCCGTAATGACGTATGTAGTCACTCAAGCCTGTATTGGAAATAAACACACGAGCTGTGTCGATGTGTGCCCAGTTGAGGCCTTCCGTGAAGGGCCAGAGATGCTTTTTATTGATCCTGAGGCCTGTATCGATTGCAACGCCTGTATTACTGAATGTCCTGAACAAGCCATTTTTCCACAAAGTGCGGTACCCGCCGATCAGCAAAACTTTATTGCACTAAACGCCAAAAATGCTCTCATTTATCCTGTCATCCGAGAAAGTATCGATCCGAACGGCACAACGAAACCGAAAAATAAATCTGACCTCGCAGGAAGGTTTGCGGTTGTGGGTTCCGGTCCTTCCGGCTTTTACACCGCAGAAGCCCTGCTCAAACAAATGCCGAGCGCTACCGTCGATATTTTTGAACGCTTGCCGACACCGTTTGGACTAGTCCGCTATGGCGTCGCACCAGACCACCCACGCATCAAATCAGTATCTGCCAATTTCGAGCACATCGCAGATTCTCCACAGGTACGGTTTTTTGGTAACGTACAGATCGGGAAAGATATCTCTCGAGAAGATTTACTCGATCATTACCACGGCGTTATTTACGCCACTGGCGGATCGCAAAGTCGAAAACTCAGCATTCCTGGCGCCGACCATGACAACATTTTTGGCTCTTCTACATTTGTCGGTTGGTATAACGGTCATCCGGATCAACAAAACCTTTCCGTTAATTTCTCAGGAAAAACAGCAGCCGTTATCGGCATAGGAAACGTTGCTTTAGATATCGCACGCATTCTCATTCTTCCAACAGAAGAACTAGAGAAAACCGACATCGCCGATCATGCTCTTCTCAGCTTAAAAAACAGCAACATTAATGATGTCTATTTGTTTGCTCGCCGCGGCCCTGTTCAAGCTGCTTTTACACCTAAAGAGCTAGAACAATTAATGGCGATCCCTAATTTAGATTTGGTCGTCAATCCAAAGGATCTTGAATTGGATGAAGCTAGTTTGGCTCAGATTGAAAAAAACGAATCGAATGAGGCGAGACAAAATATCGCTTTACTCCAAGAAATTTCGCAACGAAAAAATAGTAACGACAGCAGTGAAAAAAATAAAAAACGCATTCACTTTATGTTTTGCTCAAGCCCAACGGCAATAAACCAAAACAACGACTCTAAATCTTTAAACGTTGCTCGTACTGAATTAAAAAATGATGCATCTGGCCGACTAACAGCCATCACAACTAATAACAAGTATGAAGTTCAAGCTGACCTTATTGTTCATGCGATTGGTTACCAAGGCGAAATGATTAATGAATTACCATTCGATAACCGTCGTGGTGTTATCCCCAATCAACAAGGGCGTGTGGATCTTTTAAATAAACCTGAGAAATCCGAATCGGCAAAAGAATATGTTGCCGGTTGGATTAAACGCGGCGCAAGCGGCGTGATTGGCAGCAATAAACAATGCGCGAATGACACGACGAATCAAATTCTGAAAGATATCCCCACATCCTTAGCTTTAATTGATAGCGATATTACAACGTTGTTAAATGATCGCTCTATTGAATATATCTCTTTTGACGATTGGCGTTTATTAGATGCGCACGAGATGAGCGAAGGAAAAGCAAAAGGTCGCACTCGTCAAAAAATCACAAACACAGTAGAGATGCTTAACGTTATTCGCACAGCAAAAAAACAAGCGGAAGAGGACGAAAAGCATCTTAAAGAATTACCCGTCAAAACTCATTTTAGAAGCTGTACATTATGTGAAGCCATGTGTGGCGTTAAGATTGAATACCAAGGCGATAAAATTATTTCTATCGCGGGTGATGAAGATGATCATCACAGTGAAGGCCACATCTGTCCGAAAGGATATGCACTACAAGATTTACACAATGATCCAGACCGTTTAAAAACGCCACTCGAAAAAGTGGACGGTGAATGGCTACCGATCGACTGGGACACGGCTTACAAAAAAGTCGCTCAACGTCTTGTAGAAGTTCAGGATAAATACGGCAAAGATTCTGTTGGCATTTATTCCGGCAACCCCGGCTCTCATAATTTAGGTTTAATCATGGGCGCGGGTGGATTACGAAAATCATTAGACTCACGGAATGTGTTCACCGCGGCATCACTCGACCAAATGCCTCACCAACTCGTTTCGTACTTAATGTTTGGCCACGGAAATTTATTTACTATCCCCGATATTGATCATACCGATTACATGTTAATGCTAGGGGCAAACCCTGCCGCATCAAACGGCAGTCTGATGACCGCCGGTGACGTACTCAAACGCTTGAAAGGTATTAAAGATCGCGGAGGAAAAATTGTTTTAATTGATCCTCGTCGCAATGAATCAGCTCGCTACATGTCTGAACATCATTTTATTCGCCCAGCGTCTGATCCATTATTTTTAATTGGCCTTATCCAACACATTGTCAAAAACAAACTCTACAAACCCGGTCGCTTAAAAGAACTGTCTGATGACTTCGAAGGTCTACTCAATATATTCGAAAATTTATCCCATCAATTATCTATCGACGAAATCAGCCTTGGTTGCGGTATTTCGAAAAAAGACATTGCTCGTATCGCTGAAGAATTTGCGGCAGCAGAGCACGCTGTCTGCTATGGCCGAATGGGTGTATCAGCGCAAAGTTATGGAGCACTGAATCATTGGCTTATCGTCACTCTCAATTTGCTAACAGGAAACCTAGATCGCCAAGGCGGCACCATGTTTACGACTCCCGCCTTCGACAAAGCTATTAGCCGACCGATGGGAAGCTTCAACACCTATCAAAGTCGTGTTCGCGGCTTACCTGAATTCGATCACCAACTTCCCGCCGCCGTTTTAGCAGAAGAAATACTGACACCGGGAGAAGGTCAAATAAAAGCGTTTGTATGTTTGGCAGGTAATCCTGTGTTATCGACCCCCAATGGCCGCGCGTTGGATGAAGGCCTTGAAAAATTAGATTTCATGGTCTCTATTGATTTTTATTTAAATGAAACCTCACGCCATGCCGATATTATTTTGCCTCCAACAGGTCCTTTTGAGCACGAACAATACGACATTGTGTTTAATTTATTGGCGGTTCGTAATCTCGCAAAATTCTCTGACCCCTTATTTAAAGCGGCTGAAAACACACGGTCGGACTGGGATATTGTGCAAGGAATCGCTCAAGAAATTCTTGAACTAAGAGACCCTTCCAAAGCTGAAAAAATGAAGACCAATAAAACAAGCGCTGAGCAAATTCTTGACTACGGTTTGCGTACTGGACCATACGGTGAAGGTTTCACCGAGTTCCAACAGGGTAAAGCTATTAAACATGAAGAAGGCATGACACTGGATGTACTAAAACAATACCCACACGGAATTGATCTTGGTCCCATGCAGTCTAATTTTCCGAATTACTTGTATACCGAAGACAAAAAAATTCATGTGGCACCAGAACTGTTGGTCAATGATTTACAACGGTTGCTAACAGAAACTCAAGCGCGAACTAATTCTGATTCTTTGATGCTAATTAGTCGTCGTGATTTACGCACCAATAACTCATGGATGCACAACAGCCAACGGCTAGTTAAAGGTAAAAGTCGATGTGCCTTATTTATTAATCCCAAAGATGCAATTCGCCTAGAACTGAATGATAAAGGTAACGCTATTATCAGCTCTCGCGTCGGTGAATTACAGGTTGAAGTAAAAGTAACAGAAGATGTGATGCCGGGTGTTGTGTGTTTACCACATGGTTGGGGACATCATCGTGACGGTATGCGATTAAGCGTCGCAGAGAACAACCCTGGTGTGAGCATTAATGATATTATGGACGATCAAGCTGTTGACGATATGAGCGGTAATGCGGTACTCAACGGCATCCCTGTTGACGTTCGCGTTTTGGAAGAAGTTGACACTAAACCGATGTCATTTCTTAATAATTAAATGCAATTTCTTAAAACAAGCAATCAAATTTTTGTTATCTTTTACTGCAAATAAATTTCTTATGGCATTCTATAAAGCATTAACTTTAAAGCAGCGTCTTTAGAAACATCTGGAAAATTCGGATCTGTAGGCAGTCGTTGCTGGAACAAAAGATCAGGAGCTTCAGTATTCACGAGATCCATCAAAAACTGAGGGGAAGTTTTCGGATCATTCAAACACAATAAGATTTCAGCATTAAAGGCAGCAAACTCTTTTATTCTTCGAATCACTTTTCCGTAATCACGAGAAGCAATGAAACTGCCTTTTTGATAGCTGGGCGGATCAATAATGATAAGGTCATAAGGTCCGTGCTTTCTTATTCGGCTCCACGACTTCATAATATCCATGCCTAAGAATTGTATGCCCGCTAAATCGTGATTGTTCAAACGATGATTATCGCGTCCAGTACTCAGTCCTTTTTTGCTCATATCGATATTGACTATTTCTCGAGCGCCCGCCTCTCTAGCAATGACTGAAAATACGCATGTAAAAGAAAATAAGTTTAATACCTTTTTATTTTTCACTTTTTCCTCTAGCCACTGCCTTCCGGGTTCTATATCTAAAAAATACCCTACGTTTTGTTGATTGAAGCTCAATAAGAATTTCAAATCTCGACGTTGAGCGCACACAATATCAGGAAGCTTTCCTTTAATAACATCGATAGGAGATTTAGGAAGGAATCTGGACTGGACAACAACACAAGACCATGGAGCTTGAGAAAAAAGGAAATCCGATATCTCATTAATCACTTGCTTTGATGGTTGATTAAAACAAGTGATTAAAAAAACTGGGTGAAAATAATCAATACAACACCATTCCATACCTGGAAAATGCCCACCACGACCATGAAAAATGCGTTGGCTATCGGCAGCTACTTTATTAATGTCTTCATCGTGATGCTCAGGTTGCCGATCAAGAAAACCTTTGAGCGCTTCTAATATAGAAGTCATTGATTGCCTCACTTATCTATTCCTTTCTCTCGTTATTCTCTTATTGACGATTGCTATTTATTCATCAAGCTTAAAACAAAGCGCCCCAATATGATCCGCATGGGTTCATTGCAACGCACCATTCTATATCAGAAATAGACAACTCAAAACAAACCAAATGTGACCACCACTTTTATAATTGCACCAAAACTTCTCAGTACACCCATGCGAATCAACAAATAAGAATTATTCACTCCACAATCTGCACCAACTACAAGCAAAAACGCCTTTTTAGACTGTTTTTTTAACGTTGTTATTGATTGGCACACTGGTTGCAAATACACATTTAGAATTTGCACAACCTCACTTCACATTTAAGCTGTTTGTTTTCAATCATCAGGGGGAACCGATGAAAACACTATTAACACTTTCTCGCATTAACACGTGTTTCAAAAGAACAATGAAACACAGCGCATGTATTTTCACGTCAATCATTGCTTTATCCACTTCGATTTCTGTTGTTCAAGCAGAAGAGTTAGGAGAGCCTGAAAAAGAAGAATTACGATTTGGATTTATTAAACTAACCGATATGGCTCCAATCGCTGTCGCTTATGAAAATGGTTATTTCGAGGACGAAGGGCTTTACGTCACCATCGAAGCACAAGCTAACTGGAAAGTATTATTAGATGGCGTTATTGATGGACGATTGGACGGCGCTCATATGCTTGCCGGTCAACCTATTGCTGCAACAATGGGCTTTGGTACAAAGGCTCACATCATTACACCTTTTTCCATGGATTTAAACGGAAACGGAATCACAGTTTCTAACGAAATATGGAAACAAATGAAACCAAACATTCCTAAAATGGCTGATGGTCGCCCCGTGCATCCGATTAAAGCTGACGCTTTAAAACCTGTTGTAGAAAAATACAAAGCAGAAGGAAAGCCTTTCAATATGGGAATGGTATTTCCAGTATCTACCCATAATTATGAGTTACGTTATTGGCTAGCCGCCGGCGGCATACATCCTGGATTTTATGCTCCTGAAAAAGGAGATATTTCAGGACAAATTGATGCAGATGCTTTGTTATCGGTAACACCGCCACCACAAATGCCAGCTACTTTAGAAGCTGGCACTATCTACGGGTATTGCGTGGGAGAGCCATGGAACCAACAAGCAGTATTTAAAGGTATTGGTGTACCAGTAATCACCGACTACGAAATCTGGAAAGATAACCCAGAAAAAGTGTTTGGTATCACTGCCGAGTTTGCTGAGAAATACCCCAATACAACTGTTCGTTTAACACGTGCACTTATCCGTGCTGCTATGTGGTTAGATGAAAACAACAATGCCAATCGTCCAGCTGCTGTAAAAATTCTCTCGCAATCAAATTATGTTGGTGCCGATTACGATGTGATTGCAAACAGTATGACAGGAACATTTGAATATGAAAAAGGTGACAAGCGTGAAGTCCCTGATTTCAACGTATTCTTCCGCTACAACGCTACCTATCCTTATTACTCAGATGCAGTTTGGTATCTCACTCAAATGAGACGCTGGGGACAAATTTCTGAGAAGAAATCAGATGATTGGTATAAAGAGCTAGCGAAAAAAGTATATCGTCCTGACATTTATTCCACAGCCGCTAAATCTCTGATTGCTGAAAAGCTTGCTGACGCCAAAGACTTTCCAGACTTTGCCACTGAAGATGGATTCCGTGATCCTCAAACACACTTCATTGATAACATCGTGTACGACGGAACCAAACCTAATGAGTATATCGAGAAGTTCACTATTGGTCTAAAAGGCGATTCAAAACCTTAACTGTCAATCCAAAAAATAGAGGGCGTACGATAACGGTGCGCCTTATATTTTAAATTTCAAACATTTGCGCTTCAAACACTTACGTTTCGAGCATTTACATGTCAAAGATACACCTTTAACAGAGTCACTGGAGATATTATGAGTAGCACGGCTACCACGTTAATTAAATCAGGTTTCTTTGAACCGCTTTTAAGTAACTTTAAAGGGAACTTACCCACCCTGCTCAAAAATATGGTTCTACCTTTGATTGGTATCGGTTGTTTTTTAATTCTTTGGTCAAGTGTTGCACAAAATATTGATACGTCTCTTGGTAAGTTTCCTGGCCCTGCATCTGTTGTCGAACAATTTAAAAACTTATACGAAGAGCACAATACGGAGAGAGAAAAAGCAACTGCATTTTATGAAAGACAAGAAAAAAGAAACGCGAAAAAACTAGAAAAAAATCCAGATTATGAAGTAAAAATTAGAAAATATACGGGTAAAGAAACATTTTTAGATCAAATCTATACCAGCTTAATCACAGTGATGAGCGGCTTCATACTAGCAGCCCTTATCGCCATTCCTTTAGGGATAGTCATAGGCCTAAGCAAAACATTAAACAGTGCTGTTAATCCTATTATTCAAACATTTAAACCAGTATCCCCTTTAGCATGGCTTCCTCTCGTCACGATGGTCGTTAGTGCGCTCTATCAAACTGACGATCCTATGGTTCCAAAATCATTTATTAATTCAATGATTACAGTAACACTTTGCTGTGTCTGGCCAATGGTTATCAACACAGCTTTTGGTGTCGCCTCAATAGACAAAGATTTAATCAACGTGAGCCAAGTATTGCGTCTGCCCGCGTTGAAACATATTCAAAAAATTGTTTTACCGTCTTCTGTTCCAATGATTTTCACAGGTATGAGGCTTTCGCTTGGCGTTGCATGGATGGTGCTTATCGCAGCAGAAATGTTGGCACAAAACCCAGGCTTAGGAAAATTTGTTTGGGACGAATTTCAAAACGGAAGTTCCAATTCATTAAGCCGAATTATGGCTGCTGTTATTGTCATTGGTCTTATTGGGTTTTTATTAGATCGAGGAATGCTTCTTCTACAACGGACTTTATCTTGGGATAAATCAACAGCTAACTAGACTAATCACGATTGCTTAATTAAAAAATTTACACTGGAGAAACACATGAGCCACATTCTAGATATCAGCCATGTTGATATGGAATTCCCAACGCCAAAAGGTCCTTTTACAGCGCTAAAAGACGTCGACCTGAAAATATCAAAAGGAGAATTTGTCAGCCTAATTGGACATTCCGGATGCGGTAAATCGACAGTGCTGAATATTGTTGCTGGACTTTATCAGGCAACAAATGGCGGCGTTATTCTACATGGAAAAGAAGTATCTCAACCGGGCCCCGAACGCGCAGTTGTTTTTCAAAATCACTCATTACTCCCATGGTTAACCGCCTACGAAAATGTTGAACTTGGCGTTAAGCAAGTGTTTAAAAAAACGAAATCAAAGAGTGAAATGAAAGAGTGGATAGAACACAACCTGCACTTAGTTCATATGGACCATGCCATGCACAAACGACCCGACGAAATTTCTGGTGGTATGAAACAGCGTGTTGGTATTGCGCGTGCGCTAGCAATGCAGCCAGACATCCTTTTAATGGATGAACCTTTTGGCGCGCTTGATGCACTGACACGAGCACACATGCAAGATTCCTTAATGGAAATTCAAAATGAACTCAACAACACCGTCATTATGATTACACATGATGTGGATGAAGCCGTATTACTGTCTGATCGAATTGTCATGATGACCAATGGCCCTGCCGCGACAATTGGTGAGATTTTGGATATCAATTTAGAACGCCCCCGTGAACGCTTAGCACTCGCAAAAGATCCCGATTACAACCATCTTCGTTCTTGTGTGTTGAAATTCTTATATGAAAAACAACGCAAAGTAGAAACGATTACACCAAAACCTACCACCCAAGATAACAAAAAGAGCTCGTCAACGAGCGTCGCATAACATGTATCACCCGACGTTTCTTTAGATTAATTTTATAACCAAAAATTCAGACCAGTAGGAGTATTATCATTATGAGTTTTCATCAAACAAAAAAAATTTTATTTAAAGTCAGCCCTCTCGCTATCGCGATTGCCTTATCTGCTCAGCCCGTCGTTGCAGATTCTTTAATCGACGCGTTATCCAGTGGTACCACCACAGGTGATATTCGCATGCGTTATGAGATGGTTGAGCAAGATAATGCATTAGACGATGCAGATGCTTTAACAGTAAGAACACGCCTTACCTATAAGACAGGCTCACTTGGAGGTTTTTCGGGTGTGTTAGAAATGGAAGATTCGCGATCTGTATTTGGTATCGAAGATTTTTCAGTACCGCCCACAGGTTTTAAAACAGGGCAGTATTCTGTTGTCGCCGATCCCCAAACAACAGAACTGGATCAAGCGTTTATTCAATATAAAAATGACATTGCCACTTTTAAAGCGGGCCGACAAGTAATCACTTTAGACGGTCATCGATTTGTCGGACATGTTGGCTGGAGACAGGATCGTCAAACTTTTGATGCCTTATCAGCTGCTTTCTCTCCTATAGATGATCTTTCAATCACCTACTCACATATCGCACAACGAAATAGAATTTTTGCTGAAACTGCTGACATTGATTCAAAAGACAATTTATTAAATGTTTCATATAAAACACCTGTTGGTAAAGTGGCTGGTTATGGTTATTTTTTAGAAGTAGATAACGATACCGATAATGCACTAGATACTATTGGCATCAGCTTTAATGGGGCCGCCGGCAGTGAAGACGTTAAATTTTTATACAGTTTGGAGTTTGCGACTCAAGATAATGAGGCTGGTGATTATGAGGCTGATTATTCGTTGATTGAATTAGGCGTCAAATTAAAGCCCGTCACCTTCAAGCTAGGAATGGAAACCTTGGGTAGTGATGATGGTAATTATGGTTTTTCAACTCCACTAGCTACACTGCATAAGTTTAATGGCTGGGCCGATAGCTTTTTAGGGACTCCTGCTCAAGGTTTAGTCGACACTTACTTTAGTGCCGCTGGCAAAGTTGGACCTGTGGCATTAATGCTGGCCTATCACGATTTTTCAGCCGATGAAGACACTGCAACAGTTGACGACTTAGGCGATGAAATTGATTTACAAGCCGTTTGGAATATCAGTAAAAGCTACACCGCCGGTATTAAATATGCTGCATACTCTGCGGGTGACATCAAAGTAGATACTGATAAACTTTGGGTATGGTTTAACGTGAAATTTTAAATAACATCACTTATTAAAAGTACAAAAAAAAAGCGCATGCCGTTTTCGGCATGCGCTTTTTTAATGTTTAGCATTGTGTCATTTAACGTTTTACAACTCGCTTATTTATCTTGGTAAGCGGCCACTTGTTTACCGACCAAATCAACAAGATTACCCATCACCAAACTCATATCGATTAAATGTAACCCCCACGATTGATTAATTTCATCACCGGACCATAAATCGCCAATAATATCATCAGCTCTATCACCCTTTGCGTCACCCTTAACACTAATTTCTAAGTATGAAAAATTACCTTTCTGTACGCACTCACCAAAAATCATTCCAGGTAAGTTAACGAACGGGGTTTCAACTTGTTTATTTGATTGAGTCCATGGTTTGTATTCTTTAAAGCTTAAACTGATTTCACCGATTGTCGATAAATGTGAATTAAGCTCAGCTTTTCCTCCGCCTAATGCCGCTGGATTTGTACAACCAGCAACATTTTCACCCCCTGCACGACCAAACATACCATTTGCTGGAGGTGGAATACGATCGCGATAAGATGAAAAAGTGACAACGCACCCTACTTGATTTTCAGCCTTACACAATGGAATATTTTTAAACGTACCGCCGACATCTTTTCCTTTTGGCACAATCACACTCGTACCACTAATGATGGCGGAAACCAATTGCTTTTGGATTGGCTTACCATCAATCTCACTGGCAATTAAACGGTTTAACAAACCAGCGCCTTGCGAATGCCCTACTAAAACAAAACCACGTCCGTTATTTTCATTTTTTAAATAATGATTCCAAGCAGCTAACACATCGCCATAGGTTTTCGTGCGATCGCCCATTGGCTTACCTTGCATCATTGAACGTAACGCTGGAATCGTAATCTGACGATAAACCGGAGCAAACACACGGCAATGGGCACGTAGACGCGCAGTTTGCAAATGTGCCGTAATTATTTCGCCTTGTTCACCAGGCATTAAATCACTGTTGCCTGTCTCATCAAGTGACGTCGTCGGGTACACATAAAAACAATCAATGTCAGGTTTTGAATTTTCTAACGAAGCAACACGCGCAAAAGAACCATCTTCTTGAATAATCGTCGTTTCTAGATCGCGATCGCAAGCATCAGCGTTATTATCGGGATGGCATAACCAAGCTGAAAGATCATTGTAATCGGGAGCCACTTCTTGTGAGGATGCAACAGTAGAAAAACCACTTAACAACACTCCACCGGCGAAGATGGCGAAAATAGATTTATGAGGATGAGAAAACTCAAAAAGAGATTTCAACGATTTAAACATAACGCACTCCAATATTGTGGATTAACTAATAAAGCATTGTGAAAGAAAATGAATAATAAAACGGCTAGAAAAGGTATTTTTATTGTTAAAAATTATAAAATTTAATCATTCTTGTTGTGTGGCTCTTATTTTTCAACGTTTGATTATCGATTCTTGTTTTACAACCTTTGTTTTGCGACACAACATTCTATCTTCGAAACAATCTAAATCCGTGAGCTATAAACGCTTAAGCTTCAGCAGGGCTTTTAGACGATGGCTAGCTTATCTCAATATAATTTCTTCGGCTGTCATATAAACACTAATTAACCTTTTTAATTGTCAGCGCTACCTCTCCAAGCACTACAACTTTAAAGACAACACGCTAAACATTACAACACCATTAGTATCCATCACGCTCATAATTAATCTCATCGATTTGACTATTCAATGTCCACAAATCCCAGAGCCACCCTATGCCAAATAATCCTGCTGAGAACAAATACAGTATGCCCGTAATCCATTTCCCCATGTACATTCGATGAACACCAAACAAGCCTAAAAATACAAGCAACAACCAGCCGACTGAATAGTCTATTTGACCGTCAACATATTTCCTACTGGCCTCTCTGTCCATTGAAGGAATTAAAAATAAATCAATTATCCATCCAATCCCCAATAAACCTAAGGTAAAAAACCAAATCGTTCCAGTAATCGGCTTTCCATAATAAAAACGATGACACCCCATAAAGCCTAGGAGCCATGCTAAATAACCGATTAAAATTGAATGTGTTTCTTGCCTAGACATAATGCATACCTTTAAAAATTCGCTGACGCTTAGACTACGCGATCAACTAAAAAATCCCATCTATACAATTATAGTGCGGTAAGAATCAGTATACGGACCACACCCATCCCATGGGTTAACTAATGTAAAAATAGGGTTTTGCAGAAGCCGTCATTCGGGTTCCCTTATTCATGATGATCTTCTAGAATGCCTCAATGTCTAACACACCCCTCATCAAAAACCCGCCAAATCGAGAAGTCATCTCGGTCAGCCAATTGAATCGTAAAGCCAAGCAACTGCTTGAAACTCACATATCATTAACATGGGTAGAGGGAGAAATTTCAAATTTCGCGGCGCCAGCCTCAGGTCATTGGTATTTCACCTTAAAAGATGCCGATGCCCAAGTTCGCTGTGCTATGTTTCGTGGTCGAAATAGTTTAGCCCGCTTCAAACCAAAGCAAGGCCAGCAAGTTTTAATTCGAGCACGAGTAAGCTTGTACGAAGGCCGTGGTGAATATCAGCTTATCGCCGAACATATTGAAGAAGCTGGTTTTGGCGTTTTACAAAGAGCTTTTGAAGCACTTAAAACCAAATTATCGAAAGAAGGTTTATTTGAAGAAGAACATAAACAAGCAATCCCCAGTATTCCCAAGCATCTTGCCGTCATCACATCGCCAACAGGGGCGGCTATCCGCGATGTACTCAGCGTTTTAGAAAGACGTTTTGCTGGTATTCCTGTCACCGTCATCCCGGTACAAGTTCAGGGTGAAGGCGCAGCACAACAAATTTCTGACGCGATTCAATTAGCCAATAAAGCAAATCGTTTTGATGTGATTTTGTTAACACGTGGTGGAGGCTCTCTTGAAGACTTATGGCCATTCAATGAAGAAATAGTCGCCCGAACTATTTTTGACAGCCAGTTACCTATTCTTAGTGCTGTTGGTCATGAAATTGATTTTACGATCAGTGATTTTGTCGCTGATTTTCGAGCACCCACTCCATCAGCCGCCGCAGAAATATTAAGCCCTGACGGTGTTGATTTAATGCAAACATTTTCTGGTTTCGATATTTTATTAGGGCAATCATTACAGCGTGTCGTCAATCACAATAAACATTGTGTTCATAGCCTGTCTTCCCGCCTACGCCATCCAGGAGAAAGAATTCAAAGCCGAGCTCAGCATTTAGATAATCTTGAAATGAGAATGCAAAAAGCCATTGGATTTACTCTGCACGAATCAAAATCCACGTTGCAATCAGTCACGCAGAGACAACAACACCTACATCCAGGAAAGAAAATTGACCAGCTAATCCACCATGTCAACCAACTAACGGTTCGATCGACTCTTCAAATTCAACAAAAAATAAAAAGTGAAAAAAATAATTTAGGAAAAGTTGCTGAGATATTACAAACTGTGAGCCCTTTAAATACGCTAAGGCGTGGCTATAGTGTTTCACTGGACGCCAAAGGCACTATATTAAAAAACACAAATAAAGTATCCGTTGGTGACACGATTACAACAAAACTTGGAGATGGTGAATTACAATGCACTGTAGACGATATTAATCCCGAATACTCTTCTGCAAGCGCTCCCTTTAAAAAATATCATCCGTTATTTTAGATTCCAGCATCTACTCTTAATTTCTGAAACACTCATACAGAATGAATAATCAGCAACTTGCTAGAGCGGAAAAACGCCAGTAGACTGCATACTCATATTTCTTGTCGGGGCGCCAGCTGGCTGAGATCGAAAGTTCTAGACTTCCGAACCCGTCGAACCTGATCAGGTTAACTCCTGCGTAGGAAACAAGATGCAACAATCCTATTCATCGACAAACCAAACCAAAGCCCAAGCTAATTCTCTTTCTATCGCTATTGCCGGCGCTGGTTTACTTGGTCGCCTATTAGCATGGCGTTTGAGCCAACTTGGTTATCATGTCGAGATATTTGAAGCAGGCAGCTTTTCTAAACCTGCCAGTGCAGCACATACTGCTGCCGCAATGATTTCACCGCTTAGTGAAGTCGTCATATCCGATCGGTCGATTTATGATTTAGGCTTACAATCGTTAGAGATTTGGCCTCAATATGTAGACGATTTGAATAACAGTTTACAAAACCAGCCAACAAAAAAAGCGATTCAATATTCGTCAAATGGCAGTATTATTGTGGCACACCCACAAGATCATTCTGAGTTACGACAATTCAAAAATGACCTTCAAATAAAACTGGGTAATGAGGATAATAGTGTTTGGCTTGATAACATTGCCCTAACAAAAAAAGAACCCAACCTTGATCATTTTCAAGAAGGCTTGTTCTTACCGAACGAAGCTTATTTGGATAATCGACAACTGCTCAAAAATTTACATCAAGTCATTCTAAACAGCGGCGTTGTTTGTCATGAACATTCGCCAATAGGATTAGAAAAGAAGAACCTTTCATTTTCTACTATGCAAACGCTCAACAAATTCGATTGGGTGTTTGATTGTCGTGGCCTTGGTAGAAAAGAATGCGAGCCCAATCTTCGAGGTGTACGAGGGGAAATCATGTGGGTTGAAACAAAAGAGGTGCAATTTTCTCATCCCATCCGCTTATGTCATCCTCGCTATAAACTCTATGTCGTACCCAAACCTAATCATCAATTTATTATTGGCGCCACTGAGATTGAAAGCGAAGATACCTCCCCTATCAGCATTCAATCTACGTTAGAATTATCAAGTGCGCTTTACACCATTAATCCCGCATTCGCTGAAGCTCGCGTCATTGAAACCGATGTCAATTTACGGCCAGCATATTTAGATAATCTCCCTAAGATTATCTATACAAGCAACGAACAGTGTGAAAATATTATCAGCATTAATGGACTTTACCGTCACGGGTATTTATTAGCGCCAGCTCTTATTGAGCAGAGCCTTCAACTTTTCCAACAAACAACAAACAACAAACAACAAACAACAAACAACAAACAACAAACAATAGAAACTTAGTATGATTACGATTTCTCTCAACGGCGACTCACAAACAATAACGGAAAATACATTACTGAGTGACGCTATGGTTCAGTGGGATTTTTCAGAAAAAAAATGTGCCGTTGCTATAAACGGTGAATTCGTACCCAGATCAACTTATGGAGCCATCACATTACACGACAATGACGACATTGACGTAGTCGCACCCGTTGGTGGCGGTTAATCGCTAATTTCAAAACATCACTTATCAAAAACTAAGAAAATTCATTCGAATAACAACATTAATTGGAAAAAGATGAACACTCATCATCAATCACCTTTGAGTTTATACGGCGAAACATTTAACAGCCGATTATTACTCGGTACAGCACAATACCCCTCTCCACAAAGTTTATTGGATGCAATAGATTTGTCGAAAACTAACATTGTCACACTCGGCTTACGACGACAGGATCCAAGCAACAAGGGAGGTGATAATTTTTGGCAAAACATCAAAGCGACAGGCAAAAAATTATTACCGAATACAGCTGGGTGCAAATCATCAAAAGAAGCAATTACAACGGCAGAAATGTCTCGCGAAATCTTTGAAACCAATTGGCTAAAACTTGAAGTGATTGGAGACGATTATAATTTACAGCCTGATCCCTACGCACTCGTAGAATCAGCAAAAGATTTAATACAACGCGGATTTAAAATATTACCCTACTGCACTGACGATTTAATCGTTTGTCAAAAATTATTAGATGTAGGCTGCGAGGTATTAATGCCCTGGGGTGCACCCATCGGTACAGGCCGAGGCTTAATGAATAAATATAATTTACAAACACTACGAGAGCGCTTGCCAGATACGCCTCTTATTATTGATGCGGGGATTGGAGCACCCTCTCAAGCTTGCGAAGCGATGGAAATGGGGTTTAACGCGGTCTTATTAAATACCGCTGTCGCAAAAGCTGCTGAACCACCGATAATGGCGAAAGCTTTTGCTGATGCCATTGACGCAGGAAGATCCGCTTTTTTATCCGGGTTGATGACAACAAAACAAACTGCACAACCCAGCACACCAACAATAGGCCAACCTTTTTGGCATCATAAAAAATAATATCAATACTAAAAATAATGCGAATTTTATTATTATCTGCCTACCATGCGACCAGCCATAAGCAATGGGCCGATGGTTTAATCCAACATCTGTCTGATTATGATTGGACATTACTCTCTCTACCACCACGACATTTTAGTTGGCGAATACGAGGTAATAGCTTAACGTGGGCGTTTACAAAACAAGACATATTATCTCAGCCCTATGACGTGATTCTTGCCACTTCAATGGTAGATCTATCGACATTACGAGGTATGTCACCAGCACTCAGCAAGATTCCCACGATTGTCTATTTCCATGAAAATCAATTTTGCTATCCGCTCTCAGACAACAAACAATTTTCTGACACAAAGAGATTCACAAATAATTCTCAAGTAGAGGCGCAACTAACCAGTATATATTCAGCTTTATGCGCCGATGCTGCTATCTTCAACACTCACTTTAATCGCGATTCGTTTTTAGGCGGAGCAAAGAAACTACTCAAAAAATTACCGGATGGTATTCCACCCAACATTACTCAATTATTAAATGAAAAAAGTCAGGTTATTCCAGTTCCCATTGATGACGAATTGTTTACATCGAATTCTTCATGTCAGCCAATACAGTCAGGGCAACCAAAAAAGCCTTGTCTGACAGTTGTTTGGAATCATCGCTGGGAATATGACAAAGGGCCAGATCGGTTATTAGCAGCACTAAAAAAAATCCCTTCTAAAACCAATTTAACGTTTCACATTCTAGGAGAAAACTTTAGAAACCAACCCATTGAATTTGAAGGCATCAAAAAACTTTTAATAAACAATAACTGGTTGGGGGAATGGGGTTATATCGAAAATAAAAAGCTGTACGTACACACACTACGTCATTCAGATGCCGTTCTCTCGACTGCTATTCATGATTTCCAAGGAATTTCGATTCTCGAAGCCGCTGCTGTCGGTTGCATCCCTATCGTACCTGATCGATTAGCCTATCGAGAGCTGTTTACTAACGAGGTACTTTATAGTTCTCACTTCGACATTCACAAAGCCAATACTTTTGACGTTCAAGAAATTGAGCAAGAAGCAACAGCTTTAGCTAGTAAAATCCAATTACTTGCAACCATAACAACCTCTGAAAATAAAAAGATAAAAGACAATAGCAAACAACATATTCAGTATTTATCGTGGAGGAATATGAAGGAAAAGTATACCGCTCTATTTGAAGGATTAAGCTTTAAACATGCGCGCATAAAATTCAATCTTCAAGAACGATAGGCTCTTTACCCGATTTCTTTCTTAACCAGTTAATCGTTTTCATCACCCCTTTTCTAGCCACAATCCAATTCACCAGTTTGTGCTTTCCAGGAAAATCAGCGATGAATACTCCTAGCAAAATTGTTAACAAACCTTGCCCCGGTAAGATTAATAGCAAGATTCCTAGCACAATAAAACAAACGGCAATTGTATTTCTGATAATCTTAGTCACTATGATAGCGAGCGGGTGCTCTCCTAATAATGCTGAACGAAACCGTCCTGGTTCAGAAAAATAGTTTGGCGGTATTCTAATAATGAGCCACGGTATGAGTATTAACGAGAGGACAAAAAATACAACGGAGATAATAGCGAGCCACACCAAGACTTGTTCATTTGACGTAAGCCATTGAACAAAGGGAATATTTTCAATTTTATTTAACATTAGATCGTTTCAAAAAGACAGTATTAAACTATAAAAACAATAGCTATTAGTGAAAGGAGGCTGGCGCCAATCACACACTTAATGCATGCTATTCACACTCTCAATCTACTGAGGATTGTGAGAGATTTCATTACTTATGACAGAATGAATATGGGATAATGCACTCCCTAGTGAAAATTCACAACTGAAACCACTGATTGCTTTGTGCTTTTTAAATAGTTTTACATTTATCAGGAATCTTTATTTATGGAACCTTTCCAAATTGCTGCGCAAACCAAAAATACATTAGCTCTTTTTTCTTCTACAACTAAACACCCATTAACAACTCAATGGTTGCTCTGTTCACTCGTATTTATCGCCTCTACGCTTAGTTTTCAAACGGTAGCTTCCCCTTGGTATATTGGAGGAGGATTAGGTTTAAGTATCATCGACGATTTCTGTGAAGATGATTTATCTCGAGACTGTGACGATGACGGAGTGGCCTTTCAGATTTTTTCTGGCGTTAAGGTTAACGAATATATCGCCTTTGAATTATCTACTGGAGGCGTCTCTGGCATGAAAACGCCGAGATCTCGCATCCCAGAGAGAGACGGGCAAACAGCCGCAGCGCTATTAGGATTTAATGCTGTTTTTTTTATTCCTCTCACAGAACACGTTAAGTTATTTGGTGGGCCCGGAATTTATTACGCAAGAACTTCTACGGAAGTGTATAGACGATATTATTATGGTTTCTATACCAGCAGTAGTGACGAATATTATTACTCTTACTACGATTATGATGATGACGGTTACTCTGATTATGATGACAACCATATCACCGACTCGTCAACAGCAGGCAGTTTTATGGCCGGAATTGAAGTTAAGTTCTCCAAAAGGTTCAGCGGTCGCTTTCAATTACAATCTGTAAGATCTGTTGACGGCGGCGAAGCCTTTGATAAAGACCGGGATGTCAATTTTTTCACTGCAAATGTAATTTTTAATTTTTAACGTTTACTATTATTTTTTTTAATAGAGCTGTGATGATACAGCCTCTACTTTTCTATCTTTTACTCGGTCCTCCTCAGCTTACTTAGGATTCACCATGAAAGATCATAGTATTTCTAATACACCCCAAAAGATCTTAATCTTTGGTAATTCTGGTTCTGGAAAATCCACACTGGCTCGCACCTTCTCACAATCAAATCATACCGCGCATTTAGATTTAGATACTTTGGCTTGGCTTCCCACTCAACCGCCGCAAAGAATGCCTTTGTCAGAATCTGAATGGGCCATCAAACAGTTTATGAACGAAAACGACCAGTGGGTTATAGAAGGATGTTATACCGATCTTTTAGCGCTTGCGGCAGATGAAGCAACTGAGATCATTTATCTTGACCTATCAATCGATGACTGCATAAAAAACGCGAAGGGCAGACCCTGGGAACCTCATAAATATGCTTCTAAGCAAGCCCAAGACGATAATCTTGACATGTTAATCAGTTGGATCTGCGATTACCACACTCGCAATGATGTTTTTTCAAAAAAGTCACACGAAGCGTTCTTTAATAATTTTCATGGTAAAAAAACACGATTATCTACTCGACCTGATACAAGTGAAATCTGTTAAAAATAATAACAATACAAAAGACATACAAGAGACAATCACGTATTTACCAAATGATAAGCTGGAGTTTTCACATGAATAAAAATTCCCAACTCACAACTTTCCTTGTCATAGGAATCGGATTGTTTTTAAACGCTTGCGACAAAAACTCTAAAGATCCAACACATGACATCAACACAAAATCACTCAATGAATACCAACACACACCTGAAAAGGAAATTGAGCTAAAAAAAACGCAAAAGATTCACTGGTATAAAGGCAGTATCGAGCAAGCGTTTATTGATGCTCAAGAACTTAAAAAGCCCCTTTTTTTATATTGGGGAGCAATTTGGTGTCCTCCATGTGAAGAAATAAAACAGACGGTTTTCAAAAGCCAACATTTTATTGCTCAATCTGAATTATTTATCCCTGTTTACTTAGACGGTGACACAGATCGAGCGCAATTATGGGGAGAAAAATTTTCGGTCAAAGGCTATCCAACCATGATTGTTTTTAACCCTGCGGGCGAGGAAGTCACTCGCATTCCCGGCGCCATTGATATTGATAAATACAATACCGTTTTAGCACTAAGTTTAAATGGGTTAAAAAAGACATCTTCTTTAATCGAGAAAGCATTAATAACGCCAGATAAATTAACGTCAGGTGATTACACTCAACTCGCATTCTACGCTTGGGATCAAAACAATTTAGGCATTACGAGCACCGCAGAGTTACTTGATAAACTGGCAGACGCTGCTGAATTAAAACGCAATGCATTAGCATCCTCTCGACTCTTTCTGCAATCATTAATTCAACGTATCGATGATAAGCACATTATGTCCGAAGAAAATGCATCGATTGCTTATGAAAAATTAAAAGGTATTCTTAACGACTCTTCTTTACTCATTGCTAATTTAGATTTCTCTATGTTCATGTCAGAAAAAATAACAAAATTACTGACAAAACCTGGGGCCAAGCGTGTTGAATTAGAAATCCTCTGGACAAAAAGTATGGAAAGCATTCGATTTGATGACTCGCTCTCCAAAGCTCAGCGACTAGGCACTTGGTATCCACAATTGCATTTATATTGGCTCAATAATCCCAATGCAACTGAATTACCGGAAGCCATTAAAAGCCAAGTGATAGAACATGTGAACCAAATGGATATTTCAACAAGCGGTTCGGCGAGACAAACAGTTATGAATAAAGGGTACCAAGTATTACAAGCGGCTCATCTTAACGATTTATCTCGCACGTTATTAAAAAATGAAATTGGAAAATCCGATTCACCCTATTATTTCATGAGCGGATTGGCGTCACTTGAGGAAAAAGAAAACAATATTGATACGGCTGTGGGATGGCTTTTACGTGCTTACGAAGCAAGCTCAGGGAAGGCCACTAAATTTCAATGGGGTGTTGAATATGTGACTGGACTAATGCGAATGAAACCAAATGAAACCGAAAAAATATCAGCAATCACCAAACAACTCATAAATGACCTAGATCGCCCTATTGATATTTTATCCGGCAGAAATTTTAAACGGCTATCAACATTACTGGACGCTGGAAAAAATTGGGAAATGACAACCCGCCGTACGAAAGCACTCAAAGAATTTTATAAAACGATAAACTCACTATGCAACTCGGCTATACCCAACAGCCAGGCAGCAACAAACTGTAATAAAATTAGTGTTTAGCCTAACGCATTGAATGTTATTATGATCGCTCGCCAAATACAAAGCACCATACGCAATATCATTTGCAATACCTGAGTTCGGAAGCTGTGTAGCCATTTCTTTCATCTCTTTTTAATTATTTTTTATTATCTATCGCCCAGTTATACAATATTTTTTTATCGACACCTGTAATATCAGCCGCTAGCGCAGTTGCTTGCTTCGGAGGCAACTGATCGAGCAATAATTTGACAATGCGCTCAACCTCAGTATCGAGCACTGCTTCTTTTTTTTCGACGACACCTTGGACGATAATCACCATCTCGCCTTTTCGTTGATTTCCGTCATTTCCTACAAACTCCGCAATATTTTTGGCTGAATTGACAACGATAGTTTCAAATGTTTTCGTCAGCTCACGCGCGAATCCTAATCGCCTATTCTCACCAAAAATATCAACCATATCTTTTAAGCAATCTTCAATTCGGTGAGGCGCCTCATAAAAAATCAACGTACGAGACTCTTTTTTTAATAGCTCCAACTGCTTTTGCCTTTGTGTTGCCTTGGCGGGTAAAAAACCTTCAAAGATAAAACGGTCTGAGGGAAGCCCTACAGCCGATAGGGCAGCGACTAAAGCCGATGCTCCTGGGATCGGAACGACTTGGATAGATGACTCTTGAGCCGTTTTGACAAGACGGTAGCCAGGATCTGAAATAAGGGGTGTTCCCGCATCAGATATAAGTGCTATCGACTGGCCTTGAGAGATCTTATCGATGAGCCACTGAGCACTGTCACCTTCATTATGGTTATGATAAGCCACCATCGGCGTCGAAATGTGAAAATGTGCCAATAAACGCGTGCTATGACGTGTATCCTCAGCTGCAATGAGGTCTACCTGTTGTAGTGTTTCTATGGCACGCGGTACCATATCACCCAAATTACCAATAGGCGTTGCAACGACATAGAGAATGCCTTGATTGGATGAATCGATTTTCGGTGTTTTCATATTTATCCTAATTAAATCGTGCTTAGATGACGCCACAGTGTGAAATACACTCAGTCCATTATTAGCACACTAGATCTAGCATTTAACAATTTTGATTTTTTGAGTAAATTTTCATGAGTAGCTTACCGTCGTTTTTTTCTTTTGTTATATCTCGACTACCCTCTTTAAAACAGGGTTACTCCCTAAAAACGAGTTACTCCTTAAAAACGAGTTGGGCCATAAAACAAAGTGGCGCTGTAAAACAAGGTTGCATCATAGCGCTGACACTACTACTTTTATCTGGTTGCACAACCCAGTTATCCTCTAACTTAGAAACTGCAGCCACCCATGATAAAGAAGCGGCTGAAGACATTCGAGAACTACTCACATCCGCTGAAAACGCCGAATCTCCTGAGCGAGATCAAACCTACCTCAAAGCCGCTAGTCTTCTCATCACAATCGGCGAAAATGACTGGGCCAGAAATGTTTTAGGCTCTATCGACTCAGATATTTTATTTGGTGAAGAATTTGTCGAGTACACGATGCTTTATAGTCGTATCGCCATTGATGATGACGCGTACTTTTTAGCGCAACGCATTCTAACCAACCCACGCGTCGAGCAACAGTGGGATCAATTGGACCCTGACACAAAACGAATTATTGTTTCTCGTCGAGCAGAACTCTTTGCCTTACTCGGTGACTCAAAAGAAAGCGTCATAGAACGCATTCGCTTAAGCGCTTTAGAGCTAACAGAAGAAGAGCAAGATGAAAACAAAGATGCGCTCTGGCAAAGCCTGATGAGCATACCTGAATATGAACTACAACGCTTAGCCCAAGAGCCTCAAGATAGGATCGCCCAAGGTTGGTATTCTTTGGCTGCCCTCACAAAAAACAACGAATCGGACCTTGGCCGTCAACAGGAAACTGTTGATAACTGGATAGGCCAATGGCCTGATCACCCTGCTAGTGCCCGCCTTCCCAGCGACCTCAGGCTATTAAGGCAACTTGTCGAAGAACAACCACAGAGCATTGCCGTATTACTGCCGTTAAGTGGCCCTTATGGCGCAACAGGAAAAGCCATCAGGGATGGGATTATGGCCGGCTATTTCGATGCGAAAAACAAAAACAGTCGTACTCCCGAAATAAAAGTTTATGACACCACCAACAACAATATTAATGACCTTTACGATACCGCGATTAACCAAGGAGCCGAGGCTATTATTGGCCCACTTCTCAAACAAAACATCGAAGAATTGTTTTATCGACTCGATCTTCCCGTGACAACCTTGGCATTAAACTCAGGTGATAGTGACTATGGCTATCCAACAAATTTGTATCAGTTTGGTTTACCCGTCGAAGATGAAGCCGTACAAATTGCTGAGCGTGCTTGGTTAGAGGGACATCGTAACGCGATGGTGTTAGTTCAAGAGTCCGATACAGGTCAACGAGCTGCCGATACGTTTATTTCTGCCTGGGAGGAACTTGGTGGTCAAGTCGTACAGCGAAGTTCTTTCGGCGACAAAGTTAACTATCAACGAGTGATAAAAAGCTCTCTTCTTGTCTCCGATAGCGAGAATAGAGCAAGACAAATCAGACGTCTTCTTGGCAGCGACATTAAATTTGAAGAGCCTCGTCGTCGTCAAGACCTCGATCTCATTTTCATGATGGCAAGGCCCCAAGAAGCACAATTATTAAAACCGACACTTAATTTTCATTTCGCATCAAACATTCCTGTTTATGCTACCCGACATATTTACACAGGTAGTAAAGCTGGAAAAATGAGTGAAGATTTAAATGGTATTCGCTTTACTACCTTGCCCTGGTGGTTTGAAAACGAAGATAGCATTAAAAATACAATTATCGATAATGCTAAACCTAATCCCAGCTATCAACAGTTCTACGCAATGGGTATTGATGCTTATCGTGTGCAGCCCCGCTTAAAACAATTAGAACTTGTGCAAGGTGCTCGTTTTTATGGCACTACCGGCTCGTTAAGCCTAAATACAAAACGTCAAATTACGAGACAGCAAACATGGGTAGAAATTAACAAAGGACAGGTGTCTATAATGCCCGATATTGTCTTAGAGGTGGATATCGACAGCTACTCAGAAATTGACCCGAATAGCCGCCCAAAACTCTGAACTATCTAAACATCAACTTTAACTTCAACATTATTATTTCAAGGATGAAATATGTGGAAAGAAACATTACAACGAGTATTACACAATAGCCAAAAAAACTCGTCTCTCAAAAACGCTAAAAAGATGCACATTGGACACTGGGCGGAAAAAGCAACGTCAGAATACTTACAAAGACAAGGACTGACACTAGAGACTTGCAACTTTAATTGCCAACTCGGTGAAATTGATTTAATTATGCGGGACGGAAACCAGCTTGTTTTTGTCGAAGTTCGCTTCCGAAAAAACACGCATTACGGCTCGGCCATTGAAAGTGTTGGCATTCAAAAGCAAAAGAAAATCATTAAAGCAGCTCAGTGTTATCTGTTAGAAAAAAAAGCACCTCAAACTTTAAGCTGCCGGTTTGACGTCATGGGCGTCAATATTACAAACGGCATTCCATATTTTGAATGGATTAAAAATGCTTTTTACTAAACATTATTTTTTAAGAAAAAATAACAACTCGTTTTAAATAGACAATTTTCACATAGCGTACCTAATATGCAAAACACGCAAGACATACAAAACCGTATTATACAAACGATACATCAAAGCATTGAAACAAAAATGCAAGCAGGAGAAGCCTTAGCGCCTTTAATAGAAACTTCTAGCCAACTGATCGTCAATGCATTACTCAATGAAAAAAAAGTATTAGTTGCGGGTAATGGAAACTCATCTGCACTGGGGCAAATATTTGTATCAAACCTATTGAACAGGCTAGAGCAAGAACGCCCCAGTCTCCCCGCCATGAGTATTAGTGCCGATAGCACTGCGTTAACAGCCATTGCGAATGACGCAAGCTACAGCGATATTTTCGCGAAACAAATCAGAGCTTTTGGACAAGAAAACGATGTATTAATATTGATTAGCACAACAGGTGAGTCAAGTAACATTGTACAAGCACTTGCTGCGGCCCATGATAAAGATATGCCCATTATCGCTTTAACAGGTCATGACGGCGGCGATATCACCACATTACTCAACCAAAATGATATTGAACTTCGCGCTCCGTCAAACTCTAATATACATATTCACGAAGTACACTTATTGAGTTTACTTTGTCTTTGTGACTTAATAGATTTTCAACTTTTTGGAGCTCAAGAATGACAATGAAAAAGCTAACCATTTTATCGATTGGTCTGCTATGTGTTTTATCACTTAACGGCTGTTCCACTGTCATCAATGCAACAACATCTGAGCCCATCGATATGGACCCTAATCGCCGTACGATGGGGACCGCTATAGATGACACTCAAATAGAAACAATCGCTAATGTAAACCTCAAAAAGGCGCACCCCGACATCAAAAGTGCTCCAATTACGGTCACAAGCTATAACCGCGTCGTACTCTTAACCGGGCAAATTAAAAACAACGAACTCAGACAGCTTGCTGGAGAAACCATAGCAAAACTCAGCAAAGTCAGGCAGGTTCATAACGAACTGCAGGTCCAAGCACCTATCTCTTTTTTCTCTACACTGGGCGATGCATGGATCACCAGTAAATTAAAAACTAAATTATTAGCCAATAAAGAAATACGCTCCAATAGATTAAAAATCATCACTGAAAATGGGACGGTTTATTTCATGGGACTTCTCGGAAGGTCCGAAGCAGAGAAAGCCGCAAACGTAGCACGGACTACATCCGGCGTGCAAAAAGTCGTACTCGCTATCGAATATATTAATTAACGGTTTTTTGTCAGTAATATTCCCCATGGATTCACAGCTCTCTAATGTATCTATCGCCCTATTCTCTTAATGGGGCGATAGCCATAATGCTCTACCCGTTAATCATTTCCGCACTGTCCTACAATCTCTTTTTTACTCTTTCTTAACTGAAACCAATTGAACACTTATCCTCTATAGCCAATTCATTTGATCAATTGGCATATCAAGTGCATCATTAGCTTCATACATAGAAAGCTCAAAACATAGATAGCCCCATACATCTCATGTAAACATTCAAAGCATAGTATGAACCCAGATACAGGAGCAATAATGTCAAAGCATGCTGAACAGTTCGAGCAACAACTTCCGCTAAAATCATGCGTCCGATTACTAGGTCGAGTATTAGGACAAGTCATTGCTAAAGCACACGGACAAGAATTACTTGATAGTGTTGAACACATCAGACAACTTGCAAAAGAATCTCGATCAACTAGCCCCGAAAAACGACACCAATTAATTGACTATCTAAAAGCACTACCTGAAGAAAAATTAATTTTGGTGGCTCGCGCTTTTAATCAGTTTTTAAACCTCGCCAATATTGCTGAACAGCTTTACAGTACTCTCAACACGCATTCCGATATATCTGAGAGTACAAGCCTAATTGACTCTGGATCAATCGAAGAACAATTAGCATCGCTTAAAAAAGCCAATGTCTCTGACAAGTCCACCTTAGATGCCATTAACGATCTACATCTTGACTTAGTATTAACGGCACACCCAACAGAGATTACACGCCGGACATTGATCGAAAAACAAAATCGAATTTATTATTGCCTGCAAGAATTAGAAACGAGCAAACTATCAAAGAGTGAAGAAACTCGGCTTCATTCACGCCTTACTCAACTCATTGCACAGTGGTGGCATACCGACGAATTACGAAGTGAAAAACCCACACCCGTTGACGAAGCGGTATGGGGTTTCGCCGTTATAGAAAATAGCTTATGGGAAGCTGTTCCGCTCTACCTGAATGAACTTTCAAGTATTGTTAAAGATAAACTCAATCATCAACTTCCCATCACTTTTGCTCCAATTCAAATCACCTCTTGGATGGGAGGAGATCGTGACGGCAACCCAAATGTGACAGCCGTGGTCACTGAGGAAGTTATTCGTCTCGCTCGCTGGAAGGCAGCTGATTTATTTTTAAAAGACATCAATAGATTAATGAGCGAATTATCGATGAACGAATGTTCTCAATCGCTTAAAAAGCGGGTAGGTAATCAACGTGAACCTTATCGTTTTGCTTTAAAAGAACTCCGATCACTTCTGAACAACACACTCGATCACATTGATAGCCTGTTAAAAAAACGAGAACCCTCTTCCCTCCCCATTATTGAAAAAACTGAACAACTTTGGGAGCCACTCTACGCTTGCTATGAATCATTACTCGATTGCCGAATGGATATGATCGCAAACGGTAGTCTTCGCGACACGTTAATGAGAGTCAAATGTTTTGGGAGTCATTTGGTTCGCCTCGACATTCGCCAAGAAAGTACTCGACACATGCAAGTATTTGCTGAACTGACACAATATTTATCGATTGGTAATTATGAACAATGGTCTGAGCAAGAAAGGATTGATTTTTTAACCATAGAACTCACCAATAAACGCCCGCTATTCCCTAGAGAGTGGAATCCGAGTCCAGATGTTAAAGAAGTGCTTGATACATTTCATATGCTGTCTCAACAGCACCCAGAAGCACTCGGAGCCTATGTCATCTCGATGGCTAAAGCCACATCCGATGTGTTAGCTGTTAAATTATTATTAAAAGAATTCGGATGCGCACCCCTGCCAGTTGCCCCTTTATTTGAAACGCTCGACGATTTAGATAATGCCGCCGATATTATGACCGCTTTATTAACAACACCGATTTACCGCAATTCTATCGATGACAAACAAATGATCATGATCGGCTATTCCGACTCAGCAAAAGATGCCGGTGTTATGGCTGCTTCATGGGCACAATACCGCGCACAAGAAGCATTATTAAAAGTGTGCAACGATGCCGGTGTACAACCCACATTATTTCATGGCCGAGGAGGAACAACAGGAAGAGGTGGAGCCCCTGCCCGTGCCGCCCTTTTATCGCAACCACCAGGATCATTACGAAATGGCTTGCGTGTCACAGAGCAAGGAGAAATGATTCGTTTCAAGTTAGGCTTACCGCCAAAGGCAGTCAATACGTTTAATTTGTATACCAGTGCGATGCTGCAATCAAATCTAGCCCCACCTCCTGAACCGAAACAAGAATGGAGAAAAATTGTTGATGAACTTTCTGAGATATCTTCTTTAGCGTATAGAGATTTGGTTTTTCATCAAAAAGTGTTCATCGATTATTTTAATACGGCTACACCTATTCAAGAACTCAGTAAGCTACCGCTAGGTTCTAGGCCAGCAAAAAGAAAAGGTTCGGGGGGAATTAGTAGTCTTCGTGCAATACCATGGAGTTTCGCATGGTCACAAAACCGCTTAATGGTTCCCGCTTGGTACGGCGCTGGTGAGGCACTAGAAACATTAATTGATCGCGGACTTAGAAAAGAACTGGAATCCATGTGTGAGCACTGGCCATTTTTTTCAACTCGAATCAGTATGCTCGAAATGGTGTTCGCGAAAACTGATGGTGATCTAGCAGAATATTATGAGCAGCAACTGGTCGATCCATCGCTTAACTCTTTAGGGAAAAAATTACGCGAAAGACTCAACAAGGACATCGCGTTAACGCTCTCAATTTCTAACGATGAAAACTTACTTCAAGACCTACCCTGGCTGAAATACTCTCTTGGATTACGAAATACTTACATTGATCCTTTGAATTTATTGCAGGTGGAATTACTGAGCCGAGATAGAGCGAAAAGTAGCGACAACGTTGAAAAAGCCTTGATGGTAACAATCGGCGGGATTGCTGCTGGACTTAGAAACACTGGTTAATTAATCGCCAAAATGGTCAGATATACACTACCTGTGAGTGATAAATTTACATTTTATCACTTCGATAACTCATTAATTCAGTTACACTAAGCGCTGCATTTCTCAATTCTATATGAATAGCTAACCGGAGAGTCAGTTATGGGTACGACAGCCATTGTTTTTTTAGTCATTGTTGCAGCGCTCGTTTTTTATGTCATAGCGATCTACAACAATCTCGTCAATTTGAAAAATCGATACCAAAACGCTTTTTCTCAAATTGAAGTTCAACTGAAACGTCGATACGATCTGATTCCCAATCTGATTGAAACCGCTAAGGGATACATGTCTCATGAGAGAGAAACTCTCGAATCGGTTATTAACGCTCGTAATGCTGCGTCTAATGGATTAAAAGCTGCTTCTGCAAACCCTGGAGACAAAACGGCAATCAATGAGCTCTCTAGTGCGGAAAGTAATCTAGGTAGCGCTCTTGGTAAGTTTAATGTTGTTGTTGAGGCCTACCCTGATTTAAAAGCTAACGAAAACATGATGCAACTATCTGAAGAGCTGACAACAACTGAAAACAAAGTGGCATTTTCTCGCCAAGCTTTCAATGATGCCGTGACGGCTTACAACACTTACAGACAAACTTTTCCACCCGTTTTATTTGCCACAACATTTGGACACCCGACTGATGCCAGCTTACTCGAATTTGAGGATAGCGCTGAAATTCAAGCTGCACCAAAAGTGTCTTTTTAATTAAAGTTTCCCTCTATATGTTTCCCTCTAAAAGCGACGTTATTAAAAACGTCTGCAATAAAAACGTAGCGCCAAATAATATAAAAATTATTGGCGCTTTTTTTCGGGAGTAGTGAACAGGTGGATTTTTTTCAGCATCAACATATCGCTCGTCGCAATACTAAATGGTTAGTGGTTTTCTTATTGCTGGCTGTGCTTGGGTTAATTTTATTAACCACTGTTGCGTTTTCAGTTGTTTATTATTTTTTTCAGCTTAGAAGCGATACAGCTATATCTGCTTACGATCAGAGCGGAAATTTCTTCTCAGTTGCTTTACAGTCATTAAGCTTCGAAGTTCTCGCCTACATCACTCTCGGTGTAGGCTTAGTTGTTTCAGCGGGTTCTATTTATAAACTAATTCAGCTCAGTGGTGGTGGAAAGCGTATTGCCGAATCGATGGGAGGGCGCTTACTCAACCACAACACACGCGATCGAGCAGAAAAAAGGATTCTGAATGTTGTTGAAGAAATTGCTATAGCATCAGGCACTCCCGTTCCTCCAGTTTATATTATCGACGAAGATGGGATCAATGCTTTTGCAGCGGGTTTTAAAGCGCAAGATGCCGTCATTGGAATCACTCGTGGCTGTATCCAACTCCTTTCACGAGAAGAATTACAAGGCGTTATTGCCCACGAATTCAGCCACATTCTTCACGGGGACATGAGGCTCAACATCCGTTTAATTGGGCTATTACACGGCATTCTAGTGATCGGGCTAATTGGATACTTTATTACTCGTTCCGCGGCTCATAGCGGTCTCGCTCGAAGAAGTCGAGATAATAATCCGGTCGCCATTTTAGGTTTTGGTATTGCGCTTATTGTCATCGGTTATGCCGGCACTTTTTTTGGCAATGTCATTAAAGCGGCGGTTAGTCGTCAACGCGAATTTTTAGCGGATGCTTCGGCGGTACAATTCACTCGAAATCCAGATGGCATCGGTGGCGCTCTACAAAAAATTGGTGGGTATTCAGCAGGCTCCCGACTTCATAACCCTCATGCAGCAGAATACAGCCATTTGTATTTTAGCCAAGGTATCGCAACTCATTTAAATGGCTTAATGGCAACACATCCTCCTCTTTCCGATCGAATTAAACGAGTGAACCCTCAATGGGATGGTAAATTTCCGGTTGTCACTCATGTTCAAGAAAAAGAAGAAGGAGTAGGTTTAGATAGCACATCGGACAACGAGAAATCGCAAAATGCTAAGTCAAAGACAGACCCATTGGATATTTTAAATGTCGGCCAGGGCAATGATGAAAAAGGGAATATCGCAGGGAAAATTACAACGGCTGTTATTGCCGCCGGGGTATTGGGAAGCAGCAACACTACCGGCAACGGCAGTAGTGACAAGAAGATTGCCAATACATCTGCCATCGACTCTATCGGCCAACCAACCGTCGCTCACGTTACACATGCTCAAGAATTGCTCCGGTCTATTCCAGAAGAAATTAATCAGGCGACACATGATTCGTTTTCTGCTCGAGCAATTATTTATAGCATTTTACTCAACAAGCAACTTTCTAAACCTGAAGTTCTCAACTCTCAACTCGCTCTTTTACAGGACAAAGCTCATCCCATTGTTTATAAGTTCACAGAACAATTTCAGCCAGTCATACATAACTTAGACACGGTACTCTTCCTGCCACTGATTGAGTTGTGTATGCCTGCATTAAAGACACTTTCTGAACCTCAACATCAAGTCTTCAAGCGCAATTTAATTGCATTAATAAAAGCCGACAACAAAGTCGATTTGTTTGAGTGGGCCATCTACAGAATTTTAATACATAATTTAGAGGATCAGCTCAACACTAAAAATAATAAAAAAATCTCGCAACTGAACTTAGAATGTCATTTATTATTATCATTGGTCGCTCATGCCGGTCACGATGTCAGCGATGAAGCCGAAGCGGCTTATACTTCCGCTATGAGCTCTCTTGGAATAGAAGAGTTTTCCGTCGCCGAACAAAATAACGTATCACTACGTGAGCTAGATCGAGCGCTCAACTCTCTCTCAAATTTAAAGCCACTAGAAAAACCTTCTCTATTGAAAGCTGTTGCCTTGTGTATTAGTCACGACGAAAAGATTACTGCAACAGAAGCGGAATTGTTTCGAGCAATCGCTGATAGCTTAGATTGCCCTGTCCCACCACTGTTAGCCAATCAAACACTGAGCGACTAAAACACGATAGAACGAAGATGGAAGTACACGCTTCAAAAACAGGTATGTAAAAGCAAATGCGGAGGGGAGAATTTATTTTACGACGCGTAGACTAGGTCGTTTATTGTCTTTACCTTCATCTTTAGACGATGTTTTTTGCGGTGACGGCCCATCATTATTCGGTGGGGTCGGCTGAGTACCATTCTCAGGTTCAAAAATCATTCCTTGGCCATTCTCTCGAGCATAAATACCCAAGATTGCACCACAAGGAACAAAAATATCCCTTGGTATTCCACCAAATCGTGCATTGAACGTTAAGCTTTCATTCGAAACCATAAGATCTTTAACTGCGCTCGGCGAAATATTTAAAACAATTTGCCCATCTTTATTTACAAATTCTTGTGGGACAGACACATCACTGGAATGAGCATCAACGAGTAGGTAAGGGGTACTTTTATTGTCGACAATCCACTCATACAGAGCACGAATCATGTAGGGTCTGCTGGATGTCATCGACATGATAAAAACTCGACAGGCAATTTATTGATCAAAAATCTAAGCTAACAATAGTTTTTTGATTTGAACTTTGAATACGTAAGAACCAATGAGCACATGCTCATTGCAACTTAACGGTATGTTAGATAAGCGCCACCAAGTACTGAGAAGCGCTTATCAAAAAGCGAGTCAGAACTCTCGCATTTCTTTTTCTAACTCAGTCAAACTTTCACGAAACGCTTCACGAGAAAACAAACGCTCCATGTATTGCTCGATAGGTTTAGTCTGTTTAGTGCTTGGTAATTGGATACCCAAAGATTCTAATCGCCACAAGATAGGAGCTAAGCAACAATCAACGATTGTAAATTCTTCGCTCATAAAATATGGCATTTCTTGAAAAATTGGAGAAATCGTCAATAAACTATCATGTAATTCTTTTCGTGATTTATCGATAAGATCTTTATTTTTACCATTTGTAATATTATCAACTAATGGACACCAATCTTTTTCAATTCGATACATCCACAAGCGACTTTGTGCGCGTGCTACAGGATATACAGGCAGTAACGGAGGATGAGGAAAACGCTCATCGAGGTACTCCATCATGACTTTAGATTCGTATAAAACTAACTCTCTATCAACTAAGGTTGGCAGAGAGTTATAAGGATTTAATTCTGAAAGCTCGTTAGGAATATTTTTAGGTTCAACATCGATAATATCAACAGAGACACCTTTTTCTGCCAGCACAATGCGTACGCGATGGCTGTAATGATCTCGGCCATCAGAAAAGTAAGTCATTGATGAACGCTTAGTAACGGCACCACCCATTTATATCACCTTTAATTGAATAATTTATGCTATTGATTTAACGGCAAAAGGCGATCCTCTTTATCCTTAATGTTAAGGGAGGTCGCCCAAGCCATATTTGAAAACTACGACAATGAAAAACTGTCAATGATTGTGCTAAAACTTTAGCTTAGTGAAGCTCTCGCCAGTACTCTCTATCGAGTAGTAAAGCAAAGACCAAGAACACACCTAAAAACAACATAACGTAAACGCCTGCATGTTTACGTGCGCTAGCACCGGGCTCAGCAACATAATCTAAGTAATTCACTAAATCATAAATTGCTTGATCAAACTCGTCAGCGCTCATACTACCTTCAGTTGTCGAAACCAGTTTGCCACAATGTGCCATTTCTTCTTCACCGTTCTCACCTCGAACCGGCTTTCCATGGCTATCTAGAAGAGGTCCAGGAGCACACTCCATTAAACCTTGAAGCTCTAGCATTACATGAGGCATAGCAACCTTGTCAAAAACACGGTTGTTTACACCTGTAGGGCGAGAATCATCCTGATAAAAATTTCGAAGATACGTATACAACCAAGCTGGCTCACGAAGACGTGCCACTAAAGTCAGATCAGGCGGAGCAGAACCTAACCATTTTTTGGCATTTTCAGGCGTCATTGAAATATCCATTAGCTGCCCGATCTTACCTTCTTCATTTTTTTTCAAATCCCATGGCACTAAATTATCAACCATAACCTGATGAGGAATTTCTAAGTCATCAGCAACACGCTCATAACGAGAATATTTTAAAGAGTGACAACCAGCACAATAAGCATCAAACCACTTTGCACCATTCTGCAAAGAAGCCTTGTTATCAAAATCCGCTTCAAATTCATCACAATTAATTGTGCCGCAATCAAAACTTGACTCAGCACCTACCGCCTTAAGAGGGACGAAAATAAGTACAGCGAACAGTGCAAGACCAGCAAAAACGATGGACTTGGGTAAGCCTTTCATCTTCACTCGCTCAGGCTCAGGCAGCGTTTTCTCACGAGAAGTCCAAAACGGCATTCCAATGAAATAAGCAAAGTAGAGGAAAGTACACACTTGAGCTAACGCAGTTCGTGCATCTGTAGGCGACTTAACACCTAGAACACCGAGGATAACAAATACGGCAGCAAATACGATTAAAGCAACTTGACTGAAACGCCCTTTGTATCGAATTGATTTCACTTTGCTTCGATCTAGCCATGGCAAAACAAATAAGATTGCAATGGCTGCAGCCATCGTCAAGAAGCCTAAGAACTTCGAGTTTAATGGGCCGATATCAATTGTGATTGCACGCAACATTGAGTAGAACGGCGTGAAGTACCATACAGGCGCGATATGTTCAGGAGTCTTCAGGTTATTCGCTTCTTCAAAGTTTGCATGCTCAATAAAGTAACCGCCAAACTCAGGCACAAAGAACATGACATAACAGAAGGCAAACAAGAATACGACAATACCAACCAAGTCATGAACAGGTAGGTAATAAGGAAAGAACGGAACACCGTCTTTAGGGATACCGTTCTCATCTTTGTTCTTCTTGATCTCAACACCGTCAGGGTTGTTAGAACCCACTTCATGAAGCGCTAAGATATGAAGAAATACCAGAATGATAAGAACAATCGGCAATGCAACAACATGGAGAGCAAAGAAACGGTTCAGTGTAGCGCCAGAGATTAAGAAATCACCTCGGAACCAAACCGCAAGGTCCTCACCGATCACAGGGATTGCACCCAATAGATTTACGATAACCTGAGCGCCCCAATAAGACATATTGCCCCATGGAAGCACATATCCGAAGAAAGCTTCCGCCATCAATGCAACGTAGATAATCATCCCGAAAATCCACAACAACTCGCGTGGCGCTTTGTAAGAACCGTACATTAATCCGCGAAACATATGTAGATAAACAACCACAAAGAACGCAGAGGCACCCGTGGAATGCATATAACGTAAATAACTTCCGAAAGGAACATCACGCATGATGTATTCAACAGAAGCAAATGCTCCTTCTGCTGATGGCTCAAAGTTCATCGTCAACCAAATGCCGGTTAACAATTGATTAACTAATACAAGGAGAGATAGAACCCCAAACATGTACCAGAAATTAAAATTCTTCGGCGCATAATATTTCGCCATGTGAGTATCCCATGCTCGCTGCACAGGAAGTCGATCATCGACCCAACCCCATAAACCTAAGAGCCACTTATTCATGCGCTTGCCCCCTCTGGATCTAAACCAATCACGAGTACATTATCACTTTCGTATTTGTAAGGAGGAACCTCAAGGTTTGTAGGTGCTGGAACACCCTTAAATACTCGTCCTGCCAAATCAAATTTAGAGCCATGACAAGGACAGAAAAATCCTCCTAACCACTCATCATCACCTGGAGCTGGATAATTTACATCCCAGTACTGAGGAACACAGCCTAAATGCGTACAAATCGCTTTAAAAACCATAATCTCAGGTTGCGAAGAACGAAACTCATTTTTTGCATAAGCAGGCTGCTTACTCTCAGCGGCTTCTGAATTGGGATCAAGAACCTTCTCATTCATTTTTTCAATATTTGCTAACGTCTCCTTTGATCGTCGAACGACAAACACAGGAAATCCGCGCCATTCAACAGTCATCATTGAATCTGGCTCTAATTTACCAATATTGACTTTGACTGGAGCACCTGCAGCTCTAGCTTTAGCACTAGGGTTCCAAGAACCAACAAAAGGTACCGCAACACCGACAACTCCAGCAGCACCTACAACAGAGGTAGATACCGTAAGAAATCGACGTCGCTGTTCGTTAATGCCGTCATTGCTCATGACGTTGCTCTCCCATTACAGCGATGAATAGAAATTCTATATTTTTTACTAATTCTTAATTGTTAAGCGCAATCCCAACGAATCGGCTTTAAAACGTCTTCAAAAAGCCGCGATATGTTAAAGAAATTGATCGTTTCTTACAAGGATAACCCTTTGTTTTGGGGGATATTTATAACCAATCTTTAAATTGTGGGGATAAAAAAACGCTTAGCCTAATTTTTAGGCTAAGCGTTTTCAGCATAGACATTACCAGCAAAATAAGCGAGTAATTAACGTTTAGAGAACTGTGGACGTTTACGAGCTTTTCGTAGACCGACTTTCTTACGCTCAACTTCTCGCGCATCACGAGTCACATAACCCGCCTGACGAAGAGACGGACGCAAGTTTTCATCGTAATCAATAAGAGCACGAGTCAGTCCATGACGAATTGCACCGGCTTGACCAAAGCTACCGCCACCTCTAACTGTCACTTTTATATCGAATTTTTCAGTCATCTCAACCAACTCAAGTGGTTGCTTAACAATCATTCGTGCCACTTCACGACCGAAGTAGTCTTCTATCGTTCGACCATTGATAGAAATTGCGCCTGATCCTTGAGTTAAAAATACACGAGCTGTTGACGTCTTACGTCGCCCTGTGCCGTAGTTTTGAGTGTCAGCCATGTTTAGCCTTTAATGTCAGTCTAATAAATTAGACGTTAAGTTCTTGGGGCTGCTGAGCGGCATGTGGATGCTCCGCGCCAGCATATACTTTTAATTTTTTGAACATTGCTCGTCCAAGAGGACCTCTCGGCAACATTCCTTTAACTGCAGATTGAATAGTTCGCTCAGGCGCCTTATCAATCAAATCAGAAAAGTTAATAGACTTAAGTCCACCAGGGTAACCCGTGTGACGATGGTACATTTTGTCTTTTGCTTTGTTGCCAGTCACACGGACTTGCTCAGCATTGATTACAACAATGTAATCGCCAGTATCTACGTGAGGCGTAAACTCTGGCTTATGCTTTCCACGAAGACGGGTAGCGATCTCAGCTGACATGCGACCAAGGGTCTTGCCTGCTGCATCAATGATATACCAGTCCCGCTGTACTGTTTCGGGCGTAGCACTTATGGTTTTCATGATAATCCTGCCTTGCTAATGGGGGTTCCCCATAAAAGAGCGCGAATACTACATAAGCGGGAGATCGTTTTCAAGGACTAAATGAGGCAATAATAGGGACTATTTTCAGAACCCTAGAAATAGATCTGAACCCCGACGTTAAACAGCATCCAAAACCATAGAATTAAGGCTTATGGGCCATCGCCAAATATTCATGGCTTTGCATCTCTAGCAAACGGCTAGCGGTTCTCTCAAACTCAAACTCTAATGTTCCAGATTGATAAATTTGATCCAAAGGTTTTTCTGCTGAGAGTACCAATTTCACATTGCGATCGTAGAACTCGTCAACCAAATTAATAAATCGCCTAGATTGATCATTATTAACATAAGTGAACACAGGAACTCCAGATATCAGTACAGCATGATACTCTTTTGCCAGCTCTATGTAGTCATTTTGTGACCGCGGACCATCACACAGTGCGAGAAAATCAAACCACACAATATCTTCAGACACTTGTTTTGCAAGTATCGGGCGCCCTTCAACTTCTAAGGGTATTTTTCTCCGCACCTCTGCATGTTCTGGCTTAAGACTCATAAAGCTTTTCTGAAGGCTCGTTTCTGCTTCTTCATCGATAGGAGAGTGATAAAGTTCTGCCTTCTCTAAAGCCCTAAGACGATAATCTGTTGGACTATCTACATGCACAACTTTAGTAAATTGCTTAACCAAGGCGATTGCCGGTAGAAAACGTTCTCGCTGTAGTCCGTTTTCATAGAGCAGATCTGGGACAATATTCGATGTAGCCACTAGAGAGACTCCACGCTTAAAAAGCCCCTGAAATAAAGTCCCCAGCAACATTGCATCCGTAATATCAGACACAAAGAACTCATCAAAACAAATAATTCTTGTTTCTTTACTTAATTTTTCTGCTATTGATTCCAAAGGATCTTTATGGCCGGCACACAGTGTCAGCTCGTGATGAACTCGCTTCATAAACCGATGAAAATGAACGCGCATCTTATTTTCAAATGGAAGGCTATCGAAGAAAGTATCCATAAGATACGTTTTACCCCTACCCACCCCCCCCCATAGATATAACCCTATTTCTGGATCGACTGGTGTTTTTGACTTCCAAAATGTAAAAAAGCCTTTAGCTTGTGCTTTGACATCACTCAGCAATAGACGATCATAAAGATCCTGCAGATGCTGAACCACCACCTCTTGGCAGGGGTCATACTGAAAACCTGATTGCTTTAAGTCAGCTTGGTAACGCTCAAGAGGTGAAAGAGGCATGTAAAATACAATGAACTTATTTGTGATGAGTTAGACCTGCGACACTTTAGCCATTTATCTTTTTGAGTCAATCAATTTGCAAACAAAATTAACGCTAGTGATAGCTACTTTGCCGATATAAAGAGATGAAAGTGAATTTATTTTTATTAAAAGAGTCATAAATAAAATACGTTATCAGAGTATAATCTAGAACTTCCACACATTTGATCTTGGAGTGTATCGTGTTTTCTACCGGAGCAATCATTATTGTTTTTATCAGCGCCCTATTGATAGGGGTTGGCATCGGAATTCTATTATCCCGGTTCTCAAAATCAATTTTAGGAAATACCTCTTCATTAAAAGAAAAGCTTGCCGAAAAAGAACAGCAACTATCCGATTATCAAGCTGAAGTCACTGAGCATTTTTTAGAAACGTCTAGACGAGTCAACTCGCTGACAAAAAACTACAAGGAAGTTCATGAATATCTAGCGGAAGGCGCTGCAAAGCTTGCGAACCCCGAGCTCGCCAGAGGTGGGTTTTCAGCCCAAATAACCTTAGCCGACAAAACAAGTATTGCTGACGATCAAATTAAGACTATTGAGCAAGAGGAACAAGAGTTTACACAAGAAATAATTAACGGTGAGAATGACTCAGGTCACGACGCTGGCGACAATAACGAACAAAGCACCCCCAAAAAATATGAACCCATTTAAGGCCGATTACGTAACATTGTGAAACTTAGGCGCAACCAAGATACTATTGGTACCTATGAAAAAATTTAAATCGCATATGAAGGTGTGTTAAATAAGTGCCAATTAAAAATATCATTTCTTTTTCCGGTTGGCCTATAGCAATTGGGCTAATGTTTGCCCTTGCCGTCTTGTTTTTAATGCCTGTCGATGAAAAAAAACAAACCTCGCAAACTACAATACCGGAAAAAATCAGCAACTCTTTTTCTGGAGACAACTTACACCCAAACAACACAAATTTATCTGGACCTATCAGTTATTCTCAGGCCGTGAAACGAGCCGCTCCAGCCGTCGTCAATATTTACACAACAAAACCTCGTCCACGCAACCCCTTGCTAGATGACCCCATATTCCGCCAATACTTCAATATTGCGGAACCCCCAGAACAGCAAAGAATCCTTTCATCGATGGGTTCAGGCGTTATTGTCAGTCAAGAAGGCTATATTTTAACAAACCATCATGTCATCAATGGCGCTGATGAATTTTTTGTGTTTTTAAACGATGGGCGAAAAGCTCAAGCGACTCCTATAGGTGCGAACACGGATAATGATCTTGCTGTATTAAAAATTGATCTCGAAAATTTAACTGCAATCGATATTGGCATGCCAGAACAAGCTGAGGTTGGCGACATCGTCTTAGCTATCGGCAATCCATACGGTTACGGCCAATCTGTAAGCCAAGGCATTATCAGCGCTAAGAGCAGACTCGGTAAAACTCAATTAGGTTTACAGCGATACATCCAAACTGATGCGGCCATCAACCCAGGAAACTCCGGAGGAGCTCTTGTAGACGTCTATGGGAATTTATTGGGAATCAACACCGCCATTCTAGGAAATGGATCTGGTGAGTCCATTGGAATCGGCTTTGCCATTCCAGCTACAACGGCGGTTAGCGTCTTAAATGAAATTATTGAATTCAGTAAAACAGTTCATGGCTATCTTGGCGTCATTGCCAGCCCTTTAACACCACGTTTAGCGCGCTCTCTTAACTTAAGCTTTACCGATGGGCTAGTCATAACACGCATCGATGATAACTCTCCCGCTTTTCGCGCTCAGCTTTTACCCGGAGACGTGATTACTCGAGCAAACAACCAATTTTTTGAAGTAGACGGAAGTTTAATTGCAGCCGAAATCAGCCAAGCTAAACCAGGGGACGCTGTTGAATTGGAAATATGGAGAAATGGTAAACAAGGCATTGTACGAGTCATTATGGGAGCGTCTCAGAGCACACCTGTACCAGCAACTGAACCACCTAACGAATTATCCACCGAGCTATCTGCAGATCCCATTTCCACAACAAAGAATCAAAATGCAACCAACGAAGCTAACATGCATTCAAGCTCAGACTCATCACGCGCTTCTCGCTTAAAATTTCACGTTTAAGCTGTCAAGTTTAAAGATATTTTTAAAACCAGTACCAAATTATTCTTCTTTTATCCGGTACTCTGCAGATCTCGCATGCGCTTCAAAAGACTCGCTTCGAGCAAGAACTGACGCTACTCTCCCTAACTCAGAAGCCGCATCAGGAGAACAAAATATTATCGAAGAGCGTTTTTGAAAATCATACACTCCTAATGGCGAAGAAAAACGAGCGGTTCCAGACGTCGGCAATACATGATTTGGGCCAGCACAATAATCACCTAACGCTTCTGCCGTGTAACGCCCCATAAAGATGGCGCCAGCATGCTTCACTTGATCCACATACCTCTCTGGACTCTCAATAGATAGCTCTAAATGCTCAGGAGCAATGCGATTCGACAATTCAACGGCTTGCGATATGTTGTCAACCAAAATTAACGCACCGCGAGTCTGAAGCGATTTCTGTGCGATCAGCTCCCGCTCCAAAGTTGGAACCAATGCCTGTAAACTCGTTTCTACTCGAGATAAAAAATTTGCGTCATCAGAAATTAAAATGGATTGAGCGTTTTCATCATGTTCTGCTTGCGAACAAAGATCCATCGCTATCCAATCTGGGTCCGTTTTACCATCACAGATAATTAAAATCTCTGACGGACCAGCGATCATATCGATAGCCACTTGACCAAAAACTTGTTTTTTTGCGGTTGCAACAAAAATATTTCCGGGGCCAACAATTTTATCAACCTTAGGAATTGTTTCTGTCCCATAAGCCAATGCAGCAATGGCTTGTGCTCCACCAATGGTATAAACGGCCTCAACTCCGGCTATAGCTGCAGCAGCAAAAACAGTATCATTAACAACCCCGTCAGGAGTTGGAACAACCATAATCACTTCTTCAACACCGGCAACTTTTGCAGGTATCGCATTCATTAATACAGAGGATGGGTAACTGGCTTTCCCCCCAGGAACATACAAGCCCACTCGATCCATGGCTGTAATTTTTTGCCCGAGTACCGATCCCGCTTTATCTGAATACTGCCAAGATTCTGCGCGTTGGTGCTCATGGTAATCTCGAATTCTTTCCGCTGCTTTTTCTAAAGCTAAACGTTGATCACTGGGAATTCGAGACAAAGATTCTTGTAACTGCTTCTGGAAAACTGATAGCGCAGAAAAATCAGTAATATTCATTCGATCGAAGCGATTAGTGTATTCGAGAACCGCTTTATCGCCCTTCTTCTTCACATCAGAAATGATTTGTTTCACTGTTTGATCAACATCTTCTGACACCGACATATCAAACGCGATCAGCTCATCTAACGCTGATGAAAAGTCGTCACTATTCGCATCCAGTCTATTGATAATCATTGTATTCGTCATGGAAGTTCTCAAGCGTAAAATTAAGTTGAACAGAAGAGAATATCGTTAAAACAACCGACTAGTTGATAGCCGACGCAAACTGATCTAACAGTGACTGTATTGCAGAATGCTTCATTTTCATTGCTGCTTTATTGACAATGATTCTAGAACTGATATCAGCTATATGCTCTCTAGCTTCCAAGCCATTCGCTTTTAATGTATTACCTGTGTCAACAATATCGACAATCTCGTCAGCCAATTGCATGATCGGTGCAAGCTCCATTGCACCATACAACTTGATGATATCAGCCTGCCGACATTGAGCGGCATAATAACGCTTTGCAATATTGACATATTTGGTTGCGACTTTTATTCGGCCTTCTTTTTTAGTTTCACCCTTTATACCAGCAGTCATCAAACTGCATTTGGCGATACCTAAATCTAATGGTTCATAAATACCATCAGTCCCATGTTCAAGTAATGTATCCTTTCCTGCCACTCCAAGATCAGCAGCACCAAACTGAACATAGGTCGGCACGTCACTTCCACGTAAAACCAATAACTGAACATCAGGCTGATTAGTTGCAAAAATTAATTTTCGACTTTCGCTAATCGCTTCGCTTGGTTTTATATCAGCCTTTGCCAGAATCGGAAGTGTTTCTTTCAGTATGCGGCCTTTTGTTAGAGCTATCGTAATCATTTCGTTAAACTTTTCTTTCAATTTTGTTGAATTTTTCTCGACCTAAATTCTCAATCGGGAACTCGACGAATATTTGCACCTAGCAACTGTAATTTTTCTTCAATACATTCATAACCCCGATCGATGTGATAAATTCTATCGATAATCGTTTCGCCTTCCGCGACTATCGCGGCGATGACTAAGCTTGCTGAGGCACGAAGATCTGTCGCCATAACAGGAGCACCTCGGAGTTTCTCAACACCTGTAACAATGGCTGTATTACCTTCAAGAACGATATTCGCTCCCATTCGGTTCAATTCGTTGACTTGTATCAATCTATTTTCAAAAATTGTTTCAGTCACGGTGCCCGTGCCTTCAGATATCGCATTCATTGCAGTAAATTGCGCCTGCATATCCGTTGGGAAGGCAGGATAAGGTGCAGTTCTAAGACTAACGGCTTTAGGTCGCTTACCTTTCATGTCCAGTTCAATCCAATCACTGCCAGTGTTTACCTCCGCTCCCGCTTCTTCGAGCTTTAGCAATACAGACTCAAGGATATCTGCTCGTGTATCTTTCAGCAGTATTCGGCCACGAGAGGCTGCTGCAGCCGTCAAATAGGTTCCAGTTTCTATTCGGTCAGGCATAACTGAATACTCACCGCCTTCTAGCCGCTCAACACCATGAATAACGAGAGTAGCAGAACCAATCCCTTCAATTTTTGCGCCCATGGATACAAGGCAATTAGCTAAATCAACAACTTCGGGTTCTCTTGCGGCATTTTCTAATGTAGTTGTACCTTCCGCTAGAACGGCTGCCATCAACAAATTTTCTGTTCCACCCACTGTGACAGTATCCATAAAGATATGAGCGCCTTTCAACCGCCCTTTTACACTTGCCTGAATGTATCCGGCATCGACTTCGATAGTGGCTCCCATCGCCTCTAAACCACGTAAATGGATATCAACCGGGCGACTACCAATCGCGCAGCCACCAGGAAAAGAAACATTGGCAGTTCCAAATCGAGACAACAGAGGCCCTAGGACCAATATGGAAGCACGCATTGTTTTAACAAGATCATAAGGAGCCGAAAAATCGGTTATGGTTGTAGGATCAATTTCTACTCTCATTTTCTCATGAATGGTTACACTCACCCCCATGCAACGGAGCAAAGCCAACATTGTTGTAATATCATTTAGATGCGGAAGGTTACAAACATGCATCGGACCATCAGATAAAATTGTCGCCGCTAATATAGGTAGCCCTGAATTTTTTGCTCCCGAGATTCGAATTTCACCATCAAGCTGAGTTCCACCAGTGATTATTAACTTATCCATTTAATTCCTATTACTAACAAAGCAGTTACGCGTTATTTTTGGCAAACTGAATATTTCAATCCGCCATTCAATTATTTTCAGCTTTCCATTCATCTGGGGTATATGTCTTCATATGCACAGCATGGACAGTACCATCAGCGATAAGATGGTTAACAGCACCATAAACTAACTGCTGTTTTTTCAACGTATTCAGCCCATTAAAAGCGGAACTAACAACGACCAAATGAATATGGTTGCCCTCGATTTGAACTGTTGCTTCGCTATCTTCAATTTGATTTTCAATTAATTCTTTTATATCCGACGTTTGCACTATTTTTGCCTGCTTCTTTCATTTGATGACTTGTGATTAAAAATCTTAACCAAGACTGCCGCTTTTGCCTCAATCAAAAAGCGCGCTAGTGTACATGAGCAAACTTATGCAGCCTACACATAGTCCACGCAGTCGAGGTAGTATTTTCGAAGGAGTTCACACTCTGAGGAATATGCATGATATGAACAACAAATTGCCCCACCAATTTGCTGTACCTTAATTTGCTCTCAACACTTTACGATCAACGAATTTCGATCAATAAATTATCTTTCAGACCTTTCGGTTGCCATCCAATATTGCTATCAATGAAAGTCACCGAATACGTTAATTGTTAATTTGACCAACCATTAATCACAGCATCAAGATCATTATTTTTTTTCATTGATTGTGCGAATTGATTTCTAAATGTCTTACCAAGGTTTATGCCATTTAAAATCATATTGGTTAATTTCCATTCTTGGCTGCGGTTTAGCTTCATAGTAAAAGCCAGCACATTCATGGTATCTCCACCTTTTACCTGCAGAACAACGCTTTGACTTTTCTTCTCTGCATCACCCTCTTTCGGCGGTACAACACTAATATCATGATTACCATAACCTGCTAAGCCTTTTGCATAGGTTGTCACTAGCCCTTTTTGAAAATTTTCAACAAACCGTTTTTTTTGTTCAACAGAGGCCTGCTTTCCATATTGCCCCATCACTCCACGGGCAATATATCTAAAATCCACAACAGGTAACAAAACACCCTCAACAGCGTTAAAATATTTCTCTTCACCGCCAGCCGCTTCTAATTCTTTTTTCTGTCGAATAACTGAAACTAATTGGTTTTTGACTTCTTCAGCAACGTCATGTGCAGACTTTTGCATTGCTGGCTTCTCCGAAGAAACCTCTGCGACAGAAGGTGAGACAATAGACATCAGCCCAGCAATAGCCACAAATACCATGAGTAGGCGCGAAACACTGGAAAACACTCCGAGAAATTGATTATAAATTGTCATAGCTAACCCTTTAGATGTAAAAAATACTGATTGTCTTTTATGCATGGAAATGTCCTAAGCCTCCTTTAGAACACATTATGACGTCATAGTTTAAAGGAAACGTAAAAAACTCAATTTGATCTACTGACTTTTGAAGGACGGCACTATAACATCTGCCTCCTTTAAGAGAAACGACACTTGAACCACAAGCCAAAACCCCATAAAAAACAAAGGATTAGATATGCCCGAGATCATGTATGCCTGGTTAGCCATCGGTGTAGGTATTGCCGGACTTGTCTGGAGCGCTGATCGTTTTGTCGCCGGAAGCGCTGCTATCGCCGCTAACGTTGGTGTATCTAAGCTTATCATTGGTCTTACTATAGTCTCTCTCGGAACTTCTGCTCCAGAAATTCTTGTTTCGATCAATGCTTCTCTCGAAGGGCAAGGGGATTTAGCGATCGGGAATGCCCTCGGATCGAATATAGCCAATATCGGACTAGTACTCGCCGTAACCGCTCTCATTGCAGCCATTCCAATCCGGCGTCATATACTGACGCAAGAAATACCCATCTTAATGCTCATCACTTTTATAGCGGGTATTTTTCTCTACGATGGCCAGTTAGCCAGATGGGAAGGCTGGTCACTACTATTGCTAATTCCCGCGCTCATTTTTTTGATGTTTATCTACAAAAAGAATCATCCAAACGAGATTGAAGACGAAGAAGATATTCCGAATCTAACGACGACCGCAGCATCTGTATGGTTCATCATTGGATTAGCTGTTCTCATTATTAGCTCAAAAATCTTAGTCGGCGGCGCTCAAGATATTGCGGCGTATTTTGGTGTCAGCCCTCTTATCATCGGACTCACTGTCGTCGCATTGGGAACCAGCCTCCCCGAATTAGCAGCATCTATCATGAGCGCGATTAAAGGCCATCATGATATTGCACTGGGCAACATCGTCGGCTCGAATATCTTTAATATTCTTGCTGTTATGTCTATTCCCGGTATTTTTGGCATGCCCGCATTAGGAGAAGAGGTATTCCTACGCGACTACGCTGTTATGGCAGGCATTACCGCTTTACTATGCACAGCCATTATTGTTGATTACTATTTGAAAAGAAAAAACGGAATGGGTCACTTAGGAAAGCTCATCGGCATCAGTCTATTACTTTGCTATTTTGGTTATTATGCCCTTCTATTTACAACACAAAGCCTTTAAATTTACCCAAAGGCCTTTCATTAATGTTCGAACAGCTTCAATCAATAAGTAAATAACCATGAATCAAAAAGATTTTATTTCAGTTGCTAGACGAACTGTCGATATCGAACAAAATGCAATTGCCGCTTTAAGCGAAAAAATCGATGAGCAATTCCATATGGCTTGCCAGTGTATTTTAGAATGCACCGGACGAGTCATTGTTACCGGCATGGGAAAATCTCACCACATCGGTAGCAAAATTGCAGCAACACTCGCAAGCACAGGAACACCTTCATTTTTTGTTCATCCTGGTGAAGCCAGCCATGGCGATCTTGGAATGATTACAAAGAATGATGTGGTCATTGCTATATCTTATTCTGGAAGCTCAGCAGAAATTGTGACACTACTGCCCTTATTAAAACGCATGGCCGTCCCCCTCATTAGCATGACAGGAAAGCCTGAATCCCCCCTCGCCAAAGCAGCTGATTTCCAACTCGATGTCAGTATCACGCAAGAGGCCTGCCCATTAGATTTGGCCCCCACCACGAGCACAACAGTTGCTTTGGTCATGGGCGATGCATTAGCAATAGCATTGTTAGAAGCTCGCGGCTTTACCGCTGAAGATTTTGCCTTTTCACATCCCGGTGGAGCGCTTGGAAAGAAACTTTTAATCAAAGTTGATGACTTAATGCATGCCGGCAAAGAAATCCCCAGTGTCGATGAGCATACTCAGCTACCAGCCGCTCTGGTGGTGATGACAGCAAAAGGATTGGGATTAACCACAGTAACCAACTCTGCTGGCGAGCTGTTGGGTATTTTCACCGATGGCGATTTGCGCCGAACAGTTGATCAAGGGCAAGACATCAACAAGATAACCATCGGAAAAGTGATGACGGCAAAACCGAAAACCATCCATAAAGAAATGCTAGCAGCAGAAGCATTAGGTTTAATGGAGCAGCGAAAAATAACGGCACTTGTTGTCGAGGAAGGCCAGAAACCAATTGGTATTATTCACATGCATGATATTTTGCGTGCTGGTGTCATATAGTCGAACGACATCTCATGTAAAAACATTCAATTGAACAACATGAATTGAGCAATATTCACTAAACACTTTTGAATTAAACGCGAAAAAAAACACACCCAGCTAAAACGAACAAAACATTTTCTTTCTCTCTGATAGAAGCTTAAAAATATGAATGAAAAACTTACCGAGCAATTACTAACCAAAAAAGCAACAAAAATTCAATTGCTATTACTTGATGTTGATGGCGTTTTGACTGACGGAAAATTATATTTCAGCAATTCAAATGACGAATACAAAGCTTTCAACATACTCGATGGCCACGGAATTAAAATGTTGCAAGAAAACGGCGTGATGGTGGGCATTGTTACCGGCAGAGAAAGCAATATTGTCTCAAAACGCGCAGCCGATTTAGGTATCAAAGTAGTTATCCAAGGCAGTCCCGACAAACAAGTTTCGGTCCAGGATATTGCTAAAAAACACAATATAGATTTAGATAATATTGCTTTCATGGGAGACGATTACCCTGATCTTCCCGCCATGAATATCGTTGGTCTTAGCTTATCAGTAGCCAATGCTCACCGTGCAGTTGCTGCTCGTGTAGACTGGCAAAGTAAAAAAAATGGTGGCGAAGGAGCTGTCAGAGAGGCTTGCGACTTACTCATGCAAGCTCAAGGAAAATATGACTCTGCTCTGCAAAAATATTTATAATTTGTGATATCCACAATGAAAAAAGACCGAAGAAGAAACACTCCAAGAAATATTTTTCTACTGATCATATTGTTCATCGTTTTTGGCTGGATTGCTTTCTTTGACATGGGCTTTAATTTTTCGTCAGAGAACCCCACCACCGCCTCAAACGAAAACACCTCGACTCTTTTTCCTCAATTTTTCATGGAGAATTTTCAAACCACCCAATTCAATATTGAGGGTCATATAGAGTATGAATTTTCAGGAGAGTCCGCTCAGCATTTTCAAATCAATACTGTCGCACCCTCCAATGAAGATTATATGAACATTATCAGGCCCGAAGTCGTTTTCTTTCAGTCAAATGAGTCGCCATGGACACTTAAATCTGAAAACGGAAAAGCGCTGCAACAGGGTGACATCATTCACTTGTCGGGCGGTGTAGAGGCTTACCAGTATGTTGATGATTTCCAAACAACAAAAATCACTACCGATGAATTATCACTAAAACCTCGCCAACAATTCGCCGAAACAGCAAAACCTGTTATGATCGACTATCCGCGCGCTCACTATGAAGGGTTAGGAATGGAAGTGGATTTTACGAAAAAGCTGTTTACATTATTATCAGATATCAAAGGCATTCATGAGCCGCCACAACAATAATGTAAACTTGCCTTTGAATGCACTCGTACTTTTCTCTTTACAGCAACCCTCTTTACAACAACGACACCCTTAACATGAAAAGAAATCAAACGACTCAAAACAAACAAGTATGCTCAAAAGGCAGTCAGTTAAGGGCCAATAAATTCTCCTTCATTAACTCACTCCTGTCCTGTTTATTAGTATTTTCTTCCTCTGTCACTTATGCACTACCTTCAGACAAAGAAGAAAAAATTTATATCTCAATGCAAGGAAAAATGCAGATTGACGGAGCCAATGAACGAGCGATATATTCTAAAAATGTCGTAGTTTCACAAGGCACGCTTAAAATAATGGCCGACCAACTCGAGTTATATGGTAGCGTCAACAACCCCAAAAAAATTATCGCGATTGGCTCGCCAGCAAAATTACAACAACAACCTACTATTGACCAAGCCTTGATTATTGTTACCGGAAACACTATCGAATACTCTGTGGCAACCGGGAAGGTTGAAATTATTACCGACGCAAAATTTGAACAAAATGGAACCACAATCCAAGCCTCTAAAATATTTTATGATGTCAGCAACTCTTATATCGAAGCGAATGCTGATGAAAATGACATCAACGTAGTTATTCCACCGAAACAAGAGCAAAAAAACTCAGACGAGTAACAAACAGTCTTTTCAAAAACTCAAAAACATTTTCCTTTTATAAAATTGAATGAAGTCATCTCAATGCCAACTTTACAAGCCAGCCACTTAGCCAAACGTTACAAAGGGAGAGATGTCGTATCCGATGTATCTATTTCGGTTTCAAGCGGGGAAGTTGTTGGATTGCTTGGCCCAAACGGTGCAGGAAAAACAACCTGTTTTTATATGATCGCGGGGTTGGTAAAACCGTTAAAAGGGAAAGTAGAAATTGACGGTAAAGACATTACGCGCTACGCAATGCATGATCGGGCAAAAGCAGGTATCGGATACTTACCACAAGAAGCATCCGTATTTCGCAAGCTCTCCGTTTCAGATAACTTACTCAGTATTTTAGAAACACGTTCAGGTCTTAACCGAAAACAACGCCGCGAGAAAATGAACCAACTCTTGCAAGAATTTAACATTTCTCATATCCGAAAAAGTAAAGGAATGTCCTTATCCGGCGGAGAGAGACGACGTGTTGAAATAGCAAGGGCGCTTGCAACCGACCCAGATTTTATTTTATTAGACGAACCGTTTGCAGGTGTAGACCCAATCTCAGTTACCGACATTAAACACATCATTATTCATTTAAAAAACCGAGGTATCGGTGTGTTAATCACTGATCATAACGTTCGTGAAACGCTGGATATTTGTCAAAGAGCTTATATTGTCAACGAAGGCCAAATAATCGAAGAAGGCGATCCCGATAAGGTATTAAATAATCAGAAAGTCAGAAAAGTATACCTCGGCGATAACTTCCGTCTGTAGCAATTCAAAAGTGCATTTGAAAAACAGTTAACTTATGCACAAAAAAAACTTCTAGCTCTGCCAAGCTAGAAGTTTTTTTTGAAATATCTTTTAAGAGTTTTTGTTATTTCTTTGCCGCATCACTTTCTTCTTTACGTGCTCCCGCCAATATACCTGGTAGCGCATAATTGCCTTCATGACACGCGTACTCATAAATATTATCTTCTGCTCGCCTAAAAACCATCTCCGCTCGCCACGTTTGTGTGTAAATATCAGGATCTGTTACAGCAAACTCGTAAAATAAAGTATCTTCAGCTGAGCGAGTAAATTTCTCCACAACTTTTGCATTTGTGGAGAGATAAAAAGATTGATTGAAGTTTAACCGCAATTGTTCGCCGGGATGAAAATTTGTCGTCTCTACGACCAAGGTATCCCCTTCCCATTGACCAATAGAGTCACCTAGCCATGGCGTCATAGATTTAGGCAAGTGCTGCTCATTAAGCCGAACAATACGTGCATCGTGATTCATTTCAACTTGAATCATGACCGCTTTGTCACTCTGAACAAATTGATAATGGTTGTTATAGAGGACGTTTAGCATTGGCGGCCCACCTGTTGAACCAAAACCAATAATGCATCGCTCAGCCATCGGACGTCCTTCTGGATTATCAACATGATTCCGATAAGCAGCGGCTTGCTCATTAAATATTTTTCTGCCTTTTTCACTATAGGGTAATTGCCCATCCTCAGGATCGATTAGCCAGCTCGTTCTGTATTCGCCGTCTATTTGCCCAAATGATGAACCGGGATCCAGCCAAAAATTGTTATATCCGCCAACACCACCCTTACTCGGTGCCGGCGCATTTGGATCAGTTGGCTTCAGAGCACGCTCTGTTGAAGCAGCTCGTCCCGCCTCTATCCTTGCAGCATCCTCTTTTGACAGAATTAATGACTTAAACTGTCGACCGCGCGTTAATTGAGTCAGACTAGAGTTTGTCCAAACACCTTGAAAATCAGGTTGACCATTCGCTAACCGAGGGACTTGGTAAGCATCACCCGTCACTTCGCCTGTCATAACAACGCCAACGACCAGAAGGGTCAAACTACGAATACTAATTACATTTTTCATATCTAAATACCGTTTTTTATATGGTCAACAATCAAACGCCACAATTATACGCAAGTAGAAACCCTTCTCATCCAGTCATAACACTTCCCTACGAACTAGCTACTATTTAGACCAAAAACGAGTCGCCTCTATGCCAATATGATCAAAAAACAGCCTCCTCATAGATCAACTGTGCTTTTTTCTATTTCACAGGCATAAACATTGCTTGTCATGAAAAGCCCTTCATTGTAGCCTGTTAAAATTAATACTCGGCAGCATCGCTAGAAGCTCTCACACTATATCTAACCATTGAACACAGTTTGAACTTCTCATTTATTCTCAGGATTGAGGAAACGACAAAAAGCTAATTGATATGGCTTCAACGAAGTAGTTATACGAACTTATGAAACAATCGCTTCAACTAAAACTAGGTCAGTCGCTGACTATGACACCTCAGCTGCAACAAGCCATACGGCTTTTGCAGTTATCAACGTTAGAATTACAAAACGAAATACAAGAAGCCCTTGATTCTAATCCAATGCTTGAAATCGTCGAAGAGGATGGAAACGCATCTGAGAGAAAGACAGATAGCGAAACCTTTGACACTCAATCCGAAAACGCTAACCAAGAGCAGCAATCACAAACTGACAAAAGCAATGAGGGGAATTCTGACAATGATTCCTCACAAGATATTGAAGCAGGCTCTGCTAAAGATCATGAACCTCTAGACAAATCTGAGACCGAACTCAGCGAGCAAGATTGGAACAACGAAATCCCTTCAGATCTACCTGTGGATACCAGCTGGGACGACATCTATCAGCCAGCCTCCACCTCATCAGCTCCCTCGGGCCCTGAAGAGGATTACGATTTTGATTCGCGTCGAACAGCGACGGAATCCCTAGATGATCACCTCATGTGGCAGCTTAATTTGACGCCCATGACAGAACGCGACAACGCCATTGCCCTGTCGATACTTGATGCTATAGAGCCTAGCGGATTTCTCTCTATCACGATAAATGATATCTATCAGGGTCTGGTCAACTCTCTTGAAGAACTAGAAGAAGATGAAGTTGATGCTGTGCTGCACCGTATCCAGCAATTCGATCCACCTGGTGTCGCTGCACACAATTTACGCGAATGCCTACTGATACAACTTAAACAATTACCAACAGACACACCGTCCATGTCTGCCGCGACATCTGTTGTGGATGGCTACCTAGAACTTCTTGGTTCGCGCGACTACAAACAGTTAATGCGCAAAACAAAACTCAAAGAACATGAGCTGCGCGATGCCATTTTATTGATTCAGTCACTCAATCCTCGGCCCGGGGACGATATCAATTCAGGTGAAACAGAATATGTGGTACCCGATGTTTTTGTCAGAAAAGAGAATGACCGCTGGACAGTCAATCTCAATCCTGACATAGCACCAAAAATTCGAATCAGTTCAGAATACTCTTCCCTTATCAAACGGGCAGATAGCAGTAGCGACAACACGTTTTTACGAGACAACTTACAAGAAGCGCGATGGTTTTTAAAAAGCCTGCAAAGCCGTAATGAGACGCTCTTAAAGGTAGCCACCAGTATTGTTGAAAAACAAAAGGGCTTTCTTGATTACGGTGCTGAAGCTATGAAGCCTTTGGTTTTACACGATGTGGCTGAAGCTGTCGGAATGCACGAATCAACTATCTCTCGCGTGACCACACAAAAATTTATGCACACGCCGCAAGGGATATTCGAATTAAAATACTTTTTTTCAAGCCATGTAAGCACCGATAGCGGTGGAGAATGTTCGTCCACGGCAATTCGAGCTATCATTAAAAAACTAGTGATAGCTGAAAACCCTAAAAAGCCACTCAGCGACAGTAAAATTGCTGATTTATTGTCAGAACAAGGAATCAAAGTTGCTAGAAGGACTATCGCAAAATACCGTGAATCATTATCGATTCCCGCATCAAATGAACGCAAGCGATTAGTCTGATCTACATCAATTCATTGATTTTCGGTAATCACTACTCTATAAACTGTGTATACAGTTTTAATAAAGAGTTTCGGCATAACAAGTCGATTTTTCGACCAAAAAAGCTGTATAACGAATGAAATTTATTCACCTTGTTGTGGAACCTGGCAAAAAGATGGCGTTAGATTCACATTATACTTTTTGACATCATTCGCCTACTTTGTCATCACCCATCAGTTAGGAGCTGTACTATGCAAATAAACACCAGCGGTCACCATCTTGATTTAACTCCCGCCATTAAAGATTACGTCAACAATAAACTAGAAAAGCTTGAGAGACACAACGATCGCATTACTAACGTTAACGTTATTCTCTCTGTCGACAAATTAGAACAAAAGGCTGAAGCCACTATTCATGTGAATGGTAAAGAAATCTTTGCTAACGCTAGCTCTGAAGATTTATATGCAGCCATCGATTCGTTAACAGACAAACTTGATCGACAATTAATCAAACATAAAGAAAAATTAAATAGCCATCGCTAATTTTTAACGATAAAAATGACTACCGCCATTAAGTTTATGGAATGCTATGAACATCAGTAACATCCTCTCTCCGTCTCGCAGTATTTGTAGAGCTAATGGCGGAAGTAAAAAACGAGTTCTTGAAGAAACCGCCAAAGTAATTGCTGATGATTACCCCGCAATGTCAGCTGACGAGTTATTCAGGGAGCTCATCAACAGAGAGAGACTTGGCTCAACAGGAATTGGGCAAGGCATAGCAATCCCCCACTGTCGAGTGAGTAACTGTCCGAGAGCCGTGGGTGTTTTACTCACACTATCAGATCCAGTTGATTTTGAATCCGTGGACGACAAACCCGTTGATATTGTTTTCGCTCTTCTCGTGCCCGATGAAGCACATGAGCAACACTTACAAACACTTGCGTCGTTAGCGCAAGCTTTCAGCAATGAAGAAAATTTAAATTCACTACGTGACAGCGAAACTAACGAAGAACTTTTTCAAACCGCGTCAATGTTATTTGACAACATTTAAAAACAACAGAACACATTTTTATTTTGTCAGATTCTTATTTTCTTAATATTTAAATTTTAAAGTCTCAACCAACGTGTATAAAAAGGATGTACACCAATAAACTTCGCGAGAACAATTTCACTACGGACAGAGGCAAGAGCAAAAGTAATCGCCGCTAAACATATCACCGCATAACAAAAGGTTTTCATCATGCGACTAGTCGTCATCAGTGGGCACTCTGGATCGGGAAAAAGTACTGCTTTGCACGTTCTTGAAGACGCAGGGTTTACATGTGTTGATAATCTTCCTGCTAGCTTATTACCTCAGTTGATTACTCATATTGAGTCTCTCGCCAAAAGTGATGAAAACGAAACAAAATTTGCCATCAGTATTGACGCAAGAAATACATGGCAAGATCTCGAGCAGTTTCAACACTTAATTGAAAGTGACAAAGAACTTGGCCTAAAGTGCGAAGTTATATTCTTGAATGCACGAAACAGTATTTTAATCCAACGTTTCAGTGAAACCAGAAGAAAGCATCCACTGAGCAATCATTCTAGAGATTTACAAGAGGCGATACAAAAAGAACGATCACTCTTGGAGCCAATTGCAGACATGGCTGACTTGGTGATAGATACCAGTAATTTAAATCTTCACGAACTTCGAGACCTAGTAAAAACTCGAGTTGCTGGGAATATTCATTCAGGTATGTCGATTCTATTTGAATCATTTGGATTCAAACACGGCGTTCCTGTCGACGCAGAAATTGTCTACGATGTGAGATGCCTACCCAACCCTTATTGGAAGCCTCACTTAAGAGGGTTTAATGGTCTAGAAAAACCAGTTATTGATTTTCTTTCTGAGCATACTGAAGTGAATGAAATGCTCGAAGACATCACCAACTATCTCGAACGATGGCTTCCTCGCTATGATGCCAGCAATCGTAGTTATATTACTATCGCTGTCGGATGTACTGGCGGCCAACATCGCTCTGTATTTTTGTGTAACCAGTTGTTCAAACACTTTTCTTCCCAGTTTAGTAACGTACAAGTCAGGCACCGAGAACTCAATATTACTGACAACAATCGTAAAGAATAGTCGAATGACAATTGCATCATACGCCACACTGACTTTTGAGTGAAAAACTTAATAACGCAATATAAAAAATGATTAAACATCAGATTACCATTATCAATAAATTAGGTCTGCATGCGAGAGCAGCGGCGAAGCTTGCAAAAACTTCAAGCCAATTCTCGAGCTCTATTAAGATTGGCAGCCAGCATTCATTAGTCGATGGCAAAAGCGTTATGTCACTTATGCTGTTAGCCGCAAGTAAAGGCACCGCATTGGAAATTATCTGTGACGGACAGGATGAAGACCGAGCGCTTGAGGCCATCACACATTTAATTGATGACCGCTTTGGCGAGGGAGAGTAACTCACTTATTATTTTTAGCTCAATTAATTTTTTTCTAACGCATTCAATCAAGAGAACTCATGCAACACAGCGCTGAAGAATTACAAACACAAACGCAAACGCATCTAGCTCATATTAATGAAGCACTAGATAGCGGTGCGTTTCAGCCTGTCCGAGGAATGCTGAATAGCTTAAAACCTGTTGATATTGCTCACCTACTAGAATCCTCTCCACCAAAATCTAGACTCGCTCTCTGGCGATTAATTGATATCGAACTTGAAGGTGAAGTGCTTCAAGAGCTTTCTGAAGAAAACCAACTCTACTTTCTCAAAAAAATGGACACAGAGGAAGTCGCCGCTGTCACAGAAGATCTTGATGATGATGATGTCACGGACATTCTTCAACAGTTACCGGACCAAATAATTCAGCAAGTGCTCGCCGCCATGAGCGAACAAAACAGAGAGCGCGTTGAGTCATTACTATTCTATGACGGCTCAACCGCCGGCGGGTTAATGAGCTCCGATGTGATTACCGCTCGCCCTAATCTGACATTAGATGTTGTCTTACGGTATTTACGTCGACACGATGAATTACCCGCTTCCACAGACAACATTGTCGTCGTTAATCGAGACGACAAGTACTTAGGGCTTTTGCCTCTTCGAAAACTGTTAACCTCTGACCCCAATACTACGGTTAGAGAAATAATGGTAACGGATGTCGATCCAATTCCTGCTAGTATGCCCGACATTGAAGTCGCTCGATTGTTTGAGCATCACAATTTAATTTCCAACCCTGTTATTGGCGAAGATGGAAAAGTACTGGGGCGTATTACTATTGATGACGTTGTTGATGTAATTCGAGAAGAAGCTGATCACTCATTAATGAGCTTAGCCGGTCTCGATACAGAAGGTGCAACGTTTGCCTCAATTTTAACAACGGCTCCACGTCGAGCGGTTTGGCTAGGTATTAATTTAATTACAGCCATTATTGCATCATTAGTTATCGATAGTTTTAGCGAGACCATTGACAAGGTCGTAGCACTCGCCGTTTTGATGCCCATCGTCGCCAGCATGGGGGGCGTTGCTGGCAATCAAACGTTAACTGTTGTGATTCGAGGCATGGCGCTAGGTCACATCGGGAGAAATAATATTTCCTGGTTACTCTCTAGAGAATTTATTGTGAGCGCTATGAATGGCATCCTATGGGCTGCCATTATGGGGTTAATAGTTGCGCTATGGATGAAAGATATTCATATCGCTTTTATTATTGCCGCCGCTATGATCATCAGCTTAATTACTGCAGCTGTTACCGGCACGTTATTGCCTCTGATCTTAAAAAAATTAAACATTGATCCTGCTCTTGCTGGCGGCGTTTTATTAACAACTGTCACAGATGTAGTGGGATTTCTCTCTTTCCTAGGTCTGGCTACCGTATTTTATGTTCATTAAGAACAAAAAATACGGTAACGCCAACTTTTCATTATAGCTAGCGCTAAAAGCTCATTAAAACTTTCACTCCTAACTTTTATACCTACACGCCATGAATGACGACAGACAACACATCGATGACGAAGAAGTGCTAATCAGTAAATCTCAGCTTAAACGCGAAATGGAAGATTTACAAAAGCTCGGAAAACAACTCATTGATCTTAATGAAACTCAAAGAAAAACGTTTTCTCTTCCCGAGGAGTTAGAAGACGCTATTCTTGAACATAAACGCATTACCAAAAATGAAGCAAAAAGACGCCAAATGCAATTTATTGGTAAATTAATGCGAAAGGCGAATCATGAGGCTATTCAAGAAAAACTCGACGCTATCGTTGCAGACCAGAGTAAATTAAAGAAAAGTCATCATATGATTGAAGAATGGCGCGACAAACTAATTACTGGTGATCAAGATCAAGTCACTCAGTTTCTCGCTGATTTTCCGAATATAGACCGACAAACTTTTCGCCAGCTTACCAGAAACGCAATTAAAGAAAGAAAAATCAATGAAGAATTGGAGAGAAAATCACAAACCAATCGAAAAAAATCAGCGGCAACACGTAAACTTTTTCAGTTCATTAGAGATAATATTTTGGCGGGGATATAAATATTCGAAGAAAATGGGTTTAAATTTCAGCGATACAGCTATTTATTCTGTTTTATCTGTTTTTATTTTATTTCCAAATAACTTATCAAATTCAAAGTCAGGATCATCAATTCTTCCCTTCACGCTGTACCTAACACTGGCAACCTTATCAACTTGCTTTTCAAATATCTTACTAATGATATAAACACCAACTGCCGCTGGTAGCCCAGCCGCCAACGCCGTAAACAACGTTAAATTTCCCCCAACCGGTAAGGTCGCTACTAACTGCGCATCCACTGTCTCATCATTTAAATCCATTTCTCCAACCACTTGAAAACGCCCTGATGGAGTCCTCACTACCAAGGGCGAATCCATCAATACAATACCTTGTTCAAACATTAATTCACCTTCAATTTGATCAAACGCCATTCCTTTGCGGGTCAAATCTGAAAAGTCTAAGCGCAAACGACGCACCCAGGTATCAAAATTGAAAAAACTAATCAGCTGTAAAAGCGCCCCACCAGCGCTGGGATTATTTTTATCTTGATAAAAACTTCCTTTTTCAATCATTAATTTCACTGAACCTGCAATCGATAACGTAGAGACTGCAGCAGGCGATCCATTCCAGGACAGCTGTGCATCAAACTTTGCCGCTTCACTCTCTAATAATTCCGGTTGCCCCCATTGCTTCAATACATCTTCAAACTTATCACTCACAAAACGCCCAGAGAAAACCGTTCTCATTTGTTCGCTTTCGCCCACGTCCCAACGAAGTGTTGCGCCGGTTTCATTTTCATTCCCAATAACATAACCGCCACGAATTTCGCCTGTAATATTTTTCAATTGCACGCCGGTACTCGTTGGCTCAACATTAAAAGACCAACTACCATAATTTTCTTTGTTCAAAGTAAATTGAGATACTGAAAAATCGACGGAAGGTAACTCTTTAGGATTTATTTCAGCTAAGGCATCTGAAACGGGATTTTTATCATCCACAGCCATAAATGGATTTTGAGGCGACGGATCATAATCGTCTGTCAGAATATGCAAATGCATCAGATTTGCAACTAAAGGCTTGCTCTCGTCATCGAAAATGATCAAATCGCCAGAAACAATATCTGAGCTTACATTTAGCACCCATGACTGTTCAGACCAGTAGGCATTAAGGTGCATGTGATCAACATCGAAGCCAGACATGACAAACTTTTCAAAATCAATATTGACAACTGGTTTCAAATTACCGGATATCGGATTTGATTTTAAAGAAGCTGAACTCTGAATTGAATTCTGAATACCTTGATCAACCAATAAAGTATCACTGGGATGAATTTGAGTAATACTTGCTTTTCTTTTTTCGTCCGAAGATAAATACGCTTCATAAGTCTTTAGCCATGTTTCATATACAAAATTAGATAATTTTCCTTTAATTAGAAAATTGCCTTCTGAAATTCTTGGTTTACTGGGTGGGTATTGAGAAGAAGAACTTAGATTCACTGCGGCGCTTTTTACATGTTTATCTTCAAGACTAAAAACACCGTTAAAGATATTGGCATATTCAACGTTAAAATCTAACAATGAACTCGAAGAACTCACCGAAGCGGCACTGTTATTTCTTGACGAACTGCCGAATTCAAGCGGGAGCATAATAGACAAAGAGCGATCGATGTTGGCTATTTTTCCAAAAGGCTCAGGCAAGTCTAAAGCAATACCGTTTAATGTTGAATTAATAACAAGTTCAGTTTCATCAACACTATTTTGAGAATAAGGGAGAGTAATATTAATGTCGAATTTTGACTCGCCCGAAAAAAAATCAAAAACTGGTGAATCAATCCAGTTTTGCAACGACTCAACACTCGCTAAACCCTGTGCAGAAATAGACAGTAAATCAGAATTCGATTTTTTACTCACTACTTTCTTAATAGAAGCAGACACTTTTTCACCCCACAGTGTCCCACTTAATTTTTCTGATGTAAGCCCTTCGTTATTATCATAAACTAACATCCCTTTTATTTTTCTAAAGGTTAAATCAACCTCTGGAATGGTGAGCGACGCCTTAGACAAATTCACTTCTACATGCTGCTTCCCCAAACCCTGATTTGAAAAATCAGACGGCGGCATGAAAGAGTCAGCACTATCATTTGCATTTCTTTCAACAGCATCATTTCCTGTAGCGCTAAAAGAAAGAGGAATTTCAAGTGTGACATCGGCGTCCATCAGTCCCGATAACTGCCAATTTTTAAATTGATCACCAACAATCGATCGAATGGGCGTTTCATTAATAATTCTCAAACCCGTTTTAGCATTACCTGAAACGTTACCGGCGATAGATAAAATAATGTGTTCGCTCTCAACAAAATCTTTTTTAGAATTGTTATCTTCATGGCTTGGAGAAACAGAGATAGCCAATTGCCTAACATCTGCATCTAAATACTTTGCCTTTTTGACTGAAGCTGTCACGGTGTCATCGTTAAGCCACACCGTTCCGCTGGCTTCTGTGATAAATGGCCAATCAGGATGATAATTTAATGAAGCATCCTCAACATCAACGTATAACTGAAGCGCCGTATTTTTTATTGAACCTTCAGTGAAACCACCTCGATAAATAAAGCCACCGGAATTGACTCGTCCCTGTTTTATACTTTCGTCCATCCAATCCAACAAACCCGTTGGAGCCACAAATGGAACGAATTTTTTATGGTATCCAACAACGCTATTTCGCAATCCGACTTGAAGAATAAGTTCTTCTTGTTGTTCGCCAAATTTAAACGGGGAAAAAAGTGAAAAATATCCTCGACCTTGACCCTCCTCACCATTCACTTCCAACAAACCGCTATGAACATTAACGGCTTGTTTTTCTAAGTCCACAGCCCAATGTACTCGACCATTGGCGCTATCAAAATACATTGGCTCGTTATAAATTTTAGGGTAAAACATCGAAAAACCTTCACGGCTATCCAAATCGATAAACCCTGATAATGGTGTCGCCTCCACATAGCCATTCACTTGCTTTAGCTCTGGCGCTCCATTCCAAGCCCCAACGGATACGTCAATCAGATTCGCTTTTAAACGCACGTCATCAAGCTTTACCCCTTCGATCGACAACAGTACGTTATTTAATAATCCGCTGGGGTTTAATTCGTCTAACGCTGCTTTTAATTCTCCTCTAAAATATCCGGCGTCATTCAATGTGGTCATCCAAGAATCGACATCTATTGATGCCATTTGAATATGGATCGGCTTGCCCAAACCCAAAGAAGACATAACCAAGTCAACTGGCTCTGCCTGCACATTCTCCCAATCAAAGTTTAAATTTCTGACCGAGATGGTCCATTCACCCGTCTCATCCCAGACGCTGGAAAAATTTGCTCCTGTCCTTTTGGGAAAAGGGAAATCCTTTTCAATAGCAACAGGTAGTTCACCAACATCAAAACGACCAAGTGATGTCACTTTCAAACCTGGCAGTATATCTATCCACGCTTCCAAATTTAGTTGATGGCCTTCTCTCCATTCTTTTTCTGGCAACCCTTCCCACAATTCACCTGGCAATGTTGCCATTGCTCTTTCTAACTCAAATTGTTGCAAACGAACGTAGCCTTTAGCAGAAAAATTATCTAAATCTCGAGGATCACCATTTCCCTCTAACACCATACTCATCACATCAGTATTACCATCAACACCAATTTCAGATGAGAAGCGATGAAAATCTCCGCTATTTTCCATTAAAGCATAGGGGAGTTTTACTTGGCTGAGATGGCCTGTTCTAAACTGAAAAGATAAATTGACTTCTCTTAACTCAATGTGACGACCCAATAAAAAAATATCGATGGGATCATCAATATCAATATTTTCCGTGGAGGTTGTGGTCACGGGTAAACCAATCAAAGACCAAGAACGGTTTTGATTTTGTTTAAGCCCCATATCAACTTGAACCAGTTCAATATTGCCCCACGCTAACTGCCAATTAAACAAAGATCGAAGTAAACTCAATTTAGCGGTGGCCGACCCCACTGACAAAATATTTTCGTCATCTAAGCTAGTAAATACGACGTCGTTTAAACGTAACTCTGGACTCAAACCTTCCCACGTTGCAGACATATCTTTGATGGCGACGTTCACCCCCAAAGATTCAGATAACGTTTTCACAACTTCTTGCTTATAACGTGAAATTTGCGGTGTCAATTCTCGGCCAACAACAACGACAACAGCCAAAAAAATCACTAGGAAAGCGGCAAGCCCCCAGAACTTTTTGACAATTTTTCGTGTTATTTTAAGCATATTTTTTATTTCAAATGTGAAGATGTTAAAACTCAGCCTGCAAGCGTTTGGTCTCTGTTATCTTTAAAAACTAAACCAATATAATGTCGTATTGTTCTTGATTGTAAATGCCCTCTACTCGAAATTCGATAACACGTCCGATAAAGGTTTCTAAATCAGCAACATGTGCAGACTCCTCATCAAGTAAACAATCAACCACTGATTGAGCAGCTAACACTAAAAACTTTTCGTTATCATACACTCTAGCCTCTCTCATTATTTCACGAAAAATTTCATAGCAAACGGTTTGAGGTGTTTTAAGAATTCCTCGACCCTGGCAAACGCTACAAGACTCACACATCAACTGCCCTAAAGACTCTCTTGTGCGTTTTCGTGTCATTTCGATCAAGCCCAGATCAGAAACGCCAGTGATCGATGTTTTAGCACGATCACGCTCCATGGCTTTCTCCAACGTTCTCAACACTTGTCGTTGATGCTCCTCATCTTCCATATCAATGAAATCTAAAATTATAATACCGCCTAGATTTCTCAGTCGTAATTGACGCGCAATAGAAGTGGCCGCCTCGAGATTCGTTTTAAAAATAGTTTCTTCTAAATTTCGATTACCCACAAAAGCGCCAGTATTAACATCAATGGTTGTCATCGCTTCTGTTTGCTCAATAATCAAATAACCACCAGATTTTAATTGTACTTGAGTTTGTAAAGCGCGTTCGATTTCGTCTTCAACACCATTTAAATCAAATAACGGTCTATCACCCTTATACAATTCCAACTTAGGTAAAATCTCTGGCGTATATACTTGACCAAACTCCACCATACGCTGATAAGCTTCTGTGCTATCAATCCTTACTTTTTCAATTTTGGGTTTTACAAGATCTCGCAAAGTACGCTTATACAAAGATAAGTCTTCATAAATAATGGCAGGTGCTTTCTTGTGTTTAACCGATGCCGCTAATTGATCCCATAATTTAATTAAAAAAGGGATATCAGCACTTATTTCCTCTTCGGCACAACCTTCAGCAACGGTTCTAACGATAAATCCACCGGGCTTACTTTTTTCTTTTTTCTCGCCTTTCTTCTTCCGGTCTTCACTAAGCGCTTGACTCTTCTGAGAATATTCATCAATGGCATGTTGCAACATGTCTTTTAAGCGTTCTCGTTCATCCTCATTTTCAATTCGGGCAGAAATACCAATATGGTTTGCATTTGGCATAAACACTAAATTTCTTGTTGAGATAGAGATTTGGGTTGTGAGCCGAGGTCCCTTTGTACTAATCGGCTCTTTGACGATTTGAACTAATAACGACTGCCCTTCTCGCACTAGCTCACGAATATCTTTAGTTACTGTGTTCTCACTGGTGGTCAAATGTAAATCGAGTGAGGGAGCAAAATCACTCGCATGTATAAATCCCGCTCGTTCTAATCCGATATCAACAAATGCCGCTTGCATGCCAGGAAGAACACGAACAACTTTTCCCTTATAAATATTACTCATCAAACCACGATTACGTGTTCTCTCAAGAAAAACCTCTTGTACCAAACCGTTTTCAACATGGGCTACTCGCGTTTCAGTAGGCGACACATTAACTAGTATTTCATCACTCATATCTTTATTACTCTTAGGAGTACCACTGACACTTATCGTCTTACTGCATTTATTTTTTTAGGTAACGATGAATCAACCCTTCAAATAATCATCAATTCCAAAACGGAATGTTAAATTTTTCCAAAAGCGGAAATAATTTTTCAATGGGCAACCCAACAACTCCACTATAGCTGCCAATTATTTTCTCAACAAAAATACCTCCACGTCCTTGGATCCCATATCCACCTGCTTTGTCACAGGGCTCAGTTGATTCCCAATACCTGTCGATCAATGACTTATCTAATGTTCGAAAAAAAACGTCTGTTTTCGATATGTCATATTCGCTTTTGTCTTTAGAAGCAATGGCAATTCCCGACATCACTGTGTGTTTTTGACCCGAAAGGGTCATGAGCATGTCACAACCGCATTTACGATCTTTTGGTTTACCCAATATATGACCATCAAAAACAACAATAGTGTCCGCACCCAAGACGCGTTCATCGCCCCGTGGATTATTGATTGAATCTAACCCAGAAATCGCTTTCTCAAGCGCCAAGCGTTGGACATAAGTTTCCGGAGCTTCTTGAGCTCGCATGCCTTCATCAATATTTTGTGGAATCGTTCGATAATCCACGCCAATCTGATCGAGAATCTCTCTTCGGCGAGGTGATTGAGAGGCAAGGTAGAGCATGAGGGTATTTTCCAAACAAGCACAAAGGACAGGCCATTATACCTATCGCGAAAAATGAGACTATGAAGAAAAGAGCTAGGGGATAAAAAAGCCGATGAAGTTGAAAAAGTAGTCGAATTTGCTAATAGCAAGCAAGATTACTGGTAACGAGGTTTATGAGTCCGCATTCGAATCCATTCCATCACAATCAATACGAAGGGCCAAATCAATGCGCTGACCAATGCCGGCACAAGAAAGATTAGAGATTGAGCTGCAGGCCCCTTAAAGCCATGAACCCAATTCCAAAATAATTGATGTAGACCCACTAACACAAATACCCAAGCTGATTGCTGCCACAACGCATAATTTCGTATGCGCCGATAGGACAGCATGCATACGTAAGCAACGGCGACTAACGCCAATGCATGCTGTCCAAGAACAGCGTGCTCAGCAATATCTTGTAAAAGGCCAGCAGTAAAAGCTATTCCTACGCCCACATTTTGAGGCAACGCCATAACCCAATAAACCACTAATAACGCGACAAATTCAGGACGGTACCACGCCCAACTCACCGGCAAGGGAAACACGCTAAGGAGTAGAGCCACAAAAAATGAGAGAACAATGACCGTCATATTATGCGTGTACTGAGAATCTAGGCTCATTGCTATCTCCTATTCTAAGCCCGTATCAGAAAGGCTAGTCGGAGATGAGTCGTCTTGTTCTTGCTGTTCTTGTTCTGAACTCGAATCTCCAACAAAGACAAGCAAAGCATGGCGAGACCGATTTAACTGAGCGACTGGACGAGCAATGACTTCAGCAAACGGTTGCCCAGGATCATGGGTAATGGACTCAACCACAGCAACCGGATAACCGCGAGGAAATCGCTGACCAAGACCAGAGCTTTCTAACAAATCTCCCTCTTGAATATCGACCGTGTTCGATACATAGCGAAGCTCAAGGCGGTATAAATCACCGACCCCTTCAACGATAGCCCTTACACCGTTACGATTAACTTGAACCGACAATGCGTGAGTACTATCTGTGATCAGCATCACTTGACTAGAAAAAGGGCTGACTTCTATCACCTGCCCCATTAGACCATCAGAATCAACGAGAGGCTGGCCAAGATAAACGCCATGATGACTCCCTTTATCGATAATCACGATATGGGCCAGCGGATCAGGGGAAACCCCTGTCAACTCAGTCACTATCACTCGTTCTTGTAATGACTCACTGGCATTCATCAATTGTTGAAGGCGAACATTTTGAGCGTATATAGCAGCCATCTGCTGTAATTTACGCTTATGAATTAGCAGCTCCTCTCGCAACGCTTCATTTTCTTCAATGACCCGTTTTTTACTTGAGAAACGCTCCCCCGCCCAGCCAACAACCTGTCGAGGAAAATTTGTTATGGAATATAACGGTGAAGAAACAACACCCAATTTGGACTTGAGTGGCTCAAAAAAAGAGGTGTAGCTATTGATTAAAATAAGAGCTAGAGCAATCAGGCCAAGCAGAATTGCCTTGGCTGTTGCGGAAGAATTTTTCGTAAACAGCGGCTTAATGGTAAATGCTCCTGCTCACAATAAATGGCAAAAAGAAAAAAGAAAACTGCATTATGACTAATATGACTACGGAAAGAACTCGTCATCTGACCTTAACACTCGGTCGCTAGAAGCGAGGTTATTGTCCTAAATTTAACACCAATTTAAAACGGTAATTAAGATTGAAACGGCAGCTATGACGATAAGAAATCAATGCCATTTCGATCCATCAAATCCATCGCCTTACCGCCACCACGAGCGACACACGTCAAAGGATCTTCAGCAACAATCACAGGCAAACCAGTTTCTTCAGATAACAATTTATCGATATCTCTCAACAAAGCGCCACCTCCGGTCAACACTATTCCTGTTTCTGCGATATCAGAAGCTAATTCTGGTGGAGATTTTTCCAAACCACCTTTTACGGCTTGAACAATACTCGATAACGGATCCACAAGGGCTTCTAATATCTCGTCACTGTTTAACGTAAAACTTCTTGGCACACCTTCCGCTAGGTTACGACCACGTACATCAATCTCTCTCACCTCACTGCCAGCGTATGCGCACCCTACTTCTTGCTTGATTCTTTCTGCCGTTGCATCACCGATAACAGAGCCGTAATTTCGACGAACATAGTTAACAATGGCCTCATCAAAACGATCTCCACCTATTCTTACCGAGTCTGAATAGACAACACCATTCAAAGAAATAATCGCAATTTCTGTGGTTCCGCCACCAATATCGACAACCATGGAGCCATTGGCTTCTTCAACTTTCAGTCCCGCACCTATAGCAGCGGCCATCGGCTCCTCAATTAACCTAACTTCCCTGGCACCAGCACCGAGTGCTGACTCCCTGATTGCGCGCTTTTCAACTTCAGTAGATAAGCAAGGCACACAGACTAAAACCCTCGGGCTAGGTTGAAACCAGCTATTTTCATGTACTTTTTTGATAAAATGCTGCAACATTTTTTCGGTCACTTGGAAATCAGCTATAACACCATCTTTCAAAGGCCGTATTGCCGTGATATTACCCGGAGTTCGGCCCAACATGCGCTTGGCTTCAACGCCGACAGCCTCTACAATTTTTTGTCCATTATGGTGGCGAATAGCAACTACAGAAGGTTCATCAAGGACAATGCCTCGCTCTCGAACGAAAATAAGTGTATTTGCAGTACCAAGGTCGATAGAAAGATCATTAGAAAATAAGCCACGAAGGCGCTTGGGTAATAGCATTAAAAGATTCTACCTGTTACTCATTGTTATCATTGTCTGATCCTTTTCGTTTCATTGCTGAAAGGATCGTCCAACAAATCATTATTTATTGGGTTTTAAACAGCTTCGAGCTCAGCGGCCATGTTTTCTATGGCTATATTTCCTGCGGCTATGTTTTCTGCAATTGTGTCCAGCAGTAAAGACCCCATTTGTGGAGACATTAACAGATCCATAATGCGCCAACAATCGAAGCATTATCATACTGGTTCCACAATTGTGCAAATCGAGGAACTCTACCAACCACAGGCATTTAGAGCAAGGCGCAAATGTGGTAAGTTTAGCGACTTATTTAAAGGCTGACAGCGTACAAGCTCACACACGAAAGAAATTGATTAACGACTGTCGTACCAACCTGTAGAAATACACTACAATCATAGGCAGCACGACTTTTTGGAGAATACCGTTGAACCGATCAGAATTAGAAAAACTGGCAAACCTCGCTAGATTAAACGTCGACGAAAACGTTCTAGATGATGCCGCTAAAAGCATTACCGACATTCTAGCGCTAGTTGATCAATTGCAGGCTGTTGATACAGCCGGCGTAGCAACCATGGCTCACCCTCAAGATGCAGTTCAAGTACTGAGGGAAGACAATGTCACGGAATCGAATGTTCGAGATCAATATCAGTCGATAGCCCCTCAAACAGAAAACGGTTTGTACTTGGTTCCTAAAGTTATCGATTGAAGCTAAATTGATTGAGACTAAAATTAATTCAGACTAAATAGAAGCCCAATTAAATCCTTTAACACTTCACGCTTTTTTATCACGCTATTCTAGGAAATTAAGGAATGCATAATCTCACCATCGCCGAGCTTGCCAAAGGCTTACGTGCGAAAGACTTTTCCAGTGTTGAATTAACACAACACTTTCTTGATCGAATAAAAAAACTCGATAGCACATACAATAGTTTTATCACGTTGACTGAAGAGCAGGCCATTAAACAAGCAAAAAAAGCTGACGCGCTTTTTGCGGCTGGAAATTCCAACCCGCTTTGTGGAATACCCATTGCTCACAAAGATATTTTTTGTACGGAAAGCGTTCGTACTAGCTGCGGCTCTAAAATGCTGGACAACTTTGTCCCCCCTTACGACGCAACAGTAATCGAAAACTTTAACAATGCAGGAAGTGTGAGCCTAGGAAAAACCAATATGGATGAGTTCGCCATGGGCTCATCCAACGAATCAAGCTTTTACGGGCCAGTAAAAAATCCGTGGGCAACTGATTGCGTTCCTGGAGGCTCTTCTGGTGGTTCTGCTGCAGCGGTTGCGGCCAGAATCGCACCCGGAGCAACAGCGACTGACACAGGCGGCTCAATTCGTCAGCCAGCGTCATTGTGCGGACTCACCGGTTTAAAACCGACATACGGCCGAGTATCGCGCTGGGGCATGATCGCTTATGCTTCAAGTCTTGACCAAGCTGGCCCAATCACTCGTACCGCTGAAGATGCAGCACTTTTATTGCAAACCATGTCGAGCTATGACTCAAAAGATTCAACTTGCATCGACAAAGCGATTCCAAATTATTCAGAAGACATTAAAAGCTCCATTGCAGGATTGAAAATTGGGGTTCCAAAAGAATACTTTGGTGACGGCTTAAATTCTGACACAGAAAAAGCAGTTAGAGCCGCGCTTGGCGAACTTGAAAAACTAGGAGCAATCATTAAAGAAGTTAGTTTGCCCCACTCTTCATTATCAGTGCCAACCTACTACATCATTGCTCCGGCTGAATGTTCTGCAAACTTATCGCGTTTTGACGGTGTTCGTTATGGCCATCGCTGTGACAACCCAACCGACTTGGAAGATTTATATAAACGTTCGCGTGGTGAAGGTTTTGGCGATGAAGTGAAACGACGTATTCTTGTTGGGACTTACGCCTTATCAGCTGGTTACTACGACGCCTATTACAAAAAAGCACAACAAATTCGTCGCCTGATTAAGCAAGATTTTGATACAGCATTTAAAGACGTTGACTTTATCGCAGGACCAACAGCAACAAATTCTGCTTTCCAACTCGACTCCAAAAAAGACCCGGTTGCCATGTACATGGAAGACATTTATACCGTCGCGACAAATTTGGCGGGGCTTCCCGGCTTATCAATGCCTTGCGGCCTCGTTGATGACAAACCCGTTGGGTTACAACTTATCGGCAAAGATTTTGAAGAAGGGCGCATTTTAAATGTTGCACACCAATTTCAATTAGCGACTGATTTTCATCAACTCGCTCCTAGCGGTATTGAGTGAGGAATAAAACAATGCAATGGGAAACCGTTATCGGCTTAGAGATTCACGTTCAACTAGCCACAAAAACAAAATTATTTTCCGGTGCCAGTACTGCTTTTGGTGCAGAACCTAACACTCAGGCTTGTGCTATCGACCTTGCCATGCCAGGCACATTACCGGTTGCCAATCTGGAAGCATTTAAATGCGCTGGAATGTTTGGCTTAGCGATTGGAGCTGAAATCAATAAGCGTTCTGTCTTCGAACGTAAAAATTATTTTTATCCCGATCTACCCAAAGGCTATCAAACCACGCAACTGGCCGAGCCTATTGTCGGAGCGGGTGAAGTGCATATCGAACTTGATGATGGCTCAACAAAAACCGTTCGAATACATCATGCTCATCTTGAAGAAGATGCAGGCAAGTCTTTACACGAGGACTTTCATGGAATGTCCGGTATTGACTTAAATCGTGCGGGCACTCCGTTAATAGAAATCGTAACTGAGCCTGACATCCGTACCTCAGAAGAAGCTGTCACTTTTGCAAAAAAATTACATGGTATCGTTACCGCATTAGAGATTTGTGATGGTGAAATGTCTCAAGGTTCAATGCGATTTGACGTAAACATTTCTATTCGCCCAATGGGCGAAGAAACACTTGGCACGCGAACAGAAACAAAAAACTTAAATTCTTTTAAATTTATGGAAGAAGCCATCGCCATGGAGGTCGAGCGTCAGATTGACGTATTAGAAAGTGGCGGAACGATTCGACAAGAAACGCGCTTATATAATGGAGATACAAAAAAAGCGCGGGCAATGCGAAGTAAAGAAGAATCTAATGATTACCGATACTTCCCCTGCCCCGATTTATTACCCGTTATTTTAGACGAAGCGTTCATTCAAGATTTACGCAACAGAATGCCTGAGCTTCCCAAAGAAAAATCGGAGCGGTTTATCAAAGAATTCGATTTATCCGAATATGATGCCAACATTTTATCCGCTGATCGACTTACCGCTGAATTCTTTGAAGTTACAGCAAAAAATAGCGGACAACCGAAATTAGCTGCTAACTGGATCATCGGGGATGTGGCTGCAAAATTAAATCAAGAAGATATCCTCATTTCCTCTTGCCCCATTTCCGCAGAAAACTTGTCCGGACTTATCGTGCGGATAGAAGATGGAACAATTTCATCCAAGATTGCCAAACAAGTGTTTGAAGCTATGTGGAATGAAGAGGGCGATGCAGATAAAGTGATTTCAGACAAAGGCCTTAAGCAAGTATCAGATACTGGAGCACTTGAAAAAATGGTAGATGACGTTATCAACAACAACACAAAACAAGTTGAGAATTACCGAAACGCTGATGAGGAAAAACGCCCTAAAATGCTAGGCTTTTTCGTTGGTCAAATTATGAAGGCCTCAAAAGGACAAGCAAATCCAAAAGCGGTGAATGAAATTTTATTAAACAAACTGAGCTAAACTGTCTTTATTTAAAAAAACACCTAAATAACACTTGTATGATGAACACTTTTATAGAGAAGATATTATGTCGTTAAAAAAAGACAAACAAAAAGTACTTGGAGAAAATTTTGATGATGAACGCATTAAAACTTTTTTAATCGGCGAAGCCCCCGATGGTGTCAGCGTCGACTTTCATTTATTAGAAAGAGCCTATAGAGGGATGATCCCAGAAAATTTTAAAACTTTCGTTACTTTTTTTGTTGAAGCGGGTCTCGATATAAACGCCACTAATCCTCAAGGAAAAAGCCTACTCATGTTGGTACAATCCCATCGCCATGGAGAAGATTATTTGGATGCACTGATAAAAGCGGGAGCAAACTAACCTTCCATATCGATTATTGATCGCTCAGCAACACATTTTTGTTGCTGAGCAACTTTCAAAACCTCAAAATTTGTTCGATCTATTTTTTAGCTGTAATGAATTGTAAAAATAGCTTACTAGCTATCAACGCGATTCTCGCTCTAGTGATCTTTTACACTTATAATTTCAGCCCTCGACCAAATTATATTTTTCAAACCAATGATTCATTCGCTATAACCAGCAAGAATTCAACGAGGATCACCCACTACTCTGGAAACACAATGTCTAGACGAGGAAATTTTTTAGCCGGCGCAAAATACTTAACCGAAGGCTTTCGGTTAATCACACACCCGCGCCTTCGCCTATTTATATTAATTCCTGCTTTAATCAACCTAGTTTTTTTTATTATTTTCACCACTCTTTTCATCCAACGATTTGATAGCCTGCTAAATTATATGATGGATTGGCTGCCAGGCTTTTTAGAATTTTTAGCTTGGGTAGTTGGCATACTCATCGCTTTGTTTATTCTATTGATCTACGGCTACAGCTTCAGCGCTTTTACAAACTTGTTGGCGGCACCTTTTTATGGTGTATTGGCAGAAAGAACAGAAGATCTCATCACTGGGCAAACACCTGATAGTGAATCATTGGCGCAGTTAATCCCTAGAACTGTTTTTCGTGAACTAACAAAGTTTTGGTATTTCTTATGGCGAAGCCTTTTGATCCTTATCTTAACCTTTATCCCGCCTATTGGACCCATTATTGGAGCAGTCTGGGGAATGTGGTGCATGTCAATTCAATATGGTGACTACGCTGCTGATAACAACAAAATTTCTTTTTCTGAATTACGCTGGCGCTTAAGATCTAAATTATTAACCGCTATGGGGTTTGGTGGAGCCGTTATGCTAGGAATGATGATACCCATTGTGAATATTATTGTTATGCCTGCTGCAGTGATTGGCGGAACACTATTTTGGATGCAAGAACTACGATCAATTGAATGACGACTAAATGAGAACGCGTCTTCTCGACAGCTTTTTCTGACTTAAATCCGACTTATTTTTTTCTCTTTGTGACTTTTCTTTTTTTTCCTACGTCTATCTCACTTACAATGACGCAATGACGCTGAGATTTAAACAGCCCATCCATAATCTACAAACATAATCTACAAAACAATGGTAGTACCGGGGAATATCTATGAAAAAAACAACCGTTCTGTGTATATCTTTAGCATTTTTACTTGGCTTAATTGGCTGTGCATCAACAAATGAAGGTTCGCCAGCCGATAAAATGTGGATTGAAGGCCAAAAACAATCTGAAGAAGGGGAAAAGCTACAAATTAAAGGGCAAGAGCGAGTCAGCAAAGGTCAAAAACAAGTGAGAGATGGCGAAGCCATGGTTCAGCGAGGGACGCAATTAGTCGAACAAAGCCGCCAAGAATACCAAGTGCAATCACGCTCTGCAGGCAGCTCAATAAACCCTGAACAAATTTTATATGAGTCAAAGCAACTAGACAGAATTGCCAACCGCTGGAAAGATGGAAAAAATCTCATAAAAGACGGCAACAATCTGAAGGACAAAGGCAATACAAATATCCAAAAAGGTACTGGTGAGCTCAGCAAAGCGCGAAGCTTAATTGATTCAGGCCTATCAAAAATGACTAACAGTCAAAGATATCGACAAAACGAGACGCTTCAAGAAAATGCAACATCTTCTTCTATAGAAGAAGAAATCCAATCACAATTGCCCGGTATTGCCGATGAAACTGAACCGCTAGCGACGCCATAACAACTCCATACCAACTACATAGCAACTACATAACGAGACATAACGAGACATAACGAGACATAACGAGACATAACGAGACATAACGAGACATAACGAGACATAAAAAAACCTGAATCACTAAAAGTCATTCAGGTTTTTAAACAACCGTTTAAAAGATAAAAATCTAACTGCTATCGATTACCGCCAGATCGACCACCGTCTCTATTTCCATGCGGCCTTCTTCCATTTCTATTTCCACCCGGCCGTCGTTGACGATTTTGCTTTGGCATTTCTACGTGAGGCGGTTCAGCTAAAAGTTCTTCTGGAGGTTGCGTGCACTTTAAATCAGTGCCGACTAAATCTTGTATAGGCATCAATCTAAACGCATCATCTTCACAGGCAAAACTAATTGAAGTACCCGATCTTCCAGCACGCCCCGTTCTTCCTATACGATGAACATAATCTTCTGGCTCTTCTGGTAATGTTAAGTTCACAACATGGCTAATGCCGTCGATGTGAATCCCTCTTCCTGCCACATCAGTTGCCACCAATACTTTTAATTTTCCAGCTTTAAACCCGTCGAGCGTTTTCACTCGTTGATTTTGATTGACCTCACCCGATAATAAACCTGTCGCAAAGCCATGCGCTTTTAATTTTTCGTATAGATGGCGGCACTCATCGCGACGATTAGAAAACACAATTAAACTTTCAACATCTTCTTGCTTAAGAATATTGTATAGCAAGGTATACTTTTCATCGGTAGCGGCTAAATAAACATATTGTGTAACGGTGTCTGTTGCCACGCTATCTGCTTGAATCTCCACGGTGACGGGATCAATGGTCCATTGGTCAACAAGATTTAAAATATCTTCCGTAAAGGTTGCAGAAAACAACAACGTTTGACGATGCGTTTTCTTGGGCGTTTGCCCGATGATTCTTCGAATTTGAGGAATGAATCCCATATCCAGCATTCGATCAGCCTCATCGATGACGAGCACTTCTACTTGATCAAGATGAACATCTTGGTTTCCACAAAAATCTAATAGACGACCCGGTGTCGCCACTAAAATGTCTACCAAACGATTCTGCACATCACGCTGTTGTTTTTGATAATCCATTCCACCAACTAAGGCATGAACTTCCAAATCCGTGTATTTTGTTAACAGCTTTGCATCCTCAGCGATTTGTATCACCAACTCTCTTGTAGGCGCTAATATTAATGCTCTCGCTTCACCGGCATAACGTTTTTGCTCGAGGGGATTTTTAATCAAATCATCAATAATCGCTAAAAGAAAAGCCGCTGTTTTACCGGTACCGGTTTGTGCCTTTCCTACAACATCTTGGCTATTCAAGGCGTAAGGTAATGACTGCGCTTGAATGGGAGAACAATATTCAAATCCCAAATCCGCAATGCCATGCATGACTTCATCAGGCAAATCTAAATCATGAAAACGCGTCTTCCCTTCAACAACAGGCACATTGAACTCTTTAATATCCCATGGCTTTTGGTTTTTGTGAGAAGGTGTTTGAGGAGAACTACTTTGTGGAAGAGGCGCTTCTTGGTTTTGATTCGTGTATTGGTTGGCGTTCTGGTTACTGCTTTGCGCTCGATTTCTATCGTTAGAGTTTCTATTGTTAGCATTTTTGCTATTAGAATTTCGGCTGCGAGTTCTATTGTTAGGGTTTCTATTACTAGAGCTTCTTGTTGATGAACCACGATTCGTAGACGAACCATTGCGATTCGAGGTCGTTCGTTCACCTGAAGATGAATTTGCTCTGGGTGCTGAAGAAGCTTGCCGCTTATCCCGAGAGGAATCATTTACTTTGCTTGTTTGAGAATTCTTATTTGAATTCTCTGATTGTGGTTTCTTTCCGAATAATCTACCTAACAAAAATCCATCCTATCGCAAAATGCCGGCTCAATAGGTCAGGATGCATAAAACAACCCTTGCTTCTCTAGCGAAAAGCTCATCACAACCCATCAAAAAACATTCTTAAGCGTCTATTGAAGAAATAATGAACAAGTATACCACGCCATCAACATTCGTATACCTCACCATCACCTCATCTTCGGCCAAATGAAAAACTAATAGTCTAGCCGGAAGACGTTAACCTTTTCGATAAAAAGTAATCGATACTGATAAATCGTCCTGCGCCAGTAAAAAGAAGCATTAAACACATGACAAAATATGTCGCCGCAAATTCGATTCCATTATTCAGAACAGCTATCCCTCCTCGTTCAAACAACCAATCGGTATTGCCATTTTCATTCAACAACGATCTCATTTTTGATAACCGATCTCCAACCTCTCGACTGTTTTCTAAACTCTCATGAGCACCAGGAACACCAACCCAAGATAACACTCTTGCCGCACTGGTATCAGGATCACTCGGCGCAATTGCAAACCAGCCGTTGTCCCAGTGTGCTGCAGTTGCGGCAATTATCATGGTAAACATCAGAGGTACGCTAACTAATCGCGTGGCAAAACCAAACAATAAAAACCACCCTCCTAGAAATTCAACCCAAGCTGCTAGGAATGCCAACAACCCGGGAGCGGGTAAACCCAACCCCCAATCCGAATTTCCAAACCACAACACAATATTCGGATCAGGTAAAAAACCAGCGAAAAAGCTAACACCATCGACACCAAATTGTAATTTATTGTAACCAGCAATAATAAATATTGGCGCAAGGTATAGACGTAAAAGCAAAGGCCCTATGAAATCAATTTTTCTAAGTTGCTCAACAATTGAAAAATATAAATGAGATAAAACATGTGTAGCCTTCATTCATCCTCCCCTTTCGACCAAGATTTAACTTTATGTTACTAACATAAAGAACTAACTAGTTACCGTCTTTACGCAAGATTTATCTTTTTAGTTACAAGCCGAGTAAAAAGTAATTGAGCAGGTTTAGCTCATATCTAATTGAATCTATAAATTTTTTTTACTCAGTTCTCATTTTCTAAATCCGCTTGCACATTATCCAACACGAAATTCCGGATACGATAAAAACTTGTATCTCAAGCCATTTAATATGTATGACATACAAGTGAAGATTGTCTTTGCGTGAATGACTATGGTCTCTTTTTATTCCGTAATCTTCATAGCGATGCAATAAAATTTTCGCTGCTTTTATTTCCCAAAATCATCGATTTAAAAAAAACAAGAGGTCGAATATGTCAACTTTTCAGAGGCAATATAAAAATAAATTGCTGCAATGTTTTTCTTTTTTAATTCTCGCCATGACAGGTTCCACACTGCATGCTCAATCCACTATTTTTTCAGCTGATTTCTCAAGTAGCTTAAATAGCTTTAATGAGAGTGGCCGTGTATACACATCTAGATCAGGGGTGACTTTGCGTGGTGGAAGCAACGACGGCAACATGACTTCACCTTCCATCGACACTCAAGGCTACTCAGGTATTACCATTAGCTACACCAGAAGTACGGCAAGATTGAGTGGCAGTGAGTCTTTTTCTGCTGCCGTATCCTATAACGGTGCATCATTTACGACTATTGAATCAACAAATAATGCTAACGGACGAGTTACCTATTCACTCCCTTCTGGATTTGAAGGTCAATCAACTCTTTATATTCGATTTGCTATCAACGGCAGTAGCTACTTTGACTCGACGATAATCAGCAATCTCGAAGTCATCGCTAACGGCGGAGGCTGTGAAGGTGATGAATGCTGTGAACCCGACTGCGGTAACGGTGACGGAACGCTTCCACCCGTGAGTTCAGTATTTACTGATGGTCCATTTAGCGTGAGCATCCAAACATCAGCGGGACCAGGGCGAGGCTGGGTTGCTTATCCTTCTGACTTAGGTGCAAATGGTTTAACTCACCCCATTTTCGTTTGGGGTCCAGGAGCCGGAGCAGATCAAAGTGATTACGAATTTTTATTACGACGTTTAGCTTCTCACGGCTTTATCGTTTATTCAGAAGCATCCACTGGTGATGGTGATGAAATGTTAGATGCATTAAGTTGGCTTAATGATGAAAACTCCCGCTTATCAAGTCGCTTTTATCAAAAGCTTAACACTGAAAAAGTGGCTTTTGGTGGACATTCAAGGGGATCAATAGGTACTTTTGAAGTCGCTGACTACCCTCAATTATCTACGACTGTTCACGTTGCTGGCGGTTCATTTGATGGAAATGGGCCTGACAACTTAAGATATCCTGCCATTTACATTGGCGGCACTGAAGACTTTGCGACACCTAATATCGAAAGAGATTACCAAACTACGGACGTCCCTGTATTTTTTACTGTCATGGACGGCGTTGATCATATCGCAGCAGCCAGAGAAGGTATGCCTGCTATTACAGCTTGGTTACGCTGGTATCTCGGCGACGAAATTTTTAGAAAACAAGAAGATTTTCTATCAAGATTCTGTACATTCTGCACCGGCGAATGGGAATCTCAATCAAAAAACTGGTAAGTGCATAGCCACACTAAAATAACACTAAAGGCAAATCAGGTGATCGCTTGGTTTGCTTTTTCTGCCCACACACAAAACCCTATCAAAATAATACCTTGATACCCCGCTATTAAAGCCCTCAACCTAAGCTTGCTAGAAAATTGAGTGCTTTTGAAAGCAATTACTTATTCCTGTTATACCTACTTTATCAAAAGCTAAAAAACTATAAACTAGACAAGATATCGATTACTCGGTACAAAGCACATCTTTTAGAATTCCCATACACATACTTAATATACAGAAGTTGAAGCCAATGCCTTTGCTACGCCTCACAGACATACATCTCGCCTACGGCACCCATGTTCTTTTCGACGATATCAACCTAACTATTGGAAAAAAACAGCGGTTTGGCTTGTTAGGACGAAATGGTGCAGGCAAATCAACGTTTATGAAACTACTGACAGGACAAATAAAAGCAGACAGCGGAGAATATTGGTTACGTCCAAATAGTCGAGTCGCTTATCTCGATCAAGAATTACCCTCCGCTGACGACATCTCCATGTTTGATTTCGTTGCCCAAGGATTGGGGGATACAGGAAAATTACTTCAAGAATTTTATCGGTTATCACACAGTGATTTTTCTGATGCCGAGATGAAGCAACTGGAAATTGTTCAACAAAAAATTGAAGCCCTTGACGGCTGGTCATTTCAACAACGTATTGACTCAACTCTCACCCAATTAGGCTTATCTCCCGATGTAAAAATCAGTTCCCTTTCGGGTGGATGGCGAAGACGTGCGGCACTCGCACAAGCATTAGTGAGTGAACCCGAAATATTATTGCTTGATGAGCCGACCAACCATTTGGATATTCCAACCATTAATTGGCTGGAAAGTATGTTGAAAGAGTTTCGCGGCACTATCGTGGTCATTACTCATGATAGAAACTTTTTACAGCAAATAGCGACAGATATTTTAGAGCTTGACCGAGGAAATTTACGCGCTTGGCATGGTGACTATCATGGCTTTTTACAAATGCGCGACCAACAACTTGCCGCCGAAGAAAAAGCCAATAGTGAGTTTGATAAAAAATTAGCAAGAGAAGAAGTCTGGATTCGACAAGGTATTAAGGCAAGACGTACCCGCAATGAAGGACGTGTTCGCGCATTAAAAGAAATGCGATCTGAGCGGCAACAACGTCGTGTTCAGCAAGGCCAAGCCTCGATGAATCTCGAACAAGCAGATTCTTCAGGAAAAATAGTTGTAGAAGCTGAAGATATATGCAAATCCTACGACGGAAAAATGATTGTCCCTAATTTTTCCACGAAGATTCTACGTGGCGATCGCATTGGAATTATTGGTGCTAACGGCGCAGGAAAAACAACTCTCTTAAAAATTCTATTAGGAGAACTCGAACCCGATACAGGAACAGTCAACGTAGGAACCAAATTAGAAGTCGCTTACTTTGACCAGTTGCGAAGCCAGTTAGATCCAGAAAAAACAGTCATTGATAATATTTCTGAAGGAAGAGATTTTATAGAAATCAATGGCAAGTCAAAACATGTCATTAGCTATTTACAAGATTTTTTATTTCCACCTGACAGAACACGACAACCCGTCAAAGCATTATCGGGCGGCGAACAAAACCGACTTATTCTCGCTTACCTTTTTAGCAAGCCTGCAAACTTACTGGTACTCGACGAACCCACTAATGACCTCGACATGGAAACCCTAGAACTTTTAGAAGAAATTCTTTTAAATTTCACAGGCACTTTATTGCTTGTCAGTCATGACAGAGCCTTTATTGACAATGTCGTCACGAACATTATCGTGTTCGAAGGTAATGGCGAACTAAATGAATACGTCGGCTGTTATCAGGACTGGGTTGACCGAGGTGGGCAATTACTCGATCAAACAAGTAAAACAAAGGGTAAACAACCACCAAGCAATAAAAGCCAGAATAAGAATTCTGAAGATAACGCTTCTTTAGAAAAAAACAAACCGGCAGCAAAAAAACTTTCCTACAAAATGCAGCGTGAACTTGAACAACTGCCCTTACAAATAGAAAACACTGAAGAAACACTAAAACAACTGGAAATAAAAACACTGGAAAAAGATTTTTACAGCCAAGATCAAGACCTTATTAATCTTACGCTCCAAGAAATGACTGACCTACAAAATAAACTAACTGAATATTACGAACGCTGGGAAGAAATAGAAAACCAATAAGAAAGAGCCCTATAAAAAACAAAGCTTTACAAACAAACCCTTACAAAAAAGTAATGCTTATGCGAATACAGTCCGACTATGCCGTGATAAATTACGGGTTAGTCGGTATGATATCCATATCACAACCAATAATAATGAATAAAAAAACAACATAATTGATAGGTTACTCATGCCTAAATCTAACCTTCGCTTTTTCAGCGTCTTGTTATTTATTTCAACCACAGTATTAAGCTCGATATTGCTTAGCTCTTGTTCAGAGCAATTGGCATCTAATCGTCCCTACATTCTGACAACCGCAACAACAGGCGGCACTTACTACCCTGTTGGTGTGGCACTTGCCACCATCACAAAATCAAAACTTCAACCAATAGAAGGGATTTCGCTTTCTGCCATTAGTTCAGCCGGCTCACTTGAAAATATTAAGTTATTAAGAGACAACCAAGCTCAATTTGCGCTTCTGCAAGGCATTTTCGCTGCTTGGGCATGGCGTGGTGAAGGCCCAATTAGCAAACCGCAAAAAGAATTACGCAGTGTCAGCGCCATGTGGAATAATGTTGAGCATTTTGTGCTGCTATCAGAACATGTATCCAACAAAACAATTTCAGATTTGGCAGCGCTAAATGGCGAGCGATTTGTGTTAGGCGCCAGAAATTCTGGCGCTGAAAAAACAGGTTCTTTTATTTTAGATCAACTCGGTATCGATTATAAAAACCAATTTGATTTAGCCTATATGGGTTATGGCGCAACCGCTAATGCGATTCAAGACAATAATATTGTTGGCATGAATATTCCGGCTGGCGCGCCAGTTAGTTCAATCACTCGCGCGTTTGCAGTACTTGGTGACAAAATGTCTTTGTTAAGTTTTACTGAAAATGAATTGAAAACAATTAATCAAAAATACCCTCTGTGGGATTTCTATGATTTACCAGCAGGTACATACCCAAATCAAACAGAGCTGATACGATCGATTGCTCACCCTAACGTTCTCGCGGTTAGAGCTGACGTTCCCGACAAAGTCGTTTATCAAATTACAAAAACGATTTGGGAAAACTTAGCTGCATTAAATGACATTCATAAAGCCACGAAAGACATGAAGCTAGAACTTGCCATAAAGGGACTAGGAGCACCTCTACATCCTGGCGCAATAAAATATTTTCAAGAAAAAGGACTTGTCATTCCTGTTGAATTAATCCCTCCGGGATTTAAATCGGTTATCAACACTAATCTTAGCAAAACAACTATCGATTCAACTATCAATAGAATTACCGATTCAACAATAAATTCAACAATTGAAATTCAGCAGACAGGAGCTGCGGATAATGAATAGCTCTCATATCGAGAACATCATCGGAGAAGCATCACATAATACAACGTTAAAGTGGCTTGCTGTATTATTTGCATTATTCCACATCTATACCAATCTATTTGCCAGCATATCCGAACTTTGGTTTTCTGCTATTCACTTTGGGGGATTCGGTGCATTATGTGCTCTAAATTTTCACAAAGGCCCTCATCTAAATTCTCAGAACATAAAACCTCTTATCATCATATTTCAAAATGCTTTTGCGTTTATTCTTGTTGTTTTATCGATTTTTGTACCAACCTATTTAATACTTTTTGAAAATGCGCTCTACGCGAGAGAAGCTGATTTTATTGTAAGTGATTACATCGCTTCAGCTATTGCAATTCTTTTAGCGATAGAATTTACACGAAGAACCACTGGATGGTTTATGCCGGCACTTATTATCATCAGCTTGAGTTACATGATATTTTTAGGGAGATACATCCCAGGCGTTTTTTCATTTCCGGGATTAAGTGTAGAGACTACTTTTTATCGTAGCTATTTTAGCGGCGAAGGGATGTTTGGTTTAGTTGCCAACATTTCATCGACTTATGTATTCATGTTTATTTTATTCGGTGCATTTTTATTACGATCAGGTGCCGGTGATTTTATTGTTAAACTAGCACAATGTGTCGCGGGGCGTTTTACTGGCGGCGCAGGGATGGTTGCCACTGTTGGCTCAGGATTAATGGGATCCGTCTCAGGGTCTGCTGTCGCTAACACCGTCTCTGTTGGTGTTATTACAATTCCGATGATGAACAAGTCGGGCTTCACGCCTAAATTTTCTGCCGGTGTTGTTGCCGCTGCCTCAACAGGCGGTCAATTAATGCCGCCTGTGATGGGAGCTGGCGCTTTTGTGATGGCGAGTTACACACAAATCCCTTATCTCACTATTATTGCCGTGTCTGTTTTACCCGCCCTCCTTTATTTTTTAACTGTCGCATTTTTTGTTCGAATAGAAGCAAAACGTTTAGGGCTCACACCCACAAAAGATGACACAAACCCTTCAATTAAAAGTGTTTTAAAAGAAGGCTGGCCATTTGTCTTTCCCATTGCCGTTCTTATCAGCTTACTCATTTATGGTTATACACCAACCACATCCGCAGCCATTTCTATTTTGGCTGTCATTGTTGCATCTTGGCTTTCATCATCACCTATGTATTTAAACGGATGTGTTGATGCAACCGTTGATGCCGTTAAAACAATGATACCTACAGCTCTTTTATTAGTTGCCGTTGGATTAATTATTAACGTGGTCAACACAACAGGCATCGGAAATTCTTTTTCTTTTATGATTGTTGAATGGGCGCAAGGCAATTTAGTCATTACTTTAATCTTGATTGCGTTCGCTTCATTAATTTTAGGTATGGGCCTTCCTGTTACTGCGTCATACATTGTTCTCGCCACATTATCGGCTCCTATTTTGTTTGACCTTATTAGCCAATCGCAATTATTAACAGCCATAGAAATGGGATTACAAAACGGCGATCTACCCACCAATGTACAAACAACCATAAATTTATTTGGCGGTGATCCTTTAGTGGCACTGCGTGAAATGCCACTAGAAATGAAACAAATAATTCGTCACACATTGTTAGACCCTGCTTTACTAACAGGTATGTTATTAAGTGCGCATTTAATTATTTTTTGGTTGTCACAGGATAGTAACGTCACTCCGCCCGTTTGTTTAGCGGCATTCGCCGCCGCTGGGATCGCAGGCACAAAACCTATGGCTACCGGAATTACCGCCTGGAAAGTTTCGAAAGGTTTATATCTTGTTCCATTATTGTTTGCTTACTCGCCCATCGTTACTGGAAACTGGATTGACAAAATAGAAGTGTTTGTATGGTCCTGCATGGGCTTGTACGCACTTGCGGGAATACTACAGTGGCACCTAGAAAAGCCGCTAAATTTTATCACCGCACCATTATTACTCGTTAGTGCGGGGTTAATGTTATGGGCTCCACTGCACATCACGCTGCACGCAATGGGAGCAGGATTATTTTTAAGTGTATTTTTTTTGCAAAGATTAAAAAATAAAAGTTCCACACAGTTGAAAACCTAATACTGAATTCGGCTATTATTAGCGACGACGGCCAAACCACAAAAACAAACCACTTAACGCTAACAAAATGATCAAGATCCCAATAATATCAACCAGCCAAACACCGCCCGCACCGAACAATCGACCACTGTGCAAATCGAGAATCATCCTCTCTAAATTTATTGCATTACCAGTATGCTGTAATTCGATTTGCTGGATAAGTTCAACCTTGGAATTTGAAAGCGAACCTTTATTGATTACAACGAGTCTATAATTATTATTGTCGACCAATGACCACATCAATTCATCGGTAGAAAATTGATAAATGTGTTTAGACATCGACTCAAAACAAACAGATTCATTATTACAAAAACCAATCGAGCTTAAAGGTGTTGGCAATCCTTGAAATTCACCTACCCTTTCTTGAACAACGCCAGTATTTGAAACCAACAATAGTTCGTTTGAACACCACACCAAATACCCTTGATCTCTTTTATCATCTGCAAAATGTATTAAATGCGCACCCAGAAAATCGCCCTGGCACACGGCGACTTTAGCGTTATTCTGATAAATAGTTCGATCATTAAGCTGCACGAAATCCGTGTCGTGATCAAACTCATGGATAGCATGTACCGAGAAATCAATACCATACAGCCACTTCTGCAGCTGTTTAGATATTGGCTTGTGATCTAATGATAAAAAATTGGAGTGATTGAGTAGAATACCTGTAACGGCTAAAAGAAGAATAAATACAGCGGCGAAAATACCAAAACGGCGATGCCAACGAAGAAAGTGATGTTTAATATGTGGAGGGATTCGCACCATGACTGCTCTCTATCCTATTAACTTGCTGATCTAAATAGAGTGCGAGTTTAGCGATTTTTTGGGTTGCCCGCACGGATAAAGTAGCTCCCGTGATGCCATCGATGGACTGAGACAGCTCTAGCTCGTTCTTTTTGTTGATTTTTAGGACTGCACCTAAAAACTGTTGCGTAAAAAAATCATATTTAATTTCCCAGCCTCGACTTTCTCTAAATTCGAGAATTGAGAACTGAGATATTTTTTGGTCAGCAATCACCACTCCCATCGTGATCGGATGTTCTTTTCCTATCTCCTCTAGAACCCATGCTGTCTTTTCATCGTCATACCAATAGCGAATTCTAAAACCATTATATTCGTGGCCTAAAATATTTTTGATGACCTTTTTCTGTTCTTCCACAAGCCATAGCGTACTCGCACGATAAGGCGTTTTTATTTCTTGCGCGTCAACCGAAAGACCATTCTTAGCTTCTTTGAAAGATAATTCTTCTGATGGCAAGAAGGTTGAATTTAAAAAAGTATCCAACGACATGTACTGCCCCTGTTGCGCACTGCAAATAGCAGGCAACATAATAGGCAACAAAGCGAATAACACCGATATTAATTTATTCTTCATCATTCTTTAAACTCAAACCACACAACAATTTTTAGTTATAAAAACAAAAAATGCCCAGAATAGTCTATATTCTGGGCTTATATTCTTGGTTGCTATTCTCGTAATAACAATTCGAACTCCGTTAAAAAGCCCAACCAACACCCAAGTTAAAGCCTCGAGTTTCATCGGATTTAGAAGTCGCATCCACGACTTGATAATCAGCTTTTAAAGCCACATCTGGGGTCAACCAATAATTCACACCAATATCAGCTTGATGAAATCGGCTATCAGTGCTGTCACCCGCATTCGTGTCCCAAAATGAATATCGAGTAAAAAATCCCAATTTTTCATTCACTTTAAATGAAGGCTCAAAATACCAGCCTAATTGTTTGTCCGCTCCACTACCACTTGGCAAGTTTTCAACTTCGTCATCAATATTCCATTGAGCATACAGCGCTCTGACTGCAAATGGGCCTTTCTGGTAAGCTGCATGCAGCTCTAACAGGTTCGCAGAAATACCTTTGACCTCTCCTCCAAGCGTCAGGAAGCTTTCACCTTGCATTAAATCACCTTGATGCTGCAACGTGGCTGCTAACTCTAAGCCTGCAATCCCTGTGTATTTCAAGCGACCTGTATAAGCAAAGTCATCAGCAGGCGCTTCTGACACCTTTTTACGGCCACTTCGAACACCTCTAAAAGCAGATCCATTCCAGGAGTTTAAGCCTGAATGCATAGCAAAATCATAGCTAAGTCCTGGTGTTAAAAATTCGCCAGATAAGCCAAGACCTGCTTCCCACCAAGTAGTCGGGATAATGCTCTTTTCAACATTATTACGCTCTACACCGTAAAAAGTGTTTGGCTCATGAGTCTCATTCAGTAAACCAACAGGCAACAAAAACAAACCTGTTTTCGCTTTATGCTTTTCATTTAAATCGACTTCAATAAAAGCTTGCTCAATTTCTACTTCACCATTTTTACCTTCACCAACAAGGCTATGCTCGACTTCTAGTTCAGAGAAAAACCGTACGCTATCTGAAAACTCATGATTAAAAAATAAAACAAATCGATGTAAATCAATTTCATCATCATGACTTGGGCTATCTTCATTTGTTTTTAGGTTGTTGTAATGAAGCTCACCATAACCACCAATTGATGTTTTTTCTTTTGTTGAGCTTGAAACTGATGTAACAGTATTTTCAACAGCATTAGCCGTCGCTGCGACTTTTACTTCGGTTTCTTTTATTTGTGAATTAGCTTTAGTGACAGATTGTTTAAGGCTTTCTATCTCAGCCTGCTGCTTCTGAATAATCTCCCAAAGCTCTTCGGTTGTGGGAGTTTGAGCGTGAACGCTAACGGCAAAAAAAACTGTAACCATTAATGCCATTTTCGCCATATTGATATGTAGAAACGATTTCATTGATTCTCCTAGGTGTCATTCAATTTCAAGCTGTTTAATTATGCGCATGATAATGCTAATGAGAAATATTATCTACTCTATTTGATAATCATTTAGATTAACTAGTAGACTATCACCATGGCACCCCCCCGAGCACCCGAAAGCAATAAACACAAAAAAACCTCTGTACGAAATATATACAGAGGTTTTTTGTGTTTATTGCCTAATGACGAGCTGTTTTCTAGCGTTAACCCTTAAAGCCAGTATCTAGAATGGAATATCATCATCAAAACTATCCATCGCCATGTCTTGATTTGGCGCTGGGTTTTGCTGGGGCTGATTATTCTGTTGCGGCGCATTTTGCGAATTGCTTTGTTGTGGTCGAGATTGATTCTGTGGAGCATTGTAATTATTACCTGCACCACCACCCATGTTATCGCCACGACTATCTAGCATTTGCATTTCGTTAGCGACTATCTCCGTCGTGTACTGATCTTGACCTTCTTTGTTTTGCCATTTTCGTGTACGAAGAGAGCCCTCCAAATACACCTTACTCCCTTTCTTTAAGTATTCACCAGCAATCTCAGCCAAGCGGTTAAAAAACACAACACGATGCCATTCTGTTCGCTCTTGATTTTGGCCTGTTTGCTTATCCTTCCAAGTTTCAGATGTCGCAATGCTTAGATTTGTCACTGCATTACCATTGGGCATAAAACGCGTTTCTGGATCTTGCCCACAATTACCTATAAGGATGACTTTGTTAATTCCTCTCGCCATGCTTTTCTCCTGCTGATTTATTAATTTATATTTGCGACTAATTTTTAGACTCTATTCAACTTTACAGCTATACCGCTTTACATCTACATGGCAGGCAATTAGCTCTAACATAAGTCCAGCTCAGCCATGGATTCTCTTTGAAAAACTGCACTATCAACCTTCAAATGCGCTGCTCGCTCAGCTTCAACATACCAGACTTCAGCAACTCCTGGCAGCTTCATTAACTGTGGCAATAACTGGTGTTGATCTTTGCCGTCTAGCGTAACTTGAATGCTACTTAACTGTCGAGGGGTTGTCATAAAGCATGCGGTTATAAGCCACATAAAAGCTAAACTCGCACACAAAATGAAAACACCGTGTACCCCAAACTTTGACAAGATGAGGCCACCTAAAGCCCCTCCTAAGAAGGCTCCTAAGAATTGACCTGAAGAATAAATTCCATTAGCTGTTCCTCGAGTACCGGCTGGTGCCAATTTGCTAAGGAGTGATGGCAACGTCGCTTCTAGTAAATTAAACGCAACAAAAAATAAAAAGAAGCCTCCTAACAAAACATAATTCGCTTCATAAAAAAGGGATAAAACCAATTGCATCGCACCTAATAAAAAAACAGCGCCTAAAAAAACAGGTTTTATTTTCTTTCGCTTTTCTGCAATTAATATGAACGGCAGCATCAAAACAAATGCACCTACAAGCATTACTAAATACACCCAAGAGTGTTTATTTTGTGGTATTTCAGAAACATTAATTAATAATTGAGGAAGCACTAAGAAGCTCGCCATCAAAATAAAATGTAATACAAAAATACCAAAATCCAACCTTAATAGATCTTTATCTTTGAGAACTTTGCCAAATAACTTTTGATTTGAGCTCAAAATATGGGCCTGTTTTGCACTCTGATTTGGCACAATAAAAAACAAAATAAGTATGCCTATAGCCGCGAAAACAGACGTCAGCCAAAAAACTGCTGACAATCCGCCAAACTCTGTCACTAACGGACCAATAATTAAAGCCACTGAAAAAGACACACCAATTGAAGCACCAATGCTTGCCATTGCCTTTGTACGATTTTGATCAGAGGTTAAATCCGCTGCCAATGCCATAATAGCGCTGGCTATAGCACCCGCACCTTGCAAAAAACGTCCAAGAATCAACCCATAGACAGTATCAGAAAGTGCAGCAACGACACTGCCAATTGCAAACAATATCAAGCCGACTGCAATGACTGGTTTGCGTCCCCAGCGATCAGACCACAAGCCAAAGGGTATCTGTAATAATGCTTGGCTAAACCCGTAAGCACCCAAAGCCAATCCCAAAAGAGCGGGAGAACTATCTTGATAGTTTTCGCCAAATAGCATCAGAACAGGGAGCACCATAAATAATCCCATCATCCTGAACGCATATAATAGAGCCAACGACACTACAGCTCGACGCTCATGAGGGAAAGTAATGTCTGTCACAGGATTATCTAACTCTAATTGGATTATTGTCATTTGGTGAAATAGCCCGACATTCTAACGCATATCGTGCCATGGTCGTAGCTGCAGATTGAAGCTCTATCGCATTTATGGATTATATTAATAGCCACTTATCAATATTGCTGCCCGTATGGTCGATCTTATGTTGCACAGCGAGTTATGTCCCTTTATTCTAGTCCGTTGATATAAGGTGATATGACGTCGAATTGATGCCTGTATTTACTTGTTAATCTTAGATATTTGGTGGCTACCCTACTACTTATCTAGTTGCTTTCGCCCATCAATGGGGCAGTAAGACAAACATCAAATTCTGATACCCTCAAGGCCGCTCATATTCATCAAAGGATCGTTTTAAATGGCAGCAGAATCTTTGACTATACAATTGAATTCATTACCCATCGCCGTCTTTTCTAATAACTCTGAAGGCTCTCTTCAAGATTTTGTTACTGAAATTTCAGGCTCATTAGAACAACCCTGCGACACGTTGACGCTTCAAGATGCTGAAGACGTTGCTAGCAGACCACTGCTGCTCATCGATTGCAGTTGCTATACGCCAAATCGCATTCAAGACTGGCTGAACTCTCTCGCGAAAACATCCATCCCGCCAGTTGCTTTATACAATACTGAAGCCTCTAGTCTGCATGAATCACTATTAGAATGGCCCTGTGTCAGAGGCTTTTTCTTTGGAGACACAGGAACAGATCAAATTATCGATGGCCTTCGTCTTATGCTAGAAGGTGATTTTTGGGTCCCTCGTAGACTGCTTCACGCTTATCTTGAACGTAATCGACGAGCACCCACTCACAATATTAAAGCGCCCGAGTTATTAACAAAACGTGAGCGAGAAATTTTGGGATTACTGGAAAATGGCGCTACCAACGCGGCAATGGCTAAAGCTATGAGCGTTAGTGAGCATACAATCAAAACGCATTTGTACAATATCTATAAAAAAATTGATGTCGCCAATAGAATTGAAGCAATCAATTGGTCAAGACAAAATTTATCGGCACAAAGTTAACGATCTATAACCATCTCAATAAACGAAAAACCTGAAATAAAAAAGTGCAGCTAACCTATTAATAGGTTAGCTGCACTTTTTTATTGTGTGTATTATTTCAAGCCTGCTGGCATGAGCACAATGATTTACATATCACCAATCAATTCGATGTTTTGTAACGTACTAACACAAGCATTAGCGGCCTCTACACCTTTAACTTTAAAATGATTAAAAAAGTATTCGTGATGCTCTTTACCGTCATGAAAATGGTGAGGTGTTAACACTGCAGAAATAATTGGCACACCTGTTTCCAACTGTGTATCCATAAAGCCTTTCAAAATGGCATCAGCGACAAATTCATGCCTATAAATACCGCCATCCACAACAAGACCTGTCGTTACAATAATATCGTAGCGACCCGTTTTGGATAATAACTTTGCCTGTAATGGAATCTCTAAAGCACCAGGCACTTCGTAGCAATCAACCGTATTAGCCGAGAGGCCTTTTTCTTCAATGCTCGTTAAAAAAGAATCTCGACACTGATCAACAATATCTTTATTCCAACAAGATTGTATAAAAGCAATACGTGAACTTTTAGGAAGTTTGTCGTTTACACGACGATTGGCAGACTGATTCATGGTAAATCCTCAAATTAAAAGACCAGAATCAGGGCGCACGGGAAAAGTAAAACACCAATGATCTTTGCTCTTTAAAAGTCAACAATAACTTTATAAAAAGCAAAAATAGAGATAGATCGATAGTTGTATTTTGTCCCGCTCTCTATCATCCGGACTTTAACCGTCGGCTTTGGATTCACACCAAATCTGCTGACCTTTTACTATCAAAACACGAACTGAACTGAAAATAAAATGAACGTGAAGTCGTAAAAGCGCTCGCGGACTTAAGTTTCATACTCAATATAGAAACAAATACCGCCGGTGGGGAATTTCACCCCGCCCCGAGAACGTTTCGGAAGATCAACTCCCGAGTGGGAATTGTACAGAATTCAATAATGCAATACAAAAAATCGCTTTATAGATACAATGACGAATTCAAGAAACACTAAAGTTACAGAAGAGCGAAACACTGATGGATTTTTTATTGACCCATAAAAACGTCTTAGCGCTATCCCTATTTTTTATCTGCATCTGTGCTTACTTCTTATTGAAAAGCCCTTCTCATACAGGAGATTGGCAAGACAGCCAAAGTAAATTGCCTCATATTTTACAAGATACTAACGGGTTCACGATTGAAAACATACGTGATTTTCGCTACAAGAAAGAAAACATAATCACCCACACAAAATTCGTAGATGAAACTTATCAATACGACGCTTTAGAAAAAATTTGGTTTGGCCTCTCACATTTCGGCAATCATGGTTTAGCACATGCATTTTTAAGCTTCGAGTTTTCTAATAGCCGGTTTTTAACATTATCCATAGAAGCCCGCACGAAAAAAAACCAGAAGTACCATCCCGTATTGGGCTTGTTAAAACATTACGAAAAAATGTATGTCTTCGGAACTGAAACTGACATCATCGGTTTGAGAACCCACACGAGAAACGAGAAAGTACTTATTTACCCCACCCTCTTGGAAAAACCAGAGCAAATTCAACTTTTAAAAGCCTATTTACGAGAAGCAAATATACTGGAAACAACTCCTGACTTTTATAATACACTTCTCGATAACTGTATGACGGGGTTATTGCGCGCCAGCGGGAAATTTTCTGCGTGGGATTTTTTATCGGAAAAACGATTAATTCTTCCAGGAAAAAGCGATGATTTAGCACAAGAGCTGGGACTTATAGACCCACATCAATCGCTTGAAACTTTAAGAGAAAAAGCAAAAATAGATCCCTCACAATTAAACCCAAATGATATTAATTTTTCAGAAAAAATTCGCTTTAACTGGAAAAGATAACGATTTACAACACTCTAAATAAAAAAACCTCGACAGCAAATGCTATCGAGGTTTTTATGGCATAAAAAACGTTAAAACAATTTATTTTTTAGCCGCTTCTTTCTTTTCTTTTTCTGCCGCAATCACAGTATCCGCTACAGAGTTAGGACAAGGTAAATAATGCGCGAACTCCATTGAAAACTGACCACGACCTGAAGTCATTGTTCTCAAACTTCCGATATAGCCAAACATTTCAGAAAGAGGCACATCAGCCTTGATTCGAACACCCGTTGCACCTGGCTCTTGATCTTTGATCATACCTCGACGACGGTTCAAATCACCAATCACATCACCGACATGATCGTCAGGAGTAAACACATCCACTTTCATGATCGGTTCAATTAATTGGGGACCCGCTTTTGGCATTGATTGGCGGAAAGCGCCTTTTGCAGCAATTTCAAAAGCTACTGCTGATGAATCCACCGCATGGAAGCCACCATCATAGAGTTCAATTTCAACATCCAATACAGGGAATCCAGCCAGGGGACCTTCTTCCATCATGACTTTGAAACCTTTCTCAATCGCTGGGAAGAATTCTTTAGGAACGTTTCCACCAACAACAGACGAACTAAAAGTAAATCCAGTTCCTGGCTCACCGGGTTTGATACGGTAATCAATTTTACCGTATTGACCAGAACCACCTGATTGCTTCTTATGCGTGTAACTATCTTCTATCGCTTGAGTAATTGTTTCTCTGTAAGCCACTTGAGGCTGACCTACTTCAAGATCAACACCATAGGTTCGCTTTAGAATATCGACTTTAATATCCAAATGAAGCTCACCCATACCTTTCAGGATTGTTTCACCAGAATCTTCATCTGTCTCAACTCGGAAAGATGGATCTTCAGCAACCATTTTACCGATCGCAATACCCATTTTCTCAGAACCGTTTTTATCTTTAGGAGAAACAGCAATTGAGATTACCGGCTCTGGAAAGATCATCGCTTCAAGCGTACAAGGGTGTTTAACATCGCAAAGCGTGTGACCCGTTTGAACGTTTTTCATGCCTACGATAGCAATAATATCGCCAGCTTGAGCACTATCTAATTCGTTACGCTCGTCGGCTTGCATTTCAACCATACGGCCAACACGCTCAGTTTTACCTGTAGCTGAGTTCAGTATGGTGTCACCTTTGTTTAATTTACCCGAGTAAATACGAACAAAAGTCAAAGCACCAAAACGGTCATCCATAATTTTGAATGCGAGCGCGCGAAGTGGCTCATCAACTGACACAGTCGCGACTTCGCCAGTCTCATTACCTTCTTCGTCTGTCAAAGGTTGTGGATCAACTTCTGTAGGATTCGGTAAGTAATCAACAACGGCATCCAATATTAATTGCACGCCTTTGTTTTTGAATGCTGAACCACAATAAGTAGGGAAGAAAGACATATCGCGAGTTCCTTTACGGATACAACGCTTAAGATCTTCAATAGAAGGCTCCTCGCCTTCCATATAAGCCATCATCAAGTCATCGTCTTGCTCAACAGCTGTCTCAACGAGCATCTCATGGTATTTATCAACTTTCTCGACCATGTCAGCAGGCACATCTGTGACTTCATAATTTTCAGGAAGACCTGTATCGTCCCACACATAAGCTTTTTTAGTGAGCACATCAACAACACCAACAAAATCATCTTCGATACCAATCGGCAGAGTCATTACCAACGGGTTTGCCGCCAATACTTTTTCAACCTGATCAACAACGCGATAGAAGTCAGCACCCATTCGATCAAGTTTGTTGACGAAAATAACACGAGCAACTTCCGACTCGTTCGCATAACGCCAGTTAGTTTCTGATTGCGGTTCAACACCACCAGAACCACAGAAAACGCCGATACCACCATCCAATACTTTCAAAGAACGATAAACTTCAACAGTGAAGTCAACGTGCCCAGGAGTATCAATAACGTTAAAACGATGATCTTTCCAAAAGCAACTTACCGCTGCTGATTGGATAGTAATACCGCGCTCAGCTTCTTGTTCCATGAAGTCTGTTGTTGATTCACCATCATGTACTTCACCAGTCTTATGAATCTTGCCGGTTAACTTCAAAATACGCTCTGTTGTCGTGGTTTTTCCAGCGTCAACGTGGGCGAAAATACCAATATTTCTATAAAGTGATAAGTCAGTCATTTCTGTACTCGATTGTCCAGGGCCAAAATTGCGCGCTAGTGTACAGGATTTCTAGTGTATTTTGAAAATATTAATGCTCCATTCACAATATATTTTTTAAGTAACTCTTCGTAAAATTGGGACACCCCCAACCCAACCCCAGCAAAAACCTTTTTTCACCAAGACTTACCCCATCACTATCACAAAAAAAACATAACCAGCTGATATTCTTATGCTTTTTTATTGACTTTAAAATGGCACGCGTCTCTTCATTTCATGATTCAGATCAAAAACACCTTTCGGCTCTTCAAGAACAATACCCCTAAGCTGTTAGGTATTATCAAAAAGCTGAAACACGGAAGAACTAAAAGAGGCAAAACAAGATGAAAACAATCGTGCTGATTAACGGATCTTACCGAGACGACGGCATTACTGATCAATCAATTTCTATTATTGCCAACACTCTCACCAAGCTTGGAGCCAATACAGAAACCATCGTATTGCGTGACACCCCCATAGAATTTTGTTTGAACTGTCGGCATTGCACTCAACTACCCGGTGAAAAACCCGGCGAGTGCGTACTAGAAGATGACATGCGAGTTATTGTTGAAAAAATTGAGCATGCTGACGGAATAGTACTGGCCTCCCCAACAAACTTTGGGTCAGTTACTGCGTTATTTAAGCGGTTCATGGAGCGGTTGATTATTTACGCCTATTGGCCCTGGGGAAAAGCAGCGCCAGTAATGAGAAAAGATCAATCGACAAAGAAAAAAGCACTACTTGTATCCAGCAGTGCGGCTCCAGACATGATGGGAAGATGGCTATTTAGCACAACTAAAGACTTAAAAAAAACGGCAAAGCTGTTAGGTGCCGAACCCATTGGAACACTGTTCACTGGAATGATCAGCCAAGAGAGCCATCCAACGCTGCCTAATCACATTAAAATCAAATCAGAAAAATTAGCTCGACTTTTGTTAACGAATTAGCCCTGTATTTGTTACAAATACTAAAAAAATTCGACACAACAATGACGGGACTAAATTTACAAGACTGAGATTACAGGACTAGATATGACGAAACTAAAATCATTCGCAAGAATAAAACTCTAGCGCTTCACTGAGCGATGTCACCTCCACTCCCATTTCAGCGATTACAGCGTCCAACCAAGGAGCTCGCTCGCAAGCGCACACAGAAATAGGCCTCTCCAATTCAGAAAACTCACTGGCTAGACGAACAAACTCTGTCACATAGTCTGGAGGGCGCACATCGATAGATAGTTCAACAATTGCAAAAGGATCCGGCGGCGTGATGACTTGATAAGGATTTGGAAATCCGATGTAGGGGGAGTTCGCACCAGAACCACCACCCGCCAATCCCGTCCCATCTCGAATAATTGAACCTCTCACTAATTCAGGTCGCCCACCAGCGGCAAGAACAGCGACATAACCACCAATTCCTCGTCCAACAACAACAGCGCTGCCAATTTCAGCCAATGCGATATCAACATCAGCCAATAACAACTCACAGGTATAACCACCCCCCCGAGGAACTGTCGACTGACCATGTCCAGTAAAGTCCAAGGCATAGATAGCACCTGACCAATCCTCATATTCGGGCGGAACAGCTTTAGGAGAGCTTTCTCCCAAACCATGTAATAGCAGTAATGACAATCCAGAACCTTCTCGCAATGTATGCATTGCAAGCTGAATGCTGCCATGAGTTAGTAATTTTGTTTTACTCATCGTCTAAAAACTCCAACACTAACTTTGCTGTTTTTTCTGGTTGTTCGATATGCAAAAAATGGCCAACGTCTTTCATCACTTCGATACGAGCTGTAGACGGCACATATTTGCGCAATGCTTCCGGATCGACTCCCCATCCCATTGGTTCGGTTTCTGTTCCAAACAATCCCAACAAAGGAATAGGGAAACCGGGTAAACGATCTGTCACCCAGCGAGATCGCCAAGGGCCAAACCCTCCAAAACGTAATGATGGGTCAATTTTCCAACGCCAACCATCATCATGTTGTTGTGCGCCCAATTGAACAATGTATTCGAGCCATTCTTTGCTCAACCGAGGATTCATCACTGCTCGACGAGTTGCTAACTCTTCAATTGTTCCTGGTCGCCGAGACATATCATGAGAGCGACGACGCTCGTCCAAATACTTAAACACTTTTTCTCGAAGTTTTACTGTTCGCTCTCTGTTGGCAACATCGGGAGGAGAGCTTCTAAAAGGCAATCCATCAATGGAGGCAAAACGGCTGAAGCGATGAGGTAACGATTGAATAATATGAACAAGTAACGACCCGCCTTTTGAATGACCAACCACAGGAAAAGACCCAGAGCTTATTGAATTAGCGACGGCTAAAAGATCTCTCTCGTCGGCCTCCCAACTATAGAGCTCAGCATGTTCGGAATTACCATGACCTCGATGATCCCAGCTCACTACTCGGTATCCACCATCCGCCAACAAAGGGGCAAATACATCAAATGTTCGCGCAAAATCAAAACCACCATGCGCTAATAAGATGGGTGGGGCTTCGGCATCGCCCCACTCGTAAACCGCTAAACGAATTCCATTAACCTCTACTCCTCGTTGGCGATCTGGAGTTCTTGCTCCAGGAAAACCTTGGGGAACGTGTTCAATATGGGTCAAAATTCTGCCCTCTTTTTTTAACTAACATTTTTGAATTTTATGTTTAATGAAACATTCATTTAAAATTGTTGCATGGAAATTATTTAGAACGTGGAACAGCTTTTGATAGGTCGCTTATCTCATCCCACCTAGCGGCTATGTCATCAGCACTGGCTTCTGCTCCAATATTAACAGCTGGTGTTTCAAAAACATGAGCCACGCTATAAGTTCCGCCTTGTGCCTGAATAATAGCGCCAGTCGGCGCATCTTCACTCGACAAATAAATAGCCGCCGGTGTAATTAATTCAGGTCCGAGTTTGGCGAGTACTTCTTCAGGAATTAAATGCTCGGTCATTCTTGTAGCAGCCACAGGCGAAACGGCATTTACTCGAATATTATATTTCAAGCCTTCTAGCTTGAGCGTATTCATAAACCCCACTAAACCTAGCTTAGCCGCTCCGTAATTACTTTGCCCAAAATTTCCATAGAGTCCTGATGGAGAAGTTGTCATCACAATTCGGCCATAACCTTGCTCAACCATAACTGGCCACACAGCTTTGGTACAGTAGACAGACCCCATGAGGTGAACATCAACCACTAACTGGAAATCGTCTAAGCTCATTTTTGCAAAACTTTTATCATGAAGAATACCCGCATTATTAATTAGCACATCAATACGACCGTATTCATCCATAGTTTGCTTAACTAAATTTTCAACCCCCTGACGATCGCTAACTGAAGAGCCGTTTGCTATCGCCTCTCCTCCAGCTGCTTTAATCTCGGCGACGACATCTTCCGCGGCTGTACTGCTACCACCAGAGCCATCCATTGCTCCGCCAAGATCGTTCACAACCACTTTTGCTCCACGCTTCGCTAAATCAAGTGCATGACACCGACCCAGCCCACCTCCTGCTCCAGTAACAATGGCCACTTTATTTTTAAATTCTATCGTCATTCTGAGTTCCTTCATTTAAAAAATACAACCCCATTCGATTACATGAAAATTAACATTGTAGGTGCTGTGTTTATTATTGTAGGTGTCGTGTTGATATGAGCTTTGATTATTGCCAGCTGTTTAGGATAATCGCTGAGTTTTATCAACTCCACCTTTTTTGAGAGAAAATGATCTTAATAGCCAAACCGTCGTATAATGATCGGTTTGGCGCATCCTGATTTCTCAGCACGTGCCTACTGATTCAAAAATAGTCAACATTCAGAACAAACCCAAGCCAATGAATTAAGGTAAAAACGTGGATACAATCGTAGTTAGAGGCGCTCGGACACATAACTTAAAGAATATTGATATCAATATTCCTCGCGACAAGCTTGTCGTGATCACGGGGTTATCTGGCTCTGGGAAATCATCTCTCGCCTTCGATACATTATATGCCGAGGGACAGCGCCGCTATGTCGAATCATTATCGACTTATGCTCGCCAGTTTTTATCCATGATGGAAAAACCTGATGTCGATCATGTCGAAGGTTTGAGTCCAGCCATTTCTATTGAGCAAAAATCCACGTCACATAATCCTCGCTCGACTGTCGGAACAATCACTGAAATTTACGATTACCTTCGCTTATTGTTTGCTCGTGTGGGCGAACCTCGTTGTCCCGTTCATGGCGAACCGTTAACAGCGCAAACTGTTAGCGAAATGGTTGATCAAATCATCGCTCTACCCGAAGGCAGCAAAGTCATGCTGCTTGCACCGATTGTTCGAGATCGCAAAGGCGAACATCTTCATACCTTTGAACAATTACGGCGAGACGGGTTTATTCGTGCGCGCATCGACAACATTGTCGTTGATCTCGATGACCTGCCCAAACTTGATAAGAAAAAGAAACACACCATCGAAGTCGTCGTCGACCGATTTAAAGTTCGCGATGATTTAAAAATTCGTCTAGCCGAATCCATTGAAACTGCACTGCAGCTTACCGATGGGATTGTTTGCATGAGTTTTATGGACGGGGATCAAAACGACCGATTATTTTCAGCCAAACACGCTTGCCCCCAATGTGATTACAGTCTTAGCGAATTAGAACCAAGATTATTTTCTTTTAATAATCCCGCCGGCGCTTGTCCCGGATGTGACGGCCTAGGGGTTAAACAATTTTTTGATCAAGATCGCATCATCCAAAACCCAGAAGCATCGGTGAGCGAAGGCGCTATCCGAGGATGGGATCGCCGTAACATTTATTATTTCCACATGCTGTCATCACTCGCAGATCATTACGGCTTTGATATTGACACGCCTTGGGAAAAATTAAAAAAGAAAGATCAAAAAGTGATTTTATTTGGATCAGGCACAACCGAAATTGATTTCAGTTACGTCAATGATAGAGGTGATACTTATCAAAGAACTCATAAATTTGAAGGCGTTATTCCCAACATGGAGCGACGCTACCGCGATACAGACTCTCAAACTGTCCGAGAAGAACTCGCAAAATTTTTATCATCACAAGGATGTCCAGAATGTGGCGGCGGCCGTTTAAAAGAAGCGGCTAGGAATGTCTTTATTGACGATCAAACACTACCACAAATTACGGCTAAACCAGTGGGTGATGCATTTGATTATTTTACACATATAAAATTCAAAGGCGCGCGCGCTGAGATTGCTGAAAAAATATTAAAAGAATTACGCGAGCGATTACAATTTTTAGTTGATGTCGGTTTAAATTATTTAACCTTAAACCGTAGCGCAGAAACTTTATCGGGCGGAGAAGCACAGCGTATACGTCTTGCCTCACAAATTGGAGCTGGCCTTGTCGGTGTCATGTATATTCTAGATGAACCCTCGATCGGTCTTCATCAACGAGATAACGACCGCTTACTAAAAACACTCACCCATCTTCGCGATCTTGGCAACACAGTCATTGTTGTTGAACATGATGAAGATGCCATCCGCACGGCTGATCACGTCATAGATATTGGTCCCGGAGCTGGCGTCCACGGTGGTGAAGTCATCGCGCAAGGTGACGTTAAAAAGATTATGAAAGAACCTAAATCCATAACCGGGCAATATCTTTCAGGCAAAAAAGAAATCGCCGTTCCAACATCGCGAACGCCTTTTGATCACAAGAAACAATTAATGATCGAAGGCGCGACAGGAAATAATTTACAAGATGTGAATCTGTGGATTCCTGTCGGATTAATGACTTGTGTCACAGGCGTAAGCGGTTCAGGAAAATCAACCTTAATTAACAACACCTTATACCCCGTTGCCGCAACAGTGTTAAATAAAGCAACCACATTAAAAGCAGCTCCTCATAAAAGTATTCAAGGCATGGATCATTTCGACAAATGTGTCGATATTGATCAAAGCCCGATTGGTCGAACGCCTCGCTCCAATCCAGCGACTTATACTGGAATATTTACTCCTATTCGCGAATTATTCTCTGGAACACAAGAAGCACGGTCGCGCGGTTACAAACCAGGGCGATTTAGTTTTAATGTGAAAGGTGGGCGCTGTGAAGCTTGCCAAGGTGATGGCGTTGTCAAAGTTGAAATGCATTTTCTACCCGATGTGTATGTCCCTTGTGATGTCTGTAAAGGCAAACGCTATAATCGCGAAACCTTAGACATAAAATACAAAGGGAAGAACATTCACGAAGCATTAGATATGACGGTTGAAAATGCTCGTGAGTTTTTTGATGCTATTCCTGCCGTCTCAAAAAAATTACAAACTCTGATGGATGTAGGGCTAAGCTATATTAGGCTCGGCCAAGCGGCAACCACGTTATCTGGTGGTGAAGCACAACGAGTAAAACTTTCTCGTGAATTATCGAAACGAGATACGGGACGCACGTTATATATTTTAGATGAGCCCACCACGGGTTTGCATTTCTACGACATTCAGCAATTATTAAATGTCTTGCACCGTCTGCGTGACAATGGGAACACTGTAGTCGTAATTGAGCATAATCTCGACGTCATTAAAACCGCAGATTGGGTTGTCGATCTCGGACCCGAAGGAGGGAGCGGCGGCGGACAAATCATAGGAACGGGAACACCTGAGGACTTAGCAAAGCTAAAACATTCTCATACTGGAAAGTTTCTTAAACCGTTATTAGCTTTACATGCAGACAGAACAGCCAAAAAAACGAAATCTACCGCAACGAAGAAAACCACAAAAAAAACAACAAAAAAATAACAAAGAGAAAACGATCGTATACGGCTCCAGAATATGGAAACTGAATCAACTAACACACGCGCGATAAGCATTGGCCAAAGAATTACCTATGGATTATTCCGAGGTTTTTTACAGGTATCATCTTGGCTACCTCTATCCCTCGCAAGAAGCATCGGGCGAGGCTTGGGATACGGTTATTACAAGCTAGCAAAGAAGCGTGTTCATTTTGCTCGCATCAATATGCAAATCTGTTTTCCTGAATTATCAGAAGAGCAAAAAGAAGAACGCGTAAAACAATGCCTGAAGCATGGAGGCATGTGGTTCATGGAAGCAGGCGCAGTTTGGTTATGGTCCAGAAAAAAATTACTGGCGTTAGTTGAGGTAGAAAATCCCCAGCTACTTTCATCGGCTGTAGAAAAAGGTAACGGTGTTATTCTCGCGGTCCCGCATTTGGGTAATTGGGAATTAATGGGGCCTTTAATTTCACTGAACTATGAATTCGCTTGTTTGTATCAGCACGATCAGAAAAAAACATTACTTATCAGCGAGTTCATTCAAAAACGTAGAGCTTCTCATGGTGTTACCATGGCAGCGGCGGACCCATCGGGAGTGAGGACACTTTATAAACATCTAAAGCAAGGAAAAATTGCAGGGCTCTTACCGGACCATAATCCTACGGAAGAAATGGGTATTTTTGCTCCTTTCTATGGCCGGCTAGCACTGACGGGAACATTGATTTCTTCTCTTGCGAAAAAAAATAATGCTACCGTTTTAACCGCTATCGTAGCAAGAACAAAGGGTGGTTTTAAAGTTTATTTTCGCGAAGTATTCAATCAGGATTCTGCAGATCCATTAATGGCTGCAACTGCATTAAATAAATCGCTTGAAGAAATAATCGCCATTGCACCTGAACAGTTTCAATGGGTGTATCCGCGTTTCAAAAAGCGCCAAGACATAAATGAGCTATCGCCCTATCGATAATCAATACAAGAAAAATTAACAATCAAAAAAGTCTACAATCCCAGTCTCTAAAGAATATTCGGCACCGACGACTTTCAGCTTATTAGCGTCGACATGCTCTTCAATAATTCGAGAACCATGGCATAGATTATGTACAGAACTTCTAATATTTGCTCGAACCGCTTTATTAACTAATATATCGGTATCTCGTTCATCGGTAGCATCCAGAATAGTTTCTACAGAAGGTTTTATTCTATCAACAATAGAGCGAAGATTTACTGAGCGTGTTTCCGATGGCTGGATTAACTGGTCAACAGTGGCGATCACAGCGCCACAATTTGAGTGACCTAAAACAATAACTAACGGAGTACCAAATTGCTCTACCGCAAATTCCACACTCCCGACACCTGACGGAGCAACAATATTTCCGGCAACACGAATCACAAATAAATCACCAAGACCTTGATCAAAAACCAACTCGGCAGGAACTCGCGAATCAGAACAACCTAACACAACGGCAAAAGGTTCTTGCTTAGCAAGAAGTTCTATTTTTCGGGATCCTATATCGGCGGTACTTCCTTTTTCTATACCACTAACAAACCGCTTGTTACCTTCTTTTAATCGAGTCAACGCTTCTTCCGCTGTGATCATTCTCTTCCTCCGACAAACAAATATGTAGTTGTATAACGAGACGTATAGTAATGCGCGAGATGTCTGTTAGGCAATCTATAAAATTTAAAAGCAAATCAGCTAAAGCAATCAATTAAAACCAATCACTCAAAACAACACCGACCCCAAACCGTCTAGTCCTGTGATTATAATCTATTAATGTCTCACCATATCCATCATAGTATTGAACGAACCCTCTCAATTTTCGGCTAATTCTACGGCTAGCACTGAATGAAACAGATGTGTGGTTATTATCCTTTCTAAAGTTATTTAAAAAAGTCGCTGTGAAACGGTAATCTTTCCAGCGATAACCGACTTCCAAATTGCCATAACCTAAATACTTTTCTATGTCTTGATTATCATCATCTGCTTCTGATTCTTTAAAGCGATACCACAACCTTAAACCGACAACCCAATCTCGATCAGCCCACGTCGTATCAAACGTCATTCTATTCCAACTCCGAGAGAGTTCTCCTGATTGGCCATTACTTTGATGATTCAAACCTAAGACAACATGACTCAGACGGCCATGAAACAATGGCTCGCTCAGATTAATATGCCATAACAATTCGGGCTGATAATTATTTTCTCTAAATGGAGACGACAGCTCTGAATTATAGGCTTGCCATAATGACATTTGGGTATAACCAAAATAAAGTTGGTCATCACCCAATAAAAAACGTCGACCTATTGGCACCTTAAAACTGATCTGAAACTTCATCTCATAATTACTCAATGATTCATCTGAGTCATCAGCAATTAACCCCTGATAAGGTTCTTGATTTATCTCTTGAACATAGGTCAATGGCAATAAGTAAGATCGCCGGTAAGGAAGAATCCCATAACTTGAATCAAATAACTTCTTCTCTTCTTTTTGACGTTCAGCCAATGCTGTATTTTCTGCTGGAACAATCGAAGGTTCAGGTGTACTTTCATAAGTATCTACTGATTTTTGCGATGAAGATTTTAGATCAAAACATGTCAACCTCTGGGCATCATCTTCAATATTGATACATTTCAGCTCTTCATCAGCAAAGCTAGAAAGAGATAAAAAGAATAAAAAAGACGTTAAAACATTTTGATGTTTCATGAATCCCCCGAAAGAAACGACCCAAAAAGGTGCTTCAAAAAAATAAATAATATTCTATGCACTAAAACAAGACAAAAAAGTGATGGAGCTACCTGCATATGCGAAATAAAAAATTCCAACTTTACTAATTTGTGAAATTATGTAATACCTACAGTTGTAAGCTGTACGTATTCATAAACAACTTTATACTGAATTAAGTGTAATCAATCGAAATTCAAAACCGATCAGGATGTCGAGCATGAAAGTACAGTTCCCCGAGTCAGCAAAAAACAAACTCTCTCAGCTTTCTATGGCAATTGAAATTCATGAAAAACAAAGATTCGCTTATAGAAAAAACCCTAAAGAAATTACATTAATGCTTAAATGCGCATCACTTAGTAAGAACGAAAACGTTAGAAATAAATTTTTAGAGCTGACCAAAGAATTACCAGAGCAGGCAATACTTACACTAAGCTCACTTGGTATAAACATCAACAAAGAGACATTTGATAAACGCCGATATAGAGGCCAAGAGGTATCACCCGATACCAATGTAACTGAACAAGTAGAAACGAGCGACAATCGATTAGATGATGACTCCGCTCAATCTAAAAAGAAAAAAATTGTTTACAGGGGCAAAGTGACCTACGTTTAGCGATAACAAATACACTCGCTATAAATTTTTTCTAAAAACATAGTATCTATACAAACAAAAACACCGGCAAGAGCCGGTGTTTTTGTTTGTATTACAATATAACGCTAAAGCTATTCAGCTGAGGCTACTTCTTCTGGCTCTTCAATTTTTTGATTTCTATCAACAAGCTCAACATAAGCCATAGGTGCTTTATCGCCAGTACGCAGACCACACTTTAAAATTCGAAGATAGCCACCTGGACGGTTCTCATAACGAGGACCTAAATCTGAAAATAGCTTGCCCACTGCTGCTTTACTTCGTAAACGAGAAAAAGCTAGGCGCCTATTCGCAACACTGTCTTTTTTAGCCAATGTAATAAGAGGCTCCGCATACATACGTAGCTCTTTCGCTTTTGGTAATGTTGTTTTAATCAGCTCATGCTCTAACAGCGAAGTAGTCATGTTACGGAACATGGCTTTACGATGTGAGCTATTTCTATTTAGCTGACGTCCACTTTGACGATGACGCATGATTCTTTACCTTTCTCTAATCTTACCTTCGCGGTAGGATAAACAATTCAATTATGGAGCTAATTTATCATCGTTTTTCAAGCTAGCTGGTGGCCAGTTTTCTAAACGCATTCCCAAAGATAGACCTCTAGAAGCTAGGATATCTTTAATTTCTGTTAATGATTTTTTACCTAAATTAGGCGTTTTCAACAGTTCAACTTCTGTACGCTGTATCAAATCGCCAATGTAATATATGTTCTCTGCTTTGAGGCAGTTTGCAGAACGAACTGTAAGCTCAAGATCATCAACAGGTCGCAGGAGCACAGGATCGATCGCTTCTTCTTTTTGCTCAGGTTCTGCTTCTTTTTCACCTTCTAGGTCAACAAATACAGCTAATTGTTGCTGTAAAATTGTTGCTGCTCGTCGAATAGCTTCCTCAGGGTCTATTGTTCCATTAGTTTCCAAATCTAAAACTAATTTATCAAGATCTGTTCTTTGTTCTACACGAGCACTCTCAACGCTATATGCTAAACGTCTAACAGGACTGTAAGAAGCATCTAAGAGTAATCGACCAATAGCGCGTGACTCATCATCATCAGAGCGACGTGCATCAGCGGGTTGGTATCCTCTACCACGAGTCACGGTTAGAGACATATTTAGCTCAACATTACCTGTAATGTTTGCGATAACATGTTCTGGATTCTTGATCTCAACTTCGTGATCTACTTGAATATCAGCAGCAGTAACAACGCCAGCTCCCTTCTTTGATAACTGAAGAGTCACTTGGTCTTTACCGTGCATGACTACAGCAACACCTTTAAGGTTAAGAAGAATTTCAATGACATCTTCTTGTACACCTTCAATGTCTCCATACTCATGAAGTACACCGTCAATTTCAACTTCAGAAATTGCACAACCAGGCATAGAAGATAATAAGATACGTCTTAGGGCGTTTCCTAGAGTATGGCCAAAGCCACGCTCTAAAGGCTCTAGAACTACTTTCGCACGTGTAGTGCTTGTTTCGGTAACATCAATATGACGAGGAGTTAAAAATTCGTTTACAGCGCTTTGCATGGCCACACCTATTTGTGATTAATCTCAGTAAGGGATTAACTGTTATTTGGAGTAAAGCTCAACAATGAGGTTTTCGTTGATTTCAGCAGGTAAATCAGCACGATCAGGAACGCGTTTATAAGTCCCCTCCATGGCACTTGTATTAACGTCTACCCACTCAACCTCACCGCGATTTCCCGCAACAGACAAAGAGTTTTGAATTCTTAATTGCTTTTTAGCTTTCTCTCTTAAGGAGAGAACATCGCCCATTTGCACCTGATAGGATGGAACGTTAACTGTCTGACCATTTACTAAAAGTGCTTTATGAGAAACAAGTTGCCTTGCCTCAGCTCTAGTTGAACCAAAGCCCATACGATAAGCAACGTTATCGAGTCGTGACTCCAAAAGCTTTAATAGGTTTTCACCTGTAGCACCTTTAAGTCTTGCCGCTTCTTTATAATAACTTCTAAATTGCTTTTCTAAAACACCATACAGACGACGCACTTTTTGCTTTTCACGCAATTGAACACCGTAATCGGAAAGACGGCCTCTTCTTTGACCATGCTGCCCAGGAGCAGTTTCAACCTTGCATTTTGAATCAATTGGACGAACGCCGCTTGTAAGAAACAGATCTGTTCCTTCACGTCGTGACAACTTACACCTTGGACCTCTATATCGTGCCATTCTACGATATCCTCTCTTATACTCGACGTTTCTTCGGCGGACGACAGCCGTTGTGTGGAATTGGGGTTACATCAACAATGTTTGTAACTTTGTAGCCAATATTATTCAATGCTCTTACCGCAGATTCACGGCCTGGACCAGGTCCTTTGACTTCTACATCTAAGTTTTTCAATCCATAATCTTTAGCAGCCTCACCCGCTCTTTCTGCAGCTACTTGAGCAGCGAAAGGTGTACTTTTACGAGAGCCACGAAAACCAGAGCCGCCAGCGGTTGCCCAACTCAGCGCATTGCCTTGTCGGTCTGTGATTGTAACGATCGTATTATTAAAAGACGCATGTATATGCGCTATACCGTCTACAACGGTCTTTTTAACTTTTTTACGAGTAGATTGCTTGCTAGGCTTTGCCATTTTTTCTTTCCTACAATAAGGACTGTGCTAAAAGTTCAAAAAAGGAGAACCTTAATTTGAAAATAAGAATTTATTTTTACTTCTTAATTGGCTTGCGAGGGCCTTTTCGTGTTCGTGCATTTGTCTTAGTCCGCTGACCTCTAAGAGGTAACCCACGACGATGGCGAATACCACGATAACACCCCAAATCCATCAGGCGCTTAATATTCATTGACACTTCACGACGAAGATCACCTTCAACAGTGATTTTGGCTACTTCCGTACGAATAGCTTCGACATCAGCCTCTGAAAGATCAGAAATTTTGTGCGCCTCATTGACTCCAGCCGCTTGGCAAACCTTCTGCGCAGTAGTTTTACCGACACCAAATACATAGGTAAGAGCGATTACTGCATGTTTGTTATCGGGTACGTTGACACCGGCGATACGGGCCATTCAAATATCTCCATCTCGATCTTCTAATGACCGATTACTATTAAACAAATTTGAAAACAACAACGAATGCTGAACTGCGTCCGAAAAAGGCGCGCAAGGATAGCTACATTCGAACTAAAAATCAACAAAGGATTAGAAAAGAGCAGCTTACAATTAACCTTGACGCTGCTTATGTCTTGGCTCTGTATTGCAGATAACACGTAAAACACCTTTTCTGCGAACCATTTTACAGTTACGACACATTTTTTTTACAGAAGCTCTAACTTTCATCTTTTACCACCAATAATAATTCTACAAAACTAGCAAACAATGCTAATTAACATATCTAGCGGGTCACTCCGCTGCCATAGCCTTTTAAATTTGATTTTTTCATCATGGATTCATACTGCGATGACATCAGATGCGATTGAACTTGTGAAAATGTATCCATCACCACCACAACCACAATTAACAAAGATGTCCCACCTAAGTAAAATGGAATATTCAAGTATGTCACCAAAAACTGAGGAAGCAGACAAACACCCGCAATGTATAAAGAACCAATAACAGTCAGGCGAGTTAAAACGTTATCAATATAACGAGAAGTTTGTTCTCCTGGTCTAATACCCGGAACATATGCTCCAGATTTTTTTAAATTATCTGCCACTTCATTAGGATTAAACATCAAAGCAGTATAAAAAAAGCAGAAGAAAATAATGAATCCAGTAAAAAGTAACAAGTAAAGTGGCTGCCCAGGACCTATAGCTAAAGAGATATCTTGCAGTAAATTACTAACTTTACCCTCGCCCCCCTGACCAAACCACTGGGTGATTGTAGCTGGGAACAATAATATACTACTCGCAAAAATTGCAGGAATTACACCAGCCATATTCACCTTTAAAGGTAAATGGCTTGTTTGAGCACCAAACACCTGCCGGCCCTGCTGCCTTTTAGCGTAATTGACCGTTATTCTTCTTTGTCCCCGCTCTACCCACACAACAAGCCAAACAATCAAAATAGCTAACGCGGCTATTCCAAGCACCCAAAGAATATTGATATCACCCAAACGAGCACTTTCAAATATTTGACCAACAGCAGCTGGTAGCCCAGCAACAATTCCAGCAAATATCATCAAAGATATACCGTTACCGATACCCCTTTCAGTCACTTGCTCACCTAGCCACATCATAAATACTGCACCAGTGACAAGAGAAACGGTTGCAACAAAAACAAACGGTACTCCGGGGCTATATGCCTGACTTTGAAAAGCCATAGACATAGCGAACCCCTGAACTGTTGCTAATAAGACGGTGAAATAACGCGTGTACTGGTTAATTTTTCTTCGACCCGCGTCACCTTCCTTCTTTAATTGCTCCAAGGAAGGAGTAACTGCTGTCATTATCTGCATAATAATAGAAGCAGATATGTAAGGCATAATACCAAGGGCAAGAATACTCATACGTTCAAATGCCCCACCAGAGAACATGTTAAACATACCAAGGATTGTACCCTGCTGCTGATTGAACATAGCTGCAAGTTGATCGGGATCCATTCCTGGAACAGGAATGTGCGTCCCAACTCTATATACAAATATTGCGAGTAAAACAAAACGAAGGCGAGCCCATAGCTCGCCTAAACCTTTTGATTTTGCACCAGCTATATTTCCAGCTTTTGCCATAATCGCCTCTGAAAAATTGCCTCAGCAATTAGTCCTCAATTTTACCGCCAGCTGCTTCGATAGCTGCTTTAGCGCCTTTAGTAACAGCAATGCCTTTGAGGGTCACGCCTTTTTTTAACTCTCCAGACAAAAATACTTTTGCACGCAAAGTATTTTCTTTAATAATGTCTGCGCTTTTAAGTGCTGCAAGATCAATCACATTCTCTGAGCAAGCATTTAATTCAGACAATCTGACTTCTTCTACGAAACGACCTACACGGGAGCTGAATCCAAACTTAGGTAGACGTTTACGCAAAGGCATTTGACCACCCTCAAACCCAGGTTTTACTTTACCACCCGACCGAGATTTTAAGCCTTTATGACCACGACCACCTGTCTTACCAAGGCCACTTCCAATACCACGACCAACACGTTTCGCATCTTTTTTATGGCCAGGAGCTGGACTTAAAGTATTGAGTTTCATTTACTCACCCTCGACCTTAACTAGATAATTAATTGTATTAATCATGCCACGAACTGAAGGTGTATCTTCTACTTCAACTGTGTGACCTATTCGACGTAGGCCCAAACCTGCAATACATGCTTTGTGATTTTTCAACCGTCCGGCAGTACTCTTAACTTGGGTCACTGATATTGATTTCTTAGCCATAACGCTTCTTTCTTAATTTAATATTGATCTAGTTAAGAATTTCTTCGACAGATTTGCCTCTTTTTACAGCGACAGATTCTGGCGATGCCATATCTTTTAATGCGTTGAATGTTGCTCTTACAACGTTTACAGGATTCGTAGATCCATAACACTTAGCCAATACGTTTTGAACTCCAGCTATCTCTAACACTGATCGCATTGCTCCACCAGCAATAACACCAGTACCGGCAGAAGCAGGCTTCATGAATATTTTAGATGCTCCATGACGACCCTTGATGGGATACTGAATAGTGTCGCCGTTCAAATCAACTTGAATCATATTTCTACGAGCAGATTCCATAGCCTTTTGTATTGCAAGAGGGACTTCCCGAGCTTTACCGCGACCAAATCCAACTTTACCGTTACCATCACCTACGACGGTAAGCGCAGTAAAACCAAAGATGCGACCACCCTTTACAGTCTTTGCCACACGGTTAACCTGAACAAGCTTCTCTTGAAGCCCTTCTGTGTTGTTTTCATCTTTCTTGTTAAATGCCATAGTTTTACTTAGCCTTTAAAATTCCAATCCAGCTTCACGAGCAGCGTCAGCTAAAGCTTTGACGCGACCATGATAACGAAAACCACTTCTATCAAAAGCGACTTCTGTAATACCTTGTGCTTTAGCACGCTCAGCGATCAACTTACCAACCGAGCTCGCTGCCTCAGCATTACCAGTTTTTCCTGATCTTAAATCTTTTTCAACAGTTGAAGCAGAAACAAGAACTGTATCACCAGAATCAGCAATTATTTGAGCGTAGATATGCCGAGGTGTTCTGTTTACGGTTAAACGAGAAACGCCTAGTTCACGAATCTTCGCTCTTGTTCGTCTTGCACGACGTAGACGAGACTGTTTTTTATCAATCATTTCGTTACCCTACTTCTTCTTAGCTTCTTTGCGTCGTACATGTTCATCAGCATAGCGAACACCTTTACCTTTGTAGGGTTCTGGTGGCCTGAAAGCACGAACTTCCGCAGCAACTTGACCAAGTAATTGTTTGTCAGCACTTTTAAGTACAATCTCAGTCTGCGATGGAGTCTCAGCTGTAACGCCTTCAGGTAACTGATAATCAATTGGATGAGAGAAACCTAAAGTTAGATTTAATGTTTTACCACCCGCTTTAGCGCGATAGCCAACACCATTTAGCTGAAGCTTCTTCTCAAAACCATCAGAAACACCTACAACCATGTTGTTGATTAAAGAACGCATTGTCCCCGCTAACGCTCTAGATTGCTTTGCGCCATCTTTAGCAGAACACTTAAGCTCTTCGCCATCTTGCTCTATCGATACACTATTGTGTACAACTAAGGCCAAGCTTCCATTTTTACCTTTTGCCAATACTTCTTGGCCCTTGAGTGCGATCTCTACACCCTTTGGTACCGGTATTGGACTATTTGCTATTCGAGACATGGACTTTATCCGTTCAAAATCAAAATACAGTACAAAGAACTTCACCACCGATACCAGCAGTGCGAGCAGCGCGGTCAGTCATAACACCTTTACTTGTAGATACAATCGCCACGCCTAAACCAGCACGAACAGACGGCAATTCATCTTTACCTACATAATTCCTCAATCCTGGACGACTATCCCTAGCTATTTCAGCAATTACTGGATTGCCTTGATAATACTTAAGAGAAATAGATAGGGTCGGTTTAACCGCGGAATCCGCGCTAAAATCTTCGATATAACCTTCTTCTTTTAATACTTTCGCAACTGCACTCTTCAAAGTTGAAGAAGGCATTTCAACTGTTGCCTTACCAACCTGCTGCGCATTTCTAATGCGAGTTAGCATATCGGCTATTGGATCTTGCATACTCATACTTCTGCTCCTACTAGGTAGATTACTACCAGCTCGCCTTAACTAAACCAGGGACATCACCACGCATCGCAGCTTCACGTAATTTATGTCGGCACAAACCAAACTTGCGATAAACACCGTGAGGTCTTCCGGTTATACGACAGCGCATACGTTGACGAGAAGGGCTCGCGTTACGAGGTAATTGCTGCAATTTATTTGTCGCTTCCCAAACTTGTTCATCAGTTGATTCTGGACTCGCTATAACGGCCTTCAACTGTGCACGCTTTTCAGCATACTTTGCGACAGTTTTAGCTCTTTTATTCTCACGAGCCACCATAGATTTCTTAGCCATATCTATACCTTTGGGATATGTAATCGTTACGCTCTAAGCGGAAAATTAAATGCGCGAAGAAGAGCGCGCCCTTCATCATCTGTACGGGCTGAAGTTGTAATGCAAATATCTAAGCCGCGTAGCTTATCAATCTTGTCGTATTCTATCTCTGGGAAAATAATTTGCTCATTTACACCCATTGTAAAATTTCCACGTCCATCAAATTGCTTTGGGCTTATACCACGAAAATCACGTATTCTCGGTATTGCAATAGACACCAAACGATCTAAGAATTCATACATTCGCTCACTTCGAAGGGTTACTTTGCACCCGATTGGCCAATCATCACGAATTTTAAAACCAGCAATTGACTTGCGAGCCTTAGTAACCATAACTTTCTGCCCAGCAATTTTTTCCAAATCACTAACTGCGTGTTCAAGAACCTTTTTATCGCCCACTGCCTCACCAACACCCATATTCAAAGTGATTTTAGTGATTTTAGGGATTTCCATTACATTTTTAACACCCAACTCTTGCTGCAGTTTAGGAGCTAATACTTTTTGGTAATGTTCTTTTAACCTTGCCATTTCTTTAAATCCAGTAATGAGCTAGCCAATGTTTTGGCGTTAAAATAATATTTTTCAGCGTTAAGAAAGAACTTCGCCGTTTGACTTATAAATTCTTACTTTTTTGTCGCCTTCAACCTTAAAGCCGACACGATCAGCTTTATTCGTAGCTGGATTGAATATAGCAACATTAGAAAGCTGAAGCGGCGCTTCTTTCTCAATAATCCCACCAGTAACACCGAGCTGGGGATTTGGTTTTTGATGTTTTTTTACCAAGTTTAAACCGCCAACTAACAAGCGATTATCAGAAAGAATTTTTGTAACCTTTCCACGCTTCCCTTTATCTTTCCCTGTAATAACGATCACTTCATCATCACGTTTAATCTTTTTCATTTCTTTTCCTCGAACCCTTTCCTGTCCCAAGTTTTATAGAACTTCTGGGGCCAACGATATAATCTTCATAAATTTTTCGCCACGCAACTCACGAGTCACCGGACCAAAAATACGAGTTCCAATTGGCGCTTCTGTTTGATTTAACAAAACAGCTGCATTGTCATCAAATTTAATAAGAGAGCCATCTTGACGGCGAACACCCTTTCTGGTGCGAACTACAACGGCTTTCATAACCTGGCCTTTCTTGACCTTGCCACGTGGAATTGCTTCTTTAACAGTAACTTTAATAACATCACCAACAGATGCATATCGTCGATGAGAACCACCCAACACCTTGATACACATAACGCGTCTTGCTCCGCTGTTATCTGCAACATCTAGGTAACTTTCTGTTTGAATCATCGTGCTCTCCGGTAATCTCGACTACGCGTAAACTAATACTTAAATTTCGGTTGCTTTTTCTTCCACTTTTACAAGTGTCCAAGTTTTATCTTTAGAAATAGGTTTGGACTCTGCAACTGTCACCAAATCTCCAGCCTTACAATCATTATTCGCATCATGCGCTTTTATTTTTGAAGACTTACTTACGTATTTACCATAAAGAGGATGTTTCACACGGCGCTCAATCAAGACTGTAATAGTCTTATCCATTTTATCGCTAACAACTCGACCAGTTTGAGTTCGCGCTTGTTTTGTATCGACAGCGTTTGCTTCAGCCATTCTTAGTTACCTGCCTTTTCCGTCAGTACTGTTTTAATCTGAGCAATGTTTTTTCTAGTTTGCTTTAACAAATGAGACTGCTCGAGCTGACCAGTATTTTTTTGTAACCGCAATTTAAACTGCGACTCCAGTTGTTCAAGCAGCTCTTTGTTCAACTCTTCTGCTGATTTTCCGCGAAGCTCTTCTGCCTTCATTTACATCACCGACCGTTTAACAATAGTTGTGCTGATTGGCAGCTTAGCAGCTGCCAGCTCAAATGCTTCCCGAGCAAGCTCTTCGGAAACACCTTCCATTTCATACAAAATTTTTCCTGGCTGAATTTGTGCCACCCAGTACTCAACATTACCCTTACCCTTACCTTGGCGAACCTCTAAAGGCTTACTTGTAATAGGTTTATCAGGAAAAACTCTAATCCAAATTTTACCACCACGTTTTACATGTCTCGTCATCGCACGACGTGCAGCTTCGATTTGTCTAGCAGTGATGCGTCCTCTACCAATCGCTTTTAAGCCGTATTCGCCAAAGCTAACTTTTGAACCGCGATGAGCCAAGCCACGATTGCGGCCTTTCATTTGTTTGCGGAATTTGGTTCGTTTAGGTTGCAGCATTGTTTAGCCTTTTATTACCTTATTACTTCTTTGTGCGTTTAGTCAGCTTTTCTTGATTTTTTCTTAGGCGCAGTTTCTTGTGGTTCGACACCACCAATAACCTCTCCTTTGAAAATCCAAACTTTAACGCCAATAATCCCATAAGTCGTTGATGCTTCAGCTGGTGCATAATCAATATCCGCTCTCAAGGTATGAAGAGGAACACGCCCTTCTCTATACCACTCAGACCGCGCAATCTCAGCGCCACCTAAACGACCACCAACTTGAATTTTTATGCCTTCAGCACCTTGACGCATAGCGTTTTGTACAGCTCGCTTCATTGCTCGGCGAAACATAACTCGTCTCTCTAGCTGTGAAGCAACACTTTGAGCTACTAGTGACGCATCAAGATCTGGTTTACGAATTTCCTCGATATTAATATGAACTGGAATTCCCATACGCTTACTAACTTCAGCGCGTAGAACTTCAACATCTTCACCTTTTTTACCAATTACAATACCTGGACGAGCAGTATGTATTGTTACTCGCGCAGTATTTGCTGGTCGCTCAATATCAATTCGACTGACTGATGCATGAGCGAGCTTTTTCTGTATATATTCCCTGACAGTCAAGTCTGTGTATAGCTTCTCTGCATATTCATCGCTATCTGCATACCATGTAGATGTATGTTTTTTAACAATGCCTAATCGAATACCTGTTGGATGAACTTTTTGACCCATGTCGTCCGCTCTCTTATTGGTCAGCTACTTTAACTGTAATATGACAAGATCGTTTTAAAATTCGATCCGCTCTACCTTTTGCTCTAGGCTTAATTCTTTTCATCGTAATGCCCTCATCTACAAAAATTGTAGATACTCGCAACTCATCGACATCAGCACCTTCGTTATGCTCAGCATTTGCAATTGCCGACTCTAAGACTTTTTTAACAATTGCTGCGCCCTTTTTAGCGCTGAATGCCAAAAGATCCAAAGCCTCTTCGACATTTTTTCCTCGAATTTGATCTGCGACCAACCGCGCTTTTTGCGCTGACAACTGGGCACCTTTTAATTTAGCTGCTACTTCCATCTCAATTCACCTTTGGAGCTAGCGAACTAGCGCTTAGCTTTCTTATCTGCCACATGACCACGGTATGTTCGCGTAGCTGCAAACTCACCAAGCTTATGCCCTACCATCTCTTCATTAACCAACACAGGCACATGCTGACGACCATTATGAACAGCAATTATAAGTCCAACCATTTCTGGGCTTATCATCGAACGTCTTGACCAAGTCTTTATTGGTCGTCGATCGTTAGCAGCTGCAGCAGCTTCCACTTTTTTGAACAAATGAAGGTCTATAAATGGACCCTTTTTGAGTGATCTTGGCACTGAGACTTTCCTCTTACTTTAAAGTACTAACTTGTACTTATTTCTTGCCACGACGACGAACAATCATTTTGTCCGTACGCTTATTAGAACGAGTTTTGTAACCTTTTGTTGGGGTACCCCACGGACTAACCGGATGCCTACCGCCTGAAGTTCTGCCCTCACCACCACCATGTGGATGATCTACAGGGTTCATAGCAACACCGCGCACTGTCGGCCTAACGCCTCGCCACCGTGTAGCTCCGGCCTTACCCAAAGAACGCAAACTGTGCTCGCTATTTGAAACTTCACCAATAGCCGCTTTACACTCAGACAAGATCTTTCTCATCTCACCACTACGTAACCTTAAAGTCACATAAGAGCCATCACGAGCTACAAGTTGCGCCGAAGTTCCGGCGGACCGCGCAATCTGAGCACCCTTTCCAGGTTTCATCTCAATACAATGAACAACACTACCTACTGGAATGTTACGCATCGGCAAAGCATTACCAACCTTAATTGCAGCATCCTCGCCTGACTGAATAATATCTCCAGCAGACAAGCCTTTTGGGGCAATCACATAACGACGCTCTCCATCGGCATAACACACCAATGCTATATTGGCACTTCTATTTGGGTCGTACTCCAAACGCTCAACTTTTGCCGGAATACCATCTTTATTTCTTTTAAAGTCAATGAGTCGATAATGCTGCTTGTGACCGCCACCTATGTGCCGAGTAGTAATACGGCCTGCATTATTACGACCACCACTTTTTGACTTTTTTTCCAACAAAGGAGCATACGGATCACCCTTATGCAACTCTGAATTAACGACGCTTACAACAAAGCGACGTCCGGCAGAGGTTGGTTTACGTTTTACAATTGCCATCGCAACAAATACCTATCCGTTAAATTAGATCAGCCCAAAGACTCAAAATTAATATCATGACCCTCAGCCAAACGAACGTATGCTTTTCTAGTATCGCTCTGCTTACCTAGACCATGACGAGTTCGCTTAGTCTTACCCTTGGTGTTTACAACTCGAACCTGCTCTACACTGACATTAAACAAAGATTCGACCGCTGCTTTAATCTCTCTTTTAGCTGCATCTGTTGCAACCTTAAAAACCACTTGATTGCCACGATCAGCAGCCAAAGAAGCTTTTTCAGAAACAACTGGACCAACTAATACTTTATATAGACGCTCTTGATTCATCCCAACATCTCCTCAACCTTCTTGAGTGCCGCGACAGTCACAAGAACCTTCTCAAAACGAACTAAACTGACCGGATCAAGACCTTGAACATCACGCACATCTACCTTGTGAAGGTTACGAGAAGCAAGATATAAATTTTCGTTAACATCATCAGTCAAAATTAAAACATCTGACAACTGAAGTTCTGATAACTTCTGAACCAAACCTTTAGTTTTAGGCTGCTCAACATCAAAACTCTCAACAACAACCAAACGCTCTAGGCGATTCAACTCAGACAAAATGCATCGTAAAGCTGCACGATACATTTTCTTATTAATTTTTTGCTGAAAGTCACGCGGCTGAGCAGCAAAGGTGACACCGCCGCTGCGCCAAATTGGACTTCTTATAGTTCCCGCTCGCGCTCGACCAGTACCTTTTTGCCTCCATGGCTTTTTACCACCACCAGAAACCGCTGCGCGATTCTTTTGAGCCTTACTTCCTTGGCGACCACCTGCCATATAAGCAGTGATGGCTTGATGCACTAAATCTTGATTAAACTCTGTTCCGAACGCCGCTTCAGAGACACTAACAGTGCCTTTGCTGCCACTAGGCGTCGCTATACTTAATTCCATAGTCGATTCCTCTAGCTACTAGGCTTTAGCTGATGCTTTGCGGTTTATCATCTTCACAGCTGGACGGATTATCACCTCACCGCCCGGCGCACCAGGAATAGCACCCTTAACAAGTAGCAGGTTACGCTCAGCGTCGACCTTAACCACTTCAAGATTCTGAACTGTTACTCGCTCAGAACCCATATGACCAGCCATCTTCTTGCCCTTGAACACACGACCAGGCGTCTGACACTGACCGATTGAACCAGGAGCACGATGAGACAATGAATTACCATGCGTTGCGTCTTGCATACTGAAATTCCAACGCTTTATCACGCCAGCAAAGCCCTTACCTTTCGAAGAACCAATTACATCAACTATCTGACCAGATTCAAAAGAAGAGACCGTCAACTCACCACCCACTGTGAACTCATCAACGACATCACAGCGGAGCTCGACAATGGAAGAGCCAGCCTCAGAACTTGCTTTAGAGAAATGCCCAGCTGCTGCCTTCACAACACGAGACGGACGACGCGAACCAACAGTTACCTGAACAGCAGAATAACCATCTGTTTCAACATTTTTTACCTGAGTGATACGGTTTGGAGAAACCTCGATCACAGAGACAGGAATGGAGACACCCTCGTCAGAAAAAACGCGGGTCATGCCACTTTTGCGGCCGACTATACCTATAGTCATGATTTTTAACCTCTCAGTGTACGGGGCTTTAACCCGCTATGGCCGCCCATTTCAGAGCGTTACACAAAACCAGATTCCTGGCGATTACTCGGCTTATCGTTCGTGCAGCCGAAATACCCTTTAAAACTATTAACCTAAACTAATTTGAACCTCTACACCTGCAGCCAGATCTAACTTCATCAAAGCATCAACAGTTTTTTCTGTAGGCTCAACAATATCCATCATCCGCTTATGCGTGCGGATCTCGTATTGATCTCTTGCATCTTTGTTTACATGAGGAGAAATCAATACAGTAAATCGCTCTTTACGAGTTGGCAATGGAATAGGTCCACGTATCTGTGCTCCAGTACGCTTTGCTGTTTCCACAATCTCTTCTGCAGAAGCATCAATGAGCTTATGATCAAAGGCTTTCAATCGAATTCTGATGCGCTGACTCTGCATTTTTTATCCAAACTCCGAAACTATTTGTTTAAAACCAGACATTTACTTTTGGGGTCTGGTAAAAGGAGGCGGAATTTTAATGACACACCTCATATGTGTCAAGCGTATTAAGTAGATATTTATAAACAATTACTTAACACGCTCTTTTTTCAAGCCTTATTAACCAGAGAGACTTAACACCACATCCTTCCCACCAAAAAAGGGAAGCCCATGCCTCCCTTTTTCTCTGTCGATTAATAGCGGAATGCTTCTGCCCTACTCAACAACTTTAGAGACAACACCAGCACCAACAGTTCGGCCGCCTTCTCGAATCGCAAAGCGAAGACCCTCTTCCATTGCGATTGGCGCAATCAATGTCACAACCATCGATACGTTATCTCCCGGCATTACCATCTCTACACCTT
>JBOEHK010000007.1:0-3405 GCA_050633885.1 Cellvibrionaceae bacterium
ATTGCTAACGGAAGTTAGATGCGTATAATGCGCTCCTCGGTTAAGGCAAGCCCCTAACTAGCTGTTTAACAAAACGATCAAGCAAAGCGTGTGGGCGCTTGCAGGATAGGGTAAAGAACGAAAGAACCTATCAGAGCAAGTGACCTAAAATTCATTTTATGTTAGTTGACTTTGAGCAAGAAATTAGAGGCTTTGATGTACTGTCTTCGGGCAGATAAAGCTTCGCAACTTTTCAATTGAAGAGTTTGATCATGGCTCAGATTGAACGCTGGCGGCAGGCCTAACACATGCAAGTCGAACGCGAAAATACCTTCGGGTATGAGTAGAGTGGCGGACGGGTGAGTAACGCGTGGGAATCTACCCAGTAGCGGGGGACAACAGTCGGAAACGACTGCTAATACCGCATACGCCCTACGGGGGAAAGCAGGGGATCTTCGGACCTTGCACTATTGGATGAGCCCGCGTCGGATTAGCTAGTTGGTGGGGTAAAGGCCTACCAAGGCGACGATCCGTAGCTGGTCTGAGAGGATGATCAGCCACACTGGAACTGAGACACGGTCCAGACTCCTACGGGAGGCAGCAGTGGGGAATATTGCACAATGGGGGAAACCCTGATGCAGCCATGCCGCGTGTGTGAAGAAGGCTCTAGGGTTGTAAAGCACTTTCAGTAGGGAGGAAAGGTGCATGATTAATACTCATGTACTGTGACGTTACCTACAGAAGAAGCACCGGCTAACTCCGTGCCAGCAGCCGCGGTAATACGGAGGGTGCAAGCGTTAATCGGAATTACTGGGCGTAAAGCGCGCGTAGGCGGTTTGTTAAGCGAGATGTGAAATCCCCGGGCTCAACCTGGGAACTGCATTTCGAACTGGCAAGCTAGAGTGTAGAAGAGGGGTGTGGAATTTCAGGTGTAGCGGTGAAATGCGTAGAGATCTGAAGGAACACCAGTGGCGAAGGCGACACCCTGGTCTAACACTGACGCTGAGGTGCGAAAGCGTGGGTAGCAAACAGGATTAGATACCCTGGTAGTCCACGCCGTAAACGATGTCTACTAGCCGTTGGAGGACTTGATCCTTTAGTGGCGCAGCTAACGCACTAAGTAGACCGCCTGGGGAGTACGGTCGCAAGATTAAAACTCAAATGAATTGACGGGGGCCCGCACAAGCGGTGGAGCATGTGGTTTAATTCGACGCAACGCGAAGAACCTTACCAGGTCTTGACATCCTGCGAACTTTCTAGAGATAGATTGGTGCCTTCGGGAACGCAGTGACAGGTGCTGCATGGCTGTCGTCAGCTCGTGTCGTGAGATGTTGGGTTAAGTCCCGTAACGAGCGCAACCCTTGTCCTTAGTTGCCAGCATTTAGTTGGGCACTTTAAGGAGACTGCCGGTGACAAACCGGAGGAAGGTGGGGACGACGTCAAGTCATCATGGCCCTTACGACCTGGGCTACACACGTGCTACAATGGGCGGTACAAAGGGTTGCTAAGCCGCGAGGTGGAGCTAATCCCATAAAACCGTTCGTAGTCCGGATTGGAGTCTGCAACTCGACTCCATGAAGTCGGAATCGCTAGTAATCGTAAATCAGAATGTTACGGTGAATACGTTCCCGGGCCTTGTACACACCGCCCGTCACACCATGGGAGTGGGTTGCAAAAGAAGTAGCTAGTCTAACCTTCGGGAGGACGGTTACCACTTTGTGATTCATGACTGGGGTGAAGTCGTAACAAGGTAGCCCTAGGGGAACCTGGGGCTGGATCACCTCCTTAAACGATACTTTCCCTGTTCTGTAAACGCTCACACGCATTGCTTGATCAATTTTCAATAACCTTTGTTAGGTTGTTGAAAGTGGCCGTGTTCGCCATAGGCCTGTAGCTCAGTTGGTTAGAGCGCACCCCTGATAAGGGTGAGGTCGGCAGTTCAAATCTGCCCAGGCCTACCAACTATTTGAAAAAGTATAGGGGCTATAGCTCAGCTGGGAGAGCGCTTGGTTTGCATCCAAGAGGTCTGCGGTTCGATCCCGCATAGCTCCACCAATTTCTACTGTTCTGTACAGTTTTTAGAGATGAGAAATAAGCTGTTTTATCATTGATTTCGATGATGAAGACACCTTATTTCTGGTTTTTAATCAGTCAATACCCTGGCGGTATTGAGTTGTTTAACAAAGTGGCAAAGTTTTAAGTTGTAATACTGCTGATTAATGGCGAGTGTGATTATCACGAATCAGTGGGTAGAGGAGATATGTTGGCGTCAGCTGATATGTTGGAATCTACACACAGTTCTAAAAAGCACACCTGTCCGGCGAAATCAAAATCATGTTGCAAAAAAGAGATACCCGTTGCGATTATCAAAGCGACACAGAATATTGTGTAGTGAGATATGAGCGACACTATCATTTGTAATAAGTCGTACAGTCGTTTGAATTATATGGTCAAGCGACTAAGTGCAGACGGTGGATGCCTTGGCAGCTGGAGGCGATGAAGGACGTAGGAGCCTGCGAAAAGCGTGGGGGAGTTGGCAAACAAACGTTATATCCCACGATGTCCGAATGGGGAAACCCACCCAATGTAAGTTGGGTATCGTGCACTGAATACATAGGTGTACGAAGCGAACCCGGGGAACTGAAACATCTAAGTACCCGGAGGAAAAGAAATCAACCGAGATTCCCTGAGTAGCGGCGAGCGAAAGGGGATCAGCCGATCTTGATTGAAGTAGTGGAAGTGTTTGGAAAAGCACGCGATAGAGGGTGATAGCCCCGTACACGAAGCTTCAATTGAGACATATTAAGTAGGTCGGGACACGTGTTATCTTGACTGAACATGGGGGGACCATCCTCCAAGGCTAAATACTCCCAGCTGACCGATAGTGAACCAGTACCGTGAGGGAAAGGCGAAAAGAACCCCTGTGAGGGGAGTGAAATAGATCCTGAAACCGTCTGCGTACAAGCAGTGGGAGCAGACTTGTTCTGTGACCGCGTACCTTTTGTATAATGGGTCAGCGACTTATTGTCAGTGGCAAGGTTAACCGTATAGGGGAGCCGTAGCGAAAGCGAGTCTTAATAGGGCGTTTAGTCGCTGGCAATAGACCCGAAACCGAGCGATCTACCCATGGCCAGGTTGAAGGTGCCGTAACAGGCACTGGAGGACCGAACCCACTAATGTTGAAAAATTAGGGGATGAGCTGTGGGTCGGAGTGAAAGGCTAATCAAGCTCGGAGATAGCTGGTTCTCCCCGAAAACTATTTAGGTAGTGCGTCCTGTCTTACCCTCGGGGGTAGAGCACTGTTTGGGCTAGGGGGTCATCCCGACTTACCAACCCCATGCAAACTCCGAATACCGAGGAGTACAATCAGGGCAGACACACGGCGGGTGCTAACGTCCGTCGTGAAGAGGGCAACAACCCAGACCG
>JBOEHK010000007.1:3449-16424 GCA_050633885.1 Cellvibrionaceae bacterium
GCGCGGAAGATATAACGGGGCTCAAATGAATAACCGAAGCTGCGGATGCATATTTATATGCATGGTAGGGGAGCGTTCTGTAAGCCTGTGAAGGTGGATTGAGAAGTCTGCTGGAGGTATCAGAAGTGCGAATGCTGACATGAGTAACGATAAGGGGAGTGAAAAACTCCCCCGCCGGAAGATCAAGGTTTCCTGTCCAACGCTAATCGGGACAGGGTTAGTCGGCCCCTAAGGCGAGGCAGAAATGCGTAGTCGATGGGAAACGGGTTAACATTCCCGTACTACTTATTACTGCGATGGAGGGACGGAGAAGGCTAGGCCAGCACGGCGATGGTTGTCCGTGTTTAAGGTTGTAGGCTGGGAGTTTAGGTAAATCCGGACTCCTAAGGCTGAGAACTGATGACGATCTCATTCTTCGGAACGAGAGAAGTGGTTGATGCCATGCTTCCAAGAAAAGCTTCTAAGCTTCAGGTAATAAGTAACCGTACTGTAAACCGACACAGGTGATCAGGTAGAGAATACCAAGGCGCTTGAGAGAACTCGGGTGAAGGAACTAGGCAAAATGGTACCGTAACTTCGGGAGAAGGTACGCCGGTTTTGGTGATGGGACTTGCTCCCTAAGCTGAGGCCGGTCGAAGTGACCAGGTGGCTGCGACTGTTTATTAAAAACATAGCACTCTGCAAACACGTAAGTGGACGTATAGGGTGTGACGCCTGCCCGGTGCTGGAAGGTTAATTGATGGGGTTAGCTTCGGCGAAGCTCTTGATCGAAGCCCCAGTAAACGGCGGCCGTAACTATAACGGTCCTAAGGTAGCGAAATTCCTTGTCGGGTAAGTTCCGACCTGCACGAATGGCGTAACGATGGCCACGCTGTCTCCACCCGAGACTCAGTGAAATTGAAATCGCAGTTAAGATGCTGTGTTCCCGCGGCTAGACGGAAAGACCCCGTGAACCTTTACTATAGCTTGACACTGAACTTTGAACCTATCTGTGTAGGATAGGTGGGAGGCTTTGAAACCATGACGCTAGTTGTGGTGGAGCCATCCTTGAAATACCACCCTGGTATGTTTGAGGTTCTAACTCGGGTCCCTTATCGGGATCGAGGACAGTGTCTGGTGGGTAGTTTGACTGGGGCGGTCTCCTCCCAAAGAGTAACGGAGGAGCACGAAGGTACGCTAATCCTGGTCGGAAATCAGGAGTTTAGTGCAATGGCATAAGCGTGCTTGACTGCGAGACTGACAAGTCGAGCAGGTACGAAAGTAGGTCATAGTGATCCGGCGATTCTGTATGGAAGGGTCGTCGCTCAACGGATAAAAGGTACTCCGGGGATAACAGGCTGATACCGCCCAAGAGTTCACATCGACGGCGGTGTTTGGCACCTCGATGTCGGCTCATCACATCCTGGGGCTGAAGCCGGTCCCAAGGGTATGGCTGTTCGCCATTTAAAGTGGTACGCGAGCTGGGTTTAGAACGTCGTGAGACAGTTCGGTCCCTATCTGCCGTGGGCGTTGGAAAATTGAGAAGAGCTGCTCCTAGTACGAGAGGACCGGAGTGGACGAACCTCTGGTGTTCGGGTTGTCATGCCAATGGCATTGCCCGGTAGCTACGTTCGGACGGGATAACCGCTGAAAGCATCTAAGCGGGAAGCCTCCTTCAAGATGAATTTTCCCTGATCCTTTAAGGATCCTGAAGGGCCGTGGAAGACCACCACGTTGATAGGCTGGGTGTGGAAGCGTTGTGAGGCGTTGAGCTAACCAGTACTAATTGCCCGTGCGGCTTGACCATATAATTGAGTAGATTATGTGGCAAACCATAATTAAGACTAAAGTTCTTTATTAAAACAAAAGGTCAAAAATTGCTCCGTGCATTTTTGATATACCCTCCCTTTTTGGAGGGCAACAATCAAATATCAGGCAGGTATAGAAAACTCCTACTGATCAGTCGATTGTAGACACAAGACTTTCTTGACATCCAAATTGGCGTTTGGAGCTACGGCTTCAGATGCAACCAGTTTGCTTGACGACCATAGAGCGTTGGAACCACCTGATCCCATCCCGAACTCAGACGTGAAACGATGCCTCGCCGATGGTAGTGTGGGGTTTCCCCATGTGAGAGTAGGTCATCGTCAAGCTTTTAAATAAAGAAACCCCAGTCGGATAACCGGCTGGGGTTTTTTATTATCCAATTTTTTGTGGATAGTACATTTTACGCAAGAGACATAGCCTTAGCAGGTTATAGAGGGGAAGAAATGAATACGCGAGTGTGGTGTTTTAGAGAACCTAAAACACATCTATATAGGAGCCACTTTTTTAAGAAACTAAGCGCTTAGCTTTTGTGGGTCGACTTCCGCGATGAGTTCTTCGCTAACATTATTTGTTGTGGGGGATTCGTCGATTGTATTGAGCAACTCTTCTCGGCACGTATTACAAAGTGCGGTTTTACAATTGATACCGCAGCATTCACAAGTGCCCTCTGGTGTAAAAAAGTCGACTAATTTATATACTTTACTTTTAAGCATGATCACAATCCTTTTATCAAATCAGTTAATGAATACAATTCGGTTAATCCGATAGGTACAACATAAATCCTATTACCGTGATATTAGTCTCAAAAATGGGGCTTGGCTATAAAGTTTTTAGACTGATGTACTTCTAAACCTTGTTGTTTATAGTTGAAAAACAAATATAAGATGCAAAAGAAGCTTGAAAAACTGAATTATAATTACTGCTACCTTAATTCAGGGGCTTCTTTTCCTTGGCGTTGATAAAATACCTCAACAAACTGCTCTAAACGATGTTCACTGATTGCTAAACGTAAGTCTTGCATCAGCGTTTGATAAAAATATAAATTATGTATCGTATTAAGTTGTGCTCCCAACATTTCACCGCATTTATCTAAATGATGTAAGTAACTACGGGAAAAATTTTGACAGGTGTAACAATCACATTTGTCGTCTAGAGACTTGGTATCATGTTTGTGTTTGGCATTACGGATTTTAATCACGCCTTCATGGGTAAATAAATGACCGTTACGTGCATTCCGTGTTGGCATAACGCAATCAAACATATCGACACCACGACGAACCGCCTCAACAATATCTTCGGGCTTGCCTACACCCATTAAATAGCGAGGTTTATCTTCGGGCATTTTGTAGGCTATATGGTCGAGTACTCGAACCATATCTTCTTTCGGTTCACCAACGGATAATCCACCAATGGCATAACCATCGAAGTTCATATCAACAAGACCTTTAAGAGATTCTTCACGTAGATCCTCATACATACCACCTTGGACAATACCAAAAAGAGCGGCAGGGTTTTCCTTATGTGCATCAAGGCTTCGTTTTGCCCAACGAAGGGATAATTCCATGGAGGTCTTAGCTTCCTTTTCTGTTGCCGGGTAGGGTGTACATTCATCGAAAATCATCACAATATCGGAACCCAATTCGCGCTGAACTTTTATAGACTCCTCCGGCCCCATAAACACTTTACTGCCATCGATAGGGGATTGAAAAGTGACCCCTTGTTCTGTGATCTTTCGGAGTTTACCCAAGCTGAAGACTTGAAAACCACCTGAATCCGTTAAAATGGGTCCTTTCCATTGCATAAAGTCATGTAGGTCTCCATGCTTTTGAATAACGTCAGTGCCAGGACGAAGCATTAAATGAAATGTATTCCCTAAAATAATATGGGCACCAATGGCTTCAATATCTTTCGGTGTCATACTTTTAACAGTGCCGTAGGTCCCGACCGGCATAAATGCAGGAGTTTCTACTGTACCGCGTGGAAATTTCAAGCGTCCACGACGGGCCTTTCCATCGCTGGTATCAGTTTCAAATTCCATAAAGCACTGTCTGCTATCTGATGACATAAATTAAGGCTCGTTTGAAGTAAAGTGGGAGAGTTCTTGTGGTGCATTAGGGTTTTGTGTAATAAACATTGCATCACCGTAGCTAAAGAAGCGATAGCGTTGTTCAACAGCTTCTTTGTAGGCATTCATTGTATGTGAGTACCCCGCAAAGGCTGACACCAACATAAGTAGTGTTGATTCGGACAAATGGAAGTTTGTAACCAGTGCATCAATAACTTGAAATGTATAGCCGGGGTAGATAAATATATTAGTTTCACCTTGAAAGGGTTGTAAATTATGAGCACCTGATTGTTGGCTATACATTGCTGCAGATTCAAGTGTACGAACACTTGTTGTGCCCACCGCAACTACTCTGCGTTTCTCTGCCTTTGCTTGATTGATAAGGTCACACGTGGCTTGATCAATCGTCATCCATTCTGAATGCATGTGATGCTCTTTTACATTGTCTACCCGAACCGGCTGGAAAGTACCTGCACCTACATGCAAGGTAACATAAGCAAGCTCGGCGCCTTTTTCTTTGATAGCATCGATAAATTGAGTATCAAAATGAAGTCCTGCGGTTGGTGCGGCTACTGCCCCCGCATGTCGACCATAGACTGTTTGATAACGGGATTGGTCTTGTGGCGTATCTTCCCTTTCAATATAGGGTGGAAGCGGCATATGGCCAATGGCGTCTAATATCGGCAGAATCGCTTGTTCGCCACAATCAATTTCAAACAAAGCACCTTGCCTACCTGTGACAGTAATCTCTGCGCCATTTTCGAGAATAATCGTACTGTTCGGTTTGGGCGATTTACTGGAACGTATATGGGCTAATAACCTAAATTCATCCACAATACGTTCTACCAGCAGCTCAACTTTGCCTCCACTGGCCTTTTGACCAAAGACCCTTGCCGGGATGACCTTGGTATCGTTGAATACTATTACATCGCCGGGTTGTAGATACTCGAGTAGATCCGTAAATTGCCGGTGTTCACAATTCCCGGATAAGCCATCCAAGTGCAGTAAGCGACTACCAGTACGTTCGGATGCAGGTTCGTAAGCTATTAATTCTTCAGGCAAATTGTAGGAAAAATCTTGGCGACGCATAGGAGATATATATGTATAAAAAGGCGGCAAGGGTATCCGAAATAGCGTTAAATTTCCATGGTTTATCCAAGATTGTATTGACGCTTTCTAACTCGCTGTTATAATCCCCCGCCTCACCTAAATACTGCCAGAGTGGTGAAATTGGTAGACACAGGGGATTCAAAATCCCCCGCTAGAAATAGTGTGCCGGTTCGAGTCCGGCCTCTGGTACCAAATATAGAAAAGCCCGCCTTGTGCGGGTTTTTTTATATTTGTCTACATAGTGAGAAGCGGTATATCAAGTTTGACTCAATCATTGGGGGCAATTGAGAGTACCTCAACATCTTTAATCAATCAGCCTTCTTTGTCTGCTAAGTAATAGCCAGCCCTTTATTCGCCATATTGATGATATGGCCTACACTCAAATAATACAGTTCTATCCCTCAAATCGAGAATTTTATGATGAGTAAAACAATCCATATTTTGCTAGTAAGTTTAATAATGTCTTACACGACACAGGCTTTAGCCGTAACCAAGGTTGTCATTTACGGTGATGATGGTTATACACCTTATTCTTATAAAAAAGGTGGGAAGATGGCGGGTATCGATTCAAAAATTATTGAGGAGGTAGGTAAACGTATTCCAGACTATGAAATTATATTAAAGCCAATTCCGTGGAAAGAAGGTCTTAAGCAGTTAGAAAGTGGAGAGATTGGCTTTTTATATCCGCCTTACTATCGTCCAAAAATGCGCCCCTATATGGCTTACTCTGATGAAATTATGACAGAAAAACTAGTGATGTTTTGCCGTACAGAATTGGTGGATAAAGGGCTTAATACATTTCCAGATGATTTTTCAGGCTTAGTCTTTGGTAAGAAAACAGGTTATGCCCCAGGGGAACAATTTGAAAAAGCAGCTAAAGAAGGCATTATTGAAATTGTTGAAATCAAAGAAACCAAAGCTATCTTAAATAAAATGATGAAAGGTGATGTTGATTGTTATACCAATGATCGATTGTCGGTTTTATTTGAATTGAAACAAATGCAAAGTTTTGGTGCCTATGATGGTAAAAGTATAAAAGAAGCTATGGTTATCAGCCTTGAGAAGGTGTTTTTGGGTGTAACCAAGAAAACAAATAAATACCCTTATCTAGATGATTTTATTGGGAAGTTTAATAAAGCGCTCAATGAAATGAAAGCTGAGGGTGTTGTGGAAAAAATAATTAACGAATAATTTAAACCTCTCAAAAATTAGTCTTATAGTAGTTTTTGAGAGAGTTTTGCTTACTGTTCAGTAAATATTTTTGACTCTTTTAGTTGTCTTTTAATAATATGTGTTTGTAGGCTTTAGCGATAAAGATAAGCTCGCCTCTATACTATAAAAATGTTACTTTACCCTCGATTCATTGGTTTTAAGTCACGATAATACTTATTATAAAAAGGAAAATACTATGTCTAAAGTGAGTTCTGACTTTCCTGCAACGAAAAGAATTGGCATTTTTGTTTTTAATGAGTTCGAGCCGTTGGATGTATGGGGCTTTGTTGAGGCTTTTTCGGTAGCTCGTTTTATTGGCACAAATGAGGCAGATTTTACTCGTTGCCCTTTTACAATAGAGCTTATTTCTAATGAATTAACAACAGGCAGCTCTAGTGATGTCCCACAGCCGATAAAAAGCAGTAATGGCCCTCGGGTTGTACCTGAATGGTTTCGGGATCAAGCGTGTGAACAGGCATTTGATTTATTAATGATCCCCGGTGGTGAAGGTACACGGTTCTTACTTGACCCCGCTAACCCTGAAGCAGTGAATGAGCTTTTAGAATGGGTCAGAGTAATGGACAAACAGGTACCTATGGTGACATCGGTGTGTACCGGTGCGGCAATCCTTGCGAGTGCTGGTTTATTGGATGGAAAGCCCGCAACAACCAACCGCCAAGCTTTTCCTTGGGTGGCAAGTTTTGGGCCTAAAGTACTTTGGGATAATGTCGCTCGTTGGGTAGATGCCGATAAGTATGTGACTTCTGCGGGTGTTTCTGCGGGCACGGATATGGCATTTCATTTAGTTTCGAGAATAGCGGGGAGAGCAGTTGCAGAAGCCGCAGCAACCGCTGCAGAATATGATTGGCAGCGTGACCCGTATAAATAATTTTTCTTTTTATTCTCGAGTATTTATTGTTTCTCGGCAATAACTCTCTTTGGTTTTCTCCATTTAACCAGCCATACTTTCAGTGTTGGTAATAACACCAACAATAGTGCAATAGCCAGTAATGCTCCTGTCATGGGGCGTTCCCATAAAAAACTGACTCCGTCATATAATTGTACGCTGCGCGAAAAATTATTTTCTAACATCGGCCCAAGAATAAAACCAATAAGTAATGGTGCCAGAGGGTAGTTGGCCATTCTAAATATTGTTGCCATAACCCCTAAGCCAATTAAAATTAATAATTCAGCGGCATTATTTTGTCCTATATAAACCCCCATCAATGTAAAGAATAAGATAAAAGGGATAAGGTAGGTTCTGGGGACAGTGAGTATTTTGGCAATGTATGGTATTAAGGGTAGATTTAAAATTAATAATACAAGATTGCCGATATACATGGAGATAATAACACTCCAAAAAATTTCGGGCTGATCAACCATTAAGCGCGGTCCCGGGGTAACATTTAAGGCAACCAAGGCCCCTAATAATATCGCGGTTGTGCCACTGCCGGGAATGCCGAGTGTTAATAAAGGAACAAAAGAGCCTGTACATGCAGCATTATTAGCCGTTTCAGGTGCGGCCAGCCCTTTTATTGATCCTTTACCAAATTCTTTTTGTTCTTCTTTTTTACATAAATTCCTTTCAACGGCATAACCTAAGAAGGAAGCGATGGTTGCACCTGCGCCGGGTAATACACCGATTAAAAACCCCAATACTGATTGTCTGCCAACAACTGGTGATATCGCTTTTGCTTCCTGTTTGGTAATACGTAAATTTTTAATTTCACTCTGTTGTTCGGATTGTGATTTTGAGCGCGAAGGATCGAGAATTAAAAATATGGCTTCTGGTAAGGCAAACATTGCCATGGCTAAGGTGATAAAACCGATACCCGATTGTAAGTTCATTGCACCATAAGTAAATCGTGGCATATTAAAAAGTGCTGATTCGCCAATCGTTGCTAACATTAAGCCTAATAAGGTCATAGCGAGTGCCTTACCTACTTGCCCATTACCTGCGAATGCTGCAATCGCTGATAAACCAACAATCATCAGGGCAAAGTATTCAGCTGAATGGAATAATAAGGCAACGCTTGCCAGTGCGGGCGCAAAGCCCATTAGTAAAATAGCGCCAATTGTACCGCCGCAAAAAGACGCAACAGCGGCAATTGTTAGTGCTTTACCGGCTTTACCTGCACGCGCCATTGGATAACCATCAAAACTGGTGGCTACTGTGCCGGCAACGCCAGGAGCGTTAATTAAAATTGATGAAGTGGAGCCACCAAATATCGCACCATAGTAAACGCCTGCTAATAAAATTAATGCGGCCGCAGGGTCACCCACTGAGATAGCAACAGGAATCATAATAGCAATAATCGACATCGGGCCTAAACCTGGTAGCATGCCGATAAATGTTCCTATTAAGCAGCCACCAATGACCATCAATAACATTTTTATGGATAAGGCGGTGGATAAGCCAATCATTAAACCTTCTAGCATATTAAAACCCTCCTGATACAAACCAAGGCCAGGGTCTTAAATAAATACCCAGCACTTGTTGTACTAAATACCAGATTCCTACTGCGCAAATCAGCGAGATTGCCATCAGCAATAGAAGCTTTTTTTCACCTAAGACCATGGAACCGATGACTAAAAAAGCAAAGGTCGAAATAACAAAACCAATGGGACGTAGTAATAATGCGTAAGCGATCATCATGACTAATAAAGTAAGTGCTGGGCGCCATTTGTATTGCTGTATTTGTTTGATATTAATGTCAGGTTGACCATCACTTTTGGATGAAGAAAAAATTAAATTAAACCCGATAAAAACACCAAGAATGGCAATAATTTTAGGAAAAGAGCTAGGCCATATAGGGCTCATTTTTGCAAATGGCGGTAATGAGGCATCCAACATAAAAAAAGCCGTATAACCGTATATAAGTGAAATAGTTAAAAAGAATAATGCAAGAGAACGCTCTAGTGACATGGCGCTTTTTCCTCTATAGGAGTGGGAAAAAAGCCCTGAGAATGACTCAACAGGGCAAGAGACCAAATGGTTGCTTAGTTTTAATGGAGGAACTTATAAAAATCCCAATTTCTTCATTAAGCTACCGATGACTTGTTCTTGTTTTTCAAGAAAGGTGGTAAATTCATCCCCTGCATTGTAAATATCCACCCAGCCATTACGTGAGCGTACGGCTTCCCATTCTGGTGTGCCATACATAATTTCTAAAGCATTAATGTATTGCTTACGTTTTGCTTCCGGTAAGTTAGGGGCAGCGAAAAAGCCGCGCCAATTAACAAATTCAGCGTCGACGCCTTGTTCCTTAAGTGTTTTTGCATTGGGTGCAGCAGGAATACGTTCAGGAGCCGTCGTTGCTAAAATACGAACTTCACCGGCTTCCGCTAGTGCAATGGCTTCAGACAAGCCCGTTGATATGACAGAAACTTCACCGCTTAATAAAGCTGCCATGGCTTTACCGCCGGCATCATAAGCGATGTATTTTACTTTTATAGGATCTTGTCCAGCAGCTTCAAATGCCATTGCTGCTACCAAATGATCCATACCGCCGGGTACTGATCCCCCGCCCACGGCCACTTTTCTTGGATTCGCTTTAAAGCTAGTGATTAAATCACCAAAATTCTGATGAGGGCTTTTCTTGCTGACAACAAAAGCCGCATAGTCTCCAATCGTGCCTGCTACCATTGTTAAGTCGCGAAAGTTTTGTGGAAATACTTTGGTGAGTGAGCGAATAACAATCGGTGTTGAATTCACCATTAAAGTGCCTTCATTGCTTTTTGCATTTTCAATAAGGTAGCCAATAGCTTTACCCCCACCACCGCCAGACATATTCTCGTATGAGGCTTTTTTAACAATTCCCGCTTTTGTTAATGCTTCACCGGTCCCTCTTGCTGTGCCATCCCAGCCACCGCCTGCACCACCGGGTATTAAGAAATGGATATTGTCTAATACAGGCTGATTCGCCAGAGTGCTTGTAGATAGGCTAAGCGCGCAAAATGTGGAGGCTGCGAGTATAGCGGGTTTTATACCTTTTATATTAAAGTATCGTTTCATATCTTTATCCTCTTTATTTTTATAAGGGTTCAAGTATTACTACATGACAGTGAGCTCAGGATATACTGGGTTAACAGGCGCTAGAATAAAATATGAATAAAGAGTTTTAAGCCGATATTGGCAATATTGTTCATAAAGTTCACGGGAAATATCAGTGAGGTTAATGGATAATAGAACCCGTATCGTTTTTTAGCTATAACAACAATAATGATTGATTTTTAGTCTATGTCACTTTTTCGTTCATCACTCAAAAACCGTATGATTCTTGCCTTGGGTATTACGGGCGCACTACAAACAGGGTTAATTGGATTGTTTGCATGGGTCTATCTTACCGATTCATTGGGGGATCAAATTGGTCAGCGTGCATTAAAAGTGGCACAAACGATTGCTGCTATGCCGAGTGTTATTGAGGCTGTTGAGCAAGAAGACGTTGGCTTTTTAAATCAGCTGTCAAAAAAGTTAGCAGAAACCAATCAAGCACGTTTTATTGTGATCGGTAATCATATAGGCATTCGGCTGGCGCATCCCAACCCGAATAAAATAGGCTTGTCCATGGCTGATGATGATGGCGATGATAATTCTCCCGCATTGATTTCAGGTAAAGGTTATATCTCAAAAGCAGCAGGTAGTTTGGGTTTAACTATGCGTGGTAAAGCACCTATATTCGATAATAATGGTGAAAAGATTTTAGGCGTTGTATCTGTAGGTTATCTGCTAGATCAAGTAGAAGCTACAATTAATCGCTACAGTTTAGTTTTATTGATTGTTATATCTGTGATGATCCTTTGCAGTATTGTCATGGCGATTATTATTGCCTCTCGTTTTAAACGTGCCATCTTTGGTCTAGAGCCAGAACAAATAGCGCAGCTATTCGAGGAGCAAGATGCAACTTTACAATCAATCCGAGAGGGGGTTATTGCTGTAAATCGCAATGGTATTATTACGACACTAAATAAAAAAGCGATCGAGACACTGGAATTAAACTTATCAGAGCCCGCTGTAGGACAGCACATTTCAACGGTATTACCTGATAGTGGTATGCTGAGTATTATAGAAACCGGTGAGCCTCAATTTGACCGTGAAATCTGGCTGAATGGGCGAGCAATGATCGTCAACCGTTTACCGTTAACAGTGGATTCAGAAATAACCGGTGTTGTTTCTAGTTTTCGCCCTAAAAATGAAGTCGATCTTGTCAGTAAAAAACTGAGTCGAATACAAACCCTAGCGGATTCTTTGCGTAGTCAAGCTCATGAATATTCGAATAAGCTACATACTATTGCGGGTTTAATTCAGCTCGGTGCTAACGAAGAAGCATTAACCGTTATTGGCAGTGAAACAGAGGTTCATCAAGCGTTTATCCAACAGCTAATGGATAATATAAAAGACCCTATCATTGCCGGTTGCCTATTGGGTAAATATAGTAAAGCCCGCGAAATGGGTTTACAACTTATTGTTGAAGAACACAGTCAGCTTTGTCCTTTTTCTAATGACTTACCTAAAGAGCAAATCGTGAGTTGTTTAGGCAACCTTATTGATAATGCTTTGGAGGCCACACTCAAGCATAAGGGTAGTGGGGGTATTATTTATGTAAATATGACTGACCTCGGTGATGATATTATTTTTGAAGTTGAAGATCAGGGCGGTGGTATAGAGGAAGCAGAACAAGCCCATGTTTTTGAAAAAGGTTACAGCAGTAAAATGGATGAAAACCATGGTTTAGGTTTACACTTAGTAAAACAATTGATGAATCAATGGGGAGGTAGTGTGACCATCGAGTCTGATATGGGGCGTGGCTCTCGTTTTATTGTCTATTTACCTAAAGTTCCTATGGCGGCTTTACAGGAACAACTATGAGTACACTAATAAAAATAATTATAGCGGAAGATGATCCTCAGATTGCTGAAATTCAGCAACGTTTTTTAGAGCGCATTGATGGTATTGAATTAATGGGTGTCGCGCATACGCTGCAAGAAGCCAAAGATTTATTGCAAGTGTTTCACCCGCAGCTACTGTTATTGGATATACAGTTTCCTGAGGGTAGTGGTTTGGACTTATTAAATTCTATTCGTTCAGATAATGAAGAGGTGGATGTTATATTGGTGACAGCTGCGCGTGAAGTTGCAACATTGACAACAGCGCTGCGCAATGGTGTGTTTGATTACATCCTTAAGCCACTTAACTTTACTCGCCTTGAAACATCTATTGAAAAGTACAAAGCACATTTGGAAAAATTATCTAATCTAGATGGTTTTGCTCAATCAGAAGTTGATCAGTTTATTCACTCCAAAAACAAAGATATTGACGATTCATCACAGAACTCTATTCGTTTACCTAAAGGAATCGATCCTATTACTCTACAAGCTGTGCAAGCGCTCTTTGTAGAAAAAGAAGATGCATTCACAGCAGAAAGGGTGGGCGATTTAATTGGTTCAGGTCGTACGACAGCTCGTCGGTATTTAGAATATTTAGTCTCAACTAAAGTACTCGTTGCGAATGTTAGTTACGGTACAGTGGGCAGGCCTGAGAGGCGGTATTCTTTAAATTAATCAAGAGTTATTTTTGCTTAATAAGAATGTGATTGGCAACCGGTCTTTGACGGTTGGGGATTTTGGTGTGAATAGGGCGGTTTAGTGTTTCAGCTTTGCCGGCAGTATTTTTCCAAACCATTGTGGCCGAGCCGCCACCATCAAGCTCCAAAGCATCATATGCGCCTATCGACAACATATATTTTGCTAACTCATAAAGGGTAATGCCGTTACTATAGAAA
>JBOEHK010000008.1:0-29847 GCA_050633885.1 Cellvibrionaceae bacterium
GGGGTACTGAGTAAAAACAGCCACTTTATCTCGTGAAACGATGCGTGAAACATTTCTACCTTCTTGAATCTCTTACTGGCCATACTTCCCCCTTAATCGAGCAACAACCCATATCCTCCTGAGCTGTTATCGATTAACTATTGACCACACAAGCTGCAAATGACTGATACTCTCTTGCCTGTAGCGTTTTATTGATAGTATCTCTATCCTGATGCTGTTGTGGTGTGGACAGTTGATCGCGTGTTTCTTGGGGGAAAACGAGCATGTATATACTCAGCGAAGAGCAAATCGGCGACTTATTTGCAGTTCCAATAGTTGCGGAGCAGGATAGACCGCTGACATTTTCATTGAATGAAAAAGAAGAAGGTCAGTTGCTGGCGAGGGAATCGAAAACGCTACAAATCTACTACATTCTTCTGCTAGGTTACTTCAAAGAGAAACCTGTCCGGTTGGATCTGGATCAAGATACAAAGAACGACGATTTCGAGTATGTGAAAGGGCGGTACTTCCCAGGCTGTGATTTGAACCAGACAACGCTGACCTCTAACCAAAAATATAAAATCTACAAGAAGATATTCTCTGTAGTTGATGTGGTTGAATATGACAGCGTCCAAGCAGATAAGCTTACGTCACATGCTGATAGTATCGCTATAAGTCAAAGCCTTCCTATATCACTGTTCGATGAATTAATGGATTGGCTACGAATAAATAACATTGAAATTCCTTCGTACCGCAAGCTTCAGCGAATTGTCACCCAATCGTTTAATAAAGAAAAATCTAGAGTGATGGCTTTGGTAGAGAAAAATTTGACTGTACAAACCAAGCTAAGATTTAAGCAGTTTTTAAGAGATACACCATCCAAACATATTTTCAATAATATAAGGTTTGAAGCCCGGGATTTTTCACATGCAGAAATAAAAAAGGAGGTTGCAGCGTTCGATGAACTCTCTGAAATAAGCAAAGAGGTAATTCCGCTAATTTCAAGTCTTGGTATATCAAAGGGAAGAGTCAGGTACTACGCGGGATTGTTTGACGAGCTATCTATTTCTCGCCACAAAAAGAAATCAGATGCTGACTTCAATCTGCATTTGTCTTGCTTCATTTTTTATCGATTCAGTACGCTCATAGATTATTTGGGGGATGCGTTTACGTATCAGCTGAGACTCTTGGAAAAGGAAGCTAAGGAATCGTCAAATAGTAAAATTTTACAGGTTAAGGAGTCTATGGATGAGCTGCTCGTCAAAGCAGCAGACCTTTTGGTTTTTTATCATGACCCGGAAACCGATGGGAACTGCACGGTAGAAACATTACGTCAGACTGCTGATTCAGTGATGTCTGAAGAAGAACTCAAGAACGTGATCTCACACATGAAGCAAAGTCGCCTTGAAAAAGATATGTACTTTTGGGAGTATATCGATAAGAGTCATACCGTTGTCACCAAAGTACTGAGACCTATTCTCTTTAGGCTGGATTTTATTGATGCAGCAGAAAACGGTGTTCTGTGTCAGCAAGTCGAAAAGCTCAAGTCTGAGATCACCGTTTTTAACGAGCTTCAATCGATTGATAATCGGCTCGCCAGGAAAAACAAAAAGCACCTCTATGACGCAAATAGTGCACTCATACTTCTGCGCGCTGAATATTTTATTTACAACCTCGTCTCATCTCGTTTAGAACACTCCCATTGGTTTCTCGGTGGAAGCACACGATACAAGCCATTATCAGAAATGCTCGTTGCAGAATCGGATGTCTATACGTTGATTAAAAATGTCAACTCTGAAACGTTGAATATGGCGCCTGATCAGCTTTTATTAAAAAAAATGGCTGAGTTAAACCACAAGCTTGCGCTGGTTCCAAAGCGTATGCGAAGTAACGAAAACGAATCGCTTATTCTTGAGACAAAAGATGGGGAACACAAATGGACGATAAAGCGTGCGAAAGGAGAGAAAATAGTAAACCACAAAACATTTGAGAAAGTACCTAAAATTGATATTTCAACAGTGATCTATACCGCGTCAAGGGATACCGCTTTTTTCGATGAGATACGCCATATTACGGGCAAAAAGAAAACAGAAAATTTTGCGGAACTGTTCATAGCTTGCGTTATTGCCAATGCAACTCGACAGGGCGTTTATCAAATGGCCGACTTGTGTGATTTTTCTCACGATACTCTTTTGCGTTTTCAAAGCAACTACTTGCAAGTCGACAGTTTGCGTCGAGCGAATGACAAAATATCCAACGCCACGTCCAAGTTAGAGATATTTAAACATTATAACTACCGTCAAGGTTTTATCCACGCTTCCTTGGATGGCCAAAAATTTAGGTCTCGGAGAACCACTCGTCGAATGCGTTATTCTTCAAAATACTTTGGGCAGGGAAAAGGGTTTTATGCTGATACCTTATTGGCAAATCATGTCCCCATTAACGTGGGCTTGTATAGCCTCAATACTCATGAATCTTACAATGTGTTTGACTTGCTCTACAATAACTCCACCGAAGTTTCTGTCGATGCCGTATCGACGGATACCCATGGCGTCAACCGATTTAATTTTGCATTGCTTGATCTATCTGATTGGCAGTTTGCACCTCGTTATGCCAAAGCGAATCATGTGTTTGCCAGCTTGTTCGATGTTATCGAATCGGACGACGAAGAGGGTCTATGGACACTTGCGTTGCACGAACCGATTGATGAAAACGCGATTATCGAAGGGTGGGATTATGTTAAGCGTATTATCGTGTCCCTGCATCAAAAAGATATTTCTCAATCAGACTTGGTTGCTAAATTGTCTCGCTCGTCACCGTCTGACAAAAACCTTAAGGCTTTGCGAGAATATGATCGCTTGATAAAAGCAACTTATATGCTGGACTACGCTAACGATGGAAACTTCCGGCAATATATCCAAACCGCGTTAAATCGAGGTGAAGCATATCACCAACTACAACGGGCGTTTGAAAAAGTCGGGGCAGGTCGCGGATTTCGCGGTAAATCCGATGCGGAAATTGACATGTGGTATGAATGTTCTCGTTTAATGGCCAATTGCATTATCTATTTTAACGCCGTGGTGCTGACTTATGTGCTTCAGGGCTACCAGCGGCAGGGGAAAGGCGAGCTTATCGATGCGATGGGTCGAATATCGCCCGTTGCCTGGAATCATATGCTCATGGGAGGAAAGTACGCTTTCGACCATCTAAAAGATACGCCAGACCTTCAGTCCATGATTAAAGTCATGCTGGCAGCATAAGCGTAGTGGTTGGGATTAAGTTTCTTCGAGGAGGTTTATATTGCAATCGCCGCATGTGACGTTCAGGTTAGGTTTTCCCCAGACCTGCATAAAACACTGTGGGCAAAAATATTTGTGCCGGTTCGATCTGTTTTTCGTGTTAGTTGTACTCACTTTCGGTCGAAGAAGACGGTTCTGTTCCTCTGTTTGTTGCTGCTCGATTTGCTCGGCAATGTCCTGCAAGTTCAGCGGAAAATTCGAATAAATATCGTCCATGTCGGTGGCGGAGTTTGCGTTCTCAGTTCTTGGCACGTTTGCTCGTGTAAGAGCAACAACATTGCTCTCCTGTTTTTTCTGTGGTCGATCAGCTGGTGGGGGCATTTGGATAGTGTCATACCATCGAAGTCTGAAGCCGGATGAGAGCAATTCAGCACAGGCCTTTTCAAATTTGCCCCCTTCAATGACATAATCTGACATAGTGTTCCCGACTGCTGAACCTCCCGGCTTGCCGGTCGAGGATGGCATGAGTCCAATCTGCTTCATTTTTTCAGCCCATTCGCTGTTATGATAACCGGGCCTGCTGGGCTTTCCGTGATATTCCTGCCAGATATGCACCATTTCGTGACAGAGTGTTTGCAAGATCGTCGTAATTGAGTAGTTGGCAAAATAAGCAGGGTTAATTGCCAGTTCGTCGATGGTTTTTCCTTCGATATTGACCCACCGCTTAAATGCTACGTACCCCATCAAGCGAGCTTGTCGTTGAAATGTTATAATGCATGGCGGAAGCGTATTAGAAAACAAACGCTCGTTGAAGAACGCATACGCGTTTTCGAATAATTTGTACGCCTCATCAACAAACGATCCTGATTCGCTCATAAAACAATCTTATCGGTTAAAAATTATCTGAATTGCGCAATTCAGATAATTTGAATTTCTGTTATTAAAAACAATAATCAATATTCATTTTTCGAATAATGGATTTCTTCTATGTTATTTCTGAGATCTGTGCATTTTAGCTGAAAATCACTTCTATCGCATCGCTATTAGCGCTCAACCCCTTCCTTGAGAAAGTTTCTCACTCCCTTTCACAACTTAAATGGGCTTTGCTGATGGAATAAACGAATTTGAAAATCGTACGAATACAACAAACATAAATTTATCTTTGATGTAGAGGCGGTGAAGTACAGAAGGTAGTAATGACACCCTAAACGCAGGCACATCAAGTATGTGCCGCCAATTACCGAAACTACCCAACCACCGGGGAAATTTGAATCAAGCGTTTTTTAAAACGGCCAAATAGGCCCAGAGTTGTTTCATAAACATCCGCTAGGATTGTGGGGAGATTATTCGATGGCGATGCACTGGGGGCACCAATAGCGATGAATGTCGGATTTGGCTCATCAACGAAGTCCGGGGGGACAAATAATTCTTTTACTTCATCGACCCATGGTGTTAAATCTATACGGGTTGAATTGAATTCGACTACCAATGCAAAAGAGGTCGTTAATCGTCTTATCTATTTTAAAACCCCAGTGCAAATTTAATTACAAATGAATTTGTAATATCAACGAAAAACGCAGCAACTAGTGGCAAAATAATAAACGCCAGAGGCGCTGGCCCGTGCGATTTAGTGACCGCCGTCATATTCGCAATGGCTGTTGGCGTAGCACCCAACGCAAAACCGCCAAAGCCAGAGCTGAGAACAGCCGCCTGATAATTTCGCCCCATAAGGGGGAACAATATAAACAAAATAAACAACGTCGCTGCTAATGTTTGCATCAGCAAAATTACCATCAGTGGGCCAGCCAAACCTGCGATTGTCCATAGCTGCATACTCATCAGCGACATTGCTAGGAATAGCCCGAGTGAAAAATCGGATACAACCGCTAATGCTTTAGTTCTTGCTGGCCAGCGTACTTTCGGGAAAAAGGATGGGATTGTGTTGGATAGCACAATACCCGTTAACAGGCAGGTAACAAAAAGCGGTAACTTTAACCCCAACTCCGTGGTGGCTTGGTTAACAAGCCACCCAATAATAATCGTGATGTGAAGCGTTAAAAACACGGCCATAAGATTCATATGATCGATCGTGCCGTCTTCTTCTTTTTCAAAAGGAATACCCACCATCGGTGCTTCACCAGACTTACCTTTGAGCTTGAAGCGACTTATCAAGAAGTGCGCTATTGGTCCGCCAATAAGGCTGGCGAGAATAAGTCCGATCGTGGCACAAGCCACGCCAATCTCCAGTGCATTGTGGATACCGAGGGCAACGACTTCTGGTGCCCAGGCAATTGTTGTCCCGTGGCCACCGATCAGTGATGTCGAGCCGGCTAAAACGCCTACCGCTGTCGGCGCGCCTACCAGCTTAGCGCCAGTGATCCCCACAACATTTTGAATAACAATATAACTGAGCGTCAGTCCTAACATAATCAGTAGGGGCTTTCCACCTGCGATCAAATCAGAAAGCTTGGCGTTCAAACCAATACCGGTAAAAAAGTAGACTAGCAAGATATCTCTGGTATCCAACTGATAAACAATTTCGGTATCAGTGGTCATATAGATAACCAACGCAAATAAGGCAGCAATTAAACCGCCGGTTACGGGTTCGGGGATATTATATTTGCGCAAGAATTCAACGCGTCGATTGATATGCACACCCATGAAAAAAACCAAAATGGCGAGTGTAAACGTTAAAAAATTATCTGCCACGAATTGGTTCATTTGACAATCTCACGTATTGTTAGGGTCATTTGTGCCGATACTTTTTTCTTGGGCGGAGCGCAATTGGCCGGTAAACTCGACCAAAAACGCTGTATTTAAACCAAAGATAATCAAGCCATCTACGGCGGCAAAGCTGGCTAGGATTCGCCACTGGGGATCTAGGGTAATATCTCCGTACCCCAGCGTTGTAAATGTCACTGTGGAAAAATATAAAGCGGGTTCAAGACTTTGAAAAGCACCCACCATTAAAAAGACTCCGGCCCATGACCATGCACTGAGGCTGATGCCTGCAATCAACCACAGGACAACGGCTACAAGTGCAGCAGTAGTCTTCACAATAAACGGTGGCTTAACAAGCCAAGTTCCGCGTTTTGTCAAAGCTTGAATGGCAACGCTGATAAACAGTACTTGAATAACAATGGTCATGAAGATGACTATTGTGCCAATTAGTATTTGTGTGAGCACAAATTTGCCTCTTATTTACTGATAACACGATTTTGTTCCAGACAAAACCTGCATACACCACATTTTTGTGGCTTATTGTAAGCCTCCATGGATAGCGTTGATTAGCAATGCCAACAATGGTAATTCTCGTTAAACGCTAACGCGATAGTTTTGTTTTAAAGTATCATAGAGTAGTAAAAAAAAGATGTATAATAAAGAGTTATAAAACGTGCGCCTTTTTGTCATATGAAAGACTAGCTAGCGATAATTCAGCACAAAAATCATACAGTTTGGGGAGAAGCATTCGATGTTAGCGAAAAGCCGTTTTGGCCTGTGTTGCACCATAATAGTCACACTCTGCCTTGCCGCCTGTGATAGCGCGCAAGACACGAGTACTGGCACCTCGGCAGTGCGCCCGGTCAAATTGATCAATGTCAGTGAAGCTGAGGCCACCAAAGTCAACCAATTCCCGGCAGTCATTGGTGCTAATCGGCTTTCCGAACTCGGTTTTCAGGTAGGAGGAATGTTACAAGAGCTGCCTGTTAAAGAGTCGCAGCGGCTTAAACGGGGTGACTTGATCGCTAAGCTGGATCAGCGCGATTTCAAATCAGCTTTAGATTCAGCTAAAGCACAGTTTCAAAGTGCTGAAGCCGAATACCAGCGTGCGGTTCGCTTGGCGGAAGAAGATGCCATTGCAGGGAATGTACTTGAGCAGCGTCTTACGCAATTTGATGTCAGTAAAGCTCAGCTAGACCAGGCCGAAAAGGCCCTTTCTGATTCTGTCTTACGTGCGCCTTTTACCGGTATCGTGGCACAAAAGCTGGTTAAGGAACTGCAAACACTATCGCCGGGTCAGGTTGTGGTTAATTTCATGAGTGCTGATGCTCTTGAAGCAACCATAGACTTGCCTGCTAGCTTTTTAGCCCGCATCCCGAAAGATGAATCAGACAGCAGTAATCGCCAAGCTTTTGTTATTTTAGATTCGGCACCTAATCAACTGATCGAGGCCGAGTTTAAAGGCGCTTCTTTGATCGCAGATACCGCATCGCAAACCTATGCAATTACCTTCGCGTTTCGTCCCCCCGAGAATCTACTCATACTACCCGGTATGAACGCCACAGTTGAGTTGCGTATTGAAACTCAATCGAAAAGTAAACGCGTCGCGGTGCCTATGGGTGCTGTCACGAGTGATGGAGAAAATACCTATGTTTGGGTAGTCGATCAGGAGGCCATGACAGTATCTAAGCGTGTTGTCACTATCGATGAGGGTGTTGGTGATACGGTGGTCGTCATCTCAGGTCTCAATGAAAGCGATACGATTGTGGGTGCGGGTGCAGCCTATTTATCTGAGGGTATGAAAATAAGAGAGTGGCAATAATGGTGGAAAACCAATTACTCATCTTATTCGATACCTTCAATAAATACCCTCCAACACATACTTAAGGGTGCGCTGAACCATGAATATCGCCGAATTTACTATTAAAAATAAAGTGCTCAGTGTCATCGTTATTTTGTTGACCATTGTGGGTGGGTGGTCTGCCTACCAAAATATGGCACGTTTTGAAGACCCTGAATTTACCATTCGCCAAGCGTTGGTTGTCACCAGCTATCATGGTGCGAGCCCACATGAAGTGGCTTTGGAAATTACTGAGCCTTTGGAAAAAGCCATTCAACAAATGGCCGAAGTCGATACCATTGAATCCGTATCAACCACTGGGAAATCAGAAATTACGGTAGAAATAAAATACGACGCGTCACCCACTAAAGCCGATCTTCAGCTTATATGGACTAAACTGCGCAATAAAGTCAACGACGCAGCACTCGCATTACCGCCGGGAGCTGGCACACCATATGTGGCCGATGATTTTGGTGATGTATTCGGTTTGCTGTACTTTATTACCGGAAACGGTTACTCGCCAGCAGAGTTAAAGCGTTACGCTAAATCGTTACAAAGTTCGTTGTTACAAGTAGACGGCGTTGCTCGCGTTACATTGGAGGGCTTAAGAAAAGAAGCGATTTTTGTTGAAATATCGCGACAAGATACGGCCGCTCTTGGTCTTTCTGTATCCAACATTTATAACATCCTCTCGCAACAGAATGCCGTTGTTTCTTCCGGCGATGTTAAAATTGGTGACCAGAGAGTGATGATTGATCCCACGGGCTCCATAGATTCCGTCGAAGCAATTCAGAACTTACTTGTTTCGGCAGACGGTGAAGGCAAAGTGGTGTTCCTCAAAGATATAGCCCGTGTATGGCGAGGGTATCAAGAGCCTGCAGAAAAGCTTTTTCGTTTTAATGGCGAACCTGCTATTGCCGTGGGTGTTTCTGGTGTTTTGGGTAGTAATATTGTCAAAATCGGCCAGGCAGTGGATAAAAAAATTGCCGATAGCGAAGGCTTACGCCCGCTGGGTATTGAACTTCATGAATTTTACCACCAAGGCAATATTGTTGACGATTCGGTACAAAACTTTGTCGTTAATGTGATCGCCGCCTTGGTCATTGTCATCGTGACGCTATTAATTTTTATGGGCTTAAAATCCGCCATCGTAATTGGTGCCGTTTTGTTAATGACGATTTTTGCAACGCTGGCAACCATGCAGATAGTTGATATACCGATGCACCGCATCTCACTAGGCGCACTTATTATTGCGCTAGGAATGATGGTTGATAATGCCATTGTGGTGACAGAAGGCATTCTTGTCGGTGTGCAAAATGGGATTAAAAAACTGGATATTGCCAATCGTGTTGTTAAACGCGCTATCTGGCCCTTACTAGGGGGCACCTTGGTTGGCATTATTGCGTTTGCGCCAATTGGCTTTGCGCCGGGGTCTACCGCTGAATACACAGGTCATTTATTTTGGGTGATATTAATTTCGTTAATGTTTAGTTGGGTCTTCGCGGTCACATTGACGCCACTTTTTTGTTTTTGGTTATTTAAAGAGGAGCAGGAGGCATCATCCACCAGCGAAGAACCGGATAGTGGCTTGATGCAAAAATACAAAGGTTTTTTGCGTTTTGCGATACATAAACGTTTCGCTGTCGTTGCCTGCGTTGTAGGTATTTTTGTTGCTTCAGTATGGGGGTTTCAATTTGTTAAGTCCGGATTTTTTCCGGCTTCTACTACGCCTTTGTTTGTTGTGGATTATTGGCTACCGCAGGGGACGGATATAAGCAAAACAGGGCATGATATCGAACAGCTCGAAAAGTTTGTCGCCGGTCTCGAAGGTGTTAATGCGGTGCAAACCTCTATTGGTGCGGGTGCACCACGCTTTATGCTGGTTTATTCGCCTGAATCCACAAACGGTGCCTATGGGCAATTATTGGTTCGCACCGACGATTATAAAATGATCGATGCGATGATGCCAAAAATTCAAGCGCATATTGAAAATACCTTTCCGCAGGCACAAGGTAAAGTATGGCGTTTTGTCTTAGGCCCTGGTGGTGGCTCTAAAATTGAAGCAGAATTTTCAGGCCCTAACCCCAAAGTGCTCCACGACTTGGCGAATCAAGCGAAAGCCATCATGGTGGCCGATGGCGGCGCCTTGTCGATTAAAGATAACTGGCGTCAGCCTGTGAGCGTTATTGAGCCTGTTTATGCCAAGAATGCTGGGCAGCGTGCTGGTGTATCTAGGGAAGATCTTGCCCTCGCGTTACAAACGAATTTTTCAGGGCGCTCGGTGGGGGCGTATCGCGAAAATGACGAGCTGATACCGATTATCTCGCGCGCACCGGAACACGAACGTTTAGACATCGACAACATTCGTAGTATTCAAGTGCTTAGTTCCGTTACTGGGCAAGCGGTGCCCATTGGTCAAGTGACAGATGGTTTTAGAACGGTGTGGCGTGATGGATTGGTTCGCCGTGAAGATCGAATCTGGAAGATTAAGGCACAAAGCGATCCTTATCCCAACGAACTGCCCGCTGATCTATTCGCACGTGTAAGGCCACAAGTTGAAGCCATAAACTTACCCGAAGGCTATCAATTGGAATGGGGTGGAGAATATGGCAATTCTAAAGAATCCAATGAAAACCTCGCGTCAACCATTCCTCTGGGATTGTTAGCCATGGTGCTTATTGTTTTTATATTGTTCGGCTCGGTAAGGCAACCTGTGGTGATTTGGTTGGTTGTTCCCCTTGCGCTTATTGGTGTGGTGGTCGGATTGCTGGCAACAGGTACGCCCATGGAATTTATGGCCATACTCGGTCTGCTATCGCTGTCGGGGCTTCTCATTAAAAATGCGATTGTACTAGTCGATCAAACGGATTTGGAAATCAACGAAGGTAAGGCGCGATTCAGCGCTGTCGTGGATGCTGCAGCCAGCCGTGTTAGACCCGTGATGATGGGTGCATTAACTACTGTGTTAGGTGTTATTCCCCTGTTTTTTGATGCCTTTTTCAAATCTATGTCCGTGGTACTTGTCTTTGGTCTGACCTTTGCCACTCTATTGACCTTGGTGATAATTCCGGTGCTCTACGCAATATTTTTCAAAATCAGCGCTAGTGAAGTATCCGATTAATCGAAGTGAGGCGAATATGATGTCCTATGGATTTAGATTGTTTGTGCTTGCACTGGTGTTTTCATCAACACCAAGCTTAGCTGCAGAAAATACTTCTGAAAGTACTTTTGATTTGAGAAGTATAGATTGTAAAAAATTTTTAGAGCTGAAAGAGCAAAATCGTGATTATCTTTTCTTTTTCCTGTATGGATTTTCTTCAGGGTTGGACGGCGATTATAAGCACAGCGTCAAAAAAATTGAAAAAGCAGTGGATATATTAGGTGATTCTTGTAGTGATAATCCAGAAGCGAAAGTTTTTGATGTGCTTGAATCAATGAAGCTAAATAGAGGGCCTCAATAGACATGCCGCAATACACATATAGAGTTATTAGTTTTCTAACGTTGCCATTGATGGCGTTTTTGGTTATTGGTTGCTCGACAAAAAGTGTTCAAGATGAAAAAACCATAGACGCAAAATTAGCAGGTCACACTACATTCACTCCGCACACTTGGGCGACCAGTGTTGACGAATCTCAATTAACCAATGCGCAAGATGTCGATTGGCTTAGCTCATTTCAAGACTCATTACTGATCAACTTAGTGAAGCAAGCTATCGCGAATAATCGTGACTTGATGGCAGCGTCAGCGAATGTTGAACGCGCAAATGCATTGGCTGTACAAGCCGGCGCACAATTAAAGCCGCAAGCCAATTTGGCGTTTGCTAGCTCAAGGGCTGGATCGGGCAGCAGTTCAACGCCTGATGTCTCCAGTCAGGCGCTTTCGGTTCAGTTAAATTGGGAAGTTGATTTATGGGGGCGTATTAGTGCTGGTCAACAGGCCGCCGTTGCCAGTGCCGAAGCTGCTGCAGCGGATTATCAATACGCGCAGCACTCTCTCGCCGCGGCAACAGCAAAAGCTTATTTCATCTCCATTGAGGCCGGTCGTCAAGTTAGTATTTTAAAAGAAATTCTCGCCTCACTCGAAGAAACGTTTCGTATTGTCAATGTGCAATACAAAAACGGCCTCGCCTCGGCGCAAGATGTCGCGTTAACGAAATCGGACTTGGCATCAACACGCGAACAATTGATAACACTAGAAGCATCACAGAGAGAAGCTTTGCGCGCACTGGAAGTCTTGTTGGGTCGCTATCCCAAAGGTGAGCTAGCTGTTAAGGCTGACTTGCCAACTCTACCGCCGATGCCGCCTCTCGGCGTACCTTCAGATATATTGGAACGACGGCCTGATCTCATTGCCAGCGAACGTCGTGTTGCCGCTGCGTTCAATGCCGTGTCACAAGCTAAGGCTGCAAGGTTACCTCAACTCAGTTTGACGGGTTCTCTCGGCGGTTCTTCCAGTGAATTATCGGATATCACCAATCCAACAAATGTGGCTTGGCAGCTAGCTGGAAACCTTCTTGCCCCGCTGTTTGATGGTGGCGTACGCAAGGCGCAAGTAGAAGTAGCCACAGCTGAGCAAAAACAAGCACTGGCGTCTTATGCGCAAACAGCACTCAGTGCTTTCAACGATGTAGAAACTAATCTTGATCTTGCTGAAACACTTAAGTTGCGTGAAAACCAACTGAGTATTGCACTGACAGAGGCAAAAAAAGCCTATCGTATTGCTCAACTCAGGCATAAGGAAGGCGAGATTGCGCTGGTTGATTTACTCGCTATGCAACAACGTGTGCTCTCTGCTAGCAGCAATAAATTATCTGTTCAACGCCTTGCTTTGGAGCAACGAATTAATCTATTTCTGGCACTGGGTGGAAGTTGGGTGAATTCAGATACTTAGAATAGCGGCTCCTTAAGTTAATTATGATGAGTTTATACCACAAACTATTTTTTCGAGCAGAAAACTAGATAGTTTGGAATGGTGGCTCCATTCGACCTACCAAAATTTTGACTGAAGCTAAAAAAGCTCTATAGACTCCCAATAGGGTTTTACACATCAGTTTCTGAGGATAGGAAATATGAATAAAACCTATACAACACTGACTGAAAAAGAATTGGGCATCGTTGAGGCTGTTCTAGTTGACTTCAATAATCATCGATTACCGCGATTGCTTAACCTAAAAAGTCGAGTTGGTCAGGGGGAAAAGCTAAGTGATCACGATATCAATTTTTTAAACGAGGCGCTTGAGCTTAGCAAAGGCAGTGATCGTTTTGCTGAACATCACTCGGAGTTCAGAGCACTTGTAGATCGAGCGGCAAACCTCTACCAAAGTATCACCAGTAAGGCGCTTGAAAATGAAAAAAAATAAGACGCCTGCTTCGAAGCGTTATATACGACAAGTAATAACATCTAAGTATCAATTCGCTTCTTTCATGAAAAAACTAGCGTTTTTTTTGATCGTCATCTCGATATTATCAGGTTGCGCGACGTTTATAGTGTCAAAGTTCGATGCTTTATATGGTGACCCCAAGCCTCGTGAGCGAGTAGTCGAATCACTGGCCGATGGTGACATTGATTATTGGACGGAAGTGAAACCTATTTTGGACAATCGATGTGTTGTATGTCATGGGTGTTATGACGCCCCCTGTCAGCTAAAACTAACGGCGCCTGAGGGGATTGATAGGGGGGCACATAAAACCAGTGTATACAATACGGGCCGATTGTTGCCTGCCAGCCTGACGCGTTTATTCGAAGATGCCAGTACTGTAGATGAATGGCGAGACAAAAACTTTTTTCCGGTTTTAAATGAGCATATACAATCGACGGAAGCCAATATAGACGCGAGTGTATTGCATCAGTTATTAGTATTAAAAGAGCAACATCCGCTCCCCAATGAAGAGATTCTCAGCGATGAGTTTAGTTTTGGGGTTAGCAGAAAAGAGAGTTGCCCGCGTCCAGAGGAAATTGATAAGTATAAAAAAGATAAACCTTTGTGGGGTATGCCATACGCAATGCCAGGGTTGAATAGTAACGAACAAAACACATTGAAGCGATGGGTAGAGCAAGGTGGTAAATATACGGCGCGGACACCGTTAGCTAAAAGTGTTGAAAATGAAATTACCAAATGGGAAAGCCTGCTTAACCAGAATTCACTTAAGTCACAGCTTATTAATCGATACATCTACGAGCATCTATTCCTTGCCCACCTTTATTTCGAGGAGGCACAAGGCGAAGTCACCCTATTTTTTAAACTGGTGCGCTCTTCGACTCCGCCCGGTCAGCCCGTCAAACGAATTTCGACACGACGCCCCTATGATGATCCAGGTGTGAATAGAGTTTATTATCGCATAGTGCCTGAGCTTGAAACCATTGTGGCCAAAAGCCATATGCCGTACGCTCTCGGCCAAAACCGAATGCAGCGTTGGGAAGAGCTGTTTTATCACGCTGAATTTGAGGTGGATAGCTTGCCCTCATACGCGTCCAAAGAAAATGCAAATCCCTTTATTGTGTATTCCCAGTTGCCTATGAAGTCGCGTTATAAATTCATGTTGGATGAGGCACAATTTACCATCATGAATTATATTAAGGGGCCCGTTTGCCGCGGCAGCGTCGCACTAAATGTTATAAACGATCATTTTTGGGTGTTCTTTCTAGATCCGGATATTTCATTAAATGAGAACATTGAAGAAATCACTTCTATTAACAGTTCTGATTTAGAGTTGCCTAGCGCTGTGGAAGACAGTTATGTTCCACTTGTTCCCTGGAAAAAATATGCTGCGATGGAGCGACGAAATAGAGCCCGGCGAGATGAATTCGTGACTCAGTATTTTTCAGGCAAGAAGATTAAGCTCGACGAAACGTTAATCTGGGATGGTGATGGTCATAATCCAAATGCTGCGTTAACGATTTTTCGGCATTGGGATAGCGCAACGGTTGAAAAAGGTTTGGTTGGGGAAAACCCAAAAACCGCTTGGGTAATTAGTTATCCCTTGCTAGAAAGAATACACTATCTACTGGTTGCGGGTTACGACGTTTACGGAAACTTGGGACACAATTTGTTATCACGTCTACACATGGATTTTCTTAGAATGGATGGCGAAGCTGCCTTCTTAATGATGCTTCCTCAAGCATCGCGAGAAAAGGAAAGAGCGTTATGGTATCGAGGTGCAAGTACTAATGTCTTGGATTACTTATCCAATCCAAATTTTGAAAAAAATGTTGAACCCAGCATTCAATATACAAGCGATGACCACAAGTTAGAATTATATCGCCGTCTAAAGGAGCGTCTGAGCGGGGCATTACCTAGACAGCGAAGCATCGAGGAGATTGATAACAAATCTATACGGGTCCAACTAAAGCGCCTTGAACGATTTAACGGAGCTAATACACGCTTTTTCCCGGAAATGAGCGTCATCGAAATTGTAGACCCAAGAAAAAATAAACCTTATTACGCTACTATTTTGAAAAATAATGGGCATTTAAATATTACCTCACTTCTAAGAGAATCAAAAAAATTGTTACCTCAAGAAAATACTATGACGGTTGTCAATGGATTTCTGGGTGCCTACCCCAATTTATTTTTCAAAGTTAACACTGAATCAATTGACGATTTTGTTGACCAATCAATCAGTCTTTCCAGCGAAAAAGAATTTCGTTTTCTGCTAGATAAATACGGCGTTCGACGGACAAATAAAGAATTTTGGTCGCATAGTGATAGCTTACATCAGTCGATGAAAGAGAGCTTGGGCGCAGAATTTGGTTATTTTGATTATAACCGCCTGGAAAACAGGTGATTTTAACCGTTGGGTATTTCTTATGAGTGTTATATGTCGAACTCTAAAGGTCGTTATTTTGCTAGGGGGATTCCTAACGAGTGTAGTTCCTGCGATTTCATTTGCCGCTGAACAGAGTGATAACCGTGTCAATATCTATTTGTCGGCGTACCGCCCTAAAATAGATACATCCATAAGGCTAGACTCTGAAGCGCTTGATTTTGGAACGGTTATAAACCTGGAAGATTCGACGGCTTTGGAAGACCGAAAAACCTTAGGGGCATTATCAGTTTCCTACAGAATGTCGAAAAAGTTTTGGCTGGATTTTAGTCATTTCGAACTTTCACGATCTGGGTCACGAAGGTTAGAAGGGGAAATTCGCTTTGGTGAAGAACAATTCGAAGTGGATGAACTGATTGAAACCCAGTTTAATGTCGATATCACACGCCTAGGCATAGGATACGCGTTTTATAACACTTCTGACCTATCTGTAAGTATTACAAGCGGCTTGCACGTTACCCAATTTGAGGTTGGTATTGCAGCAACAGGTAGAGAAGCTGAAGAAAGCGCGGAAGAGACGGCGCCTCTTCCTTATGTGGGTATAGGTCTCGATTATCGAATTTCGAATAGCTGGAGTGTCGGTGGCCAAGCGGAATTTTTCGGTATTGAACTCAATGATGTTGATGGTGCTCTTACGAATGCAACGTTTGCTTTAGGCTACAAGTTCAGCCGGCATTTAAGTTTTGGGGCTGGCTATAACTATTATCAGCTGAAAGTCTCATCCGATAGTTTGGCGGACGGGCTTTCTGGGGAGTTCGAATATACGTATGGAGGCCCGCTGGTCTTTGTTCGACTTGGTTTTTAAGAGCATGAAGAAATGAACATGCACAAACGACAGAAAGATAACCGGAAATGTATGGGCCACTTTATGATTCTGTCCTCAAAGTATTCAAAAATAATTCTAGCAGAAAAGACTAAAGGGTTATTTATGAGCTTTGTGGTGAATTATGTTTAGGCCCATAGAAAAGTTATTACGTTCTATGGTGGGGCTTGTTGCGGTAGTGATGTTATTTTCTTCCTGCTCTAGTTTGGAAACTGTTGAACCGAACAAACGTTTAGATCGGGTTACGACAAACGCCCAATATTTGGAAACCTACAAAATTGGCGCGAGTGCAGGTGGTGGTGCGCCTCACTACAAAAGGGAATACTTTTTATATGGCGACCTAAAAATTGCATGTCATATATATCTGCCTAAAAACCCTATTGGAACGGTTTTTATACTGCACGGTTATTTTGACCATGCCGGGTCGTTACGTTACGCGATAAATTCAGCCCTTCAAAAGGGCTACGCGGTATTTTCCTATGATCTGCCTGGCCACGGAATTTCCTCTGGCGAAATGGGCGATATTTATGGCATTGAAAATAATGCCAGTATGCTAGGAGAGTTGTTGACGCATTACAGCCAAAGTCTTCCTATGCCTCGGCATCTTATTGGGTTTAGTACGGGTGGCGCTATTGCAATTGAATATTCACGGGTTGCTGATGTTTCTGAATTTCAAAGCATTGTGCTTGTGTCTCCGTTAATTCGGCATGAAAAATGGAAGTGGGGGAGGTTTGCCTATCGCTTATTCAGCCCATTTAAAAAACACTTAAAGCGGGTGGATAAGAATAACTCTTCTAACATAAAATATTTGGAGTTTGCCAAGAATGACCCGCTAAGAAATAGCCATTTGTCGCTCTCTTTTTTGGCCGATCTTTATCAGTGGAATGATGATCTAGCAGGCTCTTCACCTTTGAGCCAGTCGTTTCTGGTTATACAGGGTGACTCTGACAATGTTGTTGATTGGAAATTTAATGTTAATTACTTAGAAGCTAATACAACGGGGTCTGTTCTGGTAATGGTGAAGAATGCTAAGCACCAACTTTTTAACGAGAATGAGAATCTCCGCGAGACGGTGTTTACGCATATCTTTGATTATTTCGAAAAAGACATGACGGACGGTATCGATTAGGTGGCTTTCCATGGGTAAGTGGCAACTAGTGTCACGGTTAACGTTTTCATTTTCAATTTTAATGTTGTCATTCTCCATATTTTATTTTTCATGGGTGATATTTTCGGTGAATGCCTCAATCCCTATGGTGGCGGAAAAAATTGAAACAGCATCTGGTGCGGTGAAGGCCGCAGTTATTCAGGTTGATGCGCTATCTGATGATGTTTCAAGTGGATTATTAGAATTCGAAAAATTCAATTCTCAAATCCCCAAAGTTTTGTCTGAATCTGCAGAGATAAGAAGTCAGACACACAAAGTCATTGTCGAGTTTTCGGAATTCAATGACAGAGTTCCTTCAATCTTAGTTGAGTCTCAGAATATTAGAGAGGCACTGCCGGGAATACTAGATGACGCTGAACGCATAAGAATTACTGTAGAAGAGTCAGTGGCAGAGCTAAGTAAGGCAAGACGAGAGCTGCCTGGTTTGATAGAAGACGTTAATCAGTTAATTGATAAGGCAGATAGGGCAGGCGTTAAAGCGAGCGAAGGTGCCGTTTCGGGAGTTTTTACTGGAATAATCAAGGCTCCGTACAATATTATACGTAATATTTCGATTAAGAGTGATACAGGCGAGCGGGAATTGACCAAAGACGACCGAAATTTATTAATCGAAACGGTTAATAAGCTTCTTACATATGATTCAATTGGTAAGATCCTAAAGTTTAACAATAACATTAGCGGTGTGTCCGGATTTGTTGAATTAACTGGACAATCACGGAAGCAAGACAGGCTATGCAAGTCTGTTAGAGTTGTTATCGATAAAAACTACGACAAATCTGAAGAAATTTGTCAAACCGCTGATGGTCAATGGTATCTAAAATAAAAGCTATAGTAGTCGTATAAGTAGTTGGTAACCGTCGCTTCGTTTTGGTGGCGTTGTTGAACATACACTATATGATCAAAATTTGGGAGGGTTACCTTTGGGGCTAAACTATAGAAAGATGTTGCTTGTGCTTCTCGTCGTATTGTTCGCCTCATGCGCAATACAGCTACCTTCGAAACCAGATCACACTATGTCTAAAAGTCAGACAGCAAGTCTGTGTAATGTGTATGAAACGAGTGATTGGCATGTTCAGCTTGATAGACTGGATGGTTCTGAGGAAAAATATTTTTTGAAAATTACTGGTCATGTAGATTTGCCATCTCCAGGTTACATTATTTCTTGGAGGATGGGTATAACTGACCGTGCTCGGCCTCCTGGCCAACGAATTATACTAAAAGCTGTAGAACCAGATAATATTTCAATGCAAGTTATTACTCGTAAAGACGTTGTATTTGAACAAGAGGTTCCATTTTCTGAATACAGTCATATCTCAATTTATTGTGGTGATCGATTACTTGAGAGAATCGAGGATATTCAAGCAAGCAATTAGCCTATTAAATATCAACATTTTTAGTGTCAAGAACTTACTACCGGACATAGCGTGCTCCAAATCTATTTATAGTTCCATCGATAGCTACAAAGGGGGCTCCCCGTGTTCTGACCCTTATGGTTAGCAATGCATAGTGTGATTTAGCTGTCTTTACATAGATTTCCCATTCTGCCCGGTCGCGCCAGTCTTGTGACTTCGAGTCCATGGTGAAAGTTAATGATTTTTGATAACCATTAGAAGGAGCCTGGAAACTAAGAGGGCCTCGCATTCGCTGAAAACCTGCTTCGCCTGCACTTGAGGTAAGTGTGATTGACCAGGAGTAGGTGCTCGAATCATTAGTTTTGCCTTTGTCAAGGGTAATTAATAAATCCGCATCGTCGAGATCTGCGGCGTATCGTTTCTGCTCAAAATTAATCCCGGTTAATTTCTGGTTTGGAAGAGGGATGGTACCCGTGCTAATTCTCTCGAAAAAAGCGTTTTTAGGTTTTTCCTGTAATGTAAAAATAGCCGCTGTCTCTTTTGTTGTAGGTAAGGGAAATTGATTCTTTTTATCCAATCTCGATGCGTAAAAATAGTGACGCTCGAAGTTACCTTTATCCCAGAATCCTTCACTCGACACACTGACAGAAAGGCCTGCTGCCGCAGTATCTTTGATAGAAAAATAACCATTTTTATCGGTTTGAATATCGCGAAGAAAAGTCCAGCCATAGTAAGGCGAGATAAATGGGTCCAGCTTGCGATTTAACAATACAACGTCGACGGGTATCCCTTCTAAGGGCTCGTCGCTTTCATCGATCACTTTCCCGAAAAAAGTAACGGGCGTAGCGATATCCGCCTCAAGAACGGTTTCAATTTCATCCGTAGCGGTATCGTCGAAGCTGGGGAGAACCTCCATCGCCGCGACGAGGTTGACTTGCTCCGGTGTTTCCGTATTGGTAGGCGCTGTCACACATCCGCATAGCGGCAGTGTAAAAATAACAAGGGAAATTAGATAGAATTTCATGGTTCTAGGCTGTTATAGGGAAGGTTAAAACTATCGAGCAACAGATTAAAGTAGGGCATCACTTTTTGAGGGTTCCAACGCCACATGGCGACATGATCCGTCTCGAAGTTGTAGGGAGGTAAATTAATATTGTAAGAGGCATCCACGGCGCCCTGCACACGTCCTTCTCCACCTAGAGCTTGACTATTGGCACTCACCGCGAGCGCCATAATTTCGTGATGATCCAGCACGGGTCGGGAAAAAAACAACCAAGATTTTAGTTTTACTTGTCTACTCGGCTCAGCATGTTCACGAATGATATAGCGATGTGTCCAGGACTGAAAAGGCTTGGCGACATTTTGAATTAAATTCCAACCAAACCAAGTAAAGTCCTTCGGATTATAGAGGTTGTAGATTCGTGTTTTTGACGCTTCCGCATAACCTGAGAAACTAACATCCAGCGCCTGGTCTGATCCCTTCATTTTTTCTGATAAGCGTAACGACTCACGTTTATCAAGGCTTTCTGCAGGAACCGCACTCACCTGAAAAACAGCACTCTCACTATCTAACCCAAGTTTCACTGCTTCCATGAGAAGTGAGCCGCCTAGACTATGCGCTGTTGTGTGTACGCGCTTGTCTTTGGGTAGATTGTTGACGTAGTTGACGAGAACCAGCGCGCTTTTATAGGCCCGATATTCACTTTCTTGCATGCCGATAAAGTTACGTTTTTTTAAAGTTGGCCAACGGAAATGCACAATACGTCCACGATAGCCCTGATGCCAGAGGCGTTTCAACATGGTTTCAAACGAAAAAACCAGAGTACGTCGGTAGTTTTCATCGTCTTGCGGTATCCAGCCGTGTACCCAAACAATAACGTTGTGATCTTCATACCATGGACGACGAAAAGGGTGCTCCATTTCTTCGGCTTTCCATATCAAATTAGGTTGAGGGGGTTGGGAGAACTTGTATTTCCATGGGGCTTTAATATCTTTGGGCCAATCAATACCAATGCGTTCATAAAACGTTTTTATCGGGCGAAGACCAATATATAAAGGAGAGGATGCGATCTGAGGGTCTCCATTATTGGAAATGATCCTGACAGTAAGTGCGCCTTGTCCTTCACTAACTCCTTCGAACAAGAAGCTTAGACGATCATTGTGTACACGTTGTAAGAGTTGTGAATCGATTGGAATACGCAGAGTTTTTTCAGGCGAGACTTTTCCAAGTGATTGACTAGCAGATTCGATTTGCGCCAATGCCATAGATTCATCAAGTACATAACCACGCCGACCTTCTTTATCTTCCGATAACCAGAGTTGTATTTCAGGCACTCCCGACGTTGCCAGAAAAGCGAACTCTAAAAACTCGCTCTGAGTATCTATCGTTCCTCCTAATTTAACATGCAGGCGAGCGAAGTCTTCCATATCTCGTGGTGAACCAATCGTTTCGTTACTTAAATCTGGCTCGTCGTGTGGCCAGGACTCATAAAGCGCGATATTGTCCTGGTCATCGTTAAGCCAAAACAGGAATGGCTTTTCAGCTGCACTCAGATCCGCTGGAATTGTTTTTTTTTCATCACTCGGAAAATGAATAATGCCATCACCATTAATATCGGCAGCGATCGAGACAATTTGCTCAACATTGGCATCGGTGTGTGCCGACAAAAGACATAGAGATGCCAATAATATAGGTGTCTTACCTAGGTCACAGTATTTCAATATAGGGTTTATCATGGCTGGTATGTTTCTTCTATTCTTCTTAGGTCTTATAATTTTCATCAAATAAAACAAAGGTATAACCCTCGGACTTAGCCCAGATAATAAAATCATCAACGGCTTCAGGTAGCCAGCTTTTATCGACCGTATTGTCTTCGTCGAGAGAGGGACGAAACCGGCTTTCATGAAAAATAATTGATCCACCGTTTCGTTTTTCTACTCCCGACTTCATTCTTTCGAGAAGCTTAGCCATTTTGTCCCTCCCCAATGCGGAGTCACGTGCGTAAAAATTGATATAGGCAAGTTTTAAATCTGCTTCGTTCAGAAGACGCTTGACAGTTGGTGTTACCATACCGCTAGGTGGTCTGTAGAGGCCAATTTCAAGGTTGGGGTTTTCAGAGGCACGACGGATGGCGGCTCTGGTTTTCTGAACATCATCGACTAGTTTTTGGTAATCGAAAATAGTCGGGAATCGGCGTGAATAGGAATGAACGGCAACTTCGTGCCCTTCGCTAGCAGCACGTTTAACTATTTCGGGGTAAAGTTTGACGTTGCGACCGACGTAGAAGAACGTCGCTTTAACACGATGCTCAGCCAATACGTTCAGCAATGCTGTTGACACGGATTGACTGGGGCCATCGTCAAAGCTCAATATGATCTTGTTGTGGTTGGCAGGCCATGCATCTGAATCTATGATCGTGCATGACGACAGGTGCGACAAGAATAATACACATAAAACCGGCTTGAGTAACAGCTGCATTGAGCTATCGATTCGATTCATTGGCTTACCATAGTAATTGAGGATTGACGTCCGACGCGCCATCATAAATATTATTCTAGTATTGTTCTCAATTCGTCCTTGTAGTTTTCCGGAAACTCCCATTGAATATTATCCTTTTGCCTTACAAGCCCTCGTTCGTTAGGTGCTTTGTTTTGTGTTAGAGACAAAATAATATCAGAACTCACCCATGGGCTTTTTATAAAGTAGCCGTGTCCATTCCCGGAATTAGCGCTTTCTGCCCTTGTTGCATCAACAAACTGCAGTCGTTCATTCTCGCTTAAGTAACGTTTAACGCGTTCGTTCATCGTAGAATCTGCTTCTTTTATATATTGTCCCAAGCGTTGCTGCCTAAATATCCAGCTGGATATTCCTAGTGCTTTGTCTGAGCCTGACATATAGATTGTCATTCTAGAGGCGACATTTAGTAATCCATTACCTATGGATGCAGCAAAAACCGAAATATCATAATCGCTTGCCGTTAATATCACATTTTCAACTTTTAGTTTTTCTTGTATCTCGTGAGAATCGAGATGATCATATTTTAGTGCAAGCTGCTGAATAGCGGTCATTACGACTCGCGTTCCTGCGCTATACCCCAAAATGTGAATTCTCTCCACTTCAGTATTCTGAGCTAAATACTCGATGAGCAATCGAAGGTTCTGGCCTGATAATTGAGCTGTCTCAATATCCTTTAGATATGCAAATTTATTTGGAGTCGAGGGCCACGCATAGGCAAGAAAAACACCCTCATGACTCATAAATCGCCAAAGTTCATGAGTAATAAGAAGGGGATTTTCAAAGACAACCTTATAACCATGTACATAGATATAGATGTCCTTATTCGTGCTTTGTCTTAGCTGATTATCTATCGCGGCCTTAAATTCCTTGTCTGCTTGATTGAGTTGTAAAAACTCCTTATCGGTTGTCGAGCTCAGTTCACCGTAAGGCATCGCTCCAGCTAAGTACCCGAATTCTTCGACGGAATTAACGGTGCTTATTTTTTTTCCTGTTTTAATGGCAGGTAAAATTTCTGCCAAGCCAGCTCGCAGTGCTGGTGAGCGCTCGTTTTTATAATACTTTTCTAGGTCTTCTTCTTTTGCAGGTGTACGATCCGTGACATAAAGAACATTCTTGGTTTGCAAGTTTTTTGTTGAATTCGGAAACAGTCGAGTTCTCAGTTCATCTTCACGGTATATAAGAGGGTCTGGTACTGTTTTAAGCTGTGTGAAGCTGCTATATGAGCTACAACCTGATAGAGCAATTAATACATAAGTTAATAGGAAGAAGCGGAACTTTGTAAGAATCACTGAAACTTACCTCTGGGCGTTTGGTATCTTGCATGATTTCAAATTGATATTATAACGAGGTGCGAGCGTGAGGCAGAGAGTATAGTTGCAGGCGCCGCATGTATATGCGCTTTGTGTTAAAGCGGTTGGAGTGGCAAGCCACATTGGTGTCGTGGAATTTTCCGCCCAAAAAGTATCAATCATAATTTAGTATCCGTGACTGCAATTTTTCCATCAGAACATGTGTTGCATTGTTGCTGAATTGTTGCCCCTCTTCAATATAGTCCCAAACTGTCGCATCACTTTTCCAGCCACCTTGCTTTTTAATCAGTTCAAAGTTTACTCCTTCACGCGCCGCCGACGTGGACAAGCCGCGCCGGAAGCTGTGGCTACTCAAATCGGATACAAAATCGAAGCCACATGAGGCGCCAACGCTCTTTAAAAGGCCATTGATCGCTCCTGGATGAAGAGGCTTTTCCTTGACCTGATCCCACCGGTTAATAGGCCGGAATAGAGGCCCCGCTTTGATTCTCGCTTTATCCGTCCACAATTTTATTGCTCTCGCCGGACAGACGTCGCTTTCACCAAAGGGAAGGGCGCGCAATTGCCCCTCTGACTCTTGATCCGTTTTTGAATGAGGAATACGGATGATTAGTCCCTCCGGTTCCCATATCAAATCACAAATTCGTATGCTCACTAACTCACTTCGACGGAAAGCCCCAAAGAATCCGGTGAGCACGATAGCTAGGTCTCTCGCTTGCTTCAGGGAAGAGGGGCGTTTGCGAATATGGTTTACTATTTGTGCTATGTGTTCTAGCCTCAAGGCTTTGGCTTTGCGCTTGGGTTGGCCATGAGACCGTCGAATTCCATCCAGTGTTTTGCGGGCGAGCGAGGCAACCACCGGATTTTTATACCCCTGGTAATGATGCCATTGACTGATGGCGGTTAGGTGCAGATCAAGCGTTCTAACATTTAGTATTTCAGCCTTTTCCAACAAATAACGTACTACCGTATGCTGGTCAGTTGGTAGGCGGCCACCCCAACGTTCAAATTGTCTTATAGCAGAGCGATAAGCCTTTCGCGTGTTGTCGGAGGTCGCTGCGTGGAGGTATTTCTTTAAGCGTTCTGATTCACCAACGGATGGAAGTCTATTATCAGCATGATGCAATACATGACCTTCTTCGTCGCGGGATAAAAAATCAGTCAAACTGTGGCCTCCTCATTGAATACAAGCCGAGATCGTGAGTTTGTACCATTACTACAACTACAACTGGCTCATATCATTACATTAACCGTCGATAATGTTGATTATCGTTGGTTATTTATATGTATACAACTATAATTTTCAAACCACTATATTATGTTATATAATGTACTACGTATTATGAAATGAAATTCTCTTTGGTAAGATTATGGCTAGACCAGGCGTAACCTACTACGACATCAGTCGAGCTGCAGAAGCAGTCAAGGCGAGAGGCAGTGAGCCGACTATTGATCGCGTTCGGGAGCAATTAGGAACGGGAAGTAAAAGCACCATTGCCCCCTTGTTGAAGAAATGGCGAAACAACAAAGAACTAAATATAGAAGAGTCGGAAACCGGACTGCCGTCCGATCTAATCAGAGCAGTTAAATCTTTGCGCGACCGCATACAGCAAGAGTCAGAAGAGGTTGTTGAACAAGCGAAGCAGGACTACCAGTCTCGAGTTCAGACCTTGGAGCGCTCGTTGGCCGATGCTCAGAAAGAACTGTCCGCTGCCTCAAACAACGAGCAGAATTTGAATCAACAAGTTGAAGATTTGAAAGGGAATTGCCGACAATTAACGGATAGCTTAAATGAATTACAGACTCGGCTGACTGCGGTCGAAGTCGACCGTAGCGCCATACAAACCCGCGCGCAGGAACTCAAAGAAACAATTATCGAATTGAAGGAAGAAAATAGGGCGGTACGAGATCACTTTGAACATTACCAGCAGCGCACGGCGGAGGACCGCCAACTCGATCGAGACCAATTTCAGTCGCAGCTGCAGCAACTTGAGCTACAGGTAGAAAGCTTGACTAATCAACTGCTGCAAACCCAACAGGAGAAGAATGATTATAAGCGTAGGTATGAGGGCGCACAGGAGCATGCGGATAAATTCGTTTTTGAAAACCAGGAGTTAAAGCGTAATCTAGAGTTCCACAACGAGAAACTTAAAAAACTTAGATTAGAGTGTGAAAACAAAGCCTCTCGAATCACAGCATTTGATGAAAGTATCTCCGAGTTGAGAACTGAAGTTGCAAACCTGAAAGAACAGCTGATCCATAGAAGAACGGCTTTATCGAGTATAGACGCAGAACTTCAGAATGCTCGCGAATATGCAGACCGCGTTAGTGACGAAAACAAAGAAATTACTCAAGAAAAAGCCGTATTGCAGGGACGACTTATACAGCTTCAAGAATCAATTAAAAAGTAAAATGACATATCTTGCCGAGCATACTATATCTCTTTGGAGGGTTGGCGATGGCTACCAATAGTAAAATTGAATGGACAGAACAAACTTGGAATCCGGTTACTGGCTGTACCAAGGTGTCACCAGGGTGTAAGTATTGTTACGCTGAAGTTATGAGCAAGCGCCTGCAGGCTATGGGTGCGCCGGGTTACGAAAATGGATTTAATAAAATCACATTGATGCCTGAACGGTTGAGCCAACCTATTGCCCGAAGAAAGCCAACCATGTACTTCGTCAATTCGATGAGCGATTTATTTCACGAGAAAGTTCCATTTGACTACATCGACAAAGTATTTGAAACCATTGAAGCAACACCTCAACATACCTATCAGATTCTTACAAAACGCGCTTCGATAATGAGAGAGTATTTTGAAACACGATTTGTCCCTAATAATGCGTGGTTAGGTGTTTCAGTGGAAGATAAAACCTACGGAAAGCCAAGAATAAAGGAGCTCCAAAAAATAAAAGCGAAAACTCGCTTTCTATCCGTAGAACCGCTTCTAGAAGATTTAGGCCGAATACCGTTAAGCAGGATTCACTGGGTTATTGTAGGAGGGGAGTCGGGAGTAAAGTCTCGCCCAATGCGAGAATCTTGGGCAATTTCAATTAAAAATCAGTGCGAAAAGGCTAACGTGGATTTCTTCTTTAAACAGTGGGGCTCTTGGGGTGAAGATGGAGTTAAAAGATCAAAAAAAGACAACGGTCGCATGTTAGAAGGCCAGACGTGGAATATGATCCCAACTGTGGCGGTAGCTTGACATCAACAAATAAGGAAGTGTAGCAATGGGCGTGATACCAGATGATTATAAGGGTAGGGAACAAGCGTTATTAAAGCACACTATTTTAAAAACATACATCCAACGCTTGTTTATGATAATAGGAAATTCGGGTGAAGTGGTCATAAATTATGTCGACTGTTTTGCGGGGCCATGGGAAGAAAACCATGATGACTTGCGTGATACATCAATAGGAATCTCAATTGACCAACTAAAGAAATGCGCAAATACGTTGAGTAAAAACCACAATAAGAATATAAAATTTCGAGCACTCTACATCGAAAAAGATAAAACTGCATTTGGGAAACTTGAACCTTACCTATCTAAACATACTACCAATGATATTGAGTTGTCATGTATAAACGGGGACTACACGCATCATATTGATGATATCGTTCAGTGGTCAAATAACTATTTTACGTTCTTTTTCATAGACCCTAAAGGATGGAAAAACATAGTAGGGCCCTCAATATTAACGCCCTTGCTCGAATTACCAAAATCTGAATTTCTCATTAATTTAATGTATGACTTCGCAAATCGTGCGCTCAGCATCGAAAAGCATGAAGAAGATATTGAGAGTCTCGTTGGTGAAAAAATTGACTTAGACGGAACTGAGACTCCAGAAAGGCGACAGTCAATATTCTTAAATGCATATCGTCAGAACATAAAGAAAATCATCGGCCAAAATGACAATCAAAGCCCAAGATCTTCATTTGTTCCAATTTATCGACCAGGATCGGAAAAATTACTCTATTTTTTAGTCTACTTTACCAGGCACCCCAAAGGCATTGAAGTATTTAAAACCGAATCTGAAAAAATAGATTATCTACAGCGTGTTACGAAACAAGAAATCAAGCTAAGAAAAAAGGAACAGAATAAGCAAACGCTGGATTTATTTGGTGTCGATGAGAATATTGAAAAAATAGAAGAAAATAATAATAAGTTTATGGCGCGAGCAACTATCGAAGATGAGCTTAAGGATGGGCCAAAGTTATTTTGTATCGATTATTGGGCGGGCCTTCTAGAGAAAACAGATCTATATCCGACGGATTTTCAGTTAGCAGTCAAAGACATGCTCAATGAAAAGAAAATAAAGAATTTAGATGCGGATACTTCAAAGCGAAGATCGAAGTACATAAAACCGAACTGGAAGAGTAAGAGTGAAAGATGGCAGTTGATATAGTGAGACGTGGGTGGCCAGAAAGATATCATGCATTATTATTTCACATACCCTTTATTATTCGACATAGTGGCTCAGAACGTTTAGAATGGCTTACCCATATTAACGTACAGATTCCATTATGGCTTCAATCCCCAAGGCTGTTGCTCTTTACCCAACATACGCTGAGTTAACGAACATTGATTTTGACGAGTATGTAGGTCTCAATCAGTTTCTTGCTTCAGGTGATTCTTGGTGGCAAACGCATTGGTCCTGGGGCAAGGAATTTCTCAGCTACATTGGTCGCAACAAATCTGAACACACATATACGCGATTTCGAAACGAAACTGAACGGTTTTTGCTTTGGGTATTTCTGTTCAAACTCAAACCCATGGATCAGCTACGAAAAGTAGATATTCTTGAATACGCCGATTTTTGCTGGCAGCCACCAGAAACCTGGATTTGCTTGGCCAATCATGAAAAGTTCGTTTTTCGAGATGGCCAATATACTCAAAACCCCAAATGGGCGCCCTTTAAGCTTCAGCTACCCAAAAAAACGCAGTCCGATAAAGCGCCCAATAAAAAGAAATATAAACCTTCCCAGCAAACATTAAACGCGATGTTCAGTGCGCTATCTTCATTCTACAAATACCTAATGAATGAAGAGTATTTGTTCGGGAATCCGTCCCAAATCGCCCGACCAGATTGCAGACATTTCATAAAAGACGCCCAGGTAAAGGAAGTACGTAGACTAACCGAGGAACAATGGGATTATGTACTGGAAGCCGCTTCGAGACTCGCCGAAGAAGATCACATTCATGAACGAAGCTTATTTGTCGTGACGGCACTAAAAGTGCTTTTTTTAAGGGTTTCTGAGCTTTCTGAGCGCAAAAATTGGTCTCCGATAATGAGTCATTTTTGGCAGGATTCAAATGGAAGCTGGTGGTTAAAAGTGTTTGGAAAAGGACGAAAAATCAGAGACATTACTGTTCCAAACAGCTTTATCGATTTATTAAAAAGATACCGAGAATATCGAGGATTAAGCCCTCTTCCATCACCTGGCGAAAACGAACCCATTGTCGAAAAGATTCGAGGTCGAGGAGGCATGACGTCTCGACAACTCACGCGTATCGTTCAACAGATCTTTGATTATGCCTACGATAAAATGCTCCGAGAAAAAGGCGATGATAACGCTAGAAAATTGAAAGAGGCTTCAACGCACTGGTTAAGACATACAGGAGCCAGTATGGAGGTAGAACGCGGTCGAGCACTTAAAGATCTTTCAGAGGATCTAGGACACGCCAGTATGTCGACAACAGATATCGTTTATGTCCAAAGCGAAGACAGAAAGCGTGCCGAAAGTGGAAAAGAACGAAAGATTTAAGGCGACCTGCTGCTCTCAGGCTCAGGAGGATATTTGCTCTTATCGCTAGCCACCTCAGGCGTTTCGCAGACCTCTTTGCTGTTTTACGACGGAGGAGGCTCATACCCAGTCGAGGGATATTTTAACCCTAAACTCACGGGATTAGAAAGCTATATGTTTAATCACTGAAAAATTACGCATGTGGCAGGTAATCGTGCGTAATTGGCGTATATTCAATGGTTTGTCGTGACTATATTAGAAAAAGTATCAAGTTTTGTCAGATACCCAATGTTTCACGAGATAAAGTGACCATTTTTACTCAGTACCCC
>JBOEHK010000009.1:0-2098 GCA_050633885.1 Cellvibrionaceae bacterium
TAATGGTGGGAACTCTAAGGAGACTGCCGGTGACAAACCGGAGGAAGGTGGGGACGACGTCAAGTCATCATGGCCCTTACGAGTTGGGCTACACACGTGCTACAATGGCCGGTACAGAGGGCTGCGAACCTGCGAGGGTAAGCTAATCTCAGAAAACCGGTCGTAGTCCGGATTGGAGTCTGCAACTCGACTCCATGAAGTCGGAATCGCTAGTAATCGNNATCAGAAAGTGAAGAGAGCAAAAAGGTAGCTGCTAAGTCAGTTGACAGAGTAGTTTATTTGCCTGAATTTTTGCGCAGATCAAGGCGCTGCCCTGAGTGATTGAAGGAGCATACATAGGTATGTGACTGAGAGATCGAAGAAAGCAACGCGGAGCTGAGTAAAAAGACAAGCAAAGAAATAGGCTTGTAGCTCANNGCTAGCTTAACCTTCGGGAGAGCGGTTACCACGGTGTGGTTCATGACTGGGGTGAAGTCGTAACAAGGTAGCCCTAGGGGAACCTGGGGCTGGATCACCTCCTTAAACGAAAGCCGAATCTTGGCAAGCGTTCACACGAATTATCTGATCAGAAAGTGAAGAGAGCAAAGCGTAGTAGGCTTGTAGCTCAGCTGGTTAGAGCGCACCCCTGATAAGGGTGAGGTCGGTGGTTCAAGTCCACTCAGGCCTACCAATTTTGTGTCACTCATCGTTAAGTTCACGTCGCATAGTTCACTATGCTTCCTTAGAACTTGCCTCGATTGATTCAAAATTAACGCTTTATAAATGGGGCTATAGCTCAGCTGGGAGAGCGCCTGCTTTGCACGCAGGAGGTCTGCGGTTCGATCCCGCATAGCTCCACCATTTTGCGCGATACATCGTTAAATGCTTGCTCACATACATGAGTATGCTTCGCAACCATTTGCCTTGTCTCACACAAAATACAGAAGAAACTAAAAACTAATGAATACGCATTAAGTGTTGTTTATTACTTTTTACTTTTTTAAGTAAAACGCTCTTTAACAATTTGGATTTGATTCATAGATTTAGATTTGACATGTAGATTTTTTACATGCGCCAATTCGGCGAAATCTATCGTTACTGTACAAGTTACTAGATACATAGACTCCTTCGGGTTATATGGTCAAGTGATTAAGCGTGCACGGTGGATGCCTTGGCAGTCAGAGGCGATGAAGGACGTTGTAACCTGCGATAAGGTTCGGGGAGCTGGTAAACAAGCTTTGATCCGGACATTTCCGAATGGGGAAACCCACCTATTTATAGGTATCTCTTGCGTGAATACATAGCGCTTGAGAGGCGAACCTGGGGAACTGAAACATCTAAGTACCCAGAGGAAAAGAAATCAACCGAGATTCCCTAAGTAGCGGCGAGCGAACGGGGATTAGCCCTTAAGCTTCTTTAGGTTTAACAGAACATGCTGGAAAGCATGGCCATAGTGGGTGATAGCCCCGTATGTGAAAAGCCTTTAGAAGTGAAATCGAGTAGGACGGCACACGTGTAACGCTGTCTGAATATGGGGGGACCATCCTCCAAGGCTAAATACTCCTGACTGACCGATAGTGAACCAGTACCGTGAGGGAAAGGCGAAAAGAACCCCTGTGAGGGGAGTGAAATAGATCCTGAAACCGTGTACGTACAAGCAGTGGGAGCCGTTTTAGGACGGTGACTGCGTACCTTTTGTATAATGGGTCAGCGACTTACTTTTAGTGGCAAGGTTAAGCATTTGCGGAGCCGTAGGGAAACCGAGTCTTAATAGGGCGTCCAGTCGCTAGGAGTAGACCCGAAACCGAGTGATCTATCCATGGGCAGGTTGAAGGTTGAGTAACATCAACTGGAGGACCGAACCGACTGTCGTTGAAAAGCCAGCGGATGACTTGTGGATAGGAGTGAAAGGCTAATCAAACTCGGAGATAGCTGGTTCTCCTCGAAAACTATTTAGGTAGTGCCTCATGTCTCACCATTGGGGGTAGAGCACTGTTTCGGCTAGGGGGTCATCCCGACTTACCAACCCGATGCAAACTCCGAATACCAATGAGTGCAATCATGGGAGACACACGGCGGGTGCTAACGTCCGTCGTGGAAAGGGAAACAACCCAGACCG
>JBOEHK010000009.1:2133-2918 GCA_050633885.1 Cellvibrionaceae bacterium
GCGCGGAAGATATAACGGGGCTAAGCATAACACCGAAGCTACGGATGCCATTTATGGCATGGTAGAGGAGCGTTCTGTAAGCGGATGAAGCGAAAGCCGTAAGGCATCGTGGACGTATCAGAAGTGCGAATGCTGACATGAGTAACGATAAGGGAGGTGAAAACCCTCCCCGCCGGAAGATCAAGGGTTCCTGTCCAACGCTATTCGAGGCAGGGTGAGTCGGCCCCTAAGGAGAGGCAGAAGTGCGTATCCGATGGGAAACTGGTTAATATTCCAGTACTGCTCATAACTGCGATGGGGGGACGGAGAAGGCTAAACGAGCGCGGCGTTGGTTGTCCGCGTTTAAGGTAGTAGGTTTAGAGCTTAGGTAAATCCGGGCTCTTTTAAGACCGAGAACCGATGACGAGGTCCCATGTGGACTGAAGTCGTTGATGCCATGCTTCCAGGAAAATCCTCTAAGCTTCAGGTTATGACTAACCGTACCCTAAACCGACACAGGTGATCAGGTAGAGAATACCAAGGCGTATGAGAAAACTCGGGTGAAGGAACTAGGCAAAATGGCACCGTAACTTCGGGAGAAGGTGCGCCGGTTTTGGTGATGGGACTTGCTCCCTAAGCTGAGGCCGGTCGAAGATACCAGGTGGCTGCGACTGTTTATTAAAAACATAGCACTCTGCAAACTCGAAAGAGGACGTATAGGGTGTGACGCCTGCCCGGTGCCGGAAGGTTAATTGATGGGGTTAGCGCTTGCGCGAAGCTCTTGATCGAAGCCCCGGTAAACGGCG
>JBOEHK010000010.1:0-33004 GCA_050633885.1 Cellvibrionaceae bacterium
CCGGTGCTATTAGACCACTACACAGAATCAAAATTTTTAGTTTATCTGAAAAGCTGTTTGGATAAGTATCCAATTGACCCCAGTAAGATTGAACTAGAAATCACAGAAACACTGCTCATGGAGAATATGAATACTGGAATGGAAATCATGAAGCAAATAAAGGAAATGGGCGTAAGTATTGCTATCGACGATTTCGGAACGGGATATTCTTCATTAAGCTATCTCAAAAAACTACCCGTCGACACGATTAAAATTGATAGAGAATTTATTAAAGATATTCCCGATAGCGAGAGAGATATGCAAATTTCCTCTGTCATTATATTTTTAGCAAAACAGTTAAACTTCAAGGTCGTTGCTGAGGGCGTAGAAACACGAGAGCAATCCGTTTTTTTAAAAGCCAATCAATGTGATCTCGCTCAAGGGTATTTATTCAGTCACCCTATGCCTGCCCACAAAGCAATGCTTCTACTTGAGTCACAGGGTGGGAATATTCATATCAGTCATTCTCAAGTCATTCCAGAATCTAGCGCCACTCATTCAGAATCTCATTCCGAAAATTTACTGTATCAAGATGAAGAGAATACGATAAAAAGCAAAAGCGACATAAGCCACTTAATAGATATATCAACAGAGACTAGGCATTGAGTTGTTTAATACGACCCCTGCCCCTCCCCTGCTCGTTACTATCAATGCACAATCAATGCACTATCAATGTACTATCAACGTCATCTTAAAAATCATTATTAGCGGGACATGGTTAAAGGGATAAAGTGAAAGGGACAAACGGTTAACAGGACACATCTGAAATCGCTTGAGCAACATAATCGATGTTATCTAATGTCAAACCTGCAATATTCGCCCTACTTGAACCCGCGACATAAATACTGTACTCCTCTCTTAACCGATCAACTTGATCGGGCGACAACCCCAAAAAAGAAAACATACCTTGTTGTTCTTCTATAAAACGATAATCATCATTACCCAAAGATGATTGAATTTTATCTGAAAGCGTTTTACGTAAACTCTTAATTCTATTTCTAACATGCTCTAATTCAATGAGCCACTCACGTTTCAAATCCTTATCTGCTAATAAAGTTTCTACAATGGCAGCACCGTGTGCTGGAGGCATAGAATAAATACCTCGAACAATTTTATTTAAATGTGACTGTACAGCAGGTGCCGTTTGAGATTCTTCAGTGACTATACATAAAGTGCCAGTTCTTTCGCGATAAATCCCAAAATTTTTAGAGCAAGAATTTGCAACCACTAGCTCAGGTAATGTATCTGACATTAATCGAACTCCATACGCATCTTCTTCAATCCCATCACCAAAACCTTGGTATGCAAGATCGATAAAAACCAAAAACCCTTTTCGTAAAGCGAGCTGATTAACAGCATCCCACTGCTCTTGGGATAAATCAGCTCCCGATGGATTATGACAACAGCCATGTAACAACACGACATCGTCAGCTGGCACCTGCTCTAATGTTTCCATCATTTCATCAAATAAAATTGAATGAGTCGCCTGATGATAATAGGGATAAGTCGCTAGTGTTAAACCCGCATCCCCCAACAAAGGTTCATGATTTGGCCATGTGGGATCACTTACCCATATAGTTGTTTCTGGACGGCAACGTTTAATAAATTCAGCGGCAACTCGTAAAGCACCACATCCTCCCGGTGTTTGTACCGTCGCTATTCGCTGTTCAGTTAATGCTTTGTTATCACTTCCAAACACTAGCCCCATCATCAATTCGTTATATTGGAAGGACCCGGCTGAGCCGATATAACTTTTTGAGCCCTGTGATTGAATCAATTTTTTTTCAGCCTTCTTCACTGCTTCGAATATCGGTGTTGTACCCGTTTCATCCTTGTACATGCCAACACCAAGATCGACCTTTTTGGGATTATTATCTTGAGCAAATGCGATTGATATACCTAACAATGGATCCGATGGCAACGGTGATACATGCTGAAACATTTTTTACTCCACACAAAAATATGGCAACGCCATATAAAAATTTATCAATATAAAAGGAATGATATCGTTACAAGATAGATTACAAGATAGTACGCGCATTCTAAGAATACATAGCTTCTATGAATTGACATATGAACCATATATCAATTCATATGCTGCTATAACTTGCCGAAGTGAGTATCGAAGTCTAGAATTGAACGCTTTATTTGATTCAATCCGTCTTTTCTTTCATCTATAATCAGAAAACGTAACAGCTCTATACGCACAAAATACTTAATTACGAACAGGATAGCAATTTACCATGGCCTCTTCTATAGAACTCGACGATTATGATTTAAAAATCTTGCGTACGTTACAAGAGAGTGCCGATTATTCTATGGCTGAACTGGGTGAAAAAGTTGGGTTGTCCCATACCCCTTGCTGGCGACGCATTAAAAGATTAGAAAGCGCCGGCATCATCAAGGGAAAAGTCACGCTCTTAAATCCTAAGATTCTTAATCTAGGAGTTACCGTCCATGCATACCTCACCATAAAAAGTCACGATGAAGCATCGCTAAATGCTTTTGAATCAGCTGTTGCGGATGTCGATGAAATCGTAGAGTGCTACTCAACCAGCGGAGATAAAGATTACTGCCTTAAAATCGTCGTTGATAGTGTTGATCATTACGAACGCTTTCTCAAAAAATCTTTAGTCAGCTTACCCAATGTCGCTTCTGTAAATTCCACCTTTGCTTTGAAAGAAGTAAAATACACGACTAAACTACCCATTTAAATGTTAAAAATATTCTGCGATTGCACTTTGCAATCGCAACAAAACATCATCAGGTGAACCAGTATTCGCATCAATAATCACATCGGCCGCGTCCTCATAAAGAGAAGTTCTTTCTTTGAAAATACCTTCTAGGTTCTGACCCGGCGCAGAAGCCAAACCTCTCGTAGAAAAATTGGTTACACGTTGCTGGATCTTCTCAAAAGACACTTTTAGATAAACAACAACACCCATCTTTTTTAAATGTGACATACCCGTGTGACTGTAAACTGCACTACCACCTGTAGCAATGACAGTGTTTTTTACTTGTAGATCTAACAAGACTTGTTCTTCAAGAATGCGTAATGTTAAATATCCTTGATGATCGATAATATTTTGCAACGTCTGGCCACTACGTGTTTGTATTAACACGTCGGTATCAACAAAATCTTTTGCTAACAATTTAGCCAGCATAACACCCAGTGTACTTTTACCTGCTCCCGGCATCCCAATTAATATGATGCAGCTCATAACCTATTTCCTAAGAGTTAAAAACAATGTTGCGTTACACAATAAAACCAACGATTAAAAGCAAGAGCCAAAAATTAAAACTAAACGCTATAATCAGCCATCACCCAACGATGCCTTTTGTTTTGAGTTTTTCTTGATCTTCATTAGAAATATTTAAAATATCTGAGAGAACTTCTTTATTGTGACTGCCTAAATCTTTACCAGCCCAATTTGTTTTTCCAGGTGTTTCAGCCAACTTGGGCATAATCGCAGGTATTTTTAATGGCTTTCCATTAATCTCAACCTGTTCGAATAATCCCCGCGCATTAAAATGCTCGTCTTCCATCATATCTTTTACATTATAGATAGGCCCGACAGGAACACGTTGCTCTTCTAGAATTCTGATCACTTCTTTTGACGGTAAGCTAACACACCATTTTGCCAGCGCCACATCGATATCGTCTTCATGTTTTACCCGTCCAGCATTATTTGACATGCGGGGGTCATTCGCCATTTCGGGATAACCGGCAGCTTCCATTAATCGTTTAAAAATAGAATCGCCGTTCCCACCGATCACTACAAATTTATTGTCAGAACAACGATATGTATTTGTAGGAACTATCCCAGTAATGGTTGTTCCTGACGGCTCCCGAACAACACCAGCGCCACTGTATTCAGGCACAACAGCTTCTAATAAATTAAACATTGATTCATATAAGGCAACATCAACTACCTGCCCAGAATCGGCATTACCATTCTTTTGAGCAAGTAATGCCATGACGATTCCAAGTGCAGCGTGAATGCCCGCAATCGTATCGCCTATACTTAAATTTGAACGAATAGGCGCTTCATTGGGGAAACCTGTGACATATCGAAAGCCGCTAATTGCTTCACACACCGAAGCAAAACCGGGTTTGCTGCTATAAGGGCCATTTTGACCATAGCCTGATATTCTTGCATACACTAATTTAGAATTTTCTTTTTTTATTTCTTCCGGACCCAGGCCCCATTTTTCCATCGTGCCAGGGCGAAAATTTTCAATGACAACATCGGCCGTATTCATTAAATTTTTTACAAGACCCCGGCCTTCTTCTTGACGCAAATCTATCGTAACGGATTTTTTGTTCCTCGCAATACTACGCCACCAAAGAGACGTACCATCTTCTATCACGCGCCAATTACGAATCGGGTCACCCGTTTCCGGAGGCTCAACTTTTATCACTTCCGCACCAAAATAGGCTAACATACAGCCCGCAAAAGGGCCTGCCAACAACTGACCCACTTCTATAACGCGCACGCCATCTAATGGCCTTTTAGTTTGATTAATCATAGTATTATGCAGTCCATATCAATACAGATGGAAGTTTTATTAAAATGTTTATCGCTTAAATTTAACGGTAAAAGATATTCTCATCACCAAGGAATCAACTTATTATCCCAGTCAACAAACAAGATTTTTTTATTGTTTTCATTGATCCTATCGGACAAGACACTTAATAATTGCTTAGCTACAAATTCCGTCGTGAATAATTTTTCTTTAGGGACATTTGCTTGAAAAGGTTTGGAAAGCAAGGTGTCTGTCGTGCCTGGGTGAAACAACACAAGTTGAACATTTTTCGCTCTTCTTGCATATTCAATTGAGGCTGTTTTGACCAGCATATTTAACGCTGCTTTAGACGCTCTATAACTATACCAACCGCCCAACTGGTTATCTCCAATACTCCCTATACGAGCACTGAATAAAACCACTTGGCATATTTTCTTTCCCAGCAATAAACGACGAAGCATCTTAAGCCAAAGACTTGGAACGATGGTATTTATTTGAAAGATTTCCTGAAGATGCACAGCAGATAGATCTTCAATTTTTTTCTCGGGATAAATCTCATTTGTATGAAGAACACCATTACAAATAAATACTTTAATAAAACTACTCTGAAAGTTTTTAAGCTCAGATATTATTGTCTCTATCGAACTTTCCGAATAATTTGATATCTTCCAAACAACTTTAGGATGATCGGCTAATTTTTTATTCGACTCGCCACGACTGATAGCCACAATCTGATCAATATTGTTATCTTCGATAAAAGTATTGATCAGTGCATTAGCGATACCGCTGCTGGCACCTATGACAAGAACATTATTCATAGTCACCTGAACTGCTCATTAGGATGTTGGTTCATTATTTTAGATGGCTAGAGTGTAAGAACAATTTTACCCATATGCTCACTCGACTCCATTAGAGTGTGTGCTTTTGAAGCCTCCGATAAGGTAAACTCGGCTGCAATATGGGGTGCAATTTTGCCGGACTCCAGTAATGGCCAGACTTCTTTCTTTAAAGATTTAGCTATTGCAGCTTTAGATTCAATTGTTTGAGGTCTTAGTGTGCTACCGGTAATGACTAAGCGTTTCATCATAATCGGTAAAAAATTAATTGTCGCTTGTGCACCACCTAAAAATGCAATGTTTACAATTCGGCCATCAAGTGCCGCTATTTGTATATTTTTTTGAATATAATCTCCACCCACCATATCCAAAATGACATCGATACCATTTTCATTGGTAACCTCAGAAATTATTTTTACAAAATCTTCTGTCCGATAATTAATCGCTACATCTGCCCCTAACTTTTTACAATAGTCGCATTTTTCATCACTCCCTGCTGTCGCAAAGACTGTCGCTCCTCTCGCTTTGGCAAGTTGAATTGCTGCAGAACCTATTCCGCTTGAACCACCATGGACAAGAAAACTTTCTCCCGCTTGTAATTTTGCTCGATCAAACACATTCGTCCAAACAGTAAAAAAAGTTTCTGGTAAAGCAGCTGCCTGAACAAATGAATAACCCCTTGGCATCGGCAAGCATTGACTAACAGGAACAGCGACATATTCTGCATAACCACCGCCATTTGTTAAAGCGCAGACAGAAGCACCAAGTAATCCTTTATCGACATGACTACCTATCTCCGTAATCTCACCGGCAACCTCTAAGCCCAATATAGTCGAGGCTCCTTTGGGTGGCGGATACAAACCTTGACGTTGTGCCACATCAGGGCGGTTAACACCGGCCGCTTTTACTTTAATCAATACTTCATTATCTCGTATTGTTGGGTTTTCAGATTCACCTATGCTCATGACATCAGGAGCACCAAATTCACTTAGCGTTATATGCTTCATGTTATTACCAATGTTGAATTACGTTAATTGCACTTAAGGTGAGAGTCGCTGTATATCCCACGCAGTATTTTCTTTTCGATAAACAAAACGATCATGTAAACGATTCTCCCTACCCTGCCAAAATTCTATTTCATGAGGAACAACCCTATAACCGCCCCAAAAATCTGGCAGCGGTATTTCTTTATTCAATAATTTATTTTTCATTGAATCAAATTGTTGCATCAATAGCTGACGAGATGAGATTGGTCTACTTTGATCAGAAATAGTGGCCGCTATTTGACTATCTCGTGGACGAGATAAAAAATATTGTAGACTTTCAGTCGTCGATATTTTTTCAGCAATCCCGCACACTTTGACTTGCCGATCAATAGAATGCCAAGGAAAATGTAAACTAATCTTAGGTGAAAAATCTAACTCACTGGCTTTACGACTTTGATAATTGGTATAAAAAACAAATCCGTTTTCATCAATTTTTTTTAATAAAACTATTCGTTGCGAGGGCTGACCATCGCGTGAGACCGTCGCTACGGTCATTGCGGTAGGATCGACAACACCGCCTTCTATCGCCTGATTTAACCATAATGAAAATTGAGCGAATGGGTCATTTGTCAGTGAATCACGGTTTAAGCCATCTCGCTGATAATCTCTACGCAGTTGATCAATATCTTTCGACATAAATATAAGACCTAACAGTAAACCCATCTAAGTAATTTGAGTGTCTATCTCAAAAAGAGGCCATAGTATATTCAATAACTCGCAAGAACAGAAATAGAATTACCCTCAAACCTTAGTAGTTATCTATTACACCAAAGTCGTATATTATCTAGACCAGACACTGGCTACCATACTCACGAGAAGAAGCCGTTAATGGCGATAAGAATACAATGGTGAACCTTTGAATAACTCCAATCTACTCTTACTTGTGATTTTTTACGGCTGCCTTCTCTTTATGGTGGCTTGGCTCTCAGACAGGGATCGAACTTTACTCAAACACCCAAAACTACGCGGTTTTATCTATGCATTATCCATTGGTGTTTATTGCAGCTCGTGGACATTCTTAGGCGCTGTTGGCCAAGCTGTTGAAAACGGTTGGCATTTTTTACCCATTTACCTAGCCCCTATTTTACTATTTCTTTTAGGCTGGCGATTTATTCGAAAATTATTAATCGTTAGCTCACGAAACAAAATCACTTCAATTGCAGATTTTATAGGCTCACGTTACGGTAAAAATCAGCTGTTAGCCGCAATTATAACCGTAGTCCTTGTCGTCGGCACTTTACCTTACATTGCATTACAACTTAGAGCCGTTGGTATTGTTTGGTCTTGGGTCGATCTTAGTTCAATCAATACAAATTTTAATTACGCATCAAGCTTGATTGCTGCCATGGTTATGGCGCTTTTCGCTATATTATTCGGCACACGAATTATTGATGGGCCAGATAGATTACGCGGTATGCTAATTGCTATTGCAACCGAATCTGGAGTTAAAATAATAGCGTTTATCTCCGTCGCAATTGTATCGCTATCCGTACTCGCCAATGCCGAATGGAATGTTGACCTATCCAATCTAAATTTTAAATCAGAACAAATTAACAGCCCGTTATTTCTAACAGAGATGTTACTCGCTGCCAGCGCCATGGTTTGTCTTCCGAGACAATTTCACGTCATGGTTGTCGAATATCAACAAGAAAACGATTTGAAATATTTGCGTTGGTTGACACCACTCTACCTTGCTGCGTTTGCGATTTTAGTTGCGCCAATTGCTTATGCTGGCACCGCTCTTTTTTCAAGCGAGTCTTTTTCAGCTGATAGTTATGTATTAGCAATTCCCGCATGGTTAGATAAAAATGCCGTTCTCTATCTAACGATTATCGGATCCTTATCTGCTGCGACAGGAATGGTCGTTGTATCGAGTATCGCGCTATCTATCATGATATCAAATGAACTTGTTGTTCCTTTATGGTTGAAACAAAGAACTCGTAAAAAGATTTCCCGCAATTCCGATAACAATGTAAATGAAGAAAAAACCATTATCGGAACCAACTTAGCACGCTCACTAAAACTTATTCGGCGTTTTTCTATTGTTGTTATTTTATTGCTTGGATGGTTTCTAGAACGAATCATGAGTAATGTTGACGGGCTCGCATCCATGGGACTTATTTCATTTGCCGCCTCGGCTCAACTATTACCCGCAATTATAGGCGCTCTTTATTGGCAAAAAGGTCACTCGAAAGGAGTCGTATGCGGATTAATTGCAGGTACCACTTTTTGGTTTTATTGCTTGTTACTTCCCGTATTACTCGAAAGCTCTCACTCCCTGCTTACTAACGGGCCTCTACAGATATCGTGGCTTTCTCCTCACAATTTTTTAGGCATGGGATGGCTAGACCCACTTAGCCATGGAGTATTTTGGAGTTTATTGATTAATGCAGTCGTTATGTTTTTTGTTTCTCAAAAATCTCATTTTTCAAAACTGGATAAACGTCAGGCCGCTGCTTATATTCATAACCCTTGGCACTCACGACGCTCTCGTCTCAATTTAGATCCATCTGGAAGTGAGGTCAGACAATTACAGTCTTTAATGGAACCTTTATTTGGTGTAGAACGTACACTCGCAATGTGGCGTGAGTTTGAACAACAGACCGGACACCGATTGTTACCGCATGACCAAGCACCGCGCTTTGCAGTCAATATTATCGAAAGAGATTTTGCGGCTATTATCGGAGCAGTCTCAGCAAGAAAAGCCATCGAACTATTAACTAGCCATCAACCATTAAACCTACAAGATTTTGTTTCTTTGGTGGGTGGAACGTCAAAACAAATTCAGTTTAGCCAAACATTATTACAAACAACATTAGAAACAATTCCTCAAGGAATCAGTGTTGTCGATGAAAATTTAACATTAGTGGCCTGGAATCAACAATATCAAAACTTATTCGATTACCCACCTCGCATGCTGTATGTTGGCTGCGATATTGAAAAAATTTATCAATTTAATGCGACTCGCGGCTATCTTCAATCTCCTGGCGACGATATGGATCAGGCAATCATCCGCAGACTTGATCAATTAAAGTCTGGCGCACCACACCGGTTAGAAAGAATTTTACCCAGCGGTAAAGTTATCGAAATTCGTGGAACGCCATTAGTCAATGGTGGCTATGTAACGACATACACTGACATAACTGACAATTACACAATGATGCAAGAACTCGCAGAAGCAAAATATTCTCTTGAAGAACGAGTTAATATCAGAACCGAAGAGCTACGAGCTGCGAATGCTTCATTATTAAAAGAAAATAAAACGCGCGCACGATTAGAAGATAAATTAAAAGAAGCCAATACGAGTAAGAGCCGGTTTTTGACCGCAGTAGGTCACGATTTATTACAACCAATTAATGCCGCAAGATTGTTTGTTGCTTCTTTAGACGCCGCTACTAATAATGATTCCACAAATATCCATTCAAAAAATAGCCATGCATCAAATGTCAATACATCGAATATTAATGAAACAAACCATCAGACCAACCAAAAGACAATCAACGATATTATTGACAACCTCGACAGCACATTAGATCAAACAGAAAAGCTCATCAGTTCATTACAAGAGATTTCTCGTCTGGGTGCAGGAAAAGAAAAGCCCGTAATCAAACCCTTTTCTTTAGATTCTCTATTGAAGCCATTAGCCAAAGAAGGCAGTGCTCTCGCCAGCAAAAAGACACTGAACTTTCACTATGTCGAAACTTCGCTCTGGGTTAATAGCGACCTGCATTTACTTAGACGAGTGCTACAAAATTTTATTTCTAATGCGATTTTTTATACGACATCTGGAAAAATTTTAGTTGGTTGTAGGAGAATCAAAGATGCCGCAATCATAGAGGTGTGGGATAGTGGCCCAGGAATAAAGAAGTCTGATTTAAAAAGAATTTTTATGGAGTTTGAACGCTTATCTCACTCAACGATTGGCAATCAGGGCTTAGGTCTTGGCTTATCTATTTGCCAGCATATTTCACAGCTATTAAATCATCCTATCTCAGTTAATTCTACAATGACAAAAGGATCCGTATTTCGCATCCAAGTACCCACATGCAATAAACAAACAGCTGAGCAGGAAGCCATTACCGTTGACCCGCAATTAAACAACCTGAATATTTTATGCATAGACAACGACCTCCCGAACCTTGCCGGAATGCAAGCACTATTAACACAATGGGGAAGTCGAGCAATCACTGCGCAAAATCTTGGCCAAGCATTAAGCCTTTGGCCCTATCAAACACCACCCGATATAGTATTAGCGGATTATCATTTAGATGATGAAACGGGATTAGATGTATTAGAAGCACTAACATATCATTGGGGGCAAAAATTACCCGCCATCATCATTAGCGCCGATCGCAGTGATGACGTTAGTCTCGCAGTGCAATCTGCTGGATATTTATTTTTACCTAAACCGGTAAAACCTAGCGCACTGCGCCTTTTCATTCGTAAATCAATACCAGAAGAAAAAACATTTTAAAAACTAAAGTTCACTATCGGCAAGAATAATATCGTCAATAAATTGCTGAGAGGAAACTGCTAACTGCCCTACCGCCAAAACAATTTGGGTTCGAGAATGCACACCAAATTTTTTAAAAATTTCTGTCATATGAGCTTTTATAGTAGCTTCAGTGACATGAAGTTCATGTGCAATTTGTTTGTTTAATAAACCCTGATAAACCATGATTGCTACACGGCATTGTTGAGGTGTTAATGCTGCAAACGCAGTCGCTGCATTTTTTTCTGCGTCAACGATCACTTTTTTAGAAGAAAACCCCGCCGGCAACCACAACTTTCCTGCCAGCACCGCATCAATCGCTTCACTGATGATACTAGAAGAAGAACTTTTAGGAAGAAAACCACTCGCACCATGATCTATAGCGCGTTGCATAACCACAGGTTCCTCATGAGCCGACACAACAATAACAGGAACCTGCGGATAGTGAGCGGTCAAATACACCAACACACTAAATCCTTCGGCTCCAGGCATATGCAAATCTAATAAAATTAAATCAATATCAGAATGATGATCAATGCTTTTTTGAAGAGTCGAAAAATCACTAGCCTCAAGCAAATTCACTTCAGTTAATGTTTTCGTTAACGTTGCCACTAATGCAGTTCGAAATAGTGGATGATCATCCGCAATGACTATATTCAGCATAGAACACTCTCATGATACGTTGAACGAAGTCACTTTCACAACGTGATAATTATTATTATGAATTTACAATAATTATTTTTATTTTAACAGTCATCTCGAATTGATATGACGCTTTAGTTTAGCGAGTTCACACAAACAATGATTAGAAGTGACGCACAAAAACAGATGGCTCTCATAAGAACCACTTAAAAGAGTAACCTATTAAAATATTAAATACTTGTTTCAAGTCAAATAACAATCTTCTATTGTCTGTTTCTTTCGAGGACCAAAAGTCAGAGTATAACCTGTAATATTTATATAACCTTTTAAAACGCTGTCGTCTAAAAAAAACTATTAAGAATAGCATTTTCAACTAATCAACAAGGTCTCCTTATTCACGGTAATGAGTTGGGTCACGACTTCAGGGTCAGACAGTGTTGATGTATCCCCTAACTCATCATGCTCACCTGCTGCAATCTTTCTTAAAATACGGCGCATTATTTTTCCTGAGCGAGTTTTGGGTAAGCCCGGTGCCCACTGAATAATATCGGGAGAAGCTATAGGTCCAATTTCTTTTCGAACCCATTGCGTCAGAACTGAATTCATTTCATCGTTGGGAATCACGCTGCTATTTAATGTCACATAAGCATAAATCCCTTGACCTTTTAAATCGTGAGGAAAACCAACCACCGCTGCCTCGGCAACCGACTCATGTGCAACCAATGCACTTTCGATCTCAGCTGTCCCCATGCGATGCCCCGATACATTTAAGACATCATCAACGCGACCCGTTATCCAATAATAACCATCTTCATCTCTTCGCGCTCCATCACCCGTAAAATAATAATCATCAATTGTTGAAAAATACGTTTCAACAAAACGTTGGTGATCACCAAAAATGGTTCTTGCTTGCCCTGGCCAACTGTCTTTAATAACAAGGTAACCACTGGTTGCGCCTTCTAACTCCTCTCCGTTTTCGTTCACTAACGCAGGTTGAACGCCAAAGAAAGGATGTGTTGCAGAGCCCGGTTTTAAATCAGTTGCACCAGGCAAAGGTGTGATCATTGCTCCACCCGTTTCTGTTTGCCACCATGTATCTACAATAGGACATTGCTCTTTTCCGAAATACTTATAAAACCATTTCCACGCCTCTGGATTTATCGGTTCACCAACTGTCCCCAACAAACGTAAACTATCAAGGTGGCAATCTTTCACGGCTTGCTCATCTTCTGCCATCAATGAGCGAATTGCCGTCGGGGCGATATACAAAACATTAATAGCATATTTATCGATGATACGAGCAACACGAGCGACATCAGGAGAATTGGGAACGCCTTCATACATCACGGTAGTTGCACCGTTGCTTAAAGGGCCATAAACAATATAACTATGACCTGTAATCCAACCCACATCCGCCGCACACCAATAAATATCTCCTCGACGATAATCGAAAATACATTCATGCGTGAGAGAAGCGTACACCAGATATCCTCCACATGTATGTAATAAGCCCTTGGGCTTTCCTGTTGAACCTGACGTATAAAGAATAAATAGAGGGTCTTCAGCATTCATTGGTTCGGCAGGACATTGTTCACTTTGGGTGACAATTAATTCATGGTAATCAACATCTCGGCCTGACACTTTAGACACACTCCCCTGTGTGCGAGCCAAGACAACGACATGCTGTATTTGATCAGGCTGGCTCAACTCAATAGCAGCATCGACATTATTTTTTAACGGAATTTTTTTTCCGCCGCGCAACCCTTCATCAGCGGTAATAATAAAATGAGAGTCTGCATCTTCAATTCTTCCCGCCAAGGCTTCTGGAGAAAAACCACCAAAAACGACAGAATGGATGGCGCCGATACGGGCACACGCCAACATGGCTACCGTGGCTTCTGGAACCATTGGCATATAAAGCGTAACAACATCTCCTTTGCTAACACCTAATACTTTTAAACCATTTGCTAGTTGATTGACTTCTTTAGCCAACTCACCATAAGAAATTGTCCGATGGTTCTCTTGTTCATTATCTGGTTCCCAAATGATCGCAGTAGTGTCTCTATATTTTTCTAAATGCCGGTCAAGACAACTTTCAGTAACATTTAGGATTCCATCTTCAAACCAACGGATGTGTACATCATTTTTTTTAAACGATGTATCTTTGACCGTAGTAAACGGTTTCATCCATTGGATACGCTGCGCCTTCTCTGACCAATAAGTCTCAGGGTCACTCACCGACAGTTGATATGATTTTTTATACTCTTCTTTGTTAATCAACGCCGCTGATTTTACTGATTCTGTCACAGGATAAACTGTTGTCGGATAAACCGTTACGGGATTAGGACTAGGATTTTGATCGCTCACCTTCATGACTCCTTATTTTTTCTCACATTATTCACCAGTTTGAGAAAAATAGTATTAGACGTTGGTCTAGCATGGCCTATCACACACCAATACTTTACAGTCATCTGCAACATAGACTAAAGGCTAATACCCTCCCCTATTTTCTCGCAGTAAAGTTTGGTCATCGAATACATATCATTCGTTAACGTCCATCAAAAACACGTAAATCAATACCAATAATAATGAAAGGTGAGTAAATAATTTTGTGTTTAACCGATTATCAACCACTTAACCTATCTATAAAAAGCTAAATAATTAACAAAAAATTCATTAACAATAACCAATAAAACTTTCTTTAATAACAATAACGAGTGAGGCTAAGAATGAAGACAACATCACCTCTTAAAAAAACTATCATAGGTTTGAGTATCATTAGCATTGCGGGTTTATCGATACCTTCTTATTCACAACAAGGCTTACAATCTCGCGTTAACGCATTAGAAAAAGAAATCAAGTTGCTTAACGAAAAATCAACCGACAGCAAATCAAGCAGTACGTTAAATAACACTGCTTTTCAGTACGGTGGTTTTTTGAAACTTGATGCAATGTGGAGTGATTATTCAGACGCTCAACGAGCCGGCAATGTGGGTGATGACTTTTTAGTGCCCTCAACCATTCCTGTCGGTAACGGCAATAATGATGGAGATAAAGTCTTTGATTCAAACGCTAAATTCAGCCGTTTATGGTTAAAAACCACAACCAATACAAGCACAGGTAAAATTACCGGTTATATTGAAATGGATTTTAATGGCGGCAATGATGAACGCCTAACAAACCAATCTTCTACTGGTTTACGTCATGCGTTTGTCACTTGGGATCACTCCGATAGCGGATCATTATTATTCGGACAAACGTGGAGTACGTTTTTTAATACCGCTGCTCTACCCGAATCTGCCGATTTTATTGGCCCTACCTCAGGTACGCTATTTATTCGACAAAGTCAGATGCGATGGACGAAAAAACTGGGCAATGAAAAATCATTAATGTTAGCAGCTGAAAACCCATCGGTTAGCGTATATGATGGCGGCAGCGGGATAAATGATAATAATATTGATGACAGTAGTCTTCCCGACTTAGTCGCTCGCTTGAATGGTTCAGCCGGCATGTTTAGCTACAGCATAGCCGGTATTTTCAGAGAGATTGCTTATGATGTTGGCGCACTGGATGACAACACAATGGGCACAGCTTTGAGTTTTTCTGGTAAGTTAGCATTCAACAACGGAGACGACCTTAAGCTCATGATCAGTAGTGGCAGTTTAGGTCGATATATCGCCTTAAATGCTTACCGTGATGCGTCAATTGAATCCGACGGTGACATAGACCTAATAAAAACAACCGGTGGTTTTATTGCTTATCGTCATCTTTGGAATACTAAATTACGCAGCACCATTAGCTATGCGTTTTCTGAAGCTGATAACCCAAACAGCATTACGCCAACTGCCACCGAAAGTGCTAGCAACTTAAATGTGAACTTATTTTATTCACCCACTAAAAACCTGACCTTTGGCGGAGAACTCATTCTAGCCGATAGAGAAACTGGCGCCGCCACAGATGCCGACGGCGATTTAAAACGTTTGCAGCTAATGGCTAAATGGGCTTTTTAATCTATTTCCACAAACAAAAAGCAATAAAAATATTATCTATTTTATTTTTTATATTTTCATAACAATAACTATTACACTTTAAACGAGGATTTTCGCAATGGCTTTTAAAAATGAGCTTGATGCAAAAAACTACTGGCGAGAAAATATTCGTCTTGTAGTTATCTTAATGGTGGTTTGGTTCGTTGTGTCGTTTGGTTGCGGCGTAATATTTGTAGACGAACTAAATAACATTCAAATCGGAGGCTATAAACTCGGCCTTTGGTTTGCCCAGCAGGGATCAATTTATGTTTTTCTGATCTTAATTTTCACCTATACCCACCTTATGGGTAAGCTCGACAGTAAATACGGCGTCGGCGAAGAATAGAGGAAATCATTATGGATCTTAAAACATTAACTTATATTGTCGTTGGATTTACCTTCTCTATTTACATTGGCATCGCCTTTTGGGCGCGAGCAGGATCGACAAAAGAATTTTACGTTGCCGGTGGCGGTGTTCATCCTGTTGCAAATGGAATGGCGACGGCCGCTGACTGGATGTCTGCTGCATCCTTTATTTCGATGGCAGGTATGATCGCCTTCATGGGTTACGGCGGCTCAGTGTTTTTAATGGGATGGACTGGCGGATTTGTTGTTCTTGCCATGTTATTAGCGCCCTACTTACGCAAGTACGGAAAATTTACTGTGCCAGAATTTATTGGTGATCGTTTTTATTCCCGCACTGCACGTATTGTCGCTGTAGTCTGCCTCATTATTTGTTCAGTGACTTACGTTATCGGACAAATGAAAGGCATCGGTGTCGCATTCTCTCGCTTCCTCGAAGTCAGTTACGACATGGGATTAGGCATAGGTATGGTGATTGTATTTTTCTACGCTGTAATGGGCGGAATGAAAGGTATCACTTATACGCAAATTGCCCAGTATTGTGTTTTAATTTTAGCGTACACAATTCCAGCTATTTTTATTTCGTTACAACTCACCGGTAATCCAATTCCACAACTCGGATTAGGGAGTACCATCAGCGGTTCTGATGTGTATTTGCTTGATAAGCTAGATCAGGTGGTAACAGAACTTGGGTTTGCCGAATACACCACCCAAAAACGAATTAGCACCGTCAACATGTTTGCCTATGTTATGTCGTTAATGATTGGTACTGCTGGTTTACCCCATGTCATCATTCGCTTTTTTACCGTCCCCAAAGTAAAAGATGCGCGTAGCTCTGCCGGTTGGGCATTGGTGTTCATTGCCGTTCTTTATACAACAGCGCCTGCTGTGGCGGCCATGGCTCGTTTAAATCTGATGACAACGATTGAACCTACTGCACAAGAAAATCTTGTTTATGAAGATCGCCCTCAATGGTTCAAAAATTGGGAGTCCACTGGATTACTCGCCTTTGAAGATAAAAATGGCGACGGTAAAATTCAGTACACTGCCGATGAAACTACCAACGAAATGGTTACAGTTGATCAGGATATTCTTGTATTAGCCAATCCTGAAATTGCCCAACTACCGAACTGGGTAATTGCGCTAGTTGCCGCAGGCGGTCTTGCCGCTGCGTTATCCACCGCCGCTGGATTGTTGTTAGCCATATCGTCTGCAATATCTCACGATTTATTGAAAGGCGTTTTCAAACCCGACATATCGGAGAAAAATGAACTGTTAGCGAGCCGCGTGGCGATGGCTGGTGCAATTGCTGTTGCGGGGTATCTCGGGTTTAATCCACCCGATTTTGCAGCCGGTACAGTTGCTCTGGCTTTTGGGTTAGCGGCCTCTTCAATTTTTCCAGCACTGATGATGGGAATCTTTAGCCTACGGGTGAATAAAGAAGGCGCTATCGCAGGTATGATCGCCGGTCTTGCAGTCACTCTACTCTATGTGTTTCAGCATAAAGGCATTATGTTTATCGCCAGCACTTCTTTTATGGGAGACATGGAACAAAACTGGTTCATGGGCATTGAGCCGAATGCTTTTGGAGTTGTCGGCGCTGTTATAAACTTTGCTGTCGCCTACACCGTCTCTTATATGACAAAAGAGCCGCCAGAAGATGTACAAGAATTGATTCAGCACATTCGTGTACCTTCTGGAATAACAGAAGCACATCAACATTAAACAGTGACACCTTCCAAGAACCAAAGGTTTTTACTATTGCATTGACCTCTGGTTCTTGGTCTGATTAAAAAACAATGATTCATAAATAACTGAGCATCGCTTTAAAAAATTACCTTAAAAAAGGTTTTAACATGTCCATATTATCGAACAAGCATGTCGTGGCAGCTTTAATCATTGCACCTCTTTTAGCCATAGGTAGTTACTTTGCCGTTGATGCACTGGTATCAGAAGCACCTAAAAATGCTCAAGCCGGTAACAATTATCAATTAGTAGAAAAACCCAACTGTCGTTATAGCAGTGGTCAATGCGAACTTAAAAACGGAAATTTTGAATTAACATTAACGGGCACTCAAAAAGACAATCAAAAAGACAATCAAAAAACAATTGTAACAGTAAATTCCATTCACCCTCTTGACGGTATAAAAATAGCCTACGGGCATGAAAACTCATCATTAACGCCCAGTAACATGACAATGATCAATAGCAATCAAATGGAATGGACAATAGAATTACCCCCCAAGACAGAAGATAACAAACGATTGTTCATCGTAGCATCCGCAAAAGACTCTTTATATTTTGGTGATGCATCGATTGCATTTATCGATTACAAAACCAGCTTTTCAAAAGATTTTCGATAAACGTTCGTGAAACACAAGCCAATGAAGAAAACTATTGAGCATAGAAAATGGATAAAACGAGATTAACCCCAGAACTCATTGGTATACGAGACTTCCTAAAGAAATGCCTTCCATTCGAAAATTTTACGATCTCAGAGCTCGACAGCATTATTCCCAATATAAAGATCACCTATTATAAAAAAAATCACACTTTCACTCATGAAAATTGCGAATCCGGTTTATACATTATTCGAAGTGGCGCTATCGAAATTAATAAAAATAAACATGAACTCATAGATCGTTTTGATGAAGGCTCAAGCTTTCACCTACCCTCACTCCTTGCAAACAGCTATTTAAGTGCAGCCTTTATTGAAGACACTCTTGTTTACTATATTGAAGACGAAGTATTTTCTGATTTATGTGCCCAGCATTTATTTTTTAAACATTTTTATCGACAAAAAAAATCGGATTCATTGACGTTTGACCCAAGCCAAATAAAAAATATTATGGCGGATAATTTAGAAGCGACGAAAAAAATACAAGATTTAATGAGCAGCGAAGTCTACACAGCGTCACCTCATACATCAATTCAACAAATCGCTATCGAGATGTCAGAAAAACGTGTTTCGTCAGTTTTAATTATTCACGAAGAAACCATCGTAGGCATTGCAACCGATAGAGACATACGCTCTCGTACAGTAGCCACAGGATTAGATACGTCCACCCGCATTGACGCCATTATGACGCCATCCCCAAAAACACTTCAGGCAGAGGCTACGTTATTCGACGGCATGCTAATGATGATAAAAGAAAAAATACATCATGCGCCTGTTATCAAGAATGAAAAAGTCGTTGGAATAATTACCACATCAGATCTCATTTTTTCCAGACAAAACGAACCCGTCTATTTCATCAAACACCTTAGCAAGCAAAAATCTCTTGAAAATTTAAAAAAATTAACACAAAACATTCCCCAGTTACTTAAGCAGTGGGCTCACCAAAATTTGCAAGCTGAACAAATGGGTAAAATTCTTACATCAATTAGCGATACCGTGACACAAAGATTAATAACGCTTGCCATTGAAGATTTGGGAAATCCGCCGGTCCCTTTTTGTTGGCTAGGCTTTGGCTCGCAAGGTCGGCAGGAACAATTATTAGGCGGTGATCAAGACAACGGCCTTCTTATCTCTGACGATTTGAAGGAATCCGATAAAGCATGGTTTGAAGCATTATCACGTCGCGTTTGCGATGGTTTAAACACATGTGGCTATATCTATTGTAACGGCAAAATTATGGCAACAACCAAGGAATGGAGACAACCTTTAGCCTCATGGAAAAAAACAGTGTCTAATTGGACTCAGAACCCAGATCAAGATGCTGTCATGCGTGTTAGCATTTTTTTCGATATACGCTCAATTTATGGCGACATTAATCTTTGCTCCGAATTACAGCAACACATGCTTAATAGCGTATTTAACGACACCATTTTTCTCGGAGCGTTAGCCGGAACTGTATTAGACACCCCTCCTCCGTTAGGATTTTTCCGAAGTTTTGTCGTCGAACACACAGGTGAACATCGCCATCAGTTAAACTTAAAAAAATCAGCGATTATTCCATTAGTGGATATTATTCGAATTTACGCCCTTGCCAATAAAATAGAAGCGGTGAATACCCTAGAGCGTATTAATGCGCTTGAAGAGAAAGGCACCATGGCCAAAGTTGACTGCCAAAATTTACGAGATGCTTTTACAATTATTTTACAAATAAGACTGGAATCTCAAGTCGAACAAGTTTCGTCTGGTAGTGACATCAATAATTACATCGACCCCAAAAAATTAACGACCTTACAAAAAAAGCAAATCAAAGATGCATTATCCATTGTCGCTGGGACACAAAGAGCAGTGAAAGCCAATTTTCTTCCAGGCCTTTAACGTGATTCTTTTTTGCAAAAGAGCATTTTACCGCTATCGAAACAGATTCAAGCATGACGCGAGAGAATCATTCTATCTGCTAGACAACGCTTGGAAACATAATATTTTTTCGAACAAACAACAGTGCTCAAACACTGAATTTCTCGTTGTTGATACGGAAACGTCATCTCTTAACCCCTCCAAAGGAGAATTATTAAGCATTGGATGGGTCGTTATTCGCAATCTCAACATATCACTCGATACTGCCGAACATTTTATTGTGACACCTAAAAAAAGCGTCGAACAAAGTGCGACGATTCATCATTTACGAGATTGTGATTTACAGGATGGGATATCAAAGAAAGAGATGATTATAAAACTAATAAGCATGTCCACTAATCGAGTGCTGGTGTTTCACCATGCAACGTTGGACATTAGCTTTCTTAATGAGATCTTTATAGGCATTTGTGGCGCGCCGCTTCTTCTTAACTTTGTCGATACACTTCAGATTGAAAAAACGAAATTAGAACGTCAGCATATTCAACTAGAACAAAAAAGCCTAACACTGAACCAATGCCGACGCAGGTACCACCTACCCGATTACCCCGCTCATAATGCTCTCATCGATGCATTATCCACTGCTGAACTTTTACTGGCTCAAATAACTCATAAAGGAAACTCAATACAATTAAACGCGTTAAAAAATTGACCTTTTAAAACTCAAAAAAAAACGGCGAGGTTATTTTCCTCACCGTTTTAATCAACCGTGTTAAATATTACTTGTTAATCAAGATATATCTAACAATGCCTGTGTATCATCTGTTTTACATTTTTCTTTCTAATGAACTGCTTTGACCGCTAGTCACGTCTGTTTGGGTCAACGTATCACCATCAATTGAAACAGTGAATGTCATTGGACCCTGTCCTGGTACTTCAAACGACATTTGGTCGCCTTCAAGTGAATACGGAAGACTCATGCCCATACCAACAACTTCAATATCTGTCTCCGTGTATTTCAATGTTAGAGGAAAACCTTGCATTTCACCTTCCCAAGCACCTGTCATTAAGTTCTCTTGAAGAGTTGGACCGCCACTTGAGCAAGCGACAAAAAGAAGTGCAACTGCAGTAATTAATAGAGCTTTAATAGTTTGTTTCATAGTTGGTCTCCAATCTACAGGTTTCCCTGAGTATAATTATTCGATGTATTTTTCTTTAGATTTTACTTTTGGCTTCACTTTTGTTTCACCAAGTTCTTCTAACGAAATTCTGCTGATGCGAAGGTGTCGCTTCCTTATTTAGTGGTGTTGCTAATATTGGTAGGCGTTACTAATTAACATTGCCAACTAAATACCTTACTTAAAGAAGTCTGCACAACACACAAAGCAATTTCCCGCGGAGACAAATGATCTTCTATTTTTGGTCACTCTTGCAAGGGCATTTACGAATTTTTGCGAGTCATTTTCATACACACACCTCAAAAATAATGGCTCAATAGTCAAAAAACGAAATCTTGGCGAATTTGTAGTCAAATTGAACGAAAAGCTAATTTCTAACCCATTTCTAGCGTTGAGAAATTACTGTCTAACACCTTCAACTTGCAACTCTAATTCAACCTCTCTTGACGCTGGACCAAGATCCATTGGAATCCCAAAATCCTTTAAAAGCAATCTGGTGATACCCTCGAAGCCGGCTCTGTATCCACCCCAAGGATCTTTCCCTTCTCCTACCTTCGTCACTTCAATCACAATGCTTTTCGTGATTCCTCTCAGCGTTAAATTACCATGAAGTTTTCCAGATTTTGCATCAACACTCTCATATCGAGTACTGGTAAACTTTGCCTCGGGAAATTTTTGAGTATGCAACAAGCTCTCTGCTTTTAAATGCTTATCTCTTTCAGCATGGTTTGAATTAATACTGCCTACCTGGATAACAACATCAATTTTCGCTTGATCTGGCTTTTCGGCATCGTATGAAAACGAGCCGTCGAAGTCATCAAAGCGCCCGATTAAAAAACTATATCCTAGATGGGGTATTTTAAAATTGATTGATGCATGAGCACCAGTAGTGTCAATTTTATAGTCCGCAGCAAATGCAGGTACTGCCAACCCAATCAAAAAAGCAATTAATATATGATTCGCTGATTTTTTCATTTCTATCCTCATTGTTTTCTTAATGGTTTTCTTCATAGTTATCTTTCTAAATTTATCACTTTATTAAGAGATTAAAGCACCAAAAGATTAAAGACCGACCATACGCTTTAATGTCGCATCCTTATGAATAAAATGATGTATAAATGCCATGCCTCCATGAAAGGAAGCCAATATAATAATGATCCACCCCAGTATTTCGTGAATTTTTCCTGCCACATCTTCTTGATTATTAATTCCCACATTAAACCCCGGAAGCGAAAACCAATTAAACACCTCAATGGCATTATTGTTGGCAGACGCAATCAAGTAACCAGACACGACTAAAGCGCTTAATAAAAAATAGAAACTAATGTGTACCCCATGGGAAAATACTTGTGCAATTGTAGATTTTGATAAGCTTTTGGGCGAGAGATTGATAACGCGCCAAATAATTCTGGTTATTAAGAGAAACGTAAATATAACTCCCAAGCTTTTATGGATAAATGGCGCTCTATGATACCAAGGGCTGTAATAGTCTAATTCGACCATGACGAAACCCAACACAAATAACCCCAAGATAAATAAGGCTGACAACCAATGAAGTAGAATGCTTACCCAACCGTAATGCTCTTGAGTATTTTTTAATGGGAATGGCATCATTCTTTTTGTTAATCCGATGAAAAAATATAAAATTCAATAACGCTAGCCATTCATAGTACGACCATTATTTATCGCTATTTATAGGGTTATCTGTTTATAGGGTTATCTGTAAAAAATCCGCTCCCGCAGTGGGAATGGCATAACAAATGCTAACAAAAAGTGTATATTGGTAATTCAACTAAAATACTACTATAAAAGATCACAATAGCAACAAATACTAGGATATATGCACCGTGTCGACTAAGTCTTCCATTATTCACGCACCGATCAAGAGCAAGGCCTCAAACGATCAATCTCATGATACTCAGGCAAGTCACCAAACGTCTTCTGAAAAATTGATCTGTGAAGAAATTAACCAACGTCACAACATCATAACGCTCATACAACAACTCCATCATATGATCAGTGCGGTACAGCTCCATCGTGGAATGAGTATGTCTTTACTGGGTGGAAATAATGTCTTTGAAAATGAAATCATTCAACTTCAAAAGCAACTCGAACGTAGACTAAGAATTATCGAAACTTATCTAGAACAATCTAAAGATTTATTAATCGAACAAGATAGAAACAATCTACACCAAGCCTGGCTGACCATTCGACACGATTGGCATGATGACGAAGTACTCGATAATTTTGAGCTTCATTCACATTTTATTGAACAACTGATTGCAATGATCATTGGCTTAACCAGCCAACTAGAATCGCCTCTCTCTATCGACGAAGCACAATCTACCGACGAGACACAATCCCTCTCTCAAAACACTGACATTGACGATCAACAAAATACGCACTCTTATCAAGATAGCAGCCAATATCCCACTGCTTTTCGCGTCATTGAACTGCTCAACTTTGCCAGTGAACAATTACCTAATATGATCGAACTGCTTGCGAAAATACGCGGGCTTGGGTCTCATGCAGCTAGTGCTGGCAAAGTAGAATACTTACAAGACCGTAGGCTGCGTTATCTCATTCAGTGCGCTGAAGCACAAAATGAAAAACTAAGACATAAAGCAAAAAGATTAAATACGATTTGGAAAGGAGAAATACCCACATTAAATAATATAGTGACAATGGAAATGAAAATTCATTTTTTATTTAACACCATTAAAACAGATATTTTAAGTGGCCAAACGATCAGCATGGAAGGCCATGAACTGTTTAAAAATGCCTCAGAAATTATTGATGCCTATTCAAAAATTATCGAATCAGGTTGGGATGCCGTTCGCCGTCAACTGGATAGCGATATGGAATCATGGATCAGTCGTCACATTTAAAACAACATTGAAATAGGCATTAAATAGCAGCTATTAAGCCGCTTTCAAACCAAACAGATCACTAAAAACAACAAGACAAAAAATTCCCTCTGTAGCACACTCATCTCACACTACCGGCAACGAATCCACCTTAAGAATAAACTCGGAATTTAACAGCTTACTCGTACCTTCGGCACCATCTTTGCTAATCCTTTAATAGATGACTTGACTTGAGCTTAAAGAAGATAGAAATTGCACAACATTAGGGCATCAATACATCCGAAAAACATAAGGCACCATTTTGAAGCAGGATAAAGCGATAACTTCACCTTTTGAGCGATTTGCTTTGCAGGATGACTTGCCATCAAGCTTTGTAGACGACGCAAGAGAGTATTATTGGCACTTATCTAGGTCATTAGCCGATAAAATAAAAGCGAAAGAAATCGCTGTTATAGGCATTAGCGGCTCACAAGGTAGCGGAAAATCTACTCTCGCTAAACTTCTCCGACAAATTTTTGAAGAGGTCGATGGTCTACGGGCTATCGACTTATCCATCGATGACTTCTACCTGACCAGGCAAGAACGAGAACACCTAGCTTCCTCTGTGCACCCGTTATTACTCTCTCGTGGTGTTCCGGGGACACATGACGTCTCACTTGCCATCAAAACAATCGAAAACGTCTTATCCCCGAATACACACAAAGTGCTGATTCCTCGGTTCGACAAATCGACGGATGACAGAAAACCAAAAAGCGAATGGGAAGAAATCATCGCTCCTGTCAATGTCGTTATTCTGGAAGGCTGGTTTGTTTCCATCCCACCTCAAAAAAGTGAAGCGTTACATTCACCCATTAATGATTTGGAAAAACAAGAAGACCCTGATCAATCATGGCGAAGTTTCGTCAACAATAGTCTTCAGAACGAATATTCAAAACTTTTTAACCTCATCGATTATTCCATTTTTCTTGAGTCCCCTAACTTTAAAACCGTCTATGAATGGAGAACATTGCAAGAAGACAAACTTAAACACTCTTTATCGGCAGCAGACATTAAAGACAAAAAAAACAAAACCATGAATGCAAACGAATTAAAACGCTTTATTCAACATTTTGAGCGCTTAACAAATCATGGATATAAAACCCTGCCTGATATTGTCGATGTTATTTTTACATTAAATAACGAGCACCGCATTACTCAAAGGATCGACAAAAATCATGATGGAAAATTTTAACTCCACACTTATTTTCACCGATCTAGATGGCACCCTTCTTGATCATCACGATTATAACTATCGAGCAGCCATCCCCGTTCTCGAAAAACTGGAATTATTAAAAGTACCTGTCATTTTCAATACCAGTAAAACAAGAGCAGAAATCATATCCCTTCGTGAAAAAATCGGAAACAAGCACCCCTTTATTGTAGAAAATGGTTCTGGCATATTTATTCCCAATCACTACTTTCAACAAGAATCTAATATCAATAACACGTCAGGTTTTGACTCAATTTGTCTGGGTGAAACAAGAGCACAATTATTAACATGGTTAGAGACGACAGCGATCCATTTCTCTCATTGCTACTCCAAATTTCATGACTTAACTATCGAAGAGATTGTCAATTTGACAGGACTCTCTAAAGAATCAGCAGAACTTGCAAATACAAGAGAATTTTCAGAACCATTACATTGGATTGGCACCGAAAAAGAACTAGAAGCTTTCACTGCACTAGCAATCGATCATAAACTGAATGTTCTTGTGGGCGGTCGTTTTGTCCATTTGCTGGGTAAAACAAACAAGGGATTAGCAACACAAACACTGGCGAACAGATACTTACAATACGGTGAAAAAAAATCGCCTACGATAACAAGCTCCACATCACAGCAAACCATTATCGCCTGTGGAGATGGCAATAATGATATTGATATGTTAGAAGCTGCAGACATTGCTGTGATTGTAAAATCACCCAAAAACCCTGCGCCTGTTGTCAACAATGAAAAGCAATATCTGACTAATCAAACTGGTCCTGAAGGCTGGGCATCGACAATAAAAGAAATCTTAACACTTTAACTTTTTAACCTTTAACTACGATCAGCAGTGATATAACTAATTATAATTCTAGGAGCAAACTGTGACTGACTTCTTTCAAAACGGTAACATTACCACTTTACATAATCTTTCAAATCGAACATCCGAAGAGATGGAAAAGGAGTTAATAGCGTTTTCTAAAACCCGGCCCATGTCTCTCTTGCTCCCCTCATTATTTTCCGAGCTAGAAGGTCCGGCTCTAGAAAAAATTGTAACGGAACTGACCGGAGTCCCTTATCTTTCTGAAATTGTGATTGGTTTAGATAGAGCTGACAAAGAGCAATACAAACACGCCTTAAAATACTTTAGTCGTTTACCACAAAATCATCGTGTACTTTGGAATGAAGGACCGCGTCTACAAGCAATAGATGCCCAACTTAAAGAACTCGGTCTTGCACCCAAAGAACTAGGAAAGGGAAGAAATGTTTGGTATTGCCTCGGCTATATTTTAGCTTCAGGCAAAGGTGAATCAGTTGCGCTTCATGATTGCGACATCGTCACCTATGATAAACAATTATTATCGAGACTCATTTATCCCGTCGCTAATCCCAACTTCAATTATGAGTTTTGCAAGGGCTTTTACTCACGTGTGGCCGACGGAAAAATAAACGGAAGAGTTTGTCGTCTATTAGTTACTCCCCTACTTCGATCATTACAAAAAGTATTTGGTCATTCTGAATATTTAGAATATATGGACAGTTTTCGTTATCCATTAGCGGGAGAATTTTCGTTCCGACGAGATGCGATTTCGGATTTACGCATTCCAAGTGATTGGGGACTTGAAATTGGTGTTCTTTCAGAAATGCAAAGAAATCACGCATTGAATCGCATTTGTCAGGTCGACATTGCTCACGTTTATGATCACAAGCATCAAGACCTATCACTGGACGATAAAAATGCCGGCTTATCAAAAATGTCGATCGATATCGCTAAAGCGTTATTTAGAAAATTAGCAACGCAAGGAGTAACACTCAACAATCAAACTTTCCGTACTATTAAAGCAACTTATTTTAGAGTCGCATTAGATTTTGTTGAGACCTATCACAACGATGCAATCATTAATGGCTTGAAGTTAGATATTCACAAAGAAGAACAAGCGGTTGAATTATTTGCTAGCAATATCATGAAAGCCGGACAAGATTTTATTGATAGCCCGATGGAAACACCGTTTATTCCAAGCTGGAACCGAGTAAAAAGCGCGATACCCGATATTATGGAGCAGTTAAAAGAAGCGGTAGAAGCCGATACAGAGGAATTTTTAAATTAATCGAACGCACGTTAAACCTATTATTTTTTCTACCTTAAGTTTGATGCAAGTAATCAACCGATGTCATTAGGTATGCCTATGGAAAACAACACTTTTGAAATATTAACTAACCGTGTTAGCAGTCATGTAAATACGATATATCCCGAAGCGGATACAGATACGATTACACAAAATTTACTCACGGCTATGCGACTCGATCAACATTGTGATTCTCCTGCCTCACATGAAAACTTATGGGATCAGACTGACATTGTCGTCATTACTTATGCTCACAGTATTTTAAAAGCTAGCGAACATCCATTAAAATCATTGCATCGTTTTTTAAATGACTACTTTAAAGATGTGATAGACGCCATCCATATATTGCCATTCTTTCCATACAGTAGCGATGATGGCTTTGCCATAAGTGATTATGACATCGTTAACCCCAGTGTTGGTGATTGGACTGACATCCAAAAACTCAGTCAAGATTTCGATTTAATGGCTGACCTAGTGATTAATCATTGCTCTTCTTCACACCAATGGTTCAAAAATTTTATTGAAGGAAAACATCCCGGTAAAGATTATTTTTATACTGCCGATCCGCAAGAAGATCATTCACACGTTGTAAGACCAAGAACTAGCGAACTATTACAACCCGTGGAAACATCTGAGGGCGTAAAGCATGTCTGGTGTACCTTTGGCCATGACCAAGTTGATGTTGATTTTACAAACCCTGAGCTATTATTAGAATTTATTAAAATAATTCGATTGTATTTAGACAATGGCATTCGAGTCTTTCGTCTAGATGCAGTGGCTTTTATTTGGAAAAAAATTGGCACACCTTGTTTAAATCTCAATGAAACTCACGAAATCGTAAGACTTCTTCGCACGCTCATCGAACACGCAAGCCCTGATGCCATTATTATTACTGAAACCAATATTCCCAACCAAGAAAATTTATCGTACTTTGGTAACGCCAACGAAGCCCACTGTATTTATAATTTTTCATTACCGCCGTTATTGGTTCACTCGTTAGTCACCGGTAACTCTCGTCACTTAAAAAATTGGTTGATGAGTATGCCCCCAGCTCAAAACGGTACTACTTATTTTAATTTTATTGCATCCCATGACGGTATTGGACTAAGGCCTGTCGAAGGTTTACTTGATGATCAAGAACTCCAATTGTTTGTTAAAACCATGGAAAACTTTGGCGGTAAAATTAGCTGGCGCGCATTAAACGGTGGCATTGCCAAAAAACCTTACGAAGTTAACATCGCTCTATACGATGCATTAAGTGGCACAACCGAAGGACAAGACCACTGGCAATTTGAACGATTCATCGCAGCCCATATTATTATGCTTGCACTTGAAGGAATGCCTGCCTTTTATATTCACAGCCTGCTTGGAACGACCAATGATTACGAACGATTAGAATCGCTAGGTCACAACCGCGCAATCAATCGCAAGCAATGGAACGAAGACGAACTCATCACCGTTCTAGAAGATTCAGATACACATCATCATCGCGTTTACCAACGACTAACGGAGCTGATTAACATTCGACGTGCTCAATCAGCATTTCATCCGAATGCAACGCAATTCACACTCCATTTGGGCGATGAGATATTTGCCTTCTGGCGTCAAAGCTTGAATCGTTCACAAAGTATTTTTTGCTTAAATAACATCAGTGATCAACCACAAGACATACTATTATCTTCTATTAATCTTATCAGCACTGACCCGTGGAAAGATTTATTAGGCAACGTGTCAAACTTGGGTGAATCAGATTCCATTACACTTGAACCCTACCAATCTGCTTGGCTAACCAATCGATAATGCTTTATAAGAAGGCTTAAAACAAAAAAATTAAGCCTTCTTAAAAGTTAACCTTCCTATACACTCCCTTCCTTCTGGTCTCGTCGTATAATGGCGAGCTAATCATCGCCAAAGATTATTCAATCGACGTTACATCGATATTGAATCACTCAGACAGCCCTCTGCTCAATGGAATAAAAATGACTACTGACAATAGTGACTCAACACTCATCTCATCACAGAAGCCGAGTAAAGCCGCGAAAGCGAACATTAAAATACTTGCATCCATTGTAGGTTTTATAAAACCTTACAAATGGCAAACAGTTGGTGCGGGTATTGCGCTAATTTTCACGGCCTTGGTCAACCTTGTCATGGTGCAAGGTTTACGCATAATTATTGATGACGGTTTTGTGGCACAATCCAGTGACGCATTGACAAAAGGAATATTATTTTTATTATTACTGGTCGTACTCATGTCCTTTGGTGCTTTTTGCCGTTTCTTTTTAGTCACTTGGTTAGGCGAACGCGTCAGTGGCGATATACGCAAAGCCGTTTTCAATCACGTCATTAAACTCCACCCACATTATTTTGAAACCAATCGCAGCGGTGAGATTATGTCTCGCTTAACAACTGACACCGCCCTCCTCCAAAACATTATTGGCTCCTCTGCATCCATGGCATTAAGAAATTTTTTAATGCTCATTGGCGGTGTCATTATGCTATTTGCCACAAACTTTACACTTAGCCTCGCGGTTATTGTTTGCGTCCCACTCGTGTTGATTCCTATTTTTTTACTCGGTAAAAAAATTCGAGTCCTCTCAAGGAAAAGTCAAGATGCCATCGCAGAAATAGGCACTCATGCAGGCGAAGTGATACAAAATATAAAAACCGTTCAAAGTTATACGCGCGAGGACATGGAGCAAATGACATTTAGTCAAGCGGTAGAACACTCTATATCAATTGCAAAGAAACGAATCCGGTTATCCGCATCACTCATCATGGTCGTTTCAATTTTGGTTTTTTCTGCTATCGGCGTCATGTTATGGATGGGCGGGAATGATGTACTGTCAGGTAAAATGACAGGCGGAGAACTGGGTGCATTTATCGTCTACGCCATTATGGTCGCTGGCGCAGTCGCAACTATTTCTGAAGTATTGGGTGAACTGCAAAGAGCTGCCGGCGCGACAGAACGATTAATGGAACTTATTAACGAAGAATCACTAATCACTGACCCTAATCTTGCCACTCTCGAATCATCATCCAAAACGACACAAGAAAAAACAAAGCCCGTCATTCCCAACAACACAAATAGCGATAATACAAGCAGCGACAATATGGCGATTGCTTTTCATCATGTTCACTTTTGCTACCCTTCACGCCCCAACAACCCCGCGCTAGATGACATTAACTTTACCATCAATTCAGGTGGCAGCTTAGCCTTGGTTGGGCCGTCAGGTGCAGGGAAATCTACCCTCTTTGAATTATTACAACGTTTTTACGATCCCAATCATGGCGACATTTTATTTGAAGGAAAAAATCTTTTAGCGCTATCCCCACATGACTTTAGGCAACACATCGCTGTCGTCGCCCAACAACCCTCCTTATTTACAGCCGATGTTAATTACAATATTCGCTACGGTAATCCAAATGCCAGTGATGAAGAAGTTATCGCCGCTGCCAAAGCCGCACACGCTCACGAATTTATCAGCCAATTACCCGAAGGCTACCAAAGTAATCTTGGAGAGCAAGGCGTGAGATTATCCGGCGGACAACGCCAACGAATAGCCATCGCCAGAGCCATCCTAAAAGATCCGAAAATATTATTACTCGACGAAGCTACCAGCGCATTAGATTCAGAAAGCGAACGACACGTTCAACAAGCGATTAACGAATTAATGCAACATCGCACAACGATTATTATTGCTCACAGATTATCAACTATTAAACACGTCGATAGAATTGCAGTCATGGATGCAGGGAAAATTGCAGCGATAGGTAGCCATGAAGAATTGATAACAACATCTACACTCTATCAGACACTTTATCATTTGCAGTTTAAAGAAACGAAAGATCAAAGCATCTGATTTTAAATGAGCATTTAAAAAAAGAAAAATACTTAAAAATAAGCTAGGTAAAAAAACTGTCGTGCTATTCTCTCGACATTATTCCGTGAAGACGGTTTAATGCTCAAAAGCCGTGATACACCACTACCGTTGAATCATTACGGCTTTCAATTTACTACAATAAATATAAATGAGCCATGGGCTGTAGATGTGGTTGTACCGACTGATTAATACAATTGATAAATATCCGAAGATCATTTTCGGAAATATATAACATGGCTACATGTAGACATTCTGCCTAGATCTGTACATTTCTGTCTATATATAGACAGAATGTCTACATATACCCATGACATATATTAAACTGTTAGCCATACGCAAGGAACATGAGTATGTTTACTTTGAATGAAGCGGCTTTCGCGCACGCTTTAGCAGCAGAAAAAATATTGGAGCCAAAAGCCCAGTTTTTAAATGAGAATGAGGAGGTGATTCCGGTTTTCGTGAATCTGTTATTCCAATCGGTAGAAATATCTCTGAAGAGCTTCGCATTGGACGCAAAAATAGCAACAGAAGAAGAGTTAAGAGATCGAAAATTAACCGGTAATGGTCACAAAATAGATTTGATCGCAAAGCTTATTGACTCAAGAACCGGAAAAGATCTCGTAGTCGATTTGATTCTTCCGGAGGGTGAATTCCCCCTGTATAACCAGATTTTGAAAGCCATGGTGTATGAAGCTGAATTTGAACCTACCAGAGAATCTTACGCTTCACGAAATGTCACTTATTCACAGTTTAAAGCTGGAGAACTTCAAGTCCTTGGTAGCGTAAAAGATTGGGTTGATGCGGTTAAAATATTTTCCAAAAATGTCACGCCCTCCGTTGCAAGACTCAATGGCTAACAAGGCAAGCCAAAATCGCAGCACTACGTGCTGCTGGACTCGCGCAAGCGCTCGCCTTTGCTTGCGGCGTTAAGCACACAAGGAGTATCGATGTACTTTTGGAAGATTGAAAAATTAAAGCAAGATCTAATAGAGAATGGATTAAGCCAGAGCGCATTATTCAAGTATATCTTTATATATGTATTCTTATCAGCGCTTTCATACGAATTAACTTATAACTTCGTAAGCGAAGAATCTACCAATATAGATTACATCCAGTCAGCTCTTAATATGGCCCTTGTAGGCTTTGCAACATATTTTTGCTATGTAGCAAATGGCGGAAATAATGGCGCCGACTTTGCAGAAAGATTTTTTAGCATAGGCTTTGTTGTCTCAATAAGGTTTATTGTTCTACTCGTTCCCATAATGATAGCAATGGGCTTCCTATTCTGGGATAGCGAGGATATAGATGATGTGTCTACAAAATGGTACGACGTGGCCGTACTATCTGGATGGACAGCTCTTTTATACTGGCGAGTTGTATATCATATAAACCAAGTAGCGAAGCAGGCACATGCTTAACAAGTCAAGGCATTGGACAAAGTGCTGCGCACTTCGCCCATGCTTGAGGCGTTGAGACTGTAGAAAAAC
>JBOEHK010000011.1:0-727 GCA_050633885.1 Cellvibrionaceae bacterium
TTTTTTCTGCTGGACAAACACACGTAAGCTTAACGGGGTCAAATTTAAATTCACTGGCGGGGATGACTTTGGTGACTTGATCTTTTTTAGGTTTTTGATGACGCTTACCGTATTTTTCTTTTTGATGAGCAAACTTAGGATCACGGCTTCTAAATTGATTGTCGGGAATGTAGGCATTGATGTTTTGCTCATGAAGGTATTGCATGTTAGCTTCATTCGCAAAACCCGTATCAGCCGTCACAATCACATCATCTTGATAAATATTCTGACTCACCCCTAAACGCTGATACCGCTCTTTAATAGTGTCGGTGATCGGCTTTAGCGTATGGTGCTCTTGGCCTTCACCAAAGGCTTGTGCCTCAATAATAATTTGATGTTTCTTATCAACAGCCGCAACACCGTTGTAACCTTGAATCGTTCCTTTGCTTGTTGTCATCTTGGCCGATTCATTATCGGTGGTATTACTCTTCACCTCCTTTGGTCTTTTGCCTTTGCCCATCCGTGGGCTTTGAGTCTTTACAAATTGGTCGTATTTATCAAACGCTTTATTTAACGTATCAATTGTTTTAGCTGTTCGTTTCTTTCTGTCATCGTCTAACGTATCGTACTTATCTAATTTCTTTTGTTCTTTAATATGATAACGAATTTGTTGTTTAATTTTATCGCGTTTCGCCTCTAACTCTTTAAACGTGCCTGAATGTTCTTTCGCGGCATTAGAAGACATTTT
>JBOEHK010000012.1:0-1412 GCA_050633885.1 Cellvibrionaceae bacterium
CCTAAGCTTCCGCTCCTGCTCACGCCCCTTACCTACATCCATGTAGGCAAACGCCGTCGTGTATTACACCTCCACCGGGACTTGACCCACTGCATTAACTCAAAACTTTTCACTGATTAACCTTGTTTGTTTTTAAATAATTAATCCATTAATTATGCGCATGGCATTCTCACCAAGCGCTCTTTTGGATTCACTGGTGTAAGAACACATTCTTTTGCGATCACCCAAATATAAGCCAGCATCTCACGAGCAATCGCTGCCTTCACCACATTCATGTGTTTGCCACGCTTCATTAATCGCTGATAGCGTTTACACAATCGCAACTGTGATTGCCAGGCAATATCAATAATGTGTTTCGGCAAACCTTCTTGCCGTTTTTGCATCTCTGTAGAAATGTTCGCGGCATAGCGATAGCTGTGTGCACCTTCAATTAATAAGCGCCGTGCACGACCGTTGCCTGTTTTCGTTAATCCTCCCAGCTTACGATTGCCACCGGTGGAATGTTCGCTCGGCACTAAACCGACATAGGCCATTAATTTTCGTGCATGATCAAACCGTGTGAGATCACCGAGCTCGGACACAACACCTGCCGCCACCAAAAGACGAACACCCCGCATCGCTTGAATCGCCTTCACAACGGGATAGTATCGCCATTGCTTTACGTGATAGAGCAGCTCTTCATCGAGTCGTTTTAATCTCGCTATCCGTTCGTTAACAGTTTGAATCATTTCTTGTAACACCATTTGTTGCGCTGGATAAGGCAGTACCAGTTCAGTTAACCAACGCAGATGTTTGAGGGACCAGTTAGCCGTACCACCGTACTGAATATGATTGCGAAGCAATAACGCTTTGAGTTGATAGCGTGCATCATTTAAATCACGCATCGCGCGTTCTCTTGCACGTGATAAATCCCGAATAGCTTCATCTTCCGGTTCAGGTACATAAATCGGATTGACGTCGCCGGTCTTGATCAATTGCGCGAGCATTAAGGCATCACGCTTATCCGTTTTAATGCGAGCTCCGGGCTTTTTTGGAATCAGCGATGGCGCCACGACAAAACATTGATGTCCCAGTTTGGTTAACAAACGGTAGATCCAATAACCACAGGGACCTGCCTCATACGTAAAGACTAATGATGCGCCAGGGAATTTTGATTGTAGTTGGCGTGCTAATGTCTCGACACCTTGCTTGGTGCTGCGAATACGGCTCATCAACGCCGGTTTTTGATCGTAGCCCTCTGCCACGTAAGCCACTTCCGAGTACTCTTTTGCCGTATCTAAGCCAATAAAAATTATGTTACTGTTTGTCATGCTAGCCTCCAGGTTTATAGCGTTTACTGAACCTATATTATGGCTCTGGCTTAGCTAACCCACGAACTGGAGGCTAGCTCTAGAGGGGTGTCATAATGTCTA
>JBOEHK010000013.1:0-39404 GCA_050633885.1 Cellvibrionaceae bacterium
GTTGTGTCTTTCGTCGAAAATTCTTAATGAAATGACAGGCTGAAGTGTAACAAATTGATTTTGGATGTATTTGCAGGTTAATGATTTAGAAATAGTAAGGATGCTGATGCGGCTGAGGTTCGATTTTCAACGCCTAATTTTTTATATACTTGTTCTAAATGTTTATTTATAGTTCTTGGGCTAAGCGATAAAATTTGTGCAATGTCTTGGTTAGATTTTCCTTTTGATAACCAAAATAAAACTTCTGCTTCTCTTTGCGTTAAGTTAAATTCTTTTTGTAATTTCTCTCTGTTCTTTTCTTCATTGTCTTCAATTAATCGCAATAAAAATTCCCCAGGTGCAGTTTGTCCAAGATATCGTATTTGGGTTAGTTGTTGAGTATCCTTAATGGTTAAGTGGCTGTTTTTATCGGGATTTCTTTTAAGCCATTTTTTTATTTGTGTTGAAATCTCTTGGGCAAAAGAGATAGAGCCTAATAATTCTTTTGCTGCTTCTGTAGTCCACAAAATTTTCCCATTGATATCGGAGGCAAAAGAGAGTTGGCCTATTTCATTTAAGGCGTTCCGAGCTCCTCTTGTGATTCTAGAGTTACTAAGATGTACGCGAATTCGTGCGAATAATTCATCTAGCTGAATGGGCTTGTTAATGTAATCTACGCCACCAGATTCAAGACCTTCTATAACATGTTCAGTATCGCTTAATCCTGTCATGAATATAACTGGGATATCAGATAGCTCTGTATGTTGTTTGATTTGCTTGCAAGTTTCAAAACCGTTTAAATTTGGCATTATTGCATCAAGTAGAATAATGTCAGGTATCATTTTTCCTGCAATTGATAACGCTTGAACACCATCCATTGCAATTAAGACTGTGAAGCCTGCCTTCGTTAACGCTGTGTTTAATATGCCTAAAGAATCAGGTGAATCATCAGCGACCAAAACAATTCCGCGATTGTTGTTGTCAATCATCGTGTAAGCTCTCTTTATTTTCTTTTATTATTTCAGAAAACTGAAAGCGATCTAAATATTGGTTCATTTTCTTGAGGTAATTGTTGTCGACATTGTTGTCACCAATACGCCTTAATATTTTTGATACACCGTCTGCAAAACCTAGTTCTGCCATGCTGATAATTTCTCGGCGATCCTCCTCAGTAATATCATAGGTTTTGAGTACTGTTTCTTCTAGATTTTTTACTGGTACTATAGTTTGCTCATTGTTATCTATTTCATAACACCATTCTAGGTTTAGAGCATTAGAAACGGCATCTAGCAATAATGTGTCCCTAATTGGTTTAATCAAATAATCTTCGTAAACTTTGCGTTTACCTGTATTTTTAATATTGTGGTGATCCTCAGTGGCGTCTGCAGAAAGAATAATAATCGGTGATTTAAATTGCTGGTCTTGTAATTGAGTCGCGAGTTCTATGCCGCTAATTCCCGGCATAGAAATATCTAAGAATAATAAATCAATAGATAGTGTACCGATTAGTTTTAAACAGGCTTCGCTATCAGAAGCTTCATGCACACTAAATCTGAGAGGTGTTAAAATCTCTTTAATCAAACCCCTATGCGTTGGGTCATCATCGACGACCATGACGTTTTTAATATTGCCTTTATAAGAGGTGATTTTTTTGACGGTGGTTTTTTTGGTGTCTTGCTCGTGAATACTAGAAAGCATTAAAGTCACTTTAAAAGTACTTCCAGTCTTAGGTGAACTTGTAAGAGTTAATTCACCACCCATAATTTCTGTTAGCAATTTTGTTATTGTTAGTCCTAGTCCTGTACCAGGTATTTGGCTTTCTCCTGGTTTTCGAATTCTTTCGAAAGGTTTAAAAATTAATTCTTGTTTATGCTCTTCAATCCCAACACCTGTATCTGTAATTGTAAATTCAGCTACTTGACTTCGATAGTGAACGGTAAGTGACACTTTTCCAGATTGTGTAAATTTAACCGCGTTTGATAATAAGTTAATTAGAATTTGTCGCAGATGTTTTTCGTCAGCGATTACTTTGTTGGGGAGATAGCTGGTTAGACGATATTCAAATTCAATACCTTTAGCGTCAGCTTGAAGTTGAAACATTTCAATAAGATCATCCAGTAAATCTCGGATAAAAACTTTGTCTCTATGTAGCTCTAATCGTCCTGCTTCAATTCGAGAGATATCAAGAAGGCCTTCAATTAAATCCGCAAGATGCTCACCGCTACGCCGAATGATATTTACTCGATTCATTTGCTCATTGGTTAGGTCAGAGTCATGATTCAATAATTGTGCGTAACCTAAAATTGAATTTAGAGGGCTTCTAAGTTCGTGACTAATTCCTGTTAAGTAACGGCTTTTCGCTAGGTTGGCAGATTCTGCTATTTCTTTTGCGCTCTGTAATTCGCTGTCAGTTTTCTCATGGGCGAGAATCTCTTTTGAGAGTAAAGATGTTTGGCGAATTGACTCCTCTAGAGCCATTTGCCGACTTTCGTTTGCTAACACAAATAGCCAAGTCAATATTCCGACAATAATAATTAGTAAGAAAAATATTTGGGTTAGTGTTCCAGCAATAATTTCTTTTAATGCAATGTCTGTTGAGGGAATTTGTAAAAATACCATCCAAAACAAAACAGCAATAATAAAAATAATCAGCGTTAGTAAACCAGAGAATTGCAAAAGTCTTGGGTTCATGACTTCAACAAGTTGTTGGGGCAAGATTGATGAGACAAATTTTGTGATTTGGTCAGAAAGCTTAGCGCCATCTTTGCATTGGTCATTACAGCTAGAATCGAGAGAGCAGCAAAGTGAACAAATCGCGCCACCATACGCTGGGCATGTTGTCATATCTTCAATTTCAAAACTATTTTGGCAAACGGTGCAATTGGCTTGTTCAGAATGAAATACCGTTGGGTCACTAGGACGTGCGATGTAAAATCTTCCCTTAGTGATTAAGGCTATCGATGGCGATGTAATAAATGCGGTGACCAATGCAATGTAAGGAGACAATGCTCGCGCTAATTCGCCCAGACTTCCTGAATAACAGAGTATGCCAGCGGTTGAGGCAATTAGCATAGCGCCTACGCCTACAGGGTTAATGTCGTATAAGTGCGCACGTTTAAATTCAATGTATTTAGGACTTAACCCTAGTGGTTTATTGATGACTAAATCAGCGACCAATGCGCCGACCCAGGCGACAGCAACATTGGAATAAATTCCGAGTATGCGTTCAAGCGCGTTATAAACCCCTAATTCCATCAACAGTAAAGCGATAATGACGTTAAAGACAAGCCAAACAACTCGGCCTGGATGACTATGGGTTAATCGTGAAAAAAAGTTTGACCAAGCAATTGATCCTGCATAGGCGTTAGTTACATTAATTTTTAATTGACAGACGATCACAAAAATCCCCGTTAAGGCTAAGGTGACATTGGGAGATTGGTTGAGGTAACCAAAAGCAATCAAATACATATTAGTGGGGTCGCTAGCAAGATCTGCAGGAACGCCATGATTCAATGCAAGAACAGCAAGAAAAGAACCTGCGATAATTTTTAGCGCCCCTACAATAATCCATCCCGGTCCAGCACAAATTAAGGCAGCCCACCATTTCACGCGTTGACCTTTTTTGGGCTCAGGTAAAAACCTTAAAAAATCAACTTGCTCCCCAATTTGAGCCATTAATGAAAACAAAACACCAGATGCCGCACCAAAATAGATAATATTAAAATTGCTGTCGCTGCTAGGGTTTTGGTTAGGGGCGGTATGTTGTGACCAGTCCGCGACGATGGACCATTCTTGCCATAAGATAAACACGAAAGGGAGCAGCTGTAAGATAAGCCAAAGCGGTTGGCTCCATAACTGAAACCGACTGATTAATGTAATCCCATGAGTAACTAGAGGAATCACAATTAATGAACACAACAAATATCCAATACTTTTAGGGATGTTAAATAATAATTCTAAAGCCGACGCCATAATGGCCGCTTCAAGAGCAAAAAAAATAAATGTAAAAGAGGCATAAATTAAGGACGTGATCGTTGAGCCGATGTACCCAAAGCCCGCTCCACGGCTTAATAAATCGATATCAACGCCGTATTTTGCGGCGTAATAGCAGATTGGTATCCCCGTTAAAAATATAACAGTGGATACAAGTAGTATTGCGATTAGCGCATTATCGAAACCATAGTGAAGAGTTATTGTTCCGCCGATGGCCTCTAAAGCAAGAAATGAAATAGCACCTAGCGCTGTGTTGGCTACTCGGCTTATAGACCAGCGCCGCGCTTTTTTTGCTGTAAAGCGCAATGCATAATCTTCTAAAGTTTGGTTAGCGACCCAGCGGTTATAGCTTCTTCGAGTTTTATATATAGCGTGTTCTGCCATTTAGTGTGTCTCGTTTCTTCTGTTAGAGGGCCAGATGGCTCTATAAAAATAATGAAAACTTGTTGTTTCCTCTGCGTTAACACCACATCTGCTTCCCGTGTGCCAGAAAATAAGAGCTTCTTCATCAATATTGGTGCAAGACCTATACCTAAAAAACATCTAGCTCTTTAGTCTTAACTAACAAGCTAAAAAGACTGACTTAAAAAATATTCCCCTAAGAAAATGACAGACATTATCGCCAATTCAAACGAAGTGATATGCGTCAAATGACGTAGTTGAGTAGTGCACTCTGCTAATTTTATTTATCGGGTAAATCCATCATTCTCTCTTCCGACACATATTTTTATCCACGCTTTTTTTACACATTTAATTGAGCAATTAATCTTTTAAACCTATTCAGTATTCAATGAGACACACCAAGAGAGGTTCATTATGAGAGATCCCCAAACATATTCGACGTTGGGTTCAGTCCGTCGCTTCTTCCTTAAATCAATCGTGCAGAAGATGCTTGTAGTTCCGACAGCTGCGATTCTGGCAACAAGCATTTCATCTGTTTTCGCCGAAATAAACTCAACAGGGTTGGCGGTAACCGATGACAAGGTGACCGTAGGCATACTCCATTCTGTAACAGGAACGATGGCAATTAGTGAGACCGGTTCTGTTCAGGCAGAGAAATTAGCGATTGAACAAATTAATGCAATGGGAGGAGTGCTGGGTCGTCAAATTGAATATATTCAAGAAGATGGCGCGAGTGATTGGCCTACTTTCGCAGAAAAATCTAAAAAGCTTTTGGTAAACGACAAAGTTGCCGCCGTGTTTGGGTGTTGGACGTCAGCTTCTCGTAAAGCCGTGCTTCCGATCTTCGAGCAGTATAACGGCATGCTTTATTACCCTACTTTTTATGAAGGGTTAGAGCAGTCACCCAATGTGATTTACACCGGCCAAGAAGCAACGCAACAAATTATTGCTGGAATCGATTGGGTGGTAAAAAACAAAGGGGCTAAAAAATTCTTTCTATTAGGATCTGACTACATTTGGCCAAGAACGTCGAACAAAATTGCGCGCAAGCATATCGAAAAGCTCGGGCTAAAAGTCGTTGGTGAAGAATATTACCCACTAGGCCATACCCAATTTAATTCTGTTATCAATAAAATTAAATTGAAAAAACCTGATGTTCTTTATGCCATTGTTGTTGGTGGTTCTAACGTTGCTTTTTATAAGCAATTAAAAGCTGCTGGAATCGATATGACAAAAGAGAAACCAGTTGTTCTAACCATATCAGTTACAGAAGATGAGATCCTAGGTATCGGCGGTGAAAATATTGTTGGTGCTTATGCCGCGATGAAATACTTTCAAAGCTTGAAAAATCCAAACAACGAAGCCTTTGTGAAAGCGTTTAAAGAACGTTGGGGTGACGAAATCGTTATCGGTGATGTTACACAGGCTGCTTATCTAGGACCTTGGTTGTGGAAGGCGGCTGTTGAAAAAGCAGGGTCGTTCGATATTGATAAAGTCAGAGCAGCGTCTCCTGGTCTTGAATTGACTACAGCGCCAGAGGGTTATGTTCGCATCCATGAAAATCATCACCTTTGGTCAAAAACTAGAATAGGCCATGCTAAAAAAGATGGGCAATACGAATTGGTTTATGAAACTGACGAGTTAATTGAGCCAGATCCTTTTCCAGAAGGTTATCAATAAATAGTCATTAAAGAGGGCAAGGGAATGCATAAGCATTCTTGAGTCCTCGGTTATGAATTATTGACCAACTTCAAATTTAAATTTTTTATCAGTATTTAAACAGGCTAGTTAACTAAAGCTCTAATTTAAGAGATTTTTTATATACGAAATTTTTGGTTGAGAAATATTTAAAGTTAAACACGTTTTAAAAGTATTCAATAAAACAATGGGGTGTAGATAATGTTCGATGAATACACAATGTCAGAGCTGACTTCAATATTTGCGATGCAGGGCTTTGCCGGTCTCACATTGTTTTCTGTGTTTGTTCTAATGGCGTTAGGATTAGCCATTATTTTTGGTCAAATGGGTGTTATCAACATGGCCCATGGCGAATTTATGATTTTGGGTGCTTACACCACTTATTTCACTTCAAATTTTTTCTCAAGTTATCTTCCATCACTTTTCGACGGTTATTTTTTTATCGCAATGATTCTTGCATTTGTAATCACGGCTGCTCTAGGCGCTTTGGTGGAATGGGCAATGATTCGACATTTGTACAAAAGACCGCTTGATACGTTATTAGCAACGTGGGGATTAAGTTTAATTTTACAGCAAACTTATCGAAGCGTTTTTGGTGCAAGAGAAGTGGGCGTTTCAATTCCTGATTGGATGATGGGGTCCTACGCGATATCGGACACTATTGAAGTTCCGATAAACGGGATCTTCGTTATGATTTTAACAATCTTCATTACGTTTTGTGTTTATTTATTGATGCAAAAATCTAGCTTAGGAAAACAAACCCGGGCAGTTGTTCAAAATAGACTAATGGCCGGAGCCGTAGGCATTAATACAGAGCGTGTTGATCGGTTTACCTTTGCGATTGGTTGTGGGATCGCAGGTATTGCAGGTTCAGCTTTTACAATGATTGGTTCAACAGGACCAACAGCAGGACAATTGTATATTGTTGATACTTTCCTTGTGGTTGTCTTCGGCGGAGCGTCGAGTTTAATTGGCACAGTTGCATCAGCATTCACTATTTCACAAGCGCAATCGACGATGGAATTTTTCTTAAGTGGATCGATGGCAAAAGTTTTAACTTTACTGATTGTTGTGGGGATATTGATGTTACGCCCACAAGGTTTGTTTACTTTGAAAATAAGACGTTAGGAGACCGCAATGTCATTGACTGATGTACGTGCATTAATGCCAAAAAATGATCTCTGGGGTTTTGCAGTTTTAGCGGCAATTATTTTTATTGTTTTGCCATTATTCCTAGATATTTTTAGATTAAATTTATTGGGTAAATACCTGACCTATGCGTTTGTTGCTTTGGGTTTAACACTCTGTTGGGGGCTAGGAGGAATTTTAAGTTTAGGGCAAGGAGTGTTTTTTGGATTGGGCGGATATTGCATGGCAATGTTTTTGAAATTAGAAGCCTCAAGTCCGGAAAATACAAAAATACAATCTACACCAGGAATTCCTGATTTTATGGACTGGAATCAGATAACGGAATTACCTTTCTTCTGGCAGCCGTTCCATAGTTTCACTTTTACATTAATCGCAGTGATTTTGATTCCAGCCATTTTTGCTTACATTATCGGCGTTGCTATGTTCAAACGGCGTGTTGGAGGTGTGTACTTTGCAATTATTACCCAAGCGATTGCAGCGGTGCTAACGATATTAATTATTGGGCAGCAAGGTTACACCGGTGGTGTGAATGGTATTACTGATTTAAGAACTTTACATGGTTGGGACATTCGTCTCGATTCCTCAAAATATATTTTATATTTTATCAATGGCATTCTTTTATTTGTATGCCTTTTTGCTGCGCAATTTATTAAAAAAAGCAAGCTTGGCAGGCTCTTGGTTGCAATGAGTGAGCAGGAAGATCGTGTTCGTTTCTCTGGTTACGATGTTGCTAATTTTAAAATATTTATCTTTTGTATCGCTGGTGTGTTTTCTGCCATTGGCGGCGCAATGTTCACCTTGCAAGTGGGATTCATGTCGCCTTCATTTGTGGGCATTGTGCCGTCTATTGAAATGGTCATTTTCTGTGCGGTAGGTGGACGTCTTTCTCTGTTAGGCGCGGTTTATGGAACTTTAATCGTGAATTATGCAAAAACTACATTTTCAGAATCATTCCCTGAACTTTGGTTGTTTGCGATGGGCGCATTATTTATCGGTGTCGTGATGGCATTCCCTGATGGGCTAGCCGGTGTGTATCAATCGCATGTACAACCGTGGTTAAAAAAGCAGTTTCATCGAATCCCTAAAATATTCCGGAATAAAACGTCCAGCTCAAAAGAAGCTGAATGTTAAATGTCGTTATTTTAGAAGTAGGTTTTTTTAAAAATTAATAGATGGGTGAATCTATGTCAGCAGCATTAGCAACAAAAACCGCTAAAGATTTCGTACTGAAGATAGAAGGCTTAACAGTTTCTTTTGATGGTTTTAAAGCTGTAAACGACTTGTCATTTTATGTCGAAGAGCAGGAGATTAGGGTCATTATTGGGCCAAATGGCGCGGGGAAAACGACGGTTTTAGATTTAATTTGTGGTCGAACAAAAGCAACAGACGGTTCTATTAAATTTAAAGATAAAGAACTAACAAAATTAAAAGAACACCAGATAGTGCATGCGGGTGTTGGTCGAAAATTTCAAAACCCATCTATTTATGAAGATTTAACGGTATTTGAAAATTTAGAAATTTCGTATCCAAGAGGCAGAAATGTTTGGGGAGCGCTTGCATTCAAAAGAGATGAAGAAGTTATCAATAAAATACATGAAATCTCTGAAATGATTTTTTTAGAAGATCAATTGCAATCTGAAGCTGCATTACTAAGCCATGGGCAAAAGCAGTGGTTAGAAATTGGCATGTTGCTCATTCAAGACCCTGAATTATTAATGTTAGATGAGCCTGTGGCCGGTATGTCTGTGTCAGAAAGAAAAAAAACTGCAGAGCTTTTACAGCGAATAACAAAAGACCGCTCAGTGTTAGTTGTAGAGCATGATATGCAATTTGTTGAAGACATTGCAGATCGGGTAACGGTCTTGCATCAAGGGAAATTGTTGTCTGAAGGTTCGATGGAAAGAGTGAAAAATGATCCAAAAGTTATTGAAGTTTATTTGGGACATTAAAATTATTCTAACCAACGTCTTGGAGCTTACATTGTATTTACATGCGGTCGTTTTAATAAAGGAAAAACTATTATGTTAGAGATAGCTGATTATCATGTGGCTTACGGTCAAAGTGAAGTGATAAATAATATGAATCTAACGTTAAAGCCAAAAGAAATTATCGCTATCTTAGGGCGTAACGGTATGGGTAAAACAACATTGATGAAATCGCTTATAGGTGTGATTCCATCCAAGCAGGGCAGCGTTAAGTTAGAGGAAAAAGAAATAGCGCCATTAAAAAGCCATCAACGAGTTGCAGCTGGCGTAGGTTTTGTTCCACAAGGAAGAATGATTTTTTCAACAATGACCGTTAAAGAAAATATTGAAACAGGATTGACGACGACTAAAGCAAAAAAAGTCCCCGAAGATTTGTACAGCTTATTCCCCGTGTTATTAGAAATGAGGAGCAGAAGGGGAGGTAACTTATCAGGCGGTCAGCAGCAACAACTTGCTATAGCAAGGGCATTAGCGAGTGATCCCAAAGTGTTGTTGTTAGATGAACCTACAGAAGGAATTCAGCCATCAATTATTAAAGAGATGGCGAAAACATTAAAAGAAATTCGCGATCAGCGAAACTTATCGATCATCGTGTCTGAACAGGTGCTGAGTTTTGCTTTAGATATAGCCGATCGGATTATCGTGATAGAAAAAGGAAAAATTGTTCATGATGAACTTCGCGAAAATGTTGATGAGAAAAAAGTATCCTCTTATTTGTCCGTTTAACCTTGTCCGTTAACTATGTTTAATTTTTTGGAGAAATCATTATGGCAGAAACAATTATTAAAATTGACCTCAAAAAGTCAGCCTATGAGCACGATAATATACACAATCGATGGCATCCAGATATACCGATGGTTTCAACCGTAAAACCTGGCGATGATTTTATTATCGAGTGTATGGATTGGACCGGTGGGCAAATTAAAGATAATGATGATGCTTCGGATGTGAGAGATGTAGATTTATCTCAAGTGCATTTTTTATCGGGTCCTGTGGGAGTTGAAGGTGCAGAGCCGGGCGATTTACTTGTCGTAGATATTTTAGATATAGGAACGTTTAAGGAGAGCGAATGGGGTTTTAACGGATTTTTTTCTAAACAAAATGGTGGCGGGTTTTTAACGGAGCATTTTCCGGAAGCACAAAAAACTATTTGGGATTTTAATGGCATGTTCACAAAATCACGTCATGTCCCAGGCGTTGAATTTGCTGGGTTAATTCATCCCGGATTAATTGGCTGCTTACCCTCAAAAGAAATGTTAGGCGAATGGAATAAACGTGAAAAAGAATTATTCGATACAGAGCCTGATCGCGTTCCTGGCTTAGCGAATTTGCCTGATGCATCGACAGCCCACATGGGAAGGATGAAAGGGGATGCGCAAAAAGAAGCGGCTGCAGAAGGCGCAAGAACAGTTCCACCGAGGGAGCATGGTGGTAACTGTGACATTAAAGATCTATCTCGCGGTTCAAAAGTGTATTTCCCTGTGTATGTGGAAGGCGGTGGACTTTCAGTTGGCGATTTACATTTTAGCCAAGGTGACGGTGAGATCACATTTTGTGGTGCAATTGAAATGGCTGGATGGATTCATCTTCGAGTTGAATTAATTAAAGATGGCATGTCGAAATATGCGATTAAAAACCCAATTTTCAAACCAAGTCCTATCACACCTCGTTACGATGATTATTTAATTTTTGAAGGGATTTCGGTGGATGAGCAAGGTAAGCAGCATTACCTCGATGTGAATGTTGCTTATCGGCAAGCTTGTTTAAATGCGATTGAGTATTTGAAAAAATTTGGTTACTCAGGGGCGCAAGCTTATTCATTACTGGGGACCGCACCTGTTCAAGGACATATTAGTGGCGTTGTGGATGTGCCCAACTCATGCGCGACACTGTGGTTGCCAACAGATATTTTTGAGTTCGATGTTAAACCGAATGCCGATGGCCCGACGAAATATCTAGATGGTAGTGTGCAAGTACCGTTGGCACCTGATCTAGATTAACGGTTATAGGTATTATTATAGAGGCACGAAACATACTCCCCCCCCCCGAAGTATGTTTCGTGTTTTTATAATAATTTAATTGAGCGATGGTATTTAAACATTAGAGATTGTTTGTCATTAATCAATGGTAATGAAAATACAAACGGAGAATTAAGATGCCTGTGTATGATTATAAGTGCGAAGAGCACGGCGTATTTCACGAGTTAGCGTCCATTGAAGATCACTCCAAACCCGCTGCGTGCCCAGTGTGTGAGAATCTTTCAGCAAGAGTAATCATGTTTGCTCCAAATGTGATGAAGATGGCACCGGAGACAAAGAAAGCTATTGATAGAAACGAAGCAGCCAAGCATGAGCCGCAACATTCCACATCGGATACTCGCGCAGAAAATGCGGATAAGCTAAAACATGGTTGTGGATGCGAACATAAAAAAAGGCCGTCAAAACTAATGTACACGGCAGAAGGGAATAAAATGTTCCCCTCTGCAAGACCTTGGATGATTAGCCATTAGTTGTTGTTTGGATAATGGCGATGCATTTTTAATCTAGTTGAGAGAAATTAAATATTAATTTGTTGTTTAATTTCTGTAACTCGGTCTGATAATTCTGGAGTGAGATCTTTGGATGTTAATTTAGATATGATATTGGAGAGAACCCTTTTTTCGTTCTCATCAACAACGCCATCTCTTAATGCTATATCCATAATCATGTTCAATTCTTTAACGTCGAGTTTTCCGTCATCTGCAAAGCAGCTGATTGATCTGAAAGTCATTTCAAGGTAATCCGTATTTTCGCTCATGGTAATGTCCTTAGTGTGATTTGAGAAGTATGAATTGTTTGATGTGGTGTTTTTCTGGGTGGTTGCTTAACCACTCTTGAAACTCTATTAATTTGGAGAAATCTTTTTTCCCTAGGATTTTTTCGTATCGTGATTTTTCTAAATTCCACTGACGCTGCTTTCTTAAATCACTTTGCCATACGTCTGTTGTAATGCTGGCCAGTTGAGTATGAATGCCTAGTTGCTTAAGTAATTGCCATTCTCCCGCATCCAGCCATACATCATCACAGCTAGAGCAGAGATCTAGTTTATTTTTTTGCTCAATACCTATGAGGTATTTAAGCATTAGGTGGCTGCACTTAGAGCAAATTATTGCATTATCAGAGTCTTCAGTTGGAGTAGGGTTGATTTCAGGTGAGCTTTCACTGGATAAATTTTTTGCCCAATATCGAAAGCTGAATAATGGAATTAACATTCCATTGCATCCGGTGCATTGAGCGGCTACCAAACCGTTTTCGATTTCGGTAGCTTCAAGTGTCGTTTTTTTACATTTAGGACAGTCCATTCTCACTCCTTATAATGTTTTATTAGCCTTTTGGGTTCTTGGGTTTTTTCTTCTGCGCCGCTGTTTTTGTTGTAGTGTTTTCTTGGCGTGTTTGTGGTTTGAGACTTAAACTGAGCGCGTGTAACTGATCTGAAACATCTTGCATTTTGTCGTGTGTGCGTAAATCAATTTCAAACTTTTTATCCATGGTCCGTATTAAAGGAAAAATGCTATTTTCCATGGTTCCAGCAAGTGCCTTCAATAGTTTATCAATACCAGGTACTGGTTGGTTAATGACTTCAACTTTACTTTGATTACTTTTCAGTATGTCATTAATTGTGCTGATTGCTTTATCAGAGATTACTAGTTCTTGATTGGCCTCTTTTATTTCTTTTGCTTTGTTGTTGGAAGCCTCAGATGTTTTTTCGACACTTGCGTTCAACAATTTTAAACCATCAACAAGATCCACCAGCTGGGCAACGACTTTATTTCCCGTATCTTGATCATCTCCACCCATCGCCTTATTACGAATAAAATCTTTTTTAATTTGATCCCATCGCAATGATTGTTGCTCGGTCATTATCCCTCTAAGTTCAGAAAGCTTTAACAGGTTATCCTCTGTGCCGGTAGTCAGTAACTGAGCTTCGCCAAGGTAATGATCATTAATCATTTGTTGTATCTCGGCATCATTCATTACAGCGTTCACCTTCTCAGCCATTTTGTTCATGTTTCTATAACTGCCTTGCAATTTGAAGGTTGGCTCCGTCCTGTATTTGTCGTTTTGTGCAGCAGAAGCAATATATTGGCGATTTATTTTTAAGATGATGTCTTGAATCGTAAATAATTTTTTAAGAACCGTTGTTATTTCGTTCAGTTCCGCTCCGCTGTATTGATGCTGTATATCGGTAGTCGGGATGTTTTCACCTTTTGCGATACTCACTAATTTATAAAAATCATCCATGCTTCTTGTAGCGAGAGGAGCTAACACTTTATTAGAGGTTAAAGAGTTCTCAATATAACTGAGAGCAAATTGCTCATCCATTCCGCCAAGTACATCACCGAGGTTATAAATATCGGCTCGGTTTGCGAGCATGTCAGGTATTTTAAATAGCTCACCTGATTCGGTGTATGGGTTGCCGGCCATGACGACGCAGAATTTCCTACCCCTCATGTCATAAGTTTTTGTTTCTCCTTTCCAGACACCTTCTATTCGACGCGTGCCATCGCAAAGAGAAATAAACTTTTGCAAAAACTCTGGGTGAGTATGTTGTATGTCATCTAGATATAGCATGACGTTGTTACCCATTTCTAAGGCAAGGTTTAATTTTTCAAGTTCTTGCCGTGCCGTCGCGTTCGGTGCTTGCTCTGGGTCGAGTGATAACACATCGTGGCCAAGTGATGGGCAATTGATTTTCATGAAAATCAAACCCAAGCGACTCGCCACATATTCCATAAGGGTGGTTTTACCGTATCCCGGTGGGGATATCATCATTAGCAGGCCCATGAGGTCGGTTCTTTTGTTTTCGCCAAGAGTCCCCATTTGTTTTGCAAGGTTGTCGCCAATAATCGGTAAATAGGAGTCATTAATTAACTGATTACGTACAAATGAACTCAGAGGTCTTGCTTTAAAAGATTCAAGTTTTAATTCTTGTTTTTCTTTTTGAGTTATTTCGTGACGTAAGTTTAAATATCTTTTGTACGCAGGTATGACTTCAAATTTATGTTTATCCAGTTTCAATAAGAATGCATCAAGAGAGAAAGACAATTGACGATTCGTTATTAGGGGATGATCACCCATCAATCCCTCAACGGTTAGCTCTAAATCAACTTCTGTGTTTCTCCTGTCTAAACGTTCTTCGCTATTAATGAGCGCAATTGCCTCAGGGATATAGCGTTTTAACGTAGATAAGTTTTTCTCTTCTACCAAGGCATTGAACCAAGCTGAGGTGAGCTTCCAGCGCTCAGCAGGCCAACCAATCATTTCTTCAAGTGATCGTTGATATCTCTTCCATGTTTGATCGTCCATCGATTGTCGAAGTTCTTCGGTTAATCGAACAGCGTATTTACTAACAATGAATTCAGTGCGCTCTCTACTAAGTTCTGCAACTAGGTATTCTGACGCTGAGCGAATTTCAAGAGTTGAAACAGTGATAGGGTTTGATGAAATAAACGCGGCTATAGCGTATTCGATTTCATTTGCGAGTAATTGCTTTGCGTCTGCACTGGCAAAAACAGATTCCATTTGTCCTGCTGATTGAGCTCGGGTTGGCCAAGTTTTGTAAGAGAGAACGTTTTTATTATCTTTCTCAGATATTTTCGTTTGATGGAATTCTTTTTTAATATTGGCCCAAAAAATCTGTGCAATAGCACGGCTCATTGGATTGAAGTACAGCAGGTCTGCACTATCTAGCGCAGGAATTAATTTTTGTAAGATGAGAGCGGCATCGTGATCGTGAATGCCTTTTTCATAGCCTTCCTTATAGCGTGGTGTCGCAAATTCTTTTGTTATGTTGTGGATATCTGTTTTATCCAGTAAAGCTTGTCGAATTTTATCAATTGTTAAATCATCTTGATGATGTTGTGCTGCCTGTAGAATTAAAAAAGCCAAATATTCTGATCGATAAACGTCTTCAGTTTCTGATTCTAATGAAAGGTCCCAGTAGGGGCGTAGCTCTTCAAGTTCAGCATTCTGAATAACTTCAAAATAGTCTGTACCTGTCAGGTGAGCATTCAGTTTTCCTTTTCGTGGTATGAGCGTTAGATCGAGCTCTTGTGTGTTAACAGAAAACTTATGAATAGGTCCCAGTTTGATGACATTGCCGCCATCTTCATAGATATCAGTTTTGTCTCGTAACGTTCTCAGAGCTTGTTCTTTGGCTGTTTTAAACTGGGATTCAATATCGTCGGCTTTAACTGAACTATTTAGTTCCCGCAATTGTTCAACGAGGTCTCGGACTTTTAAAACCAATGCATCAGAAGCAAAATACGTATTTAGTGTATCGGGGTCTGTAAATTTAAGAGATCGCTTCTCAATACTGTTTACAATCCTACTAGCTGCATCTTCAACGTTTTGTGCTTTGCGTTGTTGTTCATCGAGAAGTTGTTGTTTGTGAGACTCGAAAGACTCATAAATTTCTTCTCGCTTATCCATTATGTCAGACAGAAATTGATCAAATTCACTGAATTGGCTTTCTAATTCTTCTAGCTGAACCAGTAATCGTGATAATTGTTCATCACATCGGTCAGGGGTTGTAGATAGTCCGAGGGCGTTTGTAATTGTTTGTGAAAACAATTTAAATTGCGCGCCAAATTGAGCAATAGCTTCCTCTGATCCTAAGCTTTTTTGTTTTATTTTTGCTTCAGCTTTACTTTGATTTAATTTGGAGTAAACCTGAGATATGGAATCGATAATTTGGGTTCGAACAGTGGCATCAGAAACTTTTAAAGTGCTCATCAGTTCCGATAATAAATCTAAGCCAGCTGCTGATGATTCAATGGTTTCAATCAAAGGAAGTAGCTCAGCGTTAGAATTGCTTGCCGTGACATCATGATTGAGTGTATTGATTTTTTCTAAGTAGGGATCAAGAGACCCTTCGGAAGATAAAAATTCAACCGTCTTTTGGCTTAAATCGTCTTCTTCTTTAAGAAGTTGTTCTTCTAATTGATTGATTCGGTTTAAATCGATGTAACGATGATCTTTAATTGTGGTGAGATGGCCTCGTTGCCGTCGAATTCTACTTAATGTGTTTACATATTCCTCGGCAGTATCACCGCTGTTTATTCGAATCGCTCGAATTATTTCATCTTGTTCATTTTCTGTTTCTGCCATTATCTTTGAAGATTGTTGTTTGATGCTTTCTACTTTTTCAAATTCATCAATCACTAGCTCAGAAGTTTCAGCAATATTTTTTAACGATTCACGAATAGAAGATGCTTCCTTTTCTTCTAACCAGTAATAAGCATCAAACAGCTTTTGAGGGTTTTGGCTTAGTTCTTCGTATAATCGAACAGAAACAGATTGATTGTCGATAGCACGACAAACACTAAAAATATCGGAAACGCCACGAACTAGTTCAGCGTTCCCAATTCGACCATAAAAAGTTTGGCTGCTAGGTGCATTACTTGCAAATTCATCACTAACATAAGGCGTCTGCCAAATTTGCATTGGGTGAACTCGAGTAGGTTCGCTTTCAGCAGAAAAAATAACAACTTTGCCTTCATCCGATAGTGCGTAGCCATGTCCTATGATTGGATTTTGTATGGATTTATTGATGAGATTGTAGGCGAGCAGTGCAACAACACCGTTGGCGGGTTCGTAAAAAACATAGAGTACGTCTTCACCATTTGGAGAGCGAATTGCACGCTTATACCGTAAACCAATAGTATTTGTTTCAAACGTTTTGTGTTCGCCTGTCTGCAAGTAATAACCACCAGGAAAAATAATTCCATGATCTTCTGGTAATTGGATACAGGATTGGCCAATAGCATCGATTCTTAAAACATCTTTTGTGAATTGATTGAAAATCAAATAGCGCCAATCTTTTTCTTTATAAGGCAGTATTTTTAATAAAATCAAATCCCCAACAGAAGCGTACTGAACTTCAACGTCATCGAGAGATTGCGTAGTATCTTCTACGGGATCACGATAAACCCCCATGCCATCTTCTGTATTGTTTTCAATTTTTACGGTGAGATCACCCGCTAAAGTTTCAACAAAAACAGTATCTAAAACATTTATATGTGCATGACGGCCATGTACGATATCTTCTCGCTCACATGTGTGCCATTCAAAATCGTAGGAGGGTGGTAATTGAATATCGCGCTCCCCGCGATTATCAATGTATTTTACCTTAGCCCCATCGGCAGATAGCGACCATCGAAAGACACGAATATCGTCTAACTTCTCGCCGATCTGAAAACCTGCGAGTAGCTTTCCGTGGTTGATGGTGAGTTCTATTAAGCGTGTATGTTTGTAGTAACGATAAAGTTCTTCAAAATCGCTAACAAAACTTTGGTCAGATAAAAAAGTACCTTGAAGTGAAGCTGGCTCCATTTCAAAATCTTCACCATTTTGATTCAGCGTGAAAAGTGCAAAAACATCACTGATGTTTGTTTCTTTTTTTAATCCAATAAAAACATTAAAACCAAAAAACAAATATGGCCCTACTTGGACAATATCTCTGGCAATGCAGTTGTTCTCGGTTCTTACTCGAACACGAGCTTCGACACTCATTTCTGAACTGCCGAATTCTGCTAATCGTCCTTCATTGAGTTCGTTAACTTGTGATTTAAGTTGTTTGCCTTGTTCGATTAATCGTTTGCGTATTATTTCGTAAGCGCCGCCTTCTGCGACAGCGGTATCGACAATACTATTGGCGTTAGATGACTTTTCCTGTTGTGTCATTGTCTTTGTCCTTCCAGCAAATGAAGAGAATAAATGAGGGATGAGATGAAATGTAAAGCCTCACCCCGTATTTATTGAAATTGGCTATTCGGTATCAGCCGCTTCTTTGCTTTTTATGCCAGACGAAGAGTCAGTGGTCGTTTGAGTAACTTTGTTTACGAGTGCTGCAATCGTACTGCTTTTATCTGCTAAGCCATCAATGGCTTTGCCGATAGAAAGTGATTTTGCGAAGTTGTTGAAGAAGTGATCTTCACCGCCAACAATATCAATTTTCGCTCGTTGCAATGCGGTTGCTAAGACTTCGGCATTTTCTTTCGCGATTTCTTTCCCTGCCTCGATTGATGCGAGGACTTCTTTAAGAGCGGTTTCTAAGCCCATTCGATATTCTTCGTGCTCTCTTGCGTCGTCGCTCATAGTTCCCATTGCTTCAAACTTATCCATTAAGCCGTCAGCTTCAGCTTTGAATTGTTCACGGGTAACTTCAGCACCAGACATCCCGATTTGTTTCTTAGCTTGCGCTTCAGAGCTACCTTTAGCTGCGATTACATCGGCTTCTGAAGTGCCGATTAAACGATGAGATGTTGCTTCTGCATCACCTTTGGCTTGTATGACGTGAGCCTCAGCTATGCCTTCTTTTTCTAATGCATCCGCTTTTGCTTCTTGTACTTTCGCATCCGCAAGTCCGGGTGCAGCTCGTTCTGCTTGAACGCCTTCAGAAAGTTTTTTCATTGAATCTGCTTCTTTTGCAGTTGCTTCTAGTTTTGCTTGTGCGATAGTCGTTATTTCTACAGCCCTATGTTTAGCAGAAAGTTCTTCTGCTTCGGCTGCTTTCACTAGTTTAACCTTTTCTTCTTCTGCGATTGCCTCAGCAGAAAGAACTTGAACTTGTTTTAGGCGATCAGCTTCAGAAACTTCTCGAACTTCTTTAATTTTTTCTTCCTCGATTGCAACAGTTTTATCGACGGCAACACGCTCACGAATGACGTTTGCAATTTCTTTTTTCTCTACTTCGACAGCTTTCTCGGCTTCGATGCGTTGTAGTTCTACTTCTCTTTCTCTAGAAACAATTTCTAAATCTTTTGCTCGAGTTACTTTTTCAACTTCGATAACAACAGCTCGTTGTCTGTTTTGTTCTGCGACTTCTATTTCTCTTTTTTGATTTTCAGTTTGCACAGCAAGATCTTGCTCAACTAAGATAGTTGTCGATTCTGCTTTTTTACGCTCTTCTTCCTGAACCTTTAAAGTTTCAGCTTCTTCTCGAGCGCGAATCGTTGCAACTTCTCTAGCTTGCCGCGCTTCTGCATCTTTTTGTTGTCGCTCTAGTTCGAGCATAGCTTCAACGGTTTCAACATTTTTCTTTTTAATGGCAAGTTCTTCATCTTTTTCTAGGACATTAGTGCGAACGTTCTGTGTTGCAGTCAGCTCTGTGATTTTTTTAATACCTTCTGCATCAAGAATATTGCTTGGGTCTAGAGATACTTTTGGAGTTTGTTCAAGGTAATCAATTGCGACATCTTCAAGTACATAGCCGTTTAAATCATTACCAATAACTTCAATGATCTTGTCTCTGAAATCCTGTCGATTTTCAAATAGTTGTACGAATTCTATTTGTTTTCCAACGGTCTTTAATGCTTCTGAAAATTTAGCATTGAAAAGTTCGTTTACTGCATCTCGGTCAGAGGCTCTGTTCGCACCTAAAGATTTGGCAACTTTTAGGACGTCTTCTGGTGTTTCATTGACGCGTAAGTAAAAAGCTACTGTGATGTCAGCACGCATATTATCTTGGCAGATAAGGCCATCTTTGCCGCGACGATCAACTTCCATTGTGATCAAAGAAATTCGCATCAACTCTTTTTTGTGTATAACTGGAATGATCCATGAGCCGGTAAAATATACTTTTGGTCTAGTGCTCAAATCATTTTTGATTAAAGCAACACCTTGCTCGACCTTGATATAAAATGCTTTGAATAGGGCGGCCATAACGACCAAGAAAAGAAAAAAACCGCCGACAAAAACCAACAATCCCATAAAACTAGGTAAGTACTCAGACATGGTGAACTCCTTTCTATTTATATTTTGTTTTCAAATTCAGATTCTGAAACAACGCGATACACGTGTTCGTTTTTTACATACTCGAGAAGCGCTACTCGATCTCCTCGATTAAATACTTCATTGTCATATGATCTGACTTTGACAATTAATCCCGCACCACCATCTTCAATAGTGGCCTCACCAAACTGTTGATCTACTCGAGTTGTTCTTACCACGGCTATTTGTCCAACAATATTTCTTTCTACTTGTTGGTTTGCCGACTTAAAAATAGGCCTTAGTGGTTTGACTATGAGTGAGGTGATGATGGCAGAAAGATATAGCGACACAATAAAAATTGGTATCCCAGCCAAGAATTGAATAATTCCATCAGGCACAAATGGAAAAATAAAATGTACTGCGTAATAACAAATGAACCAGCCAATCAAAGATATTAAAGATATAAGAACGGGAACCGGAACCCCGTTAAGCCCTAAACGTACTAACAACCCTGCTAATACGTTTAAGTTTGAAAGGCTATCTCCTGCATCGACGTCTAAATTGGCTTCGGGTATTTCGAAGTTAAGAAAATCCATGTCTGCGAGCCCTAATACCGCTAAACAACCGTACATAAAGCAAAGTATTAGGAAAAATGAAAAAATAACAGTTGGAAACGATGTAATGTTTAAATAAAACGGATCCATCGCCTCTGTTAAAAAAATGGCAAACATGAGTAACTCCTTTTCATTGTTATTGTTTTCGTTAGCCTTTTCTTAACGTGTTATTTTCCAGCTCGACCTTTTTTGATTCGGTCTAAAACATCACTGGCTTTATGAGAGCTAGAAGTAATTCCCGCTTCATCAAGCTTTGCTTTTAATGAGCCATCTACGTTTTCTTCTGACAGCTCATTGGCTACTTTCATTTGAGCATCTTTAAGCGATTGCTTTTCTTTTAGTCGCTCAAGAGAATCCATAGCTGTTCTTAATTTTGAGTTAGTTCCGCTATGCCTTTCTGCTACAGCAGCTTGCGCTCGCTGTACATTTTCAGTGGCTTTCACTGTGTCGACTTGTTGTTTTAGTCGTTTAATTGTGAGCTCAGTTTGTCTGATTGTTTCTCGTAATTTATTGACGTTTTCAGTGAAGCTATCGCGCAGTTTTGTTTCATCATCTAATTGGTTTTCAAGGTCTGCAATTTTGGCGGCAACTTCCAAAGCTAAACTTTCGTTGTCAGCTTCCAGAGCTTTCACTGCATAGCCTTCATGCTCAGTAATTGCGGATTCAACCGTTTTAACTTTTTCTTCTGATAATTTTTGTCTGGCCATTATTGTGGCCAAACCATCTTTTGATTGCTTTAATTCTTCGCTTGCATCACGAACCTCCTGATCTAAAATTCGTAGCGCTTGTGTGTCGACGATAGCTTCGCCAGCTTCGGTTGCGCCGCCTTTTAGTGCGGTCATCATTTTTGCCCATACGTTCATATCTTTATCCTCAAGCTTCAATTGCTATGTTGAGAAACTCGCTATATGCCTCTGTTGCTTGTATTACATTGCTAGCTAGAGTTTCGATTTCAAAAATTACATTTGGTAATGTTGATATAGAGCTTAATGCGCCGAACATGTGGTAATAATCTTGCCCGTCACCAATGATATCCAGACTGATTGTTGAAAGAGGAAAGTATTTATGAGTCCTCAATATTGCTTTGTTAAATCGATTGACATCATTTACTGCTGCGGTCGACCACAATACAGATTCTGCAATAATCTGCTCACCTGAAACAGTTAAAAAAATTGGCAAGTCGCCAAACTCATGCATCACTATATGGAGAGCTGCTTCTACTCCGTCTATTAGTTCAGCAGAAGACTGTCCGTTTTTGAAAAGGTCTGATTCTTGTAGTTCTCTAAATAAAGTCTCAGTGGTCCAAGTTTTGTCAGCATCCATCATACTTACTCCTTCTTTTATTGTAAGGTGTCCCTGATGCAATCGGAGCTGTTTTTCCAATATGCTTAATGTTTTTGAGTTTTCAGGGCGAATCCACACTTCTTTCTTGATCAAGCCTTGCTCTCGAAGGCGTTTACGAAATTCTCGCTGGTAATGTGCGGATGATTTAGGCTTCATGGGGAGGTAATTTATAGTGTTACATGTAACATGTCAACGCATTACATGTAATGCATTATGAGAATGTTTTTTTATCTATCATATTGTTTTTGTTGGTTTTTTAATGATTTTACCCTGGTTCGTTTACTTTTTCTGGGTGCGCAAGATGAAATTGGCGCCACTAATTTGGAGTTTTATTATATTTAAGTTCATTTTCTTGGTTGTGTGGAGATCGATGGCGATTTGCTGCGGTGTCAAGCTGTAGAAGTCCCCAAGCTATTATTGATTTGTTAGAGGAGGTACTATGTCGACCGCATTTTATAATGCATTTGTTTTGTGACAATTTAAGAAAATAATGATTATGTCAAATTTGCATCGCAGTGGGGCAGCCCTTGTAGCAGAAGGTTTTTGTTACCAGTATAAAGGTGCTGAAAGAGCGGCTTTAAGCGATGTGTCAATTGCATTCGACTCGGGATCTTGCTGTGGTGTTTTAGGTCCGAACGGTGCAGGTAAGACAACTTTACTTTCTCTGTTGGTTGGCGTTTTACCTCTGCAAGCAGGCCGCTTGTTGATAGCTGGCGAGACGAAAAATAATAAAGAGGTTAAAAACAAGTCTGCTATAGTCCCTCAAGATTATGCTTTTTATCCTGCGCTTACTGGACAAGAAAATCTTGATTTTTTTTCGGGTTTATATGGTTTGTCTGGCGATCAAAAAAAATCTCGTATCAACGAGGTTGTCGATGTGTGTGGTTTGTCTGATGTTTTAGATAAATACTCTTCGCAGTATTCTGGTGGTCTAAAGCGTCGTCTCAATTTGGCGATTGGTTTGTTAAGTGATCCGGAAATTCTTTATCTTGATGAGCCTACAGTTGGGATTGATGCGCAATCACGCCGTTTTATTTTGTCGGCTATTAACGATTTAAAGGCAAAAGGTAAAACGATTGTTTATACGTCGCATTATATGGAAGAGATCGAGGCTATTTGCGACGACATTGTTATTATCGATCATGGCAAGTTACTCCTTCAGAAAAAATTATCAGATATTTTAGGTGGGGAAAACGACAAGCTCATTAAAATTCAATCAACCACTACCCCAACTATTGTTCAGATAAAAGAACTTGCAGCTTTGGCTATTCGTCATATCGATGGTTGTGATTTTTCCGCTTCAGCCAGTCGCGACGATTACTCGGTCGCGGATTCTACCCAGAAAATCTTCGACGGCTTTAATCGATGTGGTCTAGAAGTCGGTGCGTTTAGCTATGGCGCTGATCGACTTGAAGATATTTACTTGTCTCTGACAAAAGAAAAGTTGAGAGATTAGTGGTTATGAAATTCGTTGTTCAATTACTTTCTGTTTTCAAAAAAGAAATTTTATTGTTGGTGCGCGACCTTCATGGTTTAGCGTTATTATTTTTAATGCCTGCCGTTTTTATTGTCATTATGTCGCTGGCCATGCAACAAAATTTTTCGGCAAGAGATCAAGTTAAGTTGCCGGTTCTGGTGAGTGATCTAGCCGATAATGATGACTCTCAAGCATTGTTAACACATTTAAAAGATGCGGGCGTTTTTGATTTCTCTTTTGCTGGTGATATTGTTGAATCAGGAAATAGCGATGACCTTCTTGCTTATGTTCAACAAGATAACGCTGCTTTTCTTATCAAAATTTATGCGCTTCCAGAAGATGATGAAGAAACAAATACCATTGGTGTGGACCTGTTAGTCGCTCCAGCAACATCAAAGCAGACAGAAATGATATTTGTCGCAGCCCTTCGTGAGTCATTACGGGGTGTTAAAGTGGAAAAAATGCTTGACGATTTTGATGATGATGTATTTGGTGAAGAGTCATTAGAAGAGCTTGCTGCCGTTGTTTTGGATGTAAATTATGCTTATGGAGGCGGTCAAGAATTATCACCGTCATCTGTTCAGCAGAATGTACCAGCTTGGTTGGTTTTTGCCATGTTTTTTGTGGTTGTTCCTCTTTCGAATACGCTGATTAAAGAGCGTCAGTTGGGGACATTGAAGCGATTGAAAACAATTCCAGTATCTCCAGTGATATTAATTTTAGGGAAGTTATTTCCTTATTTTATTGTGATGCAATTGCAAGTGGTTTGTATGATAGCGGTTGGGATTTTTGTTGTGCCAATGTTGGGCGGCGATCGACTTGAAATGGGTGCATCTTTTGCCGCATTGGTTTTCATTTCTTTTGCGTTGAGTATAGCGGCATTGGGCTATGCTTTTTTAATCGCAGTGATTACCAAGACAACAGAGCAGGCAACCATGTTAGGTGGGGCAGGAAATATTATATTGGCCGCATTGGGAGGCATCATGATCCCTACATTTGTCATGCCTATATCGATGCAAAAAATTAGCGAGTGGTCGCCAATGAATTGGGGGCTTGAAGGCTTTCTGGATGTGTTCTTGAGAAATGGCGATGTAAGCTTAGTGTTATCTAAAGCGATGATGTTAAGTGGTTTGGGCGTATTTTTGATTGTGATTGCATCTCTTTTGATGGCAAAGAGAAATGAAGCTTAATTGTTAAAAAAGCATCTATAAACTGTTTAGAGATAATTGAAAAGATAATCGAAATAATTTGGAAGTTCGAAATGGATAAAAATCAGTTAATTGCAGAGCTCAAAAAAATGATCATTGAAGAGTGTGATAAAGATATTGAGCCGGAAGATATAAAAGATAATGAGCAGTTAATTGGCGGTGGTGATTTAGACTTGGATTCTCTAGATGCGTTACAAATATCGATGTCCGTGCAAAAAAACTACGGCGTGAGAATTGAAAATGGCCCCGATGCTAAGAAGGCTTTACGTACTGTAGATTCTCTAGCGGAAAAGATTCTAACAGACCTGCCAGAAAATAAGTCATAGGCGCAAGGACGGATCGATGAAGCCTGTTTATATTATTGGTACGGGATTACATACAGCGTTAGGTTCTACGACAGATGAGTGTATCACTGCTTTGCATCAAATTGGCGATGAGAAAGTACCTAGCGTAAACGCTTCTACGTTGAGTTGTACCTTGCCAAACAATGAAATAACCATTCCTTATTATCTTCTTCGTAAAACCTCTCCTCGCGACGTATATGTTCGGTTAAATGATGTTTTGTTTGATGTTATTTCTCAAGCGATAGAAGAGGCTGGTCTATCTGAGCAAGCATTAAATAATATCGGTTTGTTCGTCGGATCTTCTTCCTTTGAAATAGCGGATGAAGAAGAGCGATTTAGGCAATCTTTAAGCGATGCAGATGCTTTCCCTCTTGCCGAATGCGGTATGGGAAATTTATCAGAGCGTATAAGAAAACGTTTTGATATCAATGGTCCTGATTTCACGTTTAATACTGCCTGTACTTCTAGTGCAAACGCAATGCTGTATGCGGGGCAATTAATTGATCAAGGTGTGATTGAGAATGCTCTGGTTGTTGCCGTTGAATTTTCAAATGACACAACAACTTATGGATTTTATGGGTTACAGCTGCTGAGTCAAAATGCGTTATTGCCGTTTGATGATAGGCGTGATGGTTTAATTCTTGGTGAGAGTTGTGCGGCTGCTATTTTATGCGGTACGGATTTAAGTAGTGGCGATCGGGCTGATAAAAATCCAAAGAGCGAAATCCTTTCAGAAAAAAATCGCCAAGAAAAAAACTCTCTCAGGAAAAGCAATGCAATGATCAGATTGTTAGGCGGCGCCAATTTATGTGATACGCATAGCATGTCTATCACACATGAAGATGGCGATGTCGTAGCAAAAGTGATTGCTTCTGCACTTAAAAATGCATCGGTTTCTCCGGAAGAAATATCTGCCATTAAGTGTCATGGAACGGCAACGATGGGTGGTGATGCCGCAGAAGCAAATGGGATGAGACGTGCTCTCGAGTCAGTCGAAACATTTCCCCAGTGTTGTGCGATAAAGCCTTTTATTGGTCACACACTTGGCGCCTGTGGCTTGTCGGAATTTATTTTATTTTGTGGCGCTGCTCAGCGAGGCTTTATTCCTGCGACAAAAGGGATTGCAGCAAAAGGAAATGATTTGGGAATTATTTTGAATCAAGGGTTAAATTTGCAATCAGAGGCGTTCGAAAAAGTAAATGAGCCGATTTTTGGAAAATATTTATTAAATTATTTTGGTTTTGGTGGGAATAACACCAGTCTTGTTGCCGATATAGTGGATGGTGGCGATCATGGTTAATTTTTATCAAAGCCAAAACGAAAATCTAAATGAAAAGCCTGAAAATTTTCAGGAAGAGGGTGTGAAACTTCAGATTCTTTCAGTGGGGCAATACGTAGAGAAAGTTAACGAGCATAGTGATAAACCATTACCTGAATTAAAAACATTGGTAAAAGAATCCACTGGTAAAGCAATTCGAAGGATTACTCGATTTGTTCAATTAGCATTAATCGGTGCAAGTCGTTGCTGTAAAAATATTGAAGTTGATAAAAATGCCAGTGTGTATTTCGCTTCTTGCCGAGGCGATACAGGAGTCACGGTTGACTTGTTAAATGGATTGGTTCGCGATCAACAACCGCCAGCACCCTTGTCGTTTGTAAATTCGGTGAGTAATGCGGCTTGTTTTCAAGTGGCAAAATCTGTGGGTGTTTTTGGTGGAAGTAATTTTATTACGAATCGGTATGACCCAATCTTTGCAGCATTGCAGTTAGCTCAATCAGATTTCATTATCGGATCGGCATCGTCGGCTCTTATAGGTAGCGTTGATTGTTGCTCTTCACCACTTGAGGAGCATCGAAGGCGAGTTCATTTGAGCGCAAGCCAAGATTTGGTTGAAGCGAGTAACTGGCTTTTAGTTACAAACTTGCCAGCAAAAAAAGAAAGCGCTCAAGATGATAGCTCGATAGATGATAACGCAATTGGAGTAATTGAAGAGCTTCGATATTTTTCAAGTTTAGAATTGCTAATTCAATGGTTAAAAATAAAAGATGTAGGAGCTGATACTGTATTAGGCGTTGGCCAGCATCTTTCTGACAGCGATGTGATCTCGATTATGGAAGAAGGGGGTGTACGACACCGCTTTGATTATGTCGGACGAGAAGGCCATTATGACAGTCCAACAGGTGAGGGAATTATTCGTTTTTTACATGAGCAGACAGCGATCATGATGCTACATGTCAACTCTGATCCGTCAGGCCGTTTTACCGTTTTTATGGTCTGCCGAAATGGTTAGACATAAAATATGGTTACCACATTTTTTTCAATAAATTCCACACCTCTAATTCTTTATCGGCGCAAGTATTAATAATGTTATTAAGTTCTTGAGCATCCATTGGTTTTCTTTTGCGCGACATTTTACTGGCCTGTAATGCAAAAAGTCGCCATTGGTCTCCAGCATCTGTCATTTTTTCTGATGCTTCTATGAGTAAATCGTGGTGAGTATGTTGTGCGGCCTCTCGTAAAAATGCAGCATAAATAAACCGGAAGCCGGCGCCGCCAGTTCCTATTTCTTCTTGCATTCTAACAATGTGGCTTAAGTAAAGAGGCAGATATTGTTCTTTTTTCTTAGGATTTTTTTCGAGTTTGATTAGGTTTTTGCCTAGATAGCGAATCCCGCGTACGCCGACAATCGGTATTGGTGCTTTTGCCATAATTTTATAATTTGATTTTATGGCTTTTGGGATAACGTTGGCGAAATCAATTTCTGAAGGGATATGTTCCGGGTAATACATTAGACCTTTTGCGGCCATAGCCCCTTTTGCAAAGCGTGCTTTCTTTAAACCTTCTTTCTCGCAGGTTTGCGATGTTTCAAAAACAGGGTCACTGACAAAATAGTTTTTGTCGTCTTTACCATACACTAATAAATTATGGGCATTAAAGTGAAAGCGCATTTCTTGTGGAAAATAAGGCAGCCAATAAACACTGGTTTGTAATCCTACTAATTTTTCTTGCTCTACGAGCTTATCCAGTTCAGCCATGCCCTCATCAGGATTCCGGAACGTTTGGAAATGCATTTTTAACCCAATGCGTTTTTGTAATCCTTTAATAATCCATTTTGGTGGCATTCGATAAGCAATGAGCGGCATCCCGGATAGTTTTACAAACGGGATGTAAGCAAAAGTGAGTGCGTTTGATAAGCCAAAAGCCATGGGTTCAGTCATCGGCAAGCCATAATGTGTCAACATGGATGAGATGACACCGCTTTCACAGTGAGCCGATTGCTTATGATTGAAATGATTCGTTTTCGGTGTTTGGTTTTCTGAATTCATGTTTGTCTGTCAGTATGGTTGAGAGATTTGGGCCTGGCAGCGTATTCGTGGTTTTTATTGCAGGCTGTTTAGTGGCTTAGGTATTTATTATTTTAACGAGCAGAAAATACGTCAGGTAATGTATTGAGTTCTTCTTTGCTTAGGCCTAGTGCGTCGCAATATTTATCGGTGTTTTTTTGAGAGAGTTTTTTGAACGTGTTAGGTTTAAAATGCCTGCGAATACGCCATTGAAAAAAGCCGGTGGCTTGAGAGAGCAGAGCAAGATCCATTCGGCAGTTATACATATGGAATTCAAGCGGTGATGAAATACCGTCTTGACCACGTTGCCATGATGCTTGCCTGTCAGCATTAATGACGTTAATGGCGTCTTGTGTTGCTTCGCCTTCCACATCCCATCCTGTCGATTGTACGCCAGTGTACTCGCCATCATTTTCAACAGCATAAAATAGTTTTTGGTGACCTGCGTAGGTCGAAATATTATCTTGTGGGACTTCGTCTTTTTTCATGTGAATAAATCCATTTTAATTGACGATTTTTATGATAAAGAGTGAGCGATTACGCGACAGTTAAGCTCATCATGGCTGAAGAGAAGCGGCCGCTTTCAGGAATGTAACAGAGCAATCGTTGGCCTGATTGCAATTTTCCTGAATTGTAGAGTTCTTCTAGCATAATATAAATAGAGGCTGAGCCTGTATTGCCTTTCTCTGGCAGATTGGTAAACCACTTCTCTTTGGGGATATCTAAGCCTACTCGTTGAATGCTTTCTTGTACGCCTTTGGCGAAAAAATTTGAAGAGTAATGGGGAATAAAGTAATCGAATTGATCGGCAGTTAAATGGTATCGTGCTATCAAATCGGTTAAGGGTTTTTCGACAGTGTAATGCAAGATATTTTCATTTAATAATTTCACATCTTGTTTAACAGAAAGCACTGATTGCTCATTACGTTCTTTGGTGTTGAAATTTTGCCAACCTGTCATGGAGCCGTCTTCGTTTTTAACCGCGCCAGCATACATACAGGTTTCCATTTCGCCCGCGTAAGAATAAATATGTAGCCAGTCGACACGTAAGGATAAGCGATCGGGTGATGGTTCTGGTTGCAGCAACATGGCACCAGCCCCATCCGATAACATCCAACGTAAGAAATCTTTTTCGAACGCAAGCTCTGGTTGTGATTCTAACTGCTCTAGTTTTGCTTCTGTTTCGGCAGCAAAATTATCCGCCGTCATTACGCCTGAAGATAATTCCGATCCAGTGGCGATAGCACTTTTATATTCCCCGCTCAATATCCCTAGGTAAGCATATTTAAAAGCTGTCATTCCTGCTAGGCAGACACCGCTTGTCGCAACAACTTCGCAAGGATGTAATCCCAGCTCTCCTTGAACCATTACTGCATGATTAGGCATTAGTTGATCGGCGATAGATGTTCCGCTGGCAAGGCAATCTATGTCATCTAGTTGAATGGTATTCTTGGTGACATTTTTTATAGCTTCGGCGGTGAGCTGTGCATTCGAGTAGTTGTGCTTTAGCGTTTTCGGGTCGATGGCATAGTAGCGCTGTTTGATACCGTTGCTGCGCAAAATCGTTCTACGTGCTCTAGAAGGGCGAACGCCTACTTGCCCCAAAAGCGATTCCATGTCGTTGTTGTCGACCGGGTCGTTAGGGAGAAAAGCTCCAATGTTAGTAATATAAACTGCGTTGTCTGACATAAATACTTCTAAAATCCTATTAAGTTAAATCCTGTGGATTACATTTTATACGTCTCTTCGCCCGAAGGTGCTGCAAAATAGGCTTTCTGTTCGGCGGTACGTTTTTTTAATAATGGAGAAAATAATTTTTTTAACACGGCAGAAATGGGGACGACAGTTAAAATCATCGTGATTAAAAATAAGATATAAAAAACGAGCACAAATTTTCGAATGAGTGATTGCTGATTCCCAATACTGCGTAGTAGTTTTCCCCAGATTTCAAAACTTCGACGTGCAATCTTTTCTGATGCAATCAATCTTTCGTTAACTTCAACGGCGCCCAACCCTTTGAGGGTGGGTTCAGTTAACTTAGCGGAAGTTGTTTCTAGCTCTCCTTTTATCGCTACGCCAAAACGCCTTGAGTCAACAATGTCTCTTTCGCTGACACCAGCTCTAGGAATGAATCCGTCGAGCCAAGGTCCTTTATTACCTGTTAGCACCCAGAGTGGGGTGGCGACAAACGTAGCTGCGCTGTGCGCTTCATCGGTTAATACAATGTTGTCTATCAGTGTTGCCGAAAGCTGTTCTAATTTCTTTTTAACGATTTCTTGCGCTGTTAGCCACATGTTGCGACAACCAATCACTGTGATAACAGGAGTGTTTTTAAAAATCTGCTTTGCTTCTTCTGAATTTAAGAAGGCGCTAATAGGGCGAGACGGTGAAAGAAACCAGACTTGGTAAGATAAAATAATCAGGTCAAATCTTTTATCTGAAACGTCTAAAGGTTTTAATTCAATATTTTCTTCGTAAACGGTTTCAGGAAAATTATTAAAAAATTCTAAAAAGGGCCAAGGAAATGGAAATGCATTAACAGGATCGATGTTTTTGTAAATAACATCAATATCAGAGGCATCTTTAAGCGGTGCAATAATGGAGTTCACTATGCGAGTCAGTTGCCCAGTTTGGGAGTAGCCCAGTACGAGCACACGTTTTTTCATCTCTTGCATGTTTCCGTCATTGTCTCGTCATAGAGTTATTTGTCGTTTACTGTCGAACACGTGCTGCGAACAGAGCATAGAGCCAAATAAGGCTATCTAAGTGGTCTGTAGGCTACCCCGATAATGTATAAAATTGGCTGGGGTCGCAGAAAAATGGCAGTGGATTATGCCATAAGGGCGTATAAGCACTCTAGTATTCACGGCTAAAGTTCACTTCTTTAGGTCGAATCATTACATATTCATTAATTGTAAAGAATAACTACCAAGTGTCTATAAAACTATTTGTGTTGAGACTGTCAGTATGTGAACTTTGGGTTGTAGCTTCTAGTCCCCTCACAATCCAGTGCCGAGTATCTTTGGGGTCAATAACGTCATCTAAATCAAAGTAAGAAGCGACATTGGCGGCCTTGCCGAGTTCATACATGGACGCTACTTTTTCTTGGTAAAAAGCTTCTCTCTCTTCGAGATCTTCAATAGCTGCTATTTCATTTCTGTATCCTAGCTTAACGGCGCCTTCTAGCCCCATTCCTCCGAATTCACCTGTAGGCCATGAGACGGTAAAGAATGGCGCTTTAAAGCTTCCTCCTGCCATCGTCTGAGCGCCAAGGCCATAGGCTTTACGAAGTATGATCGAAAAGAAAGGGACTTTGAGGGAGGCGCCTGCAATAAATAATCTTGCGGCATGTCGAACGAGCGCTGTTTTCTCTGCTTCTGGCCCTACCATGATTCCTGGTGTATCACATAAAAAAGTCACTGGAATATTGAACGCATTGCAAAGCTGTAAAAAGCGAGCAGCTTTGTCGGAGCCGGCACTGTCAATCGCTCCACCTAAGTGAGCGGGATTGTTTGCAACAATGCCAACAGCTTTGCCTTCAATGCGAACAAAAGAGGTGACGATGCCAGGAGCAAAACCTTTTCTTAATTCTAAAACCGAGTTCGTATCAGCAAGAAGCTCGATGACATTGCGAACATCATAAATGCGTAAACGGTTTTCTGGGATGACGGTTCTTAGTAAGTGTTGATCGGGGCATTCCCATTTTTTGATATCGCCTTGAAAGTAGCTCAGGTATTTTTGTGCTGCAAAAACGGCTTCTTCTTCGTCTTTGACGGCTATATCAATTACGCCATTGGGGATGTGGTCGCTAACGGGTCCGACGTCTTCTGGTTTAAAAACACCTAAGCCTCCACCTTCAATCATGGCAGGTCCGCCCATGCCGATGTTGGCATTTTCAGTCGCAATGATGACATCAGAACAGCCGAGTAAAACGGCATTGCCAGCAAAGCATCGACCACTAACAATTCCCAAGAGAGGGCAAGTTCCTTTGAGCTTTGCGTAATCCCAAAATGCTAAACAGTCTAAACCGCTGGCGCTGTTCCTTTCCGTTTCACCAGGGCGACCACCGCCACCTTCTGTAAAAATAACAACAGGTAATCGCCATTGTTCTGCAAGTTCAAATAGCCGATCTTTTTTTCGATGATTTTTTTGTCCCTGTGTGCCCGCGAATACGGTGTAATCGTAAGACATGACGACGCATTGAGATTTTTCTTTTGAAAATAATTCAGCGTTGATTGTGCCCATTCCACCAACTAATCCGTCACCGGGCGTTTTTCTCATTAGCTCTTCTAAAGAGCGACGAGCGCGTTGCGCGGCAATAACCAGTGATCCATATTCTATAAAGCTGCCTTCGTCGCAGAGGTGGTTAATGTTTTCTCGCGTGGTTCGTTGGCCTGTTTTTCGGCGTTTTGCGACAGCTTCTGGTCTGGTTTTATCAAAACCATAGTTGTGTCTATCGATAACTTCTTGCAAGTCAGGACGAATTTTATGTGGGTCCTGAACTTCGGTTTCGGTATTTTTGCTGCTTTGGTTTTCAGAGGGGGTGATGGACAGCAATGGTGTATTTTCAAAAAGAGTTTCACCGGCATCAGTAACGATTTGGGTGATTTTTCCGCTTACTCCTGCAGTAATAACGTGTTCCATTTTCATGGACTCTATAATTAATAATTCATCACCTTTGTTGATGTTGTCATTAACTTTAACTTGAAAGCTAACAATGGTTCCTTGAAGTGGAGATGAGACAACGTGTTCTTCATCTGAAAACACAGGAGAGCTTGCTGATAAAGGATGTACGCTTAAACCGTTTTTATGTGTTGTTAAAGGTAAGTTACTCGATTCCTTTTCATGAAGATTTTTTTCGTGTTTCACGAGCTCAGTCACATTGTCGTCAATCCAGCGAGTATAAATATTCCAGTTTTTGATGTCTTCTGTGTTCAGAATGGTCTGCAATAATTGGCAGTTTGTTTTCACTCCTGATGTTTTGGAATCTCTTAAAGCTTTTGATGTTTTCTTTAACAGGCTTTCCCATGAGCTGGAAACATTTCTAGAAGAGCAAATAATTTTTGCGAGCAACGAATCAAAGTTAGAATTCGTGGTGTAACCGGTATATCCGAATGTATCTACACGAACGCCAGGGCCAGTGGGAACAATAAAGTTTTCTATTGTACCTCCTTGCGGTTTTATATTGCCGTTTGCATCCATGGTCTCCATGTTTATGCGAGCTTGAATGGCTTGCCCTTGGATTGGTGGCGGATTCTCTAGATGGATTTCTTTCAGTGTTTTGTTCGCTGCAATATCCAATTGTATGTTGACCAAGTCAATGTGAGTAATTTCTTCTGTGATGGTATGTTCGACTTGTAGGCGAGGGTTGGCTTCAATAAAGAAAAAGTTATTGGATTCTATATCGACTAAAAACTCGAAGGTACCGATGTTGTTGTAGCCTGATTTTTTTGCCATCAATACAGCCGCGTCGAGAATATTTGTTCTTGTTGAATCGTTTAGATTGGGGCTGGGGGCAACTTCAATAATTTTTTGATGGCGGCGCTGAATGCTGCAATCTCTATCCCATGCATGAGTTACATTACCATGATTGTCGGCGATTATTTGGACTTCAATGTGACGCGCTTTTTTGATTAGAGCTTCGACATAGACTTGTGCATTACCAAAAGCGCTCAGTGCTTCTGACTGGCATCGTTCAAAAGCTGATTCAATGTCGGACTCGTGATGAACTATGCGCATTCCTCTGCCGCCACCGCCTGCAATGGCTTTGATTAACATCGCCGTTCTGGACTTTTTATTGAGATGCTGAAAAAACTCTTTTGCTTTAGAAAGGCTCGTTTCGGTTTGTGTGCCCGGTAAAATCGGTATGTTATGCTTTTGCGCAAACTGTCGCGCAGAAATTTTATCGCCAAATAGTTCGAGTTGTTGATGTGTTGGTCCAGCAAAAGTAATGCCGTTTTCCATGCACTTTTTTGCAAATTCAGCATTCTCACTCAAGAATCCATAGCCTGGATGTATGGCATCACATTGATTGTCTTTAGCAATGGTCAATATTTGCTGTGCATCAAGGTAAGCGCTAGCGCCTTTTCCTGCTAGGGCGATGGCTTGATCGGCATGTTGGTAATGAAGTGAGTTGCTGTCGTCTTTGGAGTAGATGGCGAGGGTTGAAATATTCATTTCGGCTGCAGTGCGACAAATTCGAATGGCAACTTCGCCGCGATTGGCTATAAGTAGTTTTGTGAGCATGAAAGTCCCTCGGTGTAAATTGTTTTGTTATTGTGGTTATTTTGTCGTGAATTTTATATGTTTTTGAGTATGATTAAGCGTTACTGCTAAGGCCCTTGTCAAGACAGAAAAAAGTCGTTTTCTTGATCATTGAGTCTTATTGTTCAGCTTGATCGTTGTAGCTTGGTGATGCTTGTGTGATAGTTGGCCTAGTTTTCTAAAAAATTGGATGCTAAAAAGGGTTCTTCGTGAAAGGTGTTGGAAAATTAAAAATTAATTTGTCCGCTATCCAAAAAAATTGGCAGCGATTTAATCAGTTGACGATAAAAAAAAACCAAGTGGCTGCCGTAGTAAAAGCAGATGGTTATGGGCTAGGTGTTGGGCCGGTTGTCAAAGCATTGCATGAAGCAGGCTGCGAGATTTTTTTTGTAGCTTCATTGTCTGAAGCTATTGAGGTTAAAGAAGTTGTCGAAGCTTGCTTGATGGCGAAGCGTGCAGGAAAAGATCCAGAGATTTATATTTTGAGCGCAATAAAACCTGACGACTTTCAGTTGTGCTCAGAAAAAAACTTTATTCCTGTTTTGTATTCTGTGGCTCAAATAAAGCATTGGGCACACTATTGTTCTGAAAAGTCGATCACTCCAAGGAGTGCAATTAAAGTTGATACTGGAATGCATCGGCTTGGTATTTCAGAGGCTGAGCTTGTTGAGTTGATTTCTGATGCTGAAGTATTAAAAGCGTGTAATCCTGTGGTTTTGATGAGTCATCTAGCGTGTGCTGACGATAAAGATCATCCGCTTAATGCTGAACAGTTAAATAAATTTACAATATGTTCGGAGTTGTTTAAGTCGGTTTTTCCAGAAATTAAGTTGAGTTTGGCTAACTCTTCAGGTGTATTTTTGGGTGAGCAGTATCATTTTGATATTGTACGGGCAGGGATTGGTTTGTACGGAGGAAACCCATCACCCTACCAAGAAAATGTGATGTTGCCGGTTGTGGATCTTGATTTGCCGATAGCTCAAATTAAAGAGGTTGAGGGGCCTGCGGCGGTTGGCTATGGCGCAACGTTTGCGATATCGCCAAATCAGAAAATGAAGCTTGCTGTTGTATTGGGTGGTTATGCTGACGGAGTTTTGCGTAGTTTGAGTAATACCGGTGTGGGTTATATTGCCGGGGAAATAGTGCCTATCGTTGGACGAGTATCAATGGATAGCATGATTTTTGATGTGTCTGCTGTCGATGATAATTTGCTGGAAAACGCTTCAATATCGCTGATCGGTTCTGAGCAGTCTGTTGATCAGCTGGGTAAGCTGGCTGGTACAATCAGTTACGAAATTTTAACCAGTTTGGGAGATCGTTATGACCGGGATTATATTGGTTTGTAACATTGAAAGCGCTAGTGATCACTTGTAAATAATATTGAAATTTTAAAGGGTAAAGGTATTAGCAGTATGAGTGTAGAGCAGGTAATCGAATTGTTAGCTGATGGTCATATTCATTCAGGAGAAGAGTTAGGTAAATTGCTGGGTGTTAGCCGAACAGCCGTTTGGAAGCAGTTAAATAAAATCGAAGAGCTTGGTCTTGAGGTCGAAGCTGTCAAGGGGAAGGGGTATCAGTTGCTAGGTGGTATAGAATTATTGTCGAGAGAGGAAATTTTTAATTCCCTGCCGAAGGAGGCTCAAGAACTCGTTGTTGAGTTGGACGTGCTTGGTTCCGTTGATTCGACAAACACGTTGGTTCTCGATAAGGCAAAGTCGGTAGGCTCTCATGGGTATTTTTGCCTAGCTGAACATCAGGCGGCTGGAAGAGGCCGTCATGGCCGCCGATGGGTAAGTCCTTATGGGCGTAATATTTATTTTTCTTGTGGATGGGCTTTTTCTGGTGGTGCTGCGGCTTTGGAGGGATTAAGTCTGGCGGTAGGCGTTGCTATAGTAAGGGCGTTGTCATCGTGCAGCATTAATGGCGTTCAGTTGAAATGGCCAAATGATGTCCTGTGGAAAGGCAAAAAACTAGCTGGTGTGCTGTTGGAGATGACGGGCGATGCATCAGGTGAGTGTCAGGTCGTTGTGGGTGTTGGGTTGAATGTTGGCATGGTTGAATCAGAGGCGAAGGCTATAGATCAAGATTGGGTTAGTTTGGCGTCAATTAAGCCAGATGTTTCTCGAAATGAACTGGTGTCTGGTTTAATTCGTGAGCTATCGTCTATGCTGGAGGGGTATCAGCAACAGGGGTTCTCTTCATTGCGCTCTGAATGGGAGTCTCTTGATAGCTTTCGAGACAAAGAAGTGGATATTAGGGTTGGTGATCAAGTGACACGCGGTGTTGTCAGAGGGGTAAGTGATAACGGGGCTTTACGGTTAGACACGTCTTCTGGTGAGCAGCTTGTTTATGGTGGTGAAGCGAGTTTACGTTCTGCATGATGGTGAGCAATCAGAATATACTTGATGTGGATATTGGTAATACCCGCATAAAGTGGCGGTTGACTTTTGAAGGGGTAGTTGTTGCTAGTGGTGTGTGTGATCACTCTGCAGGCCTATCAGAATACTTTCGTGAATCATTAGCAGGAAAAAAAGTTGATCGGGTTCGTGTTGCTTCTGTCGTTGAGGGTGAGGCGCTAAACAACCTTTTTGTAATTTCTCGAGAATCCTGGGCTACGGAGCTTGAGATTGCTAAGGTTCAGCCTAGGTGTGCGGGTGTAGAGCAGGGTTACGACGATTATACGCGGCTTGGTGTTGATCGGTGGTTGGGGGTGTTGGCTGCTCATAATAAATATAAAAAAGCTTGCTTAGTTGTAGGGTGTGGGACAGCTACAACGTTGGACTTTGTTGATGCAAGGGGCGTTCATCTTGGGGGCTATATTGTTCCTGGCTTAAACTTAATGCGTCGATCATTGTTTGGCGGAACTGATGCTGTGAAGGTTGATAGCTTTGTCGATGATAATTCGTTTGTTCCTGGTAAGAGTACTGAGCAAGCTGTTAATCGTGGATTGTTGCTAATGGTTATCGCGATAATAAACGAGTCGTGTGACTGGCTCTCTAGTATCGACGATGATTTTCAACTCGTTCTCTGCGGGGGTGATGGAGAGCTTATTGGTCGTCATACAGGTGTTCAGTATATTTATGAGGAATCTCTTGTTTTGGATGGCTTGGCCTTCGCTTTACCATAGTGTACTGTCTCGGCAGGTTGTTTTGGGTGTGGAAAAGTACTGCCTCAGTTTTGGTGGCAAGCGAAAAATGAAATTTTTAAAGATAAGGATACTATGCGCTGGATAGTCGGCAGTCTCATTTTTGCTAATGTATTGGTTTTTACCTGGTATATGTTGGCTGGTGAAAATAATACTGTAGTTGCGAGTCCAGGTGCACGACAGAGTGCTCTGGGTTCACCTTCAATAGAGCTTTTGTCTGAGGTTGGCTCCCAGCAGAGTTTGGATCTTGATGATGAAATTATGTCCCCAGCTCTGAAGGATGAGCTTCCAGCTGTTCCTGAAACAGATAAAGATGGCAATCCATTATGTACTCTTGTCGGTCCTTTTTCTAAGCTGTTGAGGGCGGAATATTTTATAGAGAAGTTAGCCGCATTAGATGTCCCATCGTCAGTGTATGATGTGGAAATTCCTGGTGATGTCGGTTATTGGGTTTTTTTGCCGCCTGAAGAGTCTCGCAAACAAGCTTATAACAAATTACGTGAGTTGCAGGCTAAAGGTGTTGATAGTTATGTGATTCCAAAGGGTGAGCTGGAGAATGGTATTTCTTTTGGAATGTTTAGTCGTTCTGAGTTGGCAGAGCAACGATTAAAAGATATGACGGATCAGGGCTATCCTGCTGAATTAAAAGAAATTGCACGATCCTATAAAGAAATTTGGGTTCTTTTGCAGCCTGGTCAGGCTAAATTAATTGGCGAAAATGCATGGCTGGAGATGCTTTCTGCTGATGAAGGCATAGAACGTCGACAAAATTATTGTCCAGCTGTTGCTTCCAAGTAAAAGTTTCTCTAGAATCCGCGCTCCACTCTGCAATGAGCTTTGTGGTTTAGGAGTTATTGGTAAGTAGCCTTAAGTTAAATGCCAAATATTTCCTTTGTGTGAGCTGGTGTAGCTCAGTTGGTAGAGCAGCTGACTTGTAATCAGCCGGTCGGGGGTTCGACTCCTCTCACCAGCTCCAATTTATTTTCAACTATCGCCATATGGCGGTGGTTGGTCAGTAGTTTAAAGCTGCTGAGTTGAAGGTCACCTTTATAGTGTTTAACCCCTCAGGATATATATCAAAGAATATTAAGTTTTGAGTTGGGTGGTATTAGAAGGGGCGAAGCGGACGGTGTCCGGCTATTTTCGCAGGGGTTCCCGAGTGGCCAAAGGGATCAGACTGTAAATCTGACGCGCAAGCTTCGGTGGTTCGAATCCACCCCCCTGCACCAGATTTATCAGTGGGCATCCTTATGCGATCGGATTATTTCTGGTTGGGTGTTTTTGCTGATATCTGCCTTGCCTGTTGGAGGGGTGGGGTGAGGCCTAAGCGGGCATGGTTCAATGGTAGAACCTCAGCCTTCCAAGCTGATGATGCGGGTTCGATTCCCGCTGCCCGCTCCAATCCATCATTGCTGATGGTGATTGATGGTTGAGTTGAAGGTTGCTCGGGTGTGTTTCCGGTTCCTTGATTTTTACCGGCTCATATAGCTCAGTCGGTAGAGCACTTCCTTGGTAAGGAAGAGGTCACCGGTTCAAATCCGGTTATGAGCTCCAGTTTTCGTAGTCACTAGATCATTCTAGTGGTTGTGTTTTTTAGTTGTTTTATTTTTAACTGTTATTTTCGGCTAAATAATGGCCGTTTCACTTTCTTTGGAGGCTATCCGCAATGGCGAAGGAAAAATTCGAACGTAATAAACCCCACGTCA
>JBOEHK010000014.1:0-57216 GCA_050633885.1 Cellvibrionaceae bacterium
GAAACGAATAAAAGTAGTAATACTCCAACTGGCACAACTAACAAAGTACATATACTACAAAACCATATATTTGGTGTGTAATCAAATTGGATATCGCTCATGAATATTTTTTCCTGCTAACGCATTGCTAAGGGGCACACGAAGCAACGCGTAGTGTGTCCCACGGAAGCCACGTTTTTTGTGGCTGGAGTAAACTTGAGCGACTTGTTATGAATTTGATAATACATTAAACATAATTACGAAAATAATTATTGAAACAGAACCTATAGCTAAAGTGCTTAAAACTTTATTTGTTGATCCCGTAATATTATTTTTTGCCTTCACCTCAATACTATCCATTTCTTTTTCTGAAAGTTGACATTCAACTTTATGATTTTTATTTGTAAGTAATGATATAGCGTCATTCTCTTGTTCATTTAGTACAGCCCAAACTCCAACTTTGACAGCGCCTGTTTGAAAAGAACCAAGTTGCTTTGAATTCTTACTTGAAACATGAGTTAAAATCCCTTTTCTTCGAAGTCTTTCTGAAAGATTTTCAGCATCAGATAAGTCCGTATATTCTTTGAGTAACTTCATTTTGAATACTCATAACGCATTGCTAAGGGGCACACGAAGCAACGCGTAGTGTGTCCCAATGGAGCCAGCGCTTTTTGCTGGCGGAATGTCTTGAGCGACTTGTTAAATGTTTTACTTGAATGTGTCATTGAATGGTATAGCCGCTATTTGATGCTCATCTTCATATACGATATTACCTGGGCGCTCGGTATTAATTTGCTTTACTGGCATATCATGTGATTCAAGAATTTGTACGTATTGCCGCATTTTTTCAATGTGTTCAGTTGCCGATGCTTTAAACCAGCTTATTGATCTAGGTTTTACGTGATAGCCTGATTTACTAGATTGCACCTTTGGTACCTTCAAGTTTTTTTTAAACCAAGCATAAACTTCTTTTTCAATGTCTTGCTCATACTCGTAGAGAGAGCCATTTCCAAGAAGGGTATTCATTGCTACGAATATCCCTTTCTCCCTTCCAGAGGTTTCGTCTTTTTCATCTACTTCAAATCTTAAGAACATAACTTCTGTGACATTTAACGACTCTGTTCACTTGCAACGCGTCTTTTTGCGTTGTCGAGTGAACGACTTGTTATGTTCAAGTACGACATGTTTGATGCCCGTTTTATTTTTATCTTTTCACTACACTTTTTTTACTGCATTTCGTCCATGCTTGTCGGCAAGACAAATTCCAAGGGGACACTGATTCGAGATCTTCTATACCGTACCGGAAGGGAAGCGNNCGCTTCCCTTCCGGTACGGTATTAACGAAAATCTTTCTCGTCAATCACTCCTTTTAATTTTTACGGCCTATTTCTCAAATACAGAAACACTGGTTGTTAATACAGTATTATTCGTTTATGCTTTTTATCGGCCGTAAAAAAATTTTTCTTGCTGAAACATAACAGTTTAATAGATAGCGTGGTCAGATCTAGACACTTTTTTGCCAAAATATGAGGTAGGTGTCTACATCTGACCACGTTACATATTTCGGGGTGTCTACATATAGGCACCGACATCGAATTCTGAATTAGGTGTCTAGATCTGACCACGCTACCTACATATTTCGGTTGGTGTCTATATCCAGACACATGTAACGCTAGTTAAAACGGTGCAACGGTATAAACCTATTGACACTGCCGTAGCGGGTTTCTTTCAGACGTTGAGCATTAAACCGCCTTAGCGGGATAATGTCGAGAGAATGGCGCGACACTTGCTTTTAACTGTTTGAATTTATTTGGCTTTTTTAAGTTGTGCAATTAACTGGCTGATTATGCAGTTGAGGTTGTTTTTGAGCACATGCTGTTCATTTGTTCATTTGTTCATTTGTTCATTTGTTCATAGGGCCTGTGCCGATGTGTTTTAGAAAGGTTTTAGAGCGGTTTTGAGGAGTGTGAAGATATCAGTGTTTGGTGCTTGTATGTTCATTATGGTTTGGCTGTTCTCGACCTGTATGGCGAAAGTCCGTATAGTACGCGACCCCGATTGGTAGATCTTTCTTCCTTATATACATAAACAAACAACTCATTCAGGTATTCCCTTGATCACGACTGCAAACATCACCATGCAATTTGGCGCTAAGCCTTTGTTCGAAAATATTTCCGTCAAATTTGGTGGCGGTAATCGTTACGGATTAATCGGCGCGAATGGTTGTGGTAAATCGACCTTCATGAAGATTTTAGATGGGTCATTAACGCCGTCCGCGGGTAATGTGTCGATTACGCCTAATGAACGAATAGGTAAGTTGAGCCAAGATCAGTTTGCGTTTGAAGAGTTTAGTGTGATTGATACTGTCATTATGGGACACACAGAACTTTGGAAGGTAAAGCAAGAGCGCGATCGAATTTACAGTTTGCCGGAAATGACAGAAGAAGAGGGCATGGCGGTAGCGGATCTAGAAGTTCAATTTGCAGAAATGGATGGCTATACCGCCGAGAGCCGTGCTGGTGAAATTTTGATTGGAGCGGGTATTGAAGTTGATCTTCATTTTGGTCCTATGAGTGAGATAGCACCCGGTCGAAAATTAAGAATCCTATTAGCGCAGGCATTATTTTCTGATCCAGATATTTTGTTACTCGACGAACCGACAAATAACTTGGATATTAATACCATTCGTTGGTTAGAAGCTGTGTTGAACGAACGTAAAAGCACAATGGTGATTATTTCTCATGATCGTCATTTTTTAAATTCTGTGTGTACACACATGGCGGATATTGATTATGGTGAATTGCGTGTTTACCCAGGCAATTATGATGATTTTATGACGGCAGCAACGCAAGCCCAAGAACGTTTACACAGTGAGAACGCAAAGAAATCGGCGCAGATTGCGGATCTGCAACAATTTGTCAGTCGCTTTTCGGCGAATGCATCGAAAGCAAAACAAGCCACGTCACGAGCAAAACAACTTGAAAAAATAAAATTAGATGATATTAAAGCGTCAAGCCGTGTTTCGCCTTATATTCGTTTTAAGCAAGATAAAAAATTACATCGACAGGCATTAATTCTTGAAAATATTGGTCATGGCTTTGACGGCGAAATGCTATTTAAAAAAGGAAATTTGATTTTAGATGCGGGCACTCGTTTAGCGATTCTTGGAGAAAATGGCGTCGGAAAGACAACCTTGCTGCGGTGTTTAATGGACGAGTTGTCGATTAACGAGGGTGCTATTAAGTGGTCGGAAAATTCGACGCTTGGTTATTGTCCGCAAGATAGTACAGATGACTTTAGTGTGGATTTAAATTTATTCGATTGGATGAGCCAATGGCGTAAGCCAAACCACGACGATCAAATTGTAAGAGCGACACTGGGCCGGTTATTATTTTCAGCGGATGATTTTTTGAAAAAAGTCAACGTGTGTTCCGGTGGAGAAAAAAATCGGTTGTTGTTTGGTAAATTGATGATGCAAGATACGAATGTGTTGTTAATGGATGAGCCTACAAACCACTTGGATATGGAATCAATCGAAGCTCTGAATTTAGCGTTGGAGCATTATGATGGAACGTTAATTTTTGTGTCTCACGATCGAGAGTTTGTTTCATCGTTAGCAACGCGTATTGTTGAGATCAAAAACAACCAGTTAATTGATTTTCAAGGAACTTACGACGAATATTTAGCCAGTCAAGAGGACGCGTCTGCATAGCGCACGGTGTTCATTCAGATTTGCTAACAGAAAAAAGGGCGGTCACATTCAGTGCCCGCCCTTTTTTATGGCTTTTTGTTAGCGTGTTACATGCCTGATAAAAAATTATTGAAATAATTTTCCGAGTTTTATAAACCGTGTTTCGCCCGAAGCATCATCAACACCATCATTATCGGTGACAATATAGACGTTCCCGTTCGTGATAATCGCTGTGCCTTCGACTTTATCAAGGACGCGACCGTTTGTTTTTTGGAGTTCAGGTAATAAGTCAATGACGAGTTGCTTGTTTACAACGGGTATTTCATTGCCTTCGGCAACCGCTGTTAGGCCATCAATAGAAAATTGGTATAAACGTTTGATGGTCGCTGCTTCGCCTTGTTGGTTGTCACGTTCAATGACGGCAAGTGTTTTGTCATCAATCCTTGTGATTTCGCTTAACCCATTCCAAGTGCCATCGACTGCGCTTTCAAGTGGGTAATACAAAAATGCCCATTGTTCAGTCGAGGGTGAATAAACGCCGATGCGGACTAATCCATCTGGATCATTTTTCCATTCACGCTGAAAAGCGACGAATACTGTTTCGTTTGCACTGTTACCGATAACGGCAACGCCTTCAAATCCGTTTTTCTTTTGATGGGTACTGACCTCAATAGGTAATTGGATTTCTTGCTGAATGGTTCCGTCTTGGCTCGCTAAAATCAAAAGATTAGGCGTATCTTTTCCGTCACCTTCTGATACCAACCAAAAACTGCCATCTTCGCGTTGAGCAATTCCTTCTAGGTCGTAGTTCACAGTATCGTTGTCTTTTTTCAATACGGTTGCCGCTGTAATTGTCGCCGGTTTTGTTTTTGCGTCGATCGTAAAAATTCTAGATTGTTTGTAATAACTATCGGGAACGGCATATAGTGTTTTTGCTTTTTGTACGTCGCCAACCATTCCGCTTAAAGCTCCCCAAGGAATTAACTGTTGGTTATCCGATTGTATTTGCGGGTAAAGCGATTTTTTTGCGCCGTAGCGATAAATCGAAACGGTAGAACGAATGCCATCTTCGGCGCTGTCTTCCTCACTCGACACGATTAATAGATTACGTGAAGGAATTGTTAAAATACCTTCAGGCGCAACGGTTGTTGGCAGTAATTGATGTAGTTTGGGTTGATGAAATGGTTTTGCTTCGTAAACGCCAATGACATTCCCGCGTTCACTGCCGACAAACAAAAAGTTTTTACGATTCCATCGATTGTCGCCATAACGATCAGCTATGACGGCTTCAGGTTCTATACCTTTATTTTCCGAACGGCTTTCGGGGTAGTGGCCAGCACGGATGAGTTCATGCTCAAAGCTTGCACCCGATTCATAACTGACGCCACCTTGCATGTTGAAAATAGTAAACCCTCGGCTACCACCTCCAATACCATTTTCATCTTCGTAATCGCCTTCATTAGCTGTTGCTATCCACCAGTCATTCACCCAAGTGATGGCATCCGGTTCTCTGCGTTGTTCAAGTAATGCTTCAACAGGGTTGATGATGTCGTCTTCTTGTAAATCAACATCAAACAAATCAGCAGTGCCGGCACTAAAATCTTGAATAACTTTTCCGCTGCGTAAATCAACTAGAATAATGTGATTGTTTTCCTGTAGTGAAATAGCGGCAATGTTTGCGCGGTTGATTGCGACATATTCTGGTTCTGGGTCAGAAGGCGCAATGTCGGCATAACCGGTAAGGTCGATTTTCTTTATTTTCCATTTTGATTGTGGGCCGCGCATAGACAATACCATTAAGTGGCCGGCGGGTAATTGTGGAATTAATCCATCATTTAAATCTTCATCACGTTCGTTTTCAATCACGATAGCGGCGTATTTTTTATCTGGACTAACGGCAATAGCGTCGGGTTGACCTTGAAGGTTAAAGTCAGAAATCCACACTGGGCTGAGTGGGTCAGCGATTGAATAAATAGATAACTTGCCACTGGGCTGTGTAAAATTTTGAGAAGTGTTAACGGCAACGAGCAAATAATGTCCTCGCACGGCTACGGATGTGGGTTCGCCATCTAACTGGATAAACCCCGCAGGTTTTGGGTTTTTAGGTCTTTTGATGTCGATAAGACCTATTCTTTCTTGTGGACTGTCGCTATAAAAAACAACATGTCCATCTGAGCTTGCTGCACTAATTTCTGCTGACGTGGTATCTTCAAGAGTATCGCCGATTGATTCGTCTAAATTTTTATAAATGGGAAACGTGGCAATACGTTTAAAATATTTTTCTTGGTTATGTTTTTTATTAAAGTGATGAGGAAGTAAAGAAGACGATTGATGATGTGTAGGTAGTGTTATGTTGAACGGCGATGAAGTTTTTTTTCCGTACGCATATTTTTGAGAGTGATCATTAGAATCTGCAAATGCGTAACTTGCTATAGAGGCTAAAGCGGATGCAATTAGAGCTTTTTTAAAAGTAGTGTTTTTCATTTTCGTTCCTACTGTTGTGAGCGAAGACGCAGCTCAAAAATATTTTGATGAGAACTTAAGGTGGATCAGATACTTTAAAGGGAGACAGGATAGGAGTGATTTTTTACAGTTGTGTGACGAAAAGGTTGTTTGGAAAGTTTAAGAACTAAAACAAATGTAGGCTACAGATACAGTATGGGTGGGTGTTGTGCGATTCACATGAGACGGGAGAGAGAAAGCATGAAACACAAAAAAACCGCCGCAGAATAAGCATTCATGCGGCGGTTTTTTTGTTTTCAAAAAGGTGAGAGCAGTGGCGGTTTACTTTTTAAGTAGATCGCGGATCTCTGTTAACAAAACCTCTTCGTTAGAAGGCTTAGGTGGAGCTGATGGTGCTTCTTCTTCTTTTTTCTTTAAAGAGTTCATTGCTTTAACGGCCATGAAGATAGCAAACGCAACTATAACGAAGTCGAGTAAAACTTGAATGAATTTACCGTAAGAGATAGTAACAGCAGGTGCTTCGCCTACAGCTTCTTTAAGTACATAGGCGAGATCAGAAAAATCAACGCCGCCCATCATTAAGCCGATAGGTGGCATGATGACATCACCGACAAATGAAGAAACGATTTTACCAAACGCAGCACCAATAATGATACCGACTGCCATATCGACAACGTTTCCTTTAATTGCGAAATCTTTAAACTCTGACATCATTCCCATAGTGTTTACCCTTTTAGTTTTTGTGTGTATTAAAATATTGACTTAAATTTGAATTTCAAATGATTACTTTTTAATTTGGCTGCACTTGGCTGAGGATACTACTTACGCAAGAAGGTCTTGTCTCTATAATTGAGATTACATACTACATCATTTTACAATTCACTAATGTTGTTAGCGGCATTTAATGTTGAGAGTGGAACAAGAGCACTGTTGATTATTTTATTATTGCTAGCCAATAATGCGTGTTGCCTACCAAACGGTAACGGCATATTAACTAAAAAAAACACAATAAGGTATATTTTCGTTAAGATTTTTTTTGTTGGTGGTTTCATTACAGGGGTGTTTGCATTTTTTCTGGATTTCTTGATCAAGAGCTAATAATAATTTCTTATTTTGCAGCCTTGTGATACTTAGTAATAAGCCGATCGAGATGATTCGCAAAATTCTGTCGATCATTGTGATTTAAGGCGGGCGGCCCACCGGTATTGATGCCGCTAGAGCGCATGGTGTCCATAAAATCGCGGATGTTGAGGCGCGCTTTGATATTTTCAGTTGAGTACAATTCTCCACGTGGACTGAGAGCAAACCCTCCGCCATCAATAATTTCGGCGGCAAGAGGGATGTCACTGGTAATGACGAGATCCCCTTTTTCTGTTCGTTTTACGATTTCATTATCAGCAACGTCAAAACCTGAACTTACCTGTACCGAGGAAATAAAAGGAGAGGGTGGGGTTCGTAATGATTGGTTGGCAATGAGAGTGGTGTTGATTTTTGCGCGATTTGCAGCCTTATACAAAATGTCTTTGATGACGGTGGGGCATGCATCGGCGTCTACCCATATCTTCATAAATGTCCCGTTTTATTTGTTGTTTCAATCATTTGTCTGACCAAACAGCAAATTCATTGTTACTGGGATCGGAAAAATGAAAACGTCGTCCACCAGGAAACGAAAAAATGGGTTCGATAATCGAGCCTCCAGCAGGTTCAATTTTGCTCAGTGTATCCTCTAGTTCATTGCTGTAAAAAACAACTAGGGCGCTGCCATTTTTAGTGGATACATTCATGTCCGATCGAAAAAAGCCACCATCAAGTCCTTCATTTGAAAACGCCGTATAGTCTGATCCATAGTCTGTAAAAGCCCATCCGAAGACTTGAGTAAAAAAGGCTTTAGTGCCGTCCATATTGTTTGCTGGAAATTCTACATAATTAATTTTTTCGTGTTCGTGGCCTGAGCCTGAGTTAGTCATTTGTATCTTCTCTCATTCAAGGATAGTTGTTATGCGGCACTTTATCTGTAATTCGCGATTTCGACCAGTGTGATTTAGTGGGTTGACTTCGCGAGGGTATATTCGGCAAAATGGTTTGTTATACAAACTAATAAAAAATAAGTTAAATAAGCGCGAGCTAATAAGAATAATCCAATAATAAGTGTATCGTTCTAATTTAATCTCTATTTAAGCCTTTATCTAGGCCTGTTACTTATCCAATAAAAACAAAAAGAATCAGCAACAGTTGTCATCTAAGCGAGGTATTCATGAGCGTATTAAAATCTTCACGAAGGCATTTTCTAAAAGGTGGTATTTCTAGTACAGGCATGGTGGTGTCAGGAATCGGATTGGGCAGTGCGCTGTCAAATAAGTCAAACGCAAGAGTATTACCCGATAATAGCGCCGAAGGGATTATTAAAACCACGGCTGGGAAAATTCGTGGAACGATGGCTGATGGTGTAAGAATTTATCGCGGTATTCCTTATGGTGCTGACACAGGCGGTAAAAATCGTTTTCTTCCTCCGCAACCTGTTAAACAATGGGATGGGATTCGCGATGCGCTAGAGTTTGGCAATATGGCTCCTCAGGCTGGTGGTTTTGCTGGACCTGGTCGCCCACCCGCGGATGCCAGAATTACCAGTACGCTGTTTGCGCCGTTAACACAACAGCCACAATCGGAAGATTGTTTGTATCTTAACGTGTGGTCTAAAGGTGTCGGTAAAAAAGCCAACCGTCCGGTGATGGTTTGGTTGCACGGTGGTGGTTTTACATCGGGCAGTGGCGCGTCGAGTCTTTATGATGGTATTAATTTGTGTCGTCGCGGCGATGTGGTGGTTGTGACGATCAATCATCGTCTTGGTGCTTTAGCGCATTTACATTTATCGCCCTTAAATAAAGATCAGTATGGCGATAAATATAAAAACTCGGGTATGGCGGGAATGTTAGATGCAGTACAAGCGCTAGAGTGGGTGAAAGACAATATTAAAGAATTTGGCGGTGATGCCAATAATGTCACTATTTTTGGTGAATCAGGTGGAGGGAGAAAAGTATCGACGTTGTTAGCAACGCCATCTGCGAAAGGTCTTTTCCATCGAGCGATTATTCAAAGTGGCCCAGGATTGCGTTTTCCTACTCAAGAAATTGCCACGCTTCGAACAAAAATTTTAATGGAAGAATTAGGATTAACAGCGGATCAAACCGATAAACTATTAATGATTCCATTTGAAAAAATTGCTGCTGCACAAGGTGTGGCAGAAAGAAAAACAGTCGCACAATTACCAGAGAGCGCGCCATTTTTTGATCGTTATGGTTGGTCGCCAGTGGTATGCGATGCATTACCACATTCACCGTTTGATCCAGAAGCACCACAAGAGTCACTTGATATTCCCGTCATGATTGGTACCAACCGTCATGAAATGGCTTTGTTTATTTCGCCGAATAAAGCACTCGATACGATTGATATGAAAATGCTGAAAACGCAGGTAAAACCGTTTGCGGGTGATAAGGCAGACGAGTTAATTGCGACTTATCAAAAACAATACCCTGAAGAAAATTTACGTGGCATTTTATTGCTTATGCTGGCGGATGATCGCTATAGAATGGATTCAATTACATTGGCAGAAAGAAAAAGTAAAAAGAAAGCAGCGCCCATTTATATGTATCGCTTTGATTGGGAAACGCCTGTTTGGAATGGTTTGTTAAGAGCGAGTCATGCTCTTGAAATTCCGTTTGTATTTAATAACGCTCAACTGAGTGATGCTTTCACCGGTGGTGGTCCGGATGCGGTTCAATTGTCTGCTGTGATGAGTGACACGTGGATGAGTTTTGCGAGAAATGGTAATCCTAATAATGACATGATTCCAAACTGGGCGCCTTACGACTCAGAGAAGCGATCAACCCTGTTGTTTAATGATTCTCTTAAGCTTATCGATGATCCTGGTTCTGTTGAAAGAATGGCTTGGAAAGATATTCGTTGAAAGGCCTTGAGCGCTAACGTTAGGCTATAAAAAATAATAATCGATACCACAAGGTTACGGTGACATATGAATAGATTATCTTTAAAAAAAATACATTTAGAATCTCAATCTTTTTCGCGGCGAATGATAAAATTTTTTTTATTCGTATCATTTTTGTCGCTAGTGGGTGCGACTTTGACAGGTTGTGGCCAGAAATCGTCTGAGAAAATGGCCGAAGTTGAAAAACCAATTGATGTCTCAAAAAAGAAAGAAAATAAAATTTCAAAAATCTCTAAGCCCGGTGTTTACGAAGGTTATACCGAGGCGCGTTTTGACGGATATGATTTGTCGTCACAATATGTAGCCATGCGTGACGGAACTCGGTTAGCCGTCGATATTTTTCGTCCAACCCAAAATGGCGAGCTTGTTAATGAGAAATTCCCTGTGTTATGGATGCACACACCTTACCATCGTAGAAATTATGCAGGAGGCTTAACGGGTGAACGTTATCCGGGTAAAGCAGTTAATTTAGTGAAGTATGGATATAACGTCGCCATCGTCGATTTCCGAGGGTTGTTTGCCAGTTTTGGAACTAACGAAGGATATAATCGAGGCGAGTGGCAAGATGCGGCTCGAATGGATTCTTACGATGTGACAGAGTGGTTAGCTAAACAGGAATGGAGTAACGGTAACATTGGTATGTGGGGTTGTTCAGCGACTGGTGGTAGCCAGATGCAAGCGTTAACCGTTGCACCGCCCAGTTTAAAAGCGGTATTTCCAATGAGTTGTGAATGGGATGTGTATCCATTTGCCTCCGCGGGTGGGGTTTCTCCGCCGGAAGGTGTACCAACAAGGATTATGCGCGGTGGTTCTCGCGAAGATCGCGATAAAATATCGGTGCCAGTTGATGGTGATGAAGATAAAAGTTTAATGATGCAAGCCATTGCAGAGCATGAGAATAATATTGAAACGGCGGGTTATACACCTTTTAAAGATAGCAGCGCGGCTAATTTTGATAATCAGTGGTGGATAAAAAGTTCGCCTTATTTTTATAAAGAAACGATTGAAAAATCGGGCGTTGCGATTTATTCCGCCGCTAATCTAGATGAAGAGGGCCCTGGTTATGGTCCGTACTTCACATTTAATAATGTGAGCAATCCAAGAAAGTTAATTGTTGGTCCTGCAACACATTGCGATTGGACAACGGTTTTTAAAGAAACGGGATTTGATATTCTGGTGGAAGAGTTGCGATTTTTTGATCGTTGGTTAAAAGGAATTGATAACGGCATCATGAAAGAAGACCCTGTTACTTATTACACCTATAACGTTGAAGAAAATAATGGTTGGAAAACGGCAAAACAATGGCCGCTAGCGAATCAAGCGCTTACGCCTTTTTATTTGGGTGAGAATTCTTTACATGTGGGAGCGAGTACTGGAGATCAAAAGTCGACAAATCTGACAGTAGATTATGAAATAGATAACGATAATTTTTGGGATAAGGGTCTTGTGTTTAAAACAGCACCTTTGGAAAGTGATATTCAAATTACTGGCCATCCACAAATAAAATTATTTTTATCGACAACAGCAACCGATGCGGATGTGATTGCGCGAATAGATGATTTGGCACCAGATGGTACTCACCGGTATTACACGGTAGAAGGCCGTCTTCGTGCGTCACTTAGAAAAACAGAAACAGCACCTTATAATAATTTAGGTTTACCTTGGCATCCTTTCACAGAAGAATCGGTTCAACCGTTGACTCCAGGTGAAGTAGTCGAAGTTGAATTTGATTTCTTTGTGATGTCCTACTTGTTTAAGAAAGGCCATCAAATACGAGTGACAATTAATTTTGCTGATAAGCGTGCAACGCCTAGAGTAAGCCCAGCTCCGGTTGTGAGTGTTTATCATGATGAAGAATATCCGTCAGCTCTCATTTTGCCTGTCATCAATCAAGAGATATAAAATGAAATGTTTTAATAAAATTAAAAGTCTTCAGTCTTTGTTTGTTTTGTTTTTTTTAATTTTTGGCGTATCCGCTTGTTCAGAAAAGCAAAGTGAAAGTACTTCAACGGTTGAGGAAGTTATTTCCACAGACAAAGTCGATATGGCTGAGTGCGATCGTAAATGTATTTCTTCTAAAGTGAATAACTACGTGAACGGTTTGGTTGAGCATAAAGTGCCGGCTGATCTTTTAGCTCCAGATATTCGAGTGACGGAAAATGGTGTTGACGTAAAACCGGGAGAAGGTGTTTGGAAAACAATTACAAAGCAGGGCGGCTATCAGCAAGTTTTTATTGATTCAAGCTTGAATGAAGCTGTCTTTTTTGGCGCATTTAAAGAGCAGGAAGATTCTCTTTTGCTGGCTGTGCGTTTGAAGTTTACTGATGGAAAAATTTCAGAAGCAGAACATTTACTATCTCGCCCAGATACTCGAAACCGTCTTATTTATCGTCACTCGTTGATCGAGCCGAATCCGGTTTACGAAGAGGCGGTTGAGAATCCGCTTTCTCGTGAAGAACTTGTTCGTATTGGGCATGCTTATTTTGACGGCATTGCAAACAGCACGGATGAAGGTGTTCCGATGGACCCTTACTGTAATCGTCGAGAGAATGGCGTGTTACTGCTTAAAAACAAAAATCCTGAGGCAGAGCCATGTCCGATCGGCTTTCACCGGTTTAATTACATTACCGATGTTCGAGATCGCCGTGTAGCCGTTGTGGATGAGGAGAGAGGCTTAGTTCTAATCTGGGGATATTTCGATATTCCAGGAGATGTTGATGTTGCTCCAGGACCTTGGGGGCCATCGGATATCGACAGCCCAAATGGAGAACCGCGAGTGGATACTCGTAAAATACCTAGAAGCCTTTATATCGCCGAGTTGTTTAAAGTGGTTGATGGCGGAAATATCCGTGATATTGAAGCGATTATGTTTAATTTAGATTTGGGTGCAAAATCTGGCTGGGAGTAGTTTTGATCGGTTTTGGAGCAGTGTTCGCACTGTTCCAAAAGCCACACCAATAACTTATTTGTGTAACTAACAAACTAATTCATTTATCATTCGCGTTTCTGTTCGGAAACGCGTCATTTGTCAAAATGCATCATGCATTTTTCTTAGGCTTATCCGAGTCAGTCTATTCATTACTAAATCCACATAAAAAAGATAAAGGTCTCGTTTATGCAACAGCCTGTTCTTATAGCTGGTGCAGGGCCCGTTGGCCTCACTTTAGCGTTGTTACTCAATCGGCAGAGCATTCCAGTCAAAGTCTACGAATCGGTATCGGAAATCAAACCGCTCGGCGTAGGCATCAATCTTCTTCCTCATTCTGTTCGTGTATTGTTTGATCTTGGACTAAACGAAGCACTTGATGAAGTGGCAGTGAGAACCGGAGCCCTTCATTATTACAATCGACATGGACAGCAAATTTGGGCTGAGCCACGTGGGATTGAAGCTGGCTATCAGTTTCCTCAATATTCTATTAATCGCGGCGACTTGCAGATGACGCTTTTTCGAGCTGTGCAAGAGGCGATTGGCGAAGAAAATGTCATTACCGGCCACAAATTAATTGACTGGGAAAATACTGACGACGGTATTCGAGCAACATTTTTATCTAAAAATGCATCAGGTGGCGAAAGCCGTGTGGTTGAAGAGGGAGCTTGTCTTGTTGCAGCCGATGGCATTCATTCAACAGCGAGAAAAAAACTCTATCCCAATGAAGGCGATCCAATTTATGGTGGACGAATTCTTTGGCGAGGCGTAACGCTGGCTGAACCATTTCTCGACGGCCGAACAATGTTTATGGCTGGCCATCAAGATTGTAAATTTGTTGCTTATCCGATTACAAAAGTTCTCTCAAAAGATTCAACTCAAATTGAAAACTTTTCTCGTTTATCTGGTGATACAGAAGGAAAAGCAATTATTAATTGGATTGCTGAACTTAGTGTGCCGGATTGGAAAAAAAGCGAACAAGATTGGAACAAAGAAGTCTCTATTGATATTTTCGCCGATCACTTTAAAGAGTGGGATTTTGGCTGGGTTGATGTGCCGAAAGTAATTTCCGGCAGTGAGCATGTCTATGAATTTCCATTGTCTGATAGAAATCCATTGTCGAAATGGACTCATGGGAATATGACTTTAATTGGTGATGCGGCACATCCTATGTATCCCATTGGTTCTAATGGTGCGTCACAAGGTATTTTAGATGCTGAAGCATTATCTATACAGATAGCAAAATATAACGTATCACCAAAAGCCATAGAGGCTTATGAGGAAGAAAGACGTCCCGCAACGTCAAAAATTGTTTTGTTAAATCGTCAGAATGGTCCTGAGCAAGTTATGCAAATGGCTGAAGAGAGATCACCTGAAGGTTTTGATGATATACAAAATATTATTTCTCATGAAGAGCTAGAAAATATCGCGGCCAAATATAAACAAACAGCTGGGTTTAGTGTTGATGCTGTGAATAGTGCAGCAAGTGATAAAGAGGATCTTAAAAAATCCGATAGCAATAAAGCAAAAGTTGTTTCGTAATTTGAAAATAATCAATGAGAGATTTTTATGTTAAAGGTAATAAAGCAAAAGTATTGGGTATTTTTTTTAATATTATTTTCTGTCAATAACGCGTTAGCGGACGAAAAAATCATGGATAAAAATGTTAAGCCATTAACTACTCAGTTAGTTATGGAGTTAAAAGTAACTATAGGGAAAACAGTGGTTGTTGGCGAAAGTGATAATGGCTCAAGGCAATATATTCCCATTACGGGCGGAGAGTTTTTTGGGGCTGATATTGCTGGAGAGAAAATTTCTGGGGAAGTCTTAGCGGGTGGTGCTGATTGGCAATTAAAACGTCCTGATGGCGTTTTAGAAGTTGATGCGCTTTATTCAATAAAAACCTCAGATGGAGCTGTGATTGTTGTTCACAATCAGGGGATTATTGTACTACCAGAAGCAAAAGATGGAAAATCAGGTTTTCCTTATATTCGGACAGCACCTACATTTCATGCACCTAAAGGTAAATACGATTGGCTGAATAAAAAAGTATTTGTCGGAACGATTACTCCGGCAGCAGATGGATCTTTTGTCACCATTCGAGTATTTGTTGTCAATTAAGATAAGCATTAAGTTTATTTTTTCTTATTAAGTAACGTTTTTTTCCTGAATTGGATCATTATGAATAGTCTACGTTTTTTATCATTAGTAGTTTTTCTAGGAGGATTTTTCGTTTCGGTAGTCTCTTTTGCAGCGACACCTGAGAAAAATCTGTTGAATAAAAAAGAGCTCGTTGCTCAATGTTCTGCATTTGTCACAAATAAAACAACTCAAGATTTTGGGGGTAATAAGTTACGAATTGTTGATGCTGTTTGGAACGCTCAAAATAATTCGATTCAAAAATCTTTATCGTATTCTTTGCCAGAGCACTGCCTTGTAACAGGTAAAGTGAATGAGCGAGTAAGTAAGGTAGACGGTGCAAGCTATAGCATTGATTTTGAAATACGCTTACCTGCTAATTGGAATCAACGATTTTTATTTCAAGCGAACGGCGGTAATGATGGTGCCGTTATTCCAGCGTTAGGATCTAGCTTGAACCATCCGGTACCTGCATTGGCCAAAAATTTTGCTGTAATTAGTAGTAATGCTGGCCATCAGAATCCTCAGACTTCATTGATTAGTGGTGCGAATTTTGGACATGATCCTGAAGCTCGTTTAGATTATGGGTATAAAGCCAATCAAGAGTTGACGCCGGTAGCGAAAAAAATAATTGAATATTTTTATCAACAAAAACCCCAGTACTCATATTTTATGGGCTGCTCTAACGGTGGACGTCATGCCATGGTTGCAGCCAGTCGATTGGCGAATGAATACGATGGTTTTATTGCAGGTAACCCTGGATTTAATTTACCGAAAGCAGCGATTCAACATGCATGGGATGTTCAAGTGTTATCAAAAGTTAACTCTGATATCTCAAAGTCATTAACCGTTGAAGAAATGACTTTTGTCGCTGATAAAGTGTTAGAAAGCTGTGACGATTTAGACGGAATCTCTGACGGGTTGGTGAATGATATTGTTGCTTGCCAAGATCACTTCGAGTTAGAAAAACTATCATGTTCAAAAAAGACAGCATCATCGGCGGAAAAGAATACGTCGAAAATGTCATGTCTTGAAAGCACCAAAATTAGGGCTTTGAATAAAATATTTTCAGGTCCAACAAATAGTCAGGGTGAAGTGCTCTATTCCGATTGGGTCTTTGATGCGGGTATCCATGGAGCTGATTGGCGACGCTGGAAGGTACAAGGTCCTATCGCAAACCTGCCATTTATTGCAGCGCTTGGATCTAGCTCTTTGGCAAAGATTTTCATGACGCCGCCAAGAGAGATCAAGCCATCTCCTGCAAGTTTATTGGAATTTCTAAGAGGGTTTGATTTCGATAAGGATGCGCGAGCAATTAATACCACAAACGACATATTTACAGAAAGTGCAATGGATTTTATGACTCCTCCCGATGTGTCTAACTTGTTGTCGCTCTCATCAAATGGTAGCAAGTTGTTAGTGACCCACGGAGCTAGCGATGGTGTGTTTTCGGTGAAAGATACGATGGATTGGTATCAGGCTTTAAATAAAAACCATAATGGAAAGGCCAATTCTTTTGCCCGTTTGTTTGTTGTTCCTGGGATGAACCATTGTGGCGGTGGTCCAACAACCGATCAGTTTGATGCTTTGTCCGTTATGGTTGAGTGGGCAGAGAAGGGCAAGGCTCCCAATGAGATGACAGCTACTGTGATTCCAAAAAATTCTGAGTTGCCTGCAAGTTGGTCAAAAAACCGGAGTCGTAAGATGTGTCCTTTTCCGTTAGTTGCTCGATACAAGCAGGGTGATGTGGAAGCTGCTGACAGCTTTTTGTGCGCTGAGTAAAAACCTAGGTGGACGGGCTGAGTCGCATGCCAAACAATCCTAAGAAGTTACTTTTAATATTGCTCTTATCTTATTGATTTAATAGACTATTTATCTTTCGTGTTGTGAGGTTTGCCAAAAAGATAAATAGTCCTTTTTTCTAGGAAGTTTTTGTAACTTGCTGTATCACTTAGGTTTTTTGAATAAAAAAGTAAATCGATCCGTTTTGCCCGCTACGCCTTCTTTTCTTAGCTCTAATTCAAGCTTGTCAGTTGGTTTGTAATGTAAATCACTGAAATCAACAAATTCAAAGCCAGCAGATTCAATCTCTTTAATCATTTTAACGGGATCAACTCGTCGGCCATTCTCGCTATTCTTAGGCTCGTTGTGGCGGCGAGTATGGTCGATAACACCGTAAAGCCCACCTGGTTTTAACGCATCAAAGGACGCTTTGTTGATCGCGTTACGGCCGCCTTCTGCAAAGTTGTGCAGATTTCGGAAGGTTAAAACCATGTCCAAATCTTTCACGTCGAACTTCATGAAAGTACCGTCAGATGGACCGCCTTTCCGAACGAGGTCCGATTCAACCTTAACGACACTGACTTTTTCAAATCCTGGTTGCTTTAGAAGGCTGTCTTCTATTCGATTAGTGCCGACGCCGACATAAAGTTTTCCCTCATCTTTCAAAATAGGGGCAAGAATTTTGGTGTACCAGCCACCGCCAGGTACAAGTTCTAAAACCTTCATGTTTGGCTCTAGTTGAAAAAACGTTAAGGTTTCTAAAGGCTTTCTGTTGGCATCGCGTGCTTTATCTTCTGCGGAGCGAGATGGACTGTCGATTGCCTTGGTCGCTAGTGAGTCTAGGCCGGCTGTGTGAGCGTTTATTGATATGAATCCAGTCGAAATGATGGCAGCGCTTAATGCCAGTTTTTTTGAGATTTGAAGTGCTGTTGTAGGTTTGCTCATGTGTTCTTCCTTTTGGTTTGTATATTATTAGTCAGAAATCGTCATGATAGGGCGTATTTAGCTTTTTTGGCCATATCCAAGCTACATCTCAAGCGTCTCTGGGCGGTTGTGACACGATTATTGACCAAATGTTCCTGAGTTTAAGCGTCGGCTTTCTAATCATTGGGCTAATTTCAGATTAATCTCACCGGAACTCGAGTGTTGCTGCTTTCAATTGCTAAAATATCATGCCTTCTTGATCAGTCTTTACCCAATCTTAAGCGCTGACACCTTTAGTTAGGAACCTATTTCAGGGTAAAATGCGCCGCCTAGCGAAAATCCCATAATTATGAAGTTTAAGACATCTTTTTTCAGAGGTATGTTTTGACAATAAAGCGAATGTTGGCGATCAGGTGTTAGCAAAAGTGCTGGCAAATTAAGTATTAGTAAATAATAAGCTATTAAGTGCGAAGAGAAGTAAGCTAGATACAATAATCTCAAACAATAAAAAGTAAGAATTCAGAAAAGCTCAGAAACCCAATGTCAACATTAAATATCTATTCATCAGATGTGATTACATGCTGAAATTGAGAGGATGATCTGGCTTTGATGTAACTGAAATCATTATGGCTATATACCATTTAATTATAGCCCAGCAGCCGATGGAGAAAAGATACGGTGGATAAACGTTATTTAGATTTTTGGCCAAAAAACTTAGCGCGAGAAGCAGCGCTTCCCCAGGTTACTATTTGGGAAAACTTAGATATTACTCACCGTCGCTACCCCGATCGAACAGCGATAAAATTTTTTGGTAACGATATTAGCTATGCCGAGTTACACAGTGATGTCGAGAAATTAGCCGGCTGGTTGCAAAAAGTGGCGGGCGTTAAGAAAGGCGATAGAGTATTACTTTATCTTCAAAACAGCCCTCAATTCGTGATTACTTATTACGCCATTCTTCGAGCAGATGCTGTTGTGATTCCTGTGAATCCAATGAATCGCGAAGAGGAATTCCAACACTACATTACAGACACAGATGCAGCCGTGGCTATTGTTGCTTCTGAGCTTTCAACTTACGCTAAAAATGCCAGTGATAATTTGCCAAAAGAAAAACAGCTTAAACATATTCTAGTTGGAAATTATGCTGATTCACTTCCTAAAGAATACCCTCATCCAGAAGATGCTCCACCTCCCGTTATGCAGCCCTTGTTGACAGAAACTTATGATGTTCCCGAGGGTGCTGTTCGTTGGAGTGATGCTTTAAATGCGGGTCATAAAGTAGGCCCGCATACGGCAAAACCAGAAGATCTTGCTGTAATGCCTTATACATCAGGAACAACCGGTTTTCCTAAAGGCTGTATGCACACGCACCAAACCGTTATGCACACTATTCTAGCGGGTGCTAATTCAAGTGGTTTAACGGCAGATGCAGTTTCGTTATCTGTTTTGCCGCTCTTTCATGTTACTGGTATGCAATACGGTATGAATGCAACAATTTATGCGGGTAGTACAGTTGTCATGTTACCGCGATGGGATCGTGAGGTGGCCGGTAGTTATGTGTCACGATATAAAATCTCTCATTGGACAGCAATTCCAACAATGATTATTGATTTATTTGGTAGTCCGAATATCGACAAATTTGATCTCACTTCATTGCGTTATATTGGTGGCGGTGGCGCTGCAATGCCAGAAGCGGTCGCTAAAAAAGTACGTGATACATTTGGTTTAGATTTTCTAGAGGGTTATGGTTTATCAGAAACCATTGCGCCAACACATTCAAACCCAATGTATCGACCAAAACGCCAATGTTTAGGTTTGCCGACATTTGGCACAGATGCCGCAATTATTGATCCGACTACTTTAAAAGAGGTTCCTCAGGGTGAAGTTGGTGAGATTATTGTTTGTGGTCCTCAGGTGATGAAAGGTTACTGGAGAAATGAAAAAGCCACAGAAGAGGCCTTTATTGAATTTGATGGCCGACAATTTTTCCGCACGGGTGATCTTGGTAGAATGGACGAAGAGGGTTACTTTTTTATAACGGATCGCTTGAAACGAATGATCAATGCATCTGGTTTTAAAGTATGGCCAGCTGAAGTGGAAGCGTTACTGTATCATCACCCCGATGTGCAAGAAGCCTGCATTATAGGTAGTAAAGATCCTTACCGTGGTGAAACGGTTAAAGCTGTGATTGTTTTGATGGAAAAATCAAAAGGTAAGGTAACGGAAGAGGATATTATTAGTTGGTCTAAAGAAAATATGGCCGCTTATAAAACACCAAAACTTGTTGAGTTTGTGGATACATTACCAAAGTCAGGTAGTGGAAAAGTCATGTGGCGAATTCTTCAAGAAGAAGAGTATAAGCGCACAGAAGATCAAAAACATGGTGAAAGTGTGTAATTTACACTGCGTTTTTGGTTTCTTGCCATAAAAAAAGAGAAGCATAGCTTCTCTTTTTTTATGGCCGATTTATAAGCTATTAATAACAGAAATTTTATAGTGCCAACTTGACAATAAGGAGTAAGCGTTCTACATTGCGCGCACTTGAAAAAGGTGCCAATTGCTGGAATTTATCTTCTTGGCTGAATTGGTTAAATGGGAAGTTGGTTAAATTCCAACGCTGCCCCCGCAACGGTAAGTGTTTATTGTTTTCTATAAAGAATTCGTAAATGACAAGCCCGATACCTGCCTTGTTCAATGTTAACTGATGGAGCGGAGGGCTACCATCTAGGGCATTTCTTCTTTTGTTTCTAATATTTTTTGCTTTTTAAAGTGATGTTTTTCAACTCATTTTTTAATGGATGTTTTTAGTATCCAGTCAGCAAATTATTACGAGTCGATTTTAAAGCCCACTCGGGTTTGTCCTTGTCCTCCCTTGATTGTCTGGCCTCTTGATTGAGGTGTTTGTTAGAAAAGTCTTACTGACTTTCGAGGTTTTATGAAAAATTATTTTAAACATCCTGTCTCTGTACTTTTAAGTGCTATTTTGTTTCCGGCTCTTACATTTTTGGGTTCTTCCTGTGTGCAGGCAGAAGAAAAAAAATCGAGTAAAATCGAAGAGATCGTTATTGTTTCCTCAAAAATAGAGCAGCCTCTTCGTGAAGTCGGTACCTCTATATCTGTATTGACCGAAGCCGATATTGCTTTGACAGGTTCTAATTCTCTTGCTGATGTGCTGCGAACATTACCTGCGGTCAATGTTTCTAATAGTGGTGGTGCAGGTAAATCAACGACATTAAGAATACGGGGTGAAGAAGGTTATCGAACTTTAGTTTTGATTGATGGCATGAATGTTTCTGATGTATCTACACCGCAGACGTCTGTGCAGATAGATCAGGTGATGTCGAATGGTATAGGGCGTGTAGAAGTGTTGCGTGGGCCACAAGGCATGATCTATGGTGCAGATGCCGGTGGTGTTATTGATATTTCCACCGTTCAGCTCAATGATGGTTTTTCCGGAAGTGTCGGTGGAGAAGCAGGTCGTTACGGAACGCAACAATTATCCGGTCAAATAGGTGTTGCTAATAAGTCTACGGATTTTTATTTATCGGCAGCAGATTATAAAACGGATGGCTTTAACGCTTCGTCATTCGATCTTAATCCTGCGGATGAAGATGGGTATGATAATTCTAGTTATCATGCGCGTTTAACCATTCGACCAGAAGATAACTGGTTGCTCAAAGCAGTTCTTAGAAAAACGTCTGGAGAAAATCAATATGACAATTGTTTTAATGTAAGTAATGATTGCGCTAATCACTATGACCAATTTAATAAATTGATTGGTGTTGATTATGAAAATAAAAATTTCTCTCAGGAGCTTTCTTTTCAGCAAAATGATGTTGTCAGAGAAAATTTTTCTGATGGCTTGCCAAGCTTTGATTACACCAGTGAGGTCAATAAGATTTCATATATTGCCAATTTGGAAATAGCAAAATCTTTGGCGATATTGTTTGGCGCTGACTATAAAGAAGAGCATTTTGAAAGCACTTTTGATCTGCCTAAAGAGCGCAATCAAATCGGATATTTAGCTGAATTTCAAGCGGAATTTTTCGAACAGCTTTATGTTAATTTGGGTGTTCGTCGAGATGATAACGATTCAGTAGGCGAGTTCACCAGTTACCGATTAACCGCCGCCAAAGTGTTGTCATTTGATGATTTTGATTTAAAACTGAAAAGTAGTGCTAGTTCTGGTTTTAGGGCGCCGAGTTTGTACGAAATTGCATCGAACAATGGTCCTTTCGCTTCATCACCTGCCACAGATAAACCATTAAAAGAAGAGACAAGCGAGGGCTATGATGCAGGGATAGAAATATTTTTTAACCAAGGTTTACATGTTGATGTTGTGTATTTTGATCAAAAAACAGAAGATAAAATTTATTATGATAACGTAAGTTTCAGTGGCTACTTACAAGATGATGGATCAAGTCGTTCAAAAGGTATTGAGGCGGTCATTGAATTACCAATCACACAGTCTGTTACCCTCAATACAAATTACACACGTAATATTGCAGAGCAAGCAGATGGCTCATTGCGAATTCGCCGGCCTAAAACAATGGCTAATGTGCAGCTAAGCGCTAGGTTATTTGGCGAGAAATTGTTATTCAATGCGAGTTGGCGTTATTCGGGACGCTTTGATGATATAGGTGGCGTTTCTGTTGATAGTTATCGAGTTGCTAATACCAGCGCTCATTTATATATCATCGACGGGCTTGATATTTATTGTAGAATAGAAAATGTTTTTGATAATGATTATGTGGAAGTACCTGGGTATAACACGATGGGACGATCGGGTTATCTTGGTGTGAAATATCATTTTAATCGCTGATTTTGCCGATGTTTTTTAATGCGGCTTAATTTTAACACTGTTTAAATAATAGCTTAAATTTAGCGGCTTAAGTTTGGTCGTTAAAGTTGTTCGAGGACTGTATGAATAAAAAAAATGAAAAGCATAATCGAGCAATGGAAAAGCAAAAAGACAAGGTGGATTCAAACATTGCTGCTGCGTCAATAGAGAAAGGCGTGGCAGTCTTGTTAACGGGCAACGGCAAAGGTAAAACATCTTCTGCATTTGGCATGGTGATGCGGGCTCTGGGTTATGGGCAAACTGTCGGTGTTGTTCAGTTTATAAAAGGCGTCCAGTTATCGGGTGAAGAAATTTATCTAAAAGAAAAATGCTCTCAAGTTGAATTTTATCAAATGGGTACGGGTTTTACTTGGGATACTCAAGACCGCGAAAGTGATATTGCAGCAGCCATTAAAACATGGGATGTTGCAAAAAAAATGTTATGTGATCCAAAAGTCGACCTCGTTATTTTAGATGAGTTAACTTATATGCTAGCGTATAAGTATCTAAAAGAGAGTAAAATTATTAATGCTATTAAGCAACGACCCAAAGGCCAGAGTGTTGTTGTAACGGGCAGAGGCGGTGGTTCTGCTCTAAGAGATATTATGGATACTGTATCTGAGGTAAAAGATATCAAGCATGCTTTTAATTCGGGCATTCAAGCGAGGCGCGGTGTCGACTTTTGAAGCCGTTTTTATTATTTAATGTATGCTTATCTAAAAATGAAAGTTAATTCGCTAAGTCGACTCTCATTTCAAAATACGCTGCTTGGTTGTGTATTTCTATTTTCAATTTTCTTTATTTTGTCGTTGTGGTTTGGTTCAGTATCTCTGGAAGTCCGCGATCTGTTGACGGGTATATTTAATACAAATATTAGAACTCAATCAGAATCTATTCTGACGCTTATTCGCTTGCCGCGTGTTTTGCTCGCCGCATTTGTCGGCGCTTTATTGTCTGTTAGTGGTGTTGCCATGCAAGGCTTGTTTCGCAATCCATTGGCTGATCCTAGCTTAATTGGTGTTACTGCTGGCGCTTCTGCTGGTGGAAGTGTGGTCATTGCTTTTTCTGGGGGGCTTTTGATGGGCTCTCTGGGATTGTGGTTGGTTTCTCTAGGTGCATTTTTGGGTGGTGTGATATCAGTATGGATTGTATACCGCTTGGCGAATCGCTCCGGTGCGCAATTTAACTCTTTGAATTCCGCAGAATCGACATCGGTTGCCACTATGTTATTGGCAGGCATTGCTATCACCGCTATGGCTAGTAGTCTCACGAGTTTGTTGGAGTATATTGTTGATAATAATTTACTACGACAAATCAGTTTGTGGAAGATGGGCGGGCTGGATGGCGCAAGCTGGTCTCGAGTGATAGTTATCTTTGTTGTTTTTATTGTATGTTTTTTTATGTTTCCCAAATATGCTACGTCATTGAATGCTTTTTTATTGGGTGAGTCTCAAGCGAGATACTTAGGCGTTGATGTTGAAAGAGTTAAAAGGCATTTAATTTGTTTGTCTGCTGCTGCTGTCGGTGTGTCGGTAGCAATGGCTGGTTCTATCTCGTTTGTTGGTTTGGTTGTGCCGCATATGATGCGATTGTTAGTGGGTCCTGAGCACAAAAAACTCATGATATTGTCAGCTTTCGCGGGTGCTATTTTGTTAGTTGTGGCGGACTTGGTGGCGAGATTAATCATCATGCCTGCTGAACTTCCTGTTGGCTTGGTGACTGCTATTATCGGAGCTCCATTCTTTATTTATTTGTTAACTCGACAATCTGCTTTTAGGTTTAATTGATTCAGTATGCAAATTTTAGACGCTAAATCAGATAAGACTGCTGTCAGTGTTGAAGGATATTCATTGTCGTTTGATGGCGCAGCGCTCCTTGAAAATATTCATTGTTCAGCGAAGTTTGAAAATATAACAACACTTATCGGGCCAAATGGAGCCGGTAAAAGTAGTTTGATGAAGGCGATAGCTGGCGATTTTTTTCGGTATGAATCGAAAGGGAAGATAGAGTTGTGTCATGGGCTCGGTTTATCCGATATGTCATTATCTGATCGTGCACAGCATGTTGCTGTTTTGCCTCAGAAATCAGAGCTACAGTTTCCATTTACGGTAAAAGAAGTTGTTGAACTTGGGCGTATTCCTCACGGTGATGATGAAAAAAATAATGGGGAAATAGTCACTGAAACGATGGCCCGTTTGAAGGTTGATCATCTCGCAAAAAAACAATACACGCGTTTGTCGGGTGGTGAAAAACAGCGAGTACAATTGTCTAGAGTTTTTGCACAGATTTGGGATGATTGTTTTTCCTCTTACGAGTGTACAACCGACAATGCAACAGTTTCTCGATTGCCTCAAAAAATTCTTTTGCTGGATGAACCTACCGCTTCATTAGATTTAAATTATCAAGATTGTTTTTCTGATGCGATTAAATACCTTTCTAGTTGTGGCGTTGCAATTATTGTTGTATCTCACGATATAAATCTTAGTCTAAAATATACCGATTCTTTTATTGCTATGAAAAAAGGGCGTGTTATTGCGGAGGGAGGAAAAAATATTATTAGTGCTGAGTTGATGTCTGATTTGTTTGACGTTTCAGTATCGGTAATTTCTCACCCTAGTGGTGGCAAGTTGGTGGCCTTTTAATGATGACAATTAAAAACTTCGTGCTGCATTTTTGTTGTTTGTTTTTTCTGTTTAGCTGTGCAGTTTCGGCTGAGATAGTGGTAACAGATGACGTAGGAAGAGAAGTTGTATTAGCGCGTCCCGCAGAAAAAATAATCGCATTATCTCCGCACATTGTTGAAAATTTATTTTCTGCTGGTGCAGGCAAAAAAATAATAGCGGCCGTTGAATTTAGTGATTTCCCTCGTGAGGCAAAAAACATTCAACAAGTAGGACGTTTTGATACTATCAGTATTGAAAAAATTTTGGCATTAACCCCTGATCTCGTTGTCGTTTGGGGTTCTGGAGGTGGCCTTAAATTGATCAATAAATTGGAGGAGTTAGATTTAACGGTCTATGTTGATGAACCGTCAACATTGGATAGTATTGCGAATTCGATACGTAATTTAGCCATTTTGGCGGGGACTGAAAAGGTGGGGGAGGTGGCTGCCAATGATTTTTCTCGGGAGCTTACTCAGTTGAAACGTTTGGGTTCTGAAAAACAACCCAGTGTTTTTTATCAATTATGGGGGAGTCCGATTCAAACAGTCAATGGAAAGCATGTGATAAGCGATGCGATATCGCATTGCGGGGGTAAAAATATTTTTTCGGAAGTGCAATCAATTGCTCCTAAAGTCAATATTGAATCTGTATTAAGCAAAAGCCCAGACATTATTATTGCGAGTGGTACTGATGAAAATAGGCCACTATGGTTAGAAGATTGGGATACATGGCAGGCTTTGCCAGCTGTAGAGTTTTCTCGCGTTTATCATATTCCTCCAGATATTATTCAGCGTCATACATTGAGGATTTTGGATGGCGTTAAAATGATGTGCGACTACATTCAGCAATCACTCGAGTAAGCTAAAGCGTATTCAATCAATTTGAAACTGCATCAAAAGCGCTTAAAAGTGAACAGATTAGAAGTGAAAAACTAAAAATGAAAGATTTGAAACGAAAAAATAGAAGCGAAAGATAGAAGCGAAAGATTAAACATAAAAAAGGCCGCGTTAAGCGGCCTTTTTTATGTTTTTATGTTAGTTATCTTTTGTTTTCCGGTTGGTAGTCACGTTTAGTGCTGCCGGTATAGAGTTGGCGTGGGCGTCCGATTTTCAGAGGACTGCTTAGCATTTCGTGCCAATGCGCAATCCAGCCAACTGTTCTGGCCGTCGCAAAAATAACGGTGAACATATCTGTTGGGATGCCAATCGCTTTCATAATAATACCAGAATAAAAATCGACGTTAGGATAAAGTTTTTTCTCTACAAAGTAAGGGTCAGACAAGGCAATTTCTTCAAGACGTTTAGCGATAGGTAACAAAGGATCATCAGTTATACCTAATTCCGTAAGTACTTCATCGCACGTTTCTTTCATCACTTTCGCACGAGGGTCAAAGTTTTTATAAACTCGATGCCCAAAGCCCATTAATCGGAATGGATCACTTTTGTCTTTCGCTTTTGCAACATACTTGTCGATATTGCTGACATCACCGATTTCATTAAGCATAGAAAGAACGGCTTCGTTTGCTCCACCATGAGCAGGCCCCCAAAGTGCAGCAATACCTGAAGCAATACAAGCAAATGGGTTGGCGCCAGAAGAGCCAGCTAAGCGAACGGTGGATGTTGATGCGTTTTGTTCGTGGTCAGCATGTAATAAAAATATCTTATCCATAGCGCGAGCAAGAACAGGGCTGACATTAGGTGGATCGCAAGGCGTTCCAAACATCATGTGTAAGAAGTTTTCGCTGTAGCTAAGAGAGTTGATGGGGTAAAGGAAAGGCTGTCCGATATGGTGTTTGTAGCACATAGCCGCGAGTGTTGGCATTTTAGCGATGAGTCTGTGTGCTGAAATTAATCGGTGTTGTTCGTCGTGAATATCAAGAGAGTCGTGGTAGAAAGCGGAAAGTGCACCGACAACACCGCACATAATGGCCATTGGATGAGCGCTGCGTTTAAAACCTTTAAAGAAATTTGCTATACCTTCATGAACCATTGTGTGATGAGTAATAATATCAACGAACTCGGCTTTCTGTGCTGCTGTAGGCAATTCACCGTGGATAAGTAGGTAGCATGTTTCCAAGTAATCTGAATGATCAGCCAGTTGGTCGATTGGGTAACCCCTGTGAAGAAGTACGCCTTTGTTGCCATCAATGAAAGTGATTTTGGATTCACAAGCGGCAGTTGAGACAAACCCGGGATCATAGGTGAAGTACCCTTTTGGCGTGAGGCCTCGAACATCAACAACATCTGGCCCTGTAGAGCCTGATAATACGGGTAAATCAATCGGCTCTGCGCCATCTATTGTAAGTTTGGCCATTTTATCGGTCATTCACGACTCCTGTTTATCTCTGTTTTGTCTGCTTTTAGGAAGCTAGATGGACTTAGGTGGCGGTGCGATTATCTGCACTGCGGAGGAAATTGCGGTCGACAACTATAAGCTTACCAGCAAGATTGTCAATTCAATTGAACTGAGTATAGTCGAGTTTTTTGAATAACCCGCGTCTTTGCACTACTCTAGGTCATGTATCGTTTAGTTTTTCACCAGCTTGTCGCCATTGAAGAAAGTTATGAGACATTTCGGCATTCTTCTACGAGTTCGATTTTGAGAAACTGCTTTGATTAGAATAAGATACGGACGTATATGACGTCGAGGTCATCGTCTGTTTCATTTGTAATTTTATGCGGCTCTCTCTATAATCTCGCGCGTTCTTCAACGGGGTCATGGTGAAGTATTTTTTCAGCCTCGTTTTGAATTCGTCTACGCTCATAACTAGTGGATGTCGATTTTTTCATAGAAAAAATTGGGTCTATTAAATGTGTAAGGTGTTCATTGTTCTCATTGGGTGTATCTTATTGAATGCTCTTGAATGAACAGCTTTCATGATTAATCATTCAAATTTTACGGGCGCTTGAACTCGCTTGGCTCAGCCAACACTATCAAAAGGTAATCTAAAATCGTGAATGATAAACGACCGGTTAATTTAGATCTCACAACTGTTAGTTTTCCACTTACCGCTCTTGTTTCCATTACTCATCGTATATCCGGTGTCATCTTGTTTGCCGGAATTGCTGTCTTGCTGTGGGGCTTGCAAGCAAGCTTGCAGTCTGAAGAGAGTTTTCTAGAGCTTAAAAACCAACTAACTAATCCGATTTGCCAATTTATTTTATGGTCTACGCTTGCAGCGCTTGCGTACCACCTAATAGCTGGCTTGCGTCATTTAATTATGGACTTTGGTGTTGGTGAGACACTAGAGGGGGGCAAACGCGGAGCTCAAATTGCTATTTTCTTAGCTGTTGTACTAATTATTCTAGCGGGGTTATGGGTATGGTAACGGCCGTAACAAATTTGGGGCGAAGTGGCCTCTATGATTGGCTTGTACAGCGAGTCAGTGCTGCAGTTTTAGCGGCATACACTTTTTTTATTGTTGGCTTCATTTTAATGCAGCCGGAGTTAACGTATTCGGTATGGCATGAATTATTCCAACATTTTTGGATGCGTCTCTTTAGTTTGATCACATTGTTGTCGTTAGGAGCACATGCATGGATTGGGATGTGGGCAGTATTGACTGACTACATCACACCAATGACTATGGGTGGGAAGGCAACGTTTGTTCGCGTGACAATACAATTGATCATCATTGCTTTGACTGTAGCTTACACAGTTTGGGGCATCGAAATACTGTGGGGAATGTAGCCTAATGTCGAATATGCGTACGATTTCTTTTGATGGAATAGTTATTGGTGGCGGTGGCGCGGGTATGCGCGCTGCTTTGCAGTTGGCTCAATCTGGATTCAAGACAGCGGTTATTACTAAAGTCTTCCCGACTCGGTCGCACACTGTGTCTGCACAGGGCGGCATTACTTGCGCTATCGCGAGTGATGATCCGAATGATGATTGGCGTTGGCATATGTACGATACTGTTAAAGGGTCTGATTATATCGGTGATCAAGATGCCATTGAATACATGTGTTCGGTAGGCCCAGAGGCCGTTTTCGAATTAGAGCATATGGGGCTGCCTTTTTCCCGAACAGAAAAAGGACGAATCTATCAGCGACCTTTTGGTGGGCAGTCAAAAGATTATGGTAAAGGTGGTCAAGCTGCACGGACTTGCGCCGCTGCGGATAGAACTGGCCATGCGTTATTGCATACGTTGTATCAAGGTAATATGCGCAACAATACAGTCTTTCTTAATGAATGGTTTGCGGTTGATATTGTTAAAAACCAAGACGGTGCTGTTGTTGGTGTCATTGCGATCAACATGGAAGACGGTGAAACTGTTTTCATTAAGTCTAAAGCAACTGTATTCGCTACGGGTGGTGCTGGTCGAATTTATGCTTCAACAACGAATGCGCACATCAACACAGGCGATGGCGTTGGTATGTCGCTACGTGCGGGATTCCCCGTGCAAGATATTGAAATGTGGCAATTTCATCCGACCGGTATTGCAGGCGCTGGTACACTTGTGACAGAAGGTTGTCGTGGTGAAGGTGGATACCTCATTAATAAAGATGGCGAGCGTTTCATGGAGCGTTATGCGCCGAACGCAAAAGATTTAGCGGGTCGGGATGTCGTGGCTCGCTCGATGGTTTTAGAAATTTTAGAAGGGCGCGGATGCGGACCAGAAGGTGATCATGTTTTCTTAAAATTAGATCATCTAGGTGCTGACACTTTGAATGCAAAACTTCCTGGGATTCTAGAATTGAGTCGAACATTTGCTCATGCCGATCCGATCAAAGAGCCTATTCCTGTTGTTCCTACTTGTCATTATATGATGGGTGGAATTCCAACAAATGTTGATGGGCAAGCTTTGACTCAGGACGCGCAAGGCAATGACCAAGTAGTTGATGGTTTTTATGCTTGCGGGGAAGTAGCTTGCGTTTCGGTTCACGGCGCAAATCGCCTTGGCGGTAATTCCTTGCTCGATTTAGTTGTCTTCGGTAGAGCCTCAGGTTTATTTATTGAAAAAGCACTTCGTGAAGGGATCGAGCACCGTGAAGCATCTGAATCAGATATCGAAGCGGCTATGTCTCGTTTGAATCGACTAAACAATTCAACGACAGGTGAAAATGCTTCTGTACTGAGAAAAGAATTACAAACCACCATGCAAAACCATTTTGGTGTCTTCCGTAAAGGCGAGTTCATGCAAGAAGGTATTGAGAAGCTTGCTGTACTTCGTGAGCGTATCGCTAATGTTGGCCTTGAAGACAAAAGTAATGCGTTTAATACCGCGCGTATTGAAGCACTGGAATTACAAAATCTTCTTGAAGTTGCTGAAGCAACAGCGATTGCTGCAGAAGAGAGGAAAGAGTCTCGCGGTGCTCATGCTCGTGAAGACTTCCAAGATCGAGATGATGAGAACTGGTTATGCCATTCGGTATATTTCCCTGGTGATAAAAAAGTGTCCAAACGTGGCGTTAACTTTGAGCCAAAAACCATGGAAGCTTTTGCACCGAAAGCGCGTACATATTAACGGGGTCTGCCAATTATGTTGAAAGTAGAAATTTATCGATACAACCCTGAGACGGATCAAAAACCGTCGATGAAGACTTACGAAGTTGACACGGGTGGCAAAGACATCATGGTTCTTGATGTCTTGGAATTATTGAAAGAGCAAGACTCGGCTCTCACCTACAGACGATCTTGTCGTGAAGGCGTTTGCGGCTCAGATGGAATGAATATTAACGGTAAGAATGGATTGGCTTGCGTAACTCCTCTTTCAGAATGCGTGAAAGGCAATAAATTAGTATTGCGTCCGTTACCGGGCTTACCGGTCATTCGAGATTTGATCGTTGATATGGGCCAGTTTTATGCGCAGTACGAAAAAGTTCAACCGTACTTGCAGAATAACTCTCCGGCTCCCGCCATCGAACGTCTTCAAACACCAGAAGAGCGTGAAAAATTAGATGGGCTTTACGAGTGTATTTTGTGTGCTTGTTGCTCAACAAGTTGCCCATCTTTTTGGTGGAACCCTGATAAATTTATTGGGCCAGCGGGGCTCTTACAGGCTTATCGCTTTTTAGCGGATAGTCGAGATACGGCCGATGCCAAACGTTTAGCTGACTTGGACGATCCGTTCAGCGTTTTCCGCTGCCATGGTATTCAAGCTTGTGTTGCTGTTTGTCCTAAAGGCTTGAATCCAACAAAAGCGATTGGGCACATCCGCAATATGTTATTGCAGCAAGCGACTTAATTATTGTTGTTTAAAGGCGATAAGTATTAATCTGCCAATGATTTTTTATTAAGAAATTTGGTTAAACATTTACACAGTTTCACACGCTCAAAAGGCAAAATTTAGAGAGTAACTCGTTAGCCTAGGAGGCTGTTTTTTTTCGTATCGGCCCCGTTTCCAACGATAAAAACCAGCTTCAAGCAGTTTTTGTATCTACTACTATACTAATAGCAAGCACTGTTTGGCTTAATCATATTTTACGCGAGATCGGGGGTAGAGATTCTTATCCGGAATCTTGGTTTAGCTAGTTGTTAGTTAGATCAGTGCCCCAACAGAAGGTGGGCAATAAATGCAAGGCGACGCAAAAGAAAGCATCATGGAGTTACTATGGAGCACCTCTCAGCTATCTGGGGGTAATGCTGCGTATGTTGAAGAACTCTATGAAGAATACCTACACAACCCCAATAGTGTGCCAGAAGAGTGGCGCGGCTATTTCGACAAACTTCCTCGAATTCAAGGAGTCGTCACTCAAGACACTCCTCATTCAGTTGTCCGTGAACATTTCGAATTACTTGGCAAGCGTCGAGCTCGGCCCATTGCGGCCCCAGGTTCTGGCGGCGCGAATATCGAGCACGAACGTAAACAGGTCAAAGTTGTTCAGGCAATAAGCTCCTATCGTTTTCGTGGCCATCAAAAGGCATCTCTCGATCCGCTTGGTTTAATGGAAAGAGAAAGCGTTCCAGATTTGGACTTAGGTTTTCATGGCTTAACTCCGGCCGATTTGGATACCGTTTTTCAGACGGGTAATTTATTCATCGGCAAAGACGAAGCTACGCTCGGTGAAATTATCGATACGCTTGAGCAAACCTATTGTGGCTCTGTTGGCCCAGAAATTATGCACATCACTAACTTTGCAGAAAAGCAGTGGTTGCAGCAGAGATTAGAGAGCGTTCGTTCCCATCCCGCTTTTGGCGATGATATAAAACTCAATTTGTTAGAACGGTTAACGGCGGCAGAAGGCCTTGAGCGTCATCTTGATAGTAAATATCCAGGAACAAAACGTTTTGGTTTAGAAGGTGGCGAGAGTTTAATTCCTCTCTTAGATTCGTTGATCAATCGAGCAGGGTATTACGGTGCAAAAGAAATTGTATTAGGTATGGCTCATCGAGGTCGCCTAAATACATTGGTCAATATTTTAGGAAAGAACCCAGCTGAACTTTTTGACGAGTTTGAGGGTAAACGCTTTATCGGTACATCGGGAGATGTGAAATATCATCAAGGTTTTTCATCTAATGTGATGACTCCCGGTGGTGAAGTTCATCTAGCCATGGCGTTTAACCCAAGTCACTTAGAGATTGTTTCTCCAGTGGTTGAGGGTTCTGTTCGTGCAAGACAAGATCGTCGAGATGATCCTTTAGGTAATCGAGTTGTTCCTATTGTAGTGCACGGTGATGCCGCTTTTGCAGGGCAGGGCGTAGTCCTTGAAACATTCCAAATGTCGCAAACTCGCGCATATTATACGGGTGGAACTATTCACGTAGTTATCAATAACCAAGTGGGTTTTACAACAAGCCGACGTGATGATGCGCGTTCTACAGAATATTGCACCGATGTCAGTAAGATGGTGGGTGCACCTGTTTTCCATGTGAATGGCGATGATCCAGAAGCAGTTTTGTTTGTTACTCAGCTAGCGATGGATTATAGAAACGAGTTTAAAAAAGATGTTGTGATTGATCTGGTTTGTTATCGCCGTCGAGGCCATAACGAAACTGATGAGCCCTCGTCAACTCAGCCATTAATGTATGAAGCCATTCGAAAACAAAAAACAACGCGAACTATTTACGCGGAAAAATTAGTTGCCGACGGAACTGTCACACAAGAAGGCGCTGATACAATGACAGACGAATATCGTGCGGCATTAGATAGAAGTGATCGCGTAGTTCATGGCTTAGTCAGTGAACCTGATAGCTCGCTGTTTGTTGATTGGGCTCCGTATATTGGCCATGATTGGACAGCACCACATGACACGACTTTCCCTATCAAAGAGCTGCAAGATTTAGGACACAATATTTGTGATATTCCTGATGGCATCAAAGTGCAGCGACAAGTATCAAAAATTTATGAAGATCGCAGAAAAATGGTTGGTGGTGCATTACCCATTAATTGGGGAATGGCTGAGTCATTAGCTTATGCGACCTTGTTAAAACAAAATTGTCGAGTTCGTATAACGGGACAAGATGTTCGGCGCGGAACTTTCTCTCATCGGCACGCTGTTATCAATAGCCTCAAAGATGGTTCAACGTATTATCCGTTGTCGACGATGTTTGAAGGCCAACCTGATTTTGATATTTATGATTCACTCTTGTCAGAAGAAGCTGTTCTTGCTTTCGAGTATGGTTATGCATCGACTTCACCGAATACGTTAGTGATTTGGGAAGCGCAGTTTGGAGATTTTGCGAACGGTGCTCAAGTTGTTATCGATCAGTTTATAACGAGTGGTGAACATAAGTGGGGTCGTTTGTGCGGCTTAACGATGCTGTTACCTCATGGTTACGAAGGGCAAGGGCCTGAACATTCATCGGCTCGGTTAGAAAGATTTTTGCAGCTATGTGCTGAACATAATATTCAAGTGTGCATTCCAACAACACCTGCGCAAATCTTCCATTTGTTGAGACGACAAATGCTACGCCCAATGCGTAGACCTTTAGTTATTATGAGTCCTAAGTGGATTCTTCGGCATAAACTTGCTGTCTCCTCTTTGGAAGATTTAGCAGAAGGCAAATTTCATGATGTTCTTGTTGATGATACCGTTGAAGCTGATGAGGTCACTCGCGTAGTGATTTGTAGTGGTAAAGTTTATTACCACCTGCTTGAGGCGAGAATGGAATCTGAAAAAAATCATGTTGCCATTATTCGTTTAGAACAATTGTATCCCTTTCCAGAAAAAGAACTCAAAGCGGCATTAAGCAGTTACAAAAACATGAAAGAGATTACGTGGTGTCAAGAAGAACCAATGAACCAAGGTGCTTGGTACAGTAGTCAACATCATATGCGCCGAGTTATTTACGACCACAACCCGAATCTTTATTTAAATTATACGGGGCGTGATGCTGCAGCTGCACCAGCGGGTGGATATATGTCGACACATTTGGAGCAACAGGCAAAATTTGTGAAAGAAGCTTTAGGCGAATAGTTTTTGTTTTAAGAAATTAAATAGCTTAGGCACAAAAATTAAATTTTCAAATAACAGTAAGTGAACTTACAGAAAGCGATAGGATTAAAACCGAATGACTATTGAAATTAAAGCGCCAACTTTTCCAGAATCGGTTCAAGATGGCAATATAGCAACATGGTACAAAAAACCAGGTGAAGCTGTATCTCGAGATGAGCTTATTGTTGATATTGAAACCGATAAGGTCGTCCTCGAAGTGGTTGCTCCTGCAAATGGAACGCTGTCCGAAGTCATGAAAGAAGAGGGCGCAACAGTATTAAGTAATGAACTAATTGCTGTCATTACTGAAGGTGCTGGCGGAGCAAAACCTGCCGCTCAAACTCCAGATACCGAAGCGACTAAAACTTCATCAGCTAATTCTGACATTATCGCGAGCCCTTCCGCTAAAAAATTAGCAGAAGAAAATAGCATTGATTTAGCTTCTGTATCTGGTACAGGTAAAGATGGCCGAATTACCAAAGAAGATATTGTTGCTGCAATAGCTTCTCCAGCAGCTCCTAAAGCACCAACAGCGCCTGCGGCATCAAAGGATCCTGCGCCTTCTAAATCATCTCCATCGGACGCTGTTGAATTACCGGCGGGTGAGCGAGTTGAAAAACGCGTACCTATGACGCGTTTACGTAATCGAATCGCAGAAAGGTTGTTGGAAGCAAGTCAAAACTCGGCAATGCTCACAACTTTCAATGAGGTAAACATGGCACCCGTCATGGAGCTTCGAGCAAAATATAAAGAGCAATTCGAAAAAACTCATAACGGAACACGTTTAGGATTTATGGGCTTCTTTGTAAAAGCGGCCGTTGAAGCACTGAAGCGTTACCCCGTTGTAAATGCCTCAATCGATAATAAAGATGTTGTTTATCATGGTTATCAAGACATTGGTGTAGCAGTTTCAACAGAGAAAGGTTTAGTTGTTCCTGTTCTACGGAATGCTGAAAACATGGGGCTGGCTGATATAGAGTCAACAATTCGTGATTTTGGATTGCGTGGTCGTGATGGCAAGTTATCGATAGAAGATATTACGGGCGGAACATTCACCATTACTAATGGCGGTGTCTTTGGTTCGTTAATGTCTACACCGATTATCAATCCGCCTCAAACCGCTATTTTGGGAATGCATAAAATCCAAGAGCGTCCTATGGCTGTCGATGGAGATGTGAAAATCTTACCGATGATGTATTTAGCATTATCTTACGATCATCGTTTGATTGATGGAAAGGATGCTGTCCAATTTCTCGTTGCGATAAAAGATTTGTTAGAAGATCCTGCAAGAATTTTATTAGAGATTTAATATTTTTCGCCAAGTGTTATTAAAAGTTAGATGGAGTTTGATAACTGCTTGGCGAATTTCTATTTCAGCGTTGTCGTTTTTCTTTTTGGATATCGACCGGCGAAAAATTAAACATTTACATCAGGTTATCCATTTAAAATAACTTGGTTGAATAATTGGGAAGAGTTTATGTCTGACAAATACGATGTGATAGTAATAGGTTCTGGGCCTGCTGGTTATGTAGCAGCAATTCGTGCCGCGCAGCTTGGGTTGAAAACGGCGTGTATTGAAAAAATGCAAAATGCTTCTGGTAAAGGTGTGAATGGTGGAACCTGCTTGAATGTTGGATGTATTCCATCAAAAGCCTTGTTGGATAGCTCTCAAAAATATCATGAAGCGAAAGACGATTTTGATATTCATGGTATTAGTACAACAGGCATAAAAATTGACGTTCCTTCAATGATTACTCGAAAAGACGCCATCGTTAAACAATTAACCGGCGGTGTTGCACAATTATTTAAAGCGAATGGTGTGACAAGTTATTATGGAACAGGGAAACTATTGTCGGGTCGACGTGTTGAATTTAAAAGCCCAGATGGAAAAGAAGAAATCCTAGAAGCGGAAAATGTGATTCTTGCGTCAGGTTCTATTCCCGTTAATATCCCAGTTGCTCCAGTTGATAATGACATCATTGTTGATTCAACCGGCGCTTTAGAATTTGATAAAGCACCCAAGCGTCTTGGCATTATCGGAGCGGGAGTGATTGGACTTGAGCTCGGTAGTGTTTGGGCAAGAGTGGGTTCAGAAGTTGTGTTGATAGAAGCCTTAGATGATTTCTTGGCGATGATGGATAAACAAATCGCCAAAGAAACACAAAAAATTCTAACCAAACAGGGTTTAGATATTCGTCTTGGCTCGCGTGTGACAGGTACCGAGGTCAAAGGAAAAAAAGCGCACGTCACTTACTCAGATAAAGAGGGTAATGATCAAACAGAAGCCTTTGATAAATTAATTGTTTGTGTTGGTCGTCGTCCTTACACTGAAGATTTGTTAGCACCCGATTGTGGTGTGAACCTTGATGAACGCGGCTACATTTACGTGAATGACTTATGCTCAACAAATGCGCCTGGTGTTTGGGCTGTTGGCGATGTTGTTCGCGGCCCTATGTTGGCTCACAAGGGTTCTGAAGAAGGCGTCATGGTTGCCGAACGAATTGCTGGACAAAAAACAGTGATGAATTACGACATCATCCCCAATGTTATTTACACCCATCCGGAGGTTGCCTCTGTCGGAAAAACAGAAGAGCAAATTAAATCGGACGGCGAACCCTATAAAGTAGGAACATTTCCTTTTGCGGCGAGCGGTAGGGCGATGGCTGCTAATGATACTGGCGGTTTGGTGAAAATGATTGCCCATGAAGAAACAGATCGTGTGCTTGGCTGCCATATCGTTGGTCCTAGTGCAGCAGACTTGGTTCAGCAAGTGGCAATAGCGATGGAATTTGGTGCGACAGCAGAAGATATTGGTATGACAGTGTTTGGTCATCCTACGTTATCAGAAACAGTCAAAGAAGCGGCTTTGGCCGTTAATGGTCACGCCATTCATATCGGTAATCGTAGACCCAGAAAGAAATAATAGTAAATCTAATAAGCTTTAAGTCAAAAGCGTAAAACAAAAGATGATGTAAAATTTTGCATGATCAAAGAGAGAGCAGTTTTAGGGGTAGATCGTTTGATCTACATTAAGATGAGATAGCTGTTAAATAATCAGCCTATAACACTGGAACAAAGACATGAATTTACACGAGTATCAGGCCAAGCAATTGTTTGGTGAATACGATCTACCCGTCTCAAAAGGCGTTGCAGCAAAAACTGTTGAAGAGGCAGTTGCGGCTGCGGATACTATCGGTGGTGATAAATGGGTAGTAAAAGCGCAAGTGCACGCTGGTGGACGAGGTAAAGCAGGCGGTGTAAAACTTGTCAGCACAAAAGATGACATCAAAGCATTTGCAGAAAAATGGTTGGGTAAAAATCTTGTCACTTATCAAACAGATGAAGACGGTCAACCTGTTAGCCGAATTCTTGTTGAAACGTGTACCGACATTGCACAAGAGCTTTATCTTGGTGCTGTTGTTGATCGCTCAACTCGTCGAATCGTTTTTATGGCGTCGACAGAAGGCGGTGTAGAAATTGAAAAAGTGGCAGAAGAAACGCCAGAAAAAATACTAAAAGCAATCATAGATCCTTTAGTGGGTGCTCAACCTTACCAAGGCCGTGAGCTTGCATTTAAACTCGGGTTAAATCCTGCGCAAGTAAAGCAATTTACAAAAATATTTTTAGGTCTTGCACAGCTTTTCCAAGATTACGATTTGGCATTATTAGAAATCAATCCTCTTGTGATTACAGACGAAGGAAATTTACATTGTCTCGATGGAAAAATTAACATCGATGGAAATGCAATGTACCGCCAACCAAAACTAAAAGAGATGCACGATCCTTCACAAGAAGATGAGCGTGAAGCCCATGCAGCTGCATGGGAATTAAACTATGTTGCACTTGATGGAAACATCGGCTGCATGGTTAATGGTGCTGGTTTGGCAATGGGTACAATGGATATCGTGAAACTTCACGGTGGAAAGCCAGCTAACTTTTTAGATGTCGGTGGCGGCGCTACAAAAGAACGTGTTGTAGAAGCGTTTAAAATTATTTTGTCGGATTCAAATGTTAAAGCAGTATTAATTAATATTTTTGGTGGCATCGTACGCTGCGATTTGATTGCTGAAGGTGTGATTGGTGCGGTCGAAGAAGTGGGTGTGAAAATTCCAGTAGTCGTCCGCTTGGAAGGAAACAATGCTGAACTAGGCGCGAAAAAACTTGCTGAAAGCGGTTTAAATATTATTGCGGCAACAAGCCTAACAGACGCTGCTGAACAAGCTGTTAAAGCTGCCAGCTAAACGCACCTAACATATTTAGAGGAAAAGCAATGAGTATTTTGATTGATAAAAACACAAAGGTGCTTTGTCAGGGTTTCACTGGCTCACAAGGCACATCACATTCAGAACAAGCCATTGAGTACGGAACAAAAATGGTTGGTGGTGTTACCCCAGGTAAAGGCGGACAAAAACATTTAAACTTACCTGTATTCAATACTATGGCAGAAGCGGTTGCAGAAACAGGAGCAGATGCTTCAGTTATTTATGTACCAGCACCTTTCTGTAAAGATTCTATTTTAGAAGCGGCTAACAGCGGTGTTAAGTTGGTTGTGTGTATCACTGAAGGAATTCCGACTCTCGACATGCTTGACTGCAAAGTAAGATGCGATGAGTTAGGTGTCCGTTTAATTGGTCCAAACTGCCCCGGTGTTATCACTCCTGGTGAATGTAAAATCGGCATCATGCCTGGACATATTCATTTGCCAGGTAAAGTAGGCATTGTTTCTCGTTCCGGTACATTAACTTATGAAGCAGTAAAACAAACCACTGATTATGGATTTGGCCAATCAACGTGTGTTGGCATTGGCGGTGATCCAATTCCTGGGTCAAACTTTATCGATATTTTAGAGATGTTTGAAAAAGATCCTAAGACAGAAGCCATTGTCATGATTGGTGAAATCGGTGGAACGGCAGAAGAAGAAGCTGCAGCATTTATTAAAGAAAATGTCTCTAAGCCAGTTGTTTCTTACATTGCTGGTGTGACAGCGCCTCCTGGAAAAAGAATGGGACATGCAGGCGCTATTATTTCTGGTGGTAAAGGTACAGCAGACGAAAAATTTGCAGCACTAAATGATGCTGGTGTTAAGACGGTTCGTAGCTTGGCGCAAATTGGTGATGGTTTAAAAGAAATTACCGGTTGGTAAAATTTTATAATCATTGATGCAAAAAAGGCAGCTTAGGCTGCCTTTTTTATATTATTTATTTTGATTTTTGTAAGAAGTTAGCACAGCCAATTAATTAGTGAGATGGTAATTAACGCGATGGCCAGACATATCGCTTAAAATTCCTTCGCGTAAAGCGGTGCGACTATGTTCTAAACGGTCGACATTGAGAGAGCCCATAATTGTTGAAAGAATAGAAATACCGGGTGCTAACAAGTCAACACGGTTAGGATTTAAACCTTCTAACTGGATGGTCGACATATCACTGACGGGATTAATAATGGCTTCAACCTGTGCAATGCCTTGCGGAGTTATTTCGCCATTTCCCCAAGCGTTAACGGAAGAAATGTAAGACAGCATTTTTGAAGACCCAGAGGATGAGTAAACAGAACTCCAACCAATATTTTTAATATCTTCAATGACCGGCTGCATACATTGAGCGGCGGCAGCTTTGGCATTGACAGAATTTTCGGCATACGTTTTATTGTTAGAAAAAAAACGATCACGCCAGACGACACAACCCATCGGAAGGCTGGTGGTGAAAATGGCATTGCGATTTTTACCTACAGCGATCTCAGTACTACCACCACCAATATCAATAATTAAACGATTACCATCGGTATCATCAAGAGGATCACTAATGCCGCGATAAATAAGCGCTGCTTCCCTTTCGCCTGAAATTACTTCAATATCAAAACCTTCTTGTTTTGCTAAATCAATAAAAAGAGAAGCATTACTGGCTTGACGTAAAGCTTGTGTGGCTACGACTTGTATTTTAGAAGGAGAGTGTTTGTCGATATGCAGTTTAAAGTGGCGAAGGCATTGAATACCTCGTTCGATGGCGGCATCACATAACTGTCCGGTCTGAGCAATACCTTCAGCGAGTTGAATTTTTTCACTGCAACGATAAATGACAGAAAATCCGGGGGAGTCGCCAATATCACTGTGATCAGCGATTAAAAGGTGAAAACTATTGGAACCAAGATCAATGACTGCAAACATAAGTATTTTTATGAGGATTTTTACTGATTCTATAGGATACACATATCGAGTCAACTAAATAGACATGAATATGAGATAATCGTTTTAATTTTAAGCAAAGAAATCAACGTTTAATGAAATTATACGCTATTAGTGATTTACATCTTGAACGGCCAAAAAATAGAGAGGCTCTCAATCAGCTATCATCCTTTCTTGATGATGGGCTTATATTAGCGGGAGATATTTGCAGTACAGCTACTCAGCTAGAAGAAGCGTTAATTATTTTAAAAAATAAATTTAAACAAATCATCTGGGTACCGGGTAATCATGAGCTATGGTTAACTGATGACACTCATAAAACGTCAATTCAAAAGTACAATGAGCTTGTCTCTCTTTGTAGAAAAATGAATGTTGCAACGCCAGAAGATGAATATATAAAGTGGAAGCATCAGAAAAATAATTATCTGATTGTTCCGATGACATTACTCTATGATTACAGTTTTCGTCCTGAACATGTTGAGGATAAACACGTCATTAGCTGGGCAAAAGAATCCGGTGTTTTATGCCGCGACGAACACTTATTGAATACGGGCGCTTATCAAAATATTAAACAGTGGTGTTGGGATCGAGTAGAGTACACACGTCAAAGATTAGAAAAATGTGATCCAGATATTCCTATGATTTTAGTCAATCATTTCCCTTTGCGATATGATTTAGTCAGAACAATGAGGATCCCACGTTTTTCAATATGGTGTGGCACAAGAAAAACAGAGCACTGGCATAAAGAATATAATGTTGATGTTGTTGTGTCAGGTCATCTACACATGCGTAGCACAGATTATAGAGACGGTGTAAGATTTGAAGAAGTCTCATTAGGCTATCCTAAAGATTGGCGCTCAGAAGAGGGCGTTGGTCTATCGCCTTATTTGCGTGAAATATTACCTGGCCCCTCAAAAGCGTATCATCACGCTGGGCCGTTTTGGAAATTTAGACTTTAATAAAAGCACAACAATGAATACAAACTCAAAGCTAAAATTTTAATCAACATAGGTGAAATTATGACAATCAAAGTAGGCGATACATTACCAGCAGGCACATTAAAAATCATGTCAGAAAAAGGTCCAAAAGACATTACGATTGAAGAAATAACAAAAGGCAAGAAAACCGTTATCTTTGCCGTCCCTGGAGCTTTTACGCCAGGTTGCTCGATGGCTCATCTTCCAGGTTTTGTTGTTAATGCCGATACCATCAAAGCAAAAGGCGTTGATGTCATTGCGTGTTTAGCGGTGAATGACGCGTTCGTTATGGGTGCTTGGGGAAAAGCGCAAAACGCAGAAGAAATACTCATGTTAGCTGACGGAAGTGCAGACTATACAAAAACATTAGGCTTAGAATTAGATGCGTCAGGTTTTGGTATGGGAATAAGAAGTCAGCGTTATGCCATGCTCGTTGAAGATGGCAAAGTGACATACCTTGGTGTTGATGCGAAAGATATAGAAAAAAGCTCGGCAGATGCCATTTTGGCTGAGCTGTAGTATGGCTTCACACAGAGACGATTCTGTCAGTTATGAATTGCTAGTCATCTGTTGACGAAAATTATTATTGGTATATAAAATCATAAGAAAAGTGGTCGAGGCTAACAAGTGAACGAAATAAAAGCATTACTAGATAATTTAGATACACCTTGGGTTGTTCATGGTGCGGTGTTTTGTCTTAATTTGTTAGTTTTTTTAGTGTCTCGACCGCTACTGCAATGGTTCAACAAAGGCAAAGACATTTCGGTCCAGTCACGTGCTTTACGGTTTGGGGCTGTTTTATTTTTTGTGCTCCATTTATTTGATGTGTTGCTGGTCAATGCACTCCCAGAATATGAACATTACTTTATTCGTTTTGGTTTAACCATTGCCACTTTTTTTGGCTGTCTGTTCTCGTTTAATTTTGTTTCGTATTTTAGCCGACAAAAATTTGGACGTAGTAAAGAAATCGATGGCGAAACGATTTATCTCGATAGTTATAATTCAAGATTAATGGATTTAATCAGCGCTTTTCTTATTGTACTTATCGCACTCTATTGTTTAATCCTTATTTGGAAACTTGAAGGATTACTGCAAACCACAGGATTTTTGGGGATTGTTTTTGCATTTCTCGCACTAACGAATGCGATATGGGCACCCGATATATATTACGGCATGGTGATTTTAAATACCGATATGCTAGAAGACGGGGATGTGGTTAAGCTTGGAGAAAGTGAAAACGAATACATCATTAGCCGTGTTACTTTAATTTATACCATATTTTTAGATATCAGAAATAATCACAGAATTTTATTGCGTAACAGCCAAGTCCTCAGTTCTCGAGTCGACAATCTCAGTAAACGGGCATCGACGGATGGGTTACGACATTCGATGGAATTCAATATCGGTTATCCAGAGGTTACTCAAAACGTTAATCGCTCTGAAGCACCAGATACCGAACCATCGAGTAAAGAAAACAACAAGCAATCTGAACAAGCAAAATTAGTACAACAAAATAATTTTGAAGATTTAAATAAAAAAGTAAATCAGATGTTCGAAAGTGCATTTGAAGAACTAATAAAAAGCAACGAAACTAAGCTTAATGCCAATACACCATTCGAAGTAACATTGATCAATTCTGGCGACTATGCGCTTACGTATTCACTCAATTTTTATCTCGATGCACTACCCAACACAAAAGTCACAAAAACAATTCGCCAATACCTAACGCGTACACCGAGTTTAGTTCAAGATGCTGTCAATGTGGCAGCCGTGAAATATGGTATTCAATTGGCGACGCCAGTCATGATTAATACGAAGGCGATTAGTGATTCACAATGATGATAAAAGTCTCATCTGGCCTCGGTTATTCTGAGATTCGTCTATGACCTTACTGATTGTATATTTAACTATCGCACTGGGATTCTCATTCTTGTGCTCTATAGCAGAAGCCGTATTGTTGAGCGTAACAACAGCTTATGTGAGGGTGCTCGAAGAACTTAAAAAACCCTCGGCTAATCGATGGCAGCAATTAAAGCGTGATATAGACACACCGCTGTCGGCCATTCTGTCATTAAATACCATTGCACATACAGTAGGAGCGGCAGGTGTAGGCGCCCAAGCGGCCGTGGTGTTTGGAAATCAATATTTAGGTCTAGTTTCGGCTATTCTAACGTTATTAATTTTGTTCTTTTCTGAAATTATTCCAAAAACCCTAGGTTCAGTGTATTGGCGGCAACTCGCGCCAACAGTTGCTTTTTCATTACATTATTTGGTGATAGTGTTATATCCCTTCGTATGGGTATCGAAATTCATTACGCGAAAAATTTCAGCGCATCCGACCTTGGAGGGTTTTAGCCGCCAAGAGTTTGCTGCCATGGTGAATCTTGGTGAAGCTGAAGGCGAACTAGATCAACAGGAAGCGCGCATTCTGCAAAACTTTTTCACCCTTCGAGAAACAAGCGTATCCGACATAATGACACCCAACATCGTCACCTTTAAACTTTCAGAGACAATGACGGTTGATGAATATTTTGAAAAATATTTAGACAAACGTTTCACCCGAATCCCTTTGTATCGCGATTCCGAAGATTATTTGGCCAGCTTTGTTCTTCGTTCTGATTTGCTCTCTGCCAAAGCAGGTGGCAAAGGCCATCACACTTTAAGCACTTTTAGTCGAGACATTGCTGCGATTTTAGACAAAACATCTTTGCTCTCAGCGTTTGAGGTTTTTGTGCAAAAAAATGCGCAGATTATGCACATCGTTGACGAATACGGCACACTTAAAGGCATTGTGACCTTAGAAGATATTGTTGAAACTCTAGTGGGAGAAGAGTTTGTGGATGAAGGTGATTCCACGGCTGATTTACAACAATTTGCCCGCAAACGTTGGCTTCAGCGTGCGGAGCGAATGGGTATTAATATTAACGAATTTAAGTAAGCCTATAGCTGTTATAGCTCCGGTTAGAGAACACTTTATTTGAGACGATACTTTAATAAAAAAGATAGACGTATCAAGAAGTTAGTTTTTTTCGTTCAAAAATACCAATAAGAAATCTGATATTTCTCATATGATCATTACGCATGTATAAGGCTGAAATCAGCAAATTCTCACCTTACACCAGTTCTCCCCAATATAGACCCTCCAATTTTTTACTTTTTACAGCAAACTCAATTGAACCTTATTTGAAGAATCAACGACTACCAAATAGTTGACGATATTTTCTTAAAAAACTAAGGTGCATATTATGAGTATTTCAAAGTCTTCACTATTATTATTTCTAATCCTCTTGTTCACTTCCTCAATCGTAAATGCTGCATCAGGAACGATAGAGAATGAGCGATTAATTTATTCTCGAATTTTAGTGTCTTCCGATGGCAGTACCTATAACGATGTCAGACTAGAACAGCCTTCACAAAAAATAAATATATCGACTTATTTGGAGCTTGATGCAGACAGAGGAAATACCATTGTTGATTTCGATATACGCTCTACGATAAAACATGGAGTCGGAGTGGCTCACAATGTGAGTCTACCTCGGGATGAAGTTTATTCTTTCATTCGGATATCGACTAGCCAGCAGGATAGACGTTTTGAGAGAACGATCACTCAACGTGTTAGAGCAAATCCTCTATTAGGGCACGCTCAAGACATGTGTAATCAGGTCGCTCAAGGTCTACGAAGACAAGGAAAAACTAACAGAGAAATTTTTTCTAGAACGCGATCTGCTTTTTTTAATGTTAAAACAGTAGTCTCGTTTACCACGTCAAATAATGCAAGTACTCCAATTTTATCAACTGAGAATAAAAAATTAACTGTCACTTGTTTAAAAAATACGACAATGGATAATCTAGCAGAAAATGGTGATATTCCCAGAGTCAAACACATTAAAATCACGGCTGAAAAAAGTACTGGCAAAGTCTGTAAATTGAATCTGCATGGCAGTTTGCAAACAACCACTCCGAATGCATTGTTTACTTATCAACTAATGTTTAATGGTAGGCTTTTAAGTCAAACTTACAGAAGCCGTTCTGGATCAAATAAACAAGCTACAATACGTCATCAATACACAATTCTTAACGACGCAACTACCTTTGATCCAGTGGCAAGCACTGCGCCAAAACAAGGTCGATTTCAAGTTGTCTCAGAAGGGCTTAGATCTAACGTTGCTTCATATTCTATTAATTGTTTACTTCCAAGATTAAATCCAACCACGCCGAGAGCATTGCCTGGCCTGAAGCCAAAAATAAGAAATTTTCGATAAAGATAAAATAGAGTGGCTTAGATATTCCACTGCAGACTAAGGATGCAGTCTGTAGTGGATTATAAGTTGAGGGCGCAACATAATAATGGTCCCGCTGATAGGTATTATAATAAAAAATTCCTGTAATATTGGGTTTGGGAAAACTTTCGCAGTGTTAAATTCATTATAAAAATTGTCGCGATGTATATATAATATCCATTCTTAAATCTTTCCTGAAAACCTTAATGCTTTTGGCATTGGTGTAACTGCATGAGTAAAGATCAAAGCCGTTTATTTTACATGGATGAGAAGGACAGCCCATTAATATGCGGGCCGATCTTGCGCTATACCACAACCTCAGAGGTTTTTGTTTGGTGTGCTACGGATTCGGCCGTGTCGCTAGAAGGCGAAATATATAATTCTAAAATAGAAACAAAATCTAATCATGAGATCGTAAAGCTAGGTCCTCGTTTATTTATACATTTAATATCAATAAAACCAAAATATGAGGAGCATCGATTTCTTGAAGAAAGATTTCTTGAATATGATATTTTTGAAAAAGATAAAAAAACGAATAGCTATACATCTATTCTGGCGGGGGATTTAAATAAGCTTGTTTATAAGGGATTTAATCGCCCCTCATTTATAATTCAAGGCTCTCGTGAAAAGCTAAGGGTGATTTTTAGCTCTTGCAGAAAACCACATGGCGTTGGTGTGGATGCCTCCCAACTAATTCATGAAAGAATAAAAAAAACGGCTAAGTCTAAAGAAAGGCCCCATGCTTTATTCCTGACAGGCGATCAAATTTATGCGGATGATATTCCAGATATTTTGGTGAAACGGATAGATCACATAGGCAAAGAGTTAATGGGAGGCACTGAACATCTCCCAGATTTTAAAAAAAACCAACCCCATAAAATACGAGTCGGAGAGCGTCAACAATTAGTTCATGACCATGCTAGTTTCACCTCAACACATGCTGATAACCATTTACTCACTTTTGGCGATTATGCCGCTATGTATCTATTAGCTTGGAGTGAAAAGCCCTGGAAAAATATAAATTACGAAGACTCGAGAAGAAAAGGAGGGAGTGAGGCATTAGACACAGAACAAAAAAAGCGAATGGACAAAGTGCATGAAACACAAAAAAAACGGGTAGATGCGTATAAAGAAGCTGTGCCGATGCTAAGAAGGGCGATGGCTAATATTCCTACATATATGATTTTCGATGATCATGAGGTAACAGATGATTGGAATATCAATGAAGACTGGAAGAAAAAGGTACAAGCAACGGCAAGTGGTAAAAGAATAGTAGCTAATGCCCTAGCTGCTTATTGGGCTTTTCAAGCGGCGGGGAATTTACCGAGCAACCCCAAAAAAGATGAATACTTAGTTAATATAATACAAAAACATTTGAAGTTGGTTGTAGCTAATAGTTCACCCGACAATGAAACAAAAGAATCGGTAGCTTTCGATGAAGCGTTATGGAAAAAAAAGGATTGGGCATTTGTTGCGCCTACTTGGCCACCCGCTTTATTTATGGATACTCGAACAAATCGAGGTGAAAGTGATGAGCCTAAGCCACTGCTCTTAAGTAACAGTGGATGGAAGTATCATCATGATCTTTTGATACCACATAGAAACCAAGCAAGAAAAAAACACAAAAAGCTTGCTTTAATTGTCATTGCGCCTAGTCCTGCTTGGGGGTTTATTCCTGCCGAGATGGCCCAAGATGTGGCATTGAAGCTGCCTAGGTTTATAAAAAGAAAAATTTTCAGAAAAGACAAGAATGAACCTGACAATGAAATTGTCTACACGTTAGATGCTGAATCTTGGCGAACAAATTCTCATAGCATGGAAGGCTTGATGAATTTCATGCACGCACAAGACCCTAGTTTTTGCATTGTGATATCTGGTGATGTTCATTATGGTTTTTCTCGTGCAGGCCATCTGATAAAAAATAGCGACAAAAAAATTATCCCGTTTATTCAGCTCACATCTAGCCCAAGTAAAAATGAGACATATGATGATGCTTCGGAAGGATTTGAAACCAGCAAACTTATTTTAGCATTGGGCGAGTTAGCAGAAAGCGTGACAGAAAAAGTTATAAAAGAGACTGCAAAGCGTTTTTTAGAAGCGATGTTAATAAGAACCGTTGAAAAAAATGTGGTCAAAAAGAGTTGGGAAAATTTTACAGAAATTACGAAATTAGACTATATAGATATTGACCAAGAGGCGTTTTCTTTTTATCAGAGCCATACTGCCGGCTTAAAAAAACAGCTAGATAAACTACTTGAGCTAGTTGAGTTTAACAGTCAAGATTTTTGGCGGTTATATAATGAAGCTTATCAGCTAAATATAATCCAACAACTTGAATTACAGAAAGCAATAAAAAATAACAATGTTGGGGTATTAGAAGTCAAAGAGGATCGTTATTTTATTACAGTGGAATTTGATGTGGCCAAATCAGCGACGAAGACTGACGTGATAAAAAATCAATATAATCCTGGTCTTTGGCCCTTTTCTAATCAGTGACGTTATTTAACAAGGTTTATAATTTTAATTTCTAGCCTTCTACTTAAAAGATCGAAAATCACTATAATTACAATAAACTTTCAACAAGCTGTAAATCATTAAATTTCATTCGCCCAAAAGTATTCACAAAATAATTGTCTTCGCCACGGCCTGCGATCAACAAACAGTCGTCACTTTTAAGTTTGCTATACGCTTTTTTAATCGCTAGAGCTCGATTGGGTACCTCATCAAAACATCTGTTGACATTTAACTGTGCCCGAATAACAGCAGGGTCCTCATGGCGCGGGTCGTCATCTGCAATGATGACGTGATCTGCAAGCTTTGAAGCAACTACTCCCATTTCATTACGTTTTGATTTGCCCCAACCCCCTTTGCTACTTAAGATGAGATGAATATCGCCCTGAGTAGATTTTCTTATAGATTGGAGTACGGCTTTTAGCCCGTGAGGGTTATGTGCAAAATCAATAATAATGGTGGCGCCATTTTTTGTTTTTCTTCTGATCATTCTGCCGGGCGGTAGCGTTAGTTGTTTAACAGCTTCTGTTATTTTTTCAGTAGGTAAGCCGATTAACTTACAGACCTCTACCGCAAGGCTTGCATTTTCGTTCATAAATGCATCCTCAAATGGCCCCGAAAAAAATGGGTAGGGATCAGCAATAATAGTTGGGCAGAGGTTGGCTTTGTCACTAGCTTCGATAATTTCGTTAAGCCTACTTGCCTTGGGCGGAATCAGTACAGGTGTGTTCGGTGACAGCTGATTTAAAAACCTTAGCTTTTGTTTGCGGTAAAGAGTGGATGATCCATGAACTGATTGGTGATCAGATGCTAAATTGGTAAACACCACAATGTCATAAGGAATATCTACGTGAGCGTGCCTCATGATTGCAGCACTGTATACTTCACAGGAGATGACTTTATAATTTTGATCATCACTTAGTTTTTTAAAATAACGAAACAAACCGCCTTTCTTGCGGGATACAAGATCACGATTAAGCACAGTATCATCTAATTCAATTCGCTGGCCGATAGCTGCTGCGGGTAAGCCGCAATGCCGCGAAATTTGTGCGATAAAGCTAGTAACCGATGTCTTACCGTTAGTGCCGGTGACGCCAATTAAATAAGTATTGTTAATCAAGTCGAAGGTGGACAGTCATCAGGTGTGTCAAAAGTCGGTAGCTCTGAATCTTCCTTTAGCATGACCAAATTTGTTGGAACTTTTACGTCCCAGCATTTCTCAACAACTCTGTTTTGACTAGAGGGATTCTGACTTTCTTCTATCTCTTGCCACAAGGGCAGCCATAACGGACTAGTTACATTGATTTCATCAATAAAATCTAGCGCTTTTGCGCCGTGTACAAGCACTGAATGTACTTTTCGGTGCCAGTTTTCACGCACAGGGACTAACACTCGCGCTGCACCTGCACGCAAAAAAGTAGCATGCTCTGAGTCTTGATGTTTGAGATGAAGTAACTCTTTCCAATCAGCGGCATCGTTCCAATAATACGGGTAAAGCGTGTAGGTAAGATTTGTCCACTCAAAGGCTTGTTCTGCAAAACGAAGTTCGCGCGAGAATGGCGTCATTTTTTCAACATCAATCAAATCATCTCCTTCTTCGAGAGGCGCTTCATCTTTTTCCATTACAAAGGGAACGCCTCCTTCATTTAAAGGATCAGCAAGATCGGTTTCTTGCCCAAAAAGCTGCAAACATAAACGCTTTAATTCATTGTGCTCTAGCTCTCTCAGTGACTGTGGAGATGATGCAAAGTCATTTGTATAACTTGAAACACTTTTTTCTTCCGCTAGTGCTGACTTATATTCACTTAATTTGGTTTTGTAATCATCCATAACGGCATCATAGATTTTATGTTTCCAATCAAGGACGAGTTCGGGTGTGGGTTCACATACCAATTCAATGACGACTTGAACAGAAGCGTCATGCCTAGCGAAAAAAGAATAGCCTATTGAACCTGTTTGATCGCCTAGATCATTCATTGTGAATGGGTTTTTAGGGTCGTCTCTTCTCATATTAGACGCAGCATTACTATTACCATCAAATTTTTCAGATTGCTTTCCAATGACCAATTCCATAATGGGATTAATTTCATGCTGTGACCAAGCAATAATCGATACATTAGCCGATGATGCAAAGTAGCCGGCCTCAATAGGGATTGACCCCTGCTCTAGGAAACGTTGAGATCCTTTTGTATCTGAATTGCTAGAGCTACCCCCTTTGTCTCTATCTTGGAAGGGCTCAACGGCCACGATTTTGGTTGTAGGTGGAACAGGCAGCCCTGTTAGAGTATTGGCGTGAATCCTAAGCAGATTAGTATAATTCTCGGATGTAATTGAGTTAATGTTTAAGTTAGGCCTTCGCGGAAGCTGTAACTCAGACTGAAGGTCGGGCTTGCCCAGTTCCCGTAGAAAAGCGCCAGGAGAGGGTAGGATGAATTCATAAAGTAAACGTTTGCCGCGGTTTACTAATTTCATCTTGTAGTGTTTGTTGATGTACTGATAAATACCGACAATGTTCTTTGAATCTGCGGCACTATTGTCAAAGCTGTGAGTGTTTTTCTGCGTTACCTCATTACGGCGACGTACCTCGCGTTTTGTTTTTACACTGCTTTCTGTTCGACTAACAGCTTGCTCAGTAATTTCTTGAGCGTAACTAGATGCTCGTTCTCTTGCCGATTGTTTTGCATTCTCTCGGCTGTAATTGAGGCTCGAATCTACTTCAATAGATGGGCCATAACGTGCAGAAATACTGAGCCCTGCCTCTAAAGACGAACGGCTATTTATTTCGTCTCTTGCTGCTGTCGATAATTCTAAACGCTCAGCTGTTTGTAAGTTTTGTTCCATCGACTGGGTTTGTTCCTCTTCTATCGCTTCAAAAATTTCTTCTTCAGTGACATGTTTATGTTTTCTTTCTCGAAGCTCAGAGGCAAGAACATTTTCGATATGCGCTATATCACCAGCTTCATATCCGATTAAGTGTTGTTCAACGACTCTAAGTTCTCCTATACCAACCGGTCCAAAGTAAGGTTTAGTTTTTGGGTTGTCTTCAATAACGAGCACCTTTTTATTGTCAGATATAGGTGTCATCAAACTGCCCATGCTATTTACAATACGGTTCACAAGTTCAGAATTTTTCCCATACTTCAAGATAGCGCTGAGAGTGTTCAGCGGATTGTTGCCCGCAATCTCTTCAATTGGAAACTCTCTTGGTGTAATGCCTAGGAATGTTTTTTCAGTTTCGTCAGCTAGGGCCTTAGCTTTTTTTACACCGCCCAAATCTTTCACTGAGGGTATAGATAGGCTTTTATCAGTGGGCGTGGCTTCTGCAGAGCGTATGACTGTAAAACGAAATACCTGAGATGATTTATCCATTATTTTTCTCTTAATTTTTGTGTATAAAAGTCAGTTAAATTAGTTGGTTATTATCTAAGTAAGCTACAAGTAAAGTAATAGACTATATATCAAAAGCAGTAATGATCCGTATTGTATCGTTGGCCGGTTTTTTTAGAATAACACATAAATTCTTGACAAGTTAACCCTATAAATATGAACTAAGTTTGTTTTCTAGAAATTTAATACTTTCTTGAACGAACGCTAGAGTTTGAGTTTGGGGGGTATCTTTTTGGAAATGCTTCTCATTGATATATTATCTAGCCTGAAGCCAAAAATAAAAAATTTACAGTGAAAGAGAGCGGGATATAAGAGAATAATTAACAAGGTTGCAGAATAGCGGCGTTGTTAATTTTTTAGCGATTGAATTGATGAAATTTTACGGCTAATTCGGAAGCCATTTTTTCATGCCCTTTAATTCTTAATACTTCAATCATACATTCGATAGTACATAGCCCACCTTTGGGTTGATTACGCCTAAGCTTGTAGGCGGAATCTTTTGAAGTTTTCAGCGTGAATTGTGGTGCATTTTTTAGATAAGGGCTTTTGTTGAAAATCTTTTGAGACTCTTGCCATGTGGCATCAATAATGATGATATTTTCATATTCTTCAAGGGTTGTCGATGATGACGACTCTCCCTTGGAATATAATAAAAGTGCCTCATTATTTTCGATTAGTCTAGTTAGATTTTTATTAGGATTTACTCTTTCCCAAAGTATACGTTCAACAAAATCATTTGAATCTTCAATAGCAAGAGAACCGGTATTGGTTGCTCTATGAAATTCACGTTCATGTGTCAGTAAAAAAATCTTCATGTTTTTTAATTCAAAGCGGAGGCGTGATTTTAACGACCGGAGTAACTTGAGCGACTTGAAAGCCATTGTTTTCATGCAAGTACTCAAGAACGCTACCCATTAGGTTATTTATTGATGAAAAGTGCTCCTCGGAAGCAGACAAAATCTGTTCCTCTGATTGGATATAAACACCTTCTATGAGTTCATCTCTACAATTTTCAACAATTGCCTGCGCTGATTCTGACGTGGTTTCCAAGTGGAACTGTAGTCCAATCACAGTTGTTCCAATTTGGAATGCTTGATTTTCACACCCTTTACTTTTTGCAATTTGAACCGCTCCCGGCGGCAAACTAAAGGTTTCACCATGCCAATGAAATACTTCTACTTGCTCCGGAAAACAAAATGAAGAAGCGTCTTCAGATTTAACCGCTTCAACCGGGAACCACCCTATTTCTTTTACTGAATTCTGGAAAACTTCACCTCCCATTGCACTAGCGATGAGTTGTGCCCCCAAACAGATTCCTAGAACAGGCTTGCCCATTTCAATAGCATTTTTTATGAATTGTTTTTCTCCAATTAACCAAGGGTAATTTTCTTCATCATTGACGCTCATCGAGCCACCCATGATAATGACAAGGTCAATATTTTGGGGACTGGGTAAAGCCTGGGAATGATAAAGCTGGGTATACGATATTTCATAGCCAGCACTTTGTAGCCAAGACTCAATACTACCTAAGCCTTCAAACCGTACATGTTGTAAATAATGTGCTCGCATTTCGCATCCTACTAAATGTGGCTAGCGCCTCAATCAGCCGACGCTTTAGCAGTCGGCTGGATTGTATTGTTAGGCTCGTGTTCCCGGCAAATAAGCTCAACGTCTTTACTGCTTAGCGCTTCTTTCGTTAACCCGCAAATAGTTTCAGTCGAAGAATGTTTAATATTGTGTCTACAGGTAGCGCATTGACCAAAAGTTTTAAACCCATTTGCTTGCTGAATACTTTTAAGCAGAACTTGAAGCGATACTTCCAAAGATGCTGCGTCTTTCTTATCGATGTGCCCATTGGCTGATTTAATCAGCGCAGAGGAATTTATGCCTTTAACCAGTTTACGACCGGCAGTTGTCAACGACATATGTGCCACTCTTTTGTCGGCCTGATCGGGAATTTTCTCAATAAGCCCTTTTTTTTCAAGAACTTTAAGTGTTTGCGAAACCGTGCCTTTGGTTTGACCTAGGTATTCCGTTACCCCCATTAAGGTATCTGAATACCGGTTACAGTTGGATAAATAATTCAAAGCCTCAAATTGCACTGGCATTAAGCCATGCTCAGAAAGAAGGTTGCGAGCCTCTGTGCGCAGGAGGCCTGCCACTCGTTCAAGTAATTGCTGTATTTTCATCATATCCATTAGCAAATAGTATCGATTCGAAACATTCTTGACAAGACAAACTTCCCGCTATAATATTGTTTTGACTCGAAACAATATTATAGCGGGAGCTTACTATGAACATTAAACATCAAACTTTTACCGTCACTTTAGTCGCCAGCTTGGCAAGCCCGTTTGGGTTTGCTGAAGGCCTGCATACTGGTGGTATTCACACCAAGGCCGATCAAACCGGTGAGGTAACGTCGTCTTTTGACATTGTTCACGCAAAAATCACCACCAAAAAAAATGTCGCAACTTTCCACATGAGTGTTGCTGGGCAAGCCGGGGCAAATAAACCGCTGCCAACAGGAAAATTGGCAGGCAGTAATGTATTTTCATATGTATGGCCAACAAGTTTGAATAGCGGTGTGGTGGGTTTTGACGATGGTGCAGGCATCCTGGCACTTGCTGTTACAGCTCACCCCGATTTTGACGATACTCCTTTATACGATGAAAACGGAGACAGCGACACCAGTAACGACGGTAATGTTTGGCACAGCCACTGGGTTGTACTGCAAGCTAATGAGCAATGTGGAAAAGGGGCATTAGGTGTGGTGGATATACCGGAAGGTAATAGCCCAAAGCTACCAAAAACTTGGCCCGGTCTCCCCATCTTATTGGACAGCCCAGGTTGGGAACCCACGTTCAATAATGACACCATTGAAGTAAAAGTTGCATTTGAGCAATCCATGAACCTTGGTGAGATTAACTACGATGGTGTGACTGCTGGGTTACGCGTCAATCAAAGTGTACACGCGCCCTTGCTTTGTGTTGTCGATGTGATGGACATCGCATCTGGCGATTTGAGTTTGCCTGGCAAAGCCAATCATTAATTTCGCCGACAAGGACGTCACTAACTGCAAGCGACTAAAATTGGAGTAATCACCATGAGTAATCAACAAAGCCTTTTATTAGCACCGCCTCTGGACACGGTAGAGTGGATCAATAGCGCAAAGCCACTCACTTTATCAGAGCTAAAGGGCAAGGTCGTAGTCATCCACGCCTTTCAAATGTTATGTCCAGGATGTGTTTCGCATGGCATACCACAGGCAAGTAGCATTTACAAAACGTACAGTAGGGACGAAGTTCAAGTCATTGGGTTGCATGCAGTGTTTGAGCATCATGATGTAATGACGAGCAAAGCATTAAAGGCCTTTGTGCATGAATATCGCCTTTCTTTCCCCATCGCGATAGACAAACCATCAGATAACAATGCTATTCCGTGCACCATGACAAGTTTTCAAATGAAAGGCACGCCAACTCTAATTATCCTCGACAAAAATGGGTACCTCAGGGTGAACTATTTTGGACGAATGAACGATATGCAAGTTGGTAGCATTATCGGTGGTTTGCTCGAAGAAAAAAGTGCCTCGTCAAAAGAGGTTGAAATAACAGGCTCTACTAATCACTTGACATCTCTACAGTGTGGAAATGATGGATGCTTGATATGAGAGCCTAACCGCTGCAATACAAGGCGAGCGGTTCAGCGTCCAGCGTCCAGCGTAACGAAGTGAAGCGCTTTTTGATGAGTTTGTTAAGGCTTGTCCTGCCACGATATATCAATTTCACGATGGTGAGCCACGCAATCACGAAGATAGAGATTTATTAGACTTTGATATGGAACGTCCTTTTTCTCTGCCATACTTTTGAAATACTCAACTACATCCTCACTCAGCCGCATAGTAACAGGCTTCTTGAGTTTTGATGCATAAGGGTTCTTGCGAGACTTCATTTTTGAAAGATCGTATTCAGTTTTCATTGGGCACCACCAGTGTAAAATTTGGATTCCTTCTTCGTAGCTTTACGTGCAGAAATGATTCGAATTGACTCCCCGGAACTGCGCTCACAATGACATACCATCAAAATACGTAAATCATTGCTCAGTCCGAGCATAAGAAAGCGTTCTTCTGGAAGAGATTTATCGGTGTCATCGAATTGGATGGCGAACTCATCATAGAAAACGGATCTGGCCTCCTCGAAGGAGACGCCGTGCTTTCTTAGGTTAGATCGGGCCTTTTCAGGGGCCCACTCGAATTCAATCATATGTACATTGTATGTACACGGAGACCGATGTCAAGAGACTCACCAGCGCCCGAACCGGAGAGCTTTTTGTGGTAAAGTAAGCGTAGCGCACTCCACAAAAAGAGCGTAGGTTTGGGCGTCTGCGTGGAGCCGTTTGTTATGTGAATCATTCATTTCTCAACTCATTATGTGAATCATTCATTTCTCAACTCATTCAATGAACTGTCGAGCCACATTTCGTACCATTTACCAAACGAAGTTTTACCTGTTTGTTCGAAATAGGGGTCTGGATATATACCTCCATCATTCCCTCTATCATCCACCCAGATATTGCCTTTTTCAGAACCATTAACAACTAAATTTAGTGAAACTCCACACCCGTAATTGCATATACGAAGAATGCCGGTTTCCCAGCGCTCTGAAAAATACTCTTCAGAAAATTTTTCATATGCATCCTCATCCTCCGGTGCTCCGTCAAATTCCATATTCCAAGCTTCGGTGAACGGAAAGGGTAAGCTCGGGCCTATGAATTCTCCATCTCGTTTGTAATCTAGGTCTGCATATAAACTTTGTGAGAGAGTTTGTAATCCATAGTATGGACCGGCACCGCCATCACCAATGTATTTTAGAAAGTTTCTATATTCTTCAGGTAAGCTGATTGAGTATTTGCTTTCAAACTCCAGAATCTCCTCCTCGCTCAATGTTTCGTTTAAAGTATATTTGTGACTCGATGCCCCGAATATATTAAACTTCACATCCAAACTTTTGAGTTCAGAGAGCTTTGTAAGCAATACCTCTATTTCTCTATTCATACTCAGATTCCCAAGATCACATAGACATTATGACACCCCTCTA
>JBOEHK010000015.1:0-23524 GCA_050633885.1 Cellvibrionaceae bacterium
TGCCGCAGAAGCGGTGACGGAAGATGCGGCGGGAGATTTATCGGGTCCGGATCTTGTTACTAGCGGTACTTTGACTGTCACTGATGCGGATGGCGATGGCGCGTTCAATACAACACCGACGTTCACCAATAGCACCGGCAATGGCGGTGCACAACTGGGTGCGTTGACGATCGATGCAGCGGGTAACTGGAGCTATGCGGTGGATAACACCAGCCCAGTCGTGCAAGGCTTGGACACTGGCGAGAGCTTGGTCGAAACCTACACAGTCGTGACAGCAGATGGTAACGATACGCAAACAATCACAATCACCATCAATGGTACAAATGATGGTCCTGTATTAGACCTAGATGGCAACAATTCAACAGCTTCTGGATCTGGTTTTGTAACTTCGTTTACTGAAGGTGGCTCAGCGGCATATATTGCAGATGTCGATGTGAATATAACTGATGCCGATGATTCAAATATCGAATCTGCAACGATCATTATTCAGGGTGCCGAATCAGGTGACTTACTCTCTATAGGTTCATTGCCTTCAGGGATTGTTGCAAGTTCTTATAATCCTGCGACAGGAGAGATGACGTTAACGGGGAGTGCAACACTAGCTGAATATCAAACGGCAATCCGTGCTATCCAATATACAAACGATGGTTCATCTGTAGCGACAACTCGATCTGTTACCGTTAGCGTCAACGATGGTGAAGCGGACAGTAATGTTGCAACAACGACGATTAATGTTTCAACACTGCCAACACTTTCTATTGATGATGTTTCTGTTCAAGAACCTGAAAGTGGAACTACAACGTTAACTTTCACAATTTCTCTCGACCAAACATTGGCTACTGATTTCACATTTGATTACAGCTCGGTAGACATTAGTGCATTGGCAGGTAGTGACTATGTTGCAACTGGTGCAAGTAGTGGAGTCATCGTTGCGGGCGCAACTTCGACGACAGTAACAATCACAGTGAATAGCGATGCGAATATCTATGAAGGTGATGAAACATTCTCTATCGATTTATCTAACTTCAATCAGACTGTCAATTATGAGTCTGGAGCACATATAACAGCAGGAGGTATTCAGGGTATTGGAACTATCGGTGCGAATAATGGAGCGCCGGTTGCAACAGATGATTCATTTATCACAGCGCCAGATACTGCTTTAGTGACTGGAAATGTCTTCTCCAATGATGAGCTTGTCGATAATGCTGTATTGAGTGCGTTTGACTCGACGAGCACGGGAGGCGGCACCGTTTCTGATAATGGTGACGGAACATTTACCTATACACCAGGTTCTGGTTACACGGGTACAGACACTTTCACTTATACGTTAACCGACGATGATGGCGAAACAAGTACAGCAACCGTTTCAATTGAAGTAACGTCAGCTGTTGTGACTCCTCCTGTTGTTGCAAATGTTCCTGATTCAACTTTCACAGAAAATGGTGAGCCTGTAAAACTCCTTCCAGGTACATCGCTTTCTGATGCCGATAGCACAACTTTGTCATCGGTTGTTGTGGAAATGACGGGATACATTCCTTCTCAAGATGTTTTGGATTTCTTAACGGCGGGAACATCGATTGTGGGCTCTGTAGATATCACTGGCAATGTTTGGGAGTTAACCTTAACGGGTGGAGCAGATATCAATGAATACCTTGCTGTTTTAAATACGCTCTCTTACGACAACTCCTCTGAGAACCCAAGTACGGCAACAAGAGACATCACAGTTACCGCTTATGACGAGCAGTTTAATAATGTGTTCAGTAGTGATGCAGGATCGTTAAGCGTTGTCGCCGTTAATGACGCGCCAATAGTGACTGATAATGATGTATTTACGGCTGAAAGCACAAACGATAATCCATTAGGCATTACAGCGCCAACGGATTTTGATAATGATGACAATACGCTTGTCATCACGGTGACAGGAATACCTTCAACAATTGGGGTGGTGACTTTGGCAGATGGAGTTACCCCTGTTCTTATCGGTCAAACATTAACTATTGCTCAACTAACAAGCCTTGTCTTCGATGCAGGAATTATCGAAGGAACTGAATTGTTTACCTATAACGTAAGCGATGGTGACATCACTACAGCTGGTACAACCACTATAGATGTGGGCACTACCAACGCAGATTTTGCGACTGTTTATGAAGGCGGTTTGTCTGGAGGCTCACAAGCGGGTGATGCGGATGTAAGTGGTAACCTTTTGGATAATGATGCGATACCCACCTCGGATATCGATAGTGTTGTCTTTAACGGAACAACTTACACAGCGACAGGTGGCGTCATTTCTGTCGATACACCTCTTGGTCTGCTAACCGTTTATGCTGACGATTCAACACCGGGGCAATCGGTTGGAGATTACGTTTATCAGTTACAAACTACCGATGGCAGTGGCAATGATGTCACCGAGCAGTTTACCTATAATTTCACGAGTGGGATTGGTTATTCAGAAGACCTTACTATCACTATCGTGGACGACTTACCGATCGCGAATGATTTGACCGAAGATATTCCAGAGTCAGAAGAAAAAATCTTTAATCTGATGTTAACTCTAGATGATTCGGGAAGTATGGCATGGGGAGCTGTTACTGGTAGTCAAACACCGGGATCAGAAGCGACTCGAATGGAGGTGGCAAAAGAAGCACTATCTGCATTGGCACAGGAATACTTTAATCAGTCTTCACAAGTGACGATATCGCTGATTACATTTAATAGCTTGGCTACATTCCAAGGATCCTACACAGATTACGATTCTTTTATAGCGGATCTAAATAATGTGGAGCCTCTCGGCGGTACAAATTATGTCGGCGCAACAGATGAAATAGTTAATCAGTTTACAGCGGACCTAGCAGTTCAAAACCCAGCGGATAATGTTCAAAATATTTCTTACTTTATCTCTGATGGTGAGGCGAATGCAGGAACATCGCCAACAGGTAGTGGTTATATAGATTTTGTAAACGATCATTCTATTGATTCTTATGCGGTTGGGATTGGATCAAGTCTTCCTGCTGATCTGACCGATCTCAATTATATTCACAACATTGATGCGCTAGGAGAAGGAAATGGTCATGTTGATCCGGCATTGATTGTTGAGGATGTCACTCAGCTTGAATCGGAGTTGTTGAGCACTGTACCGACAGCCTTTGGTGGTAACATTGTCTTCAACGGGTCTATTCCCAATATTCTATTTGGTGCAGATGGTGGATTTGTTGAAGAAATCGTATTTGATCTCAATGGTACGCCGACTTCATTTACCTATGATGGGTCGACAGTAACGGCTAGTTCTGGAGAAGTGTCAGGTTCGAAGTTAACTCTAACGTCAGCTAATCCAGCTCATAATTTTAGTTTTGGAACATTCACGTTCGATTTTGCTGATGGTAGTTATTTATTTAGCGCTCCAAACGGAACAGCACCAGCTACATTCAATTTTGATTATACGGTGGTGGATGGAGATGGTGATTCAGCTTCGGCAATGGCAACGATCAACATCATTGATGATGTACCTGATGCTAGAGACGATCTAGATTCTTTCCAAATTGGTGATTCAATCCAAGGCAATGTAATCAATGGATTAGGTACAGATGCAGGGCCTAAATTCGGTACAGGCTTTACACCATTTGCAGCCCAAGGCGGTGGTATTGATAAGATTGTTGATGATGCGACTATTACTGAATTCGCTTATATGGGGTCTGATATTTCTCTGGATTTAAACCTTGTCACTGGTCCCGACCCCTCAGGAATATCAGAAAATGTGTTGCTTAATTCGCAAGGAGCGATTGATGGGTCACAATTCACAATCGTTGGTTCGGCAGCTTTAACCTTCAACCAAGGCGGTAGTAATGGTGTGGGTGTTAGTGGTGGTCAGACTAGCAATTTAAGTGATAATGAGACGTTGACGATAAACTTTGATTCTGGAGATTTACCTTACGGTATTAATAACTTGGTTCTAAGTATTTCGGATTTCCAGAGTGATTTTGCTGATCAGGTCACTGTTGAGGTATACGATACCAGTGGTGTTCTCATGGATACAGTGGTTCAAAATGCGACAAATAATGGCGTAGAAACTGTTGATTTGTCTGCCTATTCTGGTGTGGGATCACTTGTGGTTCGTGAAACTGGCGCAAATTTTGACATCCAGCTTCAAAACATTGCCTATGATCCAGCCCCAGCCACTGAAGTTTTAGCTGAAACGGGAGGAAATAACGGAAGTAATTTAAGTTGGGTTTATAGTTATGAAACAGATATTGATGGTAATGATGTCTTTCAGGCAACAGTAACCAATACGGATGATGGTTCTGTCTTCGTTATGCGTAGTAATGGTTATTACGAGTACACGAACCCAATAGCGGTGGTTACAGAATCTGTTGCGACGACTAGTACGGCTAACGTAAATGCAAGCGATGTCACCTTAACTGGATTTAATAGCGCAGGTAATTCTGCAAATCTCAATTATTCTGGAAATGGCGTAACCATTCAGGGTGGAAGTAATAACGATCGTATAGATAACGGTGAAACTCTGAGTATTGACTTCACGGGTAAAGGTAACAATCCATTCGGTGTGCAGAATGTGGAATTTAATTTAACGAGTGCAAGCGCTACAGAAACTGTGACCTACACCATTTATGCTCTAGATGGAGTTACTGTTATTGGAACTGAAAACTCAGCGTCAGATCCTTTCATAATTACTGCAGCTGATTATTCGCAGATTGGTCGAATTGATTTTACTGCAGACTCTGGTGCTCAGGTTCGATTGCAAGCGATAACTTATGATGAACTGCAATCAGCGCCTCCAACGGCAGAGGCTCCCGTCTTTGTCGATTACACCCTCACAGACTCAGATGGTCAGTCAGATACGGCAAGACTGTCACTGTATTCTATTGATAATGAGATCACGGGTACGAGCGGAGCAGACAATATTGCAGGCGGTGCAACCAACGATGCGATTATCGGAGATGCTGGTAATGACACATTATCTGGTGGTGCTGGGCATGACAATATCTCTGGTGGCGACGGTTTAGATTTACTTGTTGGCGGTTTAGGTGATGATTACCTAGCTGGCGGTGCCGATGCGGATGAGCTTCAGGGCGGTGCTGGTTCTGATCACTTATCTGGTGATGGAGGCGATGATTTGCTCGATGGCGGCCAAGGTGATGACATCGCACTGGGTGGTGATGGAGACGACTTAATCTTTGGTGGCGCTGGTGACGATAAGTTACAAGGTGAAGACGGTGATGATCAGTTATTCGGCGGTGCCGGAAGCGATGATCTCTCTGGTGGCGACGGTGATGATGTCATAATCGGTGGCGCAGGGGATGATAATTTACTCGGCGGGCATGGTGTTGATGTTTTCAAATGGTCATTCGGTGATGGTGGAACAGCAGGTTCTCCAGCGGTAGATACTATTTCTGACTTTGATACTGATCCTACCAGTGGCGGCGGCGATGCACTTGATCTCCGCGATCTGTTGATCGGTGAATCAGAAGCAACTATTTCGGATTTCCTCTTTGTTGAAACTTCTGGAGCCGATACGGTAATCCATGTCAGTAGCGATGGCGGTTTTGACGGAGGCTACGATAGTGGTGCTGAAGATCAAACAATTGTGATCGAGGGAGTAGATTTGCTAGGAGGTCTAGATCAAAGTGCTCTAATTGCGGATTTGATCACAAACGGAAAGTTGATTATCGATTAAGGTTTACCTACAAAATGGCAATACCATGAGAGCGCCCTTTGGCGCTCTTTTTTTATCTGCTGAGTATGTCATGTCAGGCGAGCAAAACCGAAAACGATAAGGCTGTCAGGTGAATCAATTAAAGAAGTGTATTATTTTTTTCGTGTTAGTTGTCTTTGCTGTCTCAGTATTTACTGGGTGCAAAAAAGTCGAAGTCGTTAAAGAAGATGCTGACCAACCTGAATTAGCTGAGCAGGGGATTGATAATGAAAACCCCGAAGAACCTGAACCCGAACCCGAACCCGAACCTGAGCCTGAGCCTGAGCCTGAGCCTGAGCCTGAGCCTGAGCCCGAGTTTTCATCAGTCATTAGCTTGGTGGCAAACCAGATATCTGTTATGGAAGGAGATGCCGCCAGTTACAAAGTTGTTCTAGATAAAGCGCTAGATGAGTCGGTTACGGTTAACTTTTCTTTTAGTGGTAGTGCTGAAAATGGAAGTGATTTTACGTGTGCTGCCAGTGCCGTTATAGAGGCCGGACAAACAAGCGCTACTATTGAATTAACAACAGTCGATGATCAAATTTATGATGGCAGTGAAAGTTTAAGTATAGAGATAGTTGATGTTGTAGGCGGTAGAGCGGGAATATCATCCAGTAGTTCATCAGTCCTCATTGCGATTGAAGATGCGCAGTCTCCACCCCTTGTCGAAATCTCTGTTGATCAGTTTAGAGTATCAGAAGAGGGTAATGTAAAAATCTCTTTGGGTTCAGCGCCATTAGCATTTGACCGGATCGACGTGAGCTTGTCTTTAGATGTAACAGATTCGAGAGGGCTGAAGTTCTCGACGAGTAGAGACACTAGAATATTGGGTGGTGGGTTTATAACAACCACATTATTTACACCTAGTGAATACGATTTAAAAAATGGATCAAAAATAAAAGTTTCTATTGCATCAGTAACAGGTGCGGACGCCACAATTGGTCCAGCCTCATCGTTAGAGATATTGGTTCAAGATACTGTCAATAATAAAAACGTTGATGACCCTTTGGGAATATCAATCGGTGGACCGTGGGGGGTTGCGGTCTCACATACTTCGGCTCGAAACTTATGGTGGCTCGATACCATTCGAGAATCGGGTGTCAATTGGATTAGAGGTTTCGATCAAAGCCATCAAGGCGCAGACACTCGTTTAACACAAATTAAAGGAGCCGATTATTCTCAATCAGGTATTCTGCAATGGTCGGCAGGAGATGGTTTTCCTGATGAAGATATTCCTGGTTGGGAAAATCGAATACAAGAATTATTAAATGATTCCGCGGGAAGGGTCCGAGTTTGGGAGGTTTGGAATGAGCCGCCCAATTTCTCTGATGACAAAGATCCAGCGCATTACGCCGAGATTGTTAAAAGCGCTTATGAAACAGTAAAAAATCATGATCCCAGTATGGCCGTTGGATTAACCGCTTCTAGCGTCAATCTTAATTTTATGGATAAAGCATTGGCTGCCGGAGCTAAAGATCATTTTGATTTTATTGCGCTTCACCCCTATGAGACGATTGATCTTGTCTCTAGGGATAATTTTGAAGCTCAATTTATGGCAATAGTGCCAACAGTCAGAAAAATGTTGCGAGAACATAATCCTGAAAAAGAAAATGTTCCGATTATTTTTACAGAAATAGGTCAGCCTCTGGCTAGAGCTGATGTAAAACTATCAGATTTAACGAGTGAAGAAATCTCGTTAAGAGAGAAAGAACAAGCGAAAACAGTTGTAAAGGCTTATGTTCTCAGTTTGGCTCAAGGAGTAACGCGAATACATTGGTTTCAGATAAAAGATGATGAAAATATGAAATTTGGTTTGCTTAATGGCAACCAAAGTAATTTTACAAAGCGTCCTTCTTATCATGCCATTCAGACAATGATCCAAATGTTAGGGCAAGAGCCAAAATATCTAGGGTGGCTATTACTCGATAACCAGCATTATGGATTTATTTTTCAGGGGGAAGACGGCCCTTTGCTGGTGACTTGGTCACAAGACGCTAATTCAAGTGTTTATCAGTTTAGCCAACAAGTTGAAGCTATTAACTTGTTAACAAAACAAACAACATCGGCAAAAACGCATTCTTTATCTGAGACACCTCTTGTTATAAAAGGCGTTTCGCCAATGATGGTTGATATTGCTCAGGCAAATTTATCGAAACCATTTCCATGGAAAGGCGATTATACTCAAGCGAATGAAGTCGTTGCATCAGCAGGTGGAGAGCTAGGGTTGCATTATGTTGGCACGCCTGTTGAAACCACCGTTGACAATGAAGCTGTTTGGGATGTTAGTCACTCAGTGGCGAGTCGTTTTACAGTTGATCCTAATTTTTTATCTTACGATGTTGAGGCAATTCGTATAACTGCTTTGGTGCGTTTAAAAGGGGATGCTGCCGAAACATTAAAGCCTGGGTTTAATTTAAAATACGAACAGGTCAATTCTGTTGGTTATCCGCGGCATTCACAAGGTTGGCGAAGTGTGCCAAAGGATGATGAATGGCATGAAATAAGTTGGGATCTTGATGATGCTCAATTTGTAGGGTTTTGGGGATATCATTTTTCATTAGACTCCGACTCCGTGGAGAGAAGTCAATATTACTTAAAATCCATTAAAGTAGAAAAACTTTAATGGATTTTGATCGAAAAAGTCGAAGTTTTTTTTTGCCTCGTTTCAAAAGAAGCGCTCTCTACTGTTTTTGTTAAATTGGATTAACTTCTTATTTTTTATTTATTTGATACCAAAATTCTCTATTCCAGCTAGTCTTAATAAAGGTATGTGATTCTTTTGGTCCCGTATTGATGGGGTCTGTTTTAATCTGGAAAAAAGGAACGCTGGTATGCCCTACGTTAATCGTGGCGATGACGGGAAAATTGTCGCTGTCAGTGATCAGGTGATTGCTGGTTGTACAGAGTCCATCGATAATACGGATGCGGAACTGAATGAATTTATTTCTGAGGTTGCGAGTGAAAAATTGACAGTTGATTCAGCTCGATTTTTTCAGTCGGATATGGAGTTTATTCGCGTGATGGAAGATTTGATCAATGTATTAATTGATAAGCATATCATTTGTTTTACCGATCTTCCTGATATGGCTCAACAAAAAGTGTCCCATCGTAAATCTATCCGAGCTGCTTTAAGTGAGCAGATAGATCTTTTAGATGACGATGACACTTTTATGATTTAGTTTTTGTTATTTAGTATCTCAATTCATGCAGATATTTCGTAAGTTCTAGTCTTCGTGTATTCCAGCCTTTAGTTCTTTTTTAAATAAATCGCAAATTTAATATTTACTTGTTTTGAAGCTTCAAACCGTGAAGGGCTTAACATAGTTTAACTTCGGTCGATCTTTTGATACACGGCTTACCAAGATGGAAGAAAACATGTGTTTGGTGCCGTAGTCAGAGTTGATCTGTTCTATTTAGTATTCGCGCCCACGTGTCGATGGGTTTAATTAAAAGAATAATAATGGTTTCACATAATAACTATCTAAATTGCCGCCTCGTCGACACGTACCTTAAAAATAAAAATGAGGCTCGCTATGAAATTTTGGGAACCAATAAATTATAGGAATATAATTTCCACGCTTTTTTTTGCTGCAATTATTTCGCCGACTTTGGCAATTGCTCAATCAAATATTATTTATGATGAGAATTTCTCATCAGGATTAGGTGCATTCTCTTCTTCAGGAAGGGTCACTACAGGTAGGTATGGGTTACGTTTACGCGGTGGCTCATCGTCGGTAGTGGACTCCGATGTCATTAATACGAGCGGTTACGATAATATTTCTATCAGTTTTAAAGTAAACGCCGTGGGTCTAGACCGAAACGAATCAGGCGTTGCCGCGATATCGCTGAATGGCGGGCCATTCATTAACGCAAATACGGTAACAAGCAGTACAAATTCTAGAGTGACGATTCCTGTTGAAGAATCTAATAATTCTACGTTGCGATTACGGTTTTCGATAAATGCGAGTAGCTATTTCGAGCGCTATGAAATTAGCGATTTAGTTGTCGAAGGTGAAGCTGATGGAAGTTCAAATCCTCCACCACCTCCGCCAAGTAACGCTGACGTTCCTGAGCGTGGAGATTTTGTCACGTTTGAATCAGGCCAAGTTAGACCTCTCGCTTTATCGAGTGATGGCAATACATTGTATGCAGTTAACACTCCTGACAACCGTGTAGAGGTTTTTGATGTTAGCGGAAATACGCCACGGCTAGTTGATTCTGTTTTAGTCGGGTTGGAGCCTGTAGCCGTTGCATTGCGAAACGATGGAGAGCTGTGGGTAGTTAATCACTTATCTGATAGCGTATCGATTATCGATGTTTCAACAAGTCCTGCAGAAATAACAAATACATTATTGGTCGGAGATGAGCCTCGCGATATTGTTTTTGCGGGAAGAAGTCGAAATTCGGCTTATATTACAACAGCGCATCGAGGGCAAAATGCACCATTTGATCCTCAGTTGACACGAGAGGGAATTGGTCGCGCAGATGTGTGGGTTTTTGATGGAAGTGATATAGGAGAGTCTTTAGGTGGTACTCCGATAACGATTTTAAACATGTTTGGTGATACGCCACGTGCATTGGCGGTTAATGCGGATGGGACAAGAGTCTATGCAGCAATTCTTAACTCAGGAAATCGCACAACTGTATTAACAGATGACCGTGGTGAAGGTGGAATTAATAAACCTTCACCGAGTACAGATGATAACGGTAACGATGAGCCAGAGACGGGTTTAATAGTTCAGTATGATGGAAGAAACTGGAAAGACAATGGCGATCCAACTCGTAATATTCCAGGAAGTAATTGGGATGACAGAGTTAACATTAGTCTCCCCGACTACGATGTTTTTACAATCGATGCGAGCCGATCAGTTCCTCGTGTGATTAATGAAACGAGTGGCGTGGGAACGACATTGTTCAATATGGCCGTTAATCCCGTTAACGGTAATTTATACGTTAGTAATCAAGAGGCGAGAAATGTCGTCCGTTTTGAAGGGCCTGGAACACGTTCAACGACGGTTAATGGGCATTTTGTAGAGAGCCGAATAACTGTCATCGACGGCAATAATGTGAATCCTCGTCATTTAAATAAACATATTAATTACAACACCAGCATAGGTACGACAAGTGAGCGTTCACGCTCGTTGGCGACCCCGCTAGAAATGGCCGTGAGTGATAACGGTAATGATCTTTATGTGGTTGCTATGGGGTCAAATAAATTGGCTCGGTTTTCTACAAGTCAGTTAGAAAACAATACGTTTAACCCTTCGACTGAAAACCATCTTGTATTAACGGGTGGTGGGCCAACAGGTGTTGTTCTTGATGATAATCGTGATAGAGCTTATGTATTAACGCGCTTTGATAATGGCATCTCTGTTGTTAACACCAGTGCGTCTTTGGGTGAGATATCTCATATTACGATGTTTAATCCTGAACCTGCCATTGTAAAAAACGGACGACGTTTTATGTACGATGCGAACTACACATCAAGTCGTGGTGATTCGTCATGTTCAGGCTGCCATATATTTGGAGATATGGATCATCTTGCTTGGGATTTGGGTAATCCTGATGACATAACGTTCAGGACTCCCAATGTGTATAACGAAAACATTCCTTTCTTTGGTCGTAACCGAGATGTTCATCCCATGAAAGGCCCTATGACTACACAAAGTTTTCGGGGGATGAAAGGCAATGGCCCTATGCATTGGCGTGGTGATAGAACGGGACAAAGTGCTTCTTTTGGCGAAACGTTGGAAGAGCAAGCCTTTGAAGATTTTAATGTGGCGTTTGTAGGTTTGTTGGGAAGGGAAAGTGAATTAACGGAAAATGAAATGGATGCGTTTGCTAAATTTGCGTTAGAGTTAACTTATCCACCCAACCCAATTGCTAATTTAGACAATTCTTTAACGCCTAGGCAGCAGCAAGCGTTGCAAATTTACAATACCGTCACCTCCGATATCATTAGTACATGTAATGGTTGTCATCGATTGGATGTTAATTTAAATCAATTTGGAACTGACGGCACTATGGCGACAGAAGGCCCTGGTGTTGCTGAAGATATGAAAATTCCGCATTTACGAAACATGTATCAAAAGGTGGGCATGTTTGGGGTGAATTCTCAGCTGAATGAGTTTCCGTTTTTAGGCGATCAAATCCGTGGTTTTGGATTTGATAATGCAGGTTCTCACGGAACAATTTTTGATTTTTTAAGCGAAGATGTTTTTACTTTGAATGACAACGATACCCGATTGGTAGAAGAGCTTTCATTGGCTTTTCCATCAGAAATGAATCCAATTGTAGGCCAACAAGTAACAGTAACGCCGAATAACCGTAATCGTAGTGATATAACTAATCGCTTGGATTTATTGGTGGAACGCGCTTTAGTGATCAATCCTCGACCTGAATGTGAATTAGTGGCGTCAACGGTATTAGCGTCACAACGAATTAACTGGGTCATGAATGGTAATAGAATCTTTGTGGCAAATGATGAAAGTCAGCCCGCGTTATCGTTAAATGGTATCGAAGATTTGACCGAAGAAAATGCTGTTACGTTTACTTGTGTTCCACCCGGAAATGGCACACGTGTCGGCGTTGATCGAGATGGGGATGGTGTTTTTGATGCAAATGACAGCCATTAAATACTGGGACAAACAATAGTGGAATAAGCAATGAAGCTAAAAAGCCCAATGTTGATTGGGCTTTTTTTTGTTTTTTATTTTTTGTTTTATATTTAGTTTGGGATTCCGACAGCTGGCCCTGTCTGTCCATCAAATCCAAGGTCCCATAATTGTTTTTCTTCTTTTTTATTTTGTACCCCCTCGGCGATGATTTTTAAGCCAAGACTATGAGCAATAGTCACTAAGCCCAGCAGAAATATTTGATTAGCATGGTTGTTATCGATTGATCGAATAAATGCAGAGTCAACCTTTAAGTAATCTAATCCAATGTCGTGAAGTAAGCCAATTTTTTCAATAGCGTGACCTCCGTGCTCAATACCTATATGGCAGCCAAGTAGCTTTAGCTGCTCGGCAAACATCTTAAACTCACTTAAAAAATGATAAACGCCATTCTCAGGGATCTCGATCCATAATCTATTGGCTAAGTGTTTATGTTTAGACAGAATTTCAATGAACGTTTTTTGTTGTTTCGCGTCGGCGAGTAATTCAGGACTGATGTTAATACCAATATCATTACTTTGTTTTTCTAACCATTCGAACGCTAAGGTTAAGCCGACAACATCAATATGGGTCATATTATCGCTACGTTTTGCCCATCCTAAAAATTGACCTGCGTTGAGCAAAGAATCTTCAAACTGAAGGCGAATTGGAGCTTCTAAGTGTAATAAATGTAATGATTTGTCGATGACGGGAAATAAGTTTAATTGAAATTTTTTGTCGTGGAATGCAGTTTTAAATATCTTGGACCAATCATCTATTTGATTTGGTAAATTATTTTCTTTGTGATGGATATGCTTGATTAATCTGGATTCAATTATCTCATTGTCGTCATTAACAATATTTTGATTGATTTGTAGGTCTTCGATAGCAGTTGTTAATCGATTTAGTATGACTTCAAAATCTTCACGTGGTGAATAGTTACTTGAGCTAGTCAGAAATACATCGTTGGCGTAATGGTGTTCGTTTATTTTTTCTCTTATTTTTTTTGCGAGTTGGTTTATGATCGATTGATGATCCGATGTGTCAGGCAAAACAATAATGAAATTACTTGTCGATAGTCGTCCCACACAGGAATGAGTGTGGGTTTCTGAAAAATTTTTCAAATGATGACTTATTATATTGACTAATTTTTCTAACTTTTCTCTCCCTAAAATTTTACTTAGATTTGGTAGGTCGGGTAATTGTATTAATGCGATAGCGCCAGACGCTGTGTGATCATCTCGCCTTAAATAAGCGTGAATTTGGTCAAGTAGAGCGTCTCTTGTTAATAGTTGTGTTTCTTCATCTTTACTTTTTTCGCGATGACTGGCATGAAGCCTCTCAGCGGTTTCTGCCAGCATTATTTGCACTTGTTTTGAAAGCTTATTCATCGAGACAACAAGTTTTTTGAAATCTAATGTTTTAGGTTGGTCAATGGTAATAAACTTTCGATTTCCTATCGCTTCAGCTTGTTTGATGACGTCTTGAAGCGGCTCTGTCACTTTTGTCAAAATGAAGTGACCAATCAATCCAGAGATAATCCCCGTAATGGTGAAATAGATAAAAAGTAAAATTGAATTTCTCCAGAGCTGGTGGTATGCAAATTGAGAGCTACTGGCTACTTCAATCTCTCCGAGTTGTCTCCAGCCATTAGAGACTTTTGATGTTGCTGCGGGAGGGTTGATGTTAATTAGAGTGACAAACCATGCGGGGATTTTGCTAATAGGTTTTGATTCTATTTTTTCAATAATGATATTTTTATTGACATCTGTTAATCGTATTAACGAGTAGTGTCCAGAATCAAATTGCGACGAAATTTTTAATTCTGCAGTGATCGGTGAAAAATCATTGTTGCCTAAATTCAGCGCTAAGCTGTTAGCGCTATCGACATTTTTTTGATAAAGATGAGTTTCTAAATATGTCTTAGCGGACAGAGTGGTTAGCGCAAAACTGCCGACCAAACAAATTACGATGATAATAAATATCGCAAGCCATAATTGTTTAAATAAAGACATTTGAAAGTTCTCCAGTGCTGGGCCTATTCATCAAAAAATCCCTCAGTTTTTATTCTATTAAGTACATCTTGCCACTTTGATAAGCGTGATTGCGAATCACTATAACGGCTTTGTTGGCCAGACACCCATAGTGATGATGCATTAAAGCTGAATACGGGAATGAGGTCAGGTCGTTTTGAAGCAAGTTGTATTTGAGGTATCAGGTTGTCGAGTACCAATGGCTCGGCATTCGGTGTTGGGTAGTAAGCAATAACCATATGCGCCACAGGGAGTTGATTGGGCGACGATATTAATTGGGCTTGGACATAAATGAGCCGTATCCGCTCTTCCGGAATGCCGAGTAAGAGTAACGTCACATACTTTGCAAGACTAAAATCTTCACAATCGCCGTGTAATTTGTTGATTGTCTCCAAAGGTGTTGCCCAGTAATCCTCTTTTTGCCACACCGACAGGTCATCTGAAAAAGTTATTTGATGATTGAAGTAGTCATTTGCGGCATGTAACTTTTCTGTATCGCTAGAGGCTCGATTGTTTTCAATGAGAGAAATCCACAGTTGTAATCGTGATAAAGTTTGCTGTCCATAGCGGTTTAAAGCGGTTTGTTGTAGCGTTTCGAACTTATTTGCAGCGCTGCTTGTTAACCCTATAAAAAATATAAGGGCAAAAGCAACGAGACATAAATTAGTTCTGGGTTTCTTATTCAAACGAATTATCATTTACGCTTTTTAGGGATAATTTTTCCCTTAAATATATGCCAGTCTAGTAAGTTATAGAGCTGAGTATCTAAAACCGGCTTAGGCTTAAGTAGGTAGGCTTTGATATCGATTAGATAGGTTTGGTCAAATAATCAAGCTTAATTATAAGTTTAGATGGGCTTTTCAGGTTTGCGAATGTGATCCGTTTCTCGATGATCAGGCTTGAATTTGGTTGTTGAGGACATCAAAGTATTGGGAAATCCGCTCAAATATCAAAAAAAAGCATTGAGTGGTCAATGGGTTAGGGATCAAAGTGAAAGAAAACTATATAATGTCGCAAATTTAGCTGCTTGTGCTGCTTGGTATGTTGTAGGCAGGGCATACAATGAGTGCGCCTGGTTGCTTACGAGCAAGTATTTATTCTCAAGTATTTATTCAGTAGTGGAAAGGAAAGAATAGGAGATAGCATGAAAACGAGATCGCTTTGGGTGTCCAAGATAACAGTAGGTTTTTTGCTTGTTTCCTGTGCAGAATCCGTTTTGTCTCAGCCACGAATCAAAACAGTTGATGACGCTCTTATTGAAGGTGTCAATAATAACCCTGAAGTGCGTGCAAGCTACCATAACTTTGAAGCTGCCAGGGAAGAGCAACGAGTTGCAAAAGGTCGGTATTTCCCTCGTATCGACTTTGATGCCCAAGCTGGAAAAATCGATTCCGACGATCCAAAATTTTTAGGTGATAAGTACGAAAGCCGAACTTCCCGTTTAGCCATTACCCAACCTCTTTTTACTGGTGGTGCTACGCGGAACCTAGTGAAAAAATTTGAACACCTTAAATATGCTCGTTATTACGAATTGAGAGACACCACAGAAGCTCTCGCACTTGAGGTCATTACAGCTTATCTGGATGTGTTACGTTATAGAAAGTTAGTTAAGTTAGCGGAAGATAATTACATTGAACATCGATTGATATACAACGACATTAAGCAAAGAGCTCAGGCAGGTATTAGCCGAGCTGTCGATTTTGAGCAAGCTGAAGCTAGGCTTGCATTGGCTGAATCGAATCTACTCACTGAAAATACAAATCTTCATGATGTGTCTCGGCGCTATTTCCGTTTATTGGGCGAATTGCCTGCCGCTGATTTGGCAGAAATAAATTTACCATTAGACACCGTGCCTACTTCGCGTACATCTGCTTTGACAGAAGCTTATGAATTTAGTCCAGTTCTGTTGTCGGCTGCTTATAATTATTCTGCGTCTAAAGCAGAGATGAAAGAAAAGAATGCTCCCTATATGCCAAGCGTTGATCTTAGAGCAAGGCAAGATAAGTTTGATGATGATGTCAATGGTTTAACAGGGCAATTTGATGAAACAGCAATAGAATTGGTCTTTACCTACAATTTATTTCGTGGTGGTTCTGATTCTGCAGCAAAGAGACAATATAGAGAACTTGTGAGTTATCGAGATGAGTTACGAGAAAAAGCGTGTCGTGATGTCACTCAAACAGTATCCATTTCTTTTAATGACATTTTGAGTCTGACTAAGCAAAAAGAGCTCTTGGCTCGAAATCAAGTGTCGTCTGAAAAGGTCAGAGAAGCTTACAGAAATCAATTTGATATTGGTCAGCGAACATTACTTGATTTACTGGATACTGAGAACGAATATTTTGATGTACGCCGATCGTATACCAATGCAACTTATGATTTACAAATCGCTCAAGCTGGCACTTTAGCGGGAATGGGTAGGTTGATCGCAGCATTTAATACACAGGGTCTGCAAAATGTAGCGTTAGAAAAAGTAGACTTACCTGAAGATGCCGAAGTGTCTGGTTATTGCAACTTAAATATAAACGATGATGTTGGTTTAGAGAGACAAGAAATCTTAGAGCGAGTCTTACAAAGCGAGCGTTTAAAGCCTAGAACTATCGTAAAAACGGCTCCATCTGTTGCGGCTGCTCCTATATCGGGAACTTCAAAAAAATTACTCTCTTTTCGTATGAACGTTCAATATCAAAATGGCTCAGCAGCGCTATTACCGAGTTATAACAAAGATATCGAAACAGCTGCAGAGTATTTGAAAGATAATCCAGAGGTGAGTGGCGTAATTGAGGGGCATACTGATTCAGTAGGGTCAGAAGATTACAATTTGCGTTTATCGCAGTCGCGTGCTGAAACTTTAAAATCAGTTCTTGTTCGTGAATATGGTATTTCTTCTTCACGACTTACAGCAAAAGGTTATGGAGAGTTAGTTCCAATAGCAACAAATGCAAATGAAGAGGGAAGGCGGCAGAATCGAAGAGTTTTGTTAGTCATTGTTGATGAATAAAATGGAAAAAGTTCACCTTTCTTTTAGTTGTTAATTCTGAACTTTATAGAAAGCAATATGCGAACCGGATACCATCACGCTGAAGAAACACCAGCCTGATGGTATCCGGTTTTTTGTTGTCAGTATAAGGGTTGAAAGTGAAAAATTTGTTAATAATACACAGCGAAGTAAAAAATGAACTCATCAGAAATGAATGATCGATCAGCAGCAGCCTCGAAGATCTATGATGATATCGAGCTTAGCCAATTACGGCAGGCTGTGGATGATATTATTGATAGTGGTGAACTAGGGCGATCAAAAATTTATACTAAGCTATTAAAATATTTAGCGGATGCATCGGTTGGTGGGCGGCTTCCAAAAGAGTTGGAGATTGCAATTGATGTGTTAGGTAGAGATGACACATTTGATGTGTCAAAGGATTCTGCCGTTAGAGTTTCTGTGCATCAATTACGCAAGCGTCTTGAGAGCTATTACGCGAAAGGCGATCTCGGAAAGTCGCCGCGACTTGTTATCCCGAAGGGCCAATATAATTTAGAGCTTGAATCGCCATCGATAAAGCCAGATTCTGCCACGTTGAAACATCAACATGCAGTTACAAAAAGTGAAACACAGAAATACAATGGCATTTCTCGAATCTTACTTGTTATCACGGCTTTTCTATTGGTTCTTAATTTAAGCTATTGGATTCTTCGAGATTATCGTGCGACGGGCATTGTAAATAACTCCGATGTTATTTCTCATCCATTCTGGAAAATTATTTTATCTGATGACATCCCTATTATGGTCGTATTAGGTGATTATTATATTTTTGGGGAGCAGGATGATGCCGGTAATATACGCCGAATGGTTCGGGAATTTGATATTAATTCGAGCGATGACCTGGAAAGTTTATTTACCGAGCAACCAGAGTTGGCATGGCGTTATAGAGATTTGGACTTATCGTATATTCCTGAAGGCGCTGCATTGGCGTTGAGCAGTATTTTACCGATTGTTCATTCTAGTGAAAAATCGGTGACAGTTAAAATGATGTCCGAATTATCTACTCAGGATTTACAAACTCATCATGTCCTTTATTTGGGATATGTGAGTGGTTTAAATAGACTATCTCGGATAGTGTTTGCCGCCTCGGGATTAAAAGTTGGCGACAATTATGACGAGCTGATCAATGAGAATACAGGGCAACGTTTTGTCAGCGATGCTGGATTACCCTCAGAAAACCGGCCATTTATAGGGTATGGTTTTGTTTCTTCAATACCGACGACAGAAAATAATAGACTTGTTGTTGTTTCAGGGATGAGAGATTCTGGTTTGTCTCAGATGGCCAAAAGTCTTGGTGATAACTCTACGCTATCTCAAATAAATACATCCTTATTTGAGGGAAGTAATAAAAAAATTGCATTTGAATTATTATATGAGGTTAGAGGGATGGATCGAAAGAATTTTTCATCCCGCCCTGTGTACGAACATAAAATCAATTCAAATTTAATATGGCAGATAAAAGATTAAGTGAAAATTTTATTGTTTTATCTTTTTTAGCCTCCTTAAATGGGCAATGAATATAAATAATTACAGGTAAAAAATGTCAGATATTAATGGGTTGCCTCGTGAAAAAGGTGAAGATACTGATAGAAAGTTTATAGAGGCATTGGCTCGCGGTCTTGATGTGCTGCGCGCTTTTCAGCCTGGTGATGGCTTTTTGGGGAATCAAGAAATAGCTCAGCGAACAGGTTTGCCGAAGTCTAGCGTATCTCGTTTTACTTATACGCTAACAAAACTGGGTTATTTGACATACTCTGATCGTTTAGAAAAATATCAATTGGGAAGTGGAGTGCTGGCGCTTGGTTATGCTTACGTTTCAAATTTATCAATTCGACAAGTTGCCAGACCACTAATGGCCGAGCTGGCGGAAAATTCGGGAACTGCAGTCGGTCTTGCAGGAAGGGACAGGTTGGATATGATTTACATTGAGTACAGTGCGCCCACAAAAGTAAAAACATTTCGTCAAGAAGTCGGTGACCGTGTGGCAATTGCAAAAAGCTCTTTGGGTCGAGCGTATTTGGCCGCGCTTCCTCAAGATGAGAGGGAATATTTTTTAGAGCATATTGGAAAAAAAGCTGGCGAGGACTGGGGTGAAATAAAAGAAGGTGTTGCAGAGGCTGTGGCTTCTTATGATGAAAAAGGCTATTGCACTTCTTTTGGAGAGTGGGACAAAGATGTTAATGCCGTTTCTGTTCCCTTGGTACTAGGCGAAGGAAATATTTATACGTTTAACTGCGGAGGACCAAAATATCGACTGTCTATAGAATATTTAAAAACCGAAGTCGCGCCACAGTTAAAAAACATGGTTCGCAATATAGAGGCAACAATTATCCGTTACTGAATATTAAATTCTGGGCAGAAAAATTAAAGAGTAAAGTAATAAAAAAGTCCGCTAACAAAAGTTGGCGGACTTTTTTATTTTCTTGTTTGTACTAAATCAATTACAGATTAGCAAAACGAGCAGTATGGTAATCAGTGCTTCCAAAAGTGAACTGAATAGTTGTTAAGCGCTTGAAGTAGTGACCTACATCTAACTCTTCAGTAACAGCGATTCCGCCATGAATCTGAATAGATTCTTGGCCCACTAAACGTGCTGATCTGCCTACACGACTTTTCGCCGCAGAAATTGCTTTTTTGTCGATGCCGCCGGCGTTGTCACTTTGCATAGCCGCCATTAGAACAATTGATTTAGCTTGTTCGTGCTCAATGAACATTTCTGTCATGCGATGTTGTAGCGCTTGGAAAACCGAAATGGTTACACCAAATTGCTTACGCGTTTTAGTATATTCAACCGTTTTCTTATAAGACACTTCCATCGCACCCATGGCTTCAGCACAAACCGCTAAAGTTGCTCGGTCGATAACGTTTTCAATGACAGGTAATGCTTTATCTTCTTCGCCAAGTAGATTAGATGCAGGTACTGTGCAGTTATCAAAAAAGACTTCAGCACCGCGCTGGCCATCTACAGTTGCATATCCGTTTAAGCGTAATCCGGCAGTACCTTTATCAACCATTAATAATGAAATGCCGTTTTCATCATGTTGATCGCCTGACGTCCGAACGGCGACAATAATTTTGTCAGCATTTTGAGCATTTAGTGCAACTGCTTTGTGTCCGTTGATCACGTAGTTGTCACCAGACTTTTCAGCTTTTGTCGCAATATCCGCTAGGTTATAACGACTTTGTGGCTCGTTGTAAGCAAAAGAAAGTTGTAATTCCCCTGCCATTAATTGCCCAAGTAGTTCTTCTTTTTGAGTGGTATTACCTGCTTCTGCAATTAATCCGCCGCCAAGAATTACGGTAGGAACAATTGGCTCAACAACAATTCCCTTGCCAAGTTCTTCCATTAATCCAACAACATCGACATTGGTTCCGCCGAGTCCGCCATCTTCTTCTTTGAACGGAACCATTAACCAGCCAAGCTCGGCAAATAATTTCCAGTTCTCTTTACTGTAACCTGTATCACTATCTACAATAGCGACTCGAGTATCCCAGTCATAATCTTGTGTGACAAATTTCGCCACGCTATCGCGTAACATTTGTTGCTCTTCACTATAGGAAAAATCCATCGTCGTCTCTCCGCAAAAAATACGTTATGTTCGTTAAAATTAAAGGCCGAGAACGGCTTTGGCGATAATGTTACGCTGCACTTCGTTACTGCCGCCATAAATACTGGCTTTTCGGTTATTGAAGTAAACTGGGCCAGAGTTAGGGGCTGAGCCGGGACCAACAGGTTCGCCGTCGAACCCATCCATGAACTGTTCTTTCACGAAAGGCACACAATAATAGCCAGCAACTTCTACATTTAATTCATCAATCATTTGAGCGATTTCTGAACCTTTAATTTTCAAGATTGAAGATTCTGGTCCAGGAGCTTTACCCGTTGCTACAGATGAAAGTGCACGTAGCTCAGTATATTCAAGTGCTTGAAGATCGATTTCTAATTCGGCAACTTTTTGTTTGAATGAAGGATCATCCATTAAAGATGGGCCGCCATTACTTGTTTCGGCTGCTTTCTTTTTCAGGCCTGCAAGGCGAACTTTAGAATTCGCAACGCGGGCAATACCTGTGCGCTCATGAGTTAACAATAATTTCGCGTAAGTCCAACCTTTGCCTTCTTGTCCAATTAAGTTTTCTGCCGGTGCGCGAACATTATCGAAATGTACTTCGTTAACTTCACAATGCCCGTCTAAAGTCATGATTGGCGAAACAGTAATACCTGGCGTTTTCATATCGACAAGAATAAAGCTGATAGAGCTCTGATTTTTTTCACCAGGAGCGCCTGTTCTTACAAGACAGAAAATCCAGTCACCGTATTGACCAAGCGTTGTCCACGTTTTGGTTCCATTGATAACATACTCGTCGCCATCGCGAACGGCAGTCGTTTTGAGCGAGGCTAGGTCAGAACCGGCGTTAGGTTCTGAATAACCTTGGCTCCACCATACGTTACTATTCAGGATGTCAGGCAGAAAACGCTTCTTTTGTTCTTCGTTACCAAAAGTGTAGATAACGGGTGCAACCATTTTCATACCAAAAGCCATAACTTCTAATGCGGCTGCTTTAGCGCATTCGTTTGACCAGATATATTTTTGAGTTGGCGTCCAACCAGTTCCGCCATATTCGACAGGCCAGTTGACAGCAGCCCATCCTTTTTCAGCAAGAATTTTTTGCCAAACAACCCAGTCTTCTTTCACAAGATGTATGCCGTTACGGACTTTGTGTTGAATATTTTTTGGATATTTTTCTTCTAAGAATTGCCGGGCTTCTTCTTGGAAGGCTAACTCTTCGGGTGAAAAATCTACATTCATAGCGATAGCTCCACTTTAGGTAAAATTATGATTAACCGGCGTCACGAACCATATTGCGCGCGATAACGATTTGTTGAATTTGAGATGTACCTTCATATAAACGAAATAAGCGGACGTCACGATAAAATCGCTCAACTGCGTATTCAGAAATATAACCAGCGCCACCGTGTATTTGTACGGCACGATCCGCGACTTTGCCTACCATTTCAGTTGCGAATAATTTACAGCATGATGCTTCCGTGCTGATGTTGTTACCTTCATCGCGTTTCCGGGCGGCTTCTAAAACCATGCAGCGTGCTGCATAAGCTTCAGCTTTTGAATCAGCAAGCATGGCTTGAATTAATTGATGTTCAGCAATGGGCTTGCCAAATTGTTTTCTCTCTATTGCAAATTGCAGAGCATCTTCGATTAATCTTTCAGCTGCCCCAACACTAACACCTGAAATGTGTAATCTTCCTCGGTCGAGGACTTTCATTGCAGTAATAAAGCCTTCGCCCTCTTTTCCTCCGATTAGCGCGTCAGCAGGAACACGACAATCTTCAAAAATCACATCACAAGTCGTAGAGCCGGCTTGTCCCATTTTTTTATCAATAGCGCCCAGTGTAATACCGGGTAAAGTTGCATCGACCAAGAAAGATGAAACGCCTCTGGCACCTTTAATGTCTTGGTTGGTTCGGGCCATGACAGTGAATGTACCGGCTCTGCTTGCATTAGTAATGTAACGTTTGGTGCCGTTTAAAATATAAAAATCGCCATCACGAACGGCTGTTGTCTTAACGGCTGCAGAGTCTGAGCCAACATCGGGCTCAGTTAAGCAGAATGAGCCAATGGTTTCCCCGCTGGCGTAGAGAGGAAGATATTTTTGTTTTTGTTCTTCAGTACCATCAAACACAATGGCCGCAGAACCAATGCCATTGTTTGTACCGATCAAAGACCTAAATGCGGGTGAAGTTCGGCCTAGCTCGAAGGCGACCAATACTTCTTCTTCCATGGTGAGGCCCATACCACCGTATTCTTCTGGAATTGTTAACCCAAAGAAACCAAGCTCTTTCATTTCTTGAACAATGTCATCAGGAATCTTAGATTCTTCTGCGACTTGTGCTTCTAGGGGGACTAGGCGCTCACGAACAAATCGCGAAACTGTGTCCAAGATTTGATTGAGAAATTCCTGGTCTCGGATCATGTGATAAACCTCTGGTTACTTTTGGTGTGATGTTAAGCCAAAAACTAGAGAGACTGCCTTTGAGGGAGGCTCTACATAGGGGTACTGAGTAAAAACAGCC
>JBOEHK010000016.1:0-708 GCA_050633885.1 Cellvibrionaceae bacterium
ACGATTACGATCACGATCAACGGCGCGGACGAAAGTTTATTGACCGTTGTTGATGACACGAATGCGATTACAGAAGATGCGGTGCCCAATACGGTATCGGGTAATGTCATGACGAATGACTCAGACCCTGATGGCGATGCGATCACTGTTGTTGAAGTTGATGGTGCGGCAGGCAATGTGACTAATACGGTGACTGGGACTTATGGCTCAGTTGTTATCAATACTGACGGTAGTTACACCTATACCTTGAACAATGCACTCCCAGCCACGCAAGGCTTGGACGATGGCGAAACCGTTGTTGAAAGCTTTAGCTATAGCGTCGCTGATGCGTTTGGTAATCAAGGAAGCGCTTCGCTCAACATTACGATTACGGGCGCAGAAGATGTCTCTGACATCACGATTGAAGGTACTGACAGTGCCGCAGAAGCGGTNNTCACCGATGCGGATGGCGATGGGGCGTTCAATACCACACCGACGTTCACGAGCAGCACAGGTAATGGCGGTGCACAACTGGGTGCGTTGACGATCGATGCAGCGGGTAACTGGAGTTATGCGGTGGATAACACCAGCCCAGTGGTTCAAGGCTTAGATGCCGGCGACAGCCTTGTAGAAACCTACACTGTGGCGACCGCCGACGGTAACGATACACAAACCATTACGATCACGATCAATGGCGCTGAAGATGTCTCTGACATCACGATAGTCGGT
>JBOEHK010000017.1:0-40034 GCA_050633885.1 Cellvibrionaceae bacterium
TACCCAAGACCCGCCCCGATTAACGACTCGCTTAAGCTTTGAGTTCCTACAAATACATCCGCAACAATGCGAAAATATTTACCGCGCCGCATATTTCTCAACTCGATTCTATGCCCTGAGCGGAGGAGGGCGACGGTATGTTTTTTAGCTCGTCGAGCCAGCTCAATCTCTCTACGACATTCACCCCTCATCTCTGGAGTATCAACACCAGCAACACGAACTTTTATATTGTCGCCTATGATGGGAGGCCACCCTGAAATCGTAACGGTGAATGTATCACCGTCATAAACACTTCGAATTTCAGAGGGCGAAACCATCCCGTATATCGAATCGGCTGTAACAAGATTCGAAACAAAGTAAAAACAAAAAAACAAATTTATATAGCGCACAGAAAAACCTCATTGTTTAATTTTTATCTGGTGCTCCGCGACATACAAAGACACGGCCTTCATGTCTCCAAACGCACTTAACAGCATTTCTTTCCCTCGCGTCTTCACCTCATCATCTTCACTAGAAAGAAAAAGATGAAGCCATGTTTTTACTAGAGCAACAGGAGGCTCCCCATTATTTTTCGAATCAATACTCAAAATTATCTCCATAGTACCTGCCTTTGAAAATAAAAAGACACAAAAAAATACAACAACCCAAGAAAGAATGGTGCATTAGGAAAGAGTTTTCTTTTTTGATTTAAAAACAAGAAACGCCGCAAAAAATGGGCATACAAAAAAAAGGAATGACAACGAATATCCAGCAAAAGAAAATATCAGCATTTCTTTTTCGGTAAAACCGACACCGAGAAAAACCAACCCGATATATAAAGATAATGGCGTCCAACTGGGAATAAAGCTTAAAAATGTTTTCACTTAAAATATCCTTATATTAAAAAATCCACTACCGCACTTTGTTTGGTGGACACCTATTTTATAAAATTGTGGACAAGCTTACAGCGTTGACCACCGAATTGAATAAAATACGTGTCTCATAAAGGCAACACTTGAAAAAGAGCATTACTTCTAGCCAGCAAGCCTCGCAGAGCGCGGGTTTTTAGGGGCGGCGATAGCCCATAAACAGGGTAGCGATAGCGTAGGGCGCTGGCAGCCCTTAGATTTTACTATTAAACAAATTTATAAAAAATAGCGCTCACCGAATAGCTTTGTTTACAGGCAAGCCATTCTGAAGTGCGGTCATTTGTGCATCCTTGGATCTTTTAAATGCACTTTTTTGCTCGCTTATAAAAGTATCAGAAGGCCAAACAGTGTAAACAACATCAACTATCATCCTACCTTCTTTATGATATCTTTCAGTAAACTCCCGTAAAACATCCTTTTCTTTTAACTCCTCTAGCGCCGAGTTAAGCTTTGTGCGGTTACGGCGATCATTTGCTTGCTGTAAAAGGCCGCTATCCCTTGAAACCGTTGAAAATTTAAAGTGATAAGTGTTTTCTGGATTGGCTTGTTTGTATCTGTTTATCATTAACTTGTAGAGCCATCTTGATAGCTGCTCATCACAACTCAGGTAATGACGGTGATTATATTGGCGATACTGAAGATTGTTCAAACCTTGAGAAACAAAAAGAGGAAGTCTGGCGATATGATACGAATCGGTTGTATTTACTAAATAATCCTCTCTACCAACGGTTGTTAGATCCTGAAGAATTGATCCAGTCCAAACTTCTTTATTTTCTTTATACAACGTAATTATGCACTTGCTCATGATTTCAATTGCAGTTTTTATTTTTGAGATATCCCTGCTTCTCCCGCAATCCCTAAGCTCTCTTTTTATCATATTAAGTGAAAACCTTACCCAGCTTTCGGATTCGTTTGGGAAATGCAAACCCTTTGAAATGAATACTTTCTTAAGAGCTTCTTCTACAAGCTCTTCTGTAACGCCAGGAAAAAAAGCTTTGTAGGAACCGTCCTCCTGCTCTAGAAGTGCAGGTTGTATCTTCACAGTGCAAGGCAAATTATTATAATTAAAATCCCACTTATAGGGATCAGCGTGTCCCTTCGGGGTTCGAAGGCTCTCCATTTTCTGAGGAGTAAAAAAATATTTCGGTATTCCTTCCCATAACTCTATAGCATTCGAAACTTCTGCGTCATCATTCGTCACGAATGTTTGAAAGAGTTCGAATTGTAAGCTTTTCGTACGCACACCACTCGGCATTGTTTTTCTAGCGGCCATTAACTTTGAAGTCATAACATACCTACTCAGTCCACGGATTAATTATTTTAACGCCCGTATATGCAAAATCCCTTTCATTTCTTGTGACAACAGGCATACGATGTTCCATTGCTATCGCCGCCATCATCCCGTCACGCTCTGCTTTTGGATCGGGTACATGTAGCGAAGCACACAAAATAGCCGCATCTTCGCCAAACGGCAAAATTCTTGATTTAAACGCTGGCCTCACCTGATTTTCAAACCACAATCTAAGTGCTTCCCCTTGTTTCTTGTCTTTTCTTTCTTTTGCTAGTATCCCCATTTCAATTTCAAAGATAGTAATAGAAGATATGAACATCTGTGACGGGTTAATTGATCCAGCCCAAGCAAGCACACCAGGATTAATTTTTTTTAATTTAGGCCGAAGCTCCGAAATCACACACGTATCTAGTAAAAACATTAATCAAGTTCCGCGTTTTTAAAAATTGATTTTTTTATTGGGGCGGGATCGAAAATTATTTTGTTTTCAGGCATAGAGAGAAGGTCGATAATGCTTTTTGTGCTCGCTGTGATTTGCTCATATTCGTCAATACTCAATAAAACAAAACGGGGCTTGCCTCGATCCGTAATAACGACCGGCCCAGCAGTTGCCCGAGCCTTTGCCCCTCCAACATCATGATTGAACTCTCTACTGGTAATAGTATGTATTGTCATATAATTTCTCGTCAAAGTAGCAATGTAATCTCTTTAATGTAGCTATGTTACTACATAGGCGAGCAGTAGGCAAGATATAAAAAAATTAGCCGTAATTACTAGAACGGTATCGAAAGACAATATATCATATAAGTGAAATTAAAATTTAAGAGGGGACTGGGAATGACAGAAAATAAAAAAAGGACACAGAGTGAACGACTGCGATAAAGAAAAGATAGAAAAATTAAAAGAGCTTTTGCCAGGGCATGTTACTGAAGAATACTTGCGAAGGATTTATCTTTTTATGAGGCCAACAAGTGAGGATATGAAAAGCGCGGTCATCGACCACATATGTTTAGGCGTCACGCAGCCAGAAGCCGCGAACAAAAACGGAGTTAAACAAGGAAATATTTCTAGGCAAGTAAAAAGACTGAAGGCTGTAAACTTGAATATAATAGAAACAATTGAATACATTATTGAGGAATAAACAAAAAAACTTAGTTACGCTTAAGATACTGATAAACAGTTTCTCTGCTAACCCCGTACTCCCTTGCCAGCTTGGATTTGCTTTCACCCTCTAAAACCCTAGTTTTTAAGGTCGAAACCTCGGCGGACGATAAAGACCGTTTTCGCCCTTTATACACACCCCTGCTTTTAGCCAGTGCGATACCTTCACGTTGGCGCTCTCGTATTAGAGAGCGCTCAAACTCTGCAAAGGCACCCATAACCGAAAGTAGGAGGTTTGCCATCGGTGAATCCTCGCCAGTAAAAGAAAGATGCTCTTTAATAAATTCAATACACACTCCACGGCAAGTCAGAAGCTTAACTATTGCGCGTAGATCATCAAGATTCCGAGCCAGCCTATCCATTGAATGAACAAGAACAACATCACCCTCTCGAACATACGACAGAAGCTCTTCAAGCTGAAGACGCTTAGTGTCTTTCCCTGACGCTTTATCGATGAATAGGCGATCCACATTCACACCTTCAAGCTGGCGATCTTCATTTTGATCAAAACTACTAACTCGAACGTAACCGACTCTTTGGCCCTGCATATTGAAACCTAATAGATAATGTCAAGTTAGAGTCTTAGGCTTCATCTTAGTTGTGTCAAGAATAAAAAATAAAGACCCTAAACTGACAAAGATTACGAGGGCTTTATGGTGTAATATTAGGGTATACTCTAATATTACATTGAAGGTGAGCATTACACCCTTCGACCAAAGAAAGATCAGGCTAGAGCGAGTATTGCGCTGACAAACAGCCGAAGATTTAGTGAGGCTCGTCACAAAACGGAAGGATAGGTCATTTATTAGGCGTGGCTTACCACCATTAACTCTTTTTAATAAACAAGATAATGAGTAATATTAATGTGGTCAATGAATGACAAACGGACTTAAGGACGGAGCGAATGGAAAGCATATATCAGAAGTACATTTCAACAACCACCACCATTGATGAGAGTGATCCCACAAAACTAGATATAGTTTGTAGACTTTTGGAAAACGGGGATCGTTTTTTTAGCTTTAAGCAAGCAGTCTGGTTTGCTGGCGGCAGTTCGATGGGCTGGGGGGACTCTTTAGATAAGTCTAGAAATCTATCCATAAATATTCTTAACCGCTTCCTGCCTGGCGAGGATGTCCAATTATATGTTGGCTCTGTTAGCAGGAGCGCCCATTTACTATCCGAAGCTTTTTTGAGGGACATAATTTCGCCTATGCCGGAAGAGGGTGCAAGACTCCCAGCGGGTGAAATCATTAAGTGGATAGATCAAAATAGCGTTTAGCTACTCACCATCATTGAATCTTTGGTAATATATACTTGGTTATCGCCCACCAATAAAAAATAACGCCAAGTAAGGTCAAACCCGTGAGTAGTTTCTACGTAGAAAGGAGCTTGAAAAGAGTTCCTATCCCAACAGATATGCACAGCGCATCAAAGAGTTATGTCGAAGATAACGAAATCACTCTCAACGAATACTATGATGATGCCGTGTTGTCTTTTGTTGATAGAGTGCTCGGCGGTGAAGAGATTCAATACAAGGTCTCACCAAAAGACAGCAAATACACATCCTTATGGATTGACGATAAAATTTTAAACAAGGTCGCGGCTCTCGCTGAGCGAGACAAGGTATCAGCAAACCGAGTTATTTATACCGGCATAGCCATTTTTCTGTCCGACAACAGCTATTGATATACAAAAAACAGGGTGTTCTATCTGTTTTTTTAGAAGATTTTATACATTAAAGTATAAAAAATACTATTTCTAAAGATTGGAGTTGCATTTTCAAATGAATAACGTTAGTGTAAATGAAGAAGTGTTGAAACGTGTTCCAATGCCGAAAGAGTATCATGAAGCTGTTAAAGAATTCGCTTCTGACGACGAGAAGGGTTTGCCGGAATTCTACGGAGAGATAATAAAAAACTTTATCCTAAAACGGGAAGAAAATAAAGGAAGCGACTTTCGGTATTTGGTGTCGCCCTCCTCAAGCAAATATGTCTCACTTTGGATCAATAAAGAAATTCTAGACATTGTTAAAAGTTTAGCTGAAGCCGACAAGGTTTCTGCAAATAGAGTGATTTATACCGCAATACAAGAATTCATCGAGCAAGTTTGCGCATAAATTATTTAAGCCGATTTTATACATTTTTGTATAAATAATACGAAAAACATAACCTGAAGAATTCTATTCGTAGAATGAAAACCTAAAGAAACCTGGAGAATGTACTTATGAGCAGCGATTCAACATTAAACACCGAAGCCAATACGCAGGACAACGTCGCCAGTCCCGCGACCGATGGTGCAAGAAAAATAATGGGTATGCCTTTGACCGTTTTGAAATATGCAACGGCATTCCTTGCCGTCGCTCTGGCAAGCCCAGCTTTCGCACAGCTAACTAGAGCAACTACCCAGATGCAGACCATCCAGACTTGGATTGTCTCTATCGGCCTAATCGTTTTCACGATCTGTTTTGCTATCGTCGGATACAGAATGGCTTTTAATAGTGCTACATGGGGCGATGTATTCAAAATTGCGGTTGGTGGACTCATTGCAGGGGGAGCCGCAGGTTTTGCAGCTCTAGTGTTTAGTTAATTGTCTGTTGAGCTTAGGGATCAATTATTTAAAGGTTGCACAAGACCAGCAATGACGGCGAGTGTACCAATGGTGCCGTTCTTTTTGTTGACGGGTTTTTTCGTTGCGCTAGGTATGTATGGTTTTTATTTAATTGACCCCCTATTTCCGCTTTTCTTACTTCTGATTTATTTTCCCATTTATTACTACATGAGAATCATAACGAAGAAAGACGACCAACGATTGGCCCAAGTTCTTCTTAGAATGCGATTAAGATTGAGAATGAGGGCTGCTAAAGCGCAGTGGGGCGCGGTGACATACGCGCCATTAAAGTACAGAGACAGGAAGCGGAACCGAGGGAATAATGAAAACTAAAGCTGATATAGAGAAGATCACCAAACAAGAAATTCCAGTATCAGAATATGTGCCGCTTGCGGCACATATATCTGAAAACGTAATAAAGCTTAAATCTGGTGGTGGTTATTTAGCAGCATGGAAAATGCAGGGATTATCATTCGAGACAGCCGACCCTATAGACATCCTCGCTAAAAAAACTCAACTCAATAATCTACTTTCAGCACTAGGTGGCGGCAACATCGCTGTATGGACTCACCGCATCAGAAGACAAGCCAATGACAGGCTTGAAGCCGAATTCAGCAACGATTTTTGCCGCGACTTCGATAATAGATACGCAGAAAGTTTCGACGAATACAAAATGATATCTACCGAGCTATACCTTACTCTAGTTTTCAAACCTGACGTAACGCTCGCCGAAAAAGTTAGCTCTAAAAAGAAAAAATCTATATCTGAAATAAGTACAAAACAGAAAGAAGCTCTCGATGAAATGGACATGTTTTGTATGCAGGTCGAAGCAAGCCTTGAACCCTACGACATAAAAAGGCTCGCCACTTACAGCAAGAACGACGTTGTTTTTTCCGAAATGCTCAACCTTTACGGGTACCTAATTAACGGTGTATGGGAAGAAATACCTGTAAGAACTTCGGGACTTGCAAACTTCATTGCTTCTTCCCGTCTTTTTTTTGGAGACCAAAACGGATTAGTCCAGATCCACAATGTTGGGGTAAAGCGTTATGCCGGAATGCTAGACCACCAAGACTATCCTTCATCCTCCGAGCCTGGCATGAATAACGCACTTTTTTACGGAGACTATGAGTTTATAGAAACCCAATCTTTTGCCATTAAAAACAAAAGGGACGCGATCTCATACCTCGACAAACAAATGGGACGACTGCAATCGGCTGAAGACGGTGGTGTCGACGAGCTTAACGATATGGCAAGAGCTAGAGAGGAGGTGAAATCTGGTGAAATACAAATGGGGCAATACCATTACTCACTAGCCGTATTCGGGGACACCCTCGATGAAGTCACAAAAAATATGGCCTCCGCAAAAACATCGCTCCAAGACGGACCAGGATATAAAGTCAGTTTCATTGATGTAGTACCTGAAGCAGCTTGGTTCGCGCAGCTGCCTGGGAATTTCTGGCTTCGACCTAGATCTGCAACTCTAAGCAGCTTAAATTTTGCGTCCATGTCTCCCTTCCATAATTTCGCAACAGGCAAGAGAGACTTCAACCCTTGGGGACAAGCAGTAGCGCTTTTCAAAACACCGTCAGGACAGCCTTTTTATTTTAACTTTCACCCGTCTCCACTAAAAAAGAATTCAATCGGAGAAAAATTGCCAGGAAACACTGTTGTTCTAGGTACTACAGGCGTAGGCAAGACTACAACGGTAATGGCCCTGTTAGCTTTTCTCACGAAAGTAAAAGGTATGAGGGCAGTATTTTTTGACAAGGACAGAGGCGGGGAAATTGCTATACGCGTAATGGGCGGTAAATACCGCGCTTTAAAGTATGGCGAAGCGACGGGCTTCAATCCTTTTCAGTGGGAGCCTAGCGAATTAAATATTTCATTCTGCAAGCGAATTGTCGAAATGCTTATTAGGGGTACTGACGAAGAGCCTGAAAAACTTACATCAAAAGAAATGGAAGATATTAGCTTAGCTGTTGATCTGATTTTCAAAGAAATGCCTCATGAAATGCGAAGACTGGGTACTGTTTTCCAAAATCTACCCAACGACACGGAAAACAGTTTAGCGCAAAGATTATCGCGATGGGTCGGGGATGGAGACAGGGCTTGGGTTTTGGATAACCCTGAAGACACAACTAATTTTTCAGGCAACAGCTTATTTGGTTTCGACTATACAGAATTTTTAGATAGACCTGAAGTTAGAACACCAATTATGGCTTACCTTCTTCACGTTACACAAACGCTTATTGACGGCCAGCCATTCGTGTTTTTTATGGAAGAGTTTTGGAAGCCGTTGATGGACGACTATTTCAAAGACTTCGCCCTCAATAAGCAAAAAACAATTCGTAAAGAAAGCGGCCTTGGTGTTTTTCTAACACAGTCCCCGTCAGATGTACTTACCAGCTCCATTGGTAAAACAATGGTGGAGCAATCTGTTACCCAGATTTTCCTACCGAACCCAAGAGCTGATCATGATGAATACGTAGAAGAGTTCAAACTAACAGAGCAAGAATTCAGAATTTTAATAAACCTCCAAGAAAATAGCCGAATGTTTTTGATTAAGCAAAACGGACGCTCTGCTGTCGTCCAGTTTGATCTTGGTGGTATGCCAGACGTAATAGACGTGCTTTCGGGATCAACGGATAACGTCATGCTGTTAGACACGCTAATGGAAGAGTATGGAGAAGACCCAAAAATTTGGCTCCCGCACTTCCACAAAAGAATAAAAGACAGAAAGCTCGCTGCTATCGAACACTCAAGGTAATAAAAAAATGGCAACCATCGCAGCAGATTTAGAATCAGTTATAGACGGATACCTCACCGTTTATGTAAACAGTGCGAGCGCATCAATAATCGGCGCCGTAGGCCCGTTTTTTTTAGCGGCAGTAACTATATATTTTGCTTTTACCGGCTACATGATAGCTGTTGGGAAAATAACCGAGCCGGTTTCAGATGTTTTAAATAAGTTTATCAAAATTGGAGTTATATCATCTATTGCGATGGGGGTAGGCACATATCAAGGACTAATCCTAGATTTGCTTTATGGAATACCAGAAGGTCTTGTCGCAGCATTAGGTAACGGCTCCACTATTGGAGGCATGATCGACAACGGGGCGCAACCTTTTAATGATATCGCAGAGATCATAAGCGACAAAAGCTCAATCAACCCTGCTGTGCTTATCGGGCTTCTTTTTACTGGAATAATATTTGGCTTAATACAAATGTTTTTCTTTGTGTGCGCTATAGCTTTTTTCCTTTTAACCAAGGTCGCCCTTGGCCTACTGCTCGCAGTCGGGCCATTTTTTATATTGCTAGCAATGTTTCCAGCAACACAGAAATATTTTGAAAACTGGGTAAACCAGGTGATGCAGTTCGCAATAATGCAAGTTCTTTTGGGCGCCCTATATGCGCTGCTAATTAGTATCGCGATGCAGTATGCGCAAAGGGTTTTAGCGAATATAGATCTTGTCAATTGGATAAGAGAACTCTACGCGCTCGAATTCCTTCTACTCTCTTTCATCATCATGATCTTCAATATCAATACAATTGCCTCCGCTCTAACTGGGGGATTTGGAATAGACGGAATATCTTCTGCTATGACGAGAGTACTAATGAACCAAGTATTTAAAGGGGCTGGTAACAAAAACCCTAAACCTACACCAAAACCTACACCAAAAAACGAAATCACACCGACTTCAAAACCCCAAAGAGTCCCCCTATACGCGCAAAATTCGCTTCGTAAAAAACTTTAATATAAATAGAGGATAAATAAATGAAAATAAAAAAAATTATCGCAACATTGTTTTTTGTTTTCACAATTAACATTTCGTCGAACGCTAACGCTGGAATTCCAGTTATAGACGTTGCATCACTTGTTCAATCTGTAATGAATATTTTTGCATGGGTGCAGCAAGCTAACGATATGTACCAACAGATACAAAGCGCAGCTCAAGAAATTCAAATGATGCAGCAACAGGCGCAACAGATGCAGGATGATTTCAATAGCATGACAGGATCTAGGCTACTGGGAATGATTTTAAACGATCCCAATCTTCAGGACTATATTCCTGTTGATATGAGCACCGTCTACAACGATGTCTATAACAGCGGATACGGAGGGCTAACACCTGGCGCAAAAACGATCCGAGATAGCAGCATGATCTACAACTGCAACGGAGAATCCAGTGACTTTAGAGGAATTTGTGAAACATCATTGAACCTGAACGCGCAAACAATGGCTATGACAGAGGAGGCTTTCGACACCGCAGTTCAAAGAGGGTCACAGATTGAGTCCTTAATGCAAGAAATCAACAATACAACAGACCCCAAGGAGATCGCCGAGCTGAATTCAAGGATCAATGCTGAAAACGTCATGATAGCCAACGAACAAAACAAAGTGCAGCTATGGCAAAGCATGGCGCAAGCACAAGCGAAAGCTTCAGATCAACAAGCAGCCGAATGGTATATCAATTCTGGTGATCGCCCCTCAGTAGTACAAGGGTTTAGACCAACACCTTAAGAAAAATTTAGGAGTAAGTAGCAATGGAAAATAAAAAATCGGGCGAAATAATTCGGAAAAAGGATGAAAAAAAATCCTACCAGAAAGCAAACGACTGGGACGAAGATTTAGTCGAATCCGCCAAAAGAGAAACGAAGACGTATAAAATTATTGCGGCCATAGCAGTGCTTTTAGCGGTACCAGCTTGCCTAAGATTAGCCTTCATACCGAACACCCAACCCGCATTCCCCGTCATGATCATGATGGATAAGGTAACGGGCGACATGGAGATAATGGAAACATCAGGTGAGAAAATAATAGCCCACAACCAAGAACTATTAGATAAGCATTGGGCCAAGAAATACATTGTGCACAGAGAGTCCTATTATTATTCATTGCTTCAATACGACTACGATATGACGCTGGCAATGTCATCTGACCAGGTTGCATTAGATTACAGCCAAGCTTTTTCTGGTGAGACTCCGAAAGATAAAAAATATGGAGATCGTTATGAGGAAAAAATAATAGTTCATAGCGTTGTCCTGCCTCCGAACTCGAAGGGAAAAGTTGTCGTCAGATACGATAAACAGCTTATACAGAAAGACTCTAGATCAATCGAATCAACACTTACCTATGTTGCGACTTTCGGATTCGAGTACCGACCAGCATTGACAGGTGAAGTACGGCAGTTAATTGAAAACCCTCTTGGTTTTAAAGTGACCGCTTTCAGAAATGATCTGGAAATTATAACTAACGGAACACGCAGCTAGGAGGCGAAGCATGAGATATCTAATTTTAGTTTGTTTGATTTTGTCTTCCGGTAAAGCCTTATCTGAAGAAATCCCATTCGAAAGCACAAGTGATCCGCGCGTTAGGTATGTGAAGTATGACAAAAACCAAATATATACCCTTAATGTCCGAAGAGGGAATGTAACTCGAATTATTCTTGGTAATGACGAAAAAATTATCCGCGCTGGCGCTGGTTTTACAGATCAATGTGAAGAACTTGACGAGTGGTGCATAACTGCGGATGCCGGTACTAACCAGATTTGGATAAAACCTTATGAGGGTGCAACACACAACAACCTTGAAGTCGCAACAAACAAAAGAGATTACAGTTTTGAATTCAAAGTTCTTGAGGACGCCTACGCCGGACGCTGGACTCCAGGCATGGATGTTGACTTAGCCGAAGAGCCGTTTGTGCGGCTAATATTTCATTACCCTCAAAAACGCCCAAAGCTTCCAGCTATTTTGACGAAAAAAATTACGAAAAAAACAACACCCGTCATCAAAAAAGAAGCTCAATCAAGCATAAAAGATTACCCGCCAGTTCCGAGGAACTGGGCCTACTCGATGAACAAAACTAAAGGCGCCGAAGCTATCGTCCCTGAGCTTGTTTTTGATGACGGAATTTTTACCTACTTTAAATACCCAGCAAACAGACCCGTACCAGCGTTTTTTATTGTTGACTCTTACGGTAAAGAATCGCGGGTAAACCATCACATGGAAGGAGATCTTGCAGTTATACAATCTCTGGCATCCCAGTTCACTCTAAGGCGAGATAAGGCCGTTGTAGGTGTGTGGAATGATGCTTATGACTTCGACGGCGTAGCGGTCTCAAGCGGTGTAACAGTAGACGGCTTTGAGAGGAAATTGAAATGACTAATGATTTTAATGAAAACGAAACTTTAGATTTAAACGAACCCCTCAACAACGATGAGTTAGATGAAGATATCGTATCCGTCAATGACAAAGGAAGGAGAGACACAAACGCTGGTGCAAAGGTAGCTTTTATAGTGGTTATCCTCGCGGTTGGTTTTGTAGCTTTACTTTACGGTTACACCCGACTAGGTGGAAACGAAGAGTCCTTAACTCAAATCAACGGTTCGCCAATAATAGCCGAGAACAAAAAAGCCAGGGTAGCAAACGCCAGAAGCTTCACCGACACACCACCGACACCCGAACCCGAAAAAGATTCGGCAAATACTGAAGCTTCGGTCGATACTGGCGCACTTGTTGGCCGACCACTTGTAAGCAGCCAGGCTAATAAAGGAACCTCAAGCGGTGAAGAAAGAAGCAGGTATGGAGGCAAAATTGTTTCTATTTCTCCCGCCGCAGCACCAACACCGAGTTCTAATAATTATACTGAGTCAACCCAATCCGCGCCACGCGGACAAGTTGCTAACCAAGCCCTAGACACGCTTATGGAAATAGCTAAAAGCTCCGCTAATGGAGCAACAAAACAAGCCCCTAGCTCACCACAAAGCGGGGGAAGAACCGGCCTAAGCGAAAATCTTCAGAGCAACGCAATTAGTACAGTTAAAGCTTCTAGACTGCCGAACTTGAATATGACAATCGCGAAAGGAAAGCAGGTGAATTGTATTTTGACCTCAAGAATTGTTAGCCAGCTTCCAGGATTCGTGAGTTGCGTTTTAGATGAGAATGTTTATAGCGAAAACGGAAAGGTACTTTTGTGGGAGAAGGGAAGTGTAGCAACGGGCGAATATGAGGGCGGGATATCAGACGGGCAAGATAGTATTTTTGTAATGTGGGACAGAGTAAGAACGCCGACCGGAGTAACAATGAACTTCAATTCACCAGGCACCGATTCGCTAGGAACATCCGGTATTCCTGGACACGTAAACGGGCGCTGGATGAAACGCATAGGAGGCGCTTTTCTTCTTTCAATCTTTAAGGATGGTGTGGGCTTTTACACTGCAAAAGAAGCAGGGCCAGGCTCACTTGGTACGGAAGCCTATTCCAACTCAATTGAATCGGGAGATAAGTTCGCAGAAAAAATTCTCGATAAGACAATCAACATGGGGCCGCTTCTAATAAAAAATCACGGGGACAGAATAGGCATTTATGTTGCTAGAGATCTGGATTTCAGTAATGTCTACGAGGTTGTGAAGAATTAATGCAAAACGATAACAAAGGAAAAAGAATATCTGGGATGACTGAAGCCAATCAACAAGGACATTTGGCTAGTGATGCGAGTGTGCGACAGCTCCTTAAACCAATAACCAAGTATTTAAAAACTGAAGGTGCAACTGAACTCTGCATCAACAGACCAGGAACTGTTTTCGTAGAGATCGGGGCGAAGTTCGAAAGATTTGAAGCTCCAGAGTTAACAATGAGCGCTCTACTTGCCCTTGTCCGAGCCGTGTCGCATTACGTAAAGCAAGGCGTAAAAGAGCAAACACCTATACTCTCTGCAACACTGCCGGACGGTGAAAGGATACAAGTAATTATTCCGCCAGCGTTAGAGCCTGGAACAATTTGCATCTGTATCCGAGTCCCAGCGAAAGAAATCTTCACACTGGAGAGCTACAAAGAAAATGGTTATTTCGATAAATTAATCTGGGCCAAACCAAAATCCTTTGAAGAGAAGGAGGGTCTGTTAAATTACGCAGATAAAAAACTCTGTAATCTACTAAAAGAAAAAAGCATTTACGATTTTCTTATCCAAGCTGTAAAGCTAAAAAAAACAATCGCTGTAGTTGGAGACACGGGTTCAGGAAAAACAACTTTCATGAAAACCCTGTGCCAAATTATCAATCACACTGAGCGATTAGTTACCATAGAAGATGTACGTGAATTATTTCTTGATAAACACGAAAATCGTGTTCACTTGCTTTATTCGAAAGGTGGGCAGGGACTCGCCAAGGTCACACCAGCTGACTTAATTTCTGCATGTATGAGACTAAAGCCAGATAGGGTATTGCTCGCAGAGCTTAGAGGTGGTGAAGCTTTTGATTTTCTAAAATTACTTACCACCGGACACGCCGGTTCTATCACAAGCTTTCATGCTGAAAGCTGTGCGCTCGCTACCGAGCGCTATGTGCTAATGAGCAAGGAACACGAACAAGCGGCTATTTATGACGCTGAAGAACTTAAGCGCCTAGTTACTTTAACTATAGATATCGTAATCCATGTAACCGCTGAAGTTATCGAAAACGACAAAGGAGAGCCAATCCGCAAAGACCGATACATAACTGAAATTAGTTTCGACCCACTGACAAAGCTTTACCAGCGCTTTGGCGATGCCGTCTTGTAAAGGATAAAAAATGGCGTCTAAAAGAAAGAAATATTTCGTCGGTTTTGGCATCACCATTTATGTACTGGGAGGTATCGTAGCATGTCTTTTTTTAGCTTCTTTTATATTTTATTTAGCAAATAAAATGATGCCGGATAAGCTAAACATAACGTCTTTATTCGATCTTTGGAATTTTTACAAAGACGACAGCAAGCAGGCAAGCAAACTTTACGCCTCCATCGGACTCTCTGTATTGATTGTTTTCTTCGTCCCTTTCGTGGTCACTATGAGTTCACGCAATCGCCCCCGCGCATTACACGGGGATTCTCGCTTTGCAACGACGAGCGAGATTGCAAAAAGTGGATTGGATTCAGACAATGGGATTATCGTAGGGAAACACGAAGGCCGATTTTTGATTCAGGGCGGTCAAACATTTGTTCTTCTTGCAGCACCCACCCGCTCCTGGAAAGGTGTGGCGATGGTCATACCTAACCTTCTAAACTGGCATGGGTCATGTATCGTCCTAGACATAAAAAAAGAAAACTACAAGATCACATCAAAGTTTAGACAAAAGCACGGCCAGTCAGTATTTTTATTTGACCCTTTCTCTGAGGATGGTACCACTCACTGCTGGAATGTTTTTGATACTGTCAGAGACAATCCTATGCACATTGTCGATGACGTGATGGGTATAGGTTTCGCCTTATACCCCGATACGGGCGACGCAAAATCTGACTATTGGCAAGGTCTCGCCAGAAATCTTTTCCTTGGTGTTTCTTTATATCTATTCGAAACACCTGACAACTACCCAACACTTGCAGAAGTTCTCCGTTTTGGTTCTGGCGGCGGCGGAGAAAACCAAAAAAAATACATCGGACAAATGATTGAGAAATGGGAAAATACCGACACACCCCTAAGCCCTCGATGCATCGATGCACTAAATCGCTTTCGAAGCTCCGCCACATCAGAAAATACAGCCGCAGGCATTCTGTCCACATTCACTGAGCCGCTGACTGTTTTTTCTAGTCCGCTCGTTGAAGCAGCAACATCAAAATCCGATTTTGATTTAGGTATGCTGAGAAAGAAAAAGATTACTATTTATCTTGGTGTTCTTCCTGAGCGCTTATCTTCTGCGAGACAACTATTAAACGTTTTTTTTACTCAGGCCGTAAATCTCAACACGCGAAAACTTCCCGAGGAAGACCCCACGTTAAAATACCCTTTACTTTTACTCCCTGACGAATTCACCGCAATAGGAAAAATCCAAATACTTTCTAAAGCTGTTGGGTATATTGCGGGATACAACATAAGACTACTTCCAATAATACAAGCAATCAGCCAGCTAGAAGCAGTCTACAGAGAGGATACAAGAACGTTCGTGTCCAACCATGAAACACAAGTTATATACGCCCCAAGAGAGCAGAAGGACGCAAACGAATACAGCGAAATGCTGGGTACCTTTACACAGAAAGCCAAATCTCGAAACAGATCTAAACAGCTCGGCGGTTTAGCCATGAGTAATAATTCATCAACCGGTTCCAGCGGCGAAAGCGAAAGCGATCAAAAAAGAGCATTGATGATGCCGCAAGAAATCAAAGAAATGGACGAATCACGGTGCATTGTTATATGCAGAGGAAAGAAACCTATTCTTTGCGACAAGCCCGTTTACTACAACGATCATATATTCATAAATCGATTAAAATCGGTGAGCCCTTCACTGAAAGCGTTGGGGAAAAAATTACCGACGGAAGCACAACTAAAACATATTGCTTTTGTTAAGTTTGAACTCTCTTCTTTTGTCCCGAAAGTAAAAATACTAATCAACGAAAAACAAAACACTATAGAAAAAACAAAGAACACCCAGACTAGATTGTCCGAGATCAAACTAGAAAAGCTCGGAGGGGTACTAACACTCCCTCCTCTCGATGATCAAGAAAAACCGTCTGATGAATCCATTGATCACTTGGTCGATTCTTTTTTTGACCAGCTTCAATGGAGCGCACCAGAATCGACAAACGAAGAAAATATCGACGTTGATAACGTTGATATTATCGAAGAGTTCGGGATAAACACTATCGATCTATCAGTTTTGGAAATGACATAAAAGAGGAATAATCATGAAATTTAAAAGGAAACTTCTTGTTGTAGCAGTAACAATAGCAGTAGCAGGCTGTTCATCGTCCAAAGTATTCATGCCTAAATCCGGCAACAGAATACCAGTAAACAATAATGAAAATGTTATCGCATACAAAAAAAAGAATGCTGAACTAGAACAACTTATCCGAGAGAAAGATTCCCTAAGAAGGGAGCTAATGGAGGCTCAAAGAGCGTCCGAAGAAATGGAAGAGCACATAAACGAACTTAAAGCCTATATTTTGAAATCGGCCTCGATACCAAAACCTCCAAGCGTTAAATGGACGAGAAGCCAACCCGAAATAGATATACCAAAAACACCGGCTGAAACAAACTTAGACCTCAGTTTGTTTACTGTACACCACCCTTTCGCTGAAACATCTTTCAATCCACCAGCGGATATCACCACGGCTTTAATTGAGTCCTCCAAGAACTCTGAGAAGGTTGTGGTTAGAGGTAGGACAGACGCCAACAAAGAAAACCTAATCGATAAAAGAATCGCAATAAGCAGAGCAATCAACGCCAAAAGGTTTTTAATTGATAACGGGGTAGAGGCTGAAAAGATCCGTATATTTTACCGTTCCGCCGGGGACAACATTGCCGACAACGCAACCCCCGAAGGTCGCGCCTTAAATCGAAGAGTTGTCATCGAGGCTTACAGCCCAAAAACAAACTCCATCGCCAAGGTGAACTGATATGAAATCGTCGAGCACAGAAAGCGGAAACGATAAAAACACAACCAATAATAGTGGCGAATCCCCTATTAAAAAAATCGAAGAGTCCATTACTCCAAAAAAATCAAATCTCGTCGAACCAGAAAAGGACGTAGTAGAAGGCTCGAAACAAGAAAACAAAACAAAACGCGCTGTAATTAATACCATAAACAAAGATATTGAAAAAAATATCGAGAAAGGAATTCAGACTAAAACCGAACCTGGCACACAAGCAGAGAAGCTAGATCATCATGATAGTGAGAAAAAAACTGCTATACAGCGATCACTCAAAAACAAATATTTACAAGTAGAGAATAAAAAAGATACTCGGTACCACTTCAAAGACCGTGAAAATGCAATTGCATTTGAAAAAAAAGGCGACTCAATTACCTCCAAGCATGACGACAAGCATATCACTAGCGATATGCTTAACCTCGCCATTGACAACGGATGGGAAGGTATCGCCGTGAAAGGAACCAAAGGTTTTAAATCCGAGGTCTGGATTCAAGCCTCACTCAAAGGTGTTGCCGTAAGAGGATTTAGGCCAACAAAGCTAGACAAAGAAAAGCTCGAACAAGAAAAAATTTATGAAGCCAAAAAATTGGCTAGGAGCGAAAAAATCCCAGCCAGCAAAAGCATGAATCTTAACAGCTCCCAAGAGAAAGTTGTTGGCGCTTTAAAAGATCACATGAAAGATAGAGGAGACTCTAAGGACGCGATAGATAACGCAGAAAAAAAAGTCAACCAGCGCTTTTCCGAGAGGAATACCGTTGTCGGAAAAGTTGTCGATCTTGGCAACGCAAAATATCTTAACAAAAATGAGAATGACAATTCATATTTTGTCGAACTAAAAACAGCGGATGGAAGCAAAAAAATATGGGGCGTAAAACTGGAAGAGCTAGTACGTAACGGCCACATAAAGAAAGGAGACAACATAGCGCTCGAAAAGACGGCGAAAGAAAAAGTAGAAGTCGGAAAGAATATTGTAAATGAAAAAGGCGTACACACTAAAACTTCGGTATCCGCAACACGCAATTCATTTAAGGTTCACAATCTAGACCAGATAAATGAGGCAACCAAAAATAAACTAATCAACGCAGACAAGACCAGAAGCTTAACGCCAGCGCTCCCTGAAAGAAACATATCCAGGGAAAACCAGCCTATCCAGACTCAAGAAATTGAGCGTGAAGGAATGGAAAGATGATCCATTATAAAGAGGTAAAAATGTCTAGCGGCACACTTGAAGCTCTCAAGTGGTTTGCACTAATTGCTATGGCCTTCGATCACTACAATAAATTCATATACAGCAATGAACTTCCTTACATTTTTGAAATTGGGCGCACATGTCTCCCTATATTTGCTTTTGTAATCGGCTACAAGCTCACCCTAGCAAATAGCCTGGATAACGGTGCATATATCAGAGTAATGATCCGGCTTGGTATTTTCGGAGTGCTAGCAACTCCAGCATATCTTGGCATGAATCCTTATTGGTGGCCTCTAAACATCATGTTTATGTTTTTAGGGGCCGTTTTATCGATATATCTCCTACATCTAGGCGGTAAGCTAAATATAACTCTAGCCGTTTTTATATTTATTCTTTTCGGGTTTCTTGTGGAGTGGTGGTGGTGGGGTTCCGGCCTAACTATCTGCGCTTGGGCCTACTCTCATTATAAAAAGCCTATTTTTGGAATACTGTTTATTTTGGTAACTGCCTCATTAGTGCTAATAAACCAAAATCATTTTGCACTATTGGCTTTACCTATCATATTTGGCGCGCAGTATATCGCCATTTCACTGCCAAGATATCGTTGGGCTTTTTATGTTTTTTATCCCCTACACCTAACGATAATTTGGTTTTTACTTGTTACACCATCACTTTAAACAAATGGATTACATCATGAAAAAATATATTTTATGTGCGCTCACTTTTACACTTTTTAGTTCCTTCGTTGCGGCAGAAGGTGAAGTCCTCACCGGAGAAAAAAAAGTAGCCTGTGAAGTTCTCATGTGCCTAATGTCAAGCAATGGTCAACCACATGAATGTGAAGACCCTCTGAAGGAATACTTCAAAATTAAAGCAAAGAAAAACGGTAAAAAAACTGACGACCGGAAAAATTTTCTTAAAAAATGTCCTAGTGGAAACTCTGACGCTGAAGTAGAACAACTTGTCGCTTCAACCGCAGACACGACATACGCAGAGGACGCAACAGAAGATTCCACAACAAATATAGAACTAGACCTGGGAAACCTTTGTCCTAATGGCTGCACTCAGTAAGGCTTAGATCGATGACCAGTTATGAAGGAACGCAGCACTGCTCTCGGTGCGGCGATCCTTTTGCCTCAAGAGAGGCATTATATGAAAAACCTCACGCAGACCCACTTGTTTGGGGTTACTCATATTTTTGTGTTTGTACTAATTTTTGGTTTAGCACCGACGAAAAACCAACGGATGAAGAAATAAGCAAGAAGCTTGAGTGGATAGCTTACTCGCAATCAAAAGTCGAGCAGAGGGACTTATAAGTGTTAATTCTTACAAGAAAGGTTGGCGAAACCATAATGGTTGGGGATGAAGTTCTCATTGCCTATCTTGGGCTAAACGGTCATGAAGCAAGAATCGGTATAGAAGCATCAAAAGAAACACCTATACACCGCAGAGAAATATGGGAATCAATTCAAAACGAAAAAAAGAAAAAAATATTTATATTAAATCAAAATGAGAAAATCGATTGAGACTGCTGTCGATGGAGCTTGCTTTCACAATAGCGCTTTTATTTTTCCTTACAGCCTTGTCTTATAGAATCACCAGAAAAAATAAAAGAATCAAACATCTTTGGTGCGTCCTAAAAGCGCACTGGAGCTTAAAAAAAGTGAATTCCTTCAACGACCCCGCTTCTAAGTTCAAATACCTAAGATCCAAAAACGTAACGCCCTATGTTTTTGAAGAAATGGTACTAACTGCATTAAAGCGTTGCGGAGCAAACATAACTCGCAATAAAAGATACACAGGCGACGGTGGCATAGACGGGAAGGCAGTCATAGAAAAAAAAGAATGCTTTATACAATCAAAAAACTACTCTGCTCATATCAGCCACGCTCACGTACTTGAATTTTCAAAAATATGTTACCGAAAAAATAAAATAGGCTTGTTTGTGCATACAGGAAAAACAGGCAAAAAAATTGTTAACGACAGAAGGTTTAGCAACGTTAGATTAATTAGCGGGAAAAGGCTTTTAATACTCTTTGACGGAAGCAATTTAAAATTATCAGTATAGCTACGGAATTTTATATATGGCTTTAGGAAAAAATGAAAAAATAGTTTGGTCTGGCAGTCCAAGCCAGCTTGTTAATATCCCAAAACTTTTGGTTTATTATATTTTTATCATCGTGCCGGTATGTTCTTATTCGTACTTTGAAAACAAAGCCTTCTTAATCAATCAGCCCACTATATCAACGATAATGGGATGGATCGTTTTTGGCCTGTCTGTTGTTTTTTTATTTCTATCACTCCATTGTATTTTATCTGTTAAATACCATAAATTTATTCTGACCAACGAACGGTTTGCTGAGTACAAAGGAATAACCCGTTTTTTTAATGCCGGTAGATCCTTAGAGCTATACAAGGTCGTGGATCATTCACTACCGCAGCCTGGCTTCGGTGCTTTGTTTAATCTTGGTAAAGTACAACTTTTAACAAACGACGCAGACCAGCCCGTAATAAATATTTTCGGAATCCCAGACCATGAAAATGTATTCACTTTGATCAGAACCCTATCCGAAAAAATCAGGATGGAAAAGAAAGGTTATTTCGAATAAATAACCTAAAAATTTATATGGTAAACACAGCGAAACATAAAAAAAGGAGAAACCCTTGAAGCAGGATTGCACAGAAATGAAAGCAAGTGATTTTCTAAGGGCTGTTCACGATTTCAGAAAGTTAGCCGGAGAATACGTTAAGGTATATTTCGAAGATCATCGCTTTAAAATTACAGGCACCAACCTGGCAATCCAAAACTTAAAAGAAGCCTATAAAGACGCCTCTGAAGAATTGATAACTTCTGGTGGTAACGAGAATGAAAAATATTTTTTTATCATTATGTTGAAAGGATATAAAGGGAATCTTGAATCCAACTAACGAGCAAGCTCTACTCTCTATCATCTCCTCCCCTTTCCATAACAACATCCCTACCCTCTCCACCAAATAAAGTCTTAGCCAAATCAACCGCCAGCTCTCTATCTTCAAGGTTAGATTTAGCTAGCGTTTTTACAACCTCCCTGTAACTATCTAAAATCTCTAGCTGCGTTTTCTTTGCACGAGCTATCACTTCGTCACTAGAAACCCTACCCTGAGTAGTCGGAGTATCACCACGCTCCAAAATGTGTTTAATAGCCTGAGTCGGCCTTTTCTCTTGCACGAAACGTTGCGCTCTCGATGTAGCCACCGCGTCAACACCGTTCTCTCTTAGGTTTTCAGCAAAAGATTCTCTATACCTTCTTAGATCTGTCTTTCTTGGATTCAACCTTTTTCCATCATAGCCTCGCGCCTTCACTGCCAAATGAACATGCGGATTGGGCGAGGGCTTTGGATCTGGATCAGTATCATAGGTATGAAGCGCCATAACATAATCATTATTTGCAAATTCTTCTTTCGCCAGCGCCTTTACTGACTCTAAAACAGCTTCAGGAGGTGTGTTTCTAGGCATTGAGAAAATCATATTAAACACCTCTTTTCTTTGAGACTCTTCAGGTATGAATGAACCCGATGTTTGCCACTCCTTCAACAGCTCCTTAACTTCGGCCTTCCCATTTACCACATTCCCGTCCTGATCCGTCAAATCAAGCTCACCTCTTCTCGATATATAAGTTATATGATTTTTGGCGTGCTTCATCCCTCGTCCACCCCCTGAAATCTTAACCATAACCTCTGGGTGTTTTTGCGTTATTTGTTTTAAAGCCGTCCTTAAATTATTTGCTTTTGTCGCAGCCGTTATTCCTTTTTTGCTTTTCCCAGTAGAAGGTAAGCGAACCTTTTTACCGGCTCCCTTATGGATTCCAAGCCGCAAACTATCGTGAAGTTCTGCAAGACGTAAATCTGTAGAATTAGACATGATTATCAAAGCCCCATCTCTCGACACTTACAGCCAACAATTTAGATACATGTTGTGTGTGATTGTCGATTCTCTTTTTTAACAAACGAATACCATCTACCACCAATTTATCCGTGTTCCCTCCCCCATTAAGAGCCTTAGCTATTTGATTTAAGTTTCTACCGATAGCCAATAGCTGCCTATTAGATTCTGTAAGTTCCCTATACTCCAGCTCTCCAAAATGAGGCATCTTTGTTAGAGCAACCCTAAGCATCGCTATAATGAGCCTTGGGATACTGTCATATCGAAGAACCCCGTTAACTTCCCTTAAACACTTGGTTTCGGAATCAGTAAGCCTAACCTCAAACCTCGTTCTGTTTCCTTCCTCATAGCCAGGAATAAAGTCTTTTGCCGTAAAGGAGAAATCTTCCCCATCAGTCAATAGACGCCTTACCATCTCCCTAATAACTTCTGACGGAGATTCCTCTTTACCCAAGCAGTACTGTTGAAAATCATCATTCAGATTTTTTAAATCAACCGAAATTCTAGGTCTTTTAACTGCTTTACCTGGCACCGCCTACTCCCCCGAAAAACAAAATAATTTAATCACTATTCTGAGACACCAGCTTCGTCTTCTGTCTCGTTATCAGCACTGCCCTTTAGCGCCCCAGGCAACTCAACAACGGGCCTGAAATCTTCCAAGACACTCTCTCTCTCTGAAGAGTCCTTCATTTCATCAACAACAGCCTGACTCTTCTCATCTACCTTGTCTTCACCACAACCCACCATAAGAACAGCAACCAAAACAGAAAAAGATATTCCAAAAAATTTCATCCGATCTCTCCATAATTAACTAAGTAAAAAATATCTGCCAAACCAAGTAAAAGCCTACAAGGGAAACATTCAAAATCAAAGCGATAATAAAAAGCTTCACCAGAAACTCAAAACCTTTATAAGCCAATCCCAAAATTCCCATAAAACACCTCCAAAACAAAACACTACCAATTCAAACACATTATATATGAAAAACAAATGTCTGACAATAACCGGCGATAGCCTATCCTGCATTATTTTTAATTTCTTCTTTTCTCCTTATTTTTTTAAAACCATCCAAAAACTATTTTGTCGAAATTAACACACGTCCTAAAACGGAAAAACATGATCTTTTTGTAGATATCATATAAGTGATATACTATAATAACACCTCCCTTACTATAATAAGGATCTGAAACATGGGCACACAAGAAACAATTTTGATCAGCGAAGCCTCACAAATTATAAATGAATATTTTTTTTGTCTTATTGAGGACACCGCAGATATAAAAAAAGAGTTTGAAGAAAAGCGTGAAATTGAAGGGGTGTGTGAAATCAGGGAAGCAATTACAAGCTTTGCCGTGAATCATGTCTCTGCTCTTAATGAACTCGAAAAAGAAATAAAAGCAGCGGGGGGCGATATATTCGAAGAGATGCACAACAGAGTAGGGTGCTACGATTTAGTTTTTATACCTGAAATTCTTAACTTAGCTCATATACAAAAAGGGAAATATTTTCTCTCGACAGAGAAAGAAGAGATTAAAGAGATAATCAAAAAACTACTAAAACCAGAAAATTAAAAAACAATTTTCGTCATGACGAACAAAAAAGCAGTTAGTTAAGCTTATAGCTGTAAGAATCTGAGTGGTCAGAGTGTGGGAGGGCTGTGGTCGATAGTGTGGGCAAGTTGTGAATAGCGGGGTTTGCTATTCATGGCTTGTCCATACGTCCGCAGGATCGTCCATAGCTCTTCCACACGGTCGCGTTTTTTGCGACTGTCCACGGGAAGCTAGCTCGATCTATCACGATTAGTCTACAAATATTAAACGAAAGGACACTAAAGGGCTTGCGCCCTATGCAGCCCTACAAATTTTTTTCTGGGTTTTCCCTTCTAATTTTGTGCTACCGTATTGGTCTCGAATATCATCTAAAGACCATTGACCACGCGCTGAACTTTTCCAATCATCAGGGCGAAAATACCAAGCGCTTTTTTTCTTCGCGAAGTAGAAACCAGCACCGCCTTCTTTTCGTCCTAACGCCTTAGCATGTGGTTTAGTATCACCAGTGACCCAGACCCAAGCACCACACACTTCAACTTCGACACCACTCAAAACTAAAACTTTATTAATTGCTTCGTTCAAAGACTCAGAATAACCAGCCCCATTATCACCAGCTTCAAGAGAACCATCAAAATCCTTTAAGGCTTCGTAAGCCTCATTTACGGCCTGCATCATCTGTACGCTGCCGCCTTTATCTGGATGATATTTACTGCTTGCTTTCCGATAAGCCTTTTTTATGGCTTCAGGGTTTAATGTTCCGCTAACATCTAAAATCTTCGCCGCATCTTTCTGTAACATAACCTGTTCCTCAAATAATAAATTCCCGACTTGGTGAAGACATTATGATACATATATACCATATTGGCAATCATTAAATATGGTATTTATATATCATATTAAGATATAAAACACGGAAGGTAATAACCAAAAAATATCGAAGAGAATGCTTTTTAAGTCTCACACTAAAGGGCTGTAGACCACCAGCAGGGGAATTTCAAGAAAAAGGGGGGACTACTTAGAAAAGACTGGGAACGCCGCGAGACGCCCCAGAAACGGCTAGAGGAGGGCAGCAAACGAAAGCTAAGCACCAGTGAACACAAGATATAGAAGATAAGCAAAAATAGTGCAAAGTTTTAAATAGATAATGCGAATGAAAAGCCAGACAAACTTATTACCCAGCCAGCGAATGTTGAAAATTTTCAATGGATAGCCTCCAATATACTGGAAACCCCACTGATAGAATCTTTTAACGTTTTTCCTATAACCTCAAATTTTTTACCGTCAACGAAAAAAACTGTAACCCAAGGCGCACCAGCTTTTTTATATGCTCTTATATTTATATAGCTTTTCATAATTCACCCAAGTAAGTTCTAGCGGCGACACCTGAGCATCGCCTAAAAAAATTATATTATCCGATCACGTCCATGTGAAAATGAGCATCCTCGGCGTCCTCTGAAAAATAATTAGCATCGTCAACCAAATCAAAAGAGGCACACAAAACAAATGTTTGAGGTACGGAAACACCACACACAAGAACATCTTTCTTTTTAGACTTCCCTTCCAGATAAACCTTCTCCCCCGCGCCCAAAGCATCAAAAGCGGCTTCTGCCATAGGCCCGTATAGCAAAACACTGTGCCAATCCTTCGACGACAAAGATTCTCCCTCTAAAATATCCGTCCAATGATCCTCGGTAGACAAACTAAAACTCACAACAGCTACACCATTAGGCAGATACCTTTTTTCTGGTGCAGCCCCAACAAAGCCCATCAGTATTATTTTGTTTATATTCTTTTTCATTTCATTTCCCTTAAAAAAACTCTAAAAATTCAAACCTAACTGTTCGTCATGACGAACAGTTTCTCTAGTAAGTGTTTTCAGTAACACGGCAAAAAAACACGCATCAAGAGCGCTCGTCACGGATAAGCTCAGAAACCTCAGATAAATATTCATCATAAGTAGAGGTTGCTGGTTTTTCTGCTTCGAAAAATCTTCCCCCCATTTCCACAACGTGCAAGGTAATCGTTCCGCTTGTGTACTCACTCATCCGAAAAACCCCGCGCTCCCATTTTTCCGGCGGTAGAACAGATAAAAGCTCTTCATATCGTTCTTCGCTTATTTCTTTCCAGTCCGTAGAGCTATCAGTTCCCATCTTTTAAATCCTCATTCAATTGATTAATGTAAGATTAAATTATATCACTTATATGATATATGACAAGCGTTAATATCATTTATTTGGTATTTATTTTGGGGGGGGGGTCAAAAAAAGAATAAAAAAAAGGCCACTTGGAATGGCCCTTGAAGTTATGAAAATATTTTTAATACTTGGCTAAGAATCTATATTTAGATGGGCCAAAAAACCTTCCAGCTCTTCTAAACTGTTATATTTAATGCTGACCTTTCCAGACCCGCTATCTGTATGGCTAAACAAAATAGGAAGTCCTATTTTGTCTTCAATCAATCTAACCAGCCTTTGTACATCCGCGCTGTTCTTCTTTGGCTCCTTTATAGTTGATTTATTTACTGGTGAAATATCCCCGCCGTCACCTGATGTTTTATTTTTAGGTTCAACAGACTCTAAGGAAAGCTTCAGATCTGAAACAGATTTTCTTGATACATCGTCGGCAGACGAACACCAAAGCTCAACTTTTTCAGGATCGTTTTCATAGAGCTTTGTAATATCATAAATTGTTCTAGGTGATTTGGTTTTTCCTTCCGTGTAGAGCTTCTGGATAAAATCAGGCGCTTTAATTAAAGAAATGTGTTCGTTTATAAAGCTTTTACTTTTCCCAAGCTTTTTTGCTATTTCACCAGCCTTAAAATCATTTTTTAATTTTTCATTGATGAATACAGCAAGCTCCATAGGCGTTAAGTTATCTCGCTGCAAGTTCTCAATAATAAGCTCGTAATCTGACAACTCATTACTAATCAAACAGGGTATGGACGTTTTGCCAGCAAGCTTGGAAGCCCTTAGTCTCCGCTCTCCGTAATTCAAAACCCATTTCCCGTTTTTTTCAGGGTGGGGGGTTACTGATACGGGGGAGCTAACGCCATGCTCTGAAATAGAGTTTGCAAGCTCGGTCAGACTATCGCTATCGAATTCCTTTCTAGGGTTAATGGGGTTCGGGAAAATATCTTCAATTTTTATCTCCCTAGCGCTCCCAGAAGAGCCTTGTGAATGATCTTTGTTCACGTCCACCGCTTCATCTAAACCCGATAAATCTATACTCATTGTACTTCCCCTTGTAAATCCATTACTTCACACAATCGTTCGAAAACAGGTAAAATATCCTTCGTCGCCTGCCTAGACGATGATTTTTTACTCTTCCATATAGGCTCACCGTTAGCTTGCGCCTCCGGTATAGCTGTACGATTCGGAATGAGAGCAAATTTTGCATTACCCATCTTCATCAGAAGGCTAGGATAATTTTTGATGATTTCTTTTAAATTATTTTGCTGAAATGGTTTGTTTTCTACGATATTGGGTAACAGCCCAATCATGTGTAATTTATTGTTCATTTTCGCCCTAATATTTGCAATGTTTTGGCTTAAAGCGCCAATACCATCAATCGCTTCCTGATTTAAAACAATCGGGGAAAGTACGAAATCAGACAAAACCAATGCGGCTGTTAATCTAATATCTGGATTGGGATTAGTGTCTATTATGCAAAGATCAAACATCCCCGACACACTATCCAAGAAAGCATTAAGATTCGTAGCATAAGAATTGTGTTTTTCTCCGAACTTCTCTAGCTTCGCTAATTCAGGGCTACTTTTAACCAAAACAGACCCGCCACCAGTAACAATTCCAACGTTCCCTTCGAATATGTCCGCCGCCGTAAAAGAAGCTATGTCAAAAAAACCAGATTTAGCTATAGCTTTTGAGGAATTACCTTGATGATCTCCATCAATAAACAACACTCGGAGCAATCTTTTATCCACACAAAAATAAGAAAATTGCGTTGCAACAGCGCTTTTTCCTACACCGCCTTTTTGATTTGCCAAAGTAAAAACTTTCATTATCGGTTCTCGCTGCCTAGCTTATCTATATAATCCTGGATTTCATCTAATCCTATATCTAGTTGGTTACTCATCAAATACTCTGATATCTGCTCGATTGTATAACCAGACTTGTTTAGCTTTTCAATCTCTGTCTTAAAAAGAGCCAACCCTTTTTTGGGCGCTACTGACAACATAAAATCGTCAACATCCACCGCCTGAATCAACTCTTTTTTAACTTGCTTTATAAATCTAGATTTCATTGTGCTAAGAGTGTTTTGCTGCTTATCGTGGTCTCTCGCAATTGAACTAATAGAACTGCCATCAACGAAATGTTTTTTCAGCATACTCAAGCTTTCTTCAGACCACCTTTTACAGCGATTTTTTGCAACACTATTAAATAATTCGAGATCCATATTTTCCATTAACTAACCCTAAGCATAGAAACGAGTAGTTAATCATTATACATGCTCACACTAGAATAATAAGAATCATAACAAGAACAAGCAAATATATCTACAGTTAATCTACAGTATATTACACTTTTGATCATAGAGGAAAGTAGTAGCTATAACCGTCATATAAAATATTTTATAGCTGTAACAATCTGAGTGGTCAGAGTGTGGGAGGGCTGTGGTCGATAGTGTGGGCAAGTTGTGAATAGCGGGGTTTGCTATTCATGGCTTGTCCATACGTCCGTAGGATCGTCCATAGCTCTTCCACACGGTCGCGTTTTTTGCGACTGTCCACGGGAAGCCAACTCGATCTATCACGGCTAGTCCTCCGTTGTTGGCTTTAATAAATAAAGATATAAATAAAGATGTAAATTAAGTTTTTAAAAGAAGAAAGAATAGGAATTTAAAGAAAATGGAATTTAATATAAAAATCAAATAGTTAAGGTGTGGATAACCTTAACTATCGACGGTTATAATTACCACATAAGGAGAATGAGACGGTCATAGTGACCACATGTGACACACAGCGCGACCACTTCGGACTAGAAAAAACGGCTAGAGTTACCACCTTCAAATGAAACAAGTAACTCAAAAAGGGCAAAATAAAAAAGATAAAGCCCTAGTTTAATGGTTAAAAAATAACCGGCGCTCATAATGACCACAAATAGACGCTCATAATGACCACATTCTAACGCTCATAGTGACCACATTCTAACGCTCATAGTGACCACATTCTAACGCTCATAGTGACCACAAATAACCGGCGAGCGTTACTACATAGTGACGGGGATAGTTACTACACACGGAAAAATAAGAGTTTTAAGGAAAAAGCGGCGCATATAATTACCACTATTTGACCGAGAAAAAGAGCAAGAGGGGAGGGGGCTTAACGCCCCGCAAATATCAATATTTTTTTGAATCATTCTTTTCTGAGCGATCAACCTTTATACTTCTTGGTGCTTCAACACCAATGCGACCTGTATTATCCCCAGAGTCGAACCCCAAAAAATAAACCAGTATCTCTTCGCCGCCTTCAGTCGTGATAGTTAAAGATTCGCCTTTCTTTCTTCCAAGCACTAACATTTTGAAACTCCATTTTTAATAAAAAATATTTACTATTGTATATCGCTGCGCTTTAGCTTTGATAAAAATTTTGCGGCCAAAGAAAAGGCTTCTTTTTCTTTGTTTATATGTTCTGGATAAACTATAGATAAAGGCCAAGAAACAGAAATCAAACCTAAATTCATTCTCCTCAACTCTTCCATTAAACCATCCGCCCCAACATCATCACCACATTGATAAATAGAAACTACTGGCCCATTTAAGCCATAAACACACGAAGAAAAAAAAGAGTCCACGAGTTCGCCGGACTCGGGATTTTTGCTCCTCCAGTCGGCAACGACATTCATTTTTAGATCCTCGGACGACATAACCAACTGCGAAAACTGACCAGCACCTATAAAACAAAGTGCAAACAAAACAAATATAAAAAATTTAGTAACGCGCGAAATAATCACACTAACATTCATAAAAACCCCATAGATTTTAAAAAATCATTTCCAAATTGTACCTAGATTTGCTTCACAGCATAAAACACACCAAACCGCATAAGGAATACCACTCTCACCGGAAGTCCACCTTCGAACAGTGCGACCCTTAACATCTACGCGCCTAGCTAGTTCTTCACCCGTCCAGCCAGCCATATTTAAAACAGCTCTAATTTCTGTCGAGGTTGGAGTCTCCCAATCATCAGAAGAAGGCAACAAGCAAGAATCACGAACACCCGAAGAAACACCATAACAAGCTCTGTTTTCCATAAAAACCTCAAATAAATATTCCGCCCACTCAAAGCAGGCGGAATTTAAAACTAAAAAAGACCCCGTTCAGAAAAAGACGTAATTTCTCCCCGACCGACAATGATATGATCTAAAACCCTAATTTCTACCATCGAAAGCGCATCTTTAAGTCTCGCCGTAAGTCGAACGTCAGCCTGGCTAGGCTCAGAATAGCCAGAAGGGTGATTGTGAGTGAAAATAACAGCCGCAGCGTTCAGCTTCAAACCAGTCTTTACGATTTCACGAGGGTAAACTGAAGCACTGTCAATCGTACCTCTAAACATTTCCTTATACTCAATCAAACGGTTTTGAGTATCTAGGAACATCACGGAAAAAACCTCATGCTCTAAAATTTCTATATTAAGTCTCAAATAATCTCTAACAGAATTAGGTGTGTTCATTGAAACCCCAACGCCTTTTAACTCACTCTCAAGAATATTTATAGCAAGACTTATAATATTTTTTTCATTCTGGTTCATCGTTTTTCCTACCTATATGACCTGAGCACAATGCTCGGCCTTCAAAGGTATAATAGGACATTTTGTCCTATCGTGTCAAGAAAAAATCAATTTTTTAAAATATAATTTAATATTTTCTTGTCCCGTAATGTTAAATATTTATTTTATCCCTTCCCGAATTTCCATGATGCAAACGCAAGAAAAGAGAAACTAACAACCAAAATAATCTTCACTCGGCGTTGTTGATGGACACATGAGCCTACCTTGCTCATTAATTTCCTGAGCAATTGCCGATAGGTTCACGCCTTTCGAATCAACACCAATATATTCTAAGGTTGATTTAATATCGGATGAGGTCAAGCTAGTCCCCCTCAAACCATCACAAGACTCTCTCCCCCCTTCTTTATCTGTAATCACAATAAAATCCCAAGATTCACCTCCGCTAGAATCCCAAACAAGAGCAAACGTCACTTTCTGTTTATTTATCAAAAGCGACCCGTAAAAAGTGTACTGGTCAAGACCTTTACCTCTGCAAAAACTAATTAGATTCTGTGCTTTTTTCATCGTTTATTGTGCTCCGTTCCGTGTTGATATTTTTTCCCGTCACTATAAAACAAGCTTTCTTTATAAGTGTTCACATGAAAAATATTTTGCTTTTTAGCATCATCCAAAACCCTAGCTTGAGCTTCCTTAGAAAGCTGATGAAACCAAAACAATTCAGCCATAATCCCCATAACCTGTTCCTCAAATAATAAATTCCCGACTTGGTGAATCTATTATGATGCCTATATACCATACTGGCAAGCATTAAATATGATTCTTATATACCATATTGAGATGTAGAACACGGAAGGTAATAACCAAGAAATATCGAAGCAAAAGCTTTTTAAATTTAACTTCTCTCGACTGCGACACTCGATAAAACGGCCCCTAAGCGCTTGGCAAGGAGGAAAGCACGACTACAGAGAGGAGTAGTCCTTGTTAAGCGGGTGGGGCGTTTAGAGTTCGCTACTAGGAGAGAGAAGTTAAATTGAAATACTGATATTCAGTCAAAACTCTTTAGCGGCTCTGAGCTTCGAATGTAGTTCCGCGAGCAGCCACAAGCCTTCTCGTAGTAGGCCACTACGCTACTATTATCTACCGAAGAGGCCATTTTTTTATTCGCCTTTCATGGATGCACAAACATCCGCGTTCAAAATATTTTCTATTGAGTTTTAATCGCTCATCCTCATTCATAAAAAAATAGCCTTATTAATTGGTAATCTTTACAGGTGGTGAGAGAAGATCGCCCAATAATTTTAGATCAATATTATTTTTTGGAAAATTATTAGTTTTAAAAACATACCCTAAAACATCGACCATCTGAGGAAAAACAAAATGTATTAATATATCATCCGGCACAGCCGCAGTTTGTTTTTTCCATTTATAAAATCTCCCATTGTCATACTTCCTATCAAGCCTTAAATTTACTTCTCTAATGACATCAGCTCTCGACTGCCCTAATGACTGCCGATAATCAAGCCAAGTATTAAAAATATTTTTAGGGAAATCACTCTCTTCTCTGCTCATGTTTCAACCTCTATGTTAACTCACGATCATATTTAGCTTTCTTAGCGTGGGCTTCCGTTATTTTTTAGCTTTTTGTAGGTGATGGTTTGCTAGATATAGTAATCCAGAAATAGTGCCGAACCCTAAAAACCCAACTAAACTTGAAAGCATAATGTCACCAACAACAGTTCCACTAAAAAATAAATAATTTAGGGATACCATTAAAATTGATCCTACCAGCATAGCTAAAAAAACAATCTTACTTTTCTTTTTCGGATCAAGTGACTTTAGGTATTCATAAGCAAAAAAAGCAAAAAATAAGGTAAAGGCAAAACCTGCAATCCCAAACAAAGAAATACATATTAATTCAAAATAAAATCCCATCATAAATTTTCCTTTAACTTATTCAATGAAGTGTTCCGTGTCGGATCTGCTCACACGGGTATAGTAAATCGAACGTTTCGAATGCCCATTTTCTACCCTCATGCGCTTCGCCATCGAGCCCAAATTGTATAATTTCCCTGTGTTTAGACCTTCCAGATGGTAGACCACCCTCATCTAACTGACGTTTAGCCTCTAAACCGTACATTGCAGGGCAAGCATACTTAATATTAAAGTGCTTGATAAATTTTGAGCCACCCGCTGGACTAGCAAAACCTATGTGCTGCTTATGTCGAACAGATACAACCTTATCATTATGAATAAGCTCATAATGTATCACTAACGTTAGCGCTTGATCAGTATCTTCAATGTCTGTGACATCGATATATTTCGGTTCGACGAACTCTAGATAAACGTAGTTTTTATTTGGCATTCTCTTTGGTTTAAAACCAGTTAAAGGTAACTTGTCACCACCATCGATATAAAAATCCTTCAGCACGACGGCATTCTTTTTCCTAAGCGACAGCTCGTATGGAACATAAATCATCGGATCTAAATAGAGATACGCCATTTCAATTTTCCTATCTATTTTGAACTTTAAAGAGGTTGTGATAGAGCGCGCAGAGAGAAACTAACGCGACACCGATGACGGTAAACAGCATGAGAAAAGACTCGTTAGATGATGACACGCGGCCGTCAAATTCCAAACTTTCAAAATGCCGCGTGATCTTTTGTGAGCAGTAATCTTGCATCGAATACATTTTATAATCTCCTTAATTCAGAATTCATACTCAATTATTTTTGTTAAAACATTTGCAGTTGAAAATATACCTCGTTCTAAAACCTCAATTTCATAAATCTCTTCACGCTGATAAGTAACAGGAACTAAAGCAATCAGTAAACCGTTATTATTTAAAAGCGATATAGCCGCTTCAATATGTTTTTTGGTTTGACGAAAAGGGGGATTCATCACGATACGATCAAACCGCTGATTTGTATTTTCAGCAAACTCTAAAAAACATTCGTTTATAAAATCAATTCCTTTATTTTCAGCGAACCGAACACGGGACGCTTGGTAGAGCGCTATAAAACGCTCTACCGCTGTGATTGACAGATCGTAACCGCTATCCGTCAGCGCATCAATTAAATTCCCTGTGCCGCACTCAGGCTCTAGAACGGACAAGCCGTTTTCTAGGTTTAAATAGTCGATCATTCGTCCCGCCGTCTCTGCCGGCGTGACGTGACATTCTGTACTTCTATCGACGCTGAGAATTTCAGGTTTTTTTATTTCGGTAGGGCGCGGAAAATTCCGCTCTCTGTTTTTTACTTCTATTCTTTTCGGTTTATTAGGTCTTACATAAACAGAGGAATCCATTTTTTAAGCCTCCATCGCCATCGGTTCGTCAGTTGTTTCCTCTGCGGGTAAAACAATCTCAAAAGGAAGTTCTTTTTTAGGCTTGTCTGTAATCAAAACCAACGAACGAGCTTTGTACATATCCGCGCCCCCAACATAAACACGAACCCGACACACTGGAACACCAGAAGAAACCCTTTCCATACCTTGCCACCGCTGAACTACCTCGCGACCTGTATCATCTAGGGTAATAGTTTTCAAAAGAGCGTAATCACCTTTTGAATTAGCCGCATATTTTGCCTGTGTCATTTGCTCAATTTCCGCCGCTACGGGTGCCCTTCCATGTTTTTTATAAAGTCTTGCACTGTCTGAGTTCCAAACTGCTTGCAACAAAGCCCCTTGCTTTTCAGTCAGATTAATTAACGGTATCGATGCTGCTTTTGAAGTTGTTTTTCTTCGCTCTGTTTGCTCGACGATATAACCGCTCGCCTGCATTTTATTTTTCCAATCTTCCGCGCTTAATTCTATTTCTAAACCGTCGCCAATATGCAAAGGAAAAGGAACCGAAGAAACCGCTTTAAATCCCGCAGCCGTCTTAACCGCTTTTGGTTTATCTGTGCCGTGTGTGCGTAAAAATCCTTGAATGATTACCGGCGTAATATTCCCTTGGAATTTCTCAATTTCGCCAAGCTCTGAACGCTCGAAAGCTAAACGATTTAACATGTGATTAATGCACCGCAATTTTCTTTCACTGCCGATAATTGATAACTGATTAGTTATCGAATCATTCCAGACTTCCAAGGCTGTTTTTTTCCCACGACCAAGCATAAACCAAGCTGAAGTACGAACCCCTTCGTCCATATAGTCAGGTGATACCCCAGTAAAACCAGACATAAGCGTTACTTTATTATTAAAAATTTCTGAGTCCATTTCGGGGTTTATTGTTTCTAACATTTCGAGATTTTTATACGCTGTATTTATATCTCTTTGATAACCTCTCAATTCAGCTAACAGTTTTTTGATTCTCCTTTCTCTCACGTCGTCCCGCTGAACTCGGTTTGCATGGCGCTCGACTCCTGCCGCTCTATAATTCCAGTAATCCACCGCATCCGCGCACCGTATAGACTGATTCATTGCGCTTTCCATTCGCGCCTTATCTCGTCGTGCGCTTCTTTCTGAGTGATGGCCTACCAAAATGGGCTGGCCGTAAGAAAAGCGTTCTGAGATCCTATGAGCTGCCTCAGCAAAGCTATTTGCTTGGTTAGCTCGCTTACTTGCTAGCGCGTCTAATCTTTCAGCTTTCGCCGCTGCACGTTCTGCCAATGTCGTACCCTCGGCGGTAATCTCCCCCGCCATTTCCAAACAAAAATCTTCACGGTTCGGAGTCCAGTGGGCAAACTGACAACCCTGCTTCTTCGCGTCTCTAAATCCTGCATCTTTTACTTTTTGATACTCTTCTTTATCAAGTCGATAAGATAAATAAATTCTTAACTTGTCATCTTCTGGGCTGTACGTTGCTGCATGTTCAAAATTTGAATCACTCATAATATCTTCTCTATGTTTTAAATTAATGTTTGCTAACGCCTGACAAAGCCAAAATCAATTCACCTTTCTTAATCAAACAATCTAAGTCAGATCTTAAATTCTCATGATTCAGTTTTGCTATTTTTATGCTTCTTTCCCATCTACTAACCTGCTGATCACTAGGGGTTTTATTCAAAGCTTCCATTGAAGAAAAAAACAAATTTTTATTAGCTTCTTCCTTGGTTAGCTGCAAGGCTGCTTTTTTAACCAAGGCTGCACACTCGTTTATACTTTCAAAAGTCAAAGTGAAATCATTAAACTCACAATTAAACTTAATATTCCAAAACTCAAAATTATCTTTAACAATCAAAGCGAACGCTTGACAAACACTCTCACGAGAAACCAGATCGGATTCTTTTGCTCTAACACACTCCAAACAAACCAATCTCCTAAAAACCCGCAACGCAACCAAAAACCAATCCAATTTTTCCTTCCGGCTAACACATGATGAAAAATCAACATGGACTAAACGTTCAGCCCTTCCCAGCACAGTACGAAACTCTCCAACCAAAACAAACATAACCTGTTCCTCAAATAATAAATTCCCGACTTGGTGAAGACATTATGATACATATATACCATATTGGCAATCATTAAATATGGTATTTATATATCATATTAAGATATAAAACACGGAAGGTAATAACCAAAAAATATCGAAGAGAACGCTTTTTAAATTTAGCTTTTTGAGTACTGCGGAGGGTAAGCGCCGCGAGGGGGGGAACACCCTATAGGAAAAAATCATTTAGATGTCTGTGAAACAGATCAACACTATCCATAATGATCACTGAAGACAGCAAAATAACGACCGTGATGGGTTTTAAGTGTTTAGCTTCTCTCGACTGCGATACTCGATAAAACGGCCCCTAAGCGCTTGGCAAGGAGGAACGCACGAATATAGAGAGGAGTAGTCCTTGTTAAGCGTGTGGGGCGTTTAGAGTTCGCATCTAGGAGGGAGAAGGCTTATTTATTGTGTTTATTTTCCAACATGTTTTTATCTTCCTGGAGGTGATGGTTTGTTAAATATAGTAATCCAGAAATAGTGCCGAACCCTAAAAACCCAACTAAACTTGAAAGCATAATTACAGCCAAAACATGGCCGATAAATGCAGCAATAGTATCACAGAGATACTATGTCAATGATTTAATTATTTTATTCAATTCTTTTTTTGAGAGCTTAATTTTAAGTTTTCTATTAAAAACTTCCGGTAAAACCTGCAACATCATGTATTGACGGACGTTGGTTGGTAGTCTTTCTAGTGTGTACCCGCGCTCTTTCATCATAGAAGGCCAATTATGTTTATATCTAGTGCCGCACTCTTTATTAATTCCATCAAGAGTTTCTTTAAGCGTTTTTGTTTTTAACTCTATTTCAAGCCAATTTAAAAAAAGATTGCACACACTAATTCCTTAATAATATCTGATGGATTAGGGGAGCAAGCTACAAGAGTTAAAACCACATAAAAAACCAATATGTATTTCATAATTTTCCGTTAAGTTAAGTTCGAAGCTGTTGCTGCTAAACCCACAGATGCTTTCACCTTCTTTGATACACCTGACCCGCCAAACCAAATATGCCTATAGCTTACATACATCATCGATGTAACTATCGCTATCCAAGGGAAAACGAGCACAGACCAAACCATGCCTACAAAGCATGAAAAACTGAGCAAAACAACGAGCCCAGCGACAAATCGATTTAAACCCAAAGCATCCGTTGCCTGATCAAATGCTAGCTCTAGTGACAAACCAGCTACCGAAATAAGAGGTACCATAAACCATAGATAGTAACCCATGGTAATAAACCATAAGAACATTAATGCTAGGATTGACGCGCCGCCCTCGAAAGCTACACGACCCTCGTATTTTTCAAAGTGAGGAGGTTCGCCAGGGCCGAATAAAGCCGTTCCAATTAATGAGATAATCATTAAGGGAGCCCAAGGAATGAGCCCCAACAATAGAAGACGAAGCCATACCACAACGGGTTTATCTTTAACCTCATTTAGCGAGGACGTCTGCTTGTTGCAGGCATCTGCAATGATGCATCCAGCACCAAGCAAAATCGGCATTATAAAAATAAAAATACTGGAAAGAATGTCTGGCAGATAACTAACTCCGGCGAAGCAACTAACTAAAATCAAATACGCGAGTGGATTTCTGCTTGCCAGTTCCAAACCATTTTTAAACCATTGGGTAATGCTTTTAGCATCTACTTTCTGCGGCTCGAATCCATTTGTCATATTCTATTTTTCCCTTAAAATTCTCCAGTTTCTAGAGAGACTGTCAATGAGAATGAAATTATTTTTTGAACTCACTTTAAGATCTCCTTAAAAAAATTTATAGTTATTCCGTTGGCTTCGCTTGATCATGCAAGTATGCCAAGTTAGCAATGGCCCTCTGAGTTATAGTGCCTGATCTTAAAACTTCCATATAAGGCTCCGCCTCCGAATAAAACTTAGTTTTTGCTGATTCTGGCCAGAATGCAGTCTCCGCACTAAACTTTTCAATAACAGCTGATGTTACCCAAGTGTCGATATCGTCTCCCTCAATCTTCTCCTCCTGGTTTGAAAGATTATTACATAAGCTTAGTGCTTCAAACGACCCTTTTTCTGGTACTGAGTCAAACAAGGAAGGAGCTGCCACTTGAGTCAGCACCAATGAAAGTGCACCACCAAAAACAAAGAAAGCTATTGATTTAATCATGATTTTTTTTCCTATTTATCGTGTTGAGCGATAAAGTGTTCGTGAAAATCTAGCTCATATGTGAACGGAGTTCCGGCTTTTGTTTGAGACGCTGGTAATTCCAACTGTAGAGTGCCATCATTTTGAAATCCAATATCACTTTGGATCATGGCTGAATACTGGTCATCGGCCACCAATTCAAAATTAGCATAATTCTTAACTATGTTATCTATATGGCGTTTGCCTTCATCGCTTAACGTTATAGAGACTGAATCAGAATTCTGAAACTCTTCGAATGTCATGCCCATATTTGGTCTTCCTTTTATCTTAAAGAAATGTGTAATTGCAGGATCGCGAATGTTGGCTTGAAGGCTGCGACAAAGTAATAGCTTTTAGCCAAACATATGAAAGAAACGATGTTTGATAAAACAATCAAATAAAATTCCCACTTTAAGGTATATATGTATGGCATTGGCGACATTAAATAATTCTTAAGTTTTTCAAGCATCACAAAGTTTCCTATACATTATCTTGCAGCCTGATAGAAGTGCTCAAAATAAATTAGGCTATTCGCCTTGAATTTTTCTTAATTTAAAACAACAAAAAATAAAGCAGCTAATACACAAAAAATAGATAAAAAAATTATCACTCTCCCATAAACCAGATACGTCAGCCGGTGTTCCCGCTATCGAACTGCCAACTGTAATAAACCCGAAATAAATGGGTGCAGTTAAAATTAAGCCCAATAGAAAGATACCGCCAGACACCGACAAAATAATAAATACAACAAATAAAGTTATTTTTAACGAGAGTATTGCGTCTGGGTCAATTTTTTTAATCATTTCGAGATACTCATTAGGCTATTTTCCTTTAATTTTTTGATTCGTTAATTTTGTTAAGCGCTTCGCCTATTGCGATGTAATCGTCGCCAGTTAAACGATCTTCTTTCTTAGCAAAGTAAGAATATTTATCGTCATCAACATCATCAAAGACGCCAAAGTTTTCGCCATCTAAAAAAACACTTAACACACCAGTCTTTTCATTTTTAATTACTTCTAATATTCGCATATTGGTCATAATTTTCTTAATCTAAATTGTTTATAACATCGCATTCTGAAATATTCCAATAAAGCTTTCCGCTAATAGTCATAACCTTTGTTGAGGTCTTGCCACTTCCATCTAATACAACACCAGTTTTGTTAATATGACGGTTGTGTAGGCTTTCCCCACGAGAAACCCTTTCAATTAATATTTTATTGCCACATGATAAATTACTGGATCTCATATCAAACCTTCTTGAATATATTCTTTACATCACAGTCGTTGGAGCATTTTTCAAATCACACAACTCTAATCAATGACAACCATTTCATAACGTTCTGCCCATGACAACACCGCCTCATAAACGCCTCTCTCGGGATCGTAAAATCGGTCAAGAAATTCATCGTTGCCTATGCCACCCATAATTGGTGTACATCCAAGTAACTTCATACTCACCGCCTCAACCTCTTCATGAAGAGCCTTAGCATCAAAAACACCTGAAACTATTTCGCACATAACCGATACCCCAATATTTGATTTCTTAACATCATTATAGTATCGGTGCGATACTATGTCAACAGTCCAACAGGTATTTTCGGTTTGTTTTTTTAAACCCGTTTATAATAAATTACACTAGCACCATTTTCTTTTCTTTCCACCGTAATATCTA
>JBOEHK010000018.1:0-15933 GCA_050633885.1 Cellvibrionaceae bacterium
TGACGTGGGGTTTATTACGTTCAAACTTCTCTTTAGCCACAACACTTTTCCTCTAACAATGTGATATTGAGTAAAACAAAATTTATAAATACTACCTGCCGTTCTTAGCCATAATCTCTTCTGCAATATTACTAGGCGCCTCAGAGTATTGCGAAAACTCCATGGTAAAAGTCGCTCTTCCAGAAGTTGCGGAACGCAAATCAGTCGCATAACCAAACATTTCACCCAGCGGCACCTCTGCAGTCACAATTTTTCCAGCGGCACTATCCTCCATTCCCTGAATAATCCCTCGCCGACGATTTAAATCACCAACGACATCCCCCATATTTTCTTCAGGAGTTACAACTTCAACCGCCATAACAGGCTCTAGAAGGACTGCCCCTCCATCTTCAGCCAGCTGCTTAGTCGCCATGCTCGCGGCAATTTTAAACGCCATCTCAGAAGAATCAACATCATGGAAGGACCCATCATATAGCGTTGCTTTTAGACCCAATAAGGGATAGCCAGCCACAACACCATTCTGCATTTGCTCTTCAATGCCTTTACTGACAGCAGGGATATATTCTTTGGGAACAACTCCGCCAACAATTTCATTGACAAACTCAAGACCTTCTGCAGCCGCATCTTCACCTGGCTCAAACTTGATCCAAACATGACCGTACTGACCACGCCCCCCTGACTGACGGACAAACTTCCCTTCAATATCGCAAGTATTTCGAATCGCCTCACGATACGCGACTTGAGGCTTACCAATATTGGCTTCAACGCTAAACTCTCGACGCATTCGATCTACCAATACATCAAGATGCAATTCACCCATACCCGATATAATGGTCTGCCCTGTCTCTTCATCAGTGCGAACCCTAAACGAGGGATCCTCTTGAGCAAGCTTACCTAAAGCGACCCCCATCTTTTCTTGATCAGCCTTGGATTTAGGCTCAACCGCAACAGAAATAACAGGCTCCGGAAACTCCATTCGCTCGAGAGTAATAACTGCATCACTAGCGCATAAAGTATCGCCAGTAGTTACATCTTTTAAACCAATCCCTGCTGCAATATCTCCCGCCAAGACTTCTTTAATTTCTTGTCGATCATTAGAATGCATCTGCACCATCCGGCCAACCCGCTCTTTCTTTCCTTTAACTGAGTTATAAATAGCATCACCAGATTTTAATGAACCAGAGTAAACCCGAAAAAACGTTAACGTTCCCACAAAAGGATCTGTGGCAATTTTAAAAGCAAGGGCAGCAAAAGGAGAATCATCATCTGCAGGACGTGACTCTACTGTCTCACCGTCCTCAAGAACACCCTCGATTGCCTTTACCTCCGTAGGCGCCGGCAAATATTCAATCACAGCATCTAGCACGGCTTGGACGCCCTTATTCTTAAAAGCAGAACCTCCCAATACCAACACCAAGTCATTCGCTAATGTCCTAGCACGCAAACCCTGTTTAATTTCTAATTCACTAAGCTCGCCACCGTCTAAATACTTTTCCATTAGAGTGTCGTCAGCTTCAGCCGCAGCCTCAATAACACTCTCATGCATTTTTTCACATTTTTCCTTTAAATCACCGGGAATTTCACCATACTCAAACGTCATACCTTGATCATCTTCACTCCATAAAATGGATTTCATCTTGATCAAGTCAACAACGCCTTTAAAATCTTCTTCCGCACCTATTGTCATTTGGATAGGTAAAGCATTAGCACCCAAGCGCTCGCTTAATTGCCCGACAACTTTTTCAAAATCAGCTCCGGCACGATCCATCTTGTTAACAAAAACCATTCGGGGAACTTCATATTTATTTGCTTGACGCCAAACAGTTTCCGTTTGAGGCTGCACCCCCGAAGATCCACACAGTACTACAACAGCTCCATCCAAAACGCGAAGAGATCGCTCCACTTCAATCGTAAAGTCAACATGTCCCGGGGTATCAATAATATTAATTCGGTGCTCATCAAATTGCGCATCCATACCTCGCCAAAAGCATGTCGTCGCGGCGGAGGTAATTGTTATCCCCCGCTCTTGCTCTTGCTCCATCCAATCCATTGTTGCCGCCCCATCGTGCACCTCGCCAATTTTGTGCGAAAGACCAGTATAAAAAAGCACGCGCTCTGTTGTCGTGGTTTTACCCGCATCAACATGAGCACAAATACCAATATTTCTATATCGAGCGAGCGGTGTTTTACGAGCCACTTCAAGTATCTCCAAAAAACAAATAATAGAATTAAAAAGTACAGAAAAATTTCTTTCAAATGCTAAAAAGGCAGCGATAACTGCTGCCTTTCTTTATAAATCCAAGTTCTTTTAATTAGAACCTGTAATGCGAGAACATCTTATTGGCTTCTGCCATACGATGGACATCTTCCCGCTTCTTAACTGCTCCACCCTTACTTTGCGCAGCATCAATTATTTCACCAGCCAGCCTAGCAGGCATCGACTTCTCTCCTCTAGCACGAGAATACTCAACCAACCAACGCATACCTAGTGCTTGCCTACGAGCAGGACGGACTTCAACAGGAACCTGATAAGTTGCACCACCGACTCGACGAGATTTAACCTCGACAATAGGAGCTACATTTTCCAGAGCCTCATCAAAAGCCTCTAATGGGTCCTTATTTAGCTTTTCTTGAACCATATCTAAAGCGCCATAAACGATGCGTTCAGCAACAGCTTTTTTACCACTAACCATTACCATGTTCATGAATTTTGCGAGAGTAACATTTCCAAATTTTGGATCTGGCAACACTTCTCGTTTGGCGACGACGCGTCTTCTTGGCATATCTATATCCTATTCAGGGAGACCTAAGACAACTCATAGAATACAAGTGCTTAGCCTTACTAATAAATTAGCCAGCGAATACTGACTATTGAAAACTGCTTTACGCATACACGTAAAAACATTTAAATCGAAATTACTTAGGTCGCTTAGTACCATATTTAGATCGCGCTTGCTTACGATCGCTTACACCAGAAGTATCAAGGCTTCCACGAACGGTATGATATCGAACACCCGGTAAATCTTTTACACGACCGCCTCGGATCAACACAACGCTATGCTCTTGCAGATTATGCCCTTCACCACCAATGTATGACGTTACTTCATAGCCATTCGTTAAGCGAACACGGCAAACTTTACGCATTGCTGAGTTTGGCTTTTTAGGCGTAGTGGTATAAACACGAGTGCAAACACCGCGACGCTGCGGACTACTTTGTAGTGCTGGCACGCCACTTTTTTGTATTTTGCGCTTGCGAGGTTTACGCACTAGCTGGTTAATTGTTGCCATTAACTCTTCTCCAGATATTCTGACAATGTGTAAAATTTTGTGTCATTTAGGTCTCTTGCAAAACACTTGCTTAGCAAGAACAAGAAATACTCTCACCCACAAAATTGGGATGCGCATTGTAAAGAGGGCTAAGCACCACGTCAAGCAACAACTTAACCCTATTACAATTTGAATTTAGCTTGCGCTAGACTTCAACGCTTCTGTTAATGCCGCTTCAACATCTTCAGCACTCACAGAATCATTTTCCGACGCATTCAACATTTTCGCATCACGCTTTCTCTTTCGCTCCGCATGATAGGTCAAACCAGTACCTGCAGGAATCAAGCGACCCACAACAACATTCTCTTTTAGACCTCGTAAAGTGTCGACTTTTCCTGTCACTGCAGCTTCAGTCAATACACGTGTTGTCTCTTGGAATGAGGCAGCGGAAATAAATGATTCCGTCGCCAGAGAAGCTTTTGTTATACCGAGTAGCTGTCTTTCAAAACTAGACGGCTGCTTGTCTTCAGATCGTAAGCTTTCGTTTTCATCAAGTGCTTTCGAATATTCAACCTGCTCACCTTTAACAAAGCTAGATTCGCCCATTCCTGTGATTTCTACTTTTCTTAGCATCTGACGCAAAATAGTTTCAATGTGCTTATCGTTAATCTTCACACCTTGTAAACGGTAAACATCCTGAATCTCATTAGTAATATAACGAGCTAAAGCTTCAACACCTTGAAGACGCAATATGTCATGAGGATTGCTTGGTCCATCAGAAACAACCTCACCTTTTACAACTTGCTCACCTTCAAAGACGGTCAATTGACGATGCTTAGGAATTAATACTTCGTAATGCGTCGAGCCATCAGGTAAAGGCTCACCATTATTAGGCGTAATAACCAAACGTCGCTTACCTTTAGTCTCTTTACCAAACGAAACTGTACCGGTAATTTCTGCAAGAATAGAAGGCTCTTTAGGTTTACGCGCTTCAAAAAGATCTGCTACTCGCGGAAGACCACCCGTAATATCACGAGTCTTCGAACTCTCTTGTGGAATACGAGCAATAATGTCACCAATCCCAATTTCATCGCCGTCGTTCAGACTTAAAATCGACTTAGGAGGGAATAAATAATGTGCAGGTACATTTGTATTTGCCAAGTAAAGCTCTTCACCCTTTTCACCAACCAAGGTCAATGTAGGCTTTAAATCTTTTCCGGCAGCAGGACGTTCCGCTGGATCGATAATCTCAATCGATGACAACCCTGTAAGCTCATCCGTTTGACGACGAACAGATAGTCCTTCTTCCATTCCAGAGAAAGCAACTCGACCAGCCACTTCAGTAACAATTGGATGTGTATGGGGATCCCATTTCGCGATAATCGCACCCGCTTCAACAGATGAACCATCCTCAGCTGTAATTGATGCTCCATAAGGAATCTTATAACGCTCTCTTTCACGACCGGAATGGTCTGCTACTGCTAACTCGCCCGAACGAGATACGGCTATCAAAACACCATCTTTTCGGCGAACAAGTTTTACATTATGAAAACGCACGACACCTTCTTGCTTGACCTGAACGCTATCAGCAGCTGACGCCCTGCTTGCGGCACCACCAATATGGAAAGTACGCATCGTTAACTGAGTACCCGGCTCACCAATCGATTGCGCAGCGATAACGCCGACTGCTTCACCCGTATTGACACGATGACCACGGGCTAGATCGCGTCCGTAGCATTGTGAACAAATACCATATCTAGTTTCACAAGTAATTGGAGATCTAACCATGACCTCGTCAATACTCATTTCCTCAACACGATCAACCCATGCCTCATCAATCATTGTGCCAGCAGGAACAAGGATCTCATCTGTACCGGGACGCAATACATCACGCGCTACAATTCGCCCAAGGATTCGATCCCCCAGTGATTCAATGATATCGCCACCTTCAATCACAGGCGCCATCGTCAAACCTTCATCTGTTCCACAATCATCCATGGTAACCACAAGATCTTGAGCAACATCCACTAGACGACGTGTCAAATAACCAGAGTTAGCCGTCTTAAGTGCCGTATCGGCCAAACCTTTACGAGCACCATGGGTAGAAATAAAGTATTCGTTTACATTCAGCCCTTCACGGAAGTTTGCAGTGATTGGTGTTTCAATAATCGAACCATCTGGGCGAGCCATCAATCCACGCATACCCGCCAGCTGACGAATCTGAGCAGGAGATCCACGAGCACCTGAGTCGGCATACATAAACACAGAGTTGAAAGAATCTTGCTTCTCTTCCTCACCTTGTTTGTTTGTTACCATTTCGCTACTAATACCTTCCATCATCGACTTCGCTACTAAGTCATTAGCGCGAGACCAGATATCAATCACCTTGTTATATTTTTCACCTTGGGTCACCAAACCAGAAGCAAACTGACTTTCAATCTCTAACACTTCTTCTTCAGCTTGCTCAATGATCGATGCCTTCTCTTCGGGAATAGCAAAGTCATTTACACCAATGGAAGATCCTGATTTAGTTGAATACTCATAACCGGTGTACATTAATTTATCAGCAAAAATAACCGTAGCTTTAAGGCCTACAACTCGATAACAAGAGTTAATCACAGCAGAAATTGCTTTTTTAACCATCGGGCGATCAACCATTGAGAACGGAAGACCTTCAGGTACGATATCCCATAATAAGACACGACCAACTGTTGTATCCGCCAACTTGGTAGAAGCATCAACTTCGCCATCTTCACGAATGACTTTTTCACTAATTCGGACTTTGATTCGCGCCTGAAGGTCAACAATTTTGCCTTGATAAGCTCGAGAAACTTCGGAAATATCCGAAAAGATCATCCCCTCACCCAAGGCATTAACACGCTCTCGTGTCATCCAGTACAAACCAAGAACAACGTCTTGCGAAGGCACAATAATTGGCTCACCGCTCGCGGGCGAAAGGATATTGTTAGTGGACATCATCAATGCGCGAGCTTCAAGCTGAGCTTCAATAGTCAGCGGCACATGAACAGCCATTTGATCGCCATCAAAGTCAGCGTTATAAGCCGCACAAACGAGAGGATGCAGTTGAATCGCCTTACCTTCAATTAGCACTGGCTCGAACGCCTGTATACCCAACCTATGCAGAGTAGGTGCACGATTTAGCAGCACAGGATGCTCACGAATGACTTCATCTAGAATATCCCAAACAACTGGCTCTTGGCGTTCAACCATTTTCTTTGCTGCTTTGATGGTTGTTGCTAAACCGCGTAATTCTAATTTACTGAAGATAAATGGCTTAAATAATTCAAGTGCCATTTTTTTAGGAAGACCACATTGATGCAAACGTAAAGTCGGACCAACAACGATTACCGAACGCCCAGAATAATCGACACGCTTACCCAATAAATTCTGACGGAAGCGTCCTTGCTTACCTTTAATCATATCCGCCAAAGATTTTAATGGGCGCTTATTAGAACCAGTGATAGCCCGGCCACGACGGCCATTATCTAACAGCGCATCTACAGACTCCTGCAGCATACGCTTTTCATTTCTAACAATAATATCAGGCGCATTAAGATCGAGAAGGCGCTTCAATCGGTTATTACGATTGATTACTCGACGATACAAATCATTTAGATCAGAAGTCGCAAAACGACCGCCATCAAGAGGGACTAAAGGCCTCAAATCGGGTGGCAGGACAGGCAGGACTTCCATCACCATCCATTCAGGTTTGTTTCCAGAGTTGTGGAAAGCCTCTAAAAGCTTCAAGCGTTTGGATAATTTTTTGATTTTAGTTTCACTATTTGTTGCAGGAATTTCTTCACGCAACCGAGTGACCTCTGCCGGCAAATCAATATCACTCATCAAGTCTTGAATAGCTTCTGCACCCATCTTTGCAGTGAAATCATCACCAAACTCTTCCATTGCTTCAAAATACTGCTCATCAGTTAATAACTGCCCTTTTTCCAGTGCGGTCATCCCTGGCTCTGTAACAACGTAAGATTCGAAGTAGAGAACTCGCTCAATACTTCTGAGTGTCATATCGAGTAGCAAACCAATACGGCTTGGTAATGATTTTAAAAACCAAATATGAGCAACAGGGCTTGCTAATTCAATATGCCCCATACGATCACGACGAACTTTTGACAAGGTGACTTCAACGCCACATTTTTCACAAATAATTCCGCGATGCTTCATTCGCTTATACTTGCCGCATAAGCACTCATAATCTTTTACTGGACCAAATATCTTGGCACAGAACAAACCTTCTCTCTCAGGCTTAAAGGTTCTATAGTTGATTGTTTCTGGCTTTTTGACTTCACCAAAAGACCATGAACGAACCATCTCTGGCGACGCCAAGGCAATACGGATAGAGTCGAATTCTTCAACCTGTCCTTGTGTTTTTAGTAAATTGAGTAAGTCTTTCAAGGCCTTTCCTCCAGTGGATGCTTCTACCTTCAAGCAACCTGCAAATATTCATTTTACTTGCAGTTGTCGCCGGTCTGCATAGTGGGCGAAACGTCGCCCACATGGATTAACAATATATTAATTCCCGAAGATGGTTATCTTTCGTTTTCCAACTCGATGTTAATACCCAATGAGCGAATTTCTTTCACCAATACATTGAACGATTCTGGCATACCAGGCTCCATGCGATGATCGCCGTCCACAATGTTTTTATACATTTTGGTTCGGCCTGCTACGTCATCAGATTTAACCGTCAACATTTCTTGCAACGTATAAGCCGCACCATAAGCTTCAAGAGCCCATACTTCCATTTCACCGAAGCGCTGACCACCAAACTGTGCTTTACCACCCAGAGGCTGCTGAGTAACAAGACTATACGAACCTGTTGAACGAGCGTGCATTTTGTCATCAACCAAATGGTTAAGCTTAAGCATGTACATATAGCCTACTGTGACAGGACGCGTGAACGGATCACCTGTTCGACCATCAAAGAGTGTCGTCTGACCTGTGTCGGACAAACCAGCAAGACGTAATAAGTCCTTGATTTCAGATTCTTGCGCACCATCGAAAACGGGAGTTGCCATTGGCACACCAGCCCTAAGGTTATTTGCGAGATCAAGAATATCCTGATCGCTAAATGACTTAAGATCTTCTTTATCTTTGGCAGTACCAGTTTTATTGTAGATTTGTTCAAGGAGTTCGCGTATCTCAGCAACTTTACGCTGCTCACGAACCATCTCATCAATCTTGACGCCAAGTCCTTTTGCAGCCATACCCAAATGCATTTCTAAAACCTGTCCAACGTTCATACGAGAAGGAACGCCTAGTGGGTTCAGCACGATATCGACAGGCTCACCGTTTTCATCATGTGGCATATCTTCAACTGGCATGATTACAGAAATTACACCTTTGTTACCATGACGCCCCGCCATTTTATCGCCAGGCTGAATCCGTCTTTTCACTGCAACATACGCTTTAACAATTTTTAGAACGCCTGGTGCTAAATCATCACCTGTTGAAAGCTTTTTCTTTTTATCATCGAATTTTTCATCAACAATCCGACGACGCTCCACTAACTGATCAGATGCCCGATCCAACAATTCATTCAACGAATCATCGGCCATTCGCAACTTAAACCAGCTATCACTATCAAGGCCTTTCAAATCATCCTCAGAAAGAACAGCACCTTTTTTAAAGCCAGCACCACTATTCACTTTATTGCCAACTAGCGCTTTTTGTAACCGCTCGAAAGTCGCTGTTTGGACAATGCGATATTCTTCGTTGATATCTTTGCGAACTTCTTCCAGTTGGGCTTTCTCGATTTCTAAAGCCCGCTGGTCTTTTTCAAGCCCATCACGAGTAAAGACTTGAACATCAATTACTGTTCCACGAGTACTACTTGGAACACGCAAGGAGGTGTCTTTAACATCGGAGGCTTTCTCGCCGAAGATAGCTCTTAGTAATTTCTCCTCTGGAGTTAATTGTGTTTCACCTTTAGGTGTAACCTTGCCCACCAGAATATCGCCAGGACCAACCTCAGCACCAATATAAACCACACCAGATTCATCCAGCTTGGACAGCGCTCCTTCACCAACATTTGGGATATCAGCCGTTATCTCCTCACTACCCAATTTAGTATCGCGGGCAATACAGGTTAACTCCTGAATATGGATTGTTGTAAAGCGATCTTCTTGAACAACTCGCTCTGAAACCAAAATGGAATCTTCAAAGTTGTAACCATTCCAAGGCATAAATGCGATACGCATATTTTGACCTAACGCCAACTCACCCATATCAACCGAAGGACCATCGGCAAGAATATCGCCACGAGCTATTCGATCGCCAGTACGAACTATCGGGCGCTGGTTAATACAAGTATTCTGGTTAGAACGCGTGTATTTAGTGAGGTTGTATATATCAACACCTGCATCACCTGACTGGACTTCATCATCAGCAACGCGTACAACGATTCGACCTGAATCAGCACTTTCAATAACACCGCCATTTTTTGCAACAACACAAACACCGGAGTCAGCAGCAACAATTCGCTCCATACCTGTCCCAACAAAAGGTTTATCAGCCTTTAGTGTGGGAACCGCTTGACGTTGCATGTTTGATCCCATCAATGCACGGTTCGCATCATCATGCTCTAGAAATGGGATTAGGGATGCCGCTACGGATACAACTTGACGAGGAGAGACATCCATATACTGGACGTCTTCTGGAGCCTTCAATGTAAATTCATTTTGATGACGAACAGACACAAGCTCTTCTATCAATTTACCATTTTTATCTAACTCTGCTGATGCCTGAGCAATCACAAAGCCTGCTTCGTTAATAGCTGATAGATAATCAATTTGGTCAGTCACTTTTCCATCAGTCACTTTTCTATAAGGACTTTCCAAAAAGCCGTAATCATTAGTTCTAGCATAAGTTGCAAGAGAATTAATCAGACCAATATTTGGCCCCTCAGGCGTTTCAATAGGGCAAACACGCCCATAATGCGTAGGATGTACATCACGTACCTCAAAACCTGCGCGCTCACGAGTCAGACCTCCAGGCCCTAATGCAGAAACTCGACGCTTATGAGTCACCTCTGAGAGTGGATTATTTTGATCCATAAATTGAGACAACTGGCTCGAGCCAAAAAACTCTTTAACAGCTGCTGCTACGGGTTTCGCGTTTATAAGATCTTGAGGCATAAGGCCTTCAGATTCTGCCATCGATAAACGCTCTTTAACGGCGCGCTCAACTCTAACAAGACCAACGCGGAATTGGTTTTCAGCCATTTCACCAACTGAGCGAATTCGTCGGTTACCCAAATGGTCGATGTCATCGACAACACCGTTTCCATTTCTAATTTCAACTAGCGTTTTCAGTACCAGAACAATATCTTCTTTTGATAAAGTTCCTTCTCCAGTCTCACCTTCAATACCTAAACGGCGATTGAACTTCATGCGCCCAACTGCAGAAAGGTCGTAACGAACGGAGCTGAAGAATAAATTCTGGAACAACGCCTCAGCAGACTCTTTTGTTGGTGGTTCGCCAGGGCGCATCATGCGATAGATCTCAACAAGAGACTCTAATTCTGTACGCGTTGGGTCAACACGTAACGTGTCCGCGATGAATGCACCACGATCTAATTCATTCGTGAAAAGCGTCTCAAGTGTTTCAACACGAGCATCAACCAGCTGGGCAATAATCTCTTCTGTTAACTCGGTGTTACATTCAACTAAAATCTCACCAGTATTTGTGTCTATAACACTTTTAGCTAACGCACGACCCACTAGGTAGGTAGAGGGCACTTCAAGCTGAGTGATTCCAGCTTTTTCAAGCTGTTTAATGTGGCGCGCGGTAATACGGCGACCATCCTCAACGATTACTTTGCCTTTTTTGTCTTTAATATCAAAAGATGACACTTCACCACGCATTCGTGATGGAATTAAATCTAAAGTAATTTGGCCATCATCTTTAATATGGAATGTACTATTTTCGAAGAACATTCCTAAAATTTCTTCGGCCTCATAACCTAAAGCACGGAGTAAAATTGTTGCAGGCAGTTTACGTCTGCGATCGATTCGCACGTAAACAAGATCTTTAGGATCAAATTCAAAATCTAGCCATGAACCACGATAAGGGATAACTCGAGCAGAATATAATAACTTACCCGATGAATGCGTTTTACCTTTATCGTGATCAAAGAAAACACCCGGGGAGCGATGTAGTTGCGAGACGATGACACGCTCGGTTCCATTGATAACAAAGGTGCCGTTATCTGTCATAAGCGGTATTTCGCCCATGTAAACTTCTTGCTCTTTGATATCTTTAATTGCTTTGTTTGCCGATTCTTTATCGTAAATAATCAAACGCACTTTCACACGAAGAGGCACTGCAAAAGTTGCACCTCGGAGCATACATTCATTCACATCGAACGAAGGTTTGCCAAGCACATAACTTACGTACTCAAGAGCTGCATTCCCAGAATAACTAACAATGGGAAAAACTGACTTGAAAGCAGCCTGAAGACCAATATCTAAACGTGCATCAGGATCGACGTTAGCCTGAGTATATTTTTGATAAGAATCTAACTGGATCGCCAGTAGGTAAGGTACGTCCATGACGCCTTCCCAGTTTCCAAAATCCTTACGGATACGTTTTTTCTCAGTGTATGAGTAAGCCATCAATTTTCCCCAGCTTGTTCACGATATGGGCAGATAGGTTATGCTGCATGTCAACAAAGCGTCACAAACTTCAAATAACTTGTGACCAATAATTGTGAAGGTTTATATAAACAAATTCACAAGATTTTAAAACACACAAACAGGAAAAGGCCGACAGATAAAATCCATCGACCCAAACCTTACGAAGCGCAATAAGAATCCAACTGCGTCAGATTACTTAAGTTCGACAGATGCGCCTGCTTCTTCAAGTTGCTTCTTAGCTTCTTCAGCTTCATCTTTGCTAACAGCTTCTTTAAGAGTAGAAGGAGCTCCATCAACTAACTCTTTAGCTTCTTTCAAGCCAAGACCAGTGATACTCCGAACTGCTTTAATAGCATTTACTTTCTTGTCGCCAGCTGCAGTCAAGACGATATCAAACTCAGTCTTTTCTTCAGCAGCAGCGCCAGCGTCTCCACCAGCAGCAGGAGCAGCAACAGCAACAGCAGCTGCTGCAGAAACGCCAAACTTTTCTTCCATTGCTTCAACTAGCTCAACAACGTCCATTACTGACATTTCAGCAATTGCATTTAAGATGTCTTCTTTAGATAGAGCCATGACTCAGATCTCCAGATAATTAAAAATTTACGAATGTGAATTCAAGACCAAAATATTATTAGGCCGCTTCATCACGTTTTTTGTCAGCAACTGCTGAGACAACTCGAGTAACTTTAGATGGGACTTCGTTAAACGTACGAACCAACTTAGTAACTGGAGCAATCATTACGCTCATTAAACTTGCTATCGCTTGATCACGAGTAGGAAGTTTAGCTAGCGCATCAATTTGACCGGCTTCTAACAGCTTGCCACCTACAGAAAGTGCTTTAATTTCAAACTTTTCATTCTCTTTTGCAAAGTCTTTGAAAAGTCTAGCCGCAGCACCTGGGTCTTCCATAGAAAAACCAAAGATTGAAGGGCCAACTAATGCACCTTTAACACATTCAAACTCAGTACCGTCTACCGCTCGTTTCGCTAAAGTATTACGAACCACCCGCAGACTAACTTGATTTTCACGTGCTAATTTCCGAAGAGCTGTCATGTCTGTTACGTTCACACCGCGAGAATCGGCGATCACCAAAGACATGGCGTTAGTAGCAGTCTCGTTAACCTCAGCGACAATTGCTTTTTTGTCTTCGAGTCTTAATGCCACAAGATTTCTCCTGGATTTGGGCAAAAACAATTTAGCCTTAATAAAAAGCCAAACTCTTTTTACACGTTGATATCCGGCATAATAAAAACGCCGGACATTTCGGTGAACAAACCCAGTATCCATCTAAAAGAAAAATACTGAATTGGGACTCACCATCTGCGCAGGATAATTTCATAGCCAAAGCTATATCAATTATTTTAAGAGAGTGAAGCCTCTCCTGCGGTCTTTGATAGCCTGCAAACAATTGCAACCCACAAAGTTCTTTACTTAACCAAGCTGAAAATTGCTCGGCAAAGATTTCAATTAAATATCCAAACTACTTTGATCTATCAACAAGCCTGGGCCCATTGTTGTGCTAAGAGCAACCTTCTTAAGGTATACACCTTTTGCCGTTGCTGGCTTGCCTTTTTTAAGATCAAGAATCAAAGCTTCTAAATTTTGTTTGATAGCGGCCGCATCAAAAGATATTTTTCCAATACCACCATGAACAATGCCACCCTTATCTGTCCTGTAACGAACTTGACCGGCTTTGGCATTCTTAACAGCTGTTGCAACATCTGGTGTTACAGTTCCAGTCTTAGGGTTCGGCATCAAACCGCGAGGCCCCAAAACCTGACCCAACTGACCCACGACTCTCATCGCTGCTGGCTCAGCAATCACAACATCAAAATCCATGCTGCCGCCTTTTATCGTCTCAGCGAGATCATCCATGCCTACTAGCTCGGCCCCAGCCTCTTTAGCAGTCTCTGCATTTGCACCTTGGGCAAACACAGCTACGCGAACGTCTTTTCCTGCGCCATTAGGAAGAGTCGTAGCGCCTCGAACTCCCTGATCAGATTTACGAGGATCAACCCCCAAGTTAATTGCAGTTTCAACAGTTTCGGAGAATTTTGCTCGAGACAACTCCTTAAGCAAGGCAACCGCTTCATCAATAGAATAAAGCTTTGCACTATCAACCTTTTCACTAAACAGCTTTTGACGTTTTGTAAGCTTAGCCATTTTAAATCCCCTCCACTTCAATGCCAGCACTACGAGCACTACCCGCAATGGTTCTTACAGCTGCTTCCATTTCAGCAGCTGTAAGGTCTGACTTTTTAATGGTCGCGATTTCTTCAATCTGAGCCCGGGTAACCTTCCCAACTTTTTCAGTATTTGGACGACCACTGCCACTTTTAATTCCAGCAGCTTTTTTCAGTAAAAATGACGCTGGTGGCGTTTTCATCGTGAAGGTAAAGCTGCGGTCACTATAAACACTGATTACAACTGGTACCGGGCTACCCGCCTCAACACTTTGTGTCTGAGCATTAAAGGCTTTACAGAATTCCATAATATTTACGCCGTGCTGACCCAATGCAGGACCAACAGGAGGACTTGGGTTTGCCTTACCAGCAGGGACCTGTAGCTTGATGTAAGCTTCTACTTTCTTAGCCATTTTTGGCTCCTTAATTATGGGTGCAATCGTCTCCAACGAAATATCGTTATCTCAGACTCCCCGTTAACAAATTTCAACACTGCCTAAGTTTTTTCTACCTGGCCGAATTCCAACTCTACTGGTGTCGAGCGACCAAAAATAAGAACAGCAACTTGCAGCCTGCTCTTCTCATAATTCACCTCTTCAACAACGCCATTAAAGTCATTAAAAGGACCATCAATAACACGAACCATTTCACCCGGCTCAAATATTGTCTTAGGTTTCGGCTTTTCAACGGAGTCATCGACTCGTTGCAATATAGCCTGAGCTTCTTTTTCTGTTATAGGTGCTGGCTGATCAGCCTTACCACCAATAAAACCCATAACACGGGGCGTATCTTTCACTAAATGCCACGTATCATCATTCAACTCCATTTGAACTAAAACATAACCTGGGAAAAATTTTCTTTCGCTTTTGCGTTTTTGACCGCCACGCATTTCAACCACTTCTTCTGTAGGCACCATGATCTCACCAAACTGATCATGCATATCATTCAGCTCAATTCGCTCACGTAAAGTATTAGCTACTTTCTTTTCGTAACCTGAATAAGCATGTACTACATACCATCGTTTTGCCATGGGTAACCGCTATCCTAATATCAGTGAGGCTATCCAGCCCAACAAAGTATCCAGCCCCCAAAGAATCAAGGCCATAACAAAAACAACCACAACAACAATGAGAGTGGTTTGGTTAGTTTCAGCGCGAGTAGGCCAGACAACCTTTCGAACCTCAACCACAGACTCTCGAAGCAGCGACAATAACGCTGAGCCTTTAGCAGTATTTGCAGCAACAAAACCGGCGACGATAGCCAACACAAGCAATGCAGGGACACGATAATACAGCGGCATGTCAGAATAAAATGAATTAGCAAAAATACCACCCGCTAAAATGCAAGCAACAAATAGCCACTTTACTGGGTCCAACTTAAACTCTTGTTCTTCTATTGCTTTTGCATTCATTGGCGTCAGCCAACCTTAATTTAAAATGTGATTAGTTAACAAGAAAGATCTCTTTTAAAAACAAAAAAACATCTATTCAATAATGGCAGGCCAGGAGGGACTCGAACCCACAACACCCGGTTTTGGAGACCGGTGCTCTACCAATTGAACTACTGGCCTTCAAAGACACTCAAACTAAACTATATACAATCACTTAAATACACGTTTGGCGCCATAAGGCGCCAAACGCTAAAACACCTATTCTGAAGCGTTATTTACTCAACAACTTTAGAGACAACACCAGCACCAACAGTTCGGCCGCCTTCTCGAATCGCAAAGCGAAGACCCTCTTCCATTGCGATTGGCGCAATCAATGTCACAACCATCGATACGTTATCACCTGGCATTACCATCTCTACACCT
>JBOEHK010000019.1:0-713 GCA_050633885.1 Cellvibrionaceae bacterium
TTTTCGACGAAAGACACAACCAGCAAAATACCCGTGCCCACCCCCTTCTCATGTAAACCCCTCCTCCATATCCTCCATAAAAAAACCCCGTGCAGATGTTCTACACGGGGTTTTAGAATTAAAGCCTGACGATGTCCTACTCTCACATGGGGAAACCCCACACTACCATCGGCGCTAAGTCGTTTCACTTCTGAGTTCGAGATGGGATCAGGTGGTTCCAACTCGCTATGGTCGTCAGGCAAACTGGTTTGCTCTAGCTATTGCTAGTATCAGCACTGTCGTGCGTGATAGAGATCATTTAATCTCAACACAAATTGGGCAACGTTTTAAGTCGTTTACTGTTAATTCAGGCAATGTGTCATTCAAACACACGCTGTCCGGCAATCATTAATCATTGTCGTACAATCATCTCAATTATATGGTCAAGCCTCACGGGCAATTAGTACTGGTTAGCTCAACGCCTCACAACGCTTCCACACCCAGCCTATCAACGTGGTAGTCTTCCACGGCCCTTCAGGGGATTAAATCCCAGGGAGAACTTATCTTGAAGGAGGCTTCCCGCTTAGATGCTTTCAGCGGTTATCCCGTCCGAACATAGCTACCCGGCAATGCATCTGGCGATACAACCGGAACACCAGAGGTTCGTTCACTCCGGTCCTCTCGTACTAGGAGCAACTCTTCTCAATTCTCCAACGCCCACGGCAGATAGGGAC
>JBOEHK010000020.1:0-1194 GCA_050633885.1 Cellvibrionaceae bacterium
TAGAGGGGTGTCATAATGTCTAGGGCAACAAGGATCGAACTGTGAGAGTAATAATTCTAGTAGCAATTTTTCAACTATTGGTAGCGTGTTCGACGCCAGTAAAAATGCCTGGAGTTCTACCGGAGCCTAGTGGTGAAGCGGTCTTTATGTCTATTGCAGGAGAGCATGAAATAGAGGGGGAGAATGAGTACTCTGACCTAACTATAAATGGGCTTCCAAAGTACAATGATTACTACTACATTATCGATTCAAAGCGTATCGCTGATAAAAAATATATTCAAACTTATATAAATTTATTGAAATCTGGTTTTGGTAAACCTGAAGCTTATGCTATGTGCTTTAATCCTCGCCATGTACTGAAGTACGAGTCTTTATATGGTGAGGTTACTGCATTAATATGCTTTGAGTGTCGCAGCGTATCAATAAAAATTGGTGAGTGGAATCGAACAGAGTACTTTGTGAAGCCTGTAGGGTCAGAGATAAATGAGTTATATAAAGAACTTGGGCTTCGTATTCCATTGCAGCCTTAAAGCCCTAACAAGTTGCTCAAGTTCACTCCGGCCGCAAAAGGCGCGGCCTCCGCGGGACAACCTACACTGCGTTTCGGCTGCCCCTTAGCAAAGCGTTGAGACTGTAGAAAAACCCCCAAAAAGACTACAATAAACAAAAAATAATGGATTTTGTTTATGCCTAAGTTCAAACCGTATAACTACAACCAAACCTCAATGGTTGTGATTAATTATGAAGAGCAACTACAAGCCGGTACTTTTGAGCATGCTGTTCATCATTTAATTGATCACAAGCTCGACCTTTCTATTTTTTATCCCAATTTTAAAAACGATTCGGCTTCTGGCGGCCGCCCTGCTTACGATCCCGCGATTTTATTAAAAATAATTTTGTTTGCGTACTCTAAAGGCATCACGTCTAGCCGTGAGATTGAATGGTGCTGTAATACGAATATTATTTTTAAAGCGTTATCGTGTGATAGCGTTCCGCACTTGAAATACAGGACGTATTGAATGTCGTTTTTGCAGGAGCAAAAAACGCCTACAACCATTGCGCATTTTGTCAGCAGCTATCAAACAGAAATGGCAGAGTTGTTTAGCCAAATCATTTTAATTTGTCATGAAGAAGGATTGATTGGTAATGAATTGTTTGCCATCGATGGCTGTAAAATGTCTTCTAATGCCGCGA
>JBOEHK010000021.1:0-6288 GCA_050633885.1 Cellvibrionaceae bacterium
TGGTTGTGTCTTTCGTCGAAAACTCTGTCCGGCTAGAAATAATTTGAGACCAACCTATGTATATTACATTTTTCACGTCTATACTCCCCAGATATAATTAAATTTATATAAGCCTGAAATAGAGTTTCTATAATAGAGGTGTATCTTCATCAATGGACGCTAAAGAACCAGATGGGCTTCTTGAAAGCTTGCTTTATGTAAGCCGGTATCATGGCACCCCTACTACGCCTCACGCTTTGTTAGCTGGTCTGCCATTACAAGATAATCGTTTAACACCCTCGCTTTATATTCGGGCTTCTTCTCGTGTCGGACTGACAAGTAAAATTCTCAGTAAATCACTTGCTAAGTTACATCGTAGTCTGTTGCCGACAGTATTATTACTGGATGATGAGCAAGTCTGTATCTTGGTTGGTTGGTCAGAAACCTCCGATCATGCCAAGGTTGTTTACCCCGAACTTAGTGAAGCTGTTGTTGAAATCCCCACTGATACGCTTGAGAAGAGTTACTCCGGTACGGCTATACTTTCACAACCGGAGTTTCGCTTTGACGATCGTGCCCCTACCATTAAACACGGTAAAAATGAGCACTGGTTTTGGAAAGCTTTTAGAGCAAACCTGCCTATCTATAGGGATGTTTTATTGGCGGCATTCTTTGTAAACATCTTTGCACTGTCTTTACCTCTTTTTACAATGAACGTTTATGACAGGGTTGTTCCGAATTTTGCAGTTGAAACGTTATGGATGTTAGCCGCCGGCGTGGCCATTATTATTTTAATGGATCTATTACTGAAAACTATGCGCGGATATTTTTTAGATTTAGCGAGTAAGCGGTTAGATATAAAACTATCCTCTCAAATTATGGAAAGAGTACTTGGTATTCGGATGGAGTCCCGGCCATTATCAGTAGGTTCTTTTGCCTCTAATCTACGTGCATTTGAAACCATTCGCGACTTCATAACATCGATGAGCATGGTCGTTGTTATTGATTTGCCTTTTGCTCTGATTTTCCTTGGAGTCGTTGCTTGGATAGCGCCAGTTATGGCAATACCAATGTTTATAGCGATGGTTGTAATTGTTAGCTATGGGTTATTAGTGCGCGGAAAGATGGAGGAGCTTACCGAAACAACCTATCGGGCCTCTGCTTTGCGTAATGCAACTTTGGTTGAAAGTTTAGTTGGATTAGAAACTTTAAAAGCGATGGGCGCTGAAAGTATTATGCAGCGTCGATGGGAAAAAACAGCCGCTTTTTTGGCGCGTGTAGGCGTACAACAGCGCTTAGTAGCGTTATCGAATTCCAATATTGGTGGTGGTGTTCAGCAACTAACATCCGTGGCAATTATTATTACTGGTGTTTATTTGATAGCAAAAGGTGAGCTGTCGATGGGGGGGCTAATTGCATGCTCGATGCTGTGTTCTCGGGGTCTCTCTCCGCTCGGGCAGGCCAGTGGTTTATTGCTGCAATACCATAATGCTCGAACGGCCATGAACTCCCTCGATGAAATCATGGAAATGCCGTTAGAGCGCCCAGACGATGCAAATTTTTTATCTAGAAAAAACCTTCGTGGAGACATTGAATTTAAAGATGTTTGTTTTTCGTATCCAGGCCAAGAAATATCAGCTTTAAATAACGTATCTTTCAAGATCAAGGCCGGAGAGCGTGTTGCTGTACTTGGGCGAATCGGTTCTGGTAAAACAACATTAGAAAAATTAATACTTGGAATTTTTCAGCCAACGTCTGGGGCTGTTTTAATTGATGGTATTGATTCGAGGCAGTTAAACCCCGCTGAATTAAGGCAGCAGGTTGGATATGTACCACAAGATATAACGTTATTCTATGGAACATTGAGAGAAAACCTTGTTTTGGCTCACCCGCAAGCCGACGATTTTGCTGTTGTGCAGGCTGCTGAAATCGCCAATTTAAATGAGTTTGTTAATGCTCATCCTCAAGGTTTCGATATGTTAATCGGAGAGCGGGGTGATTCTTTATCAGGTGGTCAACGGAAAGCCGTTGGTTTGGCTCGTGCTGTGATTCATGATCCTCCAATTTTGTTAATGGATGAGCCTACTGGCTCAATGGATCACTCGACTGAAGCTCACGTTAAAAAGAAATTAGATGAGTATTCTCGAGGAAAAACACTTTTAGTGATCACTCATCGAACAGCACTGCTCGATATGGTTGATAAGATTATTGTTGTTGATAGTGGACAAGTTGTTGCAAACGGTCCAAAAGATAGTGTTGTTGATGCCTTACGCAATGGTCGGATAGGGAAGGTGTCTTAATGAATAACGAGGCTAAAGAAATAAAGCCTGATTTGTCTGATGAGGTGTCAAGTCAAGCGGTTCCACTTTCAGGATCAGTTGTTGATACTTCACCACCAAAGCGTTCAAACGGATTTGTTAATTGGTTGTTTGGGCGGTGGACGACAAATGACGAGCCAGACATTGTCGAGTGGCATGATGATGTGGCCAATACACTTATTGAGCAGCAGCCGATTAAAACACGTTCGTTACTTTATACAATGTGTTTTGCTGTAATAGCGCTTTTTATTTGGTCCACTTTTGCTGAAATTGATGAAGTCACTCGTGGTGAAGGAAAAGTTATTCCGTCTCAACAGGTGCAAATAGTGCAGTCTCTTGACGGTGGTGTTTTGATGGAGATCTTAGTAAAAGAGGGGCAAATTGTTGAGCAAGATCAATTATTGTTTCGGCTTGATAAAACAAGATTCGCTTCATCCCTCCGTGAAAAAGAGATTGAACGTTTAGCTTTGTTAATTCGAGCTGAGAGACTACAAGCAATTACCGAAGGTTCGGCATTTGAAGTTGATGAAGAAGTTTATAGTCAGGTTCCAGATGTCTATGAACAAGAAAAAATCCTATATAAAAATAGTTTGGCTGAACTAGATGCTGGGAAAAATATCGCACTACAGCAATTGTCTCAAAGGCAAGAAGAATACAATGAGGTTCGCGCAAAAATTTCTCAGCTCAATGAAAGTTATCGTTTAGCTTCTCAAGAGTTGAGGATGACTAAGCCCTTAGTTAACTCTGGTGCGGTCTCAGAAGTAGAGCTTCTTCGGCTTGAGCGCGAAGTTGCAAATTTAAAAGGAGAGCTAAATCAGGCAAGCGCTCAGCAAGAAAGGATATCGGCTGCTATAACTGAAGCTAAAGGAAAGATTGAAGAAGTAGAGTTGGCGTTTAAAAATCAGCGAAGGGAGGAGCTATCACAAGTAACCGCAAGAATTAATTCTTTACGGGAATCCAACTTAGGTCTTTCGGATATGGTTAAACAAACGTCTATCCGCTCGCCGGTTAGAGGTACCGTTAATCGCTTATTTTTCAATACCCTTGGTGGAGTCGTGTTACCTGGTAAAGAAGTGGTAGAAATCGTTCCTCTGGATGATACATTACTGCTGGAAGCTCGGATTAGGCCTCAGGACATCGCTTTTTTAACCTATGGACAAAAAGCTTTAGTAAAATTTACTGCCTATGACTTCGTTGTTTACGGTGGCTTAGATGCCGTTGTTGAACAGATTGGGGCTGATACGCTAATGGACGAGGATGGTAATCCGTATTATAACGTCCGCGTAAGAACACTTGAGTCTAGTTTAGGCGAGGACAAACCTATCATTCCGGGAATGGTCGCTGAAGTTGATATCTTAACGGGTAAAAAAACTATTTTTGAATATTTAATTAAGCCGGTATTGAGAGCCAAGCAATACGCACTGACAGAACGATGATTATGATGACTGACCATTTATTTATAACTACCTCAGGAAAGTTAAACTCTCACTGGTCTGATGCGTTTCCTGAGGCGAAAAGCCAGCAGAGTTTTTCTGGTCGTTTACAGGTTAAGTCGGATACAGTTTTGTGGGTAGAGTGGCCCAATGAAGTGAACGATCGTCATTATCATGAGTTGAACTCATTAATTGGGTCTGGCAAACCAGTCGTAGTGTTAAGCCCTATGCCTGATGACGCTCAGGCTCAAACCGCAATATCTCTTGGAGCTAGGGGATACTGCCATAGCTTTGCATCTAGCCAACAGCTTAAAGAGGTTGCGACGGTTGTTACCAACGGCGGTCTTTGGCTTGGAATCGACCTGTTGCAAAAAGTACTTACTGGAAGTCGGCAAGCAGGTGTGAATATCGGCTCGGATAACACTGTTGTCGATATAGCATCTCTCACAAAAAGGGAAAAAGCGGTAGCGAGTGCGGTTGCTAAAGGTCTTACTAATCGAGAAATTTCCGAAAAGCTCAGTATCGGGGAGAGAACAGTTAAGTCACACCTCTCTGTTATCTTTCAAAAACTTGATATTCGTGATCGAGTGCAGCTTGCGTTATTGCTAAATAATATAAAAATCTAAGTTTCTTAAACCAATTAGTCTCATTTCTAGTACTTTAGTACGATCCATTTCTTGAGTTCCTCACTAAACTTAGTCATAAGTTAAATTTTCTGAGGAATTGTCATGGCTGATCAAATCGTCATAGCCACTGTTGTTGCTGTAAATGGTAAAGCTCTTGTCCGTAATGCTGATGGAGAGGTTCGCGAACTCCGTGCAGGTGATGTCTTACTGAAAGGCGACACTGTTATAACTGAGCCAGGTAACACGGTAGAGTTATCAACGTCTGATGGGGAAATCATACGCATTCAAGAAGGCCAGCAAGTCGCTATTACCGATGAGTTGAGAGAGGATCTTTCGCCAACTCGCCAAGACAGCGAGGTTGCTCAAACGACGATTGATACCGTTCTTCAAGCCTTGGAAAATAATCAAGACATCGGCGATGTAGTAGCGCCAACAGCAGCCGGTTCAGGCGCTGCAAATGAAGGCCATAATTTCTTGCGATTAACTCGGATTTTAGAAGCCCTCGATAATTCTTCACTCGATTTACAAGCCTCTCCTATAGATGATTTACCTGTTAGAGATCTTGGTTTCCTAGAGCCAGAACCCGAGGCACCTATAACAGCGCCTATTGCTGTAGATGACGATACCTTTACTGTTTTAGAAGATGGTTCTTTAAGTGCAAACGTGAGTATCAATGACACGTTAAGTGATGACGGGGTTAATGTTTATCGCCTTACTTCTGGTGATGGCCCTGAACATGGGACTGTTGTTCTAAACGAAGATGGTAGTTTTAATTATATTCCTGATGAAAATTATTTTGGGCCAGATACTTTCTCGTACACCGTTACTGATGAGGATGGTGACACTTCTACGGCAACAGTAAGGTTAAATGTAGAGTCAGTAAATGATGTTCCAGTTGCAGTTGCAGATAGTTTTACAGCGATTGAAGACGAAGTTTTTACTGGCTCTGTTGCTGGCAATGATACGTCAAGTCCAGATGGGAATGGGATAAACACCTATACGCTCAGTAATGGAAATGGCCCTTCTCATGGTTCAGTCACAATGAACGGTGATGGGACTTTTTCTTATACGCCTGATAACAATTTTAATGGGGCAGACAGTTTTACATATGTCATCACAGATGAAGATGGTGATACATCTACCGCTGTTGTCGACATTTCTGTCACTCCAGTCAATGATCCACCAGTACTAGGCCCAAGCACCACAGTTGATATACCAGAAAATGATGTGGCAGTTGGGAATTTTGCGGCAGTCGATCCAGAAAGTGACACGATAACTTATACACTTAGCGGACCTGATGCCCCTTTGTTCGAAATAACGCCAACAGGGAATCTTAGATTTCTCTCTCCACCTGATTACGAAACAAATCCAGGTCCTTTTGATGTCACCATCAATGCAACCGATGGTATTCCAGGAAATCCTCCAGATACTCAAAACGTCATTGTTAATATTACTGATGTTAACGAAAACCCGAATGATGCTCCTACAGCTGTGCAAGACGGGCCCTTTGATACCCATCTAGACACGCCCATAGATATCAACGTAATAGGTAATGACACTGATATTGACGGTGTTATTGATCCAGCATCTGTTTCTATCACCAGTTCCCCTGCGAACGGTTTAATTACAGTAAATCCAGTGACAGGGGTGGTGAGTTACACCCCTAATGCCGGTTATTTAGGGGGGGATACATTCACCTACACGGTAGCGGACGATGATGGAGCAATATCAAATCCGATCACAGTTGTAGTCAACGTAGGCGATAATCCATCCGATATATCTGTTGAAGGTGCAGACAGTGCGGCAGAAGCGGTGACCGAAGATGCGGCCGGCGATTTGTCAGGTACGGACCTCGTCACCAGCGGCACCTTGACCGTGACCGATGCGGATGGCGATGGCGCAGTCAATACCACACCGACGTTCACGAGCAGC
>JBOEHK010000022.1:0-20612 GCA_050633885.1 Cellvibrionaceae bacterium
GACCATTTTTACTCAGTACCCCACATAGTGACTAAATTAAGGGCGCGATATTCTACCTTGTTAAGAAAGTAATTACTGCTCCTCAAAGCGGGCGAAAGTATGACATAATTCCGCACTGTGGAACAGGTGTGCCGAAAATAGAACTCGAGGGTTTCTAATAAATAGCGATGTCTTTTCAAGATAATTGATATTAATGATATTTATGTTAGGCTGGATTCGGCTAAGGTAAGTACTATATTATACGTCTCCCGGATATTGAGCTGTTGTTTTCACCCATTTTAGTGAGTGAGTATAAATACAATAATTAAATGCAATCCTAATTATAGAGAGACGCCAGATTGAAAACTGCATATGAACCTAACTCAAAAGATCCAATCCTTAATGGATTAGAAGATGTCATAGCGTATGAACAGGAAAAAACTTATCAAGAGCGTTTTCCCCTGCAAACCAGTTATTCGTTACTCGAGAGTGTCGCTGAGAAATACCCGAACGATTATGCTTTGCGCTGTTTAGTCACAGCGGAAGAAAATGAAAAACCCATAGATTTGACCTTCAAGCAGCTGTTTGAAAAAACCACTCAAACAGCGAATGCGCTTTATTCACTGGGCGTGGGGAGTAAAGATACAGTTTCCGTCATGCTAACGAATATGGCAGAGAGTCATCTTGCCATTTGGGGAGCGCAAGCTGCGGGTATCTCAAGTCCGTTGAATCCGTTACTGGAATCTAATCATCTTGTTGAGATTATGAACACAACAGTGACAAAAGTGTTCATCACAATGGCGCCAGTTAAGCATGATTCTGCGCACTGGGCTAAAGTTGAAGAGGTTATTGCTCAGATACCCACATTAGAAACATTGATGATTGTAGAGGTTCCTGGGTATACAGAAGAGGCCTTTGAATTTAAGAAGGAAGGGTTACAGGTTGTAAACTTTAATGAAGCCATTCGTGCCCAGCCAAAAGATAAATTACTTAATAATCGGATAATAACATCTCAAGAAACCGCATCATTTTTCCATATTGGTGGAACCACGGGTCGCCCTAAAATCGCTCAAGTGACCCATGGAAATGTTGCTTTCGTTGCGCAAGTGATCGAGGAGATTGTTCGATACAAAGGGCGCTTAGTGGGTATGTCCGCTCTCCCGCTTTTTCATATATATGGTTTGATTTCGGCGGGTATTGCCTCTTTATTTGCGGGTAAAACTATTGTTGTTATGAGCCCTGAGGGCTTTCGTAACCCCAATGTATTAAAAAATTGGTGGCATCATGCGGCAAGATTTAAAGTCAGCGCTTTTGGCGCAGTTCCAACAATTCTGACAGCTTTGATGCAGGTGCCCGTCGGTACCAATGATATTTCGTTGTTAGAAGATGTGGGTTCTGGTGCAGCTCCACTTCCAAAACAGTTAAGAAAAGATTTTGAAGAGAAATTTGGTGTTCGAGTCACAAATGGTTACGGCATGACAGAAACATGCTGCATTATTTCTCGCCAACGGTCTGAAGTTCCTGGTCCAGAAGGGAGCGTTGGGACTCGATTTCCTTATACTGGTGCTAGAGCAGTGGTTCTCGATGGAAATAAAGTCGTTCGAGAATGCGAACCAAATGAATCGGGTGTTTTGTTGGTGAGAGGACCCCACGTATTTAAAGGTTATCTTGACAAGAGTGACAATGATAAAGCATGGGTTGATGGCGATTGGTTTAATACCGGCGATGTCGCTTTTGTTGATGATGATGGATTTATTACATTAACGGGCCGAGCAAAAGATCTTATAATTCGAGGCGGACACAATATTGACCCTGTTATTATTGAGGAGCCAATTTCAAAACATCCAGCTGTTGCTCAGGTTGTGGCTATCGGTCAACCAGATGCCTATGCAGGTGAGTTGCCAGTTGTTTATATTCAGCCTAAGCCTGAGTTTATCAATAAGGTAACGACAGAAGAACTTTTAGAGTACAGTCAGGAGAAAATTGCTGAACGAGCAGCGATTCCTAAAAGAGTTGAATTTGTCGACCAGATGCCTGTAACCGCAGTCGGGAAGTTTTTTAAACCTGAATTGCGTAATCGCTCAATTCACCATGTTATTACTGAGTCAATGAATGAGAATAAGTTGAATGGTGAAATCGATGTTTACTTTGAGCAAGCTAGAGGTCATGTTGCAGCCATTAAATTACATGATAAACAACAATTAGATTTAGCAAGAGAGGTACTAGAAAGATTTCCTGTCGTCATTGAATTTGTTTGATACGCTTTTACTCAGTCAATAATGAAAGGACAATTATAAATATAACAATCCATTTAATTGGAAAATATAAGGTTTTTTTATTTGTTTAAGTGTGATCAAACAGTTTTATCAAGCTTAAATAAAATCTAATTCCTTACTTTTACAAACGTTTAACTTTTTTCTATTAACCAATAAATATTAACAATATAGGTTTAACTATGTCAGTCGTTAATTATGAACTTCAAGGTGATGTGGGCGTCATCAAAATTAATAATCCACCTGTCAATGCATTGTCACAATCGTTGCGACAAGGTTTGACAGAAGCGTTGGCATCGGCTCAAGCGGATGCATCAAAAGCTGTTTTAGTGATCTGCGAAGGCAGAACATTTATTGCTGGCGCTGATATCACTGAATTCGGCAAGCCACCTCAAGAACCTTCATTACCAGCTGTTTTGGATGCAATTGAAAATTCAAAAAAACCTGTGATTGCAGCAATTCATGGGACAGCGCTTGGGGGTGGTTTAGAAGTTGCCTTAGCTTGTCACTATCGTTGCGCATTACCTAGCGCAAAAGTTGGTTTGCCAGAAGTGAAGTTGGGCATTCTTCCTGGTGCCGGCGGAACTCAGAGAGCTCCTCGTTTAATGGGTGTTGAAGCGGCATTAAATTTAATTACATCTGGGAATCCTATCTCAGCGAAAAAAGCACAAGCTTCAGGTTTGGTTGACAAAGTTGTTGACGGCGATGACTTGTTAGTTGCCGGCCTAGCTTATGCGAACGAGCTTGTTGCAAGTGGAGCGCCATTAAAACGTGTTCGAGATATAAAAATTGATCCAGCTTCAGTGCCAGCGGGTTTCTTTGAAGCGGCTCGTAAAAAATTAGCAAAAAGAGCACGCGGGCAAATCGCACAAGATCGTATCGTTAGCTGTATTGAAGCTGCCGTTAATCTTCCAATGGACGAAGGTTTGGCAAAAGAGCGAGAGCTTTTTGCAGAATTAGTTAGTTCTCCTCAATCTGCTGCTATGCGTCATGCATTTTTTGCTGAAAGAGAAGCGGCAAAAGTTAAAGGCTTAGCAAAAGATACTCCCGTTCGCGACATTAAAAGTATCGCGATCATTGGTGGTGGCACCATGGGTGGCGGTATTGCGATGAACTTTATGAACGTCGGCATCCCTGTAAAAATGGTAGAAATTAACGAAGAAGCGCTACAACGTGGTTTTAGTATTATTGAAAAGAATTACAAAATTACAGCTAGCAAAGGCAAAATGACTGAAGAGCAAGTCACTCAATGCATGAGCCTGCTTTCTGGTACGACGAATTATGATGACCTTGGTGAAGTTGACCTTGTCATTGAAGCGGTATTCGAAAACATCGGCATCAAAAAAGAAGTTTTCGCTAAATTAGATGCCGCTTGTAAGCCCGGTTGTATCTTAGCTTCAAATACTTCTTATCAAGATATTGATGAAATTGCGACAGCGACAAAACGACCTGAAGATGTTGTTGGTATGCATTTCTTTAGCCCAGCAAATGTTATGAAGTTGTTAGAAAACGTTCGTGGCGAAAAAACAGCAGATGATGTTGTTGCCACTGTTATGAAGTTGGCTAAGAAAATTAATAAAGTCCCTGTGCTCGCTCGCGTTTGTTACGGATTTATCGGTAACAGAATGCTTAAAAATTATGGTCGTGAAGCGCAATTGTGTCTTGTTGAAGGTGCTACTCCAAAACAAATCGATGATGCGCTCGAAGGTTTTGGTATGGCGATGGGCCCAATTGCAATGGGCGATTTGGCGGGTATTGATATTGGTTACAAAGCAAGAGAAGGCTTAACTGATGAGCAGAAAGGTGATCCTAAAGCGTATTTGGTAGCTGACACTTTATGCGAAGCTGGTCGTCTAGGGCAAAAAACGGGTAAAGGCTATTACAAGTACGACCCAGAAACTCGTGCGCGCTTAGAAGATCCTGAGGCTCAAGCAATCATTGAAAAAGTTGCCGCTGATTTAGGTGTAGAGCGTCGTGATGTTCCTTCTGAAGAAATTGTAGAGCGTTGCATTTATGGTTTAGTTAATGAAGGTGCTCGTGTCCTTGCTGAAGGTATTGCACAACGACCAAGCGATATCGATGTTGTCTATTTGTTTGGTTATGCTTTCCCTGCTGCAAAAGGCGGTCCAATGTTTTATGCGGACCAAGTTGGCTTGAAGAAAGTTTATGATCGTATTTGCGATTTCAACAAAGCAAATCCAAATGGCACTTGGGAGCCAGCGCCATTGTTAAAAGAATTAGCGTTAGCTGGTAAGAGTTTCGCTGATTGGGCAAAGGAAAATAGTTAATTTTATTTTCTCTTTCTAGGTTGAAAAAGCGCTATCGAAAATCGATAGCGCTTTTTTTTGTTTTGCGTTCGAGTATGAAGCTAAAAAATTAATTTGTGTATTTTAGGCAATAAAAAACCGCCAAAAAATACAGAGGCGGTTTTTTTAATTTAGGCTGGGAAATATTTTAAGGTTGCAAAACAACTCGTCCAATAATTTCGCCTTTTCTCATGCTGTCTAAAACATCATTAACTTCTGAGAGTGGGCGGTGAACAGTTTTAATTGGTTTTAATTTTCCTGATTGAGCTAGAGCGATCACTTCTTTTGCATCCTGAAGGCTGCCAACATAGCTTCCTTGCAAGGTAAGCGCTTTCCAAGCCATCATGGGGATTGGGGTGTTCAGAGCGCCACCAAGCAATCCAACAATCACTATTTTTCCACCTTGGCGAACAATGTTCACAGATGGGTTAACGGTTTTTTCAGATCCAACAAAATCAACGATGCCTGCTACACCGCCATTGGTATCTTTTCTGATTTGTTTGTAAGCTCCAGGATCAGTTAAGTTGTAAGCATGCTTAACACCTAAGCTTCGAGCAAGCTCTAGTTTTTCTTCGTCGATATCTGCAACGATCGGTAACTCATCATAGAGGGCGAGGGCAACTTGTAGTGCCATCATACCGACTCCGCCTAAGCCTAAAATCATATACGGGCCGCCAGCCATGACTTCTTCAAGTTTGCGAATTGCGCTGTAAGCGGTAATGCCCGAGCACATATAGCAGCCCGCAAGCCCGCCATCGAGATCGCCGATTTCGATTAAGTATTTTGCATCAGGAACAAGCACGTGATCTGAGTATCCGCCAGCGACTGAAGTGCCAATACCGCGAGGACGTGTGCAAAGGTGTTCTTTCTCTGACTGACAAAGGCCGCATTCTCCACAGCCAATCCATGGGTAAACAGCATACTCATCGCCAATCTTTACGCCTGTAGCGTCAGGTCCCATGGCGACAACTTTTCCTTGGACTTCATGGCCCATCACAAAAGGAGGGTTTTCAACAGCTTTTACAGGCATTTTGTTGCCGCCGCCTAAATCAAAATAGCCATCATGCAGATGAAGATCTGAATGACATACTCCGCAATTTTGCATCTCGATGAGTACTTCTGTTCCTTGCGGAGTGGGTGTTTCCGTTTCTATTTCTTCGAGTGGTTTTCCTGCGGCTATGATTGCTTGGCTTTTCATTCTTGACCTCTGTGGGGTGAATAACTGGCTGTATTGCTGGTTGAGTACAGCTAAAAAAGATGAACCGCGAATGGTACGGTAGCTTGGTTAAATGTCAATGAAGGCATTTATAATTATCCCAAGATATAGCAAACCCGCTCTTGAGGGGTTGTTGTAGGTTTTCCAAAGGCGAGTAGATTTAAAGCGCTATAGCATTTCTTTTGTAAGGTCCTTAAATTTTAGAATGGTATTTTTTACCCATTGAATCGCCGAATCGGAATCTCGGCTTTTATGCCAGTAAATATGGTGGCCTTGAGGGTCAAGGCTAAAAGGTAATGGTTTTGACACTGTTCCAGGTATGTTAGCAAATAGGATGGGATAGTTGCACATAGGTTGGATTCTAAAATTAACTTTGGCACCATCAAATAATGCTGTGTTCTAAGAACTACTTTTCTCTGTTTGTTTAATCTTTCTAAGGCGTAATCAACATAGCCTACACCGCTTCTTCGGCTGGAGATAAGTACCTGAGGTAACGAGATATAAGATTCAAGGGTGAGCTCTTCAGTTGCGATAGGGTGATCATCCCTAACAACACAGACATATTGGCCATCAAATAATGGAGCATGCGCTAATTGGTCATTAGTCATTAATGGCGCGTCGAGAACCAAATCTAGTTGACCCGCAGTCAACATCTTCAATGCTTCTCGGCGATTGAGTTGCTCCACTTGAAGGCGCATGTTCGGTGCTTCTTCCTCGAAAACTTTGAATAGCCTTGGCAGGATGAGGTACTCAGTTAAGTCATTCATGCTGAGTCGAATCGTTTTGTTTTCTTTCGCAGGGTCAAATTGATAACTGTTATCAATGCTGGTTCTCATTAAGGACAATGCATCGCGAACCTGACCAATAATGCTCTCTGTCGTCGGGGTGGGAACCATTCGTCTTCCCGCTCTTATAAATAGAGGGTCATTAAACACGTCTCGCAATCTTGATAGAGCTGCACTCACAGCGGGTTGAGTAACATACAGCCGCTTTGCCGCACCACTTAAGCTAGATTCTGTATAGATAGAATCGAGAACAACAAATAAATTCAGGTCTACTTTATTCAGGTCCACGTTACACCAGTTGGTTAATGCTCTCTTTTCAGGAGAAGTTTAAGTTGGGATGACCTAGGTCATGTTGATATAGTTTTTTTCAATCGTTTTCTATAATCAAAAATTATAATATGAGATAACAATTAATCAATTTTATTTATTGTACTATGACGGTATTATAAAACAATAGGTAGTTTTGGTTTTCTGTCTTTGTTGGAGCCAATTATTGAGGTAGATGAACATGCATTTTGATCATAATGAAAAAACTAAGGCGCTGATCACTCGAGTTACCGAATTCATGAATCAGCATATATATCCCAATGAAAAAACTTGGGAGGAGCAGCATGAGTCAGCTGAGGATCGTTGGGCGTCAGTTCCCATTGTTGAGGATTTAAAGAAAAAAGCCAAAGCGGCGGATTTGTGGAATTTATTTCTTCCTGAAAGTGAACTCGGCGCTGGATTAACAAATCTCGAGTATGCGCCGTTGGCTGAGATCATGGGTCGAGTAAGTTGGGCTTCAGAGGTGTTTAATTGTAGTGCGCCAGATACGGGCAATATGGAAGTGTTAACTCGTTACGGGTCTCCAGATATCCAAGAAAAATACCTGAAGCCGTTATTGGCTGGTGAAATGCGCTCTGCTTTTTTGATGACAGAGCCTGCGGTAGCGTCCTCAGATGCAACTAACATGGAGGCGACAGCAGTTTTGGATGGCGACGAATGGGTGCTTAATGGCCGAAAGTGGTTTTCATCGGGTGCCGGTGATCGTCGCTGTAAGGTTGCTATTTATATGTGTCTGACAAACCCAGAGAATGCTCGTCACCAACAACATTCCCAGATTGTGGTTCCACTTGATGCGCCTGGTGTGACTGTCGAAAGGCAGCTAAGTGTCTTTGGTTATGATCATGCTCCTCACGGGCACTCTCAAATTCTTTTAGATAATGTCCGAGTCCCTAAAGATAATATTTTATTGGGAGCTGGACGTGGTTTTGAAATTTCTCAAGCGCGTCTAGGTCCTGGTCGCATTCATCACTGTATGCGTTCTTTGGGTATGGCTGAGCGAGCATTAGAAATGATGTGTCAGCGAAGTATTGATCGTGTTGCATTTGGTAAGCCGCTTCATCAATTGGGTGGTAACGTTGATGTCATAGCGAACAGTCGTATGGAAATAGAGCAGGCTCGTTTATTGGTTTTCCGTGCCGCTTATCTAATGGATACTGTAGGCAATAAAAAAGCTGCCAGTGAGATTGCACAGATTAAAGTGGTTGTTCCGACAGTGGCATGCAATGTTGTCGATCGAGCCATTCAAATATTTGGGGGTGAGGGGGTCACTCAAGATACCCCGTTAGCATCAATGTATGCTGGTTTGAGAACGTTAAGGCTGGCGGATGGTCCCGATGAAGTGCATCGGCGCACTGTTTACCGTCAGGAAATTGGGAAATATATGTAGTCTCGATATACTAGCCGTAACTAAGAAGCCGGGCATAAGTCATTATGTCCGGTTTGATGCTTTATAAAGCAGGGTATTTTTAAACCAGCAAAAAATCGAGAAGTGTTATGAGTGAGTTGTACATAATTCGTCACGGTCAAGCCTCATTTGACTCGGATGATTACGATAAGTTAAGCCCTACCGGCCACGAGCAAGCCGCTATATTGGCAGATTACTGGGAAAGTATTGAGAATAAGTTTGATGCTATATATTCGGGGAGTTTGCGAAGGCAATTGGAAACGTCTTCAGGATTAGCTAAGCAAATACAGGTGAGTGAGCCAATCATTCTAGAGGGGCTAAATGAATATACCTCGCATACGGTTCTTGATGCTTATCGCGAGCAACATGCTGAAAAAGATGGATTCTCCCTATCGGGGGATATGAAAAATCGGAAGTTTTTTCAGCAGTTTCTTGAAGCGGCTTGTTTGCGTTGGGTGAGAGCTGAACTAGAAGGCAGTGAAATTGAGCCGTTTGCCCACTTTAAGCGCCGAGTTCAAGAGTCGCTTAAGGACATAATGCTGGCAAACGCAAAAGGTCGCCGAGTGGTTGTTTCTACCTCTGGCGGTGTGATTGCTATGGCGGTTCAAGCCGTTCTTGGTATGCCAGATGAGCAGGCAATCAATTTAAACTGGATGGTGTTCAATACTTCGATTACTCGTATCCCTTTCAGTGGGACTAAACGATCATTGTCTGTATTCAATGCGATTCCTCATTTAGAGCGGGCGGGGTTTACTCATAAGATAACCTATCGTTAAAAAGTCAGGCGAATAAGTAATTATCAATATGTCTGATTGGTCGGATTAGGGTCAATAAAGACAATGGTGTACACTTGCGGCCCCATTTGTAGACCAAAGTTCGCGAAGAAGATAATTCAAAAAGAGTCAATAGATAGCCATTCGAACTTTTCTAGAATCCTACTTTATTAGGAGCCTAACCTTTTACGGTGGCGGTTTTTGTACTGGACACTAACAAAATTAAATAAAATTTAAATAGAGCGGAAATATGACAGTGGAAGAAACTCAATTGGTTGATAAGCCAGCCGACATTCGTGAGGGAGAAGAGCTGGATCTTAAAGTATTAAAAGATTATCTCATATCAAATATTAGTGGCCTGTCTGGTGAACTGACTATTAAGCAATTCCCTTCGGGCTTCTCAAATTTAACCTATCTGATAACTCTTGGTGATCGCCAGTGGGTACTTCGCCGTCCTCCGTTTGGGAGCAAGGTAAAAGGTGCTCATGATATGGGCAGAGAGTACAAGGTATTAAGCAAACTGAATTCTGTTTTCCCTTACGCGCCACGCCCAGAAATATTTTGCCAAGATCAAGATGTACTTGGTTGTGATTTTTACATGATGGATTATTTAGAAGGCATGATTATCCGTCACGAATACCCTTCTAGTTTGCAGTTAAGTGATGAGCAGGTTCGTCAACAATTTTTCAACTGGGTCGATGTGCTAAGTGAACTTCACAATGTTGATTACGAAGCAATTGGCTTGTCAGATTTGGGTCGTCCTGCGGGTTATGTTACTCGTCAGGTCGAAGGTTGGTCTAAGCGTTACACCGCAGCACTGACTCCAGACGATATTCCAACGTTTGAAAAAACTATTCAGTGGCTTCACGACAAAATGCCTCCAGAGTCTTCAAAAGTCGGCATCATTCACAACGATTACAAAATGGATAATGTGATTTGGTCTCTCGATGATCCTCTCAAAATGATTGGTGTTTTGGATTGGGAGATGGCTACGCTAGGGGATCCTTTAATGGATCTTGGTTCTACATTAGGGTATTGGGTTGATCGAGATGATCCTGAACATTTCAGAAAGTTTGTAACAATGCCAACGACACATGCTGGGGCGCCGACTCGAAGTGAAATTGTTCAGCGTTTTAGTCAAAACTTAAATGTATCAGTCGAGCATTTTGATTTTTATTTTTGTTTTGGTTTGTTCCGTTTAGCGGGAATTGGTCAGCAAATTTATAAGCGATACTACGAAGGGCTTACTAAAGATCCGCGTTTTGCTCGCTTAAAAGACAAAGTCTATAGCTTGCATGAGATGTGTGAAAAAGTGATAAGCGAATCTGATCTGTAATCAGATCTATAAATTGAATAAAAAAATATTAAATTTTAAAAGAGGTTGTTATGCCATCGAAAGATTTGTTTGATTTAACGGGAAAAATTGCATTGGTTACAGGCGCCAGCCGAGGAATTGGAGAAGCAATTGCGTTGACGCTTGCGGATTACGGCGCTCAAGTTATCGTAACAAGCCGAAAAATAGATGGCTGCCAAGCGGTTGCTGACAAAATTAATGCAGCAGGTGGAAAAGGACAGGCAATGGCTTGTCACATCGGCGACATGGATCAAATTGTAGAAACAATCGCTGCAGTTAAAGAAAAGTACGGACGTATAGATATTCTTGTCAACAACGCAGCAACCAACCCTTATTTTGGTCATGTGTTAGATACAGACCTTGGCGCTTTCCAAAAAACAGTTGATGTGAATATCCGGGGATATTTTTTCATGTCAGTTGAAGCTGGAAAAATAATGAAAGAGCAAGGCGGCGGTGTGATTTTAAATACAGCTTCGATTAATGGCGTTAAGCCGGGAATGGCGCAAGGTATTTATTCAATTACGAAAGCGGCTGTGATCAATATGACATTAACGTTTGCAAAAGAATGCGGGCCTTTAGGTATACGTTGTAATGCGCTTCTTCCTGGTTTAACGGATACCAAGTTTGCATCAGCGTTGACAAGCAACGAACAAATGCTAGAAAAAGTAAACAGCTCATTGCCTCTACGTCGAGCAGCACAGCCTGATGAAATGGCTGGGGCTGTTTTATATTTGGTGTCAGATGCCTCTTCTTATACGACAGGCGAATGTTTGGTTGTCGATGGTGGAAGTTTAATTTCTTAATGTGTCTCAAATGGCGACACTTGGTTTGTCGCTGCTTTTTTTAGCAGCAGTGCTGTTACCTTTTAATATTAAATTCTGTATTTGAAATTTATGTCGAAACTAATTAACCGTCGTGATCTTAATTTCTTGTTATACGAGCTTTTGAATGTTGAATCTTTATGTAAGCGTGAAAAATACGCCGACCACGATCGTTCCGCATTTGATGCTGTGATTGATTTAGCACATCAAATAGCAGAAGAAAAATTTGAGCCTATTGCCGCAAAACTCGATGAAAATGAGCCCGTCTTTGATGGCGAAAATGTTCATATTTTACCGGAAGTAAAAGAGGCTCATAAAGCATTTATCGATGCGGGCTTTATGTCTGCCGGAAGTGATTATGAAGAAGATGGCATGCAATTACCGCTTACTGTCGTACAAGCAGTGCGGGCAATCTTTGGTTCCGCCAACACGCCAGCAATGGCTTATTTGTCGCTGACAAATTCGGCTGCCAACATGTTAAATACTTGGGGCAGTGAAGAGCTTAAAAATAAATTCTTACCTCATATGCGCTCAGGTCGTTTCTTTGGCACCATGTGTTTGTCTGAGCCTCATGCTGGGTCTAACCTCGCCGATATTCGAACAAGAGCAGAGCCGCAAAGTGACGGTACTTACCGAATCCATGGGACCAAAATGTGGATTTCAGGCGGTGAGCATGATTTGTCAGAAAACATAGTGCATATGGTTTTAGCAAAAATACCTGGTGGTCCTTCTGGCGTTAAAGGTATTTCGCTTTTTGTGGTTCCCAAATTCAATGTCGATGATGCGGGTAATGTGGGTGAACGAAACGGTGTTAATTTGGTGGGCCTCAATCACAAAATGGGTTACCGAGGCACGACTAATACTTTACTGAATTTTGGAGAAAAAGAACCTTGCGTTGGTTTTCTCATGGGGGAAGCTCACGAAGGATTAAAATGTATGTTTCATATGATGAATGAAGCACGCATATTTGTCGGGCAAGGAGCTGTCATGTATGGCTACACGGGATATCTTCATTCTTTAGCGTATGCGAAAGAGCGTCCGCAAGGTCGACTTCCTGATTGCAAAGATCCTGAATCTCCTCAAGTTAATATTATTGAGCATGCCGATGTTAAGCGAATGCTGTTACAGCAAAAAGCCTATGTTGAAGGTGGTTTGGCACTCACTTTATATTGTGGCAGGCTACTGGATGATATTCGTTCCGATGCGACAGTAGATAAAGACGAACTTAGTTTGTTAATGGATATCCTGACACCTATCGTTAAGGCTTGGCCTTCTGATTACTGTTTGAAAGCGAATGAGCTAGCTATTCAGATTTTAGGTGGCGCGGGATACACACGCGATTATCCTGTTGAGCGTTTTTATCGAGATAACCGATTAAATCCAATCCATGAGGGTACTAATGGCATTCAAGGAATGGATTTGTTGAATCGTAAAGTGCGTATGAAAAATGGTGTGGCATTTACTATTCTACAAAGTCGAATCCGTGAAACTATATTGGCGACTAAAGATGATGCGCTTTTGAGTGAGTATTCCAAATTATTGGAATCTGCTTTGGACGCCATTATTCAAACGACCGATAATTTATTATCAATGAGTAGAGATGAAGTTCGTCTTGCGACAGCGAATGCCACTATTTATTTGCGGGCTTTTGGGCAAATGATTGTCGGCTGGTTGTGGTTGCAGCAAGCTGATGTTGCCAATAAAGCCATCGGTTCCGCGAATGGTAGTGACCAAGATTTTTATCAGGGAAAATTATCTGCTTGCCGTTATTTTTATCGTTATGAGATTCCAGCAATACATGTAGATTTAGATTTGTTAAACAATAAAGATGATACTTGTTTAACAATGTCTGAATCGAGTTTCTAATTTATACAAACAGAAAAGGGTAATTTATGAGAGCTGTACTCTGCAAAGAATTAGGGCCGCCAGAGAAATTAGTGGTTGAAGAAATTTCATCGCCTGAAGTAAAGGCTGGCCAAGTCTTGGTAAACGTTGGAGCCTGTGGTGTTAATTTTCCTGACACGTTAATTATTGAAGGTAAATATCAAAACAAACCGGACTTACCGTTTAGCCCTGGTGGGGAGATTGCCGGTGAAGTTATTTCTGTTGCAGATGATGTGAAAACAGTAGCGGTAGGCGATAGAGTCATTGCTATGTGTGGCTGGGGTGGTTTTGCGGAAGAGATTGCTATCGATGCTGATAGAGTCATTCCGATTCCTAACGAGATGGATTATGTCACCGCTTCTGCCTTTATTTTAACGTATGGTACCTCTTATCATGCGTTAAAACAGCGAGCAAAAATTCAACCTGGCGAAACGTTGTTGGTGCTTGGCGCTGCTGGTGGTGTTGGTTTGGCTGCCGTTGAGCTTGGCAAAGCAATGGGCGCTAAAGTGATCGCAGCGGCAAGTACTGCTGAAAAATTACAAATCGCAAAAGATCATGGTGCCGATGAGTGTATTAATTATGCAGAGCAAGATCTTAAAGACGCGGTTAAAGAGTTAACGGGTGGAAAGGGAGTTGATGTTGTTTATGATCCTGTCGGTGCCGATTTGTTTGAGCCGGCTGTTCGTGCGACCGGTTGGAACGGTCGAGTATTAGTAGTGGGTTTTGCTGGAGGTTACATTCCCAAACTACCAGTGAACCTAACTCTTTTAAAAGGTTGTTCGGTAGTTGGTGTTTTTTGGGGTACGTTCACACGTAAGCAACCAGAAGATTCTGCGCAAAATAATAAAGAATTGATCGAGATGTTTTTAAATGGAAAAGTTAAGCCGCATGTGTCAGAGACTTTTCCACTTGAGAAAGCAGCCGATGCATTAAATGTGTTGGCAAATCGTCAAGCAAAAGGGAAGGTGGTTGTGACTACGGATTAATTGATTCGAGGTTTTGCCGAATTATTTAATGCTCATATCTGTAAAAAATAAAACTACAAGAGGGTGAATCATGCCAGTCGTCGCTAAAGAAAAGCTACAAGATTATGTGGGAAAAGAAGTAGGTGTTTCCGATTGGCTGACAATCACTCAGGAACGAGTGAATAAGTTTGCTGACGTCACAGAAGATCATCAGTTTATTCATGTTGATCCCGAGCGAGCCAAAGAAACGCAATTTGGCGGCCCGATCGCACACGGTTTTTTAACGCTGTCGCTATTGCCGCACTTCGGTGAGCAAGGTTGCGGCCTTGGCGTTGAGAATGTTGGAGTCAGAATTAACTACGGGTTGAATAAAGTACGTTTTTTGGCGCCGGTGAAAGTCGGCTCATCCATTCGTGCGCGCTATAAATTTTTAGGTTTTGAAGAAAAAAGACCAGGACAAATTTTAATGTCTCAAGAAGTGACAATTGAAATTCAAGGCGAAGACAAGCCAGCAATGATTGCAGAATCATTGGGCATGGCTGTTATTAATCAATAATTATATTTAATGAAAGGTTTGATGAAGAGGAACCAACTATGAAAGAAGCAGTAATTGTATCAACAGCACGAACGCCGATTGGTAAAGCATACCGTGGCGCTTTTAATAATACAGAGTCAGCGATATTGGGTGGTCATGCTGTTCAAGCTGCCGTGCAGCGTTCTGGTATTGATCCGGCTGAAGTAGAAGAGGTTGTATTTGGTGCTGCTCTTCAGCAAGGCTGTCAAGGCGGTAACTTTGCACGACGCGTTGCTCTTGTGGGGGGTTTGCCAGTGACAACGGCAGCTCAAAGTATGGATCGTCAGTGTTCCTCAGGCTTAATGGCAATTGCAACAGCAGCGAAACAAGTCATTGTTGATGGGATGGATATTGTTGTTGGCGGTGGGTTAGATTCGATCAGCCTTGTACAAAATGACAAAATGAACGGCTATCGCATTCAAGATCCCCGCACAATGGAAATCAAGCCAGAAGTTTTCATGCCAATGATTGATACGGCTGAAACTGTTGCTAAGCGATACAACATAAGTCGTGATGTGCAAGATGAGTATTCTTTAGAAAGCCAACGTCGTACAGCAGCTGCACAAGAAGCTGGAAAGTTTGATGATGAAATCGTACCAATCACAACAACCCAAGCGATTGTTGATAAAGAAACAAAAGAAGTGTCCTACAAAGAAGTAACACTTTCTAAGGATGAGGGTAATCGTCCAAGTACGACACTTGAAGGTTTGAATAGCTTAAATCCAGTGCGTGATGGGGGTGTGATTACTGCGGGTAACGCAAGCCAACTTTCTGATGGCGCATCTGCATCAGTCATTATGGATGCGAAACTTGCAGAGCAACGTAACATTGAACCTCTTGGTATTTATCGTGGTATGGCAGTTTCCGGTACTGAGCCTGATGAGATGGGAATTGGTCCTGTGTTTGCTGTTCCTAAATTATTGAAGCGTAATGGCTTGACGATGGACGACATCGGTTTGTGGGAATTGAACGAAGCGTTTGCGGTTCAAGTTTTATATTGCCGTGATACGTTAGGTATTCCACAAGAAAACTTAAATGTTAATGGTGGAGCGATTTCTGTTGGACATCCTTATGGAATGAGTGGCGCTCGTATGATTGGTCATGCACTCATTGAAGGTAAACGACGTGGTGTTAAGTACGTTGTTATCACAATGTGTGTTGGTGGCGGTATGGGTGCAGCAGGTTTGTTTGAGGTTGCTTAAACATTTAGTTTTTAATCACGTGATAATAATGTGATTGTGCAAATTGAAAATGGCCGATATTAAAAATATTTTTTATCGGCCATTTTTTTAACTTTTTAAACGCGAGAATTTTTTCTTATGAAAATTAAAGATAAAAATATTGTTATTACTGGTGGCGCGAGCGGAATCGGTAGAGGTTTGGTTAAGCGCTTTAAAGAAGAGGGCGCAGCAAACATTGTTATCGCAGATATTAATGCGGAAGAATTAAATGAATTTGCTGAAGAGATAGGTGCAACCGCTTGCCTGTGTGATGTCAGTCAAGAAAGTGATGTTCAAAATTTAATCTCGACAGCTGAAAGTCAATTTGGCCACATCGATTTATTTTGTGGAAATGCTGGAATTTTATGTCATGGCGGTTTCGAAACGCCCAATGAAAGTTGGGAGAAAATGTGGGGCGTTAATGTCATGGCTCATGTTTATGCAGCTCGTCATGCTTTGCCTAACATGGTGAAGCGTGGAGAGGGATATTTTTTGATTACCGCTTCTGCGGCAGGGCTATTGTCTCAGGTGGGTTCGGCAACTTATTCGGTAACAAAGCATGCGGCACTTTCTCTGGCTGAATGGTTGTTGATTACTCATGGAGCGGAAGGTATTAAAGTGTCAGCGCTATGTCCGCAAGCTGTAGAGTCAAAAATGACAGCGAATAGTAACGGTGGCGTCGCAGGTCAAGATGGAATGCTGAAAGCCGAAGTTGTTGCTGATTGTGTTGTTAAGTGTATTGATGAAGAAAAGTTTATGGTGCTTCCTCATCCGGAAGTCGAAAAATATTTTTTAAATAAAGCAAAAGATTATCAGCGTTGGATTGGAGGAATGCAAAAGCTACAAGCCCAGTTTGGTCTGCCTTCCGCGTTTGGAGAAAAATAATTGTAACTTTATAAGTAAAAACAAATGCCGAAGGCGGCATTTGTTTTGTGAAAATAAAAAAACTAATGCATTTTCCTAGCACCCTCATTTCTCGTCTATTCGTCCAGTTTTACTGCTTGACTGCTATCTATCTTTCGTTGATTATCCGACACTCTCCTTGATGTTCTAGTGGTTAAGGAGGATAAAAATAATAATATTAATTTCTTCGTTTTGTTTTCTCTTCTTTAGGTTTTAGCTTTACAAACTATGAGTTCTTTGATGTTAAATCTTGCTTTGAGTTATCGGGTTTCGCTTGTTTGTGTGCATGCTAAAGAAAAATATAACAATATATGGAAGTGGGGTTTTAAATGAGTTTTTATAAAAATAATCTCTTTTTTTGCTGCAAGCTTATCTGTTCATGCTGTTGCACAAATTGAAAAGATAGTGATTACTTCAGAAAAAAGAGAAGCCAATGTTCAGGATACGCCTATTGCTGTGAGCGCATTTTCCGGCGAGGCGTTGGAGACAGCTGGCATTGATGATGCGTTAGATATCCAGTTTTCAGTTCCTAATGTGGTTTTTTCGAAAGGTAACTTTACTGGCGCGAACATGGCGATTCGAGGTATCGGTAATTCTGCTGTTGGTGTTTCTTCTGATAGTGGTGCTGGTGTTCACGTCAATGGTGTTTACCTTAATTCGCCAAGAATTTTTGAAGCGGAATTTTTTGATGTAGAGCGCGTCGAAATGTTACGTGGGCCACAGGGAACTTTATATGGCCGGAACACAACAGCAGGTGTTGTGAATGTTATTACTGCAAAACCTGATAATGAATTCGGTGCTGATATTGGAATTACTTTAGGTAATTACGATACTGTTAAATTAAAAGGTATGGTTAATTTCCCAATCAGTGATGCTATCTCACAGCGTTTTGCTGCATTTTCATTAAACCGGGATGGGTTTATCGATAACATTTATACTGGTAATGATATTGACGATAGGGATATGTACGCATTCAGAAGTACAACGGCGTTTACGTTTAGCGACACGCTTGATGCAATATTGATGCTTTCAAAGTTTAGAGAAGATGATAATCGGAGTCGTGTGAGTAAACAGCAATGTACGACTGATCCTGATGGTGTTTTAGGATGCCTTCCAGGAAGTTTGGGATTTGATGTTTGGAATGGTTCTTCAGGTGTAACTGCGGGCGTTAATGATTTTATTTTGGGTCAGCCGCCAATTAATGCACCGTTAATTCCTGTCGGCACAAACGAATACGCAGGCTCATTAAACCCTGCTGACATGAGAAAAGTGAATGCTGATTTTGATCCGCAATATTTTGTTGAGGAGACGATAGCCTCGTTAGAATTTAATTGGCAGCTGGACGATTTAACGTTCACTTCGTTAACTGCATACAGTAATGCCTATGTCAATAGTAAAACCGATTATGACTGGACGGTTCCAAGCGTTCCTTTTAGTTATCCTGTCGTAGGCTATTTCAATGGGGTAGAGAGAATTAATGCGACCTTTGATTCCCCTACCGATGAATCCTCAGATGATAGCGAACAATTTAGCCAAGAATTTCGTGTGGTTTCAGATTCAGACGGCATGTTCAGCTACACCGCTGGCCTTTTTGCTATGCAGTTCGAAGCCGATAATCACTACATCGTATACTTTCCAGTTGGTTATCAGTTTGGGCAATTTGCAGGTATCCCCGAGCATCAATCCGTTTTTGATAATCACAACAAAGGCTACAAGGTTTCAACTTGGGCCTTATTTGGTGAGGGTTATTGGGATTTGTCAGACAGCACAAAGTTGACTGTTGGTCTTCGCTATACGGATGAAGCAAAAGAAATTCTTGGGCGTCAGTACTACCTAACGTTTAAGGCCGGTGTTAACGACCCGTTCATTGAGCAAAAAGAAGATTGGCAGGAGGTCACCGGCAAAGTTGGCTTAGATTGGAATGTCACTGATGATGTGATGTTGTATTCGACATTAGCTCGTGGCTATAAGGGCGGTGGTTTTAACCCTCCGGGAAATACATCATTTCCAGATTCTTTTGATCCAGAATATATTAACTCCCTCGAGCTGGGTGTTAAAAGCTCTTTGTTTGATTCTCGTGTACAGGCAAACTTAAGTGCTTTTTATTATGACTATGAAGGCTTGCAGATCTCTAAAATTGTTTCGCAAACCTCAATCAATGAAAACGTAGATGCAACTATTCAGGGGATTGAAGCGGAATTTTTGTATTCTCCTGTCGATAGCTTATTGTTTGGGTTAAACCTTGCCTATTTAGATGCGGAAATTGGCGATGTGCAAACATTTGATCCTACTGATCCAGCGCAAACTGGTAGTGCTGCTGGAGTTTATACCTTTTTTGGCGATAACTTCTTAATTGCGGATGGCTCTTCAGGGGTTGATGTGGATTTAGAGGGGAATAAATTACCAAATGCGCCAGAATTTAGTGTCAATGCTAACGTTGAATATACCCATGACTTCAGCTCGGGTTATTCTCTATCTGGTCGTCTTCAGTATTACTGGCAAGATGAGTTTTACTCAAGAATATTTAATACTAAGAAAGATGAAATAGATTCATGGGGCGTGTTAGACGCTCAAATTACCTTGGCGAATCCGACAGGGCTTTGGTCTTTACAAGCTTGGGTGAAAAATATCAAAAATGATGATTTTGTGACTGGTCATTACACAACAGACGCAACCTCGGGTTTGTTTACTAATGTCTTTGTCCTTGAGCCAAGAACGGCTGGTCTTACTCTTGATTTTAGTTTCTAAAACTAAAAAAATGAGAACATAAAAAAACCGAGATATTTCTCGGTTTTTTTATGTGTAAGAGTATAGCTGTGTATCCAATACTGAAATCCCTCATATCTTAGATGTGGGTTCTGGTGTAATATTTTTCGCAACAATACTAATTTAGTGCGTTATATAAATAATATGAAAGACTTAAGTGACGAAACAGAAGATAAGCACGTTCAAAATAAGGAGGAATTCCTTCTTCCTGTAGATGATCATATTGAAGAGGTAAAAGAAGGTGGTGAGACTGTCCGTCGCCGTGGGATTTTTCTGTTACCCAACCTGATTACAACAGCGGCATTATTTAGCGGTTTTTATGCCATCATAGCTGGAATGCATGGTGATTTTGAAAATGCTGCTGTAGCTATCTTTGCTGCTATGGTTTTTGATGGGTTGGATGGACGAGTGGCCCGTATGACGAATACTTCAAGCGCATTTGGTGTTGAGTACGATAGTTTGTCGGATATGGTGTCATTCGGGTTGGCTCCCGCGCTTGTTATGTTTAATTGGGCGCTCGTCCCGCTAGGGAAGTACGGGTGGGCGGCATCGTTTGCTTTTGCGGCTTGCGCCGCTCTTCGCTTGGCGAGATTTAATACTCAAGTTGGAGTTGTTGATAAGCGTTTCTTTGTTGGTTTATCTAGTCCAGCAGCAGCAGCAGTTGTAGCGGGAACGGTTTGGGTTGGTGCTGAAAGTGTTATAGGTTTTGAGTTGTCCATCTTGTGCGGACTGTTAACGCTATGTGCTGGCTTACTTATGGTTTCTAACATTCAATATCAAAGCTTTAAAGGCTTGGATTTAAAAGGTCGAGTCCCTTTCGTCGTGCTTCTGCTTGCGGTTTTGATATTTGTTGTTGTGGCAAGCAACCCTTCGGTTATGCTCCTTATTTTGGCTGCAAGTTATAGTGTATCTGGGCCTGTGGCGTGGGTCTGGCGTTTATTTAAGAAAAAGGTCGATTGATAATTATTCCTGCTTTGCATTTGTGCGATTTCTTTCATAAAAATAAATTCTTTTAATTATCATATTCTTGAAATTATTTATTGCTAACGGAAGTTAGATGC
>JBOEHK010000023.1:0-437 GCA_050633885.1 Cellvibrionaceae bacterium
CATTGGCATGACAACCCGAACACCAGTGGTTCGTCCACTCCTGTCCTCTCGTTCTAGTAGCAGCTTTCCTCATTTCTCAATCGCCCACGGCAGATAGGGACCGAACTGTCTCACGACGTTCTAAACCCAGCTCGCGTACCACTTTAAATGGCGAACAGCCATACCCTTGGGACCGGCTTCAGCCCCAGGATGTGATGAGCCGACATCGAGGTGCCAAACACCGCCGTCGATGTGAACTCTTGGGCGGTATCAGCCTGTTATCCCCGGAGTACCTTTTATCCGTTGAGCGATGGCCCTTCCATACAGAACCACCGGATCACTATGACCTACTTTCGTACCTGCTCGACTTGTCAGTCTCGCAGTCAAGCACCCTTATGCCATTGCACTAATCTCCTGATTTCCGACCAGGATTAGGGTACCTTCGTGCTCCTCCGTTA
>JBOEHK010000023.1:478-759 GCA_050633885.1 Cellvibrionaceae bacterium
CCCCAGTCAAACTACCCACCACACAGTGTCCTCGATCCCGATCAGGGAACTGAGTTAGAACCTCAACATTACCAGGCTGGTATTTCAAAGGTGGCTCCACTCTATCTGGCGACAGAGTTTCAAAGCCTCCCAGCTATTCTACACAAGTAATGTCAAAGTCCACTGTGAAGCTATAGTAAAGGTTCACGGGGTCTTTCCGTCTTGCGGCGAGTAATCGGCATCTTCACCGATACTACAATTTCACCGAGTCCCTCGTTGAGACAGCGCCCAACTCGTTACGC
>JBOEHK010000024.1:0-1049 GCA_050633885.1 Cellvibrionaceae bacterium
GGCATTACCATCTCTACACCTTCAGGCAACTCACAAGCACCTGTAACGTCAGTAGTTCTGAAGTAAAACTGTGGGCGGTAACCTTTGAAGAATGGCGTATGACGACCACCTTCATCCTTTGACAATACGTACACCTCAGCCTCAAACTTAGTATGAGGTGTAATTGAACCCGGCTTTGCTAACACTTGTCCACGCTCAACTTCTTCTCGTTTCGTACCACGCAGCAACACACCTACGTTCTCGCCTGCTCGACCTTCGTCTAGCAACTTACGGAACATTTCAACACCCGTACACGTCGTTGTTGTTGTGTCTTTAATGCCGATGATTTCAATTTCTTCACCAACAGTCACAATACCGCGCTCAACACGACCTGTGACAACTGTGCCTCGACCCGAAATTGAGAACACATCTTCAATTGGCATTAGGAACGGCTTATCTGTCGCACGCTCTGGCTCAGGAATATATTCGTCTAACTTTTCAACCAATGTTTTAACCGCGGTTGTACCCATGCCGTTATCGTCTTTACCCTCTAGCGCCATCAGTGCAGAGCCCGTGATGATCGGAGTATCGTCACCAGGAAATTCGTACTGATCAAGCAACTCACGCACTTCCATCTCAACAAGCTCTAACAGCTCTTCATCATCGACCATGTCAGCCTTATTAAGGAAAACAACGATGTAAGGAACACCCACCTGACGAGACAAAAGAATGTGCTCACGCGTTTGAGGCATTGGACCATCAGCAGCAGAACAGACCAAAATTGCGCCATCCATTTGTGCCGCACCTGTGATCATGTTTTTCACATAGTCAGCATGGCCTGGGCAGTCAACGTGCGCGTAGTGACGCGTTGGCGAATCATATTCAACGTGAGAGGTTGAGATCGTAATACCACGCTCTCTTTCTTCTGGCGCATTATCGATTCCAGCAAAAGCTACGGCTTCGCCGCCCCACACTTCCGCACATACGCGCGTTAATGCTGCTGTCAATGTGGTTTTACCATGGTCAACATGACCAATCGTGCCCACGTTGACGTGGGGTTTATTACGTTC
>JBOEHK010000025.1:0-439 GCA_050633885.1 Cellvibrionaceae bacterium
AACGCTTACAGCAGTGGCGCCGCGTCTTTTGCGGCGTCCCGCTGGCTGTTTTTGTTAGCAGCAACTCTTCGTTTTAACTCATTATAAAATCTGCCGCCATCTGAAAAATGACGAAAAAGCGAGCTAAAAAAACATATACTAGTGTCGTTGTACCAAATCACTATACACTTTCCTAGCAGTATTGAATTTGGCGCAATTTTACGCTCAATTGAATTTATATTTCTGAAATCTATCACTTTCCGCTTATTCGTAAGAATATTTTTTGGCGTAATAAGGCTCGTTTTTTTGATGGTAATTCTGCGATTAATTCTAGAGGTTGATCTTCTTTGAAACCACAGCAATGCTGTACAGAAGATAACAAATATTCCAACTAAACCAATTACCCAATTTTCGAAATTGCCTTTACGAAAATCTAGAGAAACGAATAAAAGTAGTAATA
>JBOEHK010000026.1:0-1338 GCA_050633885.1 Cellvibrionaceae bacterium
TGTAGTGGTCTAATAGCACCGGACACTTTAATAAGAGACAATATCCGTCAACGATTGAGGTGTCATGATGAATCAGAAACGTACGTACAAACAGTACCCGAAAGAATTTAAAGAAGAAGCGGTCGCGCTCGTTCGTGAGCAAGGCTATTCAGTGGCCGAGGCCGCCAAATCATTGGGCATAGCGACCAATATGCTCTACAAATGGAAAGAGAAAATCGAAGCCGTGGAGGCGGGCGAAGCGCTCGATGAGGATGAAAGAACCGAGCTTAAGCGCTTACGCAAAGAGGTCAAAGACCTGCGTATGGAGAAGGAAATTTTAAAAAAGGCGAGTGCCTTCTTTGCGAAAGAAATGAAGTAAAATTTCATTTTATTCGTTCTGAGTCAGAGCGTTATCCTGTCACCGCACTGTGCCGTGTGATGCGAGTTGGCCAGTCCTCATACTACGACTGGCTAAAGCGTCCAACACCGCAAATAACAGTGACGGATCTTCATTTGCATCGCAGAATGAAGACGCTGTTCAAGCAAAGTCGTGACAGTTTGGGTAGCCGAGAGATGATGAAGAAATTGCGTGAGGAAGGCATAAAAATCGGTCGGGATCGTGTTCGCAAGCTGATGAAGCAGTTGAGGCTGGAAGTAAAGCAGCGTGTGGCCTACAAGGTGACAACTAAGCGTAAACACACTGACGAAGTTGCTGACAATTTGCTTAATCAAAACTTCGATCCCATTGGCCCGAATCAAGTATGGGCCGGAGACATTACGTATTTGAAAACAGGTGAAGGTTGGATGTACCTCGCCATTGTTATGGATCTCTATTCACGCCGAATTGTTGGCTGGCATACTGATAAGCGCATGACTAAAGCTTTGGTCAGCAAAGCGTTAATTAAAGCTTACAATCTACGCCAACCACCGAATGGCTTGGTGTTCCACAGTGATCGGGGGTCGCAATACACCAGCAAACATTATCGCAAATTGCTAACCTCATACGGTATGCGCGCAAGTATGGGGAGCGTGGGAGCTTGCTGGGACAATGCTGTGGTTGAGCGTTTTTTCGGTAGTTTGAAGCACGATTGGATTTTGAAAGTAGCACAACCGACGCGTGAACATATGAAGGCGGATGTTGCGCGTTATATGAAATATTACAACGTGCATCGTTTGCATTCGGCTAACAATGATTTGTCGCCGACCGCATTTGAAGCACTCAAATCTAAGCCCTCAAATCATGGCGAAGGTTCTGCTCAGAATGAGCAGGTTCATCGCGATTATTTGGGGGCCAACAAGCGTAGCGCGTTAGCTACGTAAATATAAAAATTCAGTGTCCGGTTTTAGTTGACCAGTACA
>JBOEHK010000027.1:0-523 GCA_050633885.1 Cellvibrionaceae bacterium
GCGTTGAGACTGTAGAAAAACCTCAAAAAAGATTAAAATAAACAAAAATAATGGAATTTGTTTATGCCGAAGTTCAAACCGTATAACTACAACCAAACCTCAATGGTTGTGATTAATTATGAAGAGCAACTACAAGCCGGTACTTTTGAGCATGCTGTTCATCATTTAATTGATCACAAGCTCGACCTTTCTGTTTTTTATCCTAATTTCAAAAATGATTCTGCTTCTGGCGGCCGCCCTGCTTACGACCCTGCTATATTATTAAAAATTATTTTGTTTGCGTACTCTAAAGGCATCACGTCTAGCCGTGAGATTGAATGGTGCTGTAATACGAATATTATTTTTAAAGCGTTATCGTGTGATAGCGTTCCGCACTTTACAACCATTGCGCATTTTGTCAGCAGCTATCAAGCAGAAATGGCAGAGTTGTTTAGCCAAATCATTTTAATCTGTCATGAAGAAGGTTTGATTGGCAATGAACTGTTTGCTATCGATGGTTGCAAAATGTCTTCTAATGCCGCGA
>JBOEHK010000028.1:0-2443 GCA_050633885.1 Cellvibrionaceae bacterium
TGTGTTTGTCCAGCAGAAAAAAATTTAAGCCTTATTGGCGTCAAAGAAGATGTTAATGGTAATCCCAAAGCATTTTTTAATGGTCGCTTATTGCAATGTCGTCACTGTGATTTAAAACACCAATGTATGCAAAACCCCAGCTCAGCGGATCACCGAAAAGGCAGCGGACGACAAGTGTCTTTTATGCTGGAAGCAAAACGAAAACCGACTTATACCGATTGGATGAAGCATCGCGTAGACAGTAAAGAAGGTAAATTTATTTACAGCCATCGCATGTCAGTCGTTGAACCTGTGTTTGCGAACATCGGCACACAAAAAAGACTGAATCGATTTAGTCTGCGAGGAAAAACTAAAGTCGATACACAATGGAAGTTATATTGTATGGTACATAATATTGAGAAGTTAACCAATTATGGCAATATAGCGGCATAGTGCGCCAACAATGGCATTAAACGGTTTTTGGCGATCATCTGGTTGAAATAAAAAATTGAATGTGACAGCGTCACGTTTAATTATTTTTTAAAATAAATAAAATGGAGAATGTAGATGCTTAGGTTTTTGAAAGTTTTTCTACAGACTCGTTAGCTTTCCGAATAAGGTTCCCAAATCTATGATAGAGAGGCAGGTGGATTTACTAAAACTTTCGGATAATGAATTCGAAGAGTTATGTTTCGAACTAGTACTATCGCTAAGCTTTGAGAAAGTTAGATGGAGGAAAGGTGGAGCGGACAATGGTCGGGATATACAAGCAGAGCTAAGTAGTAACACCACTTTGGTTGACAGGTACTATGAATCTTGGTTTTTTGAATGTAAGCGATATTCAAAGGGTGTTCCACCAGAACAGCTTAATTCTAAAATTGCTTGGGCAGATGCAGAAAAACCAAAGCATTTAGTGATTTTTGTTAGTTCTTACCTAACGAATAACGCACGAACTTGGCTTGAAAAGATTGAGACTGATAAATTTTATAAAATACATGTTATCGAAGGTGATCAGGTAAAAAGGCTTGTACTTTGTTTTCCTAAGTTGGTGGAGAAATATTTTTCAACCGAAATAGAAGTTCTGGTTTCCGAAGCGCAAAAAAATTGGCTAATGCACAAACTGATCCCTGAGCCTGAATTGATCAGGACTATTGTTGAAGCTGAAAGCTTCTTAGAGTTGTCATTAGATAAGATCGCATTTATTTGGTGTGTAGCAAAGTACAGGTTAAATGAAATAAATGAATTAATTGATGATTCGTATGAGTTCTCAATGGATTCTGCCTTTTTTCCGCTCTCGAGAAATTCAAACTGCAGCGAGTCAGTATTGTCTGGAGAGCTGCTTGGCACAACGTTGAGTGTTTGTTTACTTAACGAAGTTGAAGGTACTACATTTTGCGATTTGACATATAATTCCGCCTACTCAGCAGAAATTGCTTTTTTGGCTAACGACACAGACGAGCATATAGCTCTATATTCATTCGTCCGTGATAGTGAAGGCGAAGCTTTAGAAGTGATAGTGATTCAAAATAGTAGCTTCCCTGTTTATATGCGCCACATTGAAGGCGACGCAAAAATAGAACTTAAAAGAGTTAAACAGATATTAAATGCAGTATAAGCTAACAAGCGCTTCCAGTCTGACGCCAAAACCTACGCATTTTTTTGTTACTCGCTGCGCTCAAACATTAACACAAAAACACTCCGGCTTCGGCGCAGCTGAAGCGGGCATTAGTGTTCAAGGAGAGTTTAATGCTAGGAATTAAATCGTTACTAATATTTGCCTTTCTTTTTTTTTCTACAGGTGCAATAGCTGATTATTGCGCCGTAGGGAAAATTGAAGCAAATGAGTGCTCTGGTTTCATCATTGAATCGTGCAGCCTTATTAAAGTAGATGCAGTTCGAGATGATGAGGGTAATCTTTTTCATCCAAAGAAATGTTATGAATCAGTAACCGAGTACAATTCAAGTAACGAGCGCTGCTGGATAAACACTAAATCTAAAGGTGGCGGCATAATATCTTGGGGGATAAACGCAGCAGTACAGCCAAAGTTTTTACACAAAAATAGCAAAGGTGAATATGAAGAAATTGATGCTGATTACATCACCTTTAAGTGCTCAAAAAAATAAAATGGCGAGCAACACTAACAAAGCCATTAAAAATCGCACAACAAAAAACCGTTGTGCTGGACTCGCTGTCGCTGGTATGACACCCCTTGTCAACTAAAACGAATAATTCCCTACCCGTTTTTTTCAGAGCATAAAAAAATTAAGATGAGTTAATGCAACAGATGAAGTCAGTATCTCGTCGGTTATCATGCTGGTATTCGTGGGTTGCTAATCAAAGTTATTCATTTTGATTAGCCTATCCGACCTTACTTTTTCCGTCGAGGTGCCTGTCAACTATCTATGCTCGAGGTTCAGATTTCTGTAAAAGAAAAATGCCTACCTAAGCTTCCGCTCCTGCTCA